>NZ_JBLVOB010000007.1:336345-362396 GCF_053543555.1 Microbacterium xerophyticum | reverse complement strand
GGGGGGGCCCCTCCCTCTCCACAGGAGAATATTCATGCCCTTCCTTCTGAAACGCCTCATCTCGGCGGTGTCGCTCGTCTTCGCGACCTCGCTCATCGTCTTCCTGCTCGTGTCGCCCGCGTTCGACGACATTGCACGCAACGTACTCGGCGAGAACGCCAGCGCGGAGCAAGTCGCGCAGTTGAACGCGGAACTCGGGTTGGATCGTCCGATCTTCGTGCAGTACTTCGGCTGGCTGATCGCTGCGGTGCAGGGCGACTTCGGCACATCGTTGTTCACGTCGCAGTCCGTATGGGCCGCGATCGGGGTACGGATGCCCGTCACTGTCGCGATGGTCGTCCTCGTGACGCTGATCAGCGGCGTCATCGGCTTCGCCGTCGGCATTCTCTCGGCTGTGCGGCGCGGCTGGGTCGACAAAGCCCTGCAGTTCTTGAGCACCTTGGGCGATGCGCTCCCTGCGTTCATAATCGCGCTGTTCCTCGTCACGGTCTTCGCGATCCAACTCGGATGGCTGCCCGCCACCGGGTACACCGACTTCAGTACCGATCCGGGTGCATGGGCGCGGAGTCTCGTCATGCCCGTCGCCGCACTGACCATTCCGGCGATCGCCGGAATAGCACAGCAGGTTCGCAGCTCGATGCTGGCGATGATGCGCCAGGACTACGTACGCACGCTCCGTAGCCGTGGTCTTTCAGAAACCAGGGTCGTTCTCGTCCATGTGCTGCGCAACTCCTCTACGACCGGGTTGACGGCGCTCGCCGTGCAGGTCGTCGGCATCCTCGGCGGCGCCGTGGTGATCGAGCAGGTCTTCGCGCTTCCCGGTCTCGGTAGCCTCGCCATCGAAGCCGCAGTGCGCACGGACGTCCCACTGATCCTCGGAGCAGTGCTCGCCTATGTCGTGATCGTCGTCATCGTCAACCTGCTGGTCGACCTCGCCGTCGCCTGGCTGAACCCGAAGGTGCGTCTCTCATGAGCCAGACAACCACTCTCGTGGCCGCTGCGCGTGCCGCAAAGCAGGGAGCGTTCCGGCGCTTCCTTCGCAACCCCCTCGGCGTCGCGGCGGCCGCCGTCCTCCTCATCATCGTCCTCAGTGCACTTGTCGCGCCGTTCCTCCCGCTTCCATCACCCGACCTCGTCGTGCTCCGCGATGCGATGCAATCGCCCAGCGCACAGCACCTCCTCGGAACTGACGCGTCGGGACGAGACGTACTGAGCCGTCTCCTCCTCGGCGCACAGGTCAGTCTCGCCGGCGCCGCCTTGGCCCTCGTGGTCGCCCTCGTGGTTGGGCTGCCCACCGGTCTTCTCGCCGGGTACTACGGTGGCCCGTTCGACGCCGTCGCCAACTGGTTCAACAACCTCAACATGGCACTGCCGGGAATCGTGCTGCTGCTCGCGGTACGTGCTGTTGCGGGTCCGTCGATCTGGATATCGATGGGTGTGTTCGGCGTTCTACTCGCGCCGGGGGTCTTCCGCATCGTGCGTGCCTCGGTTCAGGCCGTTCGTGGCGAGCTCTACATCGACGCTGCTCGGGTGTCCGGGCTCGGCGACGCCCGCATCATCGGTCGTCACGTGCTGACAGTCGTACGCGCGCCCGCCATCATTCAGTCTGCACGCCTCGCCAGCATCGCCATCGCGGTGCAGGCAGGGCTTGAGTTCCTCGGCATCGCGGACAGCTCGGTGCCGTCGTGGGGCGGGATGCTCAACGAGGGGTTCCGTCGGATCTTCGTCAATCCGTCGCTGATCTTCTGGCCGAGTCTGGCAATCGGGCTCACCACCATGGCGCTCATCCTTCTCGGAAACGCGATGCGCGACGCCCTCGAGGACCGCGATGCCGGCGACAGCTCGAAGGTGGGCCGCCCGCAGCCTGCCAGCGTCGCGTCGCTCACAGATCGCACTGAGGCATCGCTGCTGTCCGTGCGCGACCTTGAGGTCAGTTACGGAATCGGTGATTCGAAGAACACCGTCGTGCATCATGTCTCGCTGGATATCGCTCCCGGCGAGGTACTCGGCCTCGTAGGCGAATCGGGATCAGGTAAGACGCAGACCGCGTTCTCGGTTCTCGGCCTCCTCCCTGACGGCGGCTGGGTCTCGCGAGGATCCATCCGATTCGACGGTACGGAATTGGCGACGCTCAGCACCGCAGAGCGGCGCAAGCTGCGCGGAACGGACATCGCCTACGTTCCTCAGGAGCCGCTCAGCAACCTCGACCCGAGCTTCCGAATCGGGCAGCAGCTGACCGCGCCGCTGCGTACGCGGCTCGGCTTGTCGAAGACGCAGGCGAAAGAGCGTGCCCTCAGCCTGCTCGCCCGGGTCGGCATCCCCGACCCGGAGGCGACCTTCCGCGCCTATCCGCACGAGATCTCGGGTGGCATGGCGCAGCGCGTCCTCATCGCGGGTGCGGTCGCGGGAGAGCCGAAGCTCCTGATCGCCGACGAACCCACAACCGCTTTGGACGTCACTGTGCAGGCCGAAGTCCTTGATCTGCTGCGGGACCTGCAGAGCGAGACCGGCATGGCAGTGCTCCTCGTCACCCACAACTTCGGGGTCGTCGCGGACATCTGCGATCGGGTAGCCGTCATGAAGGCGGGACGGATCGTCGAGACCGACGACGTCGACACGATTCTGCGGACGCCGAGCGATCCTTATACTCAGACCCTCCTCGCGTCGATGCTCGACGAAGGGCCGGTCCGCACCTACGTGGCTCCGACAACCGCCGGCGCTGCCTCATCAGAGGGGAGCAGAGGATGAACGCATCCGAAACGCTGCTGAGCGTAGACGACCTCGAGGTCGTCTACCGCGGCCGAGGACGAAAGGTCTTCACCGCGCTCACCGGTATCTCGCTGCATATCCGGCCGGGCGAGACTCTTGGCCTGGTGGGAGAATCGGGGTCGGGAAAGACGACGATCGGTCGCGCCATCCTGGGGCTTGCTCCCGTATCCAAGGGAACGATCGCGTTCGATGGGCGCGACATCACGAATGCCGGTGCGAGCGATCGGCGATCGCGCGCACGCGAGATGCAGGTCGTCTTCCAGGACCCGTACACGTCGCTCAATCCTTCGATGACGGTCGCTGACATCCTCGCCGAACCGCTCCTGATCCAGGGGTGGACGCGCAAGGACGCATACGCGCGGATCCGCGAGCTCCTCGATCGGGTGCACCTGCCGGCGGATGCCGAACGGCGCCTGCCCCGTGAGTTCTCGGGCGGACAGCGCCAGCGCGTGGCGATCGCCCGGGCCATCGCGCTCAACCCCCGGCTGATCATCTGCGACGAGCCCGTCTCGGCACTCGATCTCACGACTCAGGCGCGCGTGCTCGATCTCCTCATCGAGATCCAGAAGGAGACGGGTGTCGCATACTTGTTCGTGTCGCACGACCTCGGGGTCGTACGGCATATCAGCCATCGGGTGACAGTGCTGTACCGAGGTGAGATCGTCGAAGCGGGCGATGTCGATCAGGTCACCGCCCGGCCCGAGCACGCGTACACGAAGCGCTTGTTCATGTCGGCACCTGTTGCCGACGTCGCTCTCCAGCGGGAACGTCGCGAAGGACGGCGCCTCTTGGCGACCGGTTCGGAAAGATGAGGATGGAAAACACGACCATTACCGCCGCAGGACGCTCGGCGCGACACACGGACGGCACGGCCTACCGCGATCTCAACGGCAATGGGGTGATGGACCCCTACGAGAATCCGCGTCTGCCCGTTGAGGAGCGCGTCGAGGATCTGCTCTCCCGACTGTCTCTCGCCGAGAAGGCGGGGCTCATGGTGCAGTCGGTGGTCAGTGTGACCAATGACGGTGCGATCGACGGTGCAGAGATCGCGCCTCGTGAGCTCAGTGCACGCCAGATGATCGAAGAGCGACACGTGACCCATCTGAACGTGCACCGCATTCCCGACCCTCGCTCGATGGCTCGATGGAACAACGAAGTGCAGCGCGTCGCCGAGCAGGCGCCGCACGGCATCCCCGTGACGATCTCGACCGACCCTCGGCATTCGTTCACGGAGAACTGGGGAGCATCCTTCAGCGCCGAGCACCTGTCCGCCTGGCCGGAGCCTCTCGGACTCGGTGCGATCGGAGACGAGACGACGGTTCGAGATTTCGCCGACATCGCACGCCGCGAGTACACGGCGATCGGCATCAGGCTCGCACTGCATCCCACCCTCGATGTCGCTACAGAGCCACGCTGGGCGCGCCAGTACAGCACCTTCGGACAAGATGCCGAGACCGTGGCGAAGCTGGGCGTCGCGTACGTCGACGGCTTCGAGGGAGACGAGGGGCTGGGTGCTCAGAGCGTCTCGTGCATGGCGAAGCATTTCCCTGGCGGCGGACCGCAACGTGACGGCGAAGACCCGCACTTCGATTACGGCAAGGAGCAGGACTACACGGGCGGCATGTTCGACTACCATCTCGAACCGTTCCGCCGGGTCATCGCCCGCGGCGTCCCTGCGATCATGCCCTCCTACGGCATCCCGATCGGGCTGACTCTGGACGGCGAGCCTGTCGAGGAGGTCGGGTTCGGGTTCAACCGCCAGATCATCACCGGCCTGCTACGTGAAAAGCTCGGCTTCGACGGAGTGGGCTGCACGGACTGGGGTTTGGTCACCGAGTCCCGCATCGGCGGCAAGGTGCTGCCACCGCGGGCCTGGGGCGTGGAGCACCTCACGGAGCTCGAGCGGGTGCAGAAGATCCTCGAGGCGGGCTGCGATCAGCTCGGCGGGGAGGAAGAGCCGGGTTACATCGTAGAGCTCGTCGAATCGGGTGCGATCGACGAAACCCGCATCGATGAGTCGGTTCGGCGTCTGCTTCGCGTGAAGTTCGCGCTCGGGCTGTTCGAGGACCCCTACGTCGACGAGGACACCGCGACCGATTCTGTCGGCACGGAGGAATACCGCGCCGCCGGGCATGCCGCTCAGGCGCGATCGATGGTCGTGCTGACCAACGGCCTGTCCTCATCCAACCCGGCGCTCCCGCTGCGGCGCGGGGCGAAGGTGTTCTCCGAGGGGCTATCGGACGCATCGCTCAAGAAGGCGGGCCTGATCCCTGTCGCCGATCCGACGGATGCCGATGCGAATGTCGTGCGGATCGCTGCACCCTACGACCCCCGTGACGAGTTCGCCCTGGAGGCGAGCTTCCATGCAGGCTCGCTGGAGTTCGCACCGGAGATCGTTGAACGGCTGCAGGCGCTCTCCGCGCATGCGCCGGTCATCCTCGTGGTCCACTTGGAGCGCCCCGCGATCCTCGAGCCCCTCTTCCCGAGCTGTGCGGCGGTGCTCGTCGAATTCGGTGCCTCAGATATCGCAGTGCTCGAGGTGCTCACCGGCCGCACGCAGGCCGAGGGGCGCCTGCCATTCGACATCCCGCGCTCGGTCGAGGCGGTGCGCACTTCCCGTGTCGACGTTCCCGGAGATTACGCGAGCCCGCTCTTCCCTGCTGGACAGCCGAGCGCGCCCATCCGTCGGAGGGCGCCACGTCGAACCTACGCCCAGGGACGCGAGAGCCAGGATCTCATCCTCGAGACCGCACTGGAGATCATCGAGCGGAAGGGTTACGGGGCGACGTCGCTGCGCGATATCGCCGACGCGGTCGGTATGACTCAGGCAGGTCTCCTGCACCACTTCGGGACGAAGGAGAATCTGCTCGTCGAGGTGCTGCGACAGCGCGACATCGTCAACCGGCGTATCGTCGCCGCGCAGGGCGGAGACGACCCGATGACGATCCGGGTCGCGCGTCACAATGAGTCGGTTCCCGCGCTGGTCAATCTCTACGTCAACCTCGAAGCCGCCGCGGCGGATGCGGAGCATCCCGCGCATGAGTTCTTCCTCCGACGCGAGAACGAGGTGCTCGCGAGCATGCGACGAGACATCGAAGCCCGTCAGCAGGCAGGCATGCTCTCACAGGACGTCGACGCCTCGATGATGGCTCGGGTGTTCCTTGCACTCTCCGACGGACTGCAGGCGCAATGGGGAATCAACCCCGAAGTGGATCTCGGCGGAACGATCGAGTGGCTCTGGGCCCAGTTCGCGGCGAAGAAGGGCGAGTGATGCAGGAAATGGACGGGCGGATAGATTCGCCCGAGCTCGAGCAGCTCTACATCGACTTCGAGACGAACTCGATGGCCCCGCTGTGGACACAACGTGACGACCTCATGCCGATCACTCCGACATCGCAGGCCGTGCCCCACGTCTGGCGATGGAAGACGCTGTACGACATCGCGCAGCGTTCGGGAGAACTCGTCCCCGTCGGGCGTGGAGGGGAGCGGCGTGCGATCGGGCTGCGCAACCCCGGCCTGCCGGGAACGGCCTACGCGACGCCCACGCTGTGGTGCGCGATCCAGTACCTGGGAGGACACGAGACGGCGCCCGAACACCGTCACAGCCAGAACGCCTTTCGATTCGTCGTCGAAGGTGAAGGCGTCTGGACCGTCGTCAACGGCGACCCTGTCCGCATGTCCCGTGGGGACCTTCTGCTCACTCCGGGATGGAATTTCCACGGTCATCACAACGACACGTCCGAGCCGATGGCGTGGATCGACGGACTCGACATCCCGCTCTCCAACTACACGGATGTCGGGTTCTTCGAGTTCGGGTCCGAGCGGGTCACCGATGAAGCATCGCCGGAGTTCTCCCGCGCCGAACGACTGTGGGCGCATCCAGGCCTGCGACCGCTGTCCGGGCTGGAGAACACGGTCTCTTCGCCGCTGAGCGCCTACCGCTGGGAGCACACGGATGCGGCTCTGCGCGAGCAGCTCGCGCTGGAGGATGAGGGCTACCCGGCGACGGTCGAACCCGGCCACGCGGCGATCCGGTACACCAACCCCACGACGGGTGGCGACGTCATGTCCACCATCCGGTGCGAGTTCCACCGGCTGCGCGCCGCTGCGGAGACGCCGATGAGACATGAGGTCGGATCCAGCGTGTGGCAGGTGTTCGAAGGCAGCGGCTCGGTGCGAATGGGCGACGAAGTCCACGCGCTGCAGAAAGGTGACCTCTTCGTCGTGCCGAGTTGGGTGCCGTGGTCGCTTCGCGCGGACGGAGAATTCGACCTGTTCCGATTCAGCGACGCTCCAGTGATCGAGCGCCTGGGATTCGCGCGCACGCACGTCCCGGGCAGGGACGGTGTCGCATGAGGCTGGCGACGCTGCGCTCACCAGAAGGCACCACCGCGGTGATCGTGCACGACGACTCCGTGGTGGAGATCGCCGGAGTACGCGATGTCGGGGAGCTTCTCACGCATTCCGACTGGCGTGAACGCGCGCTGGGTGCCGACGGCGCCCAGCACGCTGTGGAGGAGATCACCGATGATCGCTGGGCGCCGGTCGTACCGCGGCCGGGAAAGATCATCTGCGTGGGGCTGAACTACCGGTCGCACATCGTCGAGATGGGGCGCCAACTTCCGCAGCACCCGACGCTGTTCGCGAAGTATCCGGAGGCGCTCATCGGGCCCTACGACGAGATCGTGCTGCCCCCGCACGCCGATTCAGCAGTCGACTGGGAGGCCGAGCTCGCGGTCGTGATCGGCATGCCTGTGCGCGATGCGGATCGCGAGAGCGCGGCGGCGGCCGTCGCTGGGTACAGCGTCATCAACGACGTGACGATGCGCGACTACCAGAACCGCACGTTGCAGTGGCTTCAAGGCAAGACGTTCGAGGGTACGGCGCCGTTCGGTCCTTACCTCGTCACCACGGACGACTTCGCGCCGGGTCCCCGCATTCGTTGCACGGTCAACGGCGAGGTCGTTCAAGATGCGGTGACCGACGACCTGGTGTTCGATCCGGTGGACCTCGTCGCCTATGTGTCGAGCATTCTGACGCTGCAGCCGGGCGACGTCATCGCGACGGGGACACCAGGCGGCGTGGGGCACGCGCGAGTCCCGGCCCGCTATCTCGCTGACGGCGACGAACTCGTGACCGAGGTGGACGGGATCGGCATCCTGCGCAACCGCGTGCAGGGCCCCTCCCTCTGATGGCCGACCGTACGGACAACGTCACCGACCCGAGTCTGCGGGCGGGTCTGCTCGCCGCGCGGCGCGGTCAGGCGTTCTTCGCACGCATGCTCAACGAGCTGCGAGACGCCGACTTCACGGGGCCCTCGCTCATCCCCGGTGTCTCACGGTCGCGGCTCGTCGCCCACGTCGGATACCACGCGCGCGCGTTCGTACGGGGGGGCGCGGGGGCGCGCCGCGACGAGTCCGTCCCCCTCTACCGATCCCCGCACCAGCGGGTAGAGGAGGAATCCCTCGGATCCACCCTCCCGGCCGAGGGGCTGCGCAACCTCGTCGCCCACGCGGCCGTGCACCTGAACGTGGAATGGCGTGACCTCCCCGAGTCGGTGTGGACCAGGCGAGTGCAGCTGTCCGACGACGACTTCGGTCCGGTCTCGCGCACGGTCGCGCTGCGCGCCGAGGAACTTTGGGGCCACGCCATCGACCTCGGCAACGGCGCTCTTCCCGCCGACATCCCTGATGATCTTCGCGAGCGCTCGCTTGCACACCGTTCTTGTCCGCTTCTCCAGGAGGCTCAATCATGTTCGTCGACGCGTCGACTCTGAACCCCGCCGAAACCTATCGTCTTCTCGTGGGGTCGGTCGTCCCTCGACCGATCGCGTGGGTGACCAGCGGCGTCGCGCCTCACACGGTGAACCTCGCGCCGTTCAGTTCGTTCGCGTGGGTCAGTCAGCATCCCGCGATGCTGGGGTTCACCATCAATCGTCGTGCGGATGGGCTGAAGGACACTGCACGCAACATCGAGCGCGACGGCGAGTACGTGGTCAACATCGCGCGCGAGGAGCAACTGGCTCAGGTGCACGCCAGCTCCGAGCTGATGGCGCCGGACGTCAGTGAGGCGGAGGCGCAGGAACTCGAACTCGCGCCCTCGAACATCATCACCGTGCCCCGATTGGCCGCTGCTCCCATCAGCATGGAGTGCGTGCATGAGCGTACGATCTCGTTCAGTCCGACCGGAGGGGACTTCATCGTCGGGCGCGTGGTCGGGTGGAACATCGACGAGTCCGTGATGCGGGACGGGCGCATCGACACGGAGCTTCTCCGACCGCTCGGACGTCTCGCCGGGCCGCGCTATTCGACCCTTGGCACCGTGATCGAGCTGCCTCCGGTTCCCGGCGGCTGAGCTGTCTCTGGCGTTCCCTGTGTCGAAAGCGTCGCGCGCACGATGTTGAGGAACCAGGCGGTCGCCGTGTTGGTACCGGCATCGTGATGGGAGACGAGGTGGATCGACGTGGTCGGCGAAGGGAACGGCAGCTCGAGAAGTTTCGTCCCGGTGGGAAGAGCGATCGCGGCGAACGCATCGATCGGAACGATTGCAACGAATCCGCAGCGAGCGACGATCCACGGCAGGGAGGTGAACCGGGGCACCTCCACGTGGGGGATCGGCGAGAGGACACCCGCGCCCAGCGTGGTGACAGCCTCGGTGATCGCGCGGTGGCCAGCCGACGATCCGACCCTGGCCTCGGGGAGGCGGCGCAGATCATCGACCCGTATTCTGCCGTCGTCGTCCTCGAGAGCAGATGGCACAAGACAGGCGTAGCGGTCCTGGAACAGGACTTCCTGATTCACTGGTCCCGCAACCGGGGAACTCGTGATCGCCGCGTCGATATCGCCCGACAGCACGTCCCGCGCCACTGTGTCGATGTCGAGGGGGACGACTTCGATCGAGATTCCCGGCCCGTCGTGGCCCGTCGCCAGCAGGATGCGCGGAAGCAGCCCGGCCTCGCCGAGGTCGGTGAGCGCTATGCGAAATCGGCGCTGTGACATCGTCGGATCGAAGCGATTGCCGTCTTCCGCGATCGCGACGATCCGCGAGAGCGGACTGCTGATCTCGGCGTACAGATCTGCGGCCAGGCGTGTGGGGCGGACGCCCGTCCCGGTGCGGATGAAGAGCTGGTCACCGAAGTGCGCCCGCAGTCGCCGGAGAGCGTGGCTGACAGCGGGTTGCGACACTCGGAGCGTCTCAGCGGCTGAGGTCAGATTCTTCGCCCGGTAGACCGCGACGAAGGTTCGAAGCAGGTTGAGGTCGATGTTCGCCAGCATGTCCCCATTATTCCTCAGGTGAATAAGACAGATGCCTATTATTCATTGGACGCACCTAGGTGGCGCACCTAGCGTGGTCTCAGGTCGCCGATGACCTGAGAAACGGATTCAGTGCAGTGACGCAGATGATGAAGGTGGCCGATGCTGTCGGCCGAATGCTCGCCGAGTTGGGCCTGTCGCACGTGTTCGGAGTGGTCGGGAGCGGCAATTTCCGGCTGACCAACGCGCTCGTCGCTGCCGGTGCGACGTACGTCGCGGCCCGACACGAAGCCGGTGCGGCATCCATGGCCGATGCATACTCCCGCATCACCGGCGATGTCAGCGCGCTGAGCCTGCACCAGGGATGCGGGCTCACGAATGCCCTGACGGGCATCACCGAGGCCGCGAAGTGCCACACGCCGCTCCTGGTGCTCGCCGCCGATACTGCCGTCGGCGACGTCACGTCGAACTTCCACATCGACCAGGACAGCGCTGTGCGTGCAGTCGGTGCCACGCCCATGCGCATCCACTCCGCCGAGACCGCGCTCGCGGATGCGGCGCGCGCGTTCCGGGTCGCCCAGCTCGAACGAGCCACGGTCGTGCTCTCGTTGCCCATCGACATCCAGGACCGTGAGATCGCGTATCCGGGCCCGCGGCCGGCGTCGAACCTCCGTGTGACGACGCCTACCGTCCTGACTCGGGACGCGACAGAACTCGCCGACATGCTCGCAGGAGCGGAGCGCCCGATCATCATCGGAGGCCGTGGCTCGCGTGCGGCGAAGCACGACCTGCGTGAGCTCGCGGCACTGTCGGGCGCACTGCTGATCGCGTCGGGCGGCGCGCGCGGGGTGTTCGAGGGTGATGAGTGGGCACTCGACGTCGTCGGTGGCTTCGCGACCGAGAGCGCGGCGGAGCTCGTTCGCGACGCCGACCTCATCGTCGGCTTCGGAGTCGCGCTCAACAACTGGACAACGCGTGGCGGGACCCTGCTCGAGAAGGCGACGATCGTCCAGATCGACGACCGCGTCGACGCCATCGGCAAGCACCGACTGGTCGACCTGGGCATCATCGGTGACACGCGTGCCGTCGCGCGCGCCGTGATCACGGCGCTGACGGCCTCTGAGACGACACGGATCGGCTACCGCACTCCCGACATCGCCGATCGGGTTCGCGCAGCGCGCTATTGGGCGGACCAGGAAGTCGAGGCGGTCGACGAGCCGGGGTTCGTCGACCCTGCTGCACTGACCAACGCACTCGATGCGATGCTTCCGGACGAACGCGTCGTCGTCGTGGACGGCGGAAACGTCAATGCGTACCCCGGCGCGCACCTGAGGGTGCCCGATGACGAAGGCTACGTACTCCCGCTCTCATTCCAGTCCATCGGCCTGGGTCTTGCGAGCGTCATCGGCGCTGCCGTCGCGCGTCCGGATCGGATGGCCGTGCTCGGCACCGGTGACGGGTCATTGCTGATGGGGGCCGTGGAGCTGGAAACCGCCGTGCGGCTGCGGCTCGGCATGGTCGTCATCGCTTTCAACGACAGCGCCTACGGTGCCGAGATCCACCTGTTCCCGGACTCCACGTCTGAGGAGCAGGAGATCGTGCGGTTTCCTGACACCGACATCGCGGCGATCGCACGGGGCTACGGCTGCGACGCGATCACCGTGCGCTCGCTCGACGACCTCGGCGGCGCAGCGGCCTGGCTTGAGTCTGATCGCGATCGCCCTCTGGTGATCGACGCGAAGATCACCGGCCGTGCCTCCTGGCTCATGGCGCGAGAGCACGGGCACTAGTCGCAGCCACCAGCACGACGGCACCAGTAGACGTACGCAACAGAAACAAGGGAGTTTCATCATGATGCACAACACAGCAAGCCGTACCCGCAGGGCGCTCGCAGTCACGGGTGCCGTCGCCGCCCTCGTGCTCGTGGGATGCGCAGCAGACCCCGAGGGTGCTGCAACCGAGAACGACGATGCCGGCGGCGGGGGAGGCACGATCCGGGTGGCCTATCTGGCGACAGGATCATCGCTGCCGCTCTTCGTGACCGCCGAGAAGTACGCCGAAGAGGTCGGAATCGATGTCGAGTTGGTAGAGGTCGCGAGTGGCAACGAGTCGATCACCGGGGTCGCGACCGCCCAGTACGACGCCGGGTTCGCCGGCATCGGATCGGCAGCGTACAACGCCGTGGACGAAGGCCTGCCCGTGCGATACGTGGCCCCGATGCATTCGGGCTACATCGAGGACTACTTCATCATCTCGTCGCAACTGGCCGGCTCGTCCGCAGAGGCGGCCGCGGTGGCAGACGACATGTCGCAGCTCGCGGGGCAGACCTTCGCCGTGAACGCGCCGGGTGTCGTCACCGAGGCGCTGCTCGGTTTCGCGCTCGAGCGCGGCGGGCTGTCGATGGATGATGTCGCGCTCGAATACATCCCCTTCCCCGATCAGGTGCCCGCGCTCGCCAACGGCGGCATCGCGGCCGGCATCCTGTCGGAGCCGTTCCCCACGCAGGCCGAGGAGAACGGATCGGGATACCGTCCGTGGGCGACGCCTACGGATGAGGACCCGCTGCCCTTCACCGGCATCATCTACAACACCGACTGGGCGGATGCGAATCCACAGCTGGCGGAGGACTTCATGCGCGCCTACGCGATGGCCGCGGAAGACCTCGACGCGAACGGCTGGGACACGCCGGAGATGCTCGACCTCGTCGAGCAGTACACAGGAGCGGACCCCGCGATCGTCGCCGCCTCGCGTCAGCACCACATCTCGGCCGACCTCGACGTGGACTTCGACGTCCTGCTGCGCTACCAGGAGTTCTTCATGGAGCAGGGGTCGCTGAACTACGACGAGATCATCCCGGAGGAGGACATCTGGGACTTCAGCTGGCGCGATGCAGCCCTCGAGAACTGATGCGGGCGAATCGATGACCGTGCAGGCCCGGCCGAAAGTCCGGCTCACCGATGTGAGCAAACGGTTCCCAGGGAAGGAGCAGGTGACGGCGCTGGAGGGCGTCTCGCTCGATATCGCGGAAGCCGAGTTCGTCTCGATCGTCGGTCCTTCGGGCTGCGGCAAGTCGACGTTGCTGCGGCTCGTGGCCGGCCTCCACGAGCCCTCCTCCGGAACCGTCGAGATCCGAAGCACCAAGCCCGACCGCCCGAAGACGGCGATGGTGTTCCAGGAGCACGCTCTCTTCCCGTGGATGTCGGTGCGCGACAACGTCATGTTCGGACCCCGCAACCGCAACGTGCCAAAGAAGGAGGCGGCCGAGATCGCCGATGAGCAGCTGGGCCGGCTCGGCCTCGGACGCTTCGGCGACTTCTTCCCGCATCAGCTCTCCGGAGGGATGAAGCAGCGAGTCGGCATAGCTCGGGCGCTCGCTCAGGATGCCGAAGTGCTCCTCATGGACGAACCGCTGGGCGCTCTGGACGCGCAGACGCGGACGCTGTTGCAGGAGCAGATCCTGGAGCTCCGCCAGCAGACGAAGCCGACCGTGCTCTACATCACCCACGCGATCGACGAGGCGGTCTTCCTGTCGGACCGCGTCGTGCTGATGTCCGCACGCCCTGGGCGGATCCGCGACATCGTCGAACTCGACTTCGGTCCCGATCGCACACCCGAGCTGCGCGGCACCCCGGAGTTCGCTGCGCTGTCCCAGGACATCTGGAACCACCTCCGCGACGAGGTGCAAGCGGCCATGGCGGTGGATGACAAGTGAGTTGGCGCGGCCTTCGCGAAAAGTGGGCGCTGTTCGTCGGTCCGATCGCCATCCTGCTCGGGTGGGAACTCCTGAGCCGGGCCGGCATCATCCGGGCGACCTTCTTCCCGCCTCCGACGCAGATCATCGCGCGCAGCGTGATCGTGTTCGAGCCCGATTCGGGGCTCGGGGGCGACATCATCGCCACGATCCTGCGCGTCGTCGTCACGATCATCCTCGCCGTGGTCCTGGGAGTCGGCGTCGGGATCGTGATCACACTCTCGCAGTGGATGGAGCGCGGCACTCACACGGTGCTCGCGTTCCTCTATCCCATCCCGGGGGTCCTGTTCTTTCCCTTCCTGACGTTCTTGCTCGGCCGCACCGAGATGGCGATCATCCTGACCGCGCTCGTGACTCCTCTCATCGTGATGGTCCTCTACACGGTCGCCGGCGTGCGCAGCATCGATCGCACGCTGCTCGAGGTGGCGGAGAACTACGGCTCGCGTGGAATGCGGCAGTTCTTCGGCATCCTCGTACCCGGCTCGCTGCCGTCCATCGTCACCGGCATCCGGGTTTCGCTCGGGTTCACGCTGATAGCCGTGATCGCGATCGAGATGGTCGGCGCCCCGAACGGGCTCGGTCAGTTCCTCTGGTCGAACTGGCAGATCCTCCGCGTCACCGACATGTACGTCGCGCTTCTGATCATCGCGATCATCGGGCTGCTCAGCTCAGTAGGGTTCGACGCGGTCGCCGATCGCCTGCTGCCGTGGCGACGCGACGTCCAGGGGGCGCAGATATGAATCCGACAGTCCGGCGCTGGGCGCAGTCCTGGGCCATCCCGATCCTCATCCTCGTGCTGTGGGAGGTGCTGACCCGCGCCGGCCTGCTCGACCCGCGATTCTTCCCACCGCTGAGCGACATCCTCATGACGACGGTCGACGAACTCGTGAACGGGAGGCTGGGGCTCGACCTCGTGCTGACGGTCCAGCGACTCCTGGTGGCCTTCGTCCTCTCAGCGGTGCTGGGCGTCGCGATCGGCGTCGCGTCCGGACGGTGGCGCACCGTCGAGATGCTGATCCGTCCCGTGACCGACACGCTCTACCCCCTCCCGAAGATCGCGCTCCTGCCGCTCTTCATCATCATCGTCGGGCGCGGCGAGGTGGCTTACATCATCACCGCCTTCGCGACCGCGTTCTTCCAGATCATCATCAGCACACGCGGGACGGTTCGGGACGTGCCGACGGACCTCATCGAGGCGGGGAGGAGCTTCGGGGCCACCGGCTTCCGATTCTTCACGCGCCTCTTGTTCCCCGCGATCGCGCCAGGGTTGCTGAACGGTTTGCGTCTCGGGATGGCGACCTGCCTGATCACGCTGATCGCCGCCGAGTTCGTCGGCGCCGAGTACGGGATGGGGGCCGCCATTCGCAGGGCGGGCCAGCAGTTCGCCGTCGAGGAGGTCTACGCAGGGCTCCTGATCGTCGGACTGCTCGGCCTGGCGATCAACCTCGTCTTCCGTCTGATCACGCCGCTGGTGCTGCCGTGGCAGCGCCGCGTTCAGCCCGCGGCGGTCGGCCGGTGAGGGCGACGGCGGCGACGAGCGGAGTTTCGGGTCGCTAGGCGTTCTGCGGGAAGCCGAGGTTGATGCCGCCGTGGCTCGGATCGAGCCAACGCGTGGTGACGGCCTTCTCGCGGGTGAAGAAGCGGAAGCCCTCGCGACCATACGCTTTCGTGTCGCCGAAGGCGGAGGCCTTCCAGCCGCCGAAGGAGTGGTAGGCCACCGGCACGGGGATGGGCACGTTCACCCCGACCATGCCGGCCTCGATCTCGTACTGGAACCGGCGAGCGGCACCGCCGTCGTTGGTGAAGATCGCCGCCCCGTTGCCGAACGCACCGGCGTTGATCAGTTCGACACCTGCTTCATAACTGTCGACGCGCACGATCGAGAGCACCGGACCGAAGATCTCGTCCGTGTATGCGCGAGATGATGTGGGCATGCGGTCGAGCAACGTGGGGCCGAGCCAGAACCCGTTCGGATCTCCGTCGGGGGCGATGTCGCGGCCGTCCACGACCACCTCGGCGCCGTCCGCTGCAGCGGTGTCGATGTACGAGGCCACCCGGTCGCGATGCTCTCGCGTCACCAGCGGTCCCATGTCGCAGTCGCGACGGCCGTCGCCGATGCGCAGACGACGCATCCGCGAGGTCACCTTCTCGATGAGATCGTCTGCGACCGGTTCGACCACGACGGCGACCGAGATGGCCATACAACGCTCTCCCGCCGAGCCGAAGCCGGCGTTGACCGCTGCATCGGCGACCTGGTCGAGGTTCGCATCGGGGAGCACCAGCATGTGGTTCTTCGCCCCGCCAAGGGCCTGAACGCGCTTGCCATGGCGGGCCGCGGTCTCGTAGATGTAGCGCGCGATCGGCGTGGAGCCGACGAACGAGATCGATGCGACTTCGGGATGCTCGAGCAGAGCATCCACGGCCACCTTGTCGCCCTGCACCACGTTGAAGACGCCGACCGGCAGGCCGGCCTCGTGCAGCAGCGCGGCGAGCCAGAGTGCGGCGGAGGGGTCCTTCTCGCTCGGTTTGAGGATGACGGCGTTGCCAGCCGCGAGGGCAACGGGGAAGAACCACATCGGCACCATCGCGGGGAAGTTGAACGGGCTGATGATCGCCGCGATGCCGATGGGCTGGCGGAAGGAGTGGACGTCGACGCCTGTCGAGGCGTTCAGCGAGTGGTCGCCCTTGAGCGCTTCGGGGAAACCGAGTGCGAACTCGACGACCTCCTGGCCGCGGGCGATCTCACCGAGAGCATCCGAGACGACCTTGCCGTGCTCGGAGGTGATGATCTCGGCGAGCTCGCCTTTTCGTGCATCCAGCAGCTCACGAAAGCGGAACAGGATCGTCTGCCGTCCCGCGGCGGAAAGATCGCGCCAGGCGGGGAACGCTCGGGCTGCCGCACGGACGGCCGCGTCGACGTCGGCTGTCTCAGCCAGCACGACGGATCCGCTCTGCACGCCGGTGGCGGGGTCGAACACCGCGCTCGTACGGCGGTCGGGCAGGTCTACGCGCGCACCATCGATCCAGTGGGGGATGCGGTCGGTCATCGAAGCCTCTTCTTCTCGGAGATGATGTGATCAGTCCATGACCACGACGGCGCGGCCTGTGATCTCGCCGAGCGCGAGAGCCCGGTAGGCGGCATCCGCGTCATCGAGTGCGTAGTGCCGGGTGACGAGCCCTTCGGCATCGAAGTGCCCGTCGACCGCCAACTGGACCACGGCAGGCAGATCCACGCGAGTGCGCGCGCCGAACGAACCGGTCACCGTGTAGCCGCGCCGCACGAGCGGTGTGATCTCGACCTCGGCGGACGCGGTGCCGGCGGCGATCCCGATCGCGATCATGCGTCCGCCGTCGGCGAGGATCTCGATCGCTTGACGGAAGGTCGCCGGGTGCCCGAGGGCCTCGAACGAGACGTCGACACCGCGTCCGCCGGTCAGCGCGCGGACCTCTGCTCTCACGTCTGCGCTGCGCGAGTTCACGGTATGGGTCGCACCGAGTCGGAGGGCCGCTTCGAGCTTCTCGTCCGAGACGTCGATGGCGATGATCGGTTCGGCACCGGCAGCCTTGGCGATCTGCAGCACCCCGCTGCCGACGCCGCCGACGGCGGTGATCGCAACCGACTCGCCGCGCTCGACGTGCCCGGCGCGGTGGACGGCGCCGTACGACGTGAATGCAGCGCAACCGAGGATCGCGGATGACACCGGGTCAAGTCCGTCGGCGAGTCTGGTGAGTGCCGAGATGGGCACCACGGAGTATTCGGCCAAGCCGCCCATGGAGTACATGGCCAGGAACGAGCCGTCCGGGAGGGCGAGCCGGCTGGTGCCGTCGTAGAGGGTTCCGCGGAGACGATTCTGGCCGAAGAAGTTCGCGCAGAGATCGTCGCGTCCGCGCGTGCACTCAGCGCATTCGGTGCAGGGCATGATGAAGGCGCCCACGACTGCATCGCCCGCGCTCAGACCATGCGTGTCAGCGGTGCCGTCACCGAACGACACCACGGTGCCGCTGATCTCGTGGCCCAGGACCGCCGGGCGCGGAAAAGCGACTTCGTCCTTGATCACGTGAAGATCGGTGTGACAGACACCGCAGGCGGCCACCTTCACGAGTGCCTCGCCCGCCTGTGGCGTCGGTACTGCGATCCGCACGATCTCGAGCTCGGGACGATCAGATCGCAGGACAGCGGCCCTCATCGTCGTGGGCAACGCAGACTTCTCGTCCGTGTGCACGTCAGCACGTCTCCAGCTCGTTGCGCCTAATGGCTCCCGGGGAGTTCGACGTGGTCGAGTTCGTAGCCTGTCGAGTCGAGCGCCTTCGCCATGATGCTGGTCATGACCGGCAGGGGCACGAGGCAGTCCTCGCACGCGCCGTCGCTCGCGTCGATCTTGACGACGACCTTGTCGCCGCCGACCTCCGACCAGGTGAGCAGGTAGCCATCCGTCGCCATCATCTCGCGAAACGAAGCGAGGGCGTTGTCCACGGATACGGTCGTACTCATGATGATCTCCTTGGTTCTCGGATGTCGGTGGTCAGACGATCTCGGTGACGCCGAGGATGCGCAGAGCATCCGGCACGGCTTGATCGGCTCGTCCGCGGATGTGCTCCACGTCCAGGCTCGCGACGGGGTGCTGCACCATGACGAATTGGAATCCTGGGAAGCCCTGCACGTCGGCCATCGCCTGACCCGACATCGCGAAGGAGTCGGACGTGATGCTCACGGCCGGTACACCGGCGCGCTCGAACAGGATGCCGTCGGCCACCCTCGCCGCGCTGCATGAACCGCAGTCGCCGACGGCGGTGATGACGATGTCGACCTCGGAGACGATCTGCCGGAAGAGTTCGTCCTTGACGGGCGTGCCGAAGTAGTCCTTGACGTAATGCTTGATCTCACCGATGCCGTAGTCGCGCTTGAGATCGGCCGCGATCTCGTCGAGCAGCAGCGTCGAGTTCGGTTTCGTGTTGTCGAGCAGGCCGACGGTGAGGCCCTTCAGCGTCACCGGGCGCGGGGAGAGAGTACTGTCGTTCACGCCTTCGGCTGCGCCGGTCGGGTCGAGAAGCGCTTCGCGAATCGAAGTGGTCATCCGGTTCCTCCGTGTGTCGACGCGATCCGTCGTGGACCGCCGACTTCTACAATGCCCCGCCGCCGGCGGGCGCAGCAGGAGGGTTTTCATCCAGCGGAAGACCGTGCGGAGCGCGACCTTCGTGGAACCGGGCGAACCGGCTCGCAGCGAAGCTCAGCACGAAGCACGTGAGCATCCCGACCGTCATCGGCAGAGCCGTATCCGGCCCGGCGAACCCTCCGACCGGGCCCGCGAGCGCGCCGAAGGCGAACTGGATGCACCCCATCAGGGCGGCGCCGGATCCCGCTGCGAACGGCGTGCGGCCCAGGGCGAGGGTCGTCGCGTTCGCCATCACGCCGGCCACACCCGTGCAGCCCACGGCGATCAGCGCCACGTACACGGGCACGTTGAGGGCGCCGAAGGCTGTCACGGCGACGAGCAGCGCGGCCGGCACCGTCGCCACAGTGAGATCGATGAACAGCATCCGTCGAGGACCGTAGCGCACCGAGAGCGGGGCATTGATCCACCCGCCGGCAAGAACAGCGAGCCCGTACGCCAGGAACATGAGCCAGAAGCCCCATACATCGACACCGAGCACATCCTGTGCGACGAACGAAGAGGCGTTCACATAGATCGTGAGACCCGCGAAGATGAACGCCATCGTCAAGAAGAATCCGACGTACACGGGGTCGCGCAGCAGACGCCCGTACACGGCTGCCATGCCGACGGCGCTGAACGGTGCGCGCCGGGCCGGTGGAAGGCTCTCGGGAACGCCGATGATCGCCAGCAGGAGAAAGGCGGCGCTTGCGACGACAGTGCCGACGAGTATCGCGCGCCAGCCAGAGACCTGCAGCAGTACGGTGCCAGAGAGCGAGGCGATCAGCGGTCCTGCTGCGAGCGTGCCCATGAGCAGGCTGTAGGCGCGCGAGACCTGCGGTCCTACGCCGATATCGGAGACGATCGCCCGCACCACCACGACGCCGGCTGCGGCGCCGAGTCCCTGGAGCACTCTGCTCGTTATCAACATCTCGAGGGTCGGAGCGAGAACCGCGAGGATGCTTGCCGCCGTGAGCACGGTGAACGCGATCAACACGACGCGACGTCTGCCCAGGCTGTCGGAGAGAGCGCCGACGATGAGCTGGCCGACGGCGACGCCGAGAAAGAACGCCGTGAGGGTGAGCTGAATGCCGATGATGTTCGTCCGGAGGTCGTCGGCCATGACCCCGAGTGCCGGCAGGTACATGCTCGCGACGATCGGGTTGAGCGTCATGAGCACGCAGAGCACCACGAGGAGCCCGGGCGTGAGCCGAGGACCTCCAACGTCGTCAAAACGCCCGTTCGACCTCACCGCACCTCCTCTTTCACGCTGTCATGTGTACGCATTGCGACATTACGCCCGCACTGCGTACACTGGTGATCTTCGCACCGATCCGACTGCTTCGGATGAATCTTTGCGACGAGAGGACAATGATGCCCACGCTCCGCAGCAACCTTCCGCCGTCTTCGGCACTCGCGATCGCGCGCCGAGCGCACTACACGGCGCTCGGTATTCCGAAAGAGGACTGGGAGAAAGCCAAGGTCGCGATCGTCAACACGTCATCGGAACTCGCCGCGTGCTTCTCGCATCTCGACGACGTCGCCGCGCGTCTCAAGGGCGACCTGCGCGAGGCCGGTCTGCTGCCGTTCGAGATCCGCACGACCGCGCCGAGCCACTTCGTGACGAGTGCAGGACGTGCGGGCAGGTACATCCTGCCGAGCCGCGATCTGATAGTCGACGACATCGAAGCCGCTGTCGAAGGCGCGAAGCTGGACGCGATGATCTGCCTGTCGTCCTGCGACAAGACGACGCCTGCGCATCTCATGGCTGCGGGGCGCCTCGACATCCCCACGATCATCGTGCCGTGCGGTTACCAGCACTCCGGACTCGCCGAAGGCCGTGAGGCCGACATCGAAGAGATCTTCCTGCACGCCTCGAAGGCCGCAGTCACCGGAGAGCCGACCGATGCGCTCGAGCTGCTGGCCGAAGACGCGATCCTCGGACCCGGCGTGTGCGCGGGTCTCGCAACCGCCAACTCGATGCACGTCCTCGCCGAGGCGCTCGGCATGGCGATGCCAGGATCTGCTCCCGTGCGAGCACTGAGCGACTCCATGTGGGACACCGTGCGGCGCTCCGCTCATGCGCTCGCCGCACTGATCGAGAACGACGTGCGCCCGCGGCAGATCATCACCGAGGATTCGGTGCGCAACGCTGCTCGCGCGATGCTCGCCATCGGCGGTTCGATGAACACGATCAAGCATCTGCAGGCGATCGCGATCGAATCCGGCCTCGACGTCGACGTGTGGGAGATGTACCGGACCCTCGGTCGTGAGACCCCGCTGCTGTGCTCGGTGCGACCCAACGGGCCTCGCCTCACGGAGGAGTTCGAGGACGCCGGAGGCGGTGCCACGATCATCCGCGAGCTGCTTCCTCTGCTCGATGGTGCACAGCTCACTGTCTCGGGGGCGACCATCGCCGAGAACTCTGAACTCGCGGCGCCCGCCGACGGCGACGTCATCCGTTCGATCGATGACCCGTTCGGCACCGATCCGGCGATCAGCGTGCTCAAGGGCACGCTGGCGCCGGGCGGTGCTGTCGCGAAACGACCGGTTCCCGATCCGGGACCGCATGTCTTCCGAGGACCTGCTCGCGTCTTCGGTACGCGCGAGGAGGCGATCGAAGGCATCTCCACCGGACGGCTGCGCGAGGGCGACGTCGCCGTGATCCGCGGCATCGGCGTCACCGGCGCACCAGGGCTCGGGCTGACCTCGGCGTTCATCTTCGCGCTCCACGCGCGCGGACTCGCCCACAGCGTCGCACTCGTGACCGACGGACAGTTCTCCGGCCTCGTCAATCAGGGCATGACCGTCGGCGAGGTCTCTCCCGAGGCTGCGAGCCCTGGTTCACCGCTGGGACGCGTACGTGACGATGATCTGATCGAGATCGACGTCAAGCGCGGTGCCGTCGATCTGCTGGTCCCCGAGGCCGAGCTCGCCGCCAGAGCGGACTACGTCCCGCCCGCAGACCGCGACACGGGTGGCGGGTACCTCGACCAGTACGAGGCGCTCGTCCAGCCTCTCTCGTGCGGTGCCGTCCTCTGCGCCCGCCCGTGCCCTTCGAAGGAGCTCGCATGAACAACGGCGCCACCGAGCAGTCGCAGACCATTCACGAGCCCGCTCGTGACATCCCTGTCATCGGCGAGTACGAGGTCGTCGTCGTCGGCGGCGGCCCGGCCGGTCTCATGGCCGCGACTGCCGCGTCTCGGGCCGGACGATCGACTCTGCTCATCGAGAAGTACGGCTTCCTCGGCGGCGCCGGCACGATGGGCGGCCTCGCGACCTTCTGCGGCATGCACGCTCGCGCGTACGGCACCGACTTCCAGTCGGTGCACGGCTACGCCGATGAGCTGCTTGATCGGATGCGGGTCATGGACGGCCTGAACGACGTGCATCTCTCGGTCGATGATCGCATCCAGGCCCTCTCGTACGACATCTCCGCGCTCAAGATCGCCGCCGACGAACTCGTCGTGGCAGGGGGAGCCGAACTGCTCTTCCACACGTCCGTCGTCGACGTGTCCATGCGCGACGAGCGCACGATCGATGCGGTCATCGTCGAGTCCAAGTCGGGACGCGGTGCCGTGCGCGGCCGCTTCTTCATCGACGGCTCAGGAGACGGCGACATCGCGGCATGGTCCGGTGCGCCGTTCGAAGTGAGTGAGCACCTCATGTACCCGTCGCTCATGTTCCGGATCAATGGAGTCCATCCCGCCGAAGCGGGCGAGGCCTGGAGGACGGTCCGCCGTCTCATGGAGGAGGCCGAGGCCGCCGGTACGCACTCCTTCCCGCGGAAGAAGCCGATCGTGCGCCCGCAGCGCAATCCGCTCGAGTGGCGCTCGAACCTCACGCAGCTCTCCAACGAAGACGGCTCAGCCGTCGACGGCACCGACGTGCACCAGCTGACGCGCGGAGAGCTCCAGGGACGTCAGCAGGTGAAGGACACCTTCGCCTTCATCAAGCAGGTCACTCCCGGGTTCCAGGACTCCTATGTGGTCGATATCGCGCCGTCGATCGGCATCCGTGAAACCCGACGCATCGTCGGCTCGTATCAACTCACGCAGGAGGACGTGCTCGAATGCCGCGACTTCGATGACACGATCGGCGTCAACGGGTGGCCTGTCGAAGCGCACGTCGTCGGCGACGTCGCATTCAAGTTCGCCCCGGTGGACTCGCGAGGCTTCAACCAGCTTCCGTATCGGATGCTGGTGCCACAGGTCGGCGGCAATCTTCTCGTCGCCGGACGCGCAGCGTCGATGACGCAGGGCGGTCAGTCCTCGGGCCGCGTGACCGGCCCGTGCTTCGTGATGGGGCAGGCCGCCGGCACAGCAGCCGACCTCGCGCTCGCGGGCGACGGCACGGGTTCGGGCGTGGACGTCGTGACGCTCCAGACGCGTCTTGAGGCCGCGGGGTCGTACCTGGGAACCAGGCTTCCTGACGCGATCACCGTCCCCGCATGATCGCCGCCCCGGCCTGAGCACCGTCCCGGCCCTGGCGCCGAGGCGGTGGCTTCACCTTTCGCGCGCGCGGAACAGCTGCGGGTTGGCGTTGCGGTAGGCGCTCGCGATCTCGGTGGCCGCTGAGAGCAGCAGCGGCAAGACGACGTCGCGCAGGCTTTCGGTGGTCTCACGCACGGTCGTCGACGACACGCCGAGTCCGCCGACAGCACGGTCGTCGACGACGATCGGCACTGCGACGGCGACTCGGCCCGGGAGCAGCTCTTCGATCGAGATGTCGTATCCGCGGGCGCGCACGACGTCTGTGCCCCCCCGCAGCCCTGGCACATCCGTCACCGTCGCGGGCGTAAGCGTCTCGAACGTGTGCTCGGCGAGCAGCGCATCGAGCTCGGTGTCCGACAGCTGAGCGAGAAGCACCTTCCCGATCGCCGTCGCATGCGCAGGAAGGCGCTGACCGATACGCACCGAATCGGGCAGGGGGCGCCGGTCTTCGACGCGCGCGATGTGGATGACATCCGCTCCGTCGAGCACGCCGATGCTGCACGTCTCCCCGGTGCGCTTGACGACGTCGAGCATGTAGCCGTAAGAGATCTCGGGCAATGATGACGACGCGAAGTAGCCGGAGCCGAGCTCCAGGATGCGAGGAGTGAGACTCCACAGCCCCCCTGCCGACTCCGCATAGCCGAGGTGAGCGAACGTCAGCATGATGCGGCGCACGACCGGGCGCGCGAGATCCACCCTGGCCGCGATCTCGGCGACGCTCAACGACCCGTGCCGATCGTTGAACGCGCGCAGCACCTCCACACCGCGTTCAATACTCTGAATCCGATCGCGCGATCTGTCGTCCGGCATATCCCACCCGTTTCCTGTCGGACGCTCTGCGTCCAACAGGACCATTCTAGAGATATGCGGTTCCCAACCCGCGCGACGCGAAGACGCGCGACCTGACGCGGGAGGCTCACTCATGTACCGGCCTCCGAATGTCTGTCCGAGGTCCGATCACGCCATCGTTTCGCGCAGTCCGTAGACGGACTCGTGCCACGGGATGAAGAACCGCTTCAACTCGTTGACGACGAGGTACAGGACGAGACCGAGGAGCGACAGCCAGAGGATGAGCGCGAAGGTGAGTGCCGCGTCGAGCTGGTTCATGCTCGACACGACGAGGAACCCGAGACCCTGGCTGCCCGCGATGTACTCGCCGACGATCGCACCCGTCGTCGCCAGCACGATGCCGACCTCCATGCCGGCGAACAGGTAGGGCTGAACGCTGCGCATCTCGAGCTGGAGAAGGGTCTGCCACCGCGTCGCGTTCAGGCTCTTCATCACCTCGCGCTGTCCCTGCTCGACCGAACGCACGCCCAGGAGCATGTTGAGCATGATGGGGAAGAACGCCAGCAGTGCAGAGAGCCAGATCTTCGACGTGATGCCGAAGCCGAACCAGATCACGAACAGCGGGATGAACGCGACTTTCGGCGCCACCTGAGTGATCACGATGAGAGGGCGCACACTCGCTTCGAGCCATGGCAGTTTGCCGAGCAGGACACCGACGACGACGCCGGTCACCACGGCGATCGCGAACCCGATCAGGATCTCGGAGAGCGTGGTGAGGGTGTGGGACCAGATGTCGGGCGCGACGAACAGCCCCATGAACTTCTCGCCCACCGCTCCCGGAGGCGGGAACAGGAACGGGTTCACCTGTCCGATGGAGACGACGAGCTGCCAGATGACGACGATCGCCACGACGAGCACGGGCGTCACGACCCAGGGCAGGACACGCATGACCTTCTGGCGGCTCATCAGTTCTCCTCGTCAATGTCGTGGCGGAGGTTCCGTACGATGTCGTTGAACTCCGGCGTCGTCATGGAGTTGACCGTGCGCGGTTTCGGCTCGACGACGGGTAGGACCTGGCGTACTCGGCCAGGTCGTGGCGTCATGTGCACGACGCGGTCGGCGAGGAACACGGCCTCGGGTATGTCGTGAGTCACGAAGACGACCGTCGACGTCGTCTCGAGGACGATGCGCTGCAGCTCGAGGTTCATCCGCTCGCGGGTCAGTGCATCCAGTGCGCCGAACGGCTCGTCCATCAGAAGCAGATCCGGCTCGGTGGAGAGCGAGCGCGCGATCGCCGCGCGCTGGCGCATCCCGCCGGAGAGCTCGCGTGGGTACGACTTCTCGAAACCACCGAGGCCGACGAGGTCTGCGAGCTCGGAGGCCCGCGCCCGACGATCTCGCTTGCTCGCGCCGCGCAGCTTCATCGGGAGAGCGATGTTGTCGAGCACCGAGAGCCAGGGGAACAGGTTGCTCTCCTGGAAGACGAAGCCGAGCTTCGTGATGGCGGACTCGTCGACCGTCGTGCCCCGCCACAGGTTGTTGCCGTCGACCTCGATCGTTCCAGCAGTGGGCGCGAGCAGGCCGCCGATCATCCGCAGCAGCGTCGTCTTGCCGCATCCCGACCTTCCGATCAGTGCGACGAACTCACCACGCTGGATGCTCAGGTCGACGCCTGAGACGGCGTGGGTGGTGCCGGAGCGGGTGATGAAGTCGCGTCCGAGGCCCTGGATGTTCAGTCGGGGAACGGCGTCCGTCGCGCCCGTGATGGGCGCGGGTGGTGTCGGAGTCTGGGTGCTCATGGTGGGCATCGTCGCCTCTCGGTGTCAGGGAGAGGGTGTTGGGCCCC
>NZ_JBLVOB010000007.1:324635-336305 GCF_053543555.1 Microbacterium xerophyticum | reverse complement strand
CGGGGCCCCCCCCGGGGGATGGGTACGAGGTCAGTCGGTCGGAAGCAGGTCGCTCGTGATCCAGGCGGACGGATCACCGCCGCCTTCGAGCAGATCACCCTTGACGTACGCGTCGTAGATCTCGGTCCAGTAGTCGTCATCGTTCTCGAGCAGGCCGACGGCTTCTGTCGAATCGATCCATGTCTCGGTCGTGTACGTCTCGAGGGCCTGAACCGCGATGGCATCGTCCTTCAAGGCTGCGAAGTCCCAGTCGCCGCTGTCGCGCAGCGTGGTCAGGACGTTCGCGAAGTCGTTCTCCCGATCATCGATGAGCTCCTGGGTCGCTTCCTTGATCGCAGCGAGGAAGCGTTCGATGTCCTCGACCTGGTCGGGGTCCTCGAGGTTCGACTTCGTCGTGATCCAGACCTGACGCTCCGGAGCGTCGACCAGACCCGCGGGGCTCGACACGGCATCCTCGTTCTGCTCGACGATGCCGATCGATGTGTCGAGGCTGACGACGTAACCGTCGAGCTGGCCCTGCTTCACCAGCTCGTAGGTGGCTGACGTCACCGGCACTGCCTGACGGGTCACGGAATCGCGCGGCACATCCGCGTCGTCGAGGGCGAAGTTGAGCATCTTCTCGCTCGTGCCGCCGACGGAACCGAGGCCGATCACCTTGCCCTCCATGTCCGCTGCGGACTCGATCGGGTTCTCCTTGGTCGAGATGACGCGCAGATTGCTGCGGTAGGCCATGGTGCCGATGCCGACGATGGGCTGACCGGATTCCATCCCCGGCATGACGTCGACAGTGCTGACCCGGGTGATCGGCGTGGCGCCGCCCAGCAGGGTCTGGATGGCCGCAGAAGTGCCCTGCACCGGCTGCAGTTGCACGTCGAGACCGTGCTTCTCGAAGATTCCGGCCGAGTACGCGTACATCTCGGGTGTGAAGGTGAACGACTGGAGCGGGAGGAACGAGACCACGACGATCTTGTCGAGATCGGCCGGCGTGTCCTCGTCGCCGGCTGCGGATGTGCCGCTGTCTGCACCTGCACAGCCAGCGAGCGCAAGCGATGCCGCGATGAGCACGGCGGTCGCAGCGCGAAGGCGCGAGCGGGAAGACCAGGGGCTGTGTTTCTGCGCTGCTATGGGCATTTTCGACTCCTGTGTCGGATCGTCCTGTCCGCAACTCTGCGGTCGGTTGGATCAGTCTGCCGACCATGATTCGCGAAGGAAACAGGTCTTTTTACTGGATGAAATCAGTCGGCGAAACTGATGACCGCGCAAATCATTGAAGCACTGTTATGACGCCGCTGTTCCCGTCGACACGCAGCAGATCCCCGGTGCGAATCACGTCGAGCGGATTCGGGGCGGCCTCCACGACAGTGGGGACCCGCGTGACTATCGCTCCCAGCACGGCTTTGGTCGTGATGACGTTGAAGACCATCGCGGCAGGGGCGGTGCCCATGAGGCGTGTCGACTGGAAGAAGCCCGACCAACCCGACGAGCCTTTCGCTCCAGGGAACACCAGGACCTTGCCGGTGAAGCACACGCCGAACAGCTCGTGCCGCGGCTCGATCACGGTGCCGGTCGCGACATCGATCCCACCGAATCCCGAGATCGGGTCGTGTGTGACGAGCGCTTCCGCCTCGACGACACCGGGCACGATTCCGCGGCCGCGCAGCTCCACCGTCACGCGAGCTCCCCGCGCCACCGGCCGGTGACGGCTGCATCCACGCACTCGTCGAGCGTGCCGAACCACGCCTCGATTCCGAGGATCGCCGGCAGGTAGTGCGCTTGCTTCGCTGAGTCGGTCGCGAACACGCGGGTGCCGGGAGGTGCAGCACGCGACATCGCCGGGCACGAGTCGGTCAGGACCTTGCCGCCGGCGCGTGTGATCGTCTGCGTGTATCCATTGCGGTCCGCCATCGTGCGAAGAGCCCGCGGAGTCATGACCCAGAGCTCGGTGCCTTCGTGAAGACGCCGTCCCTCGAGCAGATGGGCGACCTGCGCGATCTGGTCGAGCGAGGCGTGCGGGCAGCCGAGAAGGATGAAGTCCACGTCATCGCTGTCACCCTGGGCGTTCAGCGTCTCGTACGCCCAGCGTCGCTCGGCGTCGCCGTAGCGGATCGCCTCCGGAACCGTGCCTCCACCGAACGCGGCCTCGAGCGTGGGAGCTTCAGGAGTGATTCCCGGGATGTGGTAGATCTCCACTCCGCCGGATGTCGCGGTCGCGGCTCCGAAGTGCTTGAGGTCGGCGAGGTCGGGCTGAGCCAGTGAGCCGACGATCGCCGGCCGAGCTTCTTGCACGACTTCACCGACGTAGTAGCCCAGCAGACCCCACTCCTGGAAGGTGTCTATGCTCGTGTCGGCCTGGAGAAGGTGAGTCGCATACCTGTTCTCGGTGAGGTGATTCCCCCAGTACGGGATCTTGCCCGTGAGCGCAGCGGCCCCCGTGGACGCGCCGCCTTCGCAGTTGGTCCGCGCACCGAGAACCGAGTTGGCGTAGACGACGGCCGAGGACTCCATCCACGCGACGTGCTCGCCGCGCACCGGGAGATTGCCCACCTGGTAGGGAGTGCACGTGGCCAGGACGTTGACCCCGCGCTCCGAATAGTAGGACTCGGCGTCGGTCTGCAGTTCGATCGACTGCTTCGGATAGCTCGTCAGCCCGTCCGCATCTTCCGCGAAACCGTGCTGCAGCTGGCACGTGGGCACTTTCATGCGAGGGATCTCGAAGTCATCGTCGCTGTCGAGGTTGATGACGGCATAGGCCTTGGCCCAGCCCTTCTCGCGCACCAGCTGAGCCTTCGCCGGCGAAGGCTGCGTCATCGTTCCCGCGACATTGCGCGTGTTCACGAGGCGCTCTGCTCCGAGCGCGTCGCCATAGCGGATGAGCAGGTCCATCGCGGCCGCGACCGCGTCGCCCTCTGCGCCATCGCGCATCGAGCTCTCCTCTTCAGTGAGCTTCATCGCCACTCCTCGAGTCGTGTCGCGGGGCCTGCTACGCCTCGATCTTGGTGGATGAGAACGGGATCGCACGAGGCGGGTTTAGCGTGAACACCTCGACGACGGCCGAGACTCCGGCGTTGTCGGCACCCGCGACGATGATCTGCACGTTCGTGGGATGGCTGAGCAACCGCACCCGATCCGGGGTGTCTGTGCCGCTCGCCGTGTCCGATGTCGAGTCGGGGTGGTCGGCAGGCAGGCGCCAGCGAGTCTTGTTGGACAGTGCTTCTTTGCCCACCCGCGCCAGGTCTTCGCGATCGCGGACGGCGTTCTCGAAGATGTATGCCCGCAGATCGTCCTTGCTCCAACCGGCGTTCGCGAACATCGCCGCGTGCTCGGGCACGAGCACGAGCAACGTCGACGTGTACTCGTGGATGAGTGCGCCGGTACGGCAGATCGTGTCGACGAAGTCGAGGGCGAGTTGCTCGGGAATCATCGTGTGACGTGCCTCGATGTGAATGACCGAGCGGATGACGAACATCGTCGCAACGTTGTCATCGGCGCCGAATCCATGCTCGACGGCGAATGACGGCCATGGGCTCTGCTCTTCGTTCTCGCCTACGACCGCGGTGTACTTGGAGGGGTTGCCCTGCGTGGCCTGGTCGAGTCCGTGCGGGTTGAGACCGAACACGTTGATGAGGCCGAGGCGGACGGCTCGCCCGATCGTGGCGTTCGATCGGAAACCCGAGCCGAAGATGTTGCCGCGGCTGTTGATGTCCAGTTCGCCTCGGACAGGACCGTTGACGACGAGGAACGGTGCTGTTCCGGTCGTCGACTGCCAGATGCCGCGCGCGGGGTGCGGCTCTTTCGCGACGGACTCCCACGCGGCGACCACGACGGGAAAGTACTCCGGTCTGCATCCGGCGAGCGCAGCGTTGAGTGCGGCGAGGCGCACGGTGATGCTGCGGTTGAGGTGTGCGACGGTGAACAGCACCTCGTTCGGGTCGCGGGTGACGGTTGCGAGGAACTCCGCGAGATAGGACTCCGTCACGGGCACGACGGGCAGCCCATCGGTCCACTCGTTCTCCCAGTAGTAGTCGAGCGCCTTGCGGATCTCGTCCGAATCGACTTCGTGCGTGCTGGACACCGTGACAGACATGCGTGCAACTCCTTCGTATCCGCGGGGACCCACCCTGCGAGGTGCAAGCAATCTCGCATACGCCTGGTCGGGCCGTCCGTCCCGGTTTCACTGGGCGAAAAGCTTCGTGTCGTGACGTCTCCGACACGGCAGGATGGCCAGAGCACCCTCAGGTAAGGAAGCCGGAAATGACAGACAACTCCTCCACGGCGGCAGAGACGACGCGCGTGTTCACCACGATCGATGAGGTCGGCGACATCACCGGTCGCGAGTTCGGTCCCTCGACATGGCGCGCCATCCCGCAGGAGGACATCGATGTCTATGCGCAGCTGTCCGGCGACGACAACCCCATCCACGTCGATGCTGAAGTCGCTGCGAGGTCGCAGTTCGGCGGACGCATCGCTCACGGGATGCTGACGCTGACGATGGTGGTTCCGCACCTGCGCGAGATCTACCGGGTCACCGGAACGACGACCGGCATCGTCTACGGCTTCAACAAGATCCGATTCCCCACCGCCGTACCGTCGGGCGCGAACATCCGTGTGCGCGGCACGGTCGCGCAGGTCGAAGAGGTACCGGGGGGCTGGCAGGTGACTCTCGCCCTCACCTTCGAGGTGGAAGGCGCGACGAAACCGGCAGTGGTCGCCGAACTCGTGCTCAGGCACTACCGATGAGCCGCGTGGACGCCGCCGCCGACATCCGGCTCGACGGCCGGGTCGCGATCGTGACGGGTGCGGGTCGGAGCCTCGGGCGTGCCTACGCGACAGCTCTCGCCGACGCGGGTGCCGCCGTGGTCGTCAACGACGTCGACGCCGCTTCCGCGGCGGAAGCCGTGGCCGAGATCAAGGAGCGCGGCGGTACCGCGGTCGTGTCGGTCGGACCCGGCGGGCCGGCCGAGACCGCCGAGCAGCTGGTGGAGGACGCCGTCACGGCGTTCGGCCGACTGGATGTGCTCGTCGCCAACGCGGGCGTGCTGCGCGATCGTGTGCTGTGGAAGATGTCCGATGATGACTTCGACGCGGTGGTCGCGACCCACCTGCGTGGCACGTTCACCACGGGTCGTGCCGCTGCCATCCGGATGCGCGAACAGGGCGAGGGAGGGCGTCTGATCGTGATCGGCTCGCCCGCCGGGCAACTCGGCTCGTTCGGTCAGACCAACTACGCGGCAGTGAAGTCGGGTCTGGTGGCGATGGCACGGACCTGGTCGCTCGAGCTCGCCCGCGCCGACATCACAGCCAACGCCGTGATCCCGATCGCCATGTCGCCGATGACCGGCACGATCCCCGCGTATGCCGAGCTGTACGAGCGCTACCTCGCGGGTGAGCCGATTCCGAGAGAGATCCGACGGGAGAAGGGGCTGGGTAGTCCGGAGGATGTCGCACCGCTCATCGTCTGGCTCGCCTCGGACAGGTCGCAGTCGGTGACCGGACAGGCGATCGGCATCGGCGGGGACAGGATCTCGCTGTACTCGCACCCCACTGTGCTCGACGAAGAGTATTCCGACGGCGGGTGGAGCGCCGCCGGCATCGACAGCGCGTGGCGCGAGCGCTTCGCCGCGCAGGCGCAGCCATCCGGCCCGCGATCGCGTACGGGGGCAGTCCAGTGACCCGCATCCACTACTCGGACCTCTGGCAGGGCATCGCACGCGAAGTGCCTGAGCGCACCGCGATCATCACTCGCGACAGCGAGATGACGTGGTCGCAGTTCAGCGCCGAATCCGGCGCGCTCGCCCGCTACCTCATCGAGGAGTGCGGTCTGCAGACGGGCGACGCCGCGGCGACTCTCCTCTACAACCGCCCTGAGTTCCTGACGTTCACCTGGGCGTGCCTGGCCACCGGCGTCGCTCCTGTCGCGTTGAACTACCGCTACACGGCGAGCGAGGTGCGTGCCCTCCTCATCGATTCCGACTCGAAGGTGCTCGTGGCTCCGGCATCGTTCGCGGCCATCGCGGTCGAGGCGGCTGCCGGGCTCGGCATCCCGATCGTCGTCGTCATGGATGACGGCGACGCTGCGATACCCGGCGCCGTGCGTTACGAAGACATCGTCGCGCGTGGAGGCTCCATGCCGGCCGAGGCTCCTGCCGGCGCCGACCTGCGGCTCTACACCGGCGGGACGACGGGCGCCCCGAAGGCGGTGGTGTGGGATCTCGACACCCTGCTGGACGCCCGGCGGCAGTCCACCTGGGGCGTCATCGGGATCGAGCCGCCGAAGACTCTCGACGACGCGATCGCCATCGCGGCCGATCCAGGAACTCCGAAGGTCGTGACTCTGCCGATGAGCCCGATGCTGCATGGCACCGCGCAATCGATGACGATGGGATCCCTCTCGCTGGGCGGCACGGTCGTGCTGCATGCCCGACCGAGCATGGACGTCGCCGAGGCATATCGCCTCATGAGCGAGCACCGCGCGACACGGCTCATCGTCGCGGGTGACGCGCTCGCGCTGCCGCTCTCCGAGATCGCGGAGCTGAACGGCGGGCTCCCGCACGTTCGGTGGATCTTCTCGTCAGGCATGCGGTTCAGCGACGACGTGAAGCACCGCCTGCACTCGTTGGGTGACCTCGAGATCATCGATCTGCTCGCGTCGAGCGAAGGCGGTCCGTTCGCGTTCGGCATCACGAAGAGCGTCGATGACCTGCCGGCGCGTCTCGCGCTCACCCCTGGCGCGGTGCTGCTCGACGAGGAGTACAACGAAGTCCCGCTCGAGGCCGGGGCGCTCGGCATCCTCGGTTTTCGAGGAGTGCTGCCGAAGGGTTACTACGGAGACCCGGTCAAGACCGCGAAGACGTTCCTGCAGATCCGCGGCCACCGCTACGTCGTTCCCGGAGACTGGGCGCGCTCGAACGGCGACGGAACGATCGATCTCCTCGGCCGCCTCTCCGCCGTCGTGAACACGGGCGGGGAGAAGGTGTTCCCCACCGAGGTCGAGCAGGTGCTGCTCGACCATCCGAGTGTCGGCGACGCGATCGTCTTCGGGCTGCCGCATCCGCGTTTCGGCGAAGCCGTGAGCGCCATGGTCTCGCCCGCCGAGGGAGCCGAGATCGAGCCCGTCGATCTGCTCGAGTACGTCGGCGAGCGCCTCGCCGGCTTCAAGAAGCCGCGGCACCTGTTCGTGCGCGCGAGCCTCGACCGATCGCTCACGGGCAAGGTGGAACTCGCCAGAGTGAAGGAGGACGCGATGCGTGAACTGCAGGAGCTGGGCGCATGAGCCCGATCCCCGGATTCGATCCGGACACGCTGACGGCGATCGATGTGCACGTGCATGTCTCCGTCGACTCCACCGGCCGCACGGCATCGCCTCCCGCGCTCACCGAGGCGCTCGCGAAGTACTTCAAGAGCACCGAGAAGCCGCGCGATGTCGATGCCACAGCGGCGTACTACCGTGAGCGGCGAATGGGTGCGGTGGTGTTCACGGTCGATGCGACGACGAACCTCGGCCATGCGCCGAACAGCGTCGACGAGATCGTGGAGGGTGCCGCGCGCAACTCCGACGTGCTCATCCCGTTCGGCAGCGTCGACCCTCTGCAGGGTGAAGCCGCTGTGGAGGAGGCACGCCGTCAGGCGGCGATCGGGGTGCGGGGTTTCAAGTTCCACCCGACCGTGCAGGCGTTCGATCCGTCCGACCCCGCGTACACACCGCTGTTCGGCGCCATCGAGGAACTGGGCCTGCCGATCATCGTGCACACAGGGCAGACCGGTGCCGGTGCCCAGCTGCCCGGCGGGTGGGGCTTCCGGCTCGGCCTGTCGAATCCGATGCTGCTCGATGACCTTGCCGCGCGGCATCCCGAGATGCAGATCGTCATGGCTCACCCGAGTGTTCCCTGGCAGGATGAGCAGCTCTCCGTGGCGACGCACAAGGGCAACGTGTGGATCGAGCTCTCGGGCTGGTCCGCGAAGTACTTCGCGCCGTCCCTCGTGCGCGCCGCGCGCGCCTACCTCAACGCGAAGACCCTGTTCGGCTCGGATCTCCCCGCGCTGACGCCCGACCGCTGGCTCGACGATTTCGCGAAGCTGGAGTTCCCGGACGCCGCCGTCCAGGCCATCGTCAAGGACAACGCCGTGCGTCTCCTCGGTCTGCGCTGATGTCCGACGCCCCGCCGACGGACCTGCTCGGTTACGTCGACGAACTGCTGACGTCGTCCGAGCGCACGAAACTCCAGGCGCTGCGCGACCTCCTCGAGGAGCGCGCGCGTCCGCACCTCGCCGACTGGTGGGAAGCAGGAGAATCCCCTGCGCACCTCAGGGGCGAACTCGCCGCGCTGCATCTGGAGGACGACCCCGCACTTCTCGACGCCGATGGCCGCCTGAGTCCGGCATACGTGGGCTTCAAGCACTTCGAGTTCCAACGATTCGACGCGTCGATAGCCACGCTGTACGGAGGGCAGGTCGGCATGTTCCGCACGGTCGTGCGCGAGGGCGGATCCGCCGAGCAGGTGGCGCGTCTCGATCCGCGCATCCCCTCGTTCGAACTCACCGGATGCTTCGCGCTCACCGAACCCGATCACGGCTCCGATGTCGCGCACGGCATGGAGACTGCGGCGACGAGAGACGGTGACACATGGCGTCTCACCGGGCGCAAGCGGTGGATCGGCAATGCCGCGCTCTCCGATGTGCTGCTCGTCGTGGCGAAGGACGCCGCTGACGGCGCGGCGAAGGCCTTCCTCGTGCCGAGGGAGTCTCCTGGAGTGACCGTCACTGACATCCGCGGCAAGATCGCGCTGCGCATGGTGAGAAACGGTGACATCACTCTCGACGATGTGCAGGTGCCGGAGTCGGATCGGCTGCAACGGATCAACTCGTTCAGCGACGTTTCCGCAATCCTCGCCCAGCTGCGGTACGTGATCGGCTGGAATGCGGCAGGCATGCAGATCGGCGCCTACGAAGCAGCGCTTCGCTATGCGCTCGCTCGGCACCAGTTCGGGCGGCCCATCGCGGGTTTCCAACTGATTCAGGAGAAGCTCGCGCGCATGCTGGGCAACGCGACGGCGACTCTCGCGTTCGCGGTACGACTGACCGACCTGAAGTCCCGAGGCGCACTCACCGAGTCCGTCGCGGCACTCGCGAAGACCTGGGCTGCCGATCGTGTACGCGAGACCGTCGCACTCGGCAGGGAGATCGCGGGTGCGGAGGGGATCCGCGTCGACCACGACCTCGCCCGATACTTCACCGATGCTGAAGCGGTGTACACCTATGAGGGCACGCATGAGATGAACTCTCTCATCGTCGGCCGGGCGATCACCGGTCTTTCGGCATTCACCCGGTGACCGGCGCGCGGCGCGCAGGAGGAGATCGCAATGGAGTACACCCGACTGGGTGCGAGCGGCCTGACCATCTCACGCCTCGTGCTGGGCTGCATGAGCTACGGCGAACCGGGGCGTGGCGGTCACGGCTGGTCGCTCGCCGAGGAGGATTCCCGCTCGTTCTTCCGCGAGGCCGTCGAAGCGGGGATCACGACGTTCGACACCGCCAACGTGTACTCGCTCGGTTCGAGTGAAGAGATCACCGGACGGGCACTGCGCGAGTTCACGACTCGCGACCAGGTGGTGATCGCGACCAAGGTCGCCATGCCGATGGGCTCGGGTCCGAATGACCGCGGACTGTCACGCGGGGCGATCATGACGCAGATCGACGCGTCGCTGAGGCGTCTCGGTACGGACTACATCGACCTGTACCAGATTCACCGGTTCGACTCCCGCGTCCCGATCGAGGAGACCATGGAGGCGCTTCATGATGTCGTGCGCGCTGGCAAGGTGCGCTACCTGGGCGCGTCGTCGATGTGGGCCTGGCAGTTCGCCCAGATGCAGCACGCTGCACGTCAGAACGGCTGGACGCCGTTCGTGTCGATGCAGGATCAATACAATCCCATCATGCGCGAGGAAGAGCGCGAGATGCATCCGTTCTGCGCTGCGACCGGCGTCGGTGTGATCACCTACAGTCCTCTCGCACGTGGTCGGCTCTCGCGTGCTCACGGTGCGCAGAGCGATCGGCTGGGATCGGACGAGACGGGCGCGAAGCTCTACCTCCAGGACGAGGCATCCGATCGCGCGATCGCGCACGCCATCGCGGCCATCGCCGACGAGCGCGGCATCACCCGCGCGCAGGCGGTCCTCGCGTGGCAGTTCACGAAGCCGACCGTTTCGGCCCCGATCATCGGAGCGACGAAACCGAACCACCTCTCCGACGCCGTGAGCGCCCTTGAGATCGCACTCACCGCTGACGAAGTCGCGCGCCTCGAGGCGCCGTATACGCCGCGAAGGGCAGAAGGCTTCGTCTGACCCTGCTCATTCCGCAAGATCGCCGAAGCCGGCAGCGGCGAGCGAGCGCGAGATCGAGGTCGCTGTCAGACGGATCAGGTGCACCATGCCGCGGAGGTCGCCCGTGTTCACGGGGTACGAGAGCGAGACCGAGGCGATGACCGAGCCGTCCACTCCTCGGACGGGGGCGGACACGGCGACGTTCTCGAGGTCGACCTGTCGGTCGCTCACGGCATAACCGGTGCGCTGGATGTCAAGGAGCACCCGTTCCAGTTCCGCCGGGTCCGTGTAGGTGTACGGGGTGTACGCGGCCAGTTCGCCTGCGAGCACTTCTTCCCGGATGTGCCGCGGTGCGTAGGCGAGCAGCACCTGCCCGATGGCGGTGATGTGCAGGTCGTAGCGGGCGCCGACGACGGGCCGACGCGGCGTGGTGCGGGGGTTGTGGAACCGCTCGATCGAAACCAGTTCGGTGCCCTCGCGGATGGCGAGGTGCGTCGCGAAGCCGGTCGTCTCGTACAGGTCGAGAAGGTACGGACGTGCGTACCGCTGCAGGCCGACCGAGCGCGGTGCACGGGACGCGACTTCCCACAGCCGGAGGCCGACTCGGTAGCGACTGTCGGCATCACGCTCGAGCGCGCCCCATTCCGTGAGGCGCTGAACGATGCGATAGCACGTGGCGATCGGCAAGCCACTGTTGCGGCTGATGTCCGACAGTGCTTGACGCGCGCGATGGCCCTGGAAGGTGCCGAGAATCGAGAGTGCCCGATCCACGACGGAGCGAGACCCGGCTTCGGGATCGAGGACCTTCACTGGCGCCATCGTCATGACAGCAGGATACTCCCGTTTGTACGCTTTGACACCTATCAGTACGCTGAGCGTTCACTATTGACGCGAAACGGCGGTCGTCGAGGCGGAACGGCGCGTCGATCACTTCGGAAGGTCTTCCATCAGGTGGAAGGGTCGGATGCTTCGACCCCTGCGCAGTCGGAGAGTGGAGGCGCCGGCCGGCGGCAGGTCTCGATCCGGCGGCAGGTCTCAACGAGGAGGACGCATGATCATCGACGCCCATGCCCACGCGATTCCGGGGACCTTTCCTCTGCGGGAAGGGTTTCCCGCGATGGAGCCGATCGATGCCGACACGGCGAGGACCCTCGTGTTCGGCACCACCCGGTTCCGAGCCCGCGCGACGTTCTTCGACGCGGAGAGCCGTATCGAAGCGATGGACTCCTCGGGGGTCGATCAGGAGATCGTCTCGCCGATGCCGCCACTGCTGAACACCACCGTCGACGCGCATCTCGGGCGCGACATCTCCCGCTACGTCAATGAATCGATGGCCGAGATCGTCGCGGGGGGG
>NZ_JBLVOB010000007.1:315369-324601 GCF_053543555.1 Microbacterium xerophyticum | reverse complement strand
GGCGCGGCCGGCGCCGGCCGCATCCACGGACTCGGAATGGTGGCGCTCCAGGATCCGGAATCCGCCGCTGCCGAACTCGGCACCGTCAGAGAACTCGGGCTCCGCGGAGTCGAAGTGCCGTCGAATGTGCGAGGGGTCGCGATCGGCGACGCCCGGTTCACCGAGTTCTTCCGCGAGATCGACCGGCTCGGGCTCTCCGTGTTCATCCACGCGTTGCCCCGCGCCGACGAGCCGGAACTGCCGCCACACCTTCGGGCATCGATCGGCGTCGGGATCGAAGGAGCGCGCGCCGCATCCTCGCTGCTCTTCGGAGGCATGGCAGAAAGCTGCCGGCTCGAGCGCGTGCTCTTCAGCCACGCGGCTGGCGGGCTTCCGCTCATGCTGGCGCGTGCCGACTACTTCTGGTCTCAGCAGGACGTCGACTCCCGACCGGCATCCCCGCCGAGCGCGGTGGCACGGCGCTTCTTCTACGATTCGATGCTCTTCGACCCGAGGGGTCTCCGCTTCTGCCTCGACTACCTCGGCGCAGATCGCATGGTGCTCGGCACCGATTTCCCCGCCATGGCCCGACCGGGCATGCTCGGCTCGACCCTGGAGGGTCTTGAGCTGTCGGACGAGGACGCCAGACGTATCGAGTCCGTCAACGCACTGTCCTTCCTCGACCTGGCTGAGGCGCTGGCCGACGCGGCGTGACGAGGCGGGCGACGACTCGGTGAGGACTGCACTGACACGAGAGAAAGGGGAGCCCGCATGGTTCTGGAGGCAGCAATGGAGCATGAGCATGGGAAGCGTACCGCGGCCGCGCGGGCCCTCGCCGTGCTGGGAGCCTTCTCGCAGGGCGGAGGCTCGCTCACTCTGACGGAGATCAGCAGATACGCCGATCTGTCGTTGACGACTGCGCATCGGCTCGCGCACGAAGTGCTCGAGTGGGGCGGTCTCGAACTGGATGACGCGGGGCGCTACCGTCTCAGCCGGAAGATCCTGGATCTCGCGTCGTCCTCGACTCGGGCGATGCGCCTGCGCGAAAGCGCGCTCCCGCACATCTCCGATCTGCACCGGTTGACCGGTCTGACCGTGCACCTGGGGGTGCGTGACGGCGACGACGTGATGTACCTCGAGGCGCTTCGCCCGCACTCCAATTACTCAGGAGAGAACCGCATGGGCGGGCGGATGCCCTTGCACGTGACGGCGACGGGTCTCGCGCTGCTCGCTTACGCCGAACCGGCCTTCGTGGATGAGTACCTCAGCCGTCCACTGAAGAGATTCACCCCGCACACGCTCGCCGATCCGGACTCCGTGCGTGCGGCGCTGGAGACCGCGAGGCGCAACAGGTTCGCACTGGTGAGCCAGACGATCTCTCTCGGTGCGGGGGCGGTCGCCGCTCCGGTGTTCGGCGAGGACGGGAGCGTGGAGACCGTGGTCGGCGTCGTGCACCTCATCGGGCGCGACGACCCGACCAAACTCATCGATCCGGTGCGTGCAGCGGCCACCAGGGTCGGGCATGCACTCGCCGAGCGCCGCACCCGGCCTCACCCGCGCACGGTCGACTTCAACCGGCGCAGCGCCGGGTTCTTCTGAAGTCCGTCGGACCGCCAGCGACCGACCTTCCGCCCGGCGGAACCGGGCATAGGGACATCGTCACAGGCTGAGTGAAGGTGAAACCACACCTCACGAGCGTGAATCGAAGGAGATCCGATGCTCGAATCATCCATCACCCGTTCGGGCAGCCCCGCTGACCCTCACCGGTGCGAGTCGCGACCGTGAGGGCGATAGCGATCCGCTACGGCAGGCTGCTGGTCTCGTCGCTGCTGCTGTTCGTCGCGGTGATCACGGTGCTGTTCCTGCTGCTCGAGCTCGCCCCGGGCAATCCGATCCAGAGTCTCGTCGGCGACGTGCCGATCTCTCCCGCATTCGAGGCGCAGATCACCGCCGCGTACGGGCTGGACAAGCCGATCTGGGAGAGGTACCTCATCTACCTCGGAAACGTCTTCTCCGGCAACCTGGGCATCTCGTTCGGCACGAATCAACCGGTGCTCGAACTCATCCTGAGCCGGGCAGGCAACACCCTCGCCCTGGCCGTGCCGTCGTTCATCATCTCGACAACGCTCGGCATCCTGCTCGGTTCGATTGCCGCCCGCACCCGTCGCCGGTGGCTCGACAGCAGCATCTCGGGCGTCGCGGTCGGTCTCTTCTCCGTTCCGAACTTCTGGCTCGGGATGATGCTCATCATGGTCTTCTCGCTCGTGCTCGGGTGGCTGCCCACCCAGGGCAAGGCACCGTACGGCCAGGAGGGCATCGCGGTGCAGTACATGGTGCTGCCGATCATCACGATGGCCACGAGCGAACTGGCGTACAAGACGCGCATCATGAGGGCATCGATGATCGAGTCCCTGAGCCAGGACTTCATCGATACCGCGCGTTCCAAGGGCGTCTCACCGCGGCGCGCGCTGTGGCGCCATGCGCTGCCGAACGCACTGCTGCCGATGGTCACCGTCTCGGGGTACAGTCTCGGGTTCATCTTGGCGGGGTCCGTGCTGGTCGAGCGCGTCTTCGGCTGGCCCGGCATGGGGCTGCTCTTCATCGATGCCATCGGGCGGCAGGACAACCAGGTGGTCCTGGGCGTGGTGATCGTGCTGACGGTGACGATCATCATCGTCAACATCCTGACGGACGTCGTCTACGGCATCGTCGACCCGCGGCTGCGGTCGCAACTCGTTCGCAGAAGCACCACCACACGGAAGACCGAGGTGCCCGCATGACCACGACAGATGACACGATCGTCGACGCCGCGCAGTCCACGCAGCCGGAGCACGACGCTCCCGCAGAGGGACGTGTCGAATCCCGCCCGTCGACGTGGAAGGTCTTCCTCCGGAAGCCCTCGACGCTGATCTTCCTGCCCCTCCTGCTGATCTTCGTGCTCATCTCGTTCGTCGGGCCGTTCTTCGTCGGAAGCCCGAGTGCGACGGGCAACCCCACCCTGCTCCCGCCAGGCGGGGCGTTCCCTCTCGGGACCGACGATCTGGGCCGTGACTACCTCGCCCGCGTCGTCCACGGCGGCCAGATCTCGCTGCTCGTCGGCTTCTCCGTCGCACTCCTGTGCATGACGATCGGCGTGGTCGTGGGCGGGCTCGCCGGGTACTACGGCGGGTTCATGGACACAGCGCTCGTGAAGGTGGCCGAGTTCTTCCAGGTGCTGCCAGGACTCATCCTGGCGCTGGTGGCGGCGGCTCTGCTCGGGTCGAACGTGTTCATCATCGTCGCAATACTCGCGATCACGATGTGGCCGAGCTGCGCCAGGATCGTGCGCGCGGAGGCGATGCGCATCTCCAAGCTCGGCTATATCGAGTCCGCGAAGGCCGCGGGGTTCGGCGGCATCCGCATCCTCTGGTCCGATGTCGTCCCCAACGCGATGCCCCCGGTGCTCGTGGCCACCAGCATGACGGTGGGCAGGGCGATCCTCGTGGAATCCGGACTGGCGTACCTCGGCATCGGCGACACCAGCCGGCCCAGCTGGGGCGCACTGCTCAACTCGGCGCAGGCGTATATGCAGCAGGCCTGGTGGCTCGCTCTGTTCCCCGGCATGTGCATCTTCCTGGTGGTGCTGGCCGTCAACATGCTCGGCGACGGACTGAACGACGCGTTGAATCCGACGATCGGGAGGGTCAAATGATGTCTGTAGCGACGAATCCGCGCACCGCCGACAGGGAGTCGCGGGAGGCACAGCGCGAGTCGCGTGCGGCCGGACGCGAACCGATCCTTCGGGTGCGCAATCTCAAGGTGCAGTTGCCGACCGGCGATCGCACAGAGGTCGAGGCCGTCAGCGATGTCAGCATCGCGGTGCATGACGGAGAGCGGGTCGGCATCGTCGGCGAGTCGGGATCGGGTAAGTCCATCACGGGGCGCGCGATCTCGGGTCTTCTGCCCACCTCGCCGAGGGTGCGGGTCGAGGGATCGATCCACTTCGCGGGACGAGAGATGAACGGCGCTTCGACACAGGAATGGGACGAGGTGCGCGCCCGTCGGATCGGAATGATCTTCCAGGACCCCTTGACCTTTCTGAATCCCACGATGAAAGTGGGCGCGCAGGTGGCGGAGTCCCTCGAGCCGACGTCTCGGCGAGGTCGCTCCGCTCGTATCGCCGAGGTCGCTCGTTTTCTGCGGCTCGCGGGGCTCGAGGATGCGGAGCAGGTCGCGATGTGCTTCCCGCATGAGCTGAGCGGGGGGATGCGGCAGCGGGTGCTGATCGCGATCGCGATCGCCAAGCTGCCCGACCTGATCATCGCGGACGAGCCGACGACCGCGCTCGACGCGACGGTCCAAGCCCGGGTGCTCCGCACCCTCGACGACACGGTGTCGCAGCTGGGCAACTCCCTGATCCTGATCTCTCACGACATCGCCGTCGTCGCGAGCATGACCGACCGGATCTACGTCATGTACAACGGCCACGTCGTCGAGGAGGGCGGCACCGCCGAGGTGCTCGCCCGTCCTCGACACCGATACACGCAAGCGCTGCTGCGCAGCGTCCGCAGCCTCTCCGACGATCACCTCGATCTGTACTCGATCCCGTGGGAGCTGCGCCGCGAACTCTCGAAAGAGGTGGCCTCTCGTGCTTCTTGAAGCGAAATCCCTGACCAAGACCTTCCGCCGACGCGGAGGAGCACCGGTCGTCGCAGTGCGCGATGTCTCGATCCGCGTCGAGCCCGGCCGATTCGTCGCGATCGTCGGCGAGAGCGGAAGCGGCAAGAGCACACTCGCGCGCATGCTGCTCGATCTCGTTCCCGCCACCGACGGCACAGTCGAGCTCGACGGTCAGGACATCACGCAGCTGCGCGGCGGGGACCGGCGGGCGTACCGCCGCCGCGTGCAGGCGGTGCTGCAGGACCCGGCCGGATCGTTGAATCCGCGAAAGCGCGTGGAGCAGGCCATCGGCGAAGTCGTGCGACTGCACCGTATCGCCACCGGCCGATCGGCCGTGCGCGCGAGGGTGATCGAGGCTCTCGAGCTCGTGGGCATGGAACCCGGCGAACGCTTTCTCGATCGTTTTCCTCATGAGCTCAGTGGGGGCCAAAGACAGCGCGTGCTCATCGCGAGGGCGATCGTCCTCAGACCGGAGATCATCGTCGCCGACGAGGCGGTCTCAGCGCTGGACGCGTCGGTGAAGGCGGGGGTGCTCAAAGTGATGGCAGACCTGACCGAGACCATCGGAGTCGGGTACGTCTTCATCACCCACGACCTGCCCGTCGTCCGCAAAGTCGCCGATCACGTCTACGTGATGAAGTCCGGCGAGGTCGTCGAAGACGGGCCGAAAGACCGGCTGTTCGCCGATCCCCAGCATCCGTACACCCGGACGCTGCTCGCCGCGGCACCAGAGCTGGCACCCGCCGGCTGAACCGCATTCCGTAAGAACACACCGTGTCCCAGACACCTGCAGAGAGGCAGTGAACGTGCTCAACAAACGCAACCGCACCATGGGGGTGCTCGCGACGATCGCCACGCTCAGCCTGGCGCTGACCGCATGCTTCGGCAGCGCCGAAGGCGCGGACGGGGGCGATTCCGGATCGGGATCCCAGGAACGTGTCTACGTGCAGGCGCTCGGCGCCGACCCGCAGAGCTTCAACGCGCAGCTCACCAACGGCGCATCGCCGACGGCGTTCAGCGCGCAGATGCTCGACACACTCATCCGGATCTCCGACACCTATGAGCTGTCTCCCGGACTCGCTGAGGAGTGGGAACTGAGCGAGGACGGGAAGCTTCTCACCCTCACGCTCCGCGAGGGTGTGACCTGGCATGACGGCGAGCCGTTCACCGCCGAGGATGTGAAGTTCAACCTCGATGAGATCGTCGAACTGCAGACGTTCGGCGCCGCACTCGCCGCGCGATTCGAGTCGGTGGACATCGTCGACGAGCGCACCGTCGAGGTGCGCCTGTCCGAGACCTACGGGCCGATTCTCGAGACGCTGGCCGTGCAGTACATGCTGCCGGCGCACATCTACGAGGGCACCGATTACGTCACGAATCCCGCGAACATGGCACCGATCGGCACCGGACCGATGAAGTTCGGTTCATTCCAGTCCGGATCAGAGGTCATCCTTGAGAAGAATCCCGACTACTGGGACGGCGAGGTGCTCGTCGATCGTGCCGTCTACCCGGTCATGAGCGATCCGAACAGCCGCGCGATCGCGCTCTTCGCCGGTGAGGTCGACCAGGCCGCTCTCGACCCCGCGCAGTTGTCGCAGGCCGACGGGCGCACGGAGATCAGCCAGATGAGCGGCGGGGCGTTCCCCCAGGTCATCACGATGATGTTCAACGGCGGCGGAGGAAAGCGCGACGACCCTGAGCTGCGCAAGCTCGTCTACGCTGCTCTGGATCGCACCGAGATCACCGATGTCGCGCTCGGAGGGAGAGGCACGCCGGCCCAGACCTTCTTCCCGCCGGACCTCGCCTGGGCCGTCAACGACGACATCGACTTCGCGACCGACTTCCCGCACGACGTCGATGCCATCAACGATGCCCTCGACGACGCCGGATACCCGGTCGGCTCCGACGGCTCCCGCTTCACGCTGAACGTCCGGTACATCACCGAGCTCAGCGAGGTCGAATCGACGGCGGAGATGGCGGCGGCACAGCTCGAAGAGGTCGGAATCACGCTGAACCTCGTCGGGTCAGCCTCGGCGGTCTTCACGGAGAAGGTGTACACCGAGGGCGACTTCGACGTCGCGTTCCTCCGCTCGACGCTGGGGTCCGATCCGAGCAACGGCATCGTGCGCTGGTACGCCTGCAATCCTGACAAACTGGCGGCGTCCAACCCCTCCGGGATCTGCGACGACGAGATCATGGCCGCGGCGTCGGCCGCTCTCGCCTCGACCGACCGTGAGGTACGAGGAGAGGCGTTCCGCGATCTGCAGGAACGGGCGGCAGAGCTCATGATCTACGCGCCGGTCGCGTGGTACACCGGCTGGCTGCCGATGCTGAACGACTCCCGTTGGCAGGGCCTCGACGAGCCCATGCCGGCGACGAATCTCACTCCGTGGACCACCATGACCTTGAAGGAGTGACACCCGCCGCATGAACGACGCCCGCCTCCGGAACAGCCGATTCTGGGGGCGGGCGTCATTCGTGCGCGGATCAGGGAATCATGCTGACGTGCACGCTCGGCTCGTCGTCGACGCGCCCGGCGAGGACATCGATGGCACGGGCGGCATCGTCGAGTCCGAACGTGTGAGTGCTCAGTGAGGCGAGCGGGTACTGGCCCGACTCGATGAGGGCGATCGCCTCGCCGATCGCTCGGCCTTCGACGCCTCGAGCGCCGATCACGCGCAGGCCCTTCTGCACGATGCGGTCGCTGACGAGTTCGATCGACGCACCGTGCTTCAGCCCCGCGAGCACGACGGTTCCCCCCATGCGGGCGACATCGAGGGCATCCCTGACCGGTTGTGCTGCGTTGGGTGTCAGGTCGAGGACGACATCGGCTCCCTGGCCGCCGGTGACCTCGTGGATGCGCTCGACCACGTCCTCCTGCTCGACATCGATCGTCGTCGTCACTCCGAACTCACGCGCACGCGCCAGCTTGTGCGCGTCGCGGGTGAGCCCCGTCGCGATGACGTGCTCGGCCCCGACGGAGAGGGCGGCGATGGCTGCGGCGATACCCCGCTGACCTGCGCCGAACACGACGACCGTGTCGCCCTCTTTCACCCCGCCGAGGTGGTTCGCCCAGCGGAACCCGGCGGCGAGCGGGTTGTACATGGCGGCCTCGACGAGCGGGACGTCGTTCGAGATGCGGTGCATGATCGAGTGCGGATGCAGGTACATGTACTCTCCGAAGCCGCCCGTGAGGGCGCTCCCGGGCACGGGGCGGTAGCCGTAGGCGCCGACCGAGTCCTCGCACGAGCTGTAGATGCCGGCCGCGCATTGCCGACAGCTGTGGCAGGGCACGACCACCTCCACAGCGACGCGGTCGCCCTCGGAGACTCCCCATCGGCGTGCGGCGTCGTCGCCGATGCGGTCGATGACTCCCACCGGCTCGTGGCCGGGAACCAGCCGGCCGAATCTTCCGCCCGTCGTGGCCTGCTCGATGTCGCTTCCGCAGAGGCCGTTGACCTCGACGCGCAGAAGGGCGTCATCCGCAGAGATCTCCGGCAGCGGCACCTCCTCAATCTCGAATCGACTCGGTCCGCTCAGGAATGCGGCGCGTGCTGTCGTCATGGGTGTTCCCTCCGTCGGTCGTCGTTGACTCCTCGACGCTATGAGGCCGGATGCGGTGGATGATCCGCCATTCCGCGGTGCGGAAGCAGCGCCCGGAGAGAGTCGTACCAGCGCAATAGTGGTGGCCAGGTCTACGAGGAGGTACTCCACATGGTTGCGATCATCGATCCCACGGCGCGGCACCAGGTCGGCGCGTCCGCGGCAGCCGCCGAGGCACCGCGGCCGACCAGCCTCGACGGGCTGCGCATCGGCCTGCTCGAGAACACCAAGCGCAACGCCGACCGCATCCTGGCGGCGATCGGCGAGGAACTGGCGGCCCGCAACGATGTCGGATCGCTGGTTCACCTCACCAAGTCCGTCTTCGCCATGCCTCTGCCCGTCGATCTCGTCGAAGAACTCATCAACGAGTGCGATGTCGTCGTGGTGGGGGTGGGCGACTGCGGGTCGTGCAGTGCATCGGCCGTCGCCGACGGGATCGCGCTCGAGCGCATGGGGATTCCGACCGCCGTCATTTGCACGGAATCGTTCGTCGCCCCGTCCGAGGCGATGGCGGGGTTGAAGGGGGCGCCCGACTTCCCGTTCCTGCGGACGGCGCATCCGATATCGAATCTCAGCGACGCGGGCATCGACGAGCGGGGCCGCTCGCTGGTCGCCGCTGTCGAAGCCCGCCTGCTCGGCGACCGCGTTCCGGCTCTCGCATCGTGACGGGATCCGTCGAGGCGCACGAGACCGACGAACGCATGGACCAGCGGATCGAGACGCTCGACCCCGATGCCGCTCGCGCGGTCATCGAGCACCTGCACGCGAAGGGATGGACGGACGGTCTTCCGGCGGTTGCGGCGACCGAGGAAAGCGTGGAACTCTTCCTCGCCGAGAGCGATCGGGACCCTGACGACATCGTGGGCCGGCATCCCCAACTCGAACGCGAGGTGACCGTTCGCGACGTCGCCGTCAACGCGGTCATGGCCGGGTGCCTGCCCGAGCACCTGCCGCTCGTGCTCGCCGCGTGGGATGCGCTGTCGTGGGGGGG
>NZ_JBLVOB010000007.1:302374-315321 GCF_053543555.1 Microbacterium xerophyticum | reverse complement strand
CGCGGCGGCGGATGGCAGAGCACGAGCGGTCCCGGCCCGCTGCTGATCGTCAACGGGGCGATCCGGGAGCGCCTCGGCCTGGCCTCCGCCGGCGGTGCTCTCGGCCCGGGCTTCCGTGTCAACAGCAGTGTGCCACGGGCGCTCGGGCTCACTGTTCGCAACGGCTTCGGCGTCAGGCCGGGCGAACTCGAGCAGGCGACCATCGGGGTCCCCGGCCGGTGGAATCTCTGTCTCGGTGAGAACGAGGAGGAGAGCCCGTGGGAGCCGTTGTCGGTCGAACTCGGGCACGCGCCAGGTGATGACGTGGTCTCGGCGACGCTCGTGCGCGGATTCGAACTCGTCGACAACCGCAGTTTCAGCTCGGCCGAGGACGTGTTGGGCGATCTCGTGGACACGGTGCAGCGCTCAGGCGCGCTCATCGGTCCGCACAGCCCTACCGGCTTGCTGCTGAACCCTGAGCATGCGCGGCTGTTCGCGTCCGCTGGCATGAGCAAGCAGGACGTGCGCGAATGGATCACGTCGCGCGCGGGCAGGACGGAGCGTGACCTCGCGGCTGTCGGCAAGGGCCTGAACGGGCGCGGCGACAGAGAATTCGAGCCGGATCACTTCCACCGCACGATCGCCGGATCGTCGGTGGCGCAGTTCCCGATCGTCGTGGCAGGCTCGTCGAACGCGGCGATGTCGCTGGTGTTCCGTGTGCTCGGCGCCTGGTCGGGCCGCGGTTTCCCCGTGCGCTGAATCGACTTCCATCCCTGCAGAGAGGTAGAGACATGAGCGAAGAGACCTGGCCGGTTCCCGTCGGCGACGCGTTGGCCACGGCTGCGGCGCCGTGGCTCGAGGACAAGGTGGCGTTGGTCGCCGGCGGCGGCCTCAGCGGGCCTGAGGGCGGAGTCGGCTTCGCCTTCGCGTGGCTGTGCGCGCGCAGCGGTGCGCGGGTCGCCGTTCTCGACCGCGATCCTGACGCAGGGCAGCGCACGGTCGCCGCGCTCCGCGGGATCGGCGCAACGGCGGAGTTCTTCGACGTCGACGTCACCGACGACGCGTCGGTGAAGACGGCAGTGGATGCCGCGGCCGCGCATTTCGGTCGCATCGACGTCGTCGCGGACTCGATCGGGGGAGGGGGCACCCAGCCGATGTTCGACGCCACTCCGGACGAGTTCGAGCGGGGGATGATGCTCAACTTCACCGCGGTGTGGTTCGTGATCCGGCACGCGCAGAGGCACATGGAACGCGGGGGAGCGATTGTGACCATCTCGTCCGGTGCTGCAGAAGGACGTGGTCCTGGCATGCCGTACTCGTTCGCGAAGACGGCTCTCGAGAAGATGTCGATCGGTGCCGCGGCGAGTCTGGCTCCCCGCGGGATACGCGTGAACTGCGTCCGCGTCGGCATGATCTGGGGCGCCTTCGCCGCCCGCGGTCTCACGGAGGAGCAGAGACGACTGCGCGCCGACAACGTCGCGCTCAAGACCGAGGGCAACAACTGGGACATCGCATCCGCCGCCTTCTTCCTCGTGACGGAGCAGGCTCGCTGGATCACCGGTCAGGTGGTCTCGGTGGACGGCGGAGGATTCGCGATGAAGAACATGGGCCAGGCCGGGAGCGCGAAGAAGTGACCGCGCTCGCGCAGACCAGGACCTGGGAGTCGACGCAGCGCGAGCAGCTCAAAGGGTTCGGTACCCTGCTCGACCGGCTGAGCCGCCATGAAGCATGGGCTGCGCGGATCGGCGAGGTCGCTGAACCCGCGCACCTCGACGACCTGCTCGGTCTCCCTTTCACGACGAAGGAAGACCTCCGTGCGGCTCAGGCCGAGCGCTCCTCCGAACATCCGCTGGGTGCGTTCCAACTGGTCGACACACGCGAGCTCTCGCAGGTGACGAGCTCGTCGGGCACCACCGGCGCCCCGACCTACTTCGGCCTGACGCGTTCCGACGTGCGGCGCTGGAGCGCACGCATCGGCGATGCGTATCGCACCGCCGGTGTCGCGCAAGGATCCGTCGCTGCGCTGACGACGGGAATGGCCATCGTGGCCGGCGGGCTGCCGTACGCCGACGGGATCCGTGACGCGGGCGGCACGCTCGCGTGGATCGGCGGCCAGACCACCGGGCGCATGGCGCTGGGAATGCAGCGCCTCGGTGTCGACGTGCTCGTGGCGACCGCATCGTTCGCGGCGCATTTCGCTGAACGGTGCGAGCAGGAACTCGGGATATCCGCCAGGGACCTCTCGGTGCGCACCGTCATCGCCGGTGGGGAACCCGGCGCGGGCGTTCCGCACATCCGCCGTGCGATCCTCGACGCATGGGGCGCGACTCGCGTCAGCGAGTTCATGGGTCTGGGAGACATCCTCCCCGCGATGTGGGCGGAGTGCGAAGTCGGAGAGGGGATGCACTTCACCGCAGCCCCTGACGTCTTCGTCGAGCTCATCGACCCCGACACTCTCGAGCATGTGCCGTGGGAGCCTGGTGCCACCGGCGAAGCGATCTACACGACCCTCCTTCGCGAGGCGTCGCCGGTGCTCCGATTCCGATCTCGAGACCAGCTGCAGATCACCTCGGTGGAGTGCGCCTGCGGGCGCCAGACGCCCACGATGCGCTGCGTGGGGCGTACCGACGACATGCTCATCTACAAAGCGATGAATGTGTTTCCCTCGGCCATTCGCGAGGTCGTGCTGGAAGCAGCATCCGGCGTGCTCTCCGGCACCATGCGGATCCGCAAGGACTTCGAGGCTCAGGTGCGCTTCGACGCCGACATTCCGCTCGAAGTCGAGCTGCGTGACGATTCCGTTCCCGGGGCGGCGGATGCAGCACTGCGCGCGGCATCCGCACTGGTGCGGGAGCGGTTGCGTGTCCGCGTGGCGATCGAGCCCCTGCCCTTCGGCGTGATTCCGGTCAGCGACTACAAGAACGCGCTGGTGTACACGCCGCAGTAGAGCTGACCGACCAGCCCCTTGACACCCGGATCGACCGCGCGTATCGAGGAGCATATGACTGCGACCCCTGAGTCCCTCGACCGGATCGACCGCTGGTGGCGGGCCGCGAACTATCTGAGCGTCGGGCAGATCTACCTGCAGGACGACGCGACTCTCTCCCGGCCGTTGGAAGTCGACGACATCACGCCACGACTGCTCGGCCACTTCGGTACCGTGCCGGGGCTCAACCTCGTCTACGCGCATCTGAATCGCGTGATCGTCGAGCGCGACGAACCGGTGCTCTTCATCGCCGGGCCCGGTCACGGCGGTCCGGCGATGAACGCCAACGCCTGGCTCGACGGCACGTACTCCGAGCTGTATGCGGACGTGACGAGGGATGCGGCCGGCATGCGCACGCTGTTCCAGCAGTTCTCGTACCCAGGCGGCGTGCCGAGCCATACGGCGCCAGAGACTCCTGGTTCCATCCAGGAGGGCGGCGAACTCGGCTACTCGCTCTCGCATGCGTTCGGTGCGGCGCTGGACGATCCGGACCTCACGGTCGTGTGCGTGGTCGGCGCCGGCGAAGCGGAGACCGGACCGCTGGCCGCGGCGTGGCACGGCAGCAGGTTCCTCGACCCGCGCCGAGACGGCATGGTGCTGCCGATCCTGCACCTGAACGGCTGGAAGATCGCGAACCCGACGATGCTGGCGCGGATCCCGCAGCAGGAGCTGGCCGCGCTCATGACCGGATACGGCTACGACCCGATCTTCGTCACGATCTCGGCGACCGAGGATGCGGCCGCCGCGCACGCGCGCTTCGCCGAGGCGCTGGATCGAGCCTTCGACGGGATCGCGCAGGTGCGCGCGGCGGCCCTCGAAGGCGAGCGGCGAGCCTGGCCGATGATCGTACTGCGCTCGCCGAAGGGATGGACCGGCCCCGTGGAAGTCGATGGCGACCCTGTCGAAGGAACCTGGCGCTCCCACCAGGTGCCGCTCGACGACGTGCGCGACGATGACGGGCACCGACGGATGCTGGAGGACTGGCTGCGCTCGTATCGACCGGCCGACCTGTTCGACGACGCGGGCTCACCGCACGAGTCGACGTCGGGCTGGGGGCCGAAGGGCGTGCGGCGGATGAGTGCCATCCCGCAGTCCAACGGCATCCGTCGTCCGCTCGAGATCCCGGGTCCTGATCAGCACGCCGTCGCCGTCGATGCTCCAGGCGGCGCCGACGCGAGTGCCACCCGGACCCTCGGAGCGTGGCTGGCGGACGTCATCGGCCGCAACCCGGAGACGTTCCGCATCTTCAGCCCGGACGAACTCGAATCCAACCGGCTGGCGCCCGCCGTGTTCGATGCGACCGAGAAGCAGTGGAACGCAGCCACGACCCCGGTGGATGAGCACCTCGCTCCGCACGGCCGCGTGCTGGAGGTGCTCAGCGAACACCTGTGCCAGGGCATGCTCGAGGGCTACACCCTCACCGGACGCCATGGCGTCTTCACTTCGTACGAGGCCTTCATCCACATCGTCGATTCGATGTTCAACCAGCACGCGAAGTGGCTGGAGGCATCGGCGGGCGTCGCATGGCGCGAGCCGCTGCCCGCATTCACCTACCTGCTGTCGAGCCACGTGTGGCAACAGGATCACAACGGCTTCACCCACCAGGACCCGGGGTTCATCGATCACGTGCTGAACAAGAGCGCCGACATCGTGCGCGTGTACCTGCCGTTCGATGCGAACACTCTGCTCGTCACGATGTCGCAGTGCCTCGACGCCGCGAACCGCATCAACGTCGTCGTCGCGGGTAAGAAGCCCGCACCGCAGTGGCTGAACCTCGATGACGCCCGCACGCATGTCCTGCGCGGGATCGGAGAGCTCGGATGGGCCGGGACGACTCGACCCGCGGAGACCCCCGATGCCGTGCTCGCCGCCGCAGGCGACGTGCCGACGCAGGAGGTCATCGCCGCTGCGGAGCTGCTGCGCGACAGCATCCCCGATCTGAAGGTGCGCGTGGTCAACGTCGTCGATCTCGCCACGTTGCAGTCGCCCGACCAGCATCCGGCAGGGATGGAGGACGAGGCCTTCGACGCACTCTTCACGACGAGCCGGCCCGTCGTGTTCGCGTATCACGGCTACCCATCGCTGATACATCGCCTCACGTACAAGCGCACCGGGCACGACAACCTGCACGTGCACGGCTATCGCGAGCGCGGCACCACGACCACGCCGTTCGACATGCTGATGCTCAACGACATCGATCGCTACCGCCTCGCGATCGACGTGATCGACCGCGTGCCCGGCCTCGCCGAACGAGCGGCCGAGGTCCGCGCCGGGTTCGTGACGGCGCGCGAGGATGCGCGCCGTCACACGCGGGATCACGGCGTCGACATCCCTGTCGTCGCCGACTGGACCTTCGCAGAGAGAGGAGCCTGAGATGGCCATGAAATTGAACGAATCCGCACTGACCCACGCCCGTGGGCTGCTCCGCAGGGGTCAGTACACCGCGGACGAACGCGATGCCTGGAGCGAGCACGCACCCACGACCGACCAGGAGAACGACTTCATCGAGGAGAACGGCCTCCGCGAGTTCGCGAAATGGCATCTCGGTGAGGACACCGACATGGGCGAGGACACCAAGGGGCGCTACCGCTTCCCGTACGGTGACTTCCGCACTCTGCACCGTTGCGCGGTGATCTCGGGGGAGAGCCGTGCCGGTCAGTACAAGCACGGGACGATCGAGAAGGCGCTCAGGGGGCTTCTGGAAGCGATCGATCGCAAGGCGGCACGCGACGAGTGAGGTTCGTCAACGCCGACGGACGCATCGGGTCCCGCCGACAGCGCGGATCACCGGATGCGTTCGTCGGCACCCCGGATCACGAACGCGACGACGATCAGACCGATCAGACCGGCCACGATGTTGAGCGTGCCGCCCAACGCCGCGAACGGGCCGGGGTCGCCGTGCCCGACCGCGAACGTCGAGAAGTCCCAGAGCCCGTGCAGCAGGATCGCCCAGAGCAGGGTGCCGGTGCAACGGCGCAGGATGTAGAAGACCGTACCGCCGAGGAATGCGATCCCTACCTGCTGGAGCGTCGGTGCGAGGCCCTGTCCGATGAGCACGTTGGTCAGGTGCATCGCGGCGAACAGCGCGGAGCTGATGAACCACACCCAGCCCTCGCCGAGCCTGCTGCGCAGCCCCGTCACGAGCAGGCCTCGGGTGGCCAGTTCCTCGGTGAATCCGACGAGGATCAGCACGATCGACGCGCCCAGGAAGCCGGCGTCGTACGATCCCCAGTCGACCGAGGCGAGATTGACGAGCAGCGCGACGACCATCAGCGCGGGCACGAAGATCGGCCAGCGGACGCTGCGCCGACGCTCGAGCAGCGCGGGTCGCCACCATCCCAGCAGGCTGGCCGTGATCGCGAGGAAGACGGTGCCGACGATCAGAGAGACTCCCGCCCCGAGGAACAGGTTTCCGCCGTTCTCCCCCCACGCCGTGTAAGGGATGCCCGAGAGCTGCTGCACGACGAAGACGAGCAGGACGTACGCCGCCCAGATCGCAAGGCCGATCCAGACGCGCGGGCGAACGCGCAGCGGAGCGGGAGAGGTCTTTTCGGACACGGGAGCCTTTCGGGCGGAGTGGTGATGTCTGCTCAGCCGAATCTAGCGCTTCGACGCCATGTTGCTCGACTGTTCAGGACAGGGCAGGCGCAGCCGGTGCGACCAACCGGAACCACCGGTACGCGTAGCCTTCGAGTTCGAGACGCACCTTCCCGCGCTCCGGCGTCGTGGTCGAGTCTTCATGGAGAAGATCGATCAGCTCGCCGTCCTCCGACGTGCTCGGCAGCGCCAGCTCGATTCCGCAGGCGTCTTCGCCGAAGTTGTGCACCGCGATGAACGTGGCCTCATCGGTGACCGCCATATGCGCGAGCACCTTCGGATCGCCGGTGTCGATGAGGGAGAACTCCCCCCACGCGATCTCGGGATTGGCGCGGTAGCGCGAGATGAGGAGCCGTATCGTGGCGAGCAGCGAGTCAGGGTCGCGCAGCTGATCATGCGCGTTCGCGTGCGCCGGACCGTAGCCGTCTTCGGGGATGCTGCGTGGCAGCTTCGACGGCCGGGCAGTCGAGAAGCCGCCGTTCTTGGTGTTCTCCCACTGCATCGGGGTGCGCACCGCGGCGCGATCGCCGAGCGCGGGGAGCTCGCCCATGCCGATCTCCTCGCCGTAGAAGAGCATGGGTGCTCCTGGGAGGGAGAAGAGCAGGCTGTACGCCATCCGCAGGCGACGCGGATCTCCGTGCAGCATCGGTGCGAGCCTGCGCACAATGCCTCTCCCGTACACGCGCTGCCTCTCATCGGGAGCGAGGGCGGTGAAGACCTCCTGGCGTTCATCCTCCTCCAGCAGCTCCAGCGTGAGCTCGTCGTGGTTGCGCAGGAACATCGCCCATCCCTGGCTCGCGTCGACGATCGGACGCGCACGGAGCACGTCGGCGAGGGGACGCGCGTCGTGGCGGACGAACGAGAGGAACACCGCCTCCGCCGTGGCGAAGTCGAACTGCAGATCGAGCTCTGTTCCCTTCGTCCCGAAATAGTCCAGCTGCGCGTCATGCGCCAATCCGACCTCGCCCAGCAGCGCAGCCTCTCCTTGGCGGCGCATCACGAATCGATGGAGTTCCCGCAGGAACGAGTGCGGGTCGGCCTCGTTCGCCGCACCAGGGGGTGCGATCAGGAACGGTACGGCATCCAGGCGGAAGCCGTCCACGCCCATCGCCATCCAGAATCCGACGATGCGCGCGATCTCCTCACGCACCTGCGGATTGGCCAGGTTGAGATCGGGTTGGTGCCGGTAGAAGCTGTGCAGGTAGTACTGCCCGGTCTTCGGGTCGTGCTCCCAGGTGCTCGTCTCCTCACCGGGGAAGACGGTGTTGCGAGAGCCCCGCGGTCGTGGGTCTCTCCAGATGTAGTAGTCGCGGTACTTCGAGTCGCGTGAGCGGCGAGCGGATCGGAACCACGGATGCCGGTCGGAGGTGTGATTCACGACCAGGTCGACGATGACGCGGATGCCGCGATCGTGTGCGACGCGCAGCAGCTCGACGAGTTCGCCGAGATTGCCCAGCCGCGGATCGACGCTGTAGAAATCCGTGATGTCGTAGCCGTCGTCGAGGTCCCTGGTCGGCTGGAAGGGCATGAGCCACAGGCACGAGACTCCGAGCTCGGCGAGATAGTCGATCCGCTGGGTGAGCCCGACGATGTCGCCGACGCCGTCCCCGTCCGAGTCGAAGAACGTCTCGATGTCGAGGCAGTAGATGACCGCCGTCCGCCACCACAGGTCGCTTCTGTCTGCGGCGTTCACATCAGCCTCCGCAGTGCGGGCAGCAGCTGCTCCTCGCAGCGGCGGAGGAACGGACCCTGATCCACTCCGACGTGATGGATGTACACCGCGTCGAACCCCTCTGCTGCGGCTGCGATGCGCTCCGCCATCGCATCGGCGGATGCCTCCACGACCACGGCTTCCCTGAGCTTGTCGTCCGTCGGATCCGCCAGCGCTGCGAACTCCTCCGGCTGCGCGATGTCCCAGACGCGCTCTGCTGGCGCACTCGAGTGCGCCCACTGCGCGCGCGCGACCTGAAGCGCTTCCTCGTCCGTGTCGGCGAGGCTGACATGGATCTGGAGCGCTGCGTCACCGGTTCCGCCCGCGTCGCGGAACGCGCTCAGCGCCGCGCCCGTCGCGTCGGGGTCGGATCCCACGGTGATGAGCCCGTCCGCCCACTCGGCCACCCACCCCGCCGTCCTCGCACTGACGGCGGCGCCGAACAGGGGCGGCGGCGATTCCGGACGACTCCACACCCGCGCCTCGTCCACGACGATCAGGCTGTCGAGCGTCACCTTCTCGCCGACGAGCAGCCGTCGCATGGCGTCGACGCATTCACGCAGCCGCTGCTCTCTCTCGGCCTTCTCCGGCCATCCCGTTCCGGTGACGTGCTCATTGATCGCCTCTCCGCTGCCGAGCGCCGCCCAGAACCGTCCGGGGAACATCTGCTCGACCGTCGCGATCGCCTGGGCCAGGATCACCGGATGATAGCGCTGGCCAGGCGCGGTGACGACGCCGATGGGGAAGTGCGTGGAGGCGAGCGCTGCGCCGAGCCACGTCCATGCGAACCCGGATTCGCCCTGGGCAGGCGTCCACGGCGCCAGGTGGTCCGAGCACATCGCGGCGTCGAACCCCACCGATTCCGCGAAGCGCACGGCCGAGAGGAGATCTCTCGGCGGCAGCTGCTCGTGCGAGGCGTGGTAGCCGATCGTGGTCATCTTCTCGCCTCCATCATCGCTTTCAGGCCGTCACGGATTCAGCACGACTTTGATGCAGCCGTCCTCTTTGCGCTGAAAGGTCCCGTAGAGCTCCGGGGCGTCGTCGAGCGGAGCGTGATGGGTCGCAAGATCGAGGACGCCGAGCGGGTCGGCGGGATCCTCGACGAGCGGAAGGATGTCGTCCACCCAGTTCTTGACGTTGCACTGGCCCATGCGCAGGCTCAGCTGCTTGTCGAACATCGTCTTCATCGGCAGCACATCGGCATCGCCGGCGTAGACGCCGCTGAGCGAGACGGTGCCGCCCCTGCGCACGAGGTCGATCGATGCGTAGAGCGCCGCGAGCCGGTCGAGACCCGCCTTGTCGAGCATCGGCCTGGCGACGGCATCCGGCAGCAGCCCCACGGCCTGCTGCACGAGGCCGATCCCTGCCGAGCCATGGGCCTCCAGCCCGACGGCATCGACGACCGCGTCCGGTCCCCGGCCATCGGTCAGATCGCGGAGCTCGTCCACCACCGTGTCGGTGAGGTCGTACGTCAGCACGCCGTGCCGCTCGGCCATCTCACGACGCTCGGCGACAGGATCGATCGCCAGCACGCGGTGGCCGCGGTGGATGCCGATGCGGGAGACGAACTGCCCCACGGGGCCGAGCCCCATCACCGCCAGCGTGCCTCCCTCCGGCAGATGCGCGTACTCGACGCCCTGCCACGCGGTGGGCAGGATGTCGCTGAGGTACAGATACCGGTCGTCGGGAAGGTCCGCACCGACGCGGATGTGGTTGTAGTCGGCGAACGGGACGCGAAGATACTCCGCCTGCCCGCCAGGGATCTGGCCGTACAACTTGGTGTACCCGAACAACGCGGCGCCGCTGCCGTACTCGCGCACCTGCGTGGTCTCGCACTGCGACTGGAGCCCGCTCCGACACATGAAGCAGTGACCGCATGCGATGTTGAACGGGATCACGACGCGGTCGCCGACAGCCAGCTCCGCCACCTCGGACCCGACCTCCACGACGGTGCCCATCGGCTCATGACCGAGGACGTCCCCGCGGTCGATGAACGGACCCAGCAGCTCGTACAGATGCAGGTCCGAGCCGCAGATGGCGGATGACGTCACCTTGATCACGGCATCCGTCGGCTGTTCGATCGCGGGGTCCTCCACGCGCTCGACCGTCACTTTGCGCTTTCCCTGCCAGGTGAGAGCCTTCATGTCTTCCTCCGTCCGGTCACGCTCCGTTCCGTCACGCGAGATTCGCAGATGGCCGGGCCGACGCCAAACGGGTTGACAAGCACGAGAAGTTGTCGGAGTCTTCCGGGTTCCGATGTCAAGGGGATCGATGAGCGGCGCGCACCGCCCTAGCGTCGTGGTCGACCGGAACTCGAATACAGCCGTCGTAACGGGAGGTGCGGATTTGTCTCATCTGGATGTCGTCACCAGAGACAAGCAGGGCCAGTGGGTGAACGAGGTGGAAGGGGCCAACGAGTGGTCCCGCAGCTTCAGCAGTCGTGAGGAGGCTGTCGTCGCGGGCGCGGAGTTCGCGAGGGAGCACGGTTCTCGGCACACCGTCGAGGAGTCGGATCCGAGCGGCGTGATCACGGACGGTGGCGCCCCGGATGCCACCGTGGCCATCGTCGGGGAACGGCCTGAGCGCTCGGACGGGTTGCCGGATACGACCGACGATGACGGTATGCCTCTGGACAACCCGTCTGGTTGACGGGCTTCTCCGACGGCCTCAGTCGGCGGGTTCGATCAGTTCATCGACGAGGAAGATCCCACCCGTCGAGCTCACGGAGTTCATGAGGTCCTCGATCCAGCGGCCGTTCAGCGCTGGCGGTTCAGGGTCATCGAACACGAAGCGCAGCGGTATCGAGGGATGCAGCCAGATGGTCGAACGTCCTCCGGGCTCGCCGTCCGGATGCTCCCACGACAGCGTGAAGCTCTCGTGCCGACGCAGCCGGGTGGCGATGACGACCTTCAGGTGCGCGAGGGCTCGATCCTCGATGTGGATCGGGCTTCCGGAGCTGTCGTAGTAGAGAATGCCCATGACTGAACGGTAGACCCCCCGGGCCGCCGTGTCAGAGGCATCTCGGCGACGACGACCGAGACCTCTCAATCCTCGGGGCCGCGCCCGGCGTCGAAATTGGCCCTGTATCGGCTCTCCGCCTCTTCGAGAAGACTCGCGCCGAGCACGGCGACCGGTTCGACGTCGCGCAGCAGCGGCTCGCAGTCCGGTCCGCGTCCGGCCGGTGCACCGCGCAGTACCCAGGCGATGCGCTCGGGATTCTTCTCCGCGAGGTGGCGGTACTGGCACAGTTGACGCGCGAGCCAGTCCTCCAGCGGCCTGGTCCACCAGTCCTCTGGGTCGAGCGGATTCACCGAGAGCCCTGGGAGCTCGAGGCCGCTCTCGGTGTCGAGGCTGCGCTGGTCGGCATCGTGGGCGGGGCCCTTCGAATAGCGGACATGCAGACCCGACCGCTCTCTCACCAGGTGGGCGAGATCGGCCAACGCCCGCAACCGCACCAGCTCCGTCATGAGGAGATCATCTACCCGCGCCCGTGAGAAGCGAACGGCCTGGTGCTGCGTCGACCGTCACCGTATGATCCGCCGATGTCAACCCCGATGGCGAATCCGAAGGCGCGGGTGAGACTGCACGGACGAGAGACGAGCGAGGAGGAGACGACAATGTCCGATACTCAGCGAGGCAACACCAAGCACGGTCCGCAGCTCGACGAGCAGATGGAGCAGGAGACGCGCGGGATGGTGCAGGGGCACGGCAGCCCGCACGCGGAACCCTTCCGCGAGACCGAGCCACTGCCCGACGACACCGACGACGGGTCGACCGAGCGCGCCTTCCGCAACGACGAGAGCGGTGAGCACGCCACCGAGGCGGATGCGGATGCCGCCGACGCGCAGGCCGCGGACCCTCACCGCACCGCAGACGAGGGGAGCGACGATGAGTGACCGCGAACTCGCCGACCTGCTCAGCCGACCCGGCCCTTGGACCAGCGCATACGTCGATGGTCCCGGTGTGCTCCCCCAGGTCGAGGAGGAGGCGATTCGCCGTTCCGTGCGCGAACGGCTGGAAGCGGCAGGAGCACCCGAGGAGGACGCGGCAGCGATAGAAGCGGCCCTCGCGACGCGCAACGGACTGCCGAGCCCGTCCACCCGCGTCGTCCTGGCGTCCGGCGGCCGCGTCGAACTCGACCAGGGATTCGTCGGTGCACGGGTCGGCCCTGAGCGTCTCGACCACGCGCCGGTGCCGACACTGCTCCCGATGCTGCGCCATCTCGGCGCGGCCATCCGCTATCTCGTCGTCGAGACGAGCCGTGACGGCGCTGACATCCATCTGGAGACCGCCGGCCGCGGGCACAGCGATGCGGATGCGGAGATCGAGGGCCAGACCGACGACATCACGAAGGTGCAGGCGGGAGGATGGTCGCACGCCGCGTACCAGCGATATGCCGAGAACACGTGGAAGAGCAACCAAGAGGAGGTCGCCGCTGAGGTCAGCGAACTCATCAGGAGGCACCATCCGCAGTTCGTCGCACTCTCCGGTGATGTGCGGGCCCGACAGCTGCTCACGGACGCACTGACCGACACCGAACGCGCACTCATCGTGGACGTCGACGCGCACACGCGTGCGGACGGCGCTGATTCCGCCGAACTCGACTCGGCGATCGCTCGATCGCTCGAAGAGAGGGAGCGCTCCGCTGTCGACGAGGTGCGCGACCGGGGGGGG
>NZ_JBLVOB010000007.1:260789-302354 GCF_053543555.1 Microbacterium xerophyticum | reverse complement strand
CGAGGGGCGCGACCGGGCCGCTGCCGACAGCGGCAGCGGCGGAGCGACCGGACTGGAGGAGGTCATCGCGGCGCTGCAGCAGGCGCGCGTCGAGACGCTCCTGCTGGACGGGCGCATGCTCGACGACGAACGCACGCTGCTCGCGCTCGACGCACCGCCGTGGGTCGCCGGCGACGAATCGGAGAGCCTCGGCGCCGACGTCGTCGCGCGGGTGCACGCGGCCGAGGCGCTGGCGCGTGCAGCGATCCTCACGGACGCGCGCGTGCTGGTGGAGGACGATGAGCCGACGGCAGAGGATGCGCCGCGCGAGAGCCGAGCCGTGCGGGACCCCGTGGCGGTGCTGCGCTGGGCGGACGACGCTGAGGCGAGCGATGCGAGCTGATCACGAACCGCCCCGGGCGATCGTGACCGGATCGGACTCCGGCATCGGCCGCGCGCCGGCCGGCGCGCTCGCCGCGGCGGGCCACGACGTCGCCGTCACATGGCACACGGACCGCGAAGGGGCGGAGCAGACGGCGGCGGAGGTGCGCGGTCACGGCGCGAGGGCGATCGTCGCTCAGCTCGACGTGACCGACATCCCGGCGTGCGGTGACGCCGTCGATGCGATGATCGGCGAACTCGGCGGTCTCGACGTCTTCGTCAACAACGCAGGCATCGGCACCCACACGCCGTTCCTCGACATCTCGCTCGGCGAATGGAACCGCGTCTTCGACACCGATCTGACTGGTGCCTTCGTGTGCCTGCAGCGGGCCGCGCGTGCGATGGTCACGGCGGGCCGCGGCGGGAGGCTGATCGCGGTGACGAGCGTTCACGCGCACCAGCCCATGGTCGGCTACAGCGCCTACGACGCCGCCAAGCACGGTCTGAGCGGGCTCATGAAGAACCTCGCGCTCGAGCTCGGCTCCCACGGCATCACTGCTGTGAATGTCGCACCGGGAGCCATCGCGACGTCCGCGTCCGGTGACAGCGGCGCCGATCCGAAGCAGATCGATCGACCGGGCATCCCGCTGGGACGCCCGGGCGACGCCCGCGAGGTCGCGGCGCTCATCGCGTTCCTGGCGTCGCCGGAGGCCGCATACATCTCCGGCACGACGCTGGTCATCGACGGCGGCATGCTTCAGATGGGGCCGCAAGCCGGAGCGGCCATCACATCACACGACTGGCGGACGGTCTGAACGTCCTCGGGCCGCCCACTCGCTGAGCCGGCGGATGAGCAGTCGATGGCCCGCGGATTCGTACGATCGCTCGTCGTGACCGAGCACGTCCACGGCGACGCGTGACACCCCGACCTCGCGCACCCACGCGGCAGGCTCCGCCGATCCGTCGCCGGAGTGGGTCGCCACGATCCGGCGGGTGCCGATGCCCTGCAGGCGGCAGTAGCGTTCATCGTCGAGGGTGAAGTCGGGAATCTCCGTGCCGTCAGGCATCGGCGCGCCGGTGACGTCCGTGCGCCCGAACGGCGGATGGTGTGAGAGGCCCGGCAGCCAGACGGCGCCGATCGCGGCGGCCCATTCGGGATAATCCCGCAGCGATGCGACAGCGCAATGCAGCGCCAGCACGCCGATGCCGCGGTCGAGTGCCGTCGCGAGACCGAGCAGTGAATCCTCCGGCGGCGCTGCGACCGGCTGCTCCGCGCGCCACGGGTCGCCGGCGTTCACGACGAGAAGATCGCTGGCGCCCAGCGAGCGCATGGCGCGATCGACGTCGTCGTCGATGCTCACATCGAAACCAGAATCGGACAGGATCTCGGCGATGAGCGGACTCGTACGCGTGAACGGATGCCACGGGTCGGCGTACCGTCCCGTCCCGCTCGCGATCAGTGCATGCACGGGTTCTCCTTCGACGCCTCACGTTCTGCCGTGTCCGACACTACCGGCGCGCGGCGCGACCGACTCGCGCGGCGATGTCAACCCCCGGCCGTCATCGGCGCACGACGTCCAGAATGAGGTTCCACGACGACGAGTTCCACGACGATGCACAGGAGGCGCCATGTCCGATCCCCGCGCGATTCCCGATGAGGAGCGACCGTTCATCCCCGAAGAGCGGATCCCGCCGAAGGAGACCACCGACTTCGACGCCGGCAGTGCCGACGCCGGCAGTGCCGACGCCGACAGTGCCGACGCCGACAGTGCCGACGCCGACAGTGCCGACTCAGTCGACGTCGAAAGCGGGCCGGAACCCGCCGACGGCGACGAATGACGATCGGCGGCACGACGACAGGCGGGCGCCGATGCCTTCCGGGGCGACCCGTGAACGGTTCGCAGCCCTGAGCAACGCGTTCCGAGCCCCGCGTCTGCTGTTCGCGGCGAAGGCCGCCCTCGCGGTGGGGATCGCGTGGGCGCTCGCGCCGCACATGCCCGGCGTGACGGACGAGTATCCGTACTACGCCCCGCTCGGTGCGCTGCTGAGCATGTACCCGACGTTGATGGAGTCGGCCAAGTCGGGTCTGCAGACCCTGATGGGCCTCGCCGTCGGCATCGGGCTCGCGCTCGCCGTGGTCGTCACCGTCGGGCCCAACTGGTGGACGATACCCCTCGTCGCAGGCGTGGGCGTGCTGCTCTCGGGCACGGGCTGGTTCGGCGTGGGGCGGGAGTACGTGCCGATAGCGGCGCTGTTCGTGCTGATCATCGGCGGTCAGAACTCCGACGATTACTCGCTGGGATATCTCACCCAGATGGCGGTCGGGGTGGCCGTCGGGCTCGCGGTCAACCTGCTGATCCTTCCTCGAGTGCTCACCGGTGTCGCGGCAGCGCGCGTCGACGACTTCCGTACCCAGCTCGCGAGGCACCTGCACGAGATCGGTGAAGCGGTGTCGGAATCGTGGCCTCCGGAGCGTGACGGGTGGGTGCGCGATGCCTCGGCCCTCGCCGACACGTCGCGTGACGTGCGGCAGGCGCTGGACGAGGCCGACGCCAGCCGGAAGGGCAATCCCCGAGCGATGCGGGGACGGCACGACACGGGCGAGGTGCACGACCGTCTCGAGGCGCTCGAGCTGATCGCCGTGCGCATACGCGACATCTCCGACGCCCTCGCCGACGCCATCTGGGAGCGACCGGGCGGACTGGGGCTGAATCCGACGCTGGCGGAGCCTCTGAGCGAGGCCTGCAGGCGGGTCGCCGACTGCATCGAACAGGATGAGGACGACAGTGCGGACGCGCACAGGTCGCGCGAGAACGCCGCGAGAGCGGTGCGGATGCTGCTGGACGAGGTGGATCAGGTCGCCGTCAGCTCCGGCCGCACCATCGGTCCCGGCGTCCTCATCTGCATGCACCTGCGGCGCATCCTCCTGCTCCTTCGCGCGCGTGAATGATCCGGCACCGGGGAGCACGCACGATCGCGCATGACGCAGCCCCCGTCAAGCCCCCTGACACGAGTGCGGCGTCACGTGCTGAATGGAACGACAACCGACAAGTGAGGAGAATCTCATGGCGCAGATCATCGAGACCATCGACGTGGACGTCCCCGTCAGCGTGGCGTACAACCAGTGGACCCAGTTCGAGAGCTTCCCGGAGTTCCTCGATGAGGTGGTGTCGCTGACGCAGGTCACCGACACTCTCACCCGTTGGAAGGTCAACGTGGGGGGTGTGGAGCGCGAGTTCGACGCGGAGATCACGGAGCAGCATCCCGACGAGCGTGTGGCGTGGACGAGCACGGGCGGCGATACCGCGCACGGGGGAGCGGTGACATTCCATAAACTCACCGACACGTCGACCCGCGTGAGCGTGCAGCTCGACTGGGAGCCGAGCGGGCTCGTGGAGAGCGTGGGCGCGGCCCTCGGCGCGGGATCTCACGCGGTCAAGAAGGACCTCAAGAACTTCAAGGAGTTCATCGAGAGCCGAGGCGCGGAGACCGGTTCGTGGAGGGGCGACGTCGAGAACTGAGCGGGCGTTCGAGACAGCATCCGCCATGCGCTACGGTCAGCGTATGGGTTCGATTCAGTACGGCGGGTCAGAGGATCCGATCCACATCGAGGACCGCGCTCTGGCGCACCTCAAGGTCGTCATCGCGACCAAGCTCCGTCGCCAGGAGTCCTTCACCCTGTCGTGGAAGCATCCTGAGGGCGAGGCAGCCGGACGGTCGACGATCTGGGTCCACCCGTCGATCCCGTTGCGGTTCGTGTTCGATGAGCCCGAGGCCGCACCGCTGAACCCCCGGTGGATCGAAGAACTCATGCACACGGCGAACTCGACGGGTGGCATCACCCTCGTCGATGAGGTGCTCGAGACACAGGACTGAGCCCCGCAGCCGCATCAGCGCGCTGTCAAGGGGCATCGCGCCGCGGCGGTGACGGCCCAGAGTGTGGGGATGGCCACACGCTCATGGACCTTCGCGCTCCGGCGGATCCTCCGCGCGTTCGCCGCGGACGGATGCGCTGACGTCGCCGCGAGTCTCGCGTTCTACGCCCTCCTCGCGCTTCTGCCGGCCACGATGGTCGGGTTCTCGCTGCTCAGCGTGCTCGGCCGCGACGACGAGACCGCACGGCTGCTGCTCGACGTCGTGCGCGCGGTGGCTCCTGAGGAAGCGGCAGACGGGGTCGGGGACTTCCTCCGCGAGCTCGCCGATCTGCGGATGTCGGGCCTGCTGCTCGTGTTCGGCGTGCTGCTCTCGATCTGGTCGATGGGACGCTATGTCGCCGTGCTCGGCCGCGGCATGAACCGGATCTACGGCGTGCAGGAGGGGCGGCCCATCTGGACGCTCAAGCCGACCCAGCTCGCCATCGCCGTGGTCGCCATCCTGTGCGCGGCGATCGCTGTCCTGCTCATCGTCGGCTCAGGGCCCGTCGCGCAGGCGCTGGGAGACGCGTTCGGGATCGGCGAAGCCGTTCTCCTCGTCTGGCGCATCGCGAGATGGCCGCTGCTGGTGCTGCTCGTGGTGTTCGTCGTCGCGTTCCTCTACTACTACACACCGAACATCCGGCCGCCGCGCTTCCGTTGGATGAGCCTCGGCGCCGCGGTCGCGATCGTCGTGCTCGCTGTCGCATCCGCCGGTTTCGGCATCTACATCGCCGGCTTCTCGAACTACGACCGCATCTACGGATCATTCGCCGGAGTCATCGTGTTCGCCCTGTGGATGTGGATAGCGAACATGGCGCTGCTCGTCGGAGTGGAGTTCGATGCGGAGGTGGAGCGCATCCGCGAGCTCCGCGCAGGGGTGCCCGCCGAGACCCAGGTGCAGCTTCCCCTGCGCGATGCTCGTCGGATCGCGAAGACGGTGCACAGGGACAGAACAGACGAGGCCAGGGCCCGTCGGATACGCGCCGACGAGGAGGAACCGGGACATACCCCATGAGCACGGGGCGGTGTCAAGGGCCGTGATCCCATCTCGAACCGACTCTAGGTTGGGGCGATGACGAAACCGACCGAAGCGCCCTCACGACTGCGGCGTGCGATCACCGGGCCCATGCTGTTCGCCTTCATCCTGGGCGACGTGCTCGGTGCAGGGATCTACGCCCTCATGGGCGTGCTCTCGGCCGAAGTGGGCGGGATGCTGTGGGCCCCGCTGCTGCTGGCCCTGCTGCTCGCGCTGCTGACGGCGGGCTCGTACGCCGAACTCGTCACGAAGTATCCGCGTGCCGGAGGCGCGGCGGTCTTCGCCGAGCGCGCGTTCCGCAGCCGCATCGTCTCGTTCCTCGTCGGCTTCAGCATGCTCGCGGCCGGGGTGGTGAGCGCAGCCGGACTCGCGATCGCGTTCGCAGGCGACTATCTCCAGACCTTCCTCCCCGTCCCCGCGATCCCCGCCGCGATGGTGTTCCTCGTCATCGTCGGTGCGATCAACGCGCGTGGTATCCGGGAGTCGATGGGGGCGAACCTCGTGATGACGGCGATCGAGCTGAGCGGACTCGTGATCGTCATCGCGGTCGTCGGATTCTTCGTCGCGGGCGGCGGCGGAGACGCATCGCGCGTGATGCAGGCTCCGGAGGACACCGGCGTCGGGGTGGCGGTGCTGGGCGGTGCGATCATCGCGTACTACTCGTTCGTCGGCTTCGAGACCTCGGCGAACGTGATCGAGGAGGTCAAGGAGCCGTCGAGGTCGTATCCGAAGGCGCTGTTCGCGGCTCTTCTCACGGCCGGCGCCGTGTACGTGCTCGTGGGGCTGGCCAGCGCGGTGGCGCTTCCCCCGGAGGAGCTGCAGCAGTCCAGCGGACCTCTTCTCGCCGTCGTCGAGGCGACCGGAGTAGGTGTGCCGTCCTGGCTGTTCAGCCTGATCGCGCTGATCGCCGTCGCCAACGGCGCATTGCTCACCATGATCATGGCCAGCAGGCTCACGTACGGCATGGCGCAGCAGGGGCTGCTGCCCGACGGCCTCGGACGGGTACTGCCGGACAGGAGGACCCCCTGGGTGGCGATCCTGGCGACGAGCGTGGTGGCGATGCTGCTGACGCTGATCGGCGATCTCGCGACGCTCGCCGAGACCGTGGTCCTGCTGCTGCTGTTCGTCTTCCTCAGCGCCAACGTCTCCGTGCTCGTGCTGCGGCGGGACCGGGTCGAGCACGATCACTTCCGCGTCTGGACGTTCATTCCCGTGCTCGGCATCGGCTCGTGCATCCTGCTGCTGACCCAGCAGCGCGCCGTCGTATGGCTCTTCGGCGCCGCACTGCTGCTGGTCGGTCTGGGGCTGTTCGCACTCGCGCAGTGGGCGCGGCGTCGAAACGGGGCGGCACATGACACATGAGTCGGACGTCGTGCTGTCGCGGATCTCGCCGGCGGACGCCGGTGAGGTGCTCACGGTGCAGCGAGCCGCGTTCGTCTCCGAGGCACTGATCTACGGCACGCCCGACATGCCACCGCTCACGCAGACGCTCGACGAGCTGCGCGCCGAGTTGGCGGATGCGAACGGCTGGGTGGCGAGGATCGGACCACGATTAGTCGGAGCGATCCGCGTGAGGGAGACCGACGATCTGCTGCTCATCGGACGGATCGCCATCGCGCCCGACATGCAGGGCGCGGGAATCGGGAGGGCGCTGCTCGAGGCGGCCGAACACGACTCGCGCGCACCGGAGGCGGAGCTGTTCACGGGCAGCCTGAGCGAGGCCAACGTGCGACTGTACGAGAGCTGCGGCTACCGGGTCACTGAGCGCGTCGAGCAGGACGACGGCACGGCTCAGCTCTTCATGCGCAAGCGTCTCGACCCCGGGCTGGCGTGAGCTCTATACCCGCCGGGAAGTCGACGGTCAACCCGCTCGGGTGCGACCACCGGCGGGCTTAGCGTTGGCCCACCAGAGGAAAGGATGCAACCATGTCGAACCCCAACTTCACGTCGGTTCCGCTTCCGGACGACGACCGCGACGAGCAGGCGACGATGGACGTCGACGGCGACGCCGTGCTCGATCCGGACGCCGATGAGAACCTCATCGACAGCGCCGAAGCCGACCGTCTCGCCAGCGAGGAAGAGTCGTCGCTGGGTGAGCCTGCCGTCGCCGACGAGCCGGATGTGCTCGCCGCCGACGTGCCAGCGGGCGGAGCGGGAGCGGACTCCGGGTCGGTGGATGCGGTCCAGGTCGATCCCGAAGACGAGGCCTCGGTCGCGAACCGTTCACCCATGAGCGACGCTCCGGGCGTCGGCTCCAAGGGACCGGCCGAGCACGGTGGTGCCGTATGAGAGCCCTCGTCGTCAACTGCACCCTCAAGCCGTCGCCTGCGGAGTCGAGTTCAGAGGTGCTCGGCAGCCAGGTGTCGACGTTCCTCACCGAGAACGGCGTGACCTGCGAGAGAGTCCGGGCCGTCGACCACATGATCCTTCCCGGCGTCGAGAAGGACATGGGGGAGGGCGACGAGTGGCCGGCATTGCGCGAGAAGGTCCTGGATGCCGACATCCTGGTGTTCGTGACGCCGACGTGGCTCGGTCAGCACTCGAGCGTCGCTCAGCGGGTGCTGGAGCGCCTGGACGCCGAACTGAGCGAGACGGATGCCGAGGGGCGGCCGATCCTGTTCGACAAGGTCGCCGTCGCCGGCGTCCTGGGGAACGAGGACGGTGCGCATCACATCACGGCCATACTCTTCCAGGCGCTGAACGACGTCGGCTTCACGGTTCCGGCACAGGGCTCGGTGTACTGGAACGGCGAGGCGATGCACACCACCGACTACAAGGACCTGCAGCAGACGCCGGAGAAGGTGAGCGCATCGATCACGACCTCGCTGACCAACGCGATCCACCTGGCAGGGCTCCTGCGCGAGACCGGTTACCCGGCGTCCAGCTGATCTAGCCGCGCCGGTGAGGTTCTACGACCGACTTGATCGTGCCGGCGTCGGTCGTGGATTCGAGAGCGTCCTTGACGTGGTCGAGTGAGAACGTGCCGGTGACCATACCGTCCAGGTCGACCTGGCCTGACGCGACGAGGGCGATCGCCGCAGGCCAGGTGTTCGCATAACGGAAGACTCCCGTCAGCACGAGTTCCTTGTTCTGGATCTGAGTGATCGGCAGTGCCAGCTCCGGCAAACCCATGCCGACGAGCACGGCGCGGCCCCCTGGGCGGAGCGAGTCGATCCCGCTGCGCACGGCGGCAGCTGCACCCGAGGCGTCGACGAACGAGTCCGCGGCGACGGTGCGGATCGCATCGGCGTCGGTGATCGGGTCGAGAGCGGTGGTCGCCCCGAAACGCAGCGCGGCGTCCCGACGCGCCTCGCTGATGTCCGAGACGAAGACCTCGGTCGCACCGGCGGCCCTCGCCACCTGCGCGACGGCGAGACCGACCGGTCCTGCTCCGGTGATCAGCACGCGATCGCCGACGGAGAAGCCGGCCTTGCGGCCGGTCGCCACGGCCACCGACAGGGGTTCGAGCAGGGCGGCTGCCCAATCGCTCACCGAGTCCGGGATCGCGAACGCGAAATGGCTCTGGATCGTGACGTACTCCTGGAACGCGCCGTCCGTGCCAGGTACGGCGTAGAAGCGCATGTGCGGGTCGAGGTTGTAGTCGCCCCTCAGCGTCTCAGCGGATGTGGTTGACGGATGCTGCGGCTCGATCGAGACCCGCTCGCCGATGCGCTCGGGTGAGACATCCGAGCCCACCGCGACGATCACGCCGCCCGACTCGTGACCGAGGACGAGCGGTTCCTCGACGACCCAGTCTCCGAGGCGCCCTTCATGGAAGAAGTGCACGTCCGAGCCGCATACGCCCACAGCGGTGACCTTGACGAGAACCTCGTCAGGGGCGGGCGTCGGTACGCGACGCTCCTGCATCTCGACGTGGCGCGCCCGGATCAGCACATTGGCGGCCATGTATTCGGGTACGTGCGTCGTTGCAGTCATGATGCGGTCTCCTCGATGCGGTTCTTCGTTGTCGCGTCAGGCCGTGGCGGGCTCTCTTGACACTCGATATTACCGCGAAGTATGGTGAATGTAACGTGGTCATGTGATTTGATCACAGGAACATAACATGAGAGTTGAGCCTCTCCGCGGGATCCTCGGCACTGCCAGGGGGCACGCCAGTCACATCGACACATCCCGACGACGAGACGGTGTTCGCGTCGCGGGAGACGCAGATCGGGAGCAAAGATGCGAGCAGTTGTATTCACGGCGGAGGGGCAGCTGTCCCTCGAAGAGCGGCCGAAGCCCACGCCCGGCTACAAGGAGATCCTGATCGAGACCGCGGCGGTCGGTATCTGCGGAACCGACACGCACGTCTTCGACGGCGAGTTCGAGGGCACCGTCTTCCCGCTCGTTCCCGGTCATGAGGCGACTGGCACGATCGTCGCGCTCGGCGAAGGCGTCAACAGCGGTGTGTTCGACTTCAAGGTCGGTGACCATGTCGCGGTCAACCCCAGCACGACGTGCGGGGAGTGCGAGTTCTGCCTCAACGGGCACCAGAACCTCTGCCGGTTCTGGAACGGTCTCGGCGTCGTCGCCTCCGACGGCGCATCGCAGGAGTTCTTCACCGCGCCGGCCGGCAACGTCTACAAGCTCAAGCCGGAGACCGACATCCACGAGGCCGCGCTGATCGAGCCGCTCGCCTGCGCCATCCGCGGGTGGGACGTGCTGCCCCGCCGCATCGGCGACCACGTGCTCGTCTACGGCGCAGGCACGATGGGGCTGCTGATGGCGCAGTTGGCCACGCGCGCCGGTGCGGCATCGGTGAGCATCGTCGACCTCAACGTCGACCGCCTCGCGGTCGCCGAGGAGTGCGGCATCGAGCTGCGCTACACATCGGCCGATGACGCCGATCGCGAGAAGTGGGACGTGGTGATCGACTGCACCGGAAACCTGCGCGCGATCGAAGACGCGCTCACCCGCGTCAAGCCGGCAGGGTTCTTCCAGGACTTCGGCGTCGCTCCCGCCGACGGCACCGCGAAGTTCTCGCCGTTCCGCGTGTACCGCGACGAGATCTCGATCGTCGGGACGATGGCCGTGCTCAACTCCTTCGGGCGCGCGGTCGAGATGTTCGAGGCAGGAGCGATCAACGCGAAGGCCATGATCAGCCACTCCTTCATCCTCGACGACTACGAAGAGGCGTTGGAGCTGTTCCGTCGTGGTTCGGGCCGCAAGCTCCAGATCCGCCCGAACGACACCGAGTCCAGGGTGCTGATCCCGTGAGCGCGTCGACCACCGCGAGTGCATCGGTGAAGAAGCCGCGTCGATCGCTGTCGACCGGTGCCAAGCGCGGCATCTGGATCGGTGTCGTCGTCCTCGTGATCCTCGGCTTGGTGCTGGGAACGCGGGTCGTACCGGCCGATGACCCGCTCGCGCAGGGCACGCAGAAGTTCGACCCGGCCACATACGGCGCCGAGGAGTTCCCCACGGTCCAGTCCGAGATCGTCGATCGCGCCGTCGAGGCCGACGTCCTCGCCGCCGCCGTCGCGGCAGACCCGGCAGCGGCTGCGGAGGAGTATGCGGTGCAGAGCTCCGGCGGCCCCGTGTACAGCACGACGTTCACCGGCGTCGTCGGCGAAGGTCAGTCCGGCATCTACGAGGTGGCTGTCGAGGGCCTGCCCGCAGACCTCCTGATCCGTGTCCAGACCGGTCCCGCCGTCAACGGCACCGAGCTGCGCGATGCGACCGGCGAGATCGAGTTCGGTCAGTTCGTCAACCAGATCGACTTCCAGAACGCCGCGGCGGCACTGAACGAGGAGCTGAAGACGCAGGTGCTGGCCGACATCGACACGACGGCCCTGACGGGCAAGACGATCGAGGTCACCGGCGCCTTCACCCTGATCAATCCGAGCTCCTGGCTCGTCACCCCGGTCGAACTGAGCGTGCAATGAGCGACGACTTCGACGACGTCGTCCTCGAGGCGCGCAACGTCGTCAAGACATACGGTGGAACCAGAGCGCTGAAGGGCGTGAACTTCGAGATCCGTCGCGGCACGGTGACGACCCTCTTCGGAGAGAACGGCGCCGGCAAGTCGACGCTGATGAAGATCCTCTCCGGCGTCGAACAGCCGACCTCCGGTGAGATCATCCTCGACGGCGAGCCGGTCGTGTTCCATTCCACGAACGACGCGCGCGAGCGCGGCATCTCGATCATCCATCAGGAGCTGAGCCTCGCCCCCAACCTCTCGGTGCGCGACAACATCTTCATGGGACGCGAGATCACGGGGCCGTTCGGGATCGACTTCGCGGAAGAGGCGCGGCAGACGCGGCAGCTCCTCGCCGATCTGCTTCCCGGTGTCGAGCCCGACACCCACGTCAACGATCTGCGGGTCGGCCAGCAGCAGATCATCGAGATCGCTCGTGCACTCTCGGTGAACTCGCGCATCCTCATCATGGATGAGCCGACTTCCGCTCTCGCCGCAGCGGAGGTGGAGATCCTCTTCGGGATCATCCACGACCTCACCGCCCGCGGTGTCGCCATCGTGTACATCTCCCACCATCTCGAGGAGGCGCTCGAGATCACCGATCACGCCGTCGTCCTGCGGGACGGAACCATGACCGCGAAGGACGAACGGGCCAACATCGATCTCGAGTGGATCGTGCGGAACATGGTCGGAGACAACTTCGACCTCGGATCCCCGCCCACCGGATACGAGTTCGGCGACACGATCCTCAGCATCCGCGACCTCCGAGTCCTCGACCCGGAGAACCCGGAGCGCTCGATCGTGAACGGCCTCAGCCTCGATGTGCGCGCGGGCGAGATCGTCTGCCTGTACGGGCTGATGGGTGCCGGGCGCACCGAACTGCTCGAGGCCGTCGCCGGTCGCGATCGCATCGACGGCGGCGAGATCCTGCTCGACGGCACGGCGCTCGGCGACGACACGATCGCGGAGCGGATCGCTCTCGGGATCGGACTTGTACCGGAGGACCGCCAGCGCGATGGTCTCGTGCAGACCTTCGACGTCGGCACGAACCTCACTCTCGCCAGCCTCGGCGACTCGCTGCGCAACGGCGTGCTCTCGCGCCGCGTCGAGAAGAACATCGCACAGGACCTCATCCGCACGGTCACCGTGAAGACTCCCGGACCCGAACTGCCGATCGGCTCGCTCTCGGGCGGCAATCAGCAGAAGGTCGTCATCGGCAAGGTCATCGCGACCGATCCGCGCGTGATGCTCCTCGACGAACCGAGCCGAGGCATCGACATCGGCGCCAAGGGCGAGGTGTTCCGGCTTCTCGCCGAGCGTGCCCGCGAGGGGCTCGCCGTCGTGTACTCGACATCCGAGGTGGGCGAATGCCTCAGCATCGCCCACCGCATCATCGTCCTGCGACGCGGCCAGATCTCCGCCGAGTTCGGTCCGGACGCCACGAAGGAAATGATCATGGCCGCCTCCGGCGAGGCCGTGGCCGCCTAGAGAACTTGAGAACGGACCGACAATGACGACGACAACGACCGCCATCCTCGAGAACAAGAAGAAGTTCTCGTTCACCCGAGTGCTCATCGAAGGCAGGGCGTTCCTCGCCCTGATCCTGATCATCGTGGTGTTCTCACTGATGTCACCGAACTACCTCACTTTCGACAACATCCTGATCATGGCGTCGCACGTCGCGATCTACGCCATCCTCGGCCTCGGCATGCTGCTGGTCGTGCTCAACGGCGGCATCGATCTCTCCGTGGGGTCAACTCTGGGCTTCTCCGCAGTGATAGCCGGCTTCCTGATGCAGGGCGTGCCGATCAACATCTTCGGCGTGATCCTCTACCCGAGCATCCCCGTGGTCGTGGTGATCTCCTGCGCTGTCGGCGCAGCGGTGGGACTCGTCAACGGAATCCTGGTGTCGAAGTTCAAGGTCGCTCCTTTCGTCGCGACGCTGGGCATGCTCTACGTGGTGCGCGGGCTCGCGCTCCTGATGACCAACGGTCTGACGATCAACGACCTGTCGGGCGACGAGGCCCTGGGCAACACGGGCTTCAACTGGCTCGGCTTCAACCGCGTTCTGAACATCCCGATCGGCGTCATCATCATGATCCTGATCGCTATCGTGCTCGGCTTCCTCCTCGGGCGCACGCGCTTCGGTCGCTGGCTGTACGCATCAGGAGGCAACGAGCGCGCCGCAGAGCTCTCGGGTGTGCCGGTGCGCGGCGTGAAGATCTGGGTCTACGTGATCTCGGGCATCTGCGCAGCCATCGCCGGTCTCATCCTCGCCTCGACCCTCACCAGCGCCAGCCCGACGGCCGGCAACACCTACGAACTGACCGCGATCGCCGCGGTCGTGATCGGCGGCGCATCGCTGATGGGCGGCCGGGGCAATGTGCGCGGCACGCTGCTCGGCGCCTTCGTGATCGGCTTCCTCTCCGACGGCCTCGTCATCGTGGGCGTCTCCGCGTACTGGCAGATGGTCTTCATCGGCGCCGTGATCGTCGTCGCAGTGCTGCTGAACAGCCTGCAGTACGGCCGTCGTCGTCGCCCCGCTGCCGCGACGCCGCCCGCGAAGGCGACCCCGCCGGTCGCGGAGCCCGCCGCGAAGAGCTGATCCGCATCCACAGAACCTGCAACACCCACCAAGAGAAAGGACGCATCAAATGATGCGCAAGAAGGCAATCGCCTCGATCATCGCCACAGGTGCGCTGATCATCTCGCTCGCCGGATGCGCCGGAGGCAGCACGGACGCTCCTCCGACGGATGCCGAAGGCGGAGAAGCCGGCGGTCTCATCACCATCATCGTGAACGACCCGGCGAACCCCTACTGGAAGACGGAGGGGGATGTCGCCGCCGCAACGGCGGAGGAACTCGGCTACGAGTCCAGCGTCGGCGCGCACAAGGGCGACACGAACACAGAGAACACCCTCATCGACACGGCGATCTCGAACAAGTCGGTCGCGATCATCCTCGACCCGGCCAACGCCGACGGGTCGATCGCCGCGGTCAAGAAGGCGGAAGCTGCGGGAATCCCTGTGTTCCTCGTGAACGCCGAGATCAACGAGGCGGGCATCGCCAAGGCGCAGCTCGTCTCCAACAACGCTCAGGGAGCCGCACTCGGCGCCCAGGAGTGGGTGTCTCAGATGGGCGAAGCCGGTGATTACGTCGAGCTGTTCGGTGCTCCCTCCGACAACAACGCGCAGACCCGCTCGAACGGCTTCCAGACCGTGATCAGCCAGTACCCCGAGCTGGTCGAGGTCGGCGAAGAGGTCGCGGACTGGGACCGCACGAAGGGTCACGACAAGATGCAGTCGCTGCTGCAGTCCAACCCGTCGCTGACCGGAGTCATGTCGGGCAACGACGAGATGGCTCTCGGCGCGATCGCCGCCCTCAAGGAAGCAGGCAAGCTCGAGGGCGTCGTCGTCGGCGGCTTCGACGGTGCGCCGGATGCCGTCTCCGCTGTCATCGCGGGGGAGATGGCGTACACCGTCCTCCAGCCCGTCGCGGTGTTCTCGAAGAAGGCCGTCGAGCTCGCTGACGAGTACATCCGCACCGGCACCGCGCCGGAGACCGAGAAGCAGTCGTTCGACTGCATCCTCATCACGAAGGACAACGCCGACAAGATGACGGAACCCTTCACCTACACCGAGTAATCCGCACCGCGCTCCCGTGCGGTGAACACGGGGGCGGGTGCCGTTCGGCATCCGCCCCCGTCCACACACTTCGCCCCTCGCGGGCACTGATCTCAAGTCACTGACGAGAGGCAACATGAGCTACGTTCTGAACGACCCCGCCGATTTCGCGGACGAATCCGTGATCGGCTTCGTCGCCGCCCACAGCGCACTCGTGCGGCGGGTGCCCGGTGGCGTCGCCCGCGCGCAGGCCACGCCGTCCGGGCAGGTCGCCGTCGTCATCGGCGGCGGATCAGGACACTATCCGGCGTTCGCCGGCCTCGTCGGAGCCGGACTCGCCCACGGCGCCGCGATGGGCAACGTCTTCGCCTCGCCGAGCGCGCAGCAGATCTACTCCGTGGCCAAGTCCGTCGCGACGGAGGCGGGCGTCCTCCTCAGCTACGGGAACTACGCCGGCGACGTGCTCAACTTCGATCAGGCCGAGAAGCGGCTGCGCGATCAGGGCATCCCGTGCCGCACAGTGCGGGTGACGGACGACATCTACAGCGCCTCACCGGCGGAGAAGTCCAAACGGCGAGGCATCGCCGGAGACCTCGCCGTGTTCCGCGCGGCGTCGTGGGCGGCTGAGCAGGGCATGTCTCTCGAGGACGTCGCCGAGATCGCAGCCCGCGCCAACGAGCGCACCCGGTCGATCGGCGTCGCGTTCTCCGGATGCACGCTCCCCGGAGCATCCGAGCCGCTCTTCACCGTCCCCTCCGGGCACATGGCCGTAGGGATGGGGATCCACGGGGAACCGGGTATCTCCGTCGTGCCGCTGCCGTCTGCACGCGACATCGCCGCACTGCTCGTCGAAGGGCTGCTCGGCGAGGTGCCTGACGGCGTCTCCGTCGACGGTGCGCGCGCCGCGGTCATCCTCAACGGACTCGGCGCGGTCAAATCCGAAGAGCTGTTCGTGATCTACGCCACGGTGATCGAGCTCCTGGCAGAGGCCGCAGTCACGATCGTCGAGCCCGAGGTCGGCGAGTATGCGACGAGCTTCGAGATGGCGGGCGTCTCACTGACCCTCTTCTGGCTCGACGATGAGCTGGCCACCGCATGGTCATCACCTGCGTACACGCCGGCGTACCGCAAGGGCGCCGTCCAGTCGTCTGGCGCGGATGCCGTGGCCGATGCCGTCCAGGACGCAGGCCTCGATGCCGAGGCCATCCCTGCTGCATCGACCGACTCCGTCGAGGTCGGCGCGGTCGCCCTCGCGATCATCGACGCGATCCGCGACATGATCGATCGCGACGTCGACGAACTCGGCCGATTGGATTCGATCGCCGGCGACGGAGACCACGGCATCGGCATGCAGCGGGGCGCGCGCGCCGGCGCTGCCGCCGCCCGTGAAGCCGTCACCGCCGGAGCGGGCGCGGGCACAGTGCTCAGCCGCGCGGGAGATGCGTGGGCCGACAAGGCCGGCGGCACCTCCGGTGCCCTCTGGGGCGCCGCGCTCCGGGCAGCGGGGGAGCGCATCGGCGACGACATCAGACCACAGGGGCACGATGTCGCGGCGGCGGTCGACGCCGCACGAGCGGCCATCCAGAGCTACGGCAAGGCCGCGGTCGGCGACAAGACCATGGTCGATGCGCTGGTGCCCTTCGCCGAGGGACTGACCTCGCGCGTGGCGGCCGGCACTCCGCTGGCGTCGGCATGGGCAGCCGCAGCTGCCGAGGCCACGAGCGCGGCAGAGGCGACATCCGCTCTTCTTCCGCGCATGGGGCGTGCGCGCCCTCACATGGAGAAGAGCCTCGGCACTCCCGACCCCGGCGCGATCTCGCTCGCGCGGGCGATGACCGTTGCGGGCCAGGTGCTCGCAGACGACAGCAGAACAGAGAAGGACTGAACATGACACGTGAATGGCGAATCGTCGTCGGATCCGACGACGCGGGGTTCGAGTACAAGGAAGCCCTCAAGAAGGACCTGCTGAACGACCCGCGGGTCGCCGAGGTCATCGATGTCGGCGTCGACGCGAGCGGGGGCACGGCATACCCCGTCGTCGCGATCGCGGCGGCGGAGAAGGTCCGTGCGGGTGAGGCAGACCGGGCTCTGCTCGTGTGCGGCACCGGTCTGGGCGTCGCGATCGCGGCGAACAAGGTGCCGGGGATCCGCGCCGTCACGGCCCATGACAGCTACAGCGTCGAGCGCAGCGTGCTCAGCAACAACGCTCAGGTGCTGACATTCGGACAGCGAGTGGTGGGGCTGGAACTGGCACGCCGTCTGGCGCGCGAATGGCTCGGATACGAGTTCGACGAGTCCTCCGCATCGGCGCAGAAGGTGGCAGTCATCGACGGGTACGAGGCCACGGGGACCTGTGGTTGACGACGGCGAACCGTCTCGCGCTCCGCTGCAGGATGCCGGCCGGCCGGTTCTGCTCGGAGCGAGCCTCAAGCTCTATCTCGACGTCGACGCGACCGTGGCGTGGGCGGAGTCGCTCGCAGCGATCGCACGCGCGCACCCTGCCGTCATCTCCGGAGAGGTCGGCCTCTTCGTGCTGCCTTCGCTGCCTGCGCTGGACCGCGTGATCGCGGCCGTCGCAGGATCGCCCATCGCGGTCGGAGCCCAGGACCTGTTCTGGGCCGACCGGGGCGCATACACGGGGGCGGTCAGCGGAGCCGACCTCGCACGTCTTGGATGCCGGTACGTCGAGGTCGGTCACGCGGAAAGACGCCATGTCTTCGGTGAGGACGAGACGGTCATCCGGCGAAAGCTGGCGGCCGCGGTACGCAACGGACTCACTCCGGTGCTCTGCGTCGGCGAAGTCACGCGGCAATCCGCCGTGTCTGCGGCTGAGACCTGCATCCAGCAGATCGAATCGGCGGTCGCCGACGCCGGCGAGCTCAGCGACCTCGTCGTCGCCTACGAACCCGAGTGGGCGATCGGTCAGGCCGAACCCGCTTCGCCCGATCACGTGACAGAGGTCGCCGGCCGATTGCGCTCCCATCTGGCGCAGCGCGGCCTCGACCACGCGGCAGTCATCTACGGCGGCAGCGCCAAGCCCGGACTGCTGAGTACGCTCGGGTCAGGTGTCGACGGATTGTTCCTCGGCCGATTCGCCCACGAGCCGCAGGCGTTCGCGAGCATCATCGACGAGGCCGTCAGCACACGCTGAAGTGGAGAAGAACGTGACGACCAGCAGTTCCCCCGCCGTGCCATCGCGAACGGACCGACAGCAGTCGCGTCAACTCGCCATCAGCGAGGCCGTGATGGCCGCCGGATCCCTGCGCATCGAGCAGATCGCCGAGCGGTTCGGCATCAGCGTGATGACGGTGCATCGCGATCTCGATGAACTGGAGGATCGGGGACTGCTGCGCAAGAGCAGAGGGGTCGCCACCGCGAGCTCCACGGCGCTGGTCGAATCCAGCGATGTGTACCGCGTGGGTCGTCAACAGGCCGAGAAAGAGGCGATGGCGGTCGCGGCCATGGAGTTCGTCGAGCCGGGGCAGGCGATCATTCTCGACGATTCGACATCGACCATGCATCTGCTTCCGCACCTGCACACCAAGACGCCCCTCACCGTCATCACCAACACGTTGACGATCATGAACGACCTGCGCGGTATGCGCGGCATCGAGATGATCGGCCTCGGCGGAGAGTTCTACAACTGGTGCAGCTCGTTCATGGGGCGCATCACCGTGCGGGAGATCGCGGAGCTGCGCGCCGATCTCTTCGTGATGTCGACCTCGGCCATCGTGGACGACATCTGCTTCCACCAGACACTGGAGACCGTCGACGTGAAGCGGGCGATGTTCGAGTCGGCGAGCAAGCGGGTGCTGCTGGCGGATCGGACGAAGTTCGAGAAGCGCGCGCTGCACGCCATGCTGCCCCTGGCCGACTTCGACGTGGTCGTCGTCGACGCTGCGACGGATCGCCGGCACATCGAGCGGATGCAGGACGCCGGCGTCAACGTGCACATCGCACGCCGTCCGGCCGTCGCTCGCTGAGCGGGCCTGGCGCGCTTCGCGACACGCGCATCCGGTCTGAGGTAACGTCTCGGGCATGGCCACCGCAACGACGCAGACCCGCAGACGTGAGGCATTCGGCTCACGCAATGTGTTCATCCTCTCGGCGATCGGCTCCGCCGTAGGCCTGGGGAACATCTGGCGCTTCCCCTACGTCGCCTACGAGGGCGGCGGCGGCGCCTTCCTCATCCCGTACCTGTGCGCACTGCTGACCGCCGGCATCCCGCTGCTCTTCTTCGACTACGCGATCGGGCACCGCTTCCGCGGCTCAGCCCCGCTCGCGTTCCGCCGCATCCACCGCGCCGCAGAGCCGCTCGGATGGTGGCAGGTGCTCATCTGCGTCGTGATCGCCGTGTACTACGCGGTCATCATCGCCTGGGCGGCGATGTACACCTGGTTCTCCGCCCAGCTCACGTGGGGGCCGGGCAACGAGAACGACTTCTTCTTCACCGACTTCCTGCAGTCCGCCGACGTCGCCGAAGGCGGCATCTCGACGGACTTCGTGCCGCAGGTCGGCATCCCGCTGGTCGTCGTCTGGCTCGTCGTGATCGTGATCATGGCGCTCGGCGTCAAGCGCGGCATCGGTAGGGCGAACATGATCCTGATGCCACTGCTCACGGTCATGTTCGCGATCCTCGTCGTGCAGTCGCTGTTCCTGCCGGGGGCCATGGAGGGCCTCAACGCGTTCTTCACCCCCAACTGGGAGGCGCTGGCCGATCCGGGCGTATGGGCGTCCGCGTACGGTCACATCTTCTTCTCGCTGTCGGTCGCGTTCGGCATCATGGTGACCTACTCGTCGTACCTCAAGCGCAAGACCGACCTGACAGGCTCCGGTCTCGTCGTGGCATTCGCCAATTCGGGCTTCGAGATCCTCGCCGGAATCGGTGTCTTCGCCGCACTCGGGTTCATGGCGCAGGCGCAGGGCACAGACGTGTCCGGTGTGGCATCCTCGGGGATCGGACTCGCGTTCGTCGCGTTCCCGACCATCGTCTCGCAGGCGACCGGCGGCTCGATCATCGGCGTGCTGTTCTTCGGGGCGCTCGTGTTCGCTGGCATCACCTCGCTCATCTCCATCCTCGAGGTGATCGTCGCTGCCCTCCAGGACAAGCTCGGCTGGAGCCGTGTGCGCACCACCCTCACGGTGTCGATCCCGCTCGCGGTGATCTCGATGGCGCTGTTCTCCACGACGACCGCGTTGACGGTGCTCGACACGGCTGACGCCTTCGTCAACGCCTTCGGCATCATGGCCGTCGCCCTCGTGGCGGTCATCGTCGTCGCCTGGGTGTTCTACAAGCTGCCCGTGCTGAAGGCGCACCTCAACCGACGATCGAGCTTCCGCGTCGGCCGGATCTGGATGCTGCTGGTCGGGGTGCTCGCACCGGTCGTGCTCGGCTATCTGCTCGTCAGCGAACTCATCACGAAGATCTCCGAGCCCTACGGCGGGTACCCCACCTGGTTCCTCGGCCTCTTCGGCTGGGGCATGGTGATCGCACTGGTCGTGATCGGAGTCCTGCTCTCGCTCATGCCGTGGAGCGGACGCTCGCACGCCAAGGACGACCCTGACTACGACGAGTTCCTCGTCGACGAGCATTACGACCCCGACCCGGAGACCGACACCATCCGGATCGCAGCGACGCACGAGAAGGGAGCGGGCGCATGACCGCGACGGCAATCACCATGATGATCATCGCGATGGTCACGGTCTGGGGCGGACTGATCGCCGCGATCGTGAACCTCGCACGGCACCCTGAGGTCGCGGAGACCGAGCCGGACACGTTGCGCGTCGAGCTCTGAGCCTGCGCCCGAGGGCACACGCTCACCCGATCGTCGAGTCGTTCTCGGGGCGCAGGCCCGTGTCCGCCTCGTCGGGGAGGGCGCTGCCGGCGATGACCACCACGTCCTGGATCTTCCAGTCCAGTCGGGCGATGCTCTCCGAGATCTCGTCGATCCGCGCGATCGGCACACGCCGTCGACGCGGGACGATGAACGCCTCGACGTGGAACACCTGTCCCTGATCGCGCATGCGCACCGCGGCATCCCGGATCCAGGGCTGCGCGCGGAGATGCTCGACGATCTCGCGCGCGAGCGGATGCGGTTCCTTGTCGTCGTAACTGCGCGCGCGCTGATCCATGAGATCGATCACGGCACCCTTGGTGTTGCGCACTCCGTCCCAGATGATGCCGAGCGAGATGAACAGCGCCGCGACGCCGTCGAGCCACCACAGGCCGAACCCGACGCCGAGAACGCCGACGATCGAGGCGGCATTGGTCTGCCAATCAGCCTTCGCCATGTCGGAGTCGGCATAGAGGAGCTTGTTGTGCAGCACGGGCGCGAGCTTCGCCTTGGCCCGGCCGTAGATGAACGGGCCGATCACGATGACGCTCATGACGGCGATCATCAGCCAGCCCAGCCAGATCGTCTGCCCGAAGACGACGACGGTGCCGATCGTGGGATGCTCCGTCGCCACGAGCCCGGAGACGGCCTCGTAGGCGAGGTTCAGCCCGACGGCGAGCAGAGCGACGCCCGCCACCATGTGCCCGACGCCCATCGCTCTATGCATTCCGTACGGGTGGCGCAGGCTCGGACGCCGCCGCACGAAGATCAGGGCGACGAGGAACGCGATCTGCGGGATGAGCGAGAGCATGTCCTCGATCCACGCGGTGCGCATGGCCTGCGAGTTCCCGACCACGAACGCGACGAGGACGATCGTGAGGATCGTGTACGAGATGGTGGCGTACTCCCACCGCACGGCCTTCCTCAGAGCCTCCCGCTGCTCGGCGGGCAGATCGGTCCGGCCGAAGCGGTGATACGCGTTCACGGTCCGACCTCGGTGTCGAGGAACGTCTCCAGGCTCGTGAGGAATGCATTCTCACCGAGAGGGACGAACATCACGATCGCGCGGTTCTCGGCGCCGTCGATCCCCTGGTATCCGCGTGTGACGCCGACTCGGTCGGCCCATGGCGTCTGGTCGGTGAGCCCGCCGACCACGAGATCCAGGTCACCTTCCTCCAGCATGACGACGAGCGTCTCCTCGCTGCCGACCGTCCAGTCGACCTCCGCGTCGAGCGACGCGGCGAATCCGTCGACGAGATCGACGAGCGGTCCGGTCGGATTCGCACCGGATGCATCGGCGAGCCCCTCGTCGGCGGAGACGCCGACCCGCAACTCGCCGCCGGTGACGCTGTGCAGTGTGCCGTCGGGATCGGTGGGCACCGTGATCCCGCATCCTGTCAGAGATGCGATCATCACCAGCGCAAGAAGAGCGCCTCGCAGGCGAGCGGTCATCGTCACTCCGATTCGACGCTGCTGATGTGGTGCGGAACCCCCACCGGCTTGGATTCGCTCGAGCCGCGCTGGCGCAGGTAGATCGACAGCGCCACCATCGCGCCCACGGCGAGGAACTCGGACTGCCAGTTCTGCAGGGTGCGGTTCCAGAAGTCGGCGGACATGAGGTAATCGCCCCAGGTCTCCGGCGGCATTCCGTGCTGCGCGTTCTCCTGGTTGGCGACGACGTGGCCCGCGAGCGACTGCGCCAGCCACGAGAACAGGAACACCGCCCCCATCGCCATCAGCAGCGAGTTGGAGTAGATCCACAGCCGTACGCCCCGCACTTTCGCCCAGCGCGGCGAGTCCGGTTCGGCATGCTCGCCCACGAGCTGCTCCTCGTCGGTACCCGTGCCCTCGTCGCCGGGCTTCTTCGATTCGGGTGAGCCGCGCTGGATGAGCCAGATGGTCGCGAGGATGAACAGGAAGAACTGCAGGAACTCGGACTGCCAGTTCTCTGCGACGTCGATCACGAACTCGGAGGAGGTGACGAAGTCGAAGAAGCCCACCGGGGGCTGCCCGTGCTGGGAGAGCTGCTCGTTGTTGTAGGCGTGCCCAGCGATCGCCTGCCCGATGATCGCGAGCGCGAAGATGATCAGGAAGGCGATGCTGAGGCTGCTGCTGCGAAGGAAGCGACGCACGCCGATCACCGTCCCACCAGCGGCAGGGCGATCATGACGACCAGCCCGGTGACGATGATCACCGTCCAAGACCAGAATGCGGTGCGCATGGCGACCCGTGGCACGTGGTTGTCCGGCACGTCTGCTCCTCTCGTGATGGACACGATCCTCGCCCACACCGTCGCGCGGGGGAGCACCCTTGACAACGGTGCATCGGATGGGAAAGGGGGTATCGTTCCCGGCGCTCGGGGCGCACACTGGTGTCTTCACTCAGTCGAGAGGAGCACAGATGTCGTACAGAATCGGATATTTCGTCGGAAGCCTGTCGTCCAGATCGATCAACAGGGTGCTGTCGAAGGCACTGATGCAGGTGGCCCCGGATGAGCTGGAGTTCGCGGAGATCCCGATCGGCGACCTGCCCCTGTACAGCCCCGATCACGATGACGACTATCCGGCCGAGGCGCGTGCACTGAAGCAGGCCATCAGCGCGAGTGACGCGATCCTGTTCGTGACTCCGGAGTACAACCGATCGATCCCCGGCGCGCTCAAGAACGCGATCGACTGGGCATCACGGCCGTGGGGGCAGAACTCGTTCGATCACATGCCCACCGCGGTGATCGGCGCATCCATCGGCGTCATCGGCACCGCGGTCGCGCAGCAGAGCCTCCGTGCGGTTCTCGCGTTCTGCAACACGCGTCACATGACCTCGCCGGAGGCGTACATCCATTTCACCGAAGAGGTCTTCCATGAAGACGGCACGATCACGAAACCGGACACCGAGGAGTTCCTCCGCACGTACATGAACGAGTTCCGTGATCATGTGCAGCGGGTGCTGACGGTGCTGCCGCGCAGGTGACGCGCGACGTCATCCGTTCACCGGCAGACGCCGGTCGCGGCATGATGGTCGGATGGCACTCAACGCGATCCGCAACTGGGCAGGCAACGTCGTCTTCACACCGACGGACGTCCTGCGCCCCCGAGACGTCGCGGAGGCGCAGCAGCTCGTCGCAGACGCTGCTCGCATCAGGGCGCTCGGCACAGGGCATTCGTTCAACGACATCGCCGATGCCCCCCAGCTGATCTCGCTCGCAGACGTCTCCTCGCCGTTCGAACTCGATGAGGACGCCCGCACGGTCACCGTGCCTGGTGCCGCACCCTACGGCGCTGTCGCCGCGTTCCTGCAGGAGCACGGCTGGGCGCTGCACAATCTCGGCTCCCTGCCGCACATCTCCGTCGCGGGCGCCACCGCGACGGGCACGCACGGCTCAGGCGACGGCAACGGCGTGCTGTCCACCGCTGTCCGCGGCATCGAGCGCATCGGCGCGGACGGCGAGCTGACCTGGGTGCAGTCCGGCGACCCGGACTTCAACGGCAGCGTCGTGGCGCTCGGGGCACTCGGCGTCATCACCCGGATCCGGCTGGCGGTCGAACCGACGTTCGACGTGACGCAGCAGGTGTACACGGGCGTGAGCTGGGACGTGCTCCTCGAGGAGTTCGACGAGATCATGGGTGCCGCGTACAGCGTCAGTGTGCTCGGACGCTGGAGCGTCCCGACGCTCTCCACTCTCTGGCTCAAGCAGCGGTCTCTCGCGAATCAGATCGGCCAGGCGGATGCTGCACGGCAGTTGTTCGGCGGCGAACGCGTCACCGCCGAAGTGCATGCCGTGATCGACGGCGACGCACCCGATGACAACATGACGCCGCTCGGGACCAGCGGGGCCTGGTCTGGCAGGCTCGCGCACTTCCGCTTCGATCGCGCCCCCAGCGCGGGAGGCGACGAGATCCAGTCCGAGTTCTTCGTGCCGCGTGAGTTCGCCGTCGACGCGCTGCGGGCTCTGCGCCCGCTCGGCGATCGGATCGACCCGCTGCTGCACGTGAGCGAATTCCGCACGTTCGCAGGCGACGACCTCTGGCTCAGCGGGGGAGAAGGCGGCGGACGCCTCGCCATCCACTTCACCTGGCGGCAGCGCCCCGCCGAGGTCGCAGCACTCCTCCCCGATGTCGAGGCCGCGCTCCGACCGTTCGCACCGCGGGCCCACTGGGGCAAGGTGTACTCGACGGAGTTCGATCAGGCCGGCGCCTTCCGGCGTCTGGGCGACTTCGCCGCGCTGGCATCGCGCGTCGATCCGCAGGGAAAGTTCCGCAACGGGCACCTCGACCGCGTGCTGGCGCTCAGTGGTTCCGAAGGGCCGTGATCAGCTCGGACTTGCGCTTCTTGGAGTACCCGGTGAGCCCGAGCTCCTTCGCGCGACCGCGCAACTCGTCGACCGTCCAGTCGTCGTAATCACCGGCTTTTCCGCCGCGTCGGCCGACCTCTGAACGTCCGCGTTTCGTGCCGCCGGTCGCGTTCGAGATGCGTGCGGCCTTCTCCTTCGACGCGCCGTCGTCTCGAAGCTCCTCGTAGAGTTCCGGATCCTTCAGCCGCGAGTTCGCTCCGCGTGGCATGATCTTCTCCTTCCATGGATGTTCGGTCAGACAGAGTGGTGCGCCCGTGCGCCGACACGGTCGGTGTCAGGGCTGAAAGCCTCCGCTCGCACACGCAGCATCGCTACGGCCGCGTCGATGGTCGCAGACATCACGGCGTCAGGTCCGCCGTCGAACTGCCGATGCTCATGCCCGTGCTGATCGTGCATCGCCCATCCGAGGTAGACCGTACCCGGAGGATGACCGTCCTCCGCATCCGGTCCGCCGACTCCGGTGGTCGCGACGCAGACGTCCGCGGCGAAAAGATCGAGGCCGCCCACCGCGAGCTGCTCCGCGCACTCCGCCGAGCACGGGTCGACGCCGGCCGAGAGGTGGAGCAGATGCTGCTTGACGTCTGTCATGTAGGCGACGATCCCGCCGGCGAACCAGTCGCTCGCGCCCTCACCGCCGCCCACCGCGTGGGCGAGGCCCCCGGCCGTGAGCGATTCGACGACCGCGATCCGCAGACCGTCCGCACGTGCCAGCTCGCTGAGGCGGGTGACGTCTTCGCCAGGAGGCATGTCCACCGCCCTCAGCGGGAGATGCTCTCGACCGTCACGCCGGTGGCTTCGGGGGCCAACGAACGCGCGACATCGGCCTGGCTGATGATTCCCACCAGCATGTGATCGTCGATCACGGGAAGCCGACGGATCTGATGCTCCTGCATCTTCTCCAATGCGACGCGGATGTCGTCGCCCGCGTCGACGGTCACAGGTTTCCCCTGTGCGAGTGCGCGTGCCGGCGTGCTTTCGGGATCAAGACCCTCCGCGACGGCTCTGACCACGATGTCGCGGTCGGTGAGCATGCCCTTCAGTTTCCTGTCCTCGCCGCAGATCGGCAATGCGCCCACATCCAACTCAGACATCAGGGATGCGGCGATGCTGAGTGAGTCGTTCTCGCCGATGCACCGTGGTGCAGGGGTCATGATGTCCCGCGTCAGCGTCATGGTCGTTTCCTCTCGTGTTCTTTCGCTGCGTCTCATCGTTCGTTCGCTCCGGGTGACGATAGACGTGCGCCGTCGGCGTCGCAGAGGGGGTTGACAGCTTCCGGTCGTGCTCACTCGGGCGGTTCTAGCCGTCCTTCACTTCCAGCCCCGCGTCCGTCCCGGCGCTGGTGTCCTGGGTGTAGTCGGGGCGCGCCGGCTGCGGCGGCTGGTCGTCGAACTCTCCGCCCTCCCGCCCGCCGAAAGGGCGGCCGTGGTCGGCGAACTCGTCCCTGTTGAAGACCAGCGTCCAGGGTCCTGCCGTGAAGCGTGCGCCTGTGCGCAGGATCTCCGACCGGTCTCCTCCGTCGGTCTCCGCGGACTGGGGATTCGCGTTCATCTCGCCCGTGCCGTGCAACGTGAGCACGTACTCGTCCCGTTCGTCATGCGTGATGGTCGCATGCACCGGGTCGGTGTCGGCGAGCCGGAGCTCGTTGCCGTCCGCGCGGCCGATGCGCACGGTGTCCGTGGTGATGTGATGCACGGTACGGTCATCCTCGCGCGAGATGAGCAGACGGGGATCTCCCGCTCCCCACTCGGCGTGGGTCGTTGTCGGGTCGTATCCCGGGGCAGTCTGGTCGGTCATGTCCGGTCCCTTCGAGCTCGCTGAACCGTCAGAGTAGGACGGCCGCGAGCCCCGGTGCGAGGGCCTTGACCCTGGGTGCCGTCGCGGCTAGCCCGCGGAGCTGCGGATGTACTCGGGCACGAGCGTGATGCCTCCGCTCGAGTTCGCGGAGTTGGCCATCGCCGTGATCCACTCGGCGCTCAGCGTCGGCGGCTCCGATTCATCGAACACGAAGCGCAACGGGATCGAGGGATGCAACCAGATCGTCGAACGGCCGGGACGGTCGCCCTCCGGGTGCTTCCAGGACAGGGTGAAGCTCTCGTTGCGACGCAGTTTCGTGGCGATGACGACCTTGAGGTGAGCGAGCGCACGATCCTCGACGGAGATCGGTTCGGCGGCGCCGCCGTAGTAGATCATTCCCATCGCATTAGGGTAAATCAGAGGCGTTCGCTCGGGAGAGCGCACGCGCGGACGAGCAGCGAACGTGAAGGAGGCTGGCACCCATGGGTAAGTTCATCTACGAGGGCGGCGTCAAGGTCGAGATCGAAGATCGCGCCCTGCTGCACATGCAGCTCGTGATCAGCGCGAAGCTGCGCCGAGGAGAGCCGTTCGCGTTCAGCTGGCGCGAGGACGCCAGCGTGGGCGGCGGCCGGACGACGGTGTGGGTGCACCCGGGCAGCTCGATCGTCTACAAGTACTACGGCGGGCGTCAGCCGTCGGTGAATCGCGCGTGGGTCGACGCGCTCGCCTTCACCGCCAATTCGCCGGCCGGCCTCTATCTCGTGCCCGAGCCGGCGGACAACGGGGATGCCCCCGGGACCGCCGAGATGTCGACGGTGCCGCCGATCAGCTGATCGGGCTCGACGTCGATGGGTCGTTCGGTGACCGAGTCCACGCTCGTGAGCGTCACCCACCCCTGGGCGAGGCACGCGGCGTCGCTGTCCTCGGTGGGGACGTTGGGCAGCTCTTCCACGGCAAGGCGCACGTAGCTCTCCTCGCTCTCCGCGACCGTGGTCTGCACGATTCCGAACGGTGCGAGCGTGCACTGACGCACGCCGCGGGGATCGGGCCGGTTCGGCGCGTTCACGTTCAGGGCCGTGCCGCGCGGTTGCGCGCTCAGCACCGGGAGCAGGCTGATCGCGGCGCGCGCGGCGGTTTCCCAGTGGAACGACGTCGGGTTCATACCGACATCGAGTGACACGGCCATCGCCCATGCACCGTTGAGCGCACCGGTGAGAGCCGCACCGACCGTACCGGAATGCAGGATCGCCCGCCCCACGTTGGCGCCGTGGTTCACACCCGACAGCACCAGATCCGGGGGAGGGCCGAATGCTCCACGCGCAGCGATCATGGCGATCAGCCCCGGACCGCCGTGAACGGCGAAGGCGCGCACGTCAGGCAGCGCATCGAGCGTGCGCCGGTCCACGGCTATGCGTCCGTGCGACTCGCCGGCCATGATCGACGCGCTGGAGCCACTCGACTGCGTCGCGGGTGCGGCGATCGTCACCTCGAGGCCGGCGTCGACCGCAGCATCCGCCAGCGCCGCCAATCCGGGCGCATCGATTCCGTCGTCGTTGGTGATCAGTGCGCGGTGCATCACTCCTCCTCTTCGTCCGTCTCGGCCAGCGCGGCCAATCCGTCGGGACTGACCCTTCCCTGAGGAACCGCCGCATCCGCATCGAACTGCGGAAGCTCGTGCACCCGGACGCCCTCGCGCAACTGCGCGATCGCATCCGCGTCACCGGTGCCGAGGCCGTGACGCGTGACGTTGAGCGCCCCTGCCGCAGCCCCGAGGGTCACGGCATCGCGCAATACCTCGCCGCGCGTCAGAGCGGCGACCACACCGGCGGTGAGGGAGTCGCCGGCGCCGCGCGTCTCGTTCTCCTCCAGGCGCGGCAGCGACACCTCCAGCACGCCGTGCTCATCGAGCAGCAGCAGCGGTTCCGACGACCGGGTGACGATCACTGCCCCGACGCCGCGCTTGCGCAGCTCGTGCATCGCTCTCGCGATCTCGGGCACCGACCCGTCGCTGGCGAGCCCGTCGGCCTTCAGCTCCTCATGGCTGACCTTGAGCACGTCCACGCCTCCGTCGACGACGGCCTGCAGACGCTCGCCCGAAAGGTCGGCGATGACCGGGCGCTGCGCGCTGCGCAGATCGATCGTCAGGCGGCGGTAGATGTCTGCTGGCACCGTCTCCGCACCGGCAGGTCCGCTCAGCAGGACGGCTCGGGAATCGGCGCTGCTGCGCAGCACAGCCCCGTAGAGGTCATCGCGTGTATGACGGTCGAGGGGGTCGCCGTCCTCTTCGGCGATCACGATGCGCTGACCCTGACGTCGATCGTGCAGGTACGCCGATCCGCGACCCTCGCGCTCGACGGCCACGACCGTGATCCCCTCATCCTCGAGCAGATGCTGAAGCGTGCGGCCGATCTCGCCGCTGAGCACGCAGCACATGGTGACCGAGACGTCGAGCCTGCGCAGCATCCGCGCCTGCCACACGCCCTGCCCGCCCGCGTGCACATGGATCTCCGAACCCTGCGGGTGATCCTCCACCGTCACCGTCAGTGTCGGAGAGGGGGCGAGGATCGTGACGTCACTCATGTCGGCTCCCTTCATCCGTCGTTGCCGCATCCTCTCAACCGATCCGTGCGCGCCGCCTCCCCGTTGACATCTGCACGCGATCTCATTAGGCCGCCGAAGTGTCAACCCCCTTGGCCGGGTCGGGTGGTTCGAAGGAAGGTGTGTGGACACTCGACAGCGAGAGGAGATCAGAATGCACACCGAGGATCCCCGCTTTGCACACCCGGACGATGGATTCCCCGCGCAGCAGCAGACCCAGCCCGGTCAGACGGAGGAGATGCGACCGACACCCGACCACGGAGAGGATTCCTACGAGGGCCACGGGCGACTGTCCGGACGCCGGGCTCTGATCACCGGCGGTGATTCGGGAATCGGCCGGGCGGTCGCCCTCGCGTTCGCCCGTGAAGGAGCCGACGTCGCCATCGTCCACATGCCGGAAGAGCAGTCGGATGCCGACGAGACCCTGCGCCTGGTCCGAGAGGCCGGCCGCACCGGGCTCAGTCTCGCCGGCGATGTCCGCGACGAGGACTTCGCCACGGAATGCGTGCTGGAGGCCAGGCGGGCGTTCGGTGATCTCGACATCCTCGTGCTGAACGCGGGCTACCAGCACGATGTCGCGGGTTTCGCGCATCTCGACACCGAGGCGATGCGCCGGGTGTTCGACACCAACCTCGCCGGGATGCTGTTCTCGGCGCGGGCGGCGTTCCCGAACCTGCAGCCGGGTTCCAGCATCATCGTCACCGCATCCATCCAGGCCTTCGAACCGTCCTCCGGTCTGATCGATTACGCGATGACCAAGGCCGCTCAGGTGGCATTCGTCCGGGCGCTCGCCGAAGAGGCCGGCCCCCGAGGCGTGCGTGTGAACGCGGTCGCCCCCGGGCCGATCTGGACGCCCCTCATCCCCGCCACCGGTTGGGATGCCGACAAGGTCCGGAAGTTCGGCGCAGACACCCCGCTGGGCCGTGCCGGACAGCCGGCCGAGCTCGCCGGGGCCTATGTGTACCTCGCGTCGGGCGAGGCATCGTACGTATCCGGCGCCGTACTGCCGGTGACAGGAGGAAAACCACTATGACCATGACAGCCCCGGAGCCTCCGAGGTCCGACGCGACGACCTGGGAGGTCATCCCCCTCGGACACGGTGCGTGGCGGATCAGCGACGGCTCCAGAAAGCAGACCGACCCTGGGCGCCTGGTGGCGTACGTCGACCGCAACGACACCGGCACGCTCGAAGTGCTCTGGCTGCGCAGCCCCTGCCCGACACGCTCCCGCTACCGAGATCTCGAGGAACTGCTCGCCGAGCTCGACACCGCCGTCGCAGGCGGAGTGACCGTCTCCCGCGCGACGCGGCCGAACGAGATCCCGCACTTCCCGCCGGCGTGATCGGTCAGGGCGTGAGCACCACGAGTTCGCGCGTCGAGCGCGTCATCGCGACGTACCGGTCGACGGCGCCCTCGATGCCGCCGCTCCCGCCGCCGAAGCTCTCGGGGTCGACCAGCACGACCAGATCGAACTCGAGACCCTTCGACAACGCGGGCGTGAGCGAGCGCACGCGCTCTGTGGCTGCGAAGGTCTCATCGCCGATGACGCAGGCCGTGCCCTCCTCGTTGTCGCGGAGCCAGGAGTCGACGATCGCGTCGCGCTCGTGCAGAGAAGCGTGACGCACGGGTACGCCGCTCGCCCGCACCGAGGTCGGGACGTTCGCGTCGGGAAGGGCAGCACGGATGACCGGCTCGGCCTCGATCATGATCTCCTCCGGCGTGCGGTAGTTGACCGTGAGAGAGGCGATGTGGACGTCCTTGAGGCCGGCGCGCGAGAGGCGCTCCTGCCACGTCTCGGTGAAGCCGTGACGCGCCTGGGCGCGATCGCCGACGACCGTGAAACTGCGTGAGGGGCAGCGGCGCAGCAGCATCCGCCATTCGGCATCCGAGAGCTCCTGCGCCTCGTCCACGATGATGTGGGCGAAGGGGCCGGCCAGCGGATCGGCGTTGCGCCGGGGGAGCGCGTCGTCATCGTCGAGGCTGTTCTGCACGTCTTCTCCGCGCAGCATCGACATGAGTCCGAGATCGTCATCCGAGGACTGCATCAGATAGTCGGCGACACTCGCCCTGTACTCCCTCTCCTCCGCCTTCGCTCGCTCGCGTTCGCGGCGCAGGCGTCCGGCATGCGGGTCGCCGATGCGCCCTCTCGCGGCGTCGAGAAGCGGCAGATCGGATGCCGTCCACGCCCGTGCGTCCTCGCGCTGCAGCAGTCTCGCCTCGGCGTCGCTGAGCCAGGGGGCGCAGCGCTTGAGGAAGCCGGGGCTGCTCCACAGCGCCGCGATCAGTCCCATCGGATCGAGCAGCGGCCAGGCACGATTGAAGGTCTGCGTGAGCGCCTCGTCCTGCGCGAGCACCCGTCTCAGCCGGCTGCGCGGGATCTGCTCGGCGAACCTGTCGAGCACGATGTCGAGGAGCGCATCCCACACCTCGTCGCGCGCCTCGTTGTGCGGGGCATCCGTGTCGGTGTCGAAGGCCTCCTGCCAGTCCGTCGCCTGCACGCGCAGATCGGCCCACGGGGTCTCGGCGATCGTCGTCCGCTGCGGCGGCTGCTCGTACAGGCGCACTGCGGTCTCGACGGCGTCGACGAGCCGGCCGTCGGCCTTCAGCCGCGCGACGGCAGGGTCGGTCTCGAGCGGGCTGCGCCCGGCATCCGGAACCAGGCCCTGCAGCGTGCACGTCTGCACGCGGTCCTCGCCGAGACTGGGCAGCACGTCGTCGACGTAGGCGAGGTACGGCTGGTGAGGGCCGACGACGAGCACGCCGCCACCGCTGCCGCGGGAGATGCGCGTGTCGGAGTAGAGGAGATACGCGGCGCGGTGCAGCGCGACGACGGTCTTGCCGGTGCCGGGGCCGCCGTCGACGACGAGGGCGCCCTGCGATCCGGCACGGATGATGGCGTCCTGATCGGCCTGGATCGTCGCCAGCACGTCGCGCATCCGCGTCGACCGGGAACTGCCGAGGCTCGCGATGAAGGACGACTGATCATCGAGCGCGCCACCCTGTTCCAAGGCCTCGGGGGTGAACGCCTCGTCCCAGTAGTCGCTGATGCGACCGCCGCTCCATCGGTAGCGCCGGCGGCTGAGGAGCCCCATCGGCTGAGCCAGCGTCGCGCCGAAGAACGGCTCGGCCGCGGGTGCGCGCCAGTCGACCAGCAGCTGGCGGCCGTCCGTACCGGTGAGTCCGAGGCGGCCGATGTAGATGCGGGTGCCATCGGTGGTGACCATGCGGCCCAGGCACATGTCGATCCCGTAGCGGCGGAACATGGCAAGGCGCGCGTTCAGCCGGTGGATCTCGAGGTCGCGTTCCACGGCCTCGCCGCCGACGCCGCTGGGGGCGCTCAGTGCGCGGTCGAGGCGGGCGGAGGCGTCCGCGATGCTGTCGTCGACGGTACGGGCGATCGCGGCGAAGTGCTCCTCGTCGGAGACGACAAGGGCGGGATGGGCTTTCGCGGCGAGACGGTCGGGAAGGTGGAAAGCGCTGGTCGCGGCAAGATTCATGACGGCTCCGAATCGTTCGTGCGCGCAGGAGGACGTGCACACGATCGACAAGTATGCGCCCGCACGGGGCCCTTGCCGCAAGCCCCCGTCCCACCGGTAAACTGGAAGTGCGGGAAGATGGATGACATGACCTCCTCCGCCCCGCAGACGCAGCGCAACGCACTCGCACCCGGCCTGCTCGCGGCGATCGCGCTCTTCCTCGCTCCGCTGTTCCCGGACGGTGTGGTGGCGACCGTGATCCTGTATCTCGTCGCGATCCTCGCCGTCATCGTGGCCTGGTTCGCGTTCCAGGCGGGGCAGTGGTGGTGGAGCATCGTCTTCATCGCCGTCGCCGTGCTGTGGAATCCGATCTTCCCGTTCGGGTTCAGCGGGTGGATCTGGGTCGTTGCGCACTTCGTCGCGGCGCTCGCGTTCATCACTGCGGGTGCACTGGTCAAGAACGAGAGCACGGCGCCGGCCGCCTGATCGAGGCCAGGCGTGGCGCACGCGAGCGCACAGGCGTACCGTGCTCGGTATGGACGATCACCGACCCGACCCCGCTGAGGAACGACGCCCCGACACCCCGGCCGCGCACGATGAGGAAGGCGCGCCCCTGGGTGGCGACGAGACCACCGAGGAGCAGCTCGACGCAGACAACGCCGTCGAGGAGGACACGCTGGAGTCGCTGAACCCGGACGATTCCCCGGCCTGATCCCGATGCCCCCGGTGGCGCTCGCGAGTGAGAAACTTGAAGGATGAGCGCTTCCCTCGATGTCACCTCAATGGCGGATGCCGAGATACTCCGCCTCCGTGAGGACTTTCCGATCCTGCAGACGCAGGTGAACGGGCATCCGCTCGTCTACCTCGATTCCGGTGCGACCTCGCAGCGCCCCCTGGCCGTGCTGGATGCCGAACGCGAGTTCCTCACCACCCTCAACTCCGCAGTGCATCGCGGTGCGCACACGCTCGCCGCCGAGGCCACCGAGGTCTTCGAAGACGCCAGGGCCACTGTGGCGCGGTTCGTCGGTGCCGAGCACGACGAGATCGTCTGGACCTCGAACGCCACCGAGGCGATCAACCTCGTCGCATACGCGTTCTCGAACGCATCTGCGGGACGCGGGGGAGCGGCTGCCGAGAGGTTCCGGCTCGGTGAAGGCGACGAGATCGTCACGACCGAGATGGAGCACCACGCGAACCTCATCCCGTGGCAGGAGCTCGCCGCCAGGACGGGCGCGACGCTGCGTGTCATCCCGCTCGACGACGACGGCGCGCTGCGCCTCGACGAAGCCGCCGCGCTCATCGGTCCTCGCACCAGGATCGTCGCCGTCACGCACGTCTCGAACGTGCTGGGCGTCATCAACCCGGTCGAGCAGCTGATCGCCGCCGCCCATGGGGTCGGTGCGCTCGTGCTGCTGGACGCGTGCCAGTCCGCGCCGCACCTGCCGCTGGACGTGAAGGCGCTCGACGTCGACTTCGCCGTGTTCTCCGGGCATAAGATGCTCGGCCCGACGGGCGTCGGCGCGCTCTACGGACGTCGCGAGCTGCTCGAGGTGATGCCGCCGTTCCTCACCGGTGGATCCATGATCACCACCGTCACCACGACCGAGGCCGAGTACCTGCCGCCGCCGCAGCGTTTCGAGGCCGGCACCCAGCGGGTGTCGCAGGCGATCGCGCTCGCCGCAGCGGTCGACTACCTCTCGGCGGTGGGGATGGCGCGGATCGCCGAGCACGAGGCCGCTCTCGGGCGTCGGCTGATCGACGGCCTCGCCGCGATCGACGGCGTGCGGGTACTCGGGGCGCGCATCGATCTGCCGCGGGTGGGACTGGCGAGCTTCGACATCCCCGGCATCCACTCCCACGACGTGGGGCAGTACCTCGACGATCAGGGGATCGCTGTTCGCGTCGGGCACCACTGCGCCCAGCCGCTGCACCGTCGCCTCGGGGTCACCTCGTCGACCCGCGCGAGCACCTATCTGTACTCGACCGAGGATGAGGTGGATGCGTTCCTCGAGGGCGTAGCGGCGACGATCGAGTTCTTCGGAGTGCGCTCGTGACCTCCAGCGATCTGCAGAACCTGTACCAGGAGCTGATCCTCGACCACTCGCGCACCCCGCACGGCTTCGGTCTGCGCGATGAGGTCGAGGCGCAGTCGCATCAGCTGAACCCGACCTGCGGCGATGAGATCACGCTGCAGGTGCACGCGGCTGCCGACGGCACGATCGAGGCCATCGCGTGGGAAGGGCACGGCTGCGCCATCTCGCAGGCGTCGGCGTCGCTGTTCGCCGAACTGGTCGAGGGCATGACTGTGCCGGAGATCACCACGCGCATCGATGCGTTCCGCGAGGCCATGCGCTCGCGGGGCAAGATCGAGCCGGATGAGGAGCTGCTCGGCGATGCCGCGGCGCTCGGCAGCGTCTCGCGCTACGTCGCCCGCGTGAAGTGCGCGATGCTCGCATGGGTCGCGGCGGAGGACGCGATCCGCAAACTGCGCTGACCAGCGGGCCCCGGCCCCGCATGTGACGTCGTGTGTCGTTGCGTTAACGACCGTGTCGTCGACGCGTGACCGCTGCGGTCTTCGTGCGGATGCTGGGGACATGAGCCACCTGGTCAGCGTGGCGCAGCTGATCCACCTGCAGCGCGCCGAAGAGCACCGCACCGGCCCCGCCGTGCGGCTGCTCGATGTGCGCTGGCGGCTCGATCGTCCTGAAGGACGGCCGGAGTACCTGGCGGCGCATCTTCCCGGTGCCGTCTACGTCGATCTGGAGCACGAGCTCGCGCGCCGAGGCGAGCCGACGGAGGGTCGGCATCCGCTCCCCGACATCGATGACCTGCAGCGCGCGGCGCGAGGGTGGGGTCTCTGCGACGGCGACATCGTCGTCGCATACGACGACAACCGCAGCGTGCCCGCCGCGCGGGTGTGGTGGCTGCTGCACCGCTTCGGGGTCGACGTGAGGGTGCTCGACGGGGGCATCCGCGCCTGGGCGGGCGAGGGCATGCCCCTGGAGCGCGGAGACGTGCTCCCCGAACCGGGCCGCATCACTCTCACTGGCGAACCGGGGGGAGTGATCCTGCTCGACGAGGTCGAGGCGTTCCGCGGCGACGGCGTCCTGCTCGATGTGCGCACACCCGAGCAGTACAGCGGTGCTCACACGGCGACCGACCCGGTCGGCGGGCACATCCCCGGGGCGGTGAACCTGCCGGCGATGGCGACGGTCACCGGCGACGGGCGACTGCAGCATCCGGATGCACTGCGCCGCATCTTCGCGACCGCCGGTGTGGGGGCCGGCACCGAGGTCGCGGTCTACTGCGGCTCAGGAGTGGCGGCGATGCACACCGCGCTCGCGCTGGAGCAGTCCGGCATCCGCGCCCTCGTGTACCCCGGATCATGGAGCCAGTGGTCGAACACCCGCGGGCGGCCCGTCGCCGTCGGCATCCTCCCCGAGGGGCGACTGACACGGGTGTGACGCCCAGCGCGTCATCTTCCGTCACGGAGGAATAGCGAGGGCCACTGCCGGTTGCCCCTTGGTATGACAACTCTTGGAATCATCGGTGCAGGAAACATCGGCAGCCAGGTCGCACGCGCCGCGATCGCCGCCGGATACGACGTCGTGATATCGAACTCGCGCGGACCGGAGACGCTCTCCGATCTGGTCGCAGAACTCGGGTCGAAGGCGAAGGCGGCGACGGCTGCCGAGGCCGGTGCGGCCGGCGACGTCGTCGTGGTGACGGTGCCGTTGCACGCGCTGTCGAAGATCCCGGTCGAGCCCCTGGCGGGCAAGATCGTGCTCGACACCAACAACTACTATTTCGAGCGCGACGGACGCATCGAGGCCCTGGACAAGGGTGAGACGACCGTCTCCCAACTGGTGCAGGAGCACCTTCCCACCTCGAAGGTCGTCAAGGCGTTCAACCACATTGGATCCCGCGACATCACCGTCGACGTCGCGCCCGCAGGCGCACCGAACCGCCGCGCCCTCGCGACCTCGAGCGACTTCCCCGAGGCGGTCGAGTTCGTGACGAGGCTGTACGACGAGCTCGGGTTCGACACGGTCGACGTCAGTCCGCTGAGCGAGTCCTGGCGGGTCGAGCGCGACCGTCCGGCGTACGTCGTGCGTCAGACGGCGTCGGAGCTGCGGGCGAATCTCGAGAAGGCCGATCGGCTGCCCTGACAGCGGCCGCCGACCGCGCGCATTCGGGATACCAAACCTGGTGCAAAGCCCGTATGAGTGCGAGAATGCGCAAATGGGGGCGGAAAACGGGGAACTCGAATCTGTGCGCGTGAGACGCATGCTGCGCGACGATATCGTGCTGGGGCGGCGGCCTCCGGGCGCACGGCTGGTGGAGCGCGACATCGCAGCCGAGCTGAACGTGTCGCGTCTTCCGGTGCGTGAGGCCATCCGTGCGCTCGTGAACGAGGGCATCGTCACCGGCCGCCCACGCAGCTGGGCCACTGTGCGTCGCTTCACACGCAAGGAGGTCGAGGACCTCGCGGAGGTGAGGGCGACCGTCGAGACGCAGCTGTTCATCCTCGCGACCCAGCGCCATGACGCCGAGGGGCTGCAGCGGCTGCTCGAGGTGCTCGAGAGAGAAGAACGAGCCGCCGTCGCCGGTCGAGTCGATGAAGCCATGGACCTGGCGGGGCGATTCCACGAATGCATGGCGGTGCTGGCAGGCAACGAGATGTTCATGGAGCTCGCGGCGGTGTTCGTCACGCGCCTGAGGTGGTTGTTCGGGCGGCACGAGGATCTCATGGCCGAAGCCGTGGAGCACCGTGCGCTGTACGAGGCGATACGTGGCCGCGACGTCGAACTCGTTCGAGAGCTCGTGACCAGGCACCTCGAGCTCGGAACGATCGCGGCGCTCGAGCGGTTCGGGGTCGACGAGACGTGAGCCCGGCCGGTCAGCCGACGGGCGTCGTCGTGTCGGTGGCCTGCCGCAGCGCTGTCCGCATGACCCGCCAGTAGCGGTTCGGCGCCAGGCGCGTCAGCACATCGACCAGTCGCGCCTCACGTCCGACCATCGTGCGGATGCTGCGCCGCTGCGTGGCGCGGATGATGCGCGCAGCGGCATCCGCGGGTTCCGTGTGATACATCGCCGCCTGCGCCGATGCTGCGCGCGCGGCGACGGCGGGGTCGATCGCGGCGGCGTAGCGGCCGTGCAGGATGATGCCGGTGCGCACGCCGGCCGGATAGATCGCGCCGACGGTCACCGTGCTGCCTTCCAGCTCATGCCGCAGCGCTTCGGAGAAGCCCCGCACGGCGAACTTGCTCATCGCGTACGGGATGCGCCCCGCGGGGGCGGCGAGCGCGTAGACGCTGGCGAGGTGCGTGATGTGCGCGGCCGGCTGCGAGCGCAGGGCGGGAAGCAGCGCCTTGGTGATCGACACCGTGCCCCAGAGGTTGATGTCGACCAGCCAGCGCATCTCCTCCATCGTTAGCTGCTCGAGGCTGCCCAGCATCGACGACCCAGCGCACGTGATGAGCGCATTGATCCGCGGGTGCGCGGCGACGACCTCTGCGGCGGTCAGAGCGACGGCGTCATCGTCGCGCAGATCGACGATGTGCGTGGTGACGGTGCCGGGCAGATCGGCCGCGACGGAGGCCAACGCCTGCGCGTTGTGATCGAGCAGGGCGAGGTGCACGCCCGAGGCGGCGAGCAGCCGCGCGAGCTCCGCGCCCATGCCGCTGGCGGCGCCGGTGATCACGGTGGTGCTCCCGGCAAGGGTCAGCCGGCTCATGCATCCTCCTCCTGGCACGGTTCGGGTTCGTGCCGTTCGCTTCATCGCAGGTGGGGAGAACCTGTCGTTTCCATTCTGGCCCCCCTCCGGCGTCAGATGGTGACGGTACGATTTCGGGAGGAGGTTGTGGTGGGACGAACTGCGGATGCCGTGGCCGAAGGCGTCGCCATCGGCACGGCTGCGGCGCGCCTGACGGTGAAGAATCGCATCCTCGTCGGCACGATCGCCCAGGGCGGTGTGTTCGACGCCGCGCGATATCTGGCCGATGCGCGCGAAGCGCTGCTGGCGATGGCCGCCGAATCCGAGCAGGCAGCGGAGCGGGTGACGACGTGGCGCAAGCGCGCGCGGGGGCGGCATTCCGATCCGGCGAGCACGCACGACTACCGCGACCGCGATGTGCGCAACCTCCGTCGCCGGGCGAAGCAGTCGGCCGGTGTGGCCGAGAAGCTGAGGGCGATCGCCGAAGACCCCGAGCAGCTCGGCGCCCTCGTCGAAGGAGCGCGTGAAGCCGCGTGGGCCGATGTGCGCGGCAACCTGGATCGCCGTCTCCACGTCGAGGGCATGCGTCCCGACCAGGACCCCGACTACGCCGTCATGCGCGAAGCGCGGATGCAGGCGCTGCGGCTCGTCGACCTGCAGGCGCTGTCATCCGAGCAGCGGGCGCGGCGCAAGCGCGAGCAGGAGCAGGGCGCCTGACGCCCGGTTTCGCTTTGGGGTGCTTCGTCATGTATTCTTGCTGAGGCCCACTTCGAGAGATGTGGGCCGAGATATGCGCCCGTAGCTCAATGGATAGAGCATCTGACTACGGATCAGAAGGTTAGGGGTTCGAGTCCCTTCGGGCGCACCATTAATTGAGACAGTACCCTCGGTTCTACGGAACCGGGGGTTTTCTGTTTCGCTCTCAGATCCAGTCGAACATCAGTCCTGCGTTACTTCGTGCATGGCTGCTTGGATGCGGCGGTCAAGGTCGTCGAGCTCGGCCATCACTTCGGATGCGGCCCAGACACGGTCCTTCTTGCGTCCCGTGATCTCCTCGATGAAGCCGGCGCCGACCAGCTGGTCGATCGCCCTGTAGGCGGCGGTGGGGGAACCGACTGCGGCTTCGATCTCGTCGGCGCTCATGACGGGGTGGTCGTAGAACGTCTGGATAAGCGCAGCTGCAGCGGATTTCGCGCGTGGCTTCAACTCTGCAGTCCACAGTGCGGGCATCCCCTTGAGGCGGGCGATGGTCTCCCGGGAGCATTCGGCGGCCGCACGCGTAGAGAGCGCGAACAGATCGATGAGCGGTGCAGGGTCGCCGAGTCGGTAGGAGTCGAGGGCGGCGAAGTAGTCGTCGCGATGCGCGAGCAGGCCGCTGGCGAGGGGGACCACCGCGTTTCGGGTGACACCTCGACGCCGCAGCACGGCGGATACGAGAGCTCGGCCGACGCGACCATTGCCGTCGGTGAAGGCGTGGATCGACTCGAACTGGGCGTGACCGATCGTGGCCTGCGTTATCACTGGTACGTCGTCCCGGTTGAGGTAGGCGATGAGGTCATCCATCAGTTCGGGCACGCGTTCGGGCGCCGGGGGAACGTGGAGTGCGCCTCGAGGGGAGTGATCGCTACCGCCGATCCAGTTCTGCATGTCGCGGAGGCGACCGGCGTAGTCGGCTTCTTGGGGATCATCGGCCATGAGCGCACGGTGGGCGCTCTTGAGATGGTCGAGCTTGAAGTGACCGCTCTCACCGACCTTCGTGATCAGCTCGTGGAGTGCGGCGGAGGCTGCGACCATGCTGGTGGCGGAGCTGTTGCCCTTGTTGCCGGCCAGCGCCTTGGCGTAGTCGCGGGCGGAAGCGTTGATGCGTTCGATCTTCGACGAGGCGGCGGACTCTGAGCGAACCATGAAGCGGCTGAGGGCGGCGGAGTGGCCCTCAGCGTCGGTGTCGGCCTGGGCTACAGCAAGCAGTGCGCGTTCGGTGTGGACCATCACCATCAGCGGCGGCATGTAGTCGAGCTCGCGGATGAATGGGGGGATGGTCCCATCCACGTGCCGCATCATCCGGTCTTCGCGGGTGCCACCACGAACTTGCTGCTGCCAGGGAAGTGTTTCGACGCCGTGGCGCGGCCACTGCGGGATTGGATCTTCGCGCATAACCGCGAGCTTACCTGCGCAAATTCCCACTTGGAAGAGCTAACCGGTGATTTGCTGGGCGAAACCACCGATCTTCGTGTCTGCGCGCAGAGGAAGACGGAAGTCCTGCAGCCCGCGTCCTCGTAGCGTCGGCCAGAGCACATCGGCGGCGGCTTCGACGAGCGGCACGTCGTGAGGGACGCCGATCGTGGCCGCACCGGCGGCCCTGGCCGCGGCGAGACCGACGGGGGAATCCTCGATCGCGACGCAGTCGGCCGGGTCGACGCCCAGCAGCTCGGCGGCGCGCAGGTACGCGTCGGGAGAAGGCTTGCCCCGGGAGACCTCGTCTCCGGTGACGGTGATGTCGAACGTGCCGGGAGGCAGCGCCGCGAGGATCTCATCGGCGTAGTCGCGGTACGACATCGTGACCAGGGCGAGCGGCACGCCGGTCGCGCCGAGGGCGGCGAGCAGATTCCGCGCGCCCGGCCGCCAGGTGATCCCCTCCCGCCTCGTGTGGGCGGTCGCCAGCTCGATCCAGTGCTCGAGGAGCGCGTCACCGGACCCTGATCCACCGAGCTCGCGGATGACGCGCGCCCCATCGGGCAGGGCGAGTCCGACCAGTCGGTCGAGGGCGTTCTGCGGTGCCGCGATGCCTGCGTCCGCCAGCATCCGTTCCGCCGCCGCGATCCAATGACGTTCGGTGTCGACGATCGTGCCGTCCATGTCCCAGAGCACTGCGGCGGGCAGGCGGCGGGCATGCGTGGGGGGATTGCTCATTCGTTCTCCTCAGCAGGCACGGCTGTGGCCCCCCCCCGAG
>NZ_JBLVOB010000007.1:251236-260726 GCF_053543555.1 Microbacterium xerophyticum | reverse complement strand
GAAGGCGGGGCACCGCCGGTGCGGTCAGTCGATGCGGATCGGCTCGGACTCCACGGTCGCCGGGGCGAGCCCCTCAGCGGTGCCCGTCACCTGCACGGTGATGTCGTGGCCCTTCCAGGCGCCCGTCAGGTGGAATCCCTCGCTCGTGGCGCCGTCGATCGGTTCGCCGTCGGCCAGCCACTGGTACGAGAACGCGGTGCCATCGGTCCATTCGCCCTCTTCGACCGTGAGCTTCGCACCGGGCTTGATGCCGAGGTGGTGCGTCGACACGATCTCCGGTGCGCCGGCGATGATGCCCGCCTCCGTCTCGCTCGCGACGAGCGGGTTGGGGATCACGACCTCGCGCAGCCATGTGTCGCCGGCGAAGTCGTACGCCTTCACCACGACGCGGTCGCCGTACGCCTCGAGCGTGAGGCCCTGGTTGATGTCGCGGGTCACGATCTCGCTGATGCCGGCAGTGTTCTCGCCGCGCGCGTCCCACTCCACGTGCATGGCGACCGTGTTGACCGCCCAGAAACCGTCCGGGTGGCCGTCGGCCGTGCGGCGCTGGACCGCCCAGTCGCCGAGCTCGGCGGGGTAGTGCGTGTGGCCGGAGAACACGATCGCGTTGGGGTAGTTGCCCAGGATGCTGGTCAGCCGGTCGTTCATCTGGTGGTGGCCGTGGTATCCGGGGATCCACGACGCGGAGACCGTGTCTCCGAGGGGGAAGTGCGTCATCACTGCGACCTGCTTGTCCAGCGCGGTCCAGTGCGCGAGCCGCTCCTCGAGGAACTCGACCTGTGCATCGCTCATCGCCACATCGGTCGGACCGGCGAACTCCTGGCCGAGGACGATCACGGGCAGGTCGCCCGAAGGGCCATCGATGACGTACTCGTCCCACACCTTCTCGCGGTCCGCGAAGGCGAGGAATCGATCGCGATTGGCGTCGAAACCGCCGGCGGCGTAACGCTCGTGGTTGCCCATCGACGCGATGGTCTGACGCGGACGGATGTCGGCCGTGGCGTCCATCACATCGTAGATCTCGGTCCATTCCGCGTCCGAGCCGCTGTTGACGATGTCGCCGACCATCAGCATGCCGTCCGCACCCGGGAGGAGCTCCGCGTAGTCGTTGAGGGCGTGCTGGAGATCCTGCGGGTGGCCCTGGATGTCGCTCATGACCCATGCGCGGGTGGCGTCGCCGGTCGGGGCCGCGAGCGACTCGTGCACGGTGACCGAGTCGATCGCCCAGTACCGGGCATCGGCATCGCCGGAGAGGTTCCAGCTGAAGACCGCGTTCTCGGCTCCAGCGGGAACATCCACGGTGACATCCTGCGCATAGTTCATCTGGCGGGCGTCGTAGTCGTCGGCGACGGACTCCGAGTCGAGGCGGAGGATCTCCGTCGGTTCACCGCCGTCGAAGCTCACGGCGACCGTGCCCGCCTGGCCTGCGGCGCCGCGGTAGTGGCTGTCGAAGGTGAGGCGCACCGCGCCGAGTCCGTCGACGGGCACGGCGGATCCGGTGAGCGTCGAGTCGAACGGCTGATCGGCGAACTGCTGGGCGTCCGCCACGACGATCGTGTCGTGCGCGCGACCGAAGCGCCCCCGCATCTCGTCGATCTCGCCGGTCCACTCCTCGCGGGTGGTGAACTGCCAGCCGCGGTAATCCGCCGTCCCCTGGTCGGCCATCGCGTCGTCGAAGCTCACCGACCATCCCTCGGCGCCGGTGGCGCCGAACCCTTCGCGCGCGATGATCTCGTCGGTGTCGTTGCTCGTCACGATCGGGTCGATCTCGACGGCCGCGTCCGGGTCGCCGGGCTGCGGGCGGTCAGTGTCCACGGCGATGGTAACGGTGACTGGTCCGGACAGCACGTCGTATCCGTCCTGCGCGAGCAGGTAGACATCCCACGCTCCGGCGTTGAGGCCGGAGAAGCTCACGGTGCCCGATGCTGCCGCCGTGTACGCCCACTGCGTCGAGGAGGTCGATCCGGGCGTGACGCCCTGCGGGTAGACGCCGACCCAGTTCGTGGCGTGGGGTGCATCGGTGGTCCACGCCAGTTCTACGACGTCGCCTTCGACGAGGTCGGGGCTCTCGGTGGTCAGGGTCGATCCGGCCTGAGCCGTGGCTGCCGGCGCGACGGTGAGGCCGAAGCTGTCGGATGCGATCGCGGGTGCAGAGGGAATGGCGATGAGGCCGACTGTCGCGGCGGCGATGAACGCGCGCCGCAGACGGGGGCGGGAGCGGTGAAGGGAAGACATCGTGATCCTTTCGGTGTGCGCCGGATTGACGCTGGCTCGAGTCTCGGCACCGTTTTCGAACGCGCGATGAACACCCCGCCAACGGGGTGGGAACCGGGCGCCCGAACGCCCGGATAACAGGGACGAGTGTGCACAGCTGTCCAATTCCCACCGTCAGGAGAGGGCGCGGGTCCAGCCTCCGGGTCGCGCGTCGGAGGTCGATGACGCCTCGAACGACACGGAGTCGGGCAGATACCGGTCCTCGGTGAGATCGATCGGGCGCCCGTCACGAGCGAAGGCCTGCCGCCGCACCCGCAGCAGAGGGCTCGATCGTCGGATGCCGAGAAGGCGGGCATCCTCGCTGGAGGCGGCCACCGCGTCGATCCGGTGCGATCCGAAGGATTCGCCGTACCCGGCCGCGTCGAGCACCGCGGCGTGCGATGCAGTGTCGACGGGCAGTCCGCGCAGGATGTGAGCCAGCCAGCCCGGATACACCGGCCGCTCGATCATCACCACGTGGCCATCGAGACTGCGCAGGCGTGTGAACCGCAGCACGGGGGAGTCCTGCGCGATCCGCAGCAGGCGGGCCTCGTCGGCCGTCGCCGCGCCCTCCTCCTCCCGGATGGCACGGCCGCCGGGCGTGAGGCCGCGATCGTGCGCCCACTGGGCGAACGAACCGAACGAGGCGAGTCCCTGAGTGTGCGACGACGACTGCACGATCCATCCGGCGCCGGATCGCGGTGCGACGACTCCGCGACGTGCCGGCAGCGCCAGTGCGCTGCGTGCGGTGCCCCGCGCGACACCATGTTCCGAGGCGATGGCCTGTTCCCCGGGCAGCAGCGTGCCGACCGGGAACTCCCCATCGGCGATCCGTCTCCCGATCCGCTCGGCGACGCGGCGGTAGAGAGGCGCGTCGGAGGTCATGCCATCAGTCTGGCGCAGAGCGCAGCGAAGGGCGGCTCTTGGAGCGTAGCCTGGACGAGTGACTGCGTACGTCTCGGCCTTCGACTTCTTCTCCATCGGAGTGGGGCCGTCGAGCTCTCATACCGTCGGACCCATGCGCGCAGCGCTCGATTTCGCCCGGCGGCTGAGCGCCGATGCGGTGCTGAGCGAGGTGGCGCGAGTGACGTGCACGTTGTACGGCTCGCTCGGGGCGACCGGCATCGGTCACGGCACACCGGATGCCGTCGTCGCGGGGCTGCGCGGGCTCGCCCCCGAGGACTGCGATCCGGCCGAGGTGCGTTCGGCATGGACGGATCTCCCGAACGGCGAAGCGCTCCTCATAGATGGGACGCACGCCGTCCCGTTCGTCAAGGACGACGTCGAGTTCGCACCGCGCACGCGCCTGCCCGGGCATCCGAATGCCATGATGCTCACTGCCTTCGCAGCCGATGGTCGGACGGTCGCGGAGGAGACGTACTACTCCGTCGGCGGCGGGTTCATCCGTCGCGAAGGGGAGGATGCGCAGGTCGCCGCGGGAGCCCTGCCGTTCGGCTACACCGACGCCGCGTCCCTGCTCGCGCTCTGCGATGAGCACGGGTTCTCGATCGCCGATGTCGCGCGCGAGAACGAGCTCTCGATGCGCTCGGAGGAAGAGCTGGCGGCCGGGCTCGACGCCATCTGGGACGCGATGTCCGCATGCGTCGAGGCGGGCCTGCACGCGGACGGCGTGCTGCCGGGGATCCTCAAGGTCAAGCGCCGCGCCGGAGCCATCCGCGAGCAACTGGAGAGCGTCGAAGCCGAAGGCGGTCGGGAGATCCCCGGTGAATGGCTCGGCGCCTTCGCGCTCGCCGTCAACGAGGAGAACGCCGCCGGCGGACGGGTGGTCACCGCACCCACCAACGGTGCCGCCGGCATCCTCCCCGCCGTCGCGATGTACTGGTGGCGGTTCCTCGCCGAATCCGGCCTCGGCTCCGGTAACGCCGTCACGCCCTACGGCGAGCTGGTCGGCAGTGCGCTGCTCGGTTTCGGCGGTGAGCCGGCGAACGTTGCGGATGGTGACGACCCCGTCCTCATCGCCGAGGCGAACCGCCGCCGCGGTATCCGCCGTTTCCTGCTCACGGCCACCGCGCTCGGCTCGCTCTTCAAGGCCAATGCGTCGATCTCCGGCGCGGAGGGCGGCTGCCAGGCCGAGGTCGGCTCTGCCTGTGCGATGGCCGCGGGCGGGCTGACCGCGGTGATGGGCGGCACCAATCGGCAGATCGAGAACGCCGCCGAGATCGCCATGGAGCACCACCTCGGACTCACCTGCGATCCGATCGGCGGGCTCGTGCAGATCCCGTGCATCGAGCGCAACGCGATCGCCGCATCCACGGCCGTCACAGCGGCGCGACTCGCGCTGCGCGGTGACGGACAGCACTACGTGTCGCTGGATGCCGTCGTCGAGACGATGCGGCAGACCGGGGCGGACATGTCGACGAAGTACAAGGAGACCAGCGAGGGCGGCCTCGCGGTCAACGTCATCGAGTGCTGACGCCGAGGCAGACCGGCTATTTCTCCGCGGCGCGGCGCTTCGTGTGCCGCGTCGGGGCAGCCGACCACGGGTCCTCGGGCCACGGATGCTTCGGGTACCGGCCGCGCATCTCGGCGCGCACCTGCGAATAGGGGCCGGCCCAGAACGACGCGAGGTCGTCGGTCACGGCCAGTGGACGTCCGCCGGGGGAGAGCAGGTGGAACAGCACGGGCACCCGACCTCCGACGAGGCGCGGGGTCTCCGCCCATCCGAAGCACTCCTGCAGCTTCACCGCCACGACGGGACGCGCCGACGGGTCATCGATGGGTGGGTAGGTGATGCGGATCCGCGAGCCGCTGGGCACCTCGAGCCGCTCGGGGACGAGGGCGTCGAGGTCGACTGCTGCGGGCCACGGCAGCAGTCGCCGCAGCGCCGAGGTCAGATCGATGCGTGAGGCGGGGGTGCCGGTGGCGAGTGCCGACAGCTCCGGACCGAGCCATGCGTCGAGCGCTCCGAGGAGCGCGGCATCCGACACTTCCGGCCACGGGATGCCTATCTCCCGCTGCAGCAGCGCGAGCCGCCGGCGCAGCGCATCCGCCGACTCTGACCAGGTGAACACTCCGAGCCCCTGATCCTCCAGTGCCCGCCGCACCGCGTCCTGGCCGCCCTCGCCGGCCTGAACCCGTACCGGGACCGAAGAACGGATGATCGCGCCGATGCGGCGCTCGCGCCGCGCGACGACGCGCCCGTCCGTGAATCGCGCCTCGATGCGGTCCGTGACCAGATGGGTCGCCGCTTGTTCGACCTGGCTCTCGGAGATGACCGCCGCCGAACGGATGACCGCCCCGGTGCCGGCTGCGGCGCGGCCCTGTGCGCGGTTGACATCGGCGACAGCCAGCCACTCGGCGCCCGCGAGCGGACCGGTCAGCCCGGCCCGGGTCCCTGAGGCGAGCAGGAAGGTCGCGCCGCCAGTCGAATGATCGACGCGACGGGCGATCCGCTCGGGGAAGGCGAGGGCGATGATGAGCCCGATCTGCTCGGCATTCGCGCGCCCCGCCCGGTCGCCGTCGGTGAACCGGGTCAGTCGGCGCACCTCCTGCTCCCAGCGCCGGGCCTCGGGGCTGCGACCGCTCCGCAGGCTGTTCAACGCTGAGGCGACATCTCCGTCGGCGACGCGGAACTCGCCCCCGATGAGGGCGACGACTTCGGCAGCCGTGCCTCCGCCTACCAGCACGGCGCCGTCGCGGAGTGCGCGGGCCAGGCGAGGATCGGTCGGGATGCGGGCGAGCTCTCGCCCCTCGTCGCTCGCCCGCCCGTCCGAATCGATCGCGCCGAGGCCGTGCAGCACGGAGACGGCGTCGTTCAGGCTGTCAGCGGGAAGGGGATCGACCAGCCGCAAGCCTGCACCGCCCGGTGCGCCCCAGCAGGCGAGCAGCAGCGCGGCATCGGTGAGATCCGTCGTCGCGATCTCGGGGGCCGGCCGCGCGGGCGCCGCCGCGAATGTCCGCTCGTCGACGCAGCGCACCACGACACCCGGCCCTTCACGAGTGGCGCGACCAGCGCGCTGCGTCGCAGAGGCGCGGGATGTCGGACCGGTGACGAGGCCGCTCATGCCTCGGGCAGCATCCCGCTGCGGGGCCCGGGACAGGCAGGTGTCGACGACGAGACGGACGCCGGGAACCGTGAGCGACGACTCGGCGAGCGAAGTCGTGACGATGATCCGCGCCGCGTCGCCTGCGCGGCGGCCGCCGATCACGGCATCCTGCTCGGCGGCGGGGATCTGGCCGTGCAGCTCTCGGACATCGAACTCGGGCGCGAGGTCTCGGATGCGGCGTGCGATCTCTGCGACCTCGCGCGCACCGGGCGCGAATACGAGCGCGTCCGCGGTCGGGACGCTGCGCGCCATGCCCCGATGCGCGTCGACCGCGGTGCGTGCGACGTGATCGAAGAAGGCCCAGGTGACGCCGCGCTCGTCCAATCGAGGCGAAGGGCTCGGCGCCCAGCGCACGTCGAGCGCGTGCGCCGGCACCGACTGGGTCACGATCGGAGTGGGGGCGGCATCCGTGCCGAGAACAGTCGCGAACCGGTCGGCGTCGAGTGTCGCCGACATCGCGATCAGCACCAGGTCATCGCGCAGCTCGCGCACCTCGCCCAGCAGGCCGATCAGCAGATCCGTCTCCAGCGCGCGTTCGTGCACCTCGTCGATCACGACCGCGCCGATGCCTTCGAGGCCCGGGTCATCGAGCAGTCGGCGCAGCAGCACGCCGGCGGTGACGAACTCGATCATCGCCGACGACTGCACCTGGCGCTCGCCGCGGACGGTGAACCCGACCCGGGAGCCGAGGGGCGATCCGTCCAGGTGTGCGAGGCGCCGGGCGGCAGCGCGGGCGGCCACACGGCGCGGCTGCGTCACGATCACACGGCCCTGAACGCGACCGGCGATGATCGGCGGGACGAGCGTCGTCTTTCCCGTGCCCGGCGGTGAGCTGACGACGACGGCTGCGCTGGCGTCGAGCGCCGCGTGCAGATCATCCACCGCCGAGGCGAATGCGAGTCCGCGACCGATCTTCGACAGGTCGAACGGAGCAGTGGTCACCCCTCCAGTCTCTCGCGTCCGGCGCACGACTCGGCGCGTAGGCTGAGCGGCATGGCCACGGTGAGGCGGCGCGGGCGTCCGCGCGGAGAGACGGATTCGCGCGAACGGATCATCTCGGCTGCGGTCGACGAGTTCGGTGAGCACGGCTACGACGGATCGACGATCCGCGCGATCGCGACCAGGGCCGGGGTCGACAGTGCTCTGGTGCACCACTACTTCGGGACCAAGGCCGATCTGTTCGCCGCGGCCATGGGCATGCCGATCCGGCCCGACGTCGCGATCCCGGAGATCCTCGCAGGCCCGCGTGACGAGGTCGGCGAACGCGTCGTGCGGTTCGTTCTGCAGGCGTTCGAGCAGCCGGATGTGCGCCGCCGTGGTGTCGCACTCATGCGCGCCGCGATCGGCAGCAAGCTCACGACTCCGGTGCTGACCGGATTCCTCTCGCGCGAACTGCTCGGCCGCATCGCACGCGCGCTCGACACCGATGATGCGGCGCTGCGTTCGACGCTCGCGGCGTCGCAGATCGCCGGGCTTCTCATGGCGCGCTACGTCCTCAGGCTTCCGCCGATCGCCGATGCCGGGGTCGATGAACTCGTGACGCGGATCGGCCCCACGGTGCAGAGGTACCTGTTCGACTGAACGCTGTTCGCATCGCGGGGCCTTGACGCCGCTGCATCCGGAGCGCACAATTCATCACATGATGAATAACTCGAGCGTGGAGGTCTCGCAGCTGCGCGTGCGACGCGGGAAGGCACGAGTATTCGACGGCGTCGACGTGGTTATCCCGCGCGGGCAGATCACCGGTCTGCTCGGTCCGTCCGGTTGCGGCAAGACCACACTGATGCGCTCGATCGTCGGTGTGCAGCGCGTCGAGTCCGGCACCGTGACCGTGCTCGGCGAGCCGGCCGGATCGCGGGTGCTGCGGCATCGCGTCGCCTACGGCACGCAGGACGCGTCGGCGTACGACGACCTGACCATCCGGCAGAACCTGCGCTACGTCGCGACTCTCCTCGGCGCTCCGCGTGACGCCGTCGACCGGGTGATCGCCGACGTCGGGCTGGCGGCGCAGGCCGACCAGCTCGTGTCGTCGCTGAGCGGCGGAGAGGGCAGTCGTGTCTCGCTCGCGATGGCACTGGTCGGATCCCCGGAGCTCGTCGTGCTCGACGAGCCGACCGTGGGTCTCGATCCGGTGCTGCGTGCCGAGCTGTGGAGCCGATTCCGCGCCCTCGCGGAGCAGGGCGTGACGCTGCTGGTGTCGAGCCACGTCATGGATGAGGCGCTGCGCTGCGACCGGCTGCTCCTCATGCGGGCGGGCAGGATCATCGCCGACACGACACCCAAGGGACTGCTCGCCGACACGCGAGCGGAGGATCCGGATGCCGCGTTCCTCGCCCTGATCGAACGGGATCAGCAGCATCACATGGACACGCGCAGGTCTCGTCGAGAGGAGAAGGGGGAATGAACGGCGTCCGGCTCTTCGCCACCGCGGGCCGCGTGCTCTCCCAGTTGCGGCACGACCCCCGCTCGATCGCGCTGATGCTGATCGCACCGAGCCTGCTGGTCGGATTGTTCGCATGGCTCTTCAGCGATCAGGAGGGGGTGTTCGACCAGTTCGGCGGACCGATCCTCGCGCTGTTCCCCTTCATCGTGATGTTCCTCATCACCTCGATCACGACGTTGCGCGAGCGACGCTCGGGGACGCTGGAACGGCTGATGACGACGCCGCTGGCGAAGAGCGACTTCATCCTCGGTTACGCGTTGGCGTTCGGGCTGATGGCCGTGCTGCAGGCCGTGATCACGGTCTCTTTCGCAGTGTGGGTCTGCGGGCTCGAGACGGATGGACCGCTCTGGCAGCTGGGGCTCGTCGCCGTCGTCGACGCGTTGCTGGGCACGGCGCTCGGACTGCTCGCGAGCGCGTTCGCGCAGACCGAGTTCCAGGCGGTGCAGTTCATGCCGCTGCTGGTGTTCCCGCAGATCATCCTCGGCGGACTCTTCATGCCGCGCGACCAGATGCCAGACGTGCTGCACGCCATCTCGGACTGGCTCCCGCTGAGCTACGCGATCGACACGATAAACGCCGTCTCTGCCGGTGACGAGGGGTGGGATGTGTTCGGCCCGTTGCTGATCGTGGTCGCGTTCATGCTCGGGGCGCTGGTGCTGGCGTCGCTCACGCTGCGCCGCCGGACGCCGTAGGTGCGCTGCCGCGTTGTGAACAGGAAGAGGGGGGG
>NZ_JBLVOB010000007.1:239846-251151 GCF_053543555.1 Microbacterium xerophyticum | reverse complement strand
CCCCCGCTCCTGGCTTCTCCGGCTACTCGGCCGATGCGGGCGGGGGCGGGGGAGCGGCAGCCGATTCGGCCGCCTTCGTCTTCGGCTTCTTCGTGGCGGCGGGTGCCTGAGCGCCCGCGATGCTCTCGCCGATGCCGCGGCCGACGGCCTGACCCTGGATGATGGCGGCGAGGTCGAGGCCAGTGGCCGAGCTCACGCTGTCGAACACCGACTTGAGCGCCTTCGCGCTGTCGGCGCCGACGACGCCCGAGGCGCCGTCCTCGCCGGAGCTGCCGATGATCGACACGCTCCCGATCGTGGCGTACCCCTTCGAGAACTCGGCCATGATCGTCGGCAGCACGTCGAGCACGCGCTGGGAGAGGAACGCCTCCTGGTTGGACGCGATGGCCTTGGCCTCCGCCTCGAGCGCGGCGGCGCGGGCTTCACCCTCTGCACGGATGGCGTCTGCCTCGGCGTTCGCGCGCAGGCGGCGTGCCTCGGCCTCCGCGTCGGCCTGGGCGCGAAGCGCGTCGGCGTCACCTGTGGCCTTCGCGACGGCCGCAGCTGCTTCACCGTCGGCGCGGGCGCGGTCGGCCTGCGCCTGCTGCTCGGCGATGCGGGTGCGGGCCTCAGCCTGCTTGACCTGCTCGATCGCGCTGGCCTCTGCAGCGCGTTCACGAGTGTAGAGCTCGGCCTGGGCGCGGGTCTCGGCCTCGTAGCGCTGCGCGTCGGCGACGCGCTTGACGTCGGCGTCGAGCTGCGCCTGGCGGTTCTCCGCCTGCTGCTGCAGCACGGCCTGCTGCGCCTGCTCGCGGGCGAGGTTCTCGGCCTGCTCGGCCTCGGCGCGGGCGCGGCCGATGCCGGCGTTCGAGTTCGCCGTATTCGTGTCGAGCGCGGTCTGCTCGATCAGGTTGGCTTCCTGGTTGGCGATGTTCTTCTGGTTGATCGCGCGGTCGGCGTTCGTCTGCGAGATCTCCGCGGACTGACGCTTGGCCTGGATCTCGGGGGCGCCGAGCGACTGGATGTAACCGACCTTGTCGGTGATGCCCTTGATCTGGAAGGAGTCGAGGATGAGGCCCTGCTCGGCCAGATCCTGTGAGACGTCGGCGGCGATCTGGTCGGAGAACTTCTTGCGATCGCGCATCAGCTCGACGACGGAGAGCGTGGCGACGATGCCTCGGAGCGCACCTTCGAGCTGCTCGGTGGTGAACTGCTCGATCGCGGCATCCTGCGAGGCGAATCGTTCGGCGGCACGACGGACGTAAAGGGGATCCGAGCCGATCTTCACGATCGCGACGCCGTCGACGTTCAGCGTGACACTGTCGAGGGACTGCGCCTCTGCGTTCAGCGAGACCTGACGCGACCGCAGCGAGATGATCTCGTGGCGCTGAGTGATCGGGTTGACGAGAGACTTGCCGTTCACGATCACCGTGACGGGCGAGTCGACGCTCTCCGAGCTGCTCGTGCCGTCCGCGTTCACGATGGCGCGTTGCACCTTCTGCTTGCGACCCGAGATGACGAGCGCCTCGTCGGCGCGGGCGACCTTGATCCAGCTGCGGGCGAACAGCAGCACGACGAGTCCGACCACGATCAGGACGACGACGCCGATGCCGATGAGAATCAGAATTCCGGCGATTCCGGCGATCTCCATGAAACTTCCCTCCCTGCCCCCGCGTCCGCGGGAGACTGCTTCTGCCATCGACTATGTCAGAGATCGGCCAGCGGCCGATGGGGAGGAATGCGCGTCAGAGGCTGCGGAGCTTCTCCGTCAACGCCATGAGGGTGCGCAGTTCATCGTCGTCGAGGGAGGACATCCGCTGTGCGATCGAGCGTCCGTGGACGGTGGCGACCGCCCGGAAGGCGCGGGCGCCGTCTTCGGTCGCCCTGATCAGCGCGCCGCGTCCGTCGTCGGGGTCGGGGCACTTCTCGATGAGCCCGCGTGCGACCATGCGGTCGACGAGTCGGGACACGCTCGGCTGGCTGATCAGCATGTTCGTCGTGACGTCGCGAAGCCGGGCGGTCATCTCCGGGGAGCGGACCACGGTGAGCAGCACGTCGTACTCCGCCTGCGTGATCGCTGCGCCGTCGAAGTCGGCGGCCATCGCCGCGAAGAGCTCATGCTGCGCGCGAAACAGGCTTTCCCAGGTTTCGAGAGCGAGCTTGCGATCCGTCATGGATACAGATTAGTAGGAACGGTGAAGGGCCGGTCGGAGAGGCTTCCGGCCGGCCCTTGTCCCTTGCACCAAGAGTGTCCTGCAATCACATTCGGTGGATGCCACAGCAAACATTCACCGTGTGATCACTGTATAACGGGGCGGTAACGAATGCAACGTTTTGGTCACGGAAAGTTGTTGACGACGGCTTGACCTCCAGTCACGCGAACAGTCATTGCCACGTCTGGTTTCGGAATTGCGCGGGGGATAGGCCGACCACGCGCCGGAAGGCCGTGCTGAATGCGCTCTCGGACAGGTATCCCGTTTCTCTGGCGAGCTCAGAGATCGACAGCGTGTCACGGGCGAGGGCGTCGCGGGCGAGACTCATGCGCCACTGGATCACGTACTCGAGCGGAGGTATTCCGACGTGGCGCTTGAAGGACTGCGCAAAGGCTGAGCGGGACATGTGGCTGATCTCGGCCAGCTCCTCCAGGTTCCACGAGTGGGATACGTCCGCGTGCACGGCGCGCAGAGCGGCGCCGATGGCGTCATCGTTCAGCGCGCCGAGCCAACCTGTCGGCTGGACCGTTCGGAAGGCGTGGGCGCGCAGCATGTGCACGAGCAGGATCTGAGCGAGGTGGTTCTCCACCAATGCGCTGCCAGGGGCGGCGAGACCGACCTCGCTGGCCAGGAGCTCGATCAGCTGAGCCAAACGAGCGCCGTGAGGATCGTTCACGCGGACGACGATGAGAGAGGGCAGAAGATCGGTCAGCAGGGCAGCGTTCCCCTCATCGAAAGCGATGTGCCCGACACAGAGATACACGTCCTCTTCGGACTCGGGGCCGATCCGGACGAGACCGTGTTCAGCCTCCTCGAAGACCGGGGCAGCGGGACGGGGCGTCGCATTCGGGGTGCTGGCCAGCACATACGCGGGCGGATTGCCCAGAAGGAAAGTGTCGCCGGCCTGCAGGAACACGGGCTCGTGCCCTTCCAGGATCAACCAGCACGCACCGCGAACGATGCCACCGGTGCGCACGTGAAGGAAAGGATCGAACTGCAGCGCCCACTCGCCTGCGGCTCTGACGCTGGGTCCGACCACGGTGGTGGGCCGAAGCAATCCGATCGCATCGGCCACAGGGTCTCGGAACCCGAGCAAAATGCATCCTCCTCCTGGACGATACGTAAACAATCGTGGACTCTTGTTGATCCATCTTACGTCGATGGCTGGGCAGTATTGATGACGGCCGCATTCGGCGAAGAAAGTGATGGAGGGACTCTCGTGGAACAGTTCGCAGGTAAGACAGCCGTGATCACCGGAGGAAGCAGCGGGATCGGGCTCGCTACCGCAGTGCGGCTCGCGGATGAAGGTGCGTACGTCTTCATCACTGGGCGGCGCGAGGCTGAACTCCGTGCCGCCGTAGAGACCATCGGGGCCGACCGATCCACCGCGATCGCCGGTGACATCTCGAACCAGCAGGACCTGGACCGGCTCTACGAAGCGGTCCGAGCACGCGGCGAGGGGCTGGACATCCTGGTGGCGAACGCTGCCGTCGGAGCGTTCGTGCCCTTGGAGCAGACCACTGAGGAGCACATCGACCACACCTTCGCGGTCAACGTCAGGGGAACGCTGTTCACTGTGCAGAAGGCATTGCCGTTGATGCATGACGGCAGCTCGATCGTTCTGATCGGCTCCACGGCTGCGGATCGCGGCATGGAGGCGTTCGGCACCTATGCGGCCTCGAAAGCGGCCGTCCGGTCGTTCGCGCGCACGTGGTCCGCTGAGCTCAAGGGTCGGGGAATCCGAGTGAACGTGGTCTCCCCGGCATGGATCGAGACGCCAGGGGGAACCGCGGCGTTCAACGATGAGGAGACAGTTCGAGCGGTGAAGGAAACCGTCGCCGCGACCGTACCCAAGGGGCGAATGGGCCGGCCGGAGGAAGCGGCGGCCGTCGTGGCGTTCCTGGCCTCCGAGCAGAGCAGCTACGTCGTCGGTTCGAACCTCTACGTCGATGGCGGTACGAACCAGGTCTGACTCGATCGCCGGCCCCGGCGTTGCTACGCAGTGGTGGGTGCCTCGCGGCCGACTCGGCGCAGGAGCCCTTCGAGATCGCGTTCGCCGTCGGGCGTCTGGGCGCCACGCTCCAGACTCCCGCCCATCAATGCGCGCGCCGCGGGCTGACCGATCAGAACAGACCACTCCGCTTCTTCGCGCTGATATCCGTCGAGAGGCGTGACGGGTGCGAGGATCCTCTTCGCCGCCGCGACGACGCCGTCGGAGAGGTTGCCGATGTTGTGCGCGAGCCGGTCGACGAAAGCGTCGAGATCATCGGCGGGGACGGCGCGATTGATCCAACCGTAGAGTGCGGCGGTGTCCGCGTCGACCGCGTCGCCGGTGAGCACGAGCTCCAAAGCGCGGTTACGCCCGACGCGCTCGGCGAGGTACTGGGTTCCGCCTCCTGACGGGACGATCCCCATGAGGGACTCGATCTGCCCGATCCGCGCAGTCTCGCGGGCCGCGAAGGTCATGTCGGCAGCGGCGACGAACTCGGCACCGCCGCCCCGGGCGATGCCGGCGAGCTTGACTATCGTGACCTGCGGCTGGTTGCGGAGTAGTTCGCCCACGGCCTGGAAGACATTGATGCCCTCCGGTGCCTGCGCTGCGAGTGCACCCAGGGCATCCATCTGCTCGGCGAGGTTCATGTCGACGTGGGCGATGAAGTACTCCGGATCGGCGCTCTCGAAGACGATCACCGCGACGGTGTCGTCGTCGCGGACCGGCGTCAACAGCTCATGGAGTTCACGCATGACGTGCGCACTGAGTGCATTCACTGGCGGGTTGTCGAGCGTGACGAACATCACCCGACCATCCCGGCGGATGCGGATGGTGTCAGAACGGGTGTCGATCACGGTTTCTCCTAGGTATTAGATGTGTGCATCGGTTTACAATGCATACCTAGGCTTCGTGCTTTCGTCGAGATCGTCAAGAACGCACTTTGAGCATCCCAGGGATGCGGGAAGATACCGCCATGCAGCCATTCAGCACGATTGTGGACACGACCGCCGAGGTCTTCCGTGCCGACTGCGAAAGCCGGCCGATCCTCGATCAGATCGCGAACAAGTGGTCGATGATGGTGATGGGAGTGCTGGACGAACCACGGCGCTTCAACGAGATCAAACGGCGCCTCGAGGGCATCACTCAACGTGTTCTCACGCAGACCCTGCGCAAGCTGGAACGGGACGGGTTGATCCAGCGACGCGTGCTGCCCACCTCGCCCGTCGGTGTCGAGTACTCACTCACTGATCTCGGCGAATCGCTGCGGGAGCCATTCGGGCGCCTGTATGACTGGACGGTCAGCAACGCCGCCGCGATCCGCCGCAATCAGTCCGCGTACGATTCGCGCTCAGCGGAGCTTCGCGGGCCGGCTTGACCCTCACGCAACGTGAGGAACCAGGCTTGCCCGCATGACTGATTACTTCAACGCATTCGAGGTGAGCCCCGTTCCTGACGGGCCGGACGCGGTCGCGCCGGATCCGTTCCTCGGTATCTACGCGATGCCGATGTTCGTGAAGATCCCGACGAGAGACCTTCAGGCGTCGACCGACTTCTGGGTTCGCGGACTCGGGTTCGTCGACCTGTTCAGCGTTCCGGGGCAGATCGTGCATCTGCGGCGGTGGGCGTTTCAGGACGTTCTGCTCGTTCCCGCGGATGACGACGCGACTCCTTCCGTGCCGTCGACGGTTCAGGTGTTCGTCTCCTGCGTTCTCAACCAACTCGATGCCGTCACCGAAGCATGTCGAGAGCTCGCGCCTGATTCGGTGACGGGTCCGTACGACACGGCATGGAGAACCCGGGACATCGCGGTCGTCACCCCCGAGGGTGCCCACGTCACGTTCACGGCAGCGACACCGTTCACTCCCGACAGCGACGTGGGCCGCGATTTCGCGTCGGTCGGGATCTTCGCACCGGAAGACTCGCAAGGAGGAGCACAATGACATCGATGGTTGACAACGAGATCGATGAGGATGCGACGGTCGGTGTCGCCGCAGACCTTCTCGGCCTGACGGTGCGCACTCTGCACCACTGGGACGAGATCGGTCTCGCATCACCGTCTCGCCGCACAGCCGCCGGTTACCGCCTCTACACGTGGGATGACCTCGAGCGCCTCAGCCGGGTCGTCGCATATCGCGAAGCCGGACTCTCACTCGACGCGATCCGAGATGTGCTCGATGATGCGACGGCGGAGATCGGGGAGACGCTGCGCGAGCAGCGGGCGCAACTGGCCGAACGGATCCACGACCTGCAGCAGCTCGACGAACGGCTCGAGCGAATGACCGATGCCCACGAGCGCGGCATCCTGATGAGCGACGACGAGCAGCGCGAGGTCTTCGGAGAGGAGTGGGACCCGCAGCAATCTCGCGCGGCCCGCTTCGTATGGGAGGGGTCGAAGCAGTGGGCGCAGTTCGCGGAGCGTTCGGCGTCCAGGTCGCCAGCCCAGTGGCGGGCTCTCTCCGAGGCTATGTCCGCGCTTCAACGCGACCTCGCCGATGCCGTGAGCCGAGGCGCTGAGCCGGGAAGCGCGGAGGCGGACGAACTCGTGGAGCGACACCGGGAGCTGTTCTCGAACTTCTTCCCGCTGACCAGGCAGATGCAGGTGTGCCTCGGGCGGATGTTCGAGGCCGACCCGGGATTCGCGGCGTACTACAACGGGATAAGAGATGGTCTAGCGATGTGGTTCCGACAGGCCGTCGACGAATCAGCGCGTCATCACGACATCGATCCGGATGCCGCGACCTGGGAGTAGCCCGACCGCGGTGAATAGGTTTGCGTGAGCCCGGATCACCCTCGCATCACGCTCTTTCGGCGCTCGCCAGCTGGAGCCCAACGAGGGCGGTCACGCCCGACTGAAACGACTCGGACCGTCCGGCGTGGCTCCGAAATCGACGATGCTGAACAACCGGTCCGTGGGGTCGACCAGCACCTGGACCGTGTCGCCGACTTTCAGGCGGTTCCACCCGGAGCGGGCGCGTGCGTCGAATGGCTCGAGTCGGTCGATGAAGATCCGCAGGATCATCGCGTATCCGTCCTCGAGCGGCTCCACGGAGCGCACGGTTGCCGTCCCGGGGACGCCCTTCGCGCGCAACTGTCGCGTATCACGAGCCGACGAGCGCAGCCCTGCCAAGAGCAGCAGCGCGATCAGAGCACAGATGATCGAACCAGGTACCCAGTCCTCCGCCTCTCGCGTGTTACCGGTCGCAAGATGGAACACGAAGATCGCCGGAGCGAAGAGTTGTGTGCCGATGAGCGCCCAGAGCAGGACGAGCATGCCGGGGCCGAGCTCGTCGGAGGCCTGGTTCCCCCGCAAGATCGGATCCGTGCGTGTCATGTTCGCATCATAGTGAGGCGGGCGAAGACCTGATCGATCTGCCTGACGCGCCGCGACCAGATCGCGACGCGCCTGCACCGCCGCCCTTCCTTTACGACTTCGACAACCTGTTGCTCTCGCACGCCGACCGCAGTCGCGTCATCACCGAGGACTTCTACCGTCACTCCCACCTCCCGCACGGGCCGGTGCCGTCGGTCGTTCTCATCGACGGCTTCACGGGCGGCGACCGACCTGATCGAGTAGGCGACTCCCCACCCGCGCGGAAGCAGACGAGCCCCGCGTAGGAGATCGTGCCGATCTCGATCGGCAATGCTCCTGCGCGCGGCTCGTCTCTCAGTTCATGAGGGTTCGTGACCGAACGATCAGCTGAACTGGTTCATGGTGTTGTCTTTGCCGCCGGCCTTCAGAGCGGCGTCGCCGGCGAAGTACTCCTTGTGGTTGTCTCCGATGTCGCTGCCGGCCATGTTCTGGTGCTTGACGGTGGCGATGCCCTCACGGATCTCGCGGCGCTGGACTCCCTGCACGTAGGCGAGCATGCCCTCGTCGCCGAAGTAGCCCTTGGCCAGGTCATCCGTCGACAGCGCAGCCGTGTGGTACGTCGGAAGCGTGATGAGGTGGTGGAAGATCCCGGCTTGCGCGGAACCATCGCGCTGGAAGTCGCGGATCATCTCATCGGCCAGTCGCCCGAGTTCGGTGCCGTCGTACTCGACGCTCATGAGCGCGGCGCGATCGTATGCCGAGACGTCCTTGCCCTCGGCGGCGAACCGGTCGTACGCCTGCTGGCGGAAGTTGAGCGTCCAGTTGAAGGACGGGCTGTTGTTGTAGACGAGCTTCGCGTTCGGGATGACCTTGCGCACCTCGTTCATCATTCCCGCGATCTGGGCGACGTGCGGCTTCTCGGTCTCGATCCACAGCAGGTCGGCACCGTTCTGCAGCGACGTGATGCTGTCGAGCACGCAGCGCTCCTCTCCTGTTCCCGCGCGGAACTGGTACAGGTTGCTCGCGAGGCGCTTCGGGCGCAGCAGCTTGCCGTCGCGCTTGATGACGACATCACCGTCGCCCAGCTCGGCCGCGGAGATCTCTTCGACGTCGAGGAACGAGTTGTACTGGTCGCCGAGGTCGCCCGGCACCTGCGAGACGGCGAGCTTCTGCGTGAGACCCGCACCGAGCGAGTCCGTGCGCGCCACGATGACGCCGTTGTCGATCCCGAGCTCGAGGAATGCGTAACGCACCGCGGTGAGTTTCGCGATGAAGTCCTCGTGCGGCACCGTGACCTTGCCGTCCTGGTGGCCGCACTGCTTCTCGTCGGAGACCTGGTTCTCGATCTGGATGGCGCAGGCGCCCGCCTCGATCATCTTCTTGGCGAGAAGGTAGGTGGCCTCCGGATTGCCGAAGCCGGCGTCGATGTCGGCGATGATCGGCACGACATGGGTCTCGTAGTTGTCGATCTGCGACTGGATGAACTCCTCCGTCGTCTCGTCGCCTGCCGCGCGGGCATCATCGAGCTTCGTGAACAGCAGGTCGAGCTCGCGGGCGTCGGCCTGGCGGAGGAACGTGTACAGCTCCTCGATGAGCGCCGGCACCGAGGTCTTCTCGTGCATGGACTGATCGGGAAGCGGCCCGAACTCGGAGCGGAGGGCGGCGACCATCCACCCGGACAGGTAGAGGTAGCGCTTGTTGGTCGTCTTCAAGTGCTTCTTGATCGAGATGAGCTTCTGCTGACCGATGAAGCCGTGCCAGACGCCGAGCGACTGGGTGTAGAGCGAAGAGTCGGCGTCGTACTCACTCATGTCGCGGCGCATGATGTCGGCCGTGTACTGAGCGATCTCGAGTCCGGTCCTGAACCTGTTCTGCGCCCGCATGCGGGCGACGGACTCGGGGTTGATGGCGTTCCAACTGGAGCCGTTCTCGTCGGTGAGAGTGCGGATGGCGTCGATGTCGTCTTGGTACGCAGTCATTTCGATTCCTTTGCGGTGGTGGCTGTCAGCAACCACTCTGCGCCAAGAAATGTGTCTCTTCCGGCCATTGGGCGTGTGAAGACTGGCGAAAATTCTGCTTTCTACAAGGACTACGCGGGTCGACGACTGCGTCAAGCCTGACGGTCGTCGAAGTCCGCCTGATTCGCGGCTACGTCATCACGGTGCGCTTCAGCCCAGAGCTTGAGCTGTCGCATCGTGTGGTGAAGAGAGAGGCCGAGCTCGGTCAGCTCGTACGACACCGTCACGGGGACCGTCGCGCGCGCACTCCGCGCGACCAGGCCGTCGCGCTCGAGCGATCGGAGCGTCTGGGACAGCATCTTGGGGCTGACTCCTGCGAGCACGCGGGCGAGTTCTGAATACCGCATGGGCCGGGGATCGTCATCGCAGTCGGGCCCGCTTCCGAGCGCCGACATGACCAGGGTCACCCATTTTCCTGACACCCGTCCGAGTACCTGCTGGCTCGGGCAGGCCGCGAGGAACGCGTTGTACTGCGCCTTCGCTTCGGCCTTCTTCTGAGCTGCGGTCGTCGTCGCCATGATCCTCCGCACGGGTACCAACGTACTTTCAGGTAACTACTTCCTATACGGTAGTGGGTCGTTCAGGGTAGTGGGTGACATCTTTTCCGTACGGCCATCGAAAGGCACCCATGAGCACCGCATCCCACGAACTTCCCGGCGGCAGTTGGACCCTCGGCGACAGGGTGGTCCCCCGCTTCGGCTACGGAGCCATGCAGCTGGCCGGACCGTGGGCGTTCGGACCGCCGCGCGACCACGAGGGTGCCATCGCCGTGCTCCGCGAAGCGGTCTCTCACGGCATCACCCACATCGACACGGCGGAGACCTACGGGCCCCGGGTGGTGAACGAACTGATCCGTGAGGCGCTGCATCCGTACGGCGACAACCTGCTCATCGCGACCAAGGCGGGCGGGCGCCGCGACGAGAACGGCGGCTGGCCGAGCGCACGGAGACCCGACGAACTCCGCCAGCAGGTCGATGACAACCTCGAGACGCTCGGCGTCGAGGTGCTCGACCTCGTGCACCTGCGCCTCGGTGATGCCGAAGGCCCCGTTCAAGAACGGATAGGCGACGCCTTCGAGACTCTCGTCGATCTGCAGCGGCAGGGCATGATCCGTCATCTCGGTGTCAGCAACGCCACTACGGAGCAGGTTGAGGAAGCGCAGGCGATCGCACCGATCGTGTCGGTGCAGAACATGTACAACCTCGCCGTGCGCCACGATGATGTGTTGATCGATCGGCTCGCCGCCGAGGGAGTCGCCTACATCCCGTTCTTCCCGCTGGGAGGGTTCACTCCATTGCAATCGGATGCACTTTCAGCGGTCGCCGCGCGCCTGGGGTCGACGCCGATGTCTGTCGCACTGTCCTGGCTGCTGCGCCGATCACCGAACATCCTGCTCATCGCCGGCACGTCGTCGGCCGCGCACCTGCGTGAGAACATCGCCGGTTCGCGCCTCGAGCTGTCTGACGGCGATCTGCAGGAGCTGAATCGGATCGGCGGGTAGCGGAAGGCGCTCATCCCGCCGGAGGCGCCACCGTCTCGCGGATCGTGAGGGTCGTCGCCAACTCGACATGACGTGAGACGGGCGGCTGCCCCGCGGCCAGGGATTCGACGGTCTGCACGGCCATCCGACCCATGTCCTCCAGGTGCTGACGCACCGTGGTCAGCGGCGGTGTCGTCCACGGTGCCTGCGGAGTGTCGTCGAACCCGATGACGCTGAGGTCTTCCGGCACCCGCACGCCCAGCTCGCGCGCGGTTGCCAGGACGCCGCCGGCGATCTCGTCATCCGCAGCCA
>NZ_JBLVOB010000007.1:213527-239826 GCF_053543555.1 Microbacterium xerophyticum | reverse complement strand
CCGCAGCCATGATCGCCGGGGGCGGGTGGGCGGCTGTGAGCATGTCCCGGGCGTGCCGGGCGCCGGCCGCCACGTCGAACTGGTCCGACACCGCCATCGAGGGGTCGGCTTCCAGATCGGCAGCATCGAGCGCGGCGCGGTAGCCGTACAGGCGATCTCGTGCGGCCACCGACGACTCCGGCCCGCCGATCCATGCGATCCGGCGGTGGCCGAGCGAGATCAGGTAATCGGCCGCCGCCCGTGCGCCCGCCCAGTTGCTCGACGCGATGCTCACCAGTCGGCGATGCGCGGTGTCGACCGGGTCGACCATCACGAAGGGCAGCTTCGCCTCGGCGGCGGCATCGAGCAGAGCATCCGGTCTGGACAGCGTCAATCCGACGACGCCGATCACGCCGGCGGCACGCTGCTCGGCGATCCACGCATGTGCGACAGCTCGCTGGGTGCGCACCGTGCGGTCCGGCGCGAGCCGGGTCAGCAGGTCGAGGTGGTTGTCGGTGGCCGAGGCGAGAACACCCTGGAGGACGTTCAGGATGTACGGCGAAGCGGGGATGTCGAAAGCGACGGCGATCGCGCGACGTCCCTCCGTCGCCGGCGAGGGCGTCGGGCGGTAGCCGAGCTCCGACACTGCGGCGAGCACGCGTTCCCTGGTCTCGGCCGACACATCGTCGCGACCGTTGAGCGCCTTCGACACGGTGGCCTTGGACACGCCCGATGCGGCGGCCACATCGGAGAGCGTCGACTTGCGCGGCGTGGCCGAGCTGGAACTCATCCCTCATCCTTCCGAAATTGTTTCGGTCTCTTGCGCTGTTATCTAACCGTGATACTGCCGACTCGACACTGAATGGCAGAGCGCGCTACCGTGAACCTGCATCCAAGCATAGCGAAACAGTTTCGTAAAAACGAGACATTCACTCGATCAAAGGAGATTCTCGATGGTTCTTGATGTGTCGGTGTCTACCGTACTGGCAGACAGAGAACCCGCCACCGAGCGGGTGCTGCGGCACGTCTGGAACGAGTGCGTCGGCGCAGGCAGGGCCAACGAGGCGCTGCGTGCGGATTGGCAGGCGCACTTCCGTGAGGCCGTCGATGTGCTGGGCGTTCGGCACGTCCGCTTCCATGGGCTCTTCCACGACGACATGTTCGTGTACCGCACGGAGAACGGCGGCGGCTTCGGCCCGTACACCTCGCTGCCGGAGCCCGTGCACACCTTCGCGTACGTCGACAAGGTGTTCGATGCGATCCTCGACACCGGAGCGCGCCCGTTCGTCGAACTCGGATTCATGCCGCGTGCGCTCGCGACGCAGACCGAGACCCTGTTCTGGTGGAAGGCGCACTGCAGCCCACCCAAAGACATGAACCGCTGGGTCGAACTCGTCACGGCGACGGTCCGGCACTGGATCGACCGGTACGGCATCGACGAGGTCAGGCAATGGCCGTTCGAGGTCTGGAACGAACCGAACCTCGTGCCGCACTTCTGGACCGGCACGCGCACGGAGTACTTCGAGCTCTACGAGGCCAGCGCGAGGGCGATCAAGGCGATCGACTCCGGCATCCGAGTGGGTGGTCCATCGACGAGCGTCTTCGTCCCCGACGAGCGGTATGCCGGCGAGTACCACGATCCGGCCCTCGAGGTCGAGACCGCTGAGACGGCCGACCCCGACAGCCTGGACTGGCAGCCGGTGTGGATCCACGAGTTCCTCGCCTACTGCGCCGAGCGCAGCGTGCCACTCGATTTCCTGTCGACCCACCTGTATCCCACCGATTACGCCGCCGATTCGACAGGGCGGGGCAAAGCGATCACCCGTCATGCGGACGCGACCCGTCAGGACCTGGAGCTCATGCGCGAGATCATCGCGCACAGTCCGTACCCTGACGTCGAACTGCACATCACCGAGTGGTCGACCTCGCCGTCCAGCCGCGACGCGATCCACGACACCCTGTTCGCGGCGCCGTACATCGTGCGGGCGTTCCTCAAGGGGGAAGCCCTGGCGGAATCGATCTCCTACTGGACCTTCACGGATGTCTTCGAGGAGGGCGGTGGCGGCATCGGCCCCTTCCACGGCGGTTTCGGCTTCGTGAACGAGCAGGGCCTGCACAAGCCGACGTTCCACGCCATGGCCATGCTCAACAGGCTGGGCGACCGACTCGTGCACGAGGCTGCGGACGGCGTGATCACGCGCTCCTCCAAGACCGGTGACGTGTCGGCCGTCTTCTACAACTATCCGGATGAGATGGGCGGGGCGGGCCTGGAGTCGCGTCCCGACTATCGCAGCACGCGTGATCTCGCTCTCATCGGCTCCGCCCGCGGCATCCGGCACACGCTCGAAGGGCTGATCCCGGGAGCCGTATTCACCCTCGAGGTCCTCGATTGGGAGCACGGCAACGTCGCGGAGGCATGGCATCGGATGGGATCCCCCCTCAACCTCAGCCGCGAGCAGACCGCGGAACTCCGAGAGACCGCGGACCGCCTCGACCGGAGGACTCTCACCGTCGGCGACGACGGGGCACTGCACATCGACTTCGAACTCCCCGCGTGGGCGGTCGCCTCGATCGCTCCACAGACCCACTAGATACACGAACCCACACACGAAAGGACTCGAAGATGAGGACCAAGAGGAAGGCCATCGCGTTCACGGCGATCGCCGCATCGACAGCGTTGATTGTGTCCGGCTGCAGCGGAGGCGCAGATGAGGGCGGTGGCGGAGAGAAACCCGAGACCCTCACCGTCGCCACCTGGGTGGACATCCCGCCGGAACTGCTCGAGCAGTTCACCGAGGAGACCGGCATCAAGGTGGAGGTCAACTCCTTCGCCGACGGCGCCTCTGCTCAGACCGTGCTGCGCAACGGTCTTGCCTCCAACGGTGCCGGACTGTCCGATCTCCACCTCGTCGAACTCGACTGGTGGACCGAGATGATGGCGCTCCCTGAGGACTGGGTCACCCTGCCCGCAGTGGAAGACCGGTGGGTCGACTGGAAGGTCACTCAGGGATCCGTCGGCGACGAGATCAAGGGCTACGGGATGGACATCGGTCCGCTCGCGATCGCCTACGACTCCACGCTCATGGAAGCCGCCGGTCTCCCCTCCGATCCCGAGGGCTTCACCGAGTTCATCGGGGGTGAGGATGCCACATGGGAGTCGTTCCTCGACGCCGGAAGGCAGTTCACCGAGGCATCGGATGCCGCATGGATCGACTCCACCAGTACCGCGATCCAGGCGGCGATCAACCAGCTCCCCGCCGCGTTCGAGGACCCGGACAGCGGCGATGCGGTCGCGCTCGCCGACAACGATGATGTGAAGGATCTGTTCACGATGTTCGGCGAGGCGGCCGAGGAGGGCGTCTCGGCCGGAGTCGGGATCGGTCATGCCGACTGGGGCGCCGGATTCCAGGCGCGCCGGTGGGCCACGGTCATCACACCCGCATGGGCGACGGGCATCATCGCCGAGAACGCTGCGGGTCTCGAGGGTTGGCGGATCGCGGATGCCTTCCCCGACGGCGGCGGCAACTGGGGCGGCTCGTTCTTCGCCGTTCCGGCCGCAGGCAAGCACACCGATGCGGCCGTAGAACTCGCGGACTTCCTCACCTCGCCGGAGGCCGCCGTATCGATGTTCCTGCTGAACGGTCAGTTCCCGTCTCAGCTCGAAGCGATGCAGGACCCCGCCGTCGCGGAGACCGCGAATGAGTTCTTCGGCGGCCAGGAGACCGGCGCCATCTACGCGGGTCTGGCCGAGTCGGCCGGTGACAAGGCGGCCGGCGGATTCCGCGGTGTGAACTTCGCCGGAATCCAGACACTCGTCATGGACGGCATCCGTCGCATCGAATCAGGCAGTGAGGATGCCGCAGCGGCATGGACCTCATCGGTCGCCGAGTTCGATGCACTCGGGCTGACCGACTGACCGACTGACCGACCGAGCATGCAGGGCCGTGGCCCGTTCGATCCAGGGCGGGCCACGGCGCACACGCGTTCACAATGAAGGTGAAACAGGCAGAGACATGACATCGCAGACCGCTGTTACGCGCCGCCTCGGGTTCTCCCGGAACCTGTCCAGGTGGGACATCAAGATCTCGCCGTACCTCTACATCTCGCCGTTCTTCCTGAGCTTCGCGATCTTCGGGCTGTTCCCGATCCTGTTCAACATCTGGGTGGCGATGCACGACTGGGATCGTCGTCTCGGTCAGGGCGACTTCGTCGGGTTCGACAACTTCACCTGGGTGCTGAACCAGCCGGCGTTCTGGACGTCGCTGCAGAACACGTTCTCGATCTTCGTGCTGTCGCTCATCCCGCAGCTCATCCTCGCGCTGCTCATCGCGGCGATCCTCGACCAGAACCTGAGGACGAAGACATTCTGGCGGATGGGCGTTCTGGTGCCCTTCGTCGTCATGCCCGTCGCCTCGGCGATGATCTTCTCGCAGGTGTTCGGGCAGTTCGGGCTGGTCACCCCGCTCATGCACGAGCTCGGCTGGTTCAGCGACGTCGACTCGCCGTTCTTCCACAACCGGCTCCTCTCGCACGTCGCCATCGCGACGATGATCATCTTCCGCTGGACCGGCTACAACGCACTGATCTTCCTCGCAGCCATGCAGACGGTCCCTCGTGACATGTACGAGGCCGCGACGATCGACGGGGCAGGGCGCGCGCGGCAGTTCTTCTCCATCACGATCCCCAGCATCCGTCCGACCATGATCTTCGTCGTCCTCACGATGACGATCGGCGGGTTGCAGGTGTTCGACGAGGCAAGAGTCTTCGACGGAACAGGCAGCGGAGGAACAGGACAGGGCGGCGCGGACAACCAGTGGCTGACCACGGTGCTCTACCTCTTCAACCTGGGCTTCGGCGACTGGCAGGACCGCATGGGGCAGGCGGCAGCCGTCGCCTGGCTCTTCGCCGCAGTGATCATCTTCTTCACGCTGCTGAACTTCTTCCTCACGAGAGCGATCTCCACCAACACCTCCAAACCGACCCGCGCCTCCCGCCTCGCCGCGAAGCGCCTCAGCGAGAAAGGCCAGGGCCGATGAGCACACCCCTGATCGAGAGCATCTCCGGGCCCGGTGCCAAGAAGTACGCCCAGCGGCGTGCCGCCAAGGGCAAGCCGATCAAGTTCAAACCCCGCGAGGATTCGGTCGGTCCTCGGCCGGGCTGGGTGACGTACGCCCTGCTGTCGATCGTGCTCATCGCCTCGGTGTTCCCGCTGTACTACACAGCGATCCTGGGGTCGTCCACGCGGATCGAGATCGCGCAGAGCGCGCTGCCCAGACTGTTTCCAGGGCCCAATCTGTTCGACAACATCATCGCGATCGTCTCGAACCACCAGATCGACTTCTGGGTGTCGGCGCTGAACTCGATCGTCGTCGCGGTGGTGGTCTCCGCAGCGACCGTGTTCTTCTCGACTCTCGCCGGCTTCTCGTTCGCCAAGCTCGGGTTCCGGGGCAAGAACGGGCTGTACGTCTTCGTGATCGCGACTCTGGTGATCCCGATGCAGCTGGGGACCGTCCCGATGTTCATCATGATGAACGAGTTCGGCTGGATCGACTCTCTCGCCGCGCTCATCGTGCCCAGCCTCGTCGGTGCCTTCGGCGTCTTCTGGATGACCCAATACCTCAAGGAGGCGCTGCCGTACGAACTGATCGAGGCCGCACGCGTCGACGGCGCGAGCGTCCTGCGCACCTTCTGGTCCATCGCGCTGCCCGCGGCGAGGCCCGCAGCGGCCACGCTCGCGCTGTTCACATTCGTGGGCTCGTGGAACGAGTTCTTCTGGCCGTCGGTGGTGCTGCGCAGCCAGAAGACGCTTCCGCTGGTCATTCCGCAGCTGAGCGGGGCGTTCACTGCCGATCACGCCCTGATCATGTCCGGCGTGTTCCTCATCGCGCTGCCGTTGCTGATCGCGTTCGTGTTCCTCGGCAAGCAGCTGGTGGCCGGTGTCATGGCCGGGGCGGTCAAGGGCTGAGCCGAGTCCTACGTCTCCTCGGCCGGGCTGAGCAGTCGCCGTTCGTAGGCGTAGATCACGCACTGCGCGCGGTCGTGCGCGCCGATCTTCGCCATGATGCGCTTGACGTGGGTCTTCGCCGTGTGGGCCGAGATGTAGAGATCGGTGGCGATCTCGTCGTTGGACAGTCCGCGTGCGACGAGGAGGAGGATCTCGGCCTCGCGGGGCGTGAGGATGCCGGGATCGACGCCGGCAGGGCGTCGGGCGTGCACGGGGTCGGCGTCGAGGTACCGTCCGATCAGACTGCGCGTGGCTGCGGGGGACAGCAGGGCGTCGCCGGCGTGGACGGCTCTGACCGCGCGGGCGATCTCGTCGGGGTCGGCGCCCTTGCCGATGAACCCGCTGGCACCGGCACGGAGCGCCGCGACCACGTACTCGTCCTCCTCGAACGTGGTGAGGATGAGCACCCGGGTGGCGGTCGACGCGGGGGAGAGGCAGATCTTCGCCGTGGCCTCGATCCCGTCCATGTTCGGCATCCGGATGTCCATCAGGACGACGTCGGGGTTCGACCGGGCGGCGAGTGCGACGGCCTCCACTCCGTCCCCGGCTTCGCCGACGATCTCGAAGTCGGGCTCGGATCCGAGCAGCTGCGCGACGCCGGTGCGGATGAGCGCCTGATCATCGGCGATGGCGACGCGGATCACGCGGGCACCTGCGGCACTTCCCCTTGGAGAGGGATGACGGCCTCGACGCGGAAGGAACCGCCGTCGCGACCGGCGCTGAGCGTTCCGCCCACGCCGGTGACCCGCTCGCGGATGCCGAGCAGACCGTGCCCTGCGGAGGCGTCGATGGCGGGCTCGCCCTGCTCGGGCCCGCTCTGGTCGGCGTCGTTCGCCGCGGGGTTGGTGACGATAAGCCGGAGCATGCCCTCATCGCGATCGATCCACACGTGGGCGCGAGGAGCCGAACCGTGCTTGTGCGCGTTCGTGAGCGCCTCCTGCACGAGCCGGTAACCGGCCAGGTCGACGGCGGCCGGCAGATCGCTGAGGTCGCCCTCGATCCGCGCAGTGACGTGCAGACCGAACCCCTCGAACTCTTCGATCAGCGCCCCCACCATTCCCAGGCCCGGCGTGGGTGCCAGGGGCTGCGCCTCATCGGGTGCCCTCAGCGTGGAGAGCAGGTCGCCGATCTCGCTCAGCACGCGTCTGGACGCGGTGCCGACGGTGGCGAGAGCCGACTTCGCGGCGACCGGGTCGTCGTCGATCGCTCGGCCCGCGACGGCGGCATGCAGATTGATCACCGAGATCTGGTGCGCGACCGTGTCGTGCAGATCGCGCGCGATGCGCAGCCTGTCCTCGGCGACGCGTCGCGAAGCCTCCGCCTCGCGGGTCTGCTCCGCCTGCACGGCTCGTTGGGTGATCTCGTCGATATACGCCCGACGGGATCTGATCGCGTCGCCGGCCGCGGCGAAGAACCCCACCATCACCAGGACGAGCATCGTGAGCGGGTGCAGCGACGCCCACTCGTGGAAGATGGATGCCGGAATCATCACCACGAGCACGCTCAGCACAGTGACCAGCACGGTGCGGCGATTCGTGCGGGTGGCGATCGTGAACACGGCGATGCCCGTCGGCAGGGCCGAGAACGGCGTGAGCGCGAGCGTGAGCGAGACGGCGACGAAGCACGCCACGCACGCGACCAGCACGACCCACGGGTACCGGCGGCGCAGGAACATGAGTGCGACCGGCAGGCCGACGATGATCCAGCCGAGAGGCGAGAGCCCGTCGGTGAGCCGCGTCAGCGGACCGAAGGCGGTCAGGAGGACGGCGATCGCTGCGAGCAGATCCCTCGCCCACCCCGGCATCGTGGCGCGCGCCGGCGAGGCGACCTCGGGTGCCCGTACGCTGCGCATGCTCTCATTATCGATCCGCACGCCGCCGCTTCCCTAGGTTCCGGCCGGAGATACCCCGTTCAGGGTATGCAGGTGCCTCGCTGGGGCGACGCGCCGAGACCCCGCCCCGCGGGAGGCTCGTTGCATCCCAGACAAGAGGAGAGCCCAGTGACACACTCGACGGCGACCGAAGACCGAAGCGCACCGATACTCTCGGTCCGCGATCTGCACAAGACCTACGGGCGCGGCCCGAGCAGGTTCGACGCGCTGCGCGGCGTCAGCCTCGACATCCGCGAAGGGGAGAGCATCGCGATCGTCGGCAAGAGCGGGTCGGGGAAATCAACCCTGATGCACCTGCTCGCGCTTCTCGATCAGCCCAGCCAGGGATCGTTGCTGCTCGACGGTCAGGACACTCGACAGCTGCGAGGGGCGCGGCTGAACCGGGCTCGGAACAAGACCTTCGGCTTCGTGTTCCAGCAGTTCTTCCTCAACGGGAGCCAGACCGCGCTCGAGAACGTGACGCTGCCGTTGAAGATCGCCGGCGTCGGGCGGCGCGCTCGTCGCTACCGGGCCACGAACGCGCTCGAACAGCTCGAGCTCGGTGACAAGGCGAAGAACAAGGCCATCAATCTGTCGGGCGGGCAGAAGCAGCGGGTGGTGATCGCACGAGCCCTGGTGAACTCCCCGCGGGTCATCTTCGCTGACGAGCCCACCGGCAACCTCGACACCAACACCGGGGGCGTGGTCGAAGACATCCTGTTCACGTTGAACCGCGAACAGGGCATCACCCTCGTCATCGTCACGCACGACGAGGAGCTCGCCGCTCGCTGCGATCGGCGCATCCACATCCGTGACGGTGTCATCGTCGACGGCGAGCAGGTGGCAGCATGAACGCCGGCGACCTGATCGGCACAGCGATCGCGAACACGTTCCGCTCCAAGGCGCGTACGACTCTCACGGTGCTGGCGATCTTCGTCGGGGCATTCACACTCACTCTCACCAGCGGACTCGGCACCGGCATCAACCGGTACATCGACGACACCGTCGCCGGCATCGGCGCCGACGACGTGATGACCGTCACCAAGACCGGCGAGGCGTCTGCCGACGCGGAGGACACGGGGCCGCGGGAGTACGACCCCGACTCGGTCGTCACGGGGAACGGCCCGGCACAGGATTCCGTCACCCTCATGACGGATGCCGACATCCAGGCGATCGGTGATGTCGACGGCATCCTCGAGGTCGAGCCGGTCAAGTCGGTGCAGCTGGACTACGTGCAGTACGGCGACGACACTCCGTATGTCGCGAGTCTCGGAGGGCTGGTGGCCGGACAGAACGTGCAGCTCGCGGCGGGCGCGGAGCCCGATGACGGCAGTACCGAACTGCAGGTCACGATTCCGGTGACCTACGTCGAAGCGCTCGGCTTCGCCGATGCCGACGCCGCGATCGGCGAGCCGCTGACCGTCGCCGTCACCGACGGCGCGTTCACTCAGCATGACGTGGAGGTCACGATCGTCGGCGTCGCCGAAGAGGCTCTCGCTGCTGCCAGCGGCACGGGCCTCGTCGCGAATCAGGCGCTCGAAGACGACCTGTACCAGCTGCAGAGCACCGGGCTGCCGGCCGATCAGCTGGATCGCTGGGCGGAGGCGACCGCCTGGTTCGACATCGACCTCACGACCGCCGAGATCGAAGAGTTGAAGGAACGACTGACGGATGCCGGCTTCGCCGCCACGACCACCGCGGATCAACTCGGTGCATTCACCACCGTGATCGACACCATCGTGCTCGTGCTGAACGTGTTCGCCGCGATCGCGTTGCTCGCCGCGGCGTTCGGGATCGTCAACACCCTGCTGATGTCAGTGCAGGAGCGCACCAGGGAGATCGGACTCATGAAGGCGATGGGCATGGGCAGCGGGCGCGTGTTCGCGCTGTTCAGCACCGAGGCCGTGTTCATCGGTTTCCTCGGCAGTGCGATCGGCGTGGTCGTGGCGATGATCGTCGGCACCGCGGCCAGCACGTTCCTCGGTGGCGCCCTGCTCGCAGATCTGCCGGGGCTGACCATCGTCGCCTTCGATCCGCTCACGGTGGCGCTCACGATCGTGCTGATCATGGCCGTCGCGTTCCTCGCGGGGACTCTCCCCGCTGCGCGGGCGGCACGCAAAGACCCCGTCGAAGCACTCCGCTACGAATGACGTCACCTTCCGCACGACCACCGAACCCAGGAGGAGAAATGATCACCATCACCCAGCCCGGCTACCGGGTCCGCACCGCGCTTCCGTTCAGCGCACTGATCGTCGCGGTCGCGGCCAGCGCCGTCAACGCGCTCATCGCCCTCGGCGCCGTATCCCTCGGCGCCGAGAGCGTCGGCGGGCTGCAGCCGGTCGCGTACATCAGCTTCACCGTGATCGCCGCGTTCGCCGGCGCGGCCGGCTGGCACATCATCAACCGGCGCGCGCGGCACCCTGCGAAGATCATGCGATGGCTGGTGCCGACCTTCCTCGTGGTCTCATTCATCCCCGACATCGCCGTGGGCGTCGCGATGGGGTGGCTCGTGGCCGGTGCTCTCTCGCTCATGCACGTCGCGACGATCATCATCGCCGTGCTCACCTATCGACGGTTCATGCCGCTGCGTTCGGGCTCCGCCGAGTCGGCCGTCAGCGCAGGCTCTGAGCGAGTCCGATGAGGATCCCTTCCGGACCGCGGATGTAGCACAGCCGATAGACGTCCTCGTACTGCACCACCTCGTCGCTGACGAGCTCTGCGCCCCGTGCGTAAAGGCGGTCGAGGGCGTCATCGAGGTCGCCGACCTCGAACATGACGCGGAGGTAGCCCAGCGCGTTCACGGGCGCTCGCCGGTTGTCGGCGATGACGTCCGGATGCAGGAACCGGGACAGTTCGACGCGGCCGTGGCCGTCCGGCGTGCGCATCATCGCCACTTCGACCCGCTGGTCGCCGAGGCCCGTGACGCGTCCGGCCCACTCGCCCTCCGCCATGGCGCGGCCCTCGAGTTCGAGTCCGAGCTCTGTGAAGAACTCGATCGCCGGTGTTAGGTCCTCCACCACGATCCCGATGTTGTCCATCCTGACGCCCATGTGCTCAGTCCTCGAGATCGCCGGCGAGGAACCGACCGAAGTTCGTGAGCGCCTCGTCCCAGCCGTCGTAGATGAAGCCGTCACCGGGGTTGCCCTCGTGTCCGCGAAGGTGGAAGACCAGCTCCGTCTGCGCGCCTCGTTCTGCGAATGTCAGTGTGATGACGGGCGCGCCCTCGACCGGAGCTTCGGGTTCGCCCCAGGTGAAGACGAGTCGGTCGACCGGGTCCACTTCGATGTACTCGCCGCCGGTCGGAAACTTCTCGCCGGTCTCGTCATTCGTCATCGTGTAGCGGTAGCGGCCACCGACGCGGACGTCGAACGACACACTGTCGGTCGACACCCCGAACGGATGCAGCCACTGCGCCAGTTCGGTTTCGTCGGTCCATGCCTTCCACACGAGCTCGCGGGGTGCGTCGAAAGTGCGAGTGATCGAGAACTGCGGTGTTGCGTCGGTCGTGCTCATGATTCTTCCTTCCGGTCTTCCGATGGGGTCTTCATCGAGCTGAGATGCGCGTCGAGAGTGTCCAGCTTCAGGTTCCATTCGCGGCGGTGCTTCTCGACCCATGCGGACGCCTGGTCCAGAGGCTCCGCCTGCATGGACAGCGTGCGCCATTGGGCGTGGGCTGTGCGTGTCACGAGGCCCGCGCGCTCGAGCACCTTCAGATGCTGCGAGATCGCCGGGGCGCTCATCGCGAACGGCGCGGCGACCTCGCCGACTGTCGCCGATCCCTGCGAGAGCCGGGAGAGGATCTCACGTCTGGTCGGATCCGCAAGTGCGGCGAACACCTGACTCAGCGGGTCGGAGACTGTCATGAGGAACCTTCTTAATTAAGAGTATGCTTAATTTATACTCCCGAAGGGTGCCGACGTCAAGGGATCGAGCGTGTCAGAGCGGGGTTCAGTCCGAAGAAGCTCTCGATCTCCTCGCCGAGGTCGATGTCGTGATGCGATGGGCCGACGGCGATCGGCAGGGGAGAGGTGGTGCGATTCGGGATCACGTGGCCGGTTCCGAACTGCGTGATGAAACGCACGCCTTCCCAGTCGGCCCGTTCGAGATCGCCATCGCGTCGGATGCGGGGTTCGCCCGCCGGTGCGTAACGGCGGGCCGTTGCGGGCGCGGACTGCACCATGCCGCGCGTGGCGCGCCCGAGCATCCTGGGCATGCCTCCCGCGTAGGGCACGATCGGGTCGGCGGTGCCGTGCACGATGAGCACCGGCACCCGGCCCGGGTCGACATCGGCGAGCAGATAGTCATCGTCGACCGGCAGGCCGGCGGCGATGATCGTCGCCCCGGCGAGCAGTGCCGGGCGTTCACGCAGGATGCGGTGCGTGAGCTGCCCGCCGTTCGAGTATCCGACGGCGATCGTAGGGCGGGCGAAGCGGTCGATGACGGCGTTCACGAAGCCGACGTCATCGATGCCGGCCTTCTGGGCCTTCGACAGCTTCTGCCTGCGCGCATCGTTCCATGCGCGACCGTAGCCGTTCAGGTAGACGAGGTCGGCCCCGATGCGCTGCGCCAGGGCATCGAGGGTGCGACCGCTGAACCGCTGCATCGTCCGCCCCTGTTGCGATGAGCCGTGCAGCGCGAGCAGTAGAGGAGCGTCCGGCCGAGGTGATGCCGGTGCGACGTGGATGTAACTGCGTCGGGTGCCGTCTACGTCGATGAACTGTCTGCTCTGGTCGGTCATGGTCTCAGACTACCTGCAAAACCGGATAATGTATCCGTTCGGATGAGTCATCCGTTACAGTGGATTCATGCCCGTCCTCCGCCGCGATGCGCATCGAAATCGGGAGCGCATCCTCGACGTCGCGAGAGCGCTCCGCTCCGACAGCGCCACGCTTCACCTCAACGCCGTGGCGCATCACGCCGGCGTCGGGGTGGGAACGGTGTACCGGCACTTCCCCTCGACCGAGGCGTTGAGGGAGGCGCTCGTCGAACAGCGTTTCGTCGAGATGGCGGATGCGGCGAGATCGGCGGCAAGCCGATCCGGGGAACTCGACACCGTGCGCGGGTTCATCACGGAGTCGTTGCAGGTCTTCAGCGATGACCCGGATTTCGCGGATGCCGTCGTGTCGTCCACTGCTGCGCGGGACGAGACGCGTGCGCTGCGCGCCGAACTCTTCGAGGCGTTCTCGGGCCTGATCGCCCGCAACGCCGAGCACTTCAGAACCACGCTGGAGCCGGCGGACGTCATGGTCCTGCTCTGCGGCCTCGGGTACGCCGCACGCCTGCGACCAGAGCGCTCTTCGCAATACCTCGATGCGCTGTTCGACGGGATACTCGCCGCATAGGCACCCACTACTCCCGCCGCCCGCACGCGTCAATCCCCTCGTCGACAGGCGCCTCAGCGCGTTAGCTTTCACCATCTCCACTCGTGAAGGTGAAGGAGGACGACCATGGACACTCCGAACACAACGCGCGCGGGCGATCCGGTGTCGTACGCAGGTACGGCGATTCAGAAGATCGCTCTCATCGCCGGAATCGTGTTCCTGCTGGTGGGTATCGCCGGGTTCATCCCGGGGCTCACGCACTCGACCGAGCATCTCGCGGGTGCCGGGGCGCACTCGGACGCGCCCCTGCTGGGCGTGTTCCAAGTCTCGGTGCTGCACAACATCGTCCATCTCGCCTTCGGGATCGCCGGTGTGATCGTCGCGGCCCGTGCGATGGCATCCCGCATGTACCTGATCTGGGGCGGCATCATCTACTTCGTCGTCTGGCTGTACGGGCTGTTCGCCGTGGGTAACGATCAGCTCAACATCCTGCCGGTCAACGACGCGGACAACTGGCTCCACCTCGGACTCGCGCTCGCCATGGTCCTGCTCGGGATCTTCGTGACGCGCGCCCCGCGGCTGCCGACCACCACGGACGGTCGCCGCTGAGCACCGGCGCTCACCCGTGCCTTTGCGCCGGGTCCGGGCTGTAATGGATGCTCTGCATCACGATGCGCCCCTTCTCGACGACGAAGCTGTCAGCACCGTCCTTGACCTGGCTCTCACCGTCGGCCGTCCACTCGAGGAAGGCATAATCGCCCGCCACCAGAGTCTGCCTGTAGGTGAACGTTCCTGCGCCGACGAGACGTGCGAGTTCGTCGGCGGCCATCCGCACTCCCTCGTGCCCGCGAAACTCGCCCGATCCGGAGAGCACGGTCACGTTCTCGGCATAGTTGTCGGCGATGTCCGCGTCGACGTCGCCTTCGAGTCGCTTCGACAGGTGATCATGGAGGACTTCTGTGGTCGTGCGCACGACTTCCCCTTTCGTCAGAGCGGCCGCCGTGACCAGTGCCGCATTCTTCGGCAGAGTAGACCGCGACGACCAGCGCAACGACCGGCTTGACAAGGCCGCAGGCGTGAGGCCATATCAGCGGTCTATAGTGGTCGTCGTGAGTCCTGAAGCATCCAGATGACGCCGCGGGTCGAGCCTTCGCTCCCCGCGTCTCTCGGCGACCACATTTTCACTCTGCGGTGATCGTCGCGCTCTGCGCCCTCGTCGCGCCTTCGTCTGGATGCACCCATGCCTCTGCTCATCTATGTCCTCACTGTTGCGATATTCGCCCAAGGCACCAGCGAGTTCATGCTCGCGGGCCTGCTCACCGAGATCGCTGACGATCTCTCCGTCTCACCCGAGTCCGTCGGCCTGCTGACCTCCGCCTTCGCTGCGGGGATGGTCGTCGGTGCGCCGACGATGGCGATGCTCGTAGCGCGGCTGCCCGCGCGCACCTCGCTGATCGGCTTCCTCATCGTTTTCGTCGCGTCGCATGTCGCGGGCGGGGCGACCGACTCGTTCTTCGTCTTGCTCGTGACGCGCGTGATCGCGGCGTTCGCCTATGCCGGGTTCCTGGCGCTGGCGCTGTCCACGGCGAGGAACCTCGTCACGGAAGACCGCCTCACGCGCGCGATCGCGGTGATGCTGGCCGGAATCACGCTCGCCACCATCGTCGGCGTGCCAGCGGGGGCTGCACTCGCGCAGCTCGGCGGCTGGCGACTGACGTTCTGGGCGATCTGCCTGCTCTGCGTGCCCGCACTGCTCATCCTCCTCTTCACGCGCGCTTCCATGACGAGTGCGAGCGGGATGCGTCCCCGCATCCGATCGGAACTGCGTGAACTGCGACGGTGGCCGGTGCTCGGCCCGATACTGCTCGCCGCACTGTTCAACGCGGCGACGTTCGGCGTATTCACCTTCCTCGGCCTCATCGGCGCCGCCGCGGGCATCCCGGCTGCGCTCGTTCCGCTGCTGCTCGCAGCGTTCGGCATCGGCTCCTTCCTCGGAGTGACGGCGACCGGGCGATGGGCTGCCGGTCGAGAGCAGAAGTGGATCGGTGTCGGCGGAGCGCTGGTCAGCGTGGGATGGATGCTGATGGCGTTCTTCTCCGGTTCTGCCGTGTGGCTGTTCGCGCTCTCGCTCATCGTCGGCGCGCTCTCGTTCGCCGTCGGCTCCGCTCTCATCTCGCGCATCGTGAGGGAAGCCGAAGGCGCGCCGCTCCTCGGCGGCTCCTATGCCACTGCGGCGCTCAACGCGGGCGCGTTCATCGGGCCGATCGTGGCCGGCGCAGCGTATGCGATGTGGGGAGGAGAGGGGGTCGCATGGCTAGCGTCTGCCGCGGCGTTGTGCGCAGTCGTGCTCGTTCTGCTGATGCGGGCTCCGGGTCGTGGCACTCGAGTGGTGCGGTGAAGCGGTCGTCTTCCGCCCGACGGCAACAGCCGCCGCCCGACGCCGCAGCACTCGCGCCGAGTTCGCCGCCCGAGTGATCCGACCGTCGGCGTATCGCACGCCGCCGCGGAGCCGGAGCGCGAGGGCGATCCAAGTGGCGACGCCTCGCTCGGCCACCCAGATCGGGACCCACAGCACACTCGACGCAGGGAAGACCGACCGACCGCCATCGCGCCCGCGGCCGAACTCTGCGAGACAGATCAATGCGAGCGCGAGCGTCACGAGAGCTACGGGCCGACGCCGCAGAGTGATGACGGCAGGGACTATGGATGCTTCGAGAAGCAGCCGGCCCGGCTGAGCCCAGCTGTCGTAGGCCTGGCGCACGCGTTGTGAGAGGAAGTGCCGGGCGGTCGGCGGCCGCCTGGTGACGAACACGTCGCGCCGATTACTCACTCTGCCGCCGAACGCCAGCACGGTCCGCTCCAGCTCGAGGTTCTCGAAAAGGACGTCGGCATCGTATCCGCCGGTCGCCGTGATCGTCGAGCGCCGCACGCCGAGCGTGCCCGGGTAGTCCGAGCCCATCGCCCGGTTGAGCAGGGTGCGAGCGGTGTCCCACCTGGCGTGCCACGGGAGAGGATCGAAGTGGTTCTGCGGTTTCACGAGATCGGCGTTCGCCAGGTCCTCGACCATAGCTACGAGGGCGTCGTAGTCGTAGCGGATGTCGTCATCGGCGATCACGATCGCCTCGTGCCTGGCGATCGCGACCCCCGCGAGTACACCTCGCACCTTCCCGTTCAACCCTTCGGCCACTGTCACAGGGCGGTGACGCACAAACCCGTGCCATGCGCGTTGATGAACCGCGAACAGTGCATCATCGGATCCGTCTACGACGGTGATGTCGACCCACGCGCTCAAGCGCTCGAGGTACGCGGTCAGGTCTGGGAGCGCGTCATCCACCGTCCAGCGCAAGGGCAGGATGTACTCGGCTTCGAGGCGCGAACGCATCACTCCTCCGTGCGAAACCCGGCGGCTTTGTGCGTGCCGTCGCAGTACGGCTTGATCGTGGAAAGCCCGCATCGGCAAAGGGCGACGGTGCGTCGGTTGCGTTCGATCGGCCGGCCATCCGCCGTGACGAGGTCGACATCTCCTCGCAGTAGCAGCGGCCCGTCCGGATAAGGGGTGATCGTCGCGCGTTCTCGACTCATCGGAACGCACCCGCGCGCAGCGATGACGCTCCATCGGCCCACGAATCCAGAAGGTGCATGCCGGCCCATCCGTCGACGGCCAGGCAGGCGGCGGCGCCGAACATGATGTCGGGGAGCAGTTCTGGACGGTTTTCCGCAAGAGCGCCGGCCAGGTCGTGCCCGGCGATCTGCTCGTGGACCGCGTCCGCTTCGACATGCTCGTCGAAGTAGTCGGTGACTTCTGGCCCGAGGCCGAGGCGGCGCATGCCGTCCCCGTACAGCCGATTCGGGATCGACGATGTCATCTCGAACGCTGCGAGGTGTCCGACGATCGCGCCGAGAAGTCGCCGGTTGATGCCGAACATCGACATCATGTTGTGCGAAGCGAGGGTGATTGCCGGCACCGCGTCCACGTAGGCGCCATAAGAGTCGTCGAGATCCGCTCCGCGCATCGCCGCAGCGAAGATCGCGGCATGCACGCGGTCGGCACGCCCGCCACCGTACTCGTCAGCCTGGATCTCGACGAGGGCCGCCTTGGCCCGTCCGTGGAGGCGAGGAATCGCCCAGGAATGCGGATCGGCCTCGTGCAGCGTGTATATCGAGCGCTGGATGAGGAACTCCCGCACCTGCTCGAGAGTCGCCTTCTTCGCGACGTGACGCGAGAGGCTCGGGCCGGCGTCGGCAGCGGTGAGCGAGAACAGCGCACGGGCCACGGCATCGGCGTCGGCTGCCGGCAGATCCGTGGGAGGCACTGCCATGCGGAGGGCGCGTTCGAACGCGCCCTCGAGAATGCGTCGCGTTTCGATCAGCTGCGGATCCCATTCGAGATCCGGTGAGAAGGCGGGTACCGAACCGTATGACGACGCATAGAGTGCGAAGAGGCTGAGTTGAATGTCGTCGTCCCGGATGACGTCATCGGTCTCCGCTCCGACTCGACGGGCCAGGTCCCGGTGGTCGGCGTGCTCCGAACCCATGAGGTGATGCAGCACTGCGCTGCTGAGAGGGCCGCGTGCCGTGAAACCGGCGCCGGGGACGATGTTCGATCGTGGTTCGGCGGGGGAGGGAATGGTGAGTGACACTGGCGACTCCGATCCTGAGGATGCGAGTCAGCATTTCGGCAACGAGCCTGATGCGCGAGGGGCTTGACGCCGACGGGACGCGATGTCTATGTGCGAGAGCACGTACGCCGAGCCGATGGCGGTCGGGCCGCTGGCACCGTGAGACAGGTGACATCCGGGCCTCCGCGCGCCAGACTCGTGTCATGGCCGCATGGGTGCTGCACGTCGACATGGATCAGTTCATCGCCGCGGTGGAGGTGCTGCGACGACCCGAACTCGCGGGTCTGCCGGTGATCGTCGGCGGCCGAGGCGACCCGACCGAGCGGGCGGTGGTGTCGACGGCATCCTATGAGGCACGTGCGTTCGGCATCGGATCGGGGATGCCGTTGAAGATCGCCGCCCGCAAGGCGCCGCCCGACGCCGTCTTCCTCCCCGTCGACCACGCGGCGTACGAGCAGGCATCGGACGAGGTCATGACGGCCCTGCGCGGGTTGCCGGGCGTCGTGCTGGAGGTCATCGGCTGGGACGAGTGCTTCCTCGGCGTGGAGACGGATGACCCGGAAGCTGTCGCCCGCGACGCCCAGGCGGCCGTCCTCTCCGCCACGGAGCTGCACTGCTCCGTCGGCGTCGGCGACAACAAGATCCGCGCCAAGATCGCGACCGAGTTCGGCAAGCCCAGGGGCGTCTTCCGCCTCACCGAGGCGAACTGGTTCGAGGTGATGGGTGACAGATCCACGCGCGATCTGTGGGGCATCGGCCCGAAGGTGCAGAAGCGCCTCGCCGCACACGGTATCGGCACGGTGCGCGAGCTGGCCGACTCCGATCCCGAGGAGCTCATACGCGAGTTCGGCCCGAAGATGGGCGTCTGGTATCACGGACTCGGCTCAGGGATCGGCCCCAGCGTCGTCGACGACACCCCGTGGGTGGCCCGCAGCCACAGCCGAGAGACGACGTATCAGCAGAACCTCACGACGCCGGGCGAGATCGTCGCGGCTGTGCGCGAACTCGCCGGCCACGCGTTCGACGACTGCGCGGCCGAGGGCCGTCCGGTGATCCGCGTGCATCTGAAGGTGCGCTACGCCCCGTTCGAGACGAAGACGTTCGGCCGCAAGCTTCCGGATGCGACGACCGACCGCGAGACCGTGATGTCGGCTGCTGCGGCGCTCGCTGCGACACTCGACGTCGATCGCGAGGTGCGACTGCTGGGCGTCAGAGCCGAGATGGCCATGCCCGCGAACGGCGACGACGTCGAGCGCACACCGGTGCGCGGAAGGATCTGACGCGCGGCTACGAGAACGTGACGCCGGTCAGCTTCTCGGACATCTGCCAGATGCGTCGTGCATCCTCCTCGCTGCGCAGCCGCGAGAACACCTTCTGCTCGGCGGGACCTCCTCCGAGATGACCGATCCCTCGAGGCGCGTAGAGGCGGCCGGCGACGGCATCCGGCGATGTCGCCGCGTGGAGCGCGGGGAGGGCGGCGGTCTCCGGCGTACCGGCGACGATTCCGCGTTTCGAGGCCCAGCGGATCACACGCACACCGACAGTGTCCTCGCTGCGTCCGATCTCGTCGCGGGCGGAGAGCAGGCTCGTCGGGGCGATTCCCGGATGCGACAGGTTGCTCGTGATGCCCCAGTCATGGGCGCGGCTGCGGCGATCGAGTTCGAGTCCGAAGAGTCCGAAAGCGATCTTCGAATGACTGTACGCGCGCATGCCGTCGTAGGAGTTCTCCCAGTTGACGTCTGCCCAGTTGATCGAGCCCTGGTTCGCGGCGACGCTGAGCTGCGAGGTGACGCGCGCGCGGCCGGCCCGCAGGAGCGGCAGCAGGTGGGACACGAGTGCGAAGTGCCCGAGATGGTTCGTCCCGAACTGCAGCTCGAAGCCGTCCCGCGTCGTCTGTCGCATGGGCGGCGTCATGACACCGGCGTTGTTGATGAGCAGATGGACCGGGCGACCGTCGCGCACCATGTCGTCGCCGAACTGCGCGATGGATTCGAGCGATGAAAGATCCAGCGGCAGGATCGATATCCGTGCATCGGGAGCCTTCTCGAGGATGCGGTCGACCGCCGCCTCTGCCTTGCGCATGTTTCGCACGGGGAGGACGAGTTCGGCGCCGGCCAGCGCGAGGCGCGTGACGATGCGCAGTCCGATGCCGTCGCTCCCGCCGGTGACGACCGCGCGGCGCCCGTCGAGCGGTGGGAGGGTGATGTCGATGTTCCTGCGTGCCATGTGGAGTGCTCCTTCGTTGTGCTTCCACTCTCCGGGGCGCGCTGATTCGCATCCAGGACTCGTCGATCAGTGGATGCGGAGTCGCACGGATGCCAGGATCGACGAAGACGAGGGGAGGACATGCACGTGATCGACAGAGCCGGTCTGGCCGAGTTCCTCCGTCGGCGTCGTGACGTGCTGCAGCCGGAGGACGTGGGTCTTCCGCGCGGGCAGCGCAGACGCACGGACGGGCTCCGAAGGGAGGAAGTGGCGGCGCTGTGCCACATGTCCGCCGACTACTACGCGCGGCTCGAGCGGGGCAGCGGCCCGTTGCCGTCCGAGCAGATGATCGCCTCGATCGCGCAGGGGCTGCATCTCTCGATCGATGAACGCGACCACCTCTTCCGCCTCTCCGGCCATCGGCCGCCACCGCGAGGCGCGTCGACCGATCACATCAGCCCCGGCATGCTGCGGATCTTCGACCGGCTGCACGACACTCCTGCCGAGATCGTGACCGAGCTGGGCGAGACGCTGCGCCAGACGCCCCTCGGCGTCGTGCTCACGGGTGACCTGACCCACCTGTCGGGGCCGGAGCGCAGCATCGGGTTCCGCTGGTTCTCCGATCCTCGGTCGCGCGAACTCTACGATCCGACCGAGCACGAGTTCCTCGCGCGGCTGTGGGCGTCCGGCCTGCGACAGGTCGCGTCGGTGCGCGGGCCTGGATCGCGTGCAGCGCATCTCGCAGAGCTCCTTCTCGAGAGCAGCGAAGAGTTCCGAGCGGTCTGGGACCTTCAGGAGATCGGCGTGCGTCCCAGGGAGACGAAGCGCTTCATCCATCCGGAAGTGGGCGCGCTCGACCTCGCCTGCCAGAATCTGGTCGATCCCGCGAGCTCTCACGTGCTGCTGGTCTACACGGCCTCGCCGGGTACGCCCAGTCACGAGAAGCTGAGACTGCTCAGCGTGCTGGCGCCGAGCGCGGTGCACTGACGGGTAGATGTGCCCATTCGCTCGCCGCGCGGGTCTGTGTAGCATCGACAGGAAATCCACGCCGCCGTGCACGAGCGCGGAGGTGCCGTGGAAGAGGAGGACGATGACGCTGCCGCCACCCTCCGACGACGCCTGGGTCGATCCGCGCATTCCCGCGCCGCCGGTCGCCGAGGCGCCACCGATTCCCGTGACCGCACGCGAGTCGCGCAACGGCCCGGTCCTGGGGCTCGCGATCGCGTGCGCGGCGTTGCTGATCACGACGATCGGGTTCGGCGGCGCGGCGGCATGGCTGTGGCTCGATCGGTCGGCGGTCGCCGCACCGGAGCCGACGCCCACACCCACTGCCGCAGCGGCGGCTGACGGCGAGCCCCAGACCGTGCAGGGCATCGAGGTGTCCGCGGTCTCCGATCTCGAGTTCGGGTCGTTCGCGATGACGCAGCTCCTGCCCGACGACTACGTCGGCATCTACGCGACCGTGACCAACCACGATTCCGATCAGGCCGCCGAGCTCTACTTCGACGTCACCGCGTATGCAGAGGACGGCAGCATCCTCGATCGCGGCCCGACGAGCGTGTACATCCTGCCCGGCCAGGTGTCGATGTTCCAGGGCGTGTTCTCGTCCGACATCAGCGATGCGGCCTCGATCCGGATCGAGCAGACCATGGGCGAGTTCGTCGACCCGATCATGACGGGCGAGGTGACGACCGACACGATGCTCGGCGGGGAAGGTTTCGTGGAGGCCACGCTCACCTCGACTCTCAGCCAGGTTCCCGAGTATCCCGAGGTGTACATCGCCGGATACGTCGACGGAGAGCTGTTCGGAGTCTGCTCCGACATGCCGGACATCCCCTCGAACGCGAGCTTCACCGCGGGGTGCTACCTGGAGGCCGCGTCGGCCGAATCTCCGGAGGAGTTCAGGGACTTCCCGAAGGATGCCGAGTTCGAGGCGTACCTGGCGCTCGACATCCCGTGGTGACCACCATCGGGGAGGCCACCACGAGGATGCCGCTCGGGGATCAGTACCAGTTCACCGACTGCGAGTGACCCCACGCCGCGCACGGGCTGCCGTACGCGCGCTGGATGTAGTCCAGGCCCCAGCGGATCTGCGTGGTCGCGTTGGTCGCCCAGTCGGCGCCGAAGCTGGCCATCTTGTCGCCGGGCAGCGACTGCGGGATGCCGGTGGCGCCGCCGTCCTGGTTGTAGGCCTGGTAGTTCCAGCCCGATTCCTTCTCCCACAGGAGGTTGAGGCATTCGAACTCACCGCCGCCCCAGCCGTACTGCTCCGAGGCGATGGCCGCTGCGGTCGCCCTGGCACCGTCAGGGGTGTTGGCGCTGGCGAGGGCGGCGGCCGCGGCCTCGGCGGCAGCGGCCTGCTTGGCGGCTTCGGCCGCAGCCGCGGCTGCAGACTGCCGTTCGCGCAGTGCGGCCGCCTGCGCGCTCACCGACGCGATCTCGGTGCCGGCCTTCACGCGCACGACGGGCAGCTCCAGCGAGGTGAGGGAGTCGACGTCGTCGAGATCGTCCATGGCCTGCAGCAGGCCGGACGTGTCGACCGCGGTGGTCGCCTCACCGAGGTCGAGGCCGCTCGCCTCGGCCGCGGAGACGGCGGATGCCGCGTCGGTCAGAGCCGCGCGTCCGGCGACGACGGCCTCGGCTGCGGCGGCCTTCTCGATTCCTGAGGCCTTGGCGTCGACGACTGAGGACTGCGCGGTCATGGCGGCGACGGCAGGGGCAGCGACGGCGATCCCGGTGGCGGCGAGCACGCCGATGGCGAGCGAGATGCCGAATCGACGGCGGCGGGCAGGGGAGTGCGAGGGGGTCTTGGGCATCACGAACGTAACGATCCTTAGGGTATCCGGGCCGCTTCGGGGCGGCATGCGCGCCCATCGGGTCGGACACGCAAAGTAACGATTCTGCATCAGTGCTTCTGTGCAGAACCTCCGCGTCCCCTGGATGCGAGGTGTGAGCCCGCCCTCGTCAGTCGGCCGGACGACCGGCGGTCCGCCGCTGCCTCGTGGCCTCGTAGAGGATGGCGGCGGTCGCGTTCGCGGCGTTCAATGACGACGCGTGGCCTGTCATCGGGATGCGCGTCAGCACGTCGCACGCGTCCTTCCAGGCCGCCGACATGCCGGAGTGCTCGTTCCCCGTCACCAGCAGCGTGGGCCTCCTGAGGTCGACGTCCCACACGTCGAGCGTGCCGTCCTCATCCGTCCCGACGATCTGGATGTCGACGCCGTCGGCGCGCAGGCGCTCGATCCATTCGAGTGCGGGATGGATGCTGGGGAGCCGGACCGTCGGCGTCATGATCGCCGATCCGGTCGACGCCCGCAGCGCGCGCGGGTCGTAGGGGTCGGCTGCGTGTCCGGTCACGATCACTCCATGGCCGCCCAGCGCATCGACCGATCGCACGATCGAGCCGATGTTGCCGGGTGAGGCCGGGCGATCCAGGGCGACATAGAGCGCGTCGTCCGCGACCGGCAGACGGGAGAGATCGTCGGAGGGGATGGCGACGATCAGCAGCAGTTCCGGAGGCTCCTCGTCCTTCTCGCCGAGTTCGACCATCAACTCGGGTGCGACCAGCCATGACGCGGCGCCGGAGGCCTGCACGGCGGCGATCGTCTCGGACGCCCATGCGGAACGCCCGTTCGTGTGAGTGATGAGGATCGCTCGTACTTCGAGATCGGACTCCAGCGCGAGCCTGATCGGACGCACGCCCTGCACGATCATCTCTCCTGCGCGGTTGCGCTTGGTGCGGTTGCCGAGAAGCGTCTCCCAGTACTGGAACGTGGCGTTGCGGGTGGAGACCGCCTTGGTGCTCGACGCCTGCGCGGTTCTCGAGACCGGCTTTCTGCGGTGCTGGCGGGGTTGCTGCGGCATGGATTCGAGCGTACCCGGACGCTTCCGAGAAATTTCAGTACTCACTGTTGCTAACTACCGGTACTTAGTGTTACCGTCTACTGGTAGTCAACAACACTGAGTAGAGGAAGGGAAGTGATCCGATGGGCAATCAGATGACCGAGATGCTCAAGGGCACGCTCGAGGGCATCGTTCTCGCGATCCTGTCCGTCCAGCCGGCGTACGGGTACGAGATCACGGCGAGGCTTCGCGACGAGGGTTTCGCAGAGATCGCCGAGGGCACCGTGTACGCGCTGCTCGTCAGGATCGAGCAGCGAGGTCTCGTGGACGTGGAGAAGGTCCCGTCCGAGAAGGGCCCGCCCCGCAAGGTCTACTCCATCAACGCGCAGGGACGAGAGCAGCTCGTCGAGTTCTGGGGGACGTGGAGTTTCCTCGCAGAACGCATCGAACATCTCCGCAGTACAGACACCGTCACCGACAGCACGACCATCGAAGGGAACTGATCATGGCAAGCAAGTGGATCGAAGTGGTCACCGGATCGCTCGAGCAGAAGAAGCAGTACAAGCAGGACAAGGCCCGCATGGACGCTCTTCCGGAGCCGTACCGCACCGCTGCCACGGCGATGAACCGGTACTTCATGTACTACGGCGGCATCACCAGCGGCGACACTCTCGCGCAGATGTTCACGGATCTCGTCGACCTCTGGGAGCGAGCGGCCGTCGACGGCACTTCCGTCAAGGACATCGTCGGAGACGACCCGGTGGACTTCACCGAGACCTTCGCCAAGTCCTATCAGGGCAAGGAATGGATCGACAAGGAGCGCGCCCGCCTCAACAAGGCGTTCGACCAGGCGATCGGAAAGGAGACCCGCTCATGACCACCGCAGCCATCCAGGTGCGCGGCATCCGCAAATCCTTCAAGGACCTCGAGGTGCTGCGCGGCGTCGACTTCGAGGTCGCATCGGGCAGCATCTTCGCCCTCCTCGGTTCGAACGGCGCGGGCAAGACCACGCTGGTGAAGATCCTCTCCACCCTGTTGAAGGCGGATGCCGGCACGGCGGTCGTCCACGGATTCGATGTCGCCGCGTCGCCGAACGACATCCGTCAGTCGATCAGCCTGACCGGTCAGTTCGCCGCCGTGGACGAGGTGCTCACCGGACGGGAGAACCTCATCCTCGTCGCGAAACTGCGGCACCTGAAGAACCCGGGCGGGATCGCCGACGACATGCTGGCTCGCTTCTCGTTGACGGATGCCGGCGGACGCAAGGCCGCCACGTACTCCGGCGGCATGCGTCGGCGGCTCGACATCGCGATGAGCCTGATCGGCAACCCGCCGATCATCTTCCTCGACGAGCCGACGACCGGTCTCGACCCGCAGGCGCGGATCGAGGTCTGGGACACCGTACGGGGCCTGGCGAAGAGCGGCACCACCGTGCTCCTGACGACGCAGTACCTCGATGAGGCCGAGCAGCTGGCCGACCGCATCGCGATCCTGCACAAGGGCACCATCATCCAGAACGGCACACTCGCCGAACTCAAGCAGCTTCTCCCGTCGGCGAAGGTCGAATACGTCGAGAAGCAGCCTTCGCTCGAGGACGTCTTCCTCGCGCTCGTCGGTGAGACGGGCGAAGCAGAGGCCTCAGCATCCACAGGAAAGGAGCTCTGACATGACCTCTCACGTTCTCAGCGACACCCGGGTCCTCACCGGCCGGTCGCTCACGCACATCCTCCGCAGCCCAGACACGATCATCACCACGGCCGTCCCCCCGATCGCCCTGATGCTGCTGTTCGTCTACGTGCTCGGCGGGGCGATCAACACCGGCACCGACGAGTCGTATGTCAACTACATGCTCCCCGGCATCCTGCTGATCACGATCGCATCCGGCATCGCGTACACCGCGTACCGGCTGTTCCTCGACATGCAGGGCGGCATCTTCGAGCGATTCCAGTCGATGCCCATCGCTCGTTCGAGCGTGCTGTGGGCGCATGTGCTCACATCGCTGGTGTCCAACATGATCTCGGTCGCGATCGTCATCGGCGTCGCATTGCTCATGGGGTTCCGCACCGGAGCATCCTTCGGCGCCTGGCTCGCGGTCGCCGGCATCCTCATCCTGTTCACGCTCGCCCTGACCTGGCTCGCAGTGATCGCGGGGTTGTCGGCGAAGACGGTCGACGGGGCGAGCGCGTTCAGCTACCCGCTGATCTTCCTCCCGTTCATCAGCTCGGCGTTCGTGCCGACCACCTCGATGCCAGGGCCTGTCGCCTGGTTCGCGGAGCACCAGCCGGTCACCTCGATCGTGAACAGCATCCGCTCGCTGTTCGCGGAGGAGCCGGTGGGCTCCAGCATCTGGGTCGCTCTCGCGTGGCTCGTCGGCATCCTCGTGGTCGCCTACGGCTTCTCGATCGCGATCTACCGCAAGAAGATCAGCTGATCGGTCAGAGAAGGGGGGGGCATCCGT
>NZ_JBLVOB010000007.1:174210-213493 GCF_053543555.1 Microbacterium xerophyticum | reverse complement strand
GGGGGGGCCCCCCCCCCTTCTCCGTGCACTTGCGTGGCAAGGTCGCCCGACGTGGCCCCGACATCGCGTGGTTCAAGGTTCCAGCGGGCAACATCCCCCGTCCTGTCGGACTGACCCGCACGGCCGGTCCGCGCAAGGGGGGTGCATCCGGCGGCACCCGGACGTAGCGTGTGCGAATGGAGCGAGACGAGGAGCGTCCCGGAGCGCAGCGGTGGGTTCCGGCCGGCGACGACATCGACGAGCTGCGGCACGCTGCGCAGGAGTGCCGCGGCTGCGAACTCTGGCAGCCTGCGACGCAGGTGGTGTTCTCGAAGGGGTCGTCAGCGGCATCGATGATGCTCGTCGGCGAGCAGCCCGGCGACCGTGAAGACCTGGCAGGGGAGCCGTTCGTCGGCCCAGCCGGACGAGTGCTGGCGGATGCCGTAGATGCGGCGCACCTCGACCAGGACGACCTCTACATGACCAATGCCGTCAAGCACTTCCGATTCGAACGGCGGGGCAAGCGGCGCATTCACGAAAAGCCGGCTGTCGGGCACATCGTCGCCTGCCACCCCTGGCTCGAAGCGGAGGCGGATGCCGTGCAACCCGAGGTGATCGTCGCTCTAGGTGCGACGGCCGCGCGAGCCGTGCTCGGGCGACCGGTCAAGATCGGCGAGGAGAGGGGAACGGTCCTTGAGCCTCCGCCCGGGTTCCTGTCGCCGGTGGTCGTCACGACGCATCCGTCGAGCATCCTCCGCATCCGAGACTCCGCCGATCGCGAGACCGCCTTCGATGCCTTCGTCGAGGATCTGCGCGTCGCTGCTGACCTCGTCGCTCACTGACGCTGACCGTCACTCCACGAGCTTGCCCGCGCAGGCTGCGCTGATCGCAACATTGTCCGCACCCCGCGTCACCGCTGAAGTGCATCCGACTCGGTGGGCCGAATGCGTCGAACCTGGCCTGGCGTGATGCCGTGGTGCCTCTTGAAGGCGCGACTGAAGGCGGCATCCGAGCGGTATCCGACGCGCGACCCGATCTCCGACACTGGCAGGTCGCTACGCTGCAGCTCGGAGTGCGCCTGATCGAGGCGCCAGGCCGCCAGGTATCCGGCCGGCGGGGTGCCTACCAAGGTGGAGAATCGCTCAGCGAACGCGGAGCGTGACATGCGCGCCGTCGCGGCGAGTTCGGCAATCGTCCACTCGTGGGCCGGATCGGCGTGGATGCGGGCGAGTGCCTGCCCTACGTGTCGGTCTTGCAGCGCGGCCAACCATCCGGTCGTCGCCGCCGGCGTCTGCTGCAACCACCAGCGGAGGATCTGGATCACGAGCACGTCCGCGAGTCGGGTCATGACGGTCTCGCCGCCCGGTCGGGTCGACGTCGCCTCGCGCGCGAGAAGTCGCAGGACGTCCGCGAAGACTTGCGCATCGTCGTCGTCCCAGCTGTCGACGACGATCACGTCCGGAAGCTCGGCGATGACTCGGCGGGTGAGGGCATCGTCGGCATACAGCGCTGCGTAGGCGATTCGTGTGGGTTCGCCCGTCCCGTCGATCCACATCCGTTCGTACCGGTCGCCGATCTTCTCGAACGGGAGATCGAAGAGCGGGACGGTCTGCACACCGCGTCCGCTGACGAGACGGTGCTCGCGACCGCGGCTCAGCAGAGCGGCCCGCCCTGGCGTGAGTTCGTACTCCTCATCGTCGAGGTCGAGGATGCAACTTCCCGATAGAACGATCGGCATCGCCAGATACCCCGGGAGCGCGGGGAAGTCGACGCCCCACGGGGCGGCGGCGTCCGCGCGACAGTACAGCGCGCCCGTCAGGCGCAGCATGTGCAGAGATTTGCCGATCGCATCGATAGGTGCGATGGCACCGCGTGGATTTGCCATACGTCCATGATCCTGTGCGCGGATGCCGATGGTCCGAACTGTTGGAGTATCTGCACAGGATCAGCACCGTTTGAGCATTGTTCGTCTGCAACCGCGACTAGAGAGTGGACCTGGTCACCGTGATCGTCACGGCGACGGAGAGGACATCATGACAACCGAGGAGCTCATCGGAGTGATAGGCGCGACCGGCACGACCGGTTCCCGGATCGCCGACCGGCTGGAACGTGACGGCCACGCTGTTCGACGACTCGCGCGCAGTACCGCGATCACGTTCGACTGGACGGTCCCGGAGACGTGGGCGCAGGCGCTCGCCGGCGTCCGCCGTCTGTACGTCGCATATGTGCCGGACCTGGCGGCTCCCGGAGCGGATGCCGTGATCGCACGCCTGGTCGATGCCGCCCGCGCTTCGGGCGTCACGCGGATCGTGCTGCTCTCGGGCCGAGGAGAAGAGGGAGCCCGAGTGGCGGAGGACATCGTGCTCGGCTCCGGGATCGACGCGACCATCGTGCGAGCCTCGTGGTTCAGCCAGAACTTCACGGAAGGCATGCTCGCTCCCGGAGTGCAGGCGGGCGTCATCCCACTCGCGGCCGGGCAGGCGCGTGAGCCGTTCATCGACGTCGACGACCTCGCGGATGTCGCGGTGGCCGCTCTCACCGGCACCGGCCACGCGGGTGAGGTCTACGAGGTGACCGGCCCCGAACTGCTGACCTTCGACGAGGCGGCTCGGATACTGAGCGACGCACGGGGGCATGCCGTCGTCTATGTCCCGCTCTCCCTCGAGGACTTCCGTGCCGCGATGACCGAGGCCCTCGACGCTGATTCTGCTGACTTGCTGACCGATCTGTGCCGCGAGGTGTTCGACGGGCGCAACGAGAGCGTCGCGGACGGCGTGCAGCGCGCGCTCGGGCGCGAACCACGCTCACTCCGCGGCGTCGTATCTGCGGCGGCGCGTACCCCGTGAGCGCCCGCGTCCCGGAACGGGTGATCCTCGGCATCACCGCGCTCATCGTCGTGATCATCGGACTCGGTGGACTGATCGCGCCCTCGGTGTTCTACGTCTCCTACGAGATACGTGTGACGGGGGAGAACCTGTCCAATGAGTTGCGCGCAGTGGGAGCCGCGCTGACGCTGCTGGGCCTTGCGGTCGCAGCAGGTGCGATCTGGCGTGACTGGAGCTTCTCCGCCGCGCTCATCGGCGCGCTCGTCGGCATCGGCTTCGCCGTTGGACGCGTCGTGTCGCTTCTTGTCGACGGCATCCCCGTCGCGTCGATCGTCGGGGCGGGCGCTGTGGAAGCGGTGTTCGGGGTCGCGTGCGCCTGGGTAGCGGTACGGCGGCGACCGCGGGAGTGACGCACGCGCCATCGCGATCTACCGCAAGAAGATCAGCTGATCCACCGGCGAAAAGGCCGCATCCGCTCGGATGGGGCCCCTTTCGCGTACACCCGTGGACAGCGTGCCTGTGCAGTGGAATCGTTGACGCTGCACGCGGAAACCGACCGTGACTCATAGAAGGAGCAGAGATGTTCGAGAATTCCGATGCATTCAGTGGCATGTCGTCGAGCGACATCGAGGCCTCACGCCGCTTCTACCAGGACGTACTCGGCCTCACCGTCAAAGATGAGGGCATGGGCGGGCTGATCTCCGTGCAACTGCCGAAGGGCGGTGCGGTGCTGATCTATCCGAAGGACGACCACGAGCCCGCGACCTTCACCATCCTCAACTTCCCCGTCGCCGACATCGACGCGGTCGTCGACGAGCTCGTCTCCAAGGGGGTGAGCCTGGAGCGGTACGAGGGGATGGGCCAGGACGACAAGGGCATAGTGCGCGGCAAGGCCGCCGGGCGCGGACCGGACATCGCCTGGTTCAAGGACCCGGCGGGCAACATCCTCTCGGTCCTGTCCGACTGACGTGACCCGCCTCTGATCGGCTCACTCGGACGACGACGCGAACGAGTCCTCGATCGCGACCATCCACGAGATGCCGAAGCGGTCGACGAGCATGCCGAACTCGCCACCCCACGGGGCTTCACCCAGCGGTATCGTGGCGGTCCCGCCGGCGACGAGACCGTCCCATGCGCGGTGCAGGTAGTCGGTGTCCACTGAGCCGCCGCTGAGCGAAACCGAGATCCCCTGCGGCGTCTCGTACTCCATACCGGTGGGGGTGTCCGACGCCATGAGCACGAGCCCGCCCGGAGCGTTCAGTTGCGCGTGCATCACGAGGCTCTCCTCGCCTGCGGCGGTCCCGCTGTCGGGCATGTCGCCGAACGTGCTGACGGCGAGATCTCCGCCGAGGACGCCTTGGTAGAACTCCATCGCCTCACGGGCGGAGTCGCGGAAGGACAGATAAGGGTTGAGGTTCGGCACGATCGCTCCTTCGTATGAAATGCGTGGATGCAACCAGTGTGCGTCGCGTGCCGCCGATACTCAATGCTTCTCGGCGCCGGTCACTCCACGAGCTTGCCCTCGGACGACACCTCGCGCATCAGGTCCTGGATCTCGGCGGGTACCGGAGGGATCTCCTCGCGCGTCACGCCGGTCGCCGGCGACCAGACGAGGTTCACCTGCAACGTCGGATCCTCGTCCGGGAAGTCGCTGCGGTTGTGGGCTCCTCGGGTCTCGCGGCGCTCCAGTGCTGCTTCGAGCGTGGCGCGCGCAGCGACAGCCGAGCCCTTGAGGTCGAAGGCGTGCGCGAGGTCCTGGAACCCCGCGATGTCGGGATGGATGCCGAGGTCCTCCATTCGGCCCTCGATCAGATCGATGTCGGCGAGGCCGGCGCGCAACCCTTCCGCGGAGCGCACCACACCGGCGTGCTCGGTCATGGTGTTGCGGATCGCGCGCTGCAGTGCGCGCACGTTCTCCCGTCCGTCCGACGCCAGCAGGTCATCGATCTCGGCCCGCGCCTGCGCGATGGCCTCAGGAGATCTCCGCTGTGCATCCAGCGATGAGGCGTGCGCGATCGCCGCCTGACCGACGATGCGCCCGTACACGAGCAGCTCGATCAGGGAGTTGCCGCCGAGGCGGTTCGCACCGTGCAACCCGCTCGACGCCTCGCCGATCGCGTAGAGCCCGTCGACGTCGGTGCCGTGATCTTCAGGACGCACCCACACGCCGCCCATCGAGTAGTGCGCTGTCGGGGCGATCTCGATCGGGTCGGTCGTGATGTCGAGCATCTGCAGCTCCATCATCGTCTGGTAGACGCGGGGCAGCCGGGTCATGATCGTCTCGCGGGGCAGGTGCGAGACGTCGAGCCACACGCCGCCGTTCTCGGTGCCGCGACCCTCCTTGATCTCGGTGTACGCGGCCAGCGCGACGCGGTCGCGCGTGGAGAGCTCCATCCGTTCGGGGTCGTACTTCGCCATGAAGCGCTCGCCGAGGGCGTTGCGCAGGATGCCGCCCTCTCCGCGGGCGGCCTCCGAGATGAGGGTGCCCGCCGCGCTCTCGGGCTCGATGATCCCGGACGGATGGAACTGCACGAGTTCCGGATCGCGCAGGCGCGCGCCGGCGTCGACGGCCAGCCGGAACGCGTCGCCGGTGTTCTCGTCGCGTCGTGACGAGGTGCGGCGCCAGATGCGGGTGTGCCCTCCCGCGGCGAGGATCACGGCATCCGCGTGGATGAGGTAGCGCGTGCCGTCGCTCTGATCGAAGCCGTATGCACCGAACACGACGTTGTCCTTCACGAGGATGCGCGTGATGTAGATGCCGTCGAGGATGGGCACGTCGAGCTGCTCGGCCCGCCGCACGAGGGTGCGCTGGATCTCGAGCCCGGTGTAGTCGCCGGCGAAGGCCGTGCGACGGAAGGTGTGCGCTCCGAAGAAGCGCTGAGAGATGCGCCCGTCGTCCTCGCGCGCGAAGTCCATGCCCCATCGTTCGAGGTCCCCGATGCCGCGCTCCGCGCCCCGCGTCACGACCTCGACGGTGTGCGGGTTCGCGAGCAGGTAGCTCTCCTTGATCGTGTCGGCGGCGTGCTGCTGCCAGGTGTCGTCGGCGTCCATCGTCGCGGGGGCGGCGTTGATGCCGCCGGCCGCGAGTGCGGTGTGCGCGTCGCCGCGAGGGCGTTTACCGACAGCCAGCACGTCCACGCCGCGTTCTGCCACCTCGATCGCGGCCCTCAGGCCGGATCCGCCGGTGCCGATGACGAGGACGGTGGTGGAGATCTGTCGTTCGCGAGTGCTCATGCGTCCACGCTAAGAACTTCAGGTCGATAACTCCAATGCATTGTTTTACTTGTCCTGATAGCGTGAAAGCATGAACCTGGAGCAGTTGCGCGGCTTCGTCGAAGTCGCCGATCTCGGACACTTCACACAGGCCGCAGCGAAGCTGCACCTCGCGCAGCCGTCACTGAGCCGCCAGATCTCGTCGCTCGAGGTCGAGCTGGGCGCCGAGCTCTTCCATCGTGCTCGTGGCAACATCACGCTCACCGACGCGGGTGAGACGCTGCTCCCTCGTGCGCGACGGATGCTGGCGGATGCTGACACCATCCGTGCGGAGATGGGGGAGCTCGCGGGGCTCCAGCGGGGACGCGTGCGCCTGGGCGCGACGCCGACCCTCTGCATCAGCCTGGTCGCCGAGGCGATGGCCGCATTCCATTCCGCGCATCCAGGTGTCGAGCTGCTGCTCACGGAGGCGGGGTCGAACGTCCTGATCGAGCAGCTCGCCGCTGGCACCGTCGACATGGCGCTCATCACGCTGTCGGACGCGCTCCCGGTCTCGGGCTCGGCGCTGGTGCGCACTCCGCTGCTCACGGAGGAACTGGTGGTGGTGTCGTCCGCCGAGCATGCACCCGTCGCGGAGGAGGGTATCGATCTCGAGGCTCTCTCACGCCTGCCGCTCGTGTTCTTCGCCGAGAGCTACGATCTGCGTGCGGTGACGGATTCCGCGTTCCGCGCGGCCGGCCTCGCACCCACCCCCGTGGTCGAGGGGGCGGAGATGGATGCCGTGCTGCGCTTCGTGGAGCGGGGCCTCGGCGTGGCCGTGGTGCCGGCGATGGTGCTGCTGGACAGACCCACTCTGCGCTCTGTGCGGCTGATCGAGCCGAGGCTGATCCGCACGATCGGCCTCGCGCACCGCTCGGACGTCAATCCCACTCGTGCCGCCTCCGCGATGCGCCGCGTCATCGCCGCCACGGCACGCGAGCTCGTCGAGCGCGATCCCGCGACGATGGCGCTGGTCGCCGGGATGACGGGCGGTGGCTCCGGGGCAGCAGGCCGATGATGACGCGATCATCGGCCGGGCCGTCGCGCATACTGCTGCCCGCGATGTTCGCCGTCTACCTCCTCCTGCTCGGCTGGATCATCCTCTGGAAGCTCGAGGTCCCGCACATCGGCGACGGCTCTCTGCGTGTCATCAAGGTCGTGCCGTTCGTCGCGAACGGAGATGCCGGGGCGAGTGCTCCCCTTGAGATCGCCGTGAACGTTCTGCTGTTCGTGCCGCTCGGCGCGTACCTCGGCCTGCTCGCGCCGGCGATGCGATGGGGGAGGGCTGCGATGGCGATCCTCGGCGTGAGCCTCGCGCTGGAGGCTCTCCAGTACGCGCTGGCCCTCGGCAGCTCGGACATCACCGACCTCATCGCGAACACCACGGGTGGTCTGCTCGGCATCGGTGTGCTGACGCTGATGCGGCGAGCGAAGGGAAGCGGGGCCGTCGGCCTGATGGTGCGTGCATGCATCATCGTCACGGTCGTTCTCGCTGTACTGGTGATGCTCTTCGTGCTGTCGCCGCTGCGATTCGCGCCGCCGCCGCCCGCGGCCGGTATCGAGTCGGCGGCGTCCAGCAGATGACCGAGGAGGCGTTGCTGATCAAGCTCGCCGTCGGGTGACGGCATCCGCTCAGGCGGGCTTGTCCGCCCGGGGGTGCAGAACACCGGATGCTGCGCCCAGCGCCGCGCCGACGAGGGTGTCGATGACCCGTTCCACTGCGACGTCCATCGATCCGATCTCGCCGGTCGCCGCGCCTGTGAGGAGCAGTACGAGCGGCGTGATGAACACCAGCGCGAGGGCGTAGTTGCGGATCACCACCAGTTCGATCGTGAACTGCAGTGCGCCGAGCAGCAGCGCCAGCCACAGCCCCGACGGGTGCAGCAGCGCCAGCAGGGCATACGCGCCGACGCCGATGACGGTGCCCAGCATCCGGTGCAGCCCGCGTTGGAACGCCGCCCTGCGGGCTGCTGCCACGCCGATCACGGCGACCGCCGCGCCGACGATCCAATAGCTGCGGCCGGGATCCACGATCGTGGCGAGCAGCACCCCGAGCACCGAGACGATGACGACGCGCAGCAGCAGCATCCGCGCGTCCGCATCCAGCGCCGGCCCGGGGAGCAGCTCGCGCAGCGGCCGCGCTCGTCTCGCTCGCACCCGCGGCAGCAGCAGAGGTGTGAGCGCGACCAGGTAGGAGAAGGCGACGCCTGCGGCGAAGGCCGCGACGTAGACGAGCGGGGCGACAGGGGTCGTGGCGATCACATGCGCGGACAATCCGAACACCAGCACGAAGAACAACGGACCGGGCGGGCCCAGTCGGAACCCGAACGCCAGTGCCGCGCTGATGACGGCGACGACGATGACGCCGACGCTGACCAGCCACGCCTCGTGGGCGACGAGCACGCCGAGCGCGGCACTGACGATCAGCCCGGCGCCGACGAACGGCAGTACTCTGGCGCGATCGACCACGGGCGAGAATCCCGCGAACAGCACGGTGAAGGCGCCGGAGGCCGCGATGAACCCGAGGACGGGTTGTCCGAGCACCGTCATGAGGGTGATGGGCACGGCGAATGCGAGCGCGGCCTGAAGCCCCAGTTGCCATCGAGGTCCTGGTGACGGGCCGAAGGCGAAGAGACTCACATCTCTATTGTCCTCCCGACGTTCGGCTGCCCCCATCAAGGAGCCTCCACAGTCGCGCCCATTGCTCGGATGTGAGGTCCCGCGGCAGTGCTGTGCGCGCGATCCCTGCCGAGCTCAGTGCCCGATCGACGACCGTCGCGGGATGCCGGTCACCTCGGAGGATCTGCCGGATGCCGTTGCCGCGGCTTCGGAACACCGCGCCGACGAAGCGTTCGAACCGCCGTCGATCACGATACGGCAGAAGCGGCGCCGCACGGCGTTCGATCGAGAGGATGCCGCCGTCGACCGCCGGCATGGGGCGGAAGTGCCGGGCGGGAACACGCTCGTGCAGCCGGAACTCGTACCAGGGCCCGGCCTGTGCGGTCATCATTGTCGCGCCTCCCACACCGGCGCGCTTGCGCGCGACCTCCCACTGCGTGAGCAGGATCGCGTGCTGCCATCGGGTGGCCGACAGCAGGCGGCGCAGCAGCGGCGTCGTCAGATGGAAGGGGAGGTTTCCGACGATCACCGGTCGATCCAACGGCTCGAGCATGGCATCGGCGTGATGGATGCTCGCGCCGTCGATGCCGGCGCGCAGCCGATCGACGCGCCGCGCGTCGATGTCGATCGCGCGCAGATCCCTGCCCAACCGAGACAGGTGCCGGGTCAAGGCGCCGTCGCCGGCGCCGATCTCGAGGATCGCACCCTCGGTGGCGGCGGTGAGAGCAGTGAGTCGTTGGAGAGTCGGACGGTGGGTGAGGAAGTTCTGGCCGAGTTCGTGTCGGCCACCGGTATGGGATCGAGGTCGCAAGGTGCGCTCCAGTCGTGAGGAAGGAGCACCCGGCGGCGGGCGTGCGAGGGCACAGCGAACGCGCCTCCGGGTGCAGGACATCCGGAACGACGACGCGCAGTGGCGTTATCCGACCATCAACGCGCCGTCAGGCGCGGCGGTCGCGGAACGTGAAGCAGCGCGCGTCGAACGACGCGCAAGCGTTTATCAAACCCATGACCGACAGTCTATGGGGCGCTTCAGCGCGCCGCGAGCCACTGCTGGAAGGTCGGCCCGACGAGCAGCGCATCGGTTGCGGGCAGCGCGGAACCCGCGCGCATCCCCTTCATCTGCGCGGTGGGGAGGTTGACGGACGGGATCCACCCGCGGTGTCCTGTCTTGCGTGCGAAGTCCTTGATCATCGCGTCGAGCGCCTCCTCGCGCGGACCGGCGATGTCCTGCGCGCGACCCTGCGGATCTCCGGAAGCGAGGGCGGCGAGACGCGCACCGACGTCGCGTGCGGCGATCGGCTGCGTGCGCGCCCGCGGCGCGATGTGCAGCGGGCCGACCTTCGCGCGCTCGAAGATCTGGCCGGCGAACTCGTGGAACTGCGTCGCGCGCTGGATCGTCCAGGGCACCCGTGACGTCTCGAGCACTTTCTCCTGAGCGACCTTGCCCGCGTAGTAGTCGTGAGGCATCCGATCTATCCCGACGATCGACAGCAGGACGATGTGTCCGACGCCGGCGTCCTCCGCGGCACTGATGAGGTTGCCGCTCGCGGTGGTGAAGAACTCGATCGAATCCTGTGCGCTCATGGTCGTCACGTTCGACGTGTCGATCACGGCGTCGACACCAGTGAGCGCCGCTGCCAGCCCCTTTCCGCTGAGGAGGTCGACTCCCCGCAAGCGAGTGAGCACCACGGCCTCATGCCCGCCGTTTCGCACCGCCTCGACCGTCGGTCCTCCGACGACACCTGTTCCTCCTGCGACGGCGATCCTCATCGTGCGTCCTCCTTCATGTTCTCGATCCTCTCAGCACGCGAACGCGCCCCCGCGGGGCCGGGAAGCATCAGCACGATCCCCAGCAGAAGGCTCCCCCCGAGCCCGATGATGTTGCCGATCACGTCGATGAGCGGCATCCCGCCGAACTGCATCGCGTGGTAGATCAGGTGCGGCAGCCCGAACACCGTCCATGCGACGCCGACGACGCGGCCGGGTTCAGGCCGTCGTGCGAACGCGGCAGCGATGCTCGCAGCGGCGAGTGCAAGGTACAGCGCACCGACGTCTCGGATCAGATGCTCGTTGTACGGTCCGTCGACGGCGATCCATACCCGACCGAGTCCGGGGAATGCGGAATAGAAGGTCGCGGGCCATAGCGCCGCCCACAGCCCCACGAAGATGCCGACGGCTGCGGTCGTGCCCAGCAGGATGCGTCTGAGGGTCATGCTCATACCATTTCGACGACACGGCCGATCGGAATGTGAGGCGCACGTCACATTTCTGTTCGTCACATCGTCGACTCTGAGGAAGGATGTGACGGATGGACGAGGTCGACGAACTGGAGCAGGAGCGGCGCAGGCTGCTCGCTCTCGCGTACCGCATGCTCGGCACGGTCGCCGATGCGGAGGACGCCGTGCAGGAGACGTACGTCCGTTGGTACCGGCAGTCGGATGCCGATCGCGCGCTGATCGAGAATCCCGCCGCCTGGCTCACCCGTGTCGCGAGCCGCATCTGCCTCGACATGCTGGGATCCGCCCGCGCCCGCCGAGAGCGCTACGTCGGGGAGTGGTTGCCGGAGCCTCTTCCTGGCGAGTCCGCCATCGCAGCCGCCGTGCCCGTCGATCCGCTGGAGCATGTGACCCTGGACGAGTCCGTCGGCGTCGCCCTGATGGTCGTGCTCGAATCGCTCACGCCTGCCGAGCGCGTCGCGTTCGTGCTGCACGACGTGTTCGCCATGCCGTTCACCGAGATCGCCGAGACGGTGGGAAGGACTCCGGATGCCACCCGCCAGCTCGCGTCCCAGGCGCGCCGACGCATCAGGGAGCGCCGTGCCGGTGCCGCGTCCAGAGAACAGCACGACGCGGTCGCCCGTGCCTTCGCCGCAGCGACGATGACAGGGGAGCTCTCCGCGCTGATCGCCGTTCTGGATCCGAACGTGGTGCTGCGCTCGGACGGCGGCGGGAAGGTCTCTGCCGCCATCCGGCCCGTCGTCGGCGCGGCTCGCGTCGCGCGATTCCTGCTCGGCCTCCCGCGCCTGAAGCCCACAGCGATCACCGAGCCGACGCTCACCCCCGAGGGGCTGGCTTTCCTCGTCACGATCGACGGGCGCGCCGATTCGGTCATCTCCGTGGACGTGACGGGGGACCGGATCACAGACGTCTACATCGTCCGCAACCCTGACAAGCTCACCCTCTGGCGCTGAGCCCGCTCGACCGCGCCCGCCTACCGCGGATCAGTCGGCGGCCGGCTCCCGCGGCGGATTGTGCATGAACTCGATCCGGATGCCGCTGTCGTCCTCCACGAACGATGCGTAGTACCGCTCACTGAATCGCGGATAGAGCTTCGGATCGCGAACGGCCGTCCACCCTGCTGCCAGCGCTGTCGCGTGCAGCTGATCGACCTCGTCCCGAGTGCCGACGGCGAACGCGAGGTGCTGCCATCCGACGCGGCCATGCCGGTGCGGCCCCGCCTCGGACTCGCGGGCGGGGAACAGGATCAGTTCGGGTTCGTCATCTCGCTGCCACGACACGGAGCCGTCCGCATCGACCCTGGTGAATCCCAGACCGACCATCACCGGATCGAACTGCGAGATGGCGGGGGAGGTCGTCGACAGTGATTCCGAGATGATCGAACACGAGCATCTGCCCAGTCTCACCGATCACCGCGAGAACACGCGAGAGGATGGCGGCCGAGTCTCGCTCAGAACAGTGCCGTAGGAAGCGCGCCCTCGAACTCGAGCAGCCAGCGCTTGGTCACAAGGCCCTGGCCGCTGTCGCCGCCGGAGTAACCGCCGAGCCCGTCGCTGGCGACGACGCGGTGACAGGGAACGATGATCGGCACGGGGTTCGCACCCATGACTGCTCCGACACCGCGAGCGGGGATGCTGGTGCCGCTCCTCGCCGCGAGCTCACCGTACGTGACCGACTCGCCGTGATCGACCGTCTCCGCCAACGCGGTCAGCACCGCATGCGTGACGTCGGTCTGGCGCCCGAGGTCGAAGGGGACATCGAAGCGGGTCAGCCGGCCATCGAAGTAGGCGTGCAATTGCCGCAACGCCTCGACCAGAACCGGATCGTCCGCGGACCCGCTCTCGCGCGGCGGTGCAGACAGCCACGCCACACGTGTGATGGAGTCGCCGTCGCTGAAGACGGTGAGCCGCCCGACGGGCGATTCGATCGTGCCGGACGATGACATATCCCCGACGTTAGTCGCACCTGCGGACACGCCGGCAAGTTCCGAGGCCCATCGACGGGTGGGAGATTCTGCGGGTCAATGCGGGGCGTGGTACTCGACCTCGCCCCGCTTCCAATACCCCTTGACGATGGGGTGGTCCGTATCGACACCCCAGCGCTCGAGCAGAGCCCGCCCGGGCTTGACGATCTGCTGCTCGGCGGCGATGAAGACGAACGGGTCGGGGCCCGCGGCATCCGATTCGGTGAGCCCTTCGAGGAATGCGATCAGCGCCGAGCCGGCCGGCGCATCACCGCGATGGATCCACTCGACCGCGACCGGCGCGCTGATCTCGATCTCGTCGTCGGAGCCGCGTACCTCGATGGCGATTCGGGCCGGCACATCGTCGATGAGTCCTGCGAAACGCCGGATCGCGGGGATAGCCGTCTCGTCGCCGACCAGCAGCCAGGAGTCGGGCCTTCCCTGCAGCACAGCCGATCCGCGTGGTCCGCCGACGCTGATCCGCGAACCGATCGGCGCGCTTGCAGCCCATCGTGCCGCAACGCCCTCGTCGCCGTGCAGGGCGAACTCGACATCGAGCCAGTTCTCGCCCCACGACAGGGGGGTGTACTCGCGGCTGGGTGCGCTGCGCAGCTCCTCGACCGTGTCTGGCATCTCCGCCGGGAAGAACAGTCGCATGTGGTCATCTGCGCCGGGGGAGTCGAACCCTCTCAGGTCGTCGCCCTCCAGGCGCACGCGCACGTAGTTCGGAGCCAGGTGCTCCCGTGCGGCGAGGATGACGGTGCGGAACCGCAATTCGTTCATCCGACGGTCGATGGAGAAGGGCGGAATCGACGACGTCATAAAGTTAGGCTAACCTACCTTGAGGCAGGTAAGGGCACCCTAACTCGATTTGCCTGTTTGCCGATTCCTCGACCCCACAGCAAGGAGATTCCATGTCATCGCGCCGGCCCTTCGCCGTAGCATCCCTCGTTCTCGTATCCGCCGTAGCCCTCGCCGCCTGCGCTCCTGGTGCCGCAGAAGCCGGCGCGGAGGGCGACGCAACCGCCGAGGCGTCGACGGTCTCGTACAGCTGGGAACGCAACACCGCCGGGGAGGACGAAGAACCCGAGTACGTCACCGAGACCGTGGAAGTGCCGAAGAATCCGGAGAAGATCGTCGCATTCGAGATGGCGACCGTCGACACGATCGGCGCGCTGGGCGGCGAGGTCGCTGGCGCACCCGTCGAGTTCGTGCCGGACTATCTGCAGGATGCGCTTGCCGACGACGCGTTCAACGCGGGCACGCTCTTCGAAGCGGACCTCATCGAGATCGAGGCGCAGCAGCCAGACCTCATCATCATCGGCGGACGCTCATCCGGCCTGTATGAGGACCTCTCAGCGATCGCTCCGACGATCGACCTGGGAATCTCGGGCACATTCATAGAAACGCTCGAGCGCAACGTGACCTTGTTGGGCGAGGTGCTCGGCGCCGAGGACGAAGCGGAGACGGCGCTCGCCGACCTCGAGTCCGGCATCGACGAGGCGAAGGAAGCGACGGCAGCGGCGGGCAACGGCCTGGGACTGATGGTCTCGGGAGGACAACTCAACGCGATGGCGCCCGCGGGTGAGGATGCCGGAAGTGCGAACGTGCGCGGAGGCCTGATCTACGATGTCTTCGGCGTCGAGCCGGTCGTCGACGACGTGGCCTCGGCCACGCACGGCGAACCGATCTCGTTCGAGTTCCTTCTCGAGATCGACCCCGACACGCTCTGGGTGGTCGACCGCGATGCGGCGACGGGTGAGTCGTCGACCGCGGCCGAGCAGGTGCTCGACAACGACATCGTCGCTCAGACGAGTGCAGCGAAGAACGATCGCGTCGTCTACCTCGACCCGGTGCCCTGGTACATCGTCTACGGCGGGATCGAGACCACCCAGCTGCTGATCGACGACGTCATGCAGATCGCGAAGTGACGTTGCCGTCACCAGCGTGACTCGCATTGCCGCCGCATCGATCGGCACCCCTGCCCAGATCCGCCCACCGCGGCGCTGGGTGGGGGTGCTGATCGGCGTGCTTCTCGTCCTCTTCGCTGCAGGGAGCCTGTTCATCGGAGTCTCGGACGTCTCGCCGATCGCCCTGATCGCCGGCGGCGCAGACAGCGACGCGACCTATCTGCTGGTCGTCAGCCGGATTCCACGCACGGTCGCAGTGATCCTCGTGGGCGCCTCACTGGGCATCGCGGGACTGATCATGCAGATGCTCGTGCGCAACAAGTTCGTCGAGCCGGGGACAACCGGCGTGAGCGAATTCGCCACGCTCGGGATGCTGGTCACGATGATCTTCTGGCCGGGTATGGCCGTCATGGGCAAGATGGGCGTCGCGGCCGCATTCGGGCTCATCGGCACCTGGGTGTTTCTGCAGGTCGTCAAGGCCGTGCCGGTTCGCCAGCTCGTGCTGGTACCGCTCGTGGGAATCATGCTCGGTGGTGTCGTGGGCGCAGTGACGACGTTCTTCGCCTACCGGCTCGACCTGCTTCAGTCGCTCGGGCAGTGGTCGCAGGGGAGCTTCTCCACAGTCATGCAGGGACGTTACGAGTTCGTCTGGATCGCCGGAGCCATGGTCGTGATCGCCTGGTTCGCGGCCGATAGGTTCAGCGTGATCGGCCTGGGCGAGGAGTTCGCCACGAATCTCGGACTCGACTACCGACGCGTGGTCGCGATCGGAATGATCATCATCGCGATCATCACCGCGGCGGTCCTGGTCACAGCAGGGATGCTGCCGTTTCTCGGGCTCGTCGTCCCGAACATCGTCAGTCTCATCATCGGTGACAACGTGCGCCGCTCGATCCCCTGGGTGGCGGGTCTGGGCGCTGTTTTCGTGCTGGCATGCGACATCGTCGCCCGCGTCGTCCGGTTCCCTTACGAGATCCCGCTCTCCGTGATCGTCGGCGTCGTGGGTGCCGGGCTCTTCCTCTGGCTGCTGCTGCGAAGGAGGAGCCGTGCCCACTGATGTCACGGTCCGTCCATCGACGATCGCGACGCTCTGGTCGCGATCGAGTGTCCGCGTCGCCCTGCTCGGCGCCGTTGTGCTCGTACTCATCGCCGTGTATCTGTTCACGGACGTACCCGGCTCGATCTGGTTCGCGCTGCGCATCCGCACTCTGACCGTTGCAGCCATGATCGTGGTCGCGGTCGCAATCGGAGTCTCCACCGTCGTGTTCCATACGATCACGCAGAACCGCATCCTGACGCCGTCGATCATGGGTTTCGATGCGTTCTACGTGCTGATCTCGACGATCATCGTCTTCTTCTTCGGATCCGCATCGTTCCTGCGGGCGAACGAGTTCACGCTCTGGAGCGTTCAGCTGCTCGTGATGGTCGCGTTCAGCGTCGCGCTGTTCACCTGGATGTTCGGCGGCAGACACCGCTCCATCCACCTGATGCTGCTGGTCGGCATCGTGCTCGGCGTGTTCTTCCGCAGTTTCACGGAATGGATGCAGCGGATGCTGGATCCGCTCGATTTCCAGATCCTGTCGGACGCGATGTTCGCCTCGCTCACCCGACCCGACCCGATGCTTCTGCTGTTCACCGCGACCCTGATCATCGGCTCGTGCGTTGCGCTCGTCCCGCTCGTGCGGCGGCTGGACGTGCTGACGCTCGGCGAGCCGGCGGCGATAGGACTCGGCATCGACCACAGACGGCTGGTGATGACGCTGTTCCTCCTGGTGTCGATCATGGTCGCGGCATCCACCGCGCTCGTCGGCCCCATCCTGTTCTTCGGTCTCATCGTCGCCAACCTCGCGTACTCCTACGTCGGCACGTTCCGCCACGCGTGGACACTGCCCACCGCGGCGCTGATCGGCGTCATGTGCCTGCTGGGCGGCCAGCTCGTGCTGGAGCAGGTGTTCGCCTTCGGCGGGAGCCTGTCGATGATCATCGAGTTCGCGGGCGGTTTGTTCTTCCTCTACCTGGTCCTCAGAAAGGGGGCGCGATGATCGCGCTCGACGGCGCCACGAAGCGCTACGGCTCCCAGATCGTGCTCGACGACGTGTCGATCATGCTCGGCGATGAAGGCGTGACCGCGCTGATCGGCCCGAACGGCGCGGGGAAGTCGACGATGTTCGGACTGATCGGGCGGCTCATCAAGCCGGACGCCGGAAACGTCACGGTGGATGACCTGGACGTGGCCATCGCACCTTCGCACGAGCTGGCGAAGACCCTGGCGGTGCTCCGACAGGACAACCACATCGCTGCGCGGCTCACCGTGCACGATCTCGTCGAGTTCGGGCGCTTCCCGCACTCGAAGGGTCGGCTGACGACGGGCGACCGGACGCATATCGACCGAGCGATCTCGTACCTCGATCTGGACGCGTTCCGTGGCCGGTTCCTCGACGAGCTGTCGGGCGGTCAGAGGCAGCGCGCGTTCATCGCCATGGTGCTCGCACAGGACACGAAGTACGTCCTGCTGGACGAACCGCTGAACAATCTCGACCTCAAGCACATGACCGAGATCATGCGTCTGATCCGGCGGATGGCTGATGAACTGGGCAAGCACGTCATCGTGGTGCTGCACGACATCAACTTCGCGGCGACTTACGCAGATCGCATCGTGGCCATGCGCGACGGCCGGATCGTGGCGGATGCCGCGGCGAGCGAGATCATGCGGTCGGAGGTACTCGAGGAGGTCTACGGAACGACCGTGGACGTGCGGGAGATCGACGGACAGCGCATAGCGCTGTACTACACCTGAGGCGCGCTCGGTTTAGAGCTCGATGCCGTGGGACTCGTCGTTCACGCCGGTGTTGCCGCCCTTGCGCGATTCGACCGCGATGAGCCACACGAGTGAGACCACAGCGGCGAGCAGTAGGCCGAGCCACACGTTCTGCAGGATGAGGCCGATCACGATTCCCAGCACGACGAGGACGACCGTGCCGCCGAGCCAACTCCACCGCTGCTTCTTCGTCGCCGCCATGCCCTCAGCATAGGGTCGCGCCGGTTCAGGTCGCAGTTTTCGTCGCTTCGCCGGGTTCACAGCGACAGGAATTGCGACCTGAACGTGTCGCGTGTCAGCGGCGGCGGTGATCCTCGGGCGCCAGCCGCGGGCCACGGCGGGGTTCGAGCAGCCCGCTGGCGAGGATGAGACGGATGACGCGATGGCGGTGGCCGGCCCACGGGGCGAGGAGTTCCAGCATCCCGTCATCGTCCACGCGTGAGCCGGTGAGCGCGTAGCCGACCTGGTGTGCGAGATGGTAGTCGCCGACGCTCACGGCATCCGGATCTCCGAGGGCGCGGATGCGCGTCTCCGACGAGGTCCATGCACCGATACCCGGAAGGCTGGTGAGGATGCGGTCGCGCTCCGCGCCGGTCCGGGCCGAGAGCACGACGTCGCTGATGCGCTGTCCGCGCTCGGCGGCACGAACGATGGCGCGCGACTGCGGAGGCTCGACGCCGGCACGGTGCCAGGCCCAGGAGGGGATCAGGCGCCAGCCCTCGATCGTCGGCGGCGCGAACATCGGACGCGGAGTCGGGCCCGGTGCGCGTTCACCGAAGCGCGTGATCAGGGTGCGCCAGGCGCCGAATGCCTGGAACGACGTCACCTTCTGCTCGATCACTGAACTCGCGAGCGCATCGAAGACGAGATCGGTGCGGGTCAGACGTGTGCCGGCGGTGCGGCGAGCGACATCGGCGAGGTGCGGATGGCCTGCTGCGACGAGACTCGAGACGTCGAAGCCGCTCGCGTCGTCGTCGGCGCCGCAGAGTGCGGGCAGCTGCGCGAGCGCCCATTCGGCACCTGAGCCCCACGCCGTCGCGTGAATCCCCTCGCTGCTCTGCCGCAGTGCCAGGGTCGCGACGCCGTCGGGCGTGCGGCTCGCGCGCCACAGCGTGATGCCGTCGACGAGCATGGTCGGATCCTTCGGCCCGCGCATGAGCACGCCGACCGTGCGGAACAGGTTCAGCGGGTGCGCAGGGCGGTACGCGGCGGTGCGAGGCGGGTCGATCGGGGCGTGTGCTGCGGCTGCGGCATCAGCGATCGACGTCATGCGAACACCCTACGTCCGGCGCCTGACAGTCGTGACCGGCGCATCCGCTGCACTTTTCGGCAGACGCGCCATCGATCGATGCAGCGCATGTCACGAAGTGCCGCGCAGCCGAGCCGGCGCTGCCTCAGAAGCGGTCGGGCGAAGGCGTGCCGTGGCCGTAGCGGATCACGACGTCAGCGTGGCGGTCGAAGCGGTAGCCGACGCCGCGGACGGTGCGCACGATGTCCTCGTAGCGGCCGAGCTTGGCGCGCAGGCGGCGCACGTGCACGTCGATGGTGCGCTCTCCCGGGGTCTCGTCGTCGGGCGACTGCCACAGCGCTCCGACCAGTTCGGTGCGCTCGATCGTGCGGCCCTCGCGGAGCACGAGGTACTGCAGCAGCTCGAACTCCTTGTACGTGAACGCGGCCGAGTCGCCGTCGATCAGCACACGCTTGCGGGAGATGTCGACGGTGACGCCGTAGTCCTCGTCCTGCTCTTCCTCCTCGGCGGCCTTGGTGCGCGCGATCGCACCGGGCTCCTGCAGGGCGAGACGAACGACGTCGAGGTCGCGGCCGCCCGACCCGTGCGGGGCGAGGGCGACGGTGGCGTGGGTCTCCGCGCCTGGGGCGAGCTCGGCGAGGGTGCGGCGCAGGGCGTCGACGAGCAGCGGCAGGCTCACACCGGCTTCGGCGGCCTTGATCTCATCGAGTCCGACGTAGAGGGCGAAGCCGCGCGGCGAGCGCGTCGCGGGAAGATCGGCGGGAGCGGGCGATGCGGCGGCGGGTGCCGGCTCGACGAGCGGCGGAACAGCACGCAGATGAGGGGCGCGAGTGGCAGAACGCTCAAGGGTGGCGATGTTCGACATGATGATGGGTTCCTTGCGAAGGGTGAGCCGATACGGCTCGGATGTGTTGCGTGAATGACCTGGAGGGCCGGGAGCGAGCACGCAGGTGGGTGCTCGGGGCTCCTTCTTCGCAGATCGCGAATACGGGGAGCGTGGCGGGGTGGCTGGGGTCAGCTACACATTCGGCAACACATGCCAACGCAGCCGGGCATCATCATCCCGGCAGTCCTGTTCGCCTCCTGGGCGGACGAGGGGCGCGCGTTGGTGGTCATGGGTGGATTATTACTGAGAATGTCGGGTCGTGTCAAAACGTAACCTTGTGTCCGCGGGTGGGCTTACCGTGGAATGATGACTGGTTCGCACATCGTCGACGGCTTCATCCTCACCGATGAGAAGGATGCTTCGCGATACACACTCACCCGCGACGGGGTGCTCGTGAGCGCCCTCGACTACCGCGACGACGGCACGACGATCGCCCTGACCAGAGCCTTCACGATCCCGACTTTCCGCGGGAACGGGCATGCTGCACGAGTCGTCGAGGGTGCCGTGACCGACATCGAGGATCGCGGCGACCGCAAGGTCGATCCCGTGTGCTGGTATGTGGCGGAATGGTTCGAGCAGAATCCCGAGCACGCGGGACTTCTGCGTCGTCGCTGATCCGCCGGAGTGTGACGCTCTGTTACACACGCGTCATGTCCTGCAAGGATGAGGACATGAAACTCGCTGAGGCCCTGACGGCCCGAGCAGACCTGCAACGCCGCATCGAACAGCTGCGCGCACGCATCACAGCCAATGCCCGGTATCAGGAGGGCGAAGAGCCAGCCGAGGACGCCGCGGCGCTGCTGGGCGAAGCGGAGTCCGCGCTCGCACAGCTGCGCGATCTCATCCGCCGGATCAACGCGACCAACGCCCGCCTCGCGCTGGGAGCCGAAGGCACGATGACCGACGCGCTCGCAGCGCGCGACGTGCTGCGCCTGCAGCACTCCCTGCTGGCGGATGCTGCAGCCGCAGCATCCGGAACCAACACGGGGATGCGGCAGATGCGATCCGAGCTGCGGCAGATCGCCGCCCTGCCCGTCGCAGAACTGCGTGGCGCGGCCGACGGTGTCGCGCAGGAGCTGCGCGAACTCGACAATCGGATCCAGCAGGCGAACTGGACGCACGACCTGGAGGAGTAGAGCGGAAGTCGGTAGCCACGACGAGGCGGGCACAAGCCCTGCCGGAGGGTCAAATCCGGCCCTGCAGGGCGGAGGGCAGCCCGGATCTCGCATCGCGCAGCCCCGCACGCCGTACAGGTGAAAGTGCATCTCGCACACTGCATGACCGCGTGCCGATCGTCATGGTGAGGGTGGGTCAGGGGACCTTCCGGCTCTTACACACGGGTTCGCATCCGATAAGATGGACCTCTGCTCAGCACCGTTCGCTGAGGCGGTCAGCGCTCAGAACGGGAGTTGGTCCGAGGCTTGAAACCTCCGGCATCCTCACCAGACACCGGAGGTTTTTCCATGTCTTCATCCCTGCGCGCCCATCCGAAAGTGAAGTGGTGGGCGCTCGCGGTCATCTCCCTGACGCAGCTGGTCGTCGTGCTCGACGGCACGATCGTGAACATCGCGCTTCCGCAGGCGCAGGCCGCTCTCGATCTGACCGACGGCCAGCGACAGTGGGTCGTCACGGCCTATGCCCTGGCGTTCGGTGCGCTGCTCCTGCTGGGCGGCCGCGTCTCGGACTACTGGGGCCGCAAACGCACCTTCGTCGTCGGCATGGTCGGGTTCGGCCTCGCGTCGCTGTTCGGCGGACTCGCCCAGACCGGGGCGGAGCTGATCCTCGCTCGCGGGCTGCAGGGCGTCTTCGCCGCGTTGCTCGCGCCTGCGGCTCTCGCGCTGCTCACGGTCACGTTCCCCTCCGGGCGCGAGCGCAACACCGCGTTCGCCGTCTTCGGCGTGGTCGCAGGCACGGGCGCCGCCGTCGGACTCCTGCTCGGCGGTGTGCTCACCGAGTTCGCCGACTGGCGCTGGTGCCTGCTCGTCAACCTGTTCTTCGTGGCTGTCGGGCTCGTCGGGGGTGCGCTGACGCTCACCGAGAGCAGGGCCGCCGGAGACGGTGGACGTTTCGACGTCTGGGGAGCGATCACGGTCACTCTCGGACTCGGCTCGCTGGTCTACGGCTTCAGCCTGGCCGAGTACGGCTGGGGCGATCCGCTCACCATCGCATTCCTCGCCATCGGCGTGGTGCTGCTCGCGCTCTTCGTGTGGGTCGAATCGAAAGCGGCAGCACCTCTTCTGCCGCTGCGCGTCGTCGCGGACAGGGTGCGCGGCGGAGCCTTCCTCATCCAGGCCGTCGCCGGCGCCACCATGATCGGCGCCACGGTGTATCTGACCTTCCACCTGCAGTTCGTACTCGGAATGGGCGCGTTCACGGCGGGCATCGCCACGCTGCCGCTGCCGATCGCCACCATGCTGGTCGCACCGATCGCGACCAGGCTGCTCGCGATCATCGGTCCGCGCCCGATGCTCATCGGAGGGCCGTTGATCAGCGCGGTCGGCCTCTTCTACCTGTCAGGCATCACGCCGAACGGCGACTACTTCGTCCAGATCGCCCCGGCGCTGCTCGTGCTCGGTGTGGGGATGGGCTTCGTCTTCATCCCGCTGCAGAACGTCGCTCTCACCGGCGTCGCCCCGCATGATGCTGGTGTCGCGTCGGCGGTCGCTAATTCGGCGATGCAGATCGGCGGGTCCATCGGGCTCTCGGTGTTCACCGCCGTCTATGCCGCATCCGTCGGCGGTCACGCGCAGGCGGACGTCTCGATGGGTGCTCTGACGGACGCCTACGGCTGGACGTTCATCGCGGCGTCGATCTTCCTGCTCGCGGCCGCACTCGTCGGACTGCTCATGGTGCGCGGCACCAAGGACGAGCTGCTGCCGCAGCAGGGCGAGGCCGTCCCGGCAGCGCACTGAGGGACGTGCCGTGGCAACGCCGGCCGGTTCGCGAGCCGGTCGACAGATGCCACGGCACGCCTCGGCGCGAATGTCCGAGGCCGTCCGTACGGTGTGAATATGCGAATCCTGCACACCTCCGACTGGCACATCGGCCGCACATTCCATGGCAACTCGACCATGGATGCGCTGGCCGAGGTTCTGGGTGCGCTGGTCGAGCAGGTTCGTGACAATGCGGTGGATGTCGTGCTCGTCGCCGGCGACGTGTTCGACTCCTCGACGCCGGCAGGTCCCGCGTACACGCTGCTGGGAGACGCCCTCGTCGGCCTCCACGACGCAGGCGCCAAGGTCATCGTCACGAGCGGCAACCACGACTCCGCCGCACGACTGGGGTTCCAGGCGCGTCTGCTGCGCGACGGCATCCACGTCGTCACCGATCCTCTGGCGGTCGGCACGCCGATCACGATCTCCGATTCGGACGGCCCGGTGCATTTCTACGGCATCCCGTATCTCGAGCCTGCGATCGTGCGTCAGCACTGGCCAGATGCCCTGCTGCGCACCCAGGCGCAGACCATGGCGCACGCCATGGGGCTCGTCCGCGCCGGTATCGACGCTCACGACGGGCGCTCCGTGGCGATCGCGCACTGCTTCGCGGCCGGGGTGGATGCCACGGCGGGGCTCGAGCGCGAAGTGCGTCAAGGCGGGCTCGACGTGGTGCCGCTCGATGTCTTCGACGGCCCCGACTACATCGCGCTCGGTCATATCCACGGGCGGCAGCAGCTCAGCGAACGCGTCCGCTACGCAGGGGCGCCGCTGCACTACAGCTTCGGCGAGCAGCACAAGGAGCGCGGCTCCTGGCTGGTCGACCTCGACGCGTCCGGTCTCGCCGCCGTCCAGTGGCTCGCACTGCCGGTGCCGCGGCGACTCGTGACGCTCACGGGCACCCTCGATGAGATCCTCTCCGCGACGAACGTCGAGGCGCACGCCGACGCCTGGGTGTGCGCGATCTACACCGACGCACTGCCCCAGGCCGAGCCGATGCGCCGGCTCAAGGAGAGCTTCCCGCATTGCGCGATGGTGCAGCACACGCCGACCGGCGGTGCCGAGCGCGCGCAGCACTCCTACGCCGAACGCCTCAAGTCGGCGGTCACCGACACCGAGCGCATCGAGGCCTTCCTCGAGCACGTGCGCGCCGGCCAGGGCCCTGGCGATCGAGAGAGCGAGCTCATCCGAGAAGTCCTCGACGACCGCGTGGCCGCCGAGGCCCTCGTATAGTGCGTCTCCACCGTCTCGAGATCGAGGGGTTCGGTCCGTTCCTCGATCGCCAGGTCGTCGACTTCGACGGCTTCGCCGACGACGGCATCTTCCTCATCGCGGGTCGAACGGGGGCGGGCAAGTCGAGCATTCTGGATGCGGTCTGCTTCGGCCTGTACGGGGGAGTGCCGAGGTACGAGAGCGGCGACAAGCGCCTGCGCAGCGATTACTGCGCTCCCGAAGACCTCAGCGAGGTGGTCGTCGAGTTCAGCACCACAGCCGGCCGGTTCCGGGTGACGCGATCACCGGAGTATCAGCGGCCGGCCAAGCGCGGCGGCGGGCTCACGAAGCAGCCGTCCGCCGTGGCGCTCGACGAATGGGTCGACGACGCCTGGGTCGGCAGGGCCGCGCGCGCGGTCGACGTCGGGAACGACCTCGATGAGATCCTGCAGCTGAGCAGAGAGCAGTTCCTGCAGGTGATCCTGCTCGCGCAGAACAGATTCGCCCGGTTCCTGCTCGCCGACAGCAAAGAGCGTCAGGCGCTGCTGCGTCGACTGTTCGGCACCGAGCGCTTCGAAGACGTGCAATCGCGGTTCGACGAGCGACGCCGCGCCGCCGAGAACGCGCTCGCGGGGCGGCTGGCCACTGTCACGGCGCGCGTCGAAGAGGCGGAGCGCGTGGTCACGGCCGCGTCGCTGTGGGGCGATCGCGCGGGCGGCGAGGACGCTGCGTCGACCGCGTCCGGCCCGACGAGCACCGAAGCCAGACTCGAGGCTCTGCGGCTCGCGCTCACTCGCGCCGAGTACCAGGCCGAGCGACGCGTCGCCGAGCAGGAAGATGCGGAGAAGACGCTCACCGCGACGGATGCTGCGCTCGTCGCCGCTCGCGACGAGCAGAAGGCGCAACGGGAGCGCGACCGCGCACGCGCGGCGCTCGAGGCGCTCGATGACGATGAACCGCAGATCGCCGAGGCCCGCCGCGCACTCGAGCGCGCACGCGCTGCCGAGGCGCTGCGAGCAACCATCACGGCCACGACCCGTGCGGAGACCGCGCGCTCGGTCGCGGCTGCGGCCGAGGAGACGGCGCGATCCGCGTGGGAGGCGTCCGGCACCGGTCGTGCGGAGATCATGGCAGAAGCCGATGCCGTCGCCGCGCTCGAGGCCTGGGCCGCGGACCGCACCCGCGAGAGCGGAGGCTGGGCACGAGCCGCCGAGCTGGAAGCCGCAGCGCCGGCGTTGGCGGCAGAGCTGGATTCTGCCGAGAAGCAGGTCGCCGCAGCCACCGAGCGCATAGACGCGGGAGAGGCCGAGCGCGCAGCCCTGCCGACCGTTCTCGCCGAGCTGACGGCGGAGCGCGATGAGATCCGCCGCCTCGCAGATCGCGTCGACGATCTGGCCCGGTCGCACGATGCTGCGAAGGCGAGGCGAGATGCCGCAGTCGAGGTCGAACGGCTGAGCCACGAACTCGACGCCGCAGAACGACGCCTCTCCGACGCCACCACGTTGCTCGCTGCCGCCCAGAACGAACTCGCCGAGCTGCGCAGGCGACGCCTTGACGGCTTCGCCGGAGAGCTCGCGACAGCACTCGTCGACGGCGAGCCCTGTGCGGTGTGCGGCTCGACGTCGCATCCGGCCCCGGCCGCGCACACCGATCCCGTCTCGTCCGACGACATCGAGTCGGCGGAGACGGCGCGGGATGCTGCGGCACGAGCCGAACGCGATGCAGCGGAACGCGCGGCCTCCGTGCGGACATCGCTCGCGGCCGCGGGTGCACGGGCGGAGGAGCGCACTGTCGAGTCCGCAGGGGCGGAGGTCGATGCGGCGTCGGCGGCTCACGCAGAGGCCGTCTCAGCCGTCGACACGCTGGCAGCAGTCGAATCGCGGCTTTCGGAGGCGAACGCCCGTGCCGCGCAGCTCGATGAGGAACGCACGGACTCCGTCGCGGCGCTGGCCACGGCCCGCGAGTCCTTTGCCCTGGTCGCTCAACGCAACCGCGAGGCGCAGTCGCTGATCGCCGATGCCAGGGGCGCGTTCGAAACCGTCGCGCAGCGTGTGGCCGACACGGCGGCGCAGATCAGTGCGGCCCGAACGCTCGCGGCGGCGATCGCCGAGCACGCCCGGCGCACAGCGGCGCTGTCGGAGGCGACGGCAGAACAGGAAGCGGCTCTCGCAGCCTCAGACTTCGACGATGCCGGTGGCGTCGAGCAGGCGCTGCTCTCCTCGGCAGAGCAGGCCACACTGGATTCGCGCATCACCGCCCACTCGGTGCAACGCGCCAAGGAGAAGGCGACGCTGCTCGAACTCGAGCTGCGCACACTCCCGGAAGAGCCCATCGATCTGACTCCGGTCGAACAGTCGGCAGCCGATGCTCGGGCGGCGTGGAAAGCGGCCGTCGATGCGCGCGGCCGTGCGCAGAGCACGGCCTCGCAACTGGCAGAGCTCATCGAGTCCGCGGCATCCGCGCACGCGCGCAGCGCCGACGAGCAGTCCGAGTACGAGATCGTTCGCGGCCTCGCCGACACGATCGCCGGTCGTGCAGGCAACACCCACAAGATGACTCTCGAGACGTTCGTGCTCGCGGCTGAGCTCGAGGAGATCGTCCAGGCCGCCAATCGTCGGCTCAGCGACATGTCGACCGGTCGGTATCAACTGCAGCACTCCGACGCTCTCGCGGCGCGGGGCGCGGCATCCGGTCTCGGCATCGTGGTCTTCGACGCCTTCACGGGCCAGACGCGACCTGCGCAGTCGCTCTCGGGAGGCGAGACGTTCCTCAGCTCCCTCGCGCTCGCTCTGGGCCTCGCCGAGGTGGTGACCGCGCGGGCGGGCGGTATCCAGCTCGACACCCTGTTCATCGACGAGGGGTTCGGATCACTCGACGCGGACACCCTCGACGTGGCGATGCGCACGCTCGACGAGTTGCGCTCCGGCGGGCGCACGGTCGGCATCATCAGCCACGTCGAGTCGATGCAGGAGCAGATCCCCGCTCAGCTCGTGGTCGAGCAGACCGAGAGCGGACCCAGCCGCATCCGCACCTGAGCGACCGATTCCTGTTCAAGTCGCACTTTCCGTCGCTCTGCCACGCTCATACCGACAGAAAGTGCGACCTGAATGAGATCAGGCGTTCGCGGGGCTCCATGCCGAGACATCGTCGAGCGCACGCAGATCCTCGGCCGACAGCTCCAACCGCGTGCTGGCGAGCAGATCGGCGACCTGCTCGACCCGTGACGCGCTCGCGATCGGTGCCGCGACGGTCGGCTGCGACCGTAGCCACGCCAGCGAAACCGACGTGATGGATGCATCGTGCGCCGCGCCGATGCGCTCGAGCTCGTCGATGATGCGCAGTCCATGAGGGGTGGCGTACTTCGCGGCGCCGCCGGCGCGTGCCGAATCGACGGCGGACGCATCCGTCGAGCGGTACTTCCCGGTGAGGAAACCGCTCGCGAGCGCGTAGTACGGAACGAGACTCAACCCGAACTCCTCGGCGAGCGGGATGATGCCCTCTTCGACGTCGTTGCGGTGCACGAGGTTGTAGTGCGGCTGCACCGCAACGGGAACGGCGGTTCCGGCATCCTGCGCGAGCGAGATCCAGGACCGGATGCGATCGGCGGAGTAGTTCGAGACGGCGGTGTGGCGCACCAGCCCGTCGGTGACGAGCTGGCCGAAGGCCGCGACGGTCTCCTCGAGGGGAGTCTCGGCGTCGTCGAAGTGCGCGTAGTACAGGTCGATCGTGTCCACGCCGAGCCGAGTCAGAGAGGCCTCCGCCGCGGCGCGGATGTTCTTGGCGGAGAGGCCCTTGAACTGCGGGTGGGAGCTGACCTTCGTCGCGATGGTGATGTCGCGGGGCCGGCGTGAGGCGAGCCACTCCCCGATGATCGTCTCGCTCTCGCCACCGCTGTTTCCCGGGACCCAGGCGCTGTATCCGTCGGCGGTGTCGATGAAGTTCCCGCCGCCTGCGGTGAATGCGTCGAGGATCTCGAACGAGGCGTCGCGGTCGGCGGTCCAGCCGAACACGTTGCCGCCGAGGGCGAGGGGGAGCACGTCGAGGTCGCTTCTGCCGAGGAGAGTCATGAGGTCTGCTTTCTGTCGTCTGACCGAGTCAAGCGCCTCGGTGCCGGACATATTCCCGACATGTCACGACGGCGTAACAGTCAAGGGGGATACTGGGACGCATGACGCTTCAGCAGGAGATCGCTCAGACACTCGGGGTCCAGGCCGAGATCGACCCGGCCGTCGAGATCGAACGGCGCGTGCAGTTCCTCATCGACTACCTCACCAAGGCCGGCGCGAAGGGATTCGTGCTCGGAATCTCCGGAGGGCAGGACTCGACTCTCGCGGGTCGGCTGGCGCAACTCGCCGTCGAACGCGTGCGATCCGACGGCGGTGACGCGACGTTCATCGCCGTGCGCCTGCCCTACAAGGTGCAGGGCGACGCCGATGACGCGACTGCGGCGCTCGGCTTCATCGCACCCGATCGCACCGTCGAGGTGAACATCCAGAACGGTGTCGACGGCGTGGAGAAGGACATCGAGCAGGCGGCCGGCGCCGACATCTCCGACTTCAACCGCGGCAACATCAAGGCACGCATCCGCATGGTGACGCAGTACGCGCTGGCCGGGCACGACGGGCGTCTGGTGATCGGAACCGACCATGCCGCCGAGGCCGTCACCGGCTTCTTCACGAAGTTCGGCGACGGCGGTGCCGACATCCTGCCGCTCTCCGGCCTCACCAAGCGGCAGGGCAAGGCGCTGCTGCGCGCGCTCGAAGCCCCGGAACGGCTCTGGACGAAGGTGCCGACCGCCGACCTTCTCGACGACCAGCCCGGTCGCGCCGATGAGGACGAGCTGGGTCTCACCTACGAGCAGATCGACGACTACCTCGAGGGCAAGCCGGTGGATGCCGACGCCGCGGCCCGGCTGGAGGGGAAGTACCTCGCCAGTCAGCACAAGCGCCACCTCCCCGTCGGTCCCTCCGACGACTGGTGGCGCTGAGCCGACCGCCTCGCCGGGACCGCGCTGTCTGATGCCCCGGCTACTCTCGAAGCATGCGGATCGACACCCAGGCGCAGCGCGTCATCTTCAGCGCGAGCGACCTGAAGGCGGCCGCCGAGTGCGAGTTCGCCTGGTCCCGCGCGATCGATGCGAAGCTCGGCAGAGTGCCGGCTGTCGTCGAGCCGGAAGACGCCACGCTCGCCCGCGCGGCGAAGCTCGGTGATCTGCACGAGGTGAAGGTGCTCGAGGCGTACCGCGAGCGTTTCGGTGCGGATGCCGTGCATGAGGTCGCCAAGGTGTCGTCCGCCGATGCGTCTTCGCTCGCGGCGGCGGTCGCGGAGACCGGCGCCGCACTGCGCTCCGACGCGAAGGTGCTGTTCCAGGCGGCGTTCTCGACCGACGAGTTCGTCGGATTCGCCGACTTCCTGCTCCGCGAGGACGACGGGTCGTGGCGGGTGCAGGACTCCAAGCTCGCTCGCACCGCGCGCGTCACGGCTCTCATGCAGCTGGCTGCATATGTCGATCAACTCGATGCGCTGGGCATCCCGCGTTCGGATCGGGTCGACCTCATCCTCGGCGACGGAAGCATCAGCACACATGCCGTCGACGACCTGCTGCCGCTGTTCCACGTGCGCAGGGCCCGCCTGCGCGCATTGATCGCCGACCGTGACGTCGAGGCGGGGACGGCCGGCGCTGCGCTCGTCTGGGGTGACGACCGCGGAGACCTCGAGGTCGTCGCGTGCGGGCGCTGCGCCACGTGCACCGAGCAGGTCGACGCGCATCGCGATCTGCTCATGGTGGCGCGTATGCGTCCCGTGCAGCGCGCCCGTCTGCGGGCCGGTGGCATCGAGACGATCGACGATCTCGCTGCGGCCGTCGCTGCACCCGCCGGCATGAACGTCGACACCTTCGAGTCGCTTCGCGCCCAGGCGCGGCTGCAGCTGCGTGCCGACGCCGACGATGCGCCGACGTTCGACGTCTACCACCCCGCAGCCATCCACACGCTGCCCCGTCCGAGTCGCGGCGACATCTTCTTCGACTTCGAGGGCGACCCGCTCTACACCGAACCTGCCGCCGACGGTCACGCGCAGTGGGGGATCGACTACCTGTTCGGCTGGGTCGACAACGACGACCAGTACACGCCGCTGTGGGCGCACACCTTCGCCGATGAGCGGATCGCGCTCGAGAAGTTCCTCGACTTCGTCGACGCCCGGCGCGCGGCTCATCCCGACATGCACATCTACCACTACGCGCCGTACGAGACCTCGCATCTCGTCGCGATGGCCGCGCGCTACGGCGTCCGCGAATCCGACGTCGACAGGCTGCTGCGCGAGGGCGTGTTCGTCGACCTCTACCCCCTCGTGCTGCGCACCGTGCGGGTGGGATCGCGCTCGTACTCGATCAAGAAGCTCGAGCCGCTGTACATGGGCGAAGAGGTGCGCACCAGCGACGTGCAGAAGGGCGACGACTCGATCGTGCAGTACGTGGCCGCCCGTGCACTCGCCGAAGCGGGCGAGAGCGCCGAGGCCGAGTCGGTCCTCGACGACCTGGCCGACTACAACCGCTACGACTGCGTGTCCACCCGCCGGCTGCGCAACTGGCTGATCGAGATCGCGAGGCAGAAGGGCGTCAGCCCCGCACCGCCCGACGACTCCGAAGAACTCGTGTACGAGCCGTCCCACCGCTCGGTTGCCCTGCTCGCCGATGCCGAACGAGACGTCGACGCCGGTGGCGACGGCGAGGTGCACCGCGTCGCCGCCGCGGCGATCGACTACTACCCGCGAGAGGCCAAGAGCTTCTGGGTGGGGCACTTCCAGCGACTGCGCGAGCCGGTGTCGATGTGGGATCAGACCCGTGACGTCGTGCGCGTCGATGCGGGTCAGAGCACTCTGCGCCGCGATTGGAGCGTGGAGGAGGGCCGTCGTGTCTCCTCGCGCGAGATCGAGATCCGAGGCGAGATATCGCCGGGCACCACCCTCGGCGCAGGAGCGAACCCTTTCGTGCTGTACCCGTTCCCCGCACCGTTCGACATCGAGGCCCCGTCGAGGGCCGTGCACGTCGCACGCGCGGTCACGATCATCGAGGTGCTCGACGACGGGTACGTCATCGCCGAGACCGCCGTGGGCGGACAGACCTGGGACGAGTTCCCGGTCGCCCTCACCCCCGCTGCTCCGCCGCGGGTCGTGTCGTTGCAGGGAGCGATCGACGAATGGGCGGATGCCGTGCACGAAGCGGCTCCCTCCTTCCCGGCGGATGCGGCGACCGACATCCTGCGGCGCATCCCGCCGCGCACGCGGTCGGGCGCCGGCCTGCCCGCCGTGGCCGGGGCCGCAGGCGGCGTCGACAGGATCGATGCCATCGTGCGGGGGGTGCTCGATCTCGACCACAGTTATCTCGCAGTGCAGGGGCCTCCCGGCACGGGCAAGACCTACACCGGATCGCGGGTCATCGCCCGTCTCGTGAACGAGCACGGCTACCGCGTCGGCGTCGTCGCGCAGTCGCACGCGATCATCGAGACGCTGCTCGAACGCATCGTCGCAGACGGCGTCCCGCCCGGACAGGTCGGCAAGGCGCCCAAGGACAAGGACGGCGATCCGACGTACACCGCGATCCCCAAGACGGGGATGGCGTCGTTCCTCGCCGAGCACCAGGGGCAGGGCGTCGTCGTCGGCGGCACGGCGTGGGACTTCAGCAACACGGCCCGCGTCGAGCGGCACGGCCTCGACCTGCTCGTGATCGATGAGGCAGGGCAGTTCTCGCTGGCCTCGACGATCGCCGTCGCGGCAGGCGCGAAGAGCCTGCTGCTGCTCGGCGACCCGCAGCAGCTGCCGCAGGTGAGTCAGGGTGCGCACCCCGAGCCGGTCGACACCTCGGCGCTCGGCTGGGCGATGGACGGCGACGCGGTGATCCGTCCCGAGTACGGCTACTTCCTCGATCGCAGCTGGCGGATGCATCCGTCCGTCGCGGCTCCGGTCTCACGGCTCTCCTACGCCGGCAAGCTCGCGTCGGCACCGGGGACCGACCGACGCGCGGTCTCAGGGATCGACCCGGGGCTGCACGTCATCGCGCTGCGTCATCGCCGCAATGCGACGCAGTCACCCGAGGAAGCCGCCGAAGTCGTGCGCATCGTGCGCGATCTGCTCGGGCGCGAGGTCACGGCGGCGGATGCCGCGCCCCGGCCTCTCACTGAGGCGGACATCATCGTCGTCGCGCCCTACAACGCGCAGAAGCAGCTCGTGATCGACGCCCTGGCCGCCGCGGGACTGACCGGTGTGCCGGTGGGCACGGTCGACAACTTCCAGGGCAAGGAGGCGGTCGTCTCGATCACCACGCTCGCCGCATCCAGCGGCAGAGACGCACCGCGCGGACCGGAGTTCCTGCTGCTGCAGAACCGTCTGAACGTCGCGATCTCGCGCGCCCAGGTCGCGGCATACCTGGTCCATTCGCCGGCGCTGCTCGACGATCTGCCCCGCACGCCGGAGGGGGTCGCGCGGATGAGCGCCTTCGCCCGCCTGGTGGGCGCCGACCGGCTGTGATCAGGACCGCGAACGTGACCGAACCAGTGGGCGACCGAGGAAGAACGATGCACACGATCGACGACATCCTGCATGCATCCGCCGGATGGGTGTGGTTCCCGCGCGACAGCGAGCAGCAGAAGGAGCATCTGCAGCTGGTGCGCTATCCACAGCGATTCGGTGGCGGCGTGCGCGGTTCTCAGGTGCAGTCCGACGCTGATCCCTTCGCCGTGCTCGAGCACGCCGTCGCCCGCACCAGAGCCTGGAGCGAGGCGCAGCTCACATTCTGGACCAACGCGTCGGACCGGCCCGATCTCGAGGACGAACTGCGCCGCCGCGGCGCGGAGCACGTCGACACGGTCACCGTCTTCGCCGCGGCGATCGACGAACTCGAGATCGTCGTGCCGGACGACGCGACGGCCGAGATCGTCCGGACTCTCGAGCAGGTGCGCGAGGTCGACAGCATCAACGTGCCGGTGTGGAAGCAGTCACCGCTCGACGAGGAGGGGCTGCGGACCGAGCATGATGAGGTCGAGGCGGCGCGTTCCTCGGGAGAGGGCGTCCGGGTGCTGGGCCGTCTCGATGGCGAAGCAGTGAGCACCGGTGGCTGCACGATCGTCGACGGTTTCGCACGGCTGTGGGGTGCCGCCACGCTGGAGCGGGCACGTGGTCGCGGTGCGTACCGGGCCGTCCTGAAGGAGAGGTTGCGAGCGAGCGCTGAGCTCGGTGCGACGACAGCACTCGTGAAGGGGCGTATCGCGACGTCCGCACCGATCCTGGAGCGGATCGGGTTCAGGAATTTCGGCGACGAGCGCGCCTACCGACTCGACCTCTCGTAGAGGACGCGTGACAACGGATCCGTCGAGTGCGGACCGTGTCGGTGCCTGCTGTTACGTTGTCGCCATGACCCCGCAACCGATTCATCATTCGCTCAACTACGTCGAGTTGACCGTGACCGACCTCGCTGCGGCGAAGTCCTTCTACACGGGCGCGTTCGACTGGCGTTTCGTCGACTACGGCCCCGAGTACGCCGGCATCGCCGGGGATGATGGTGAGGAGGCCGGTGGCCTTCTGCTCGCGTCCGAGGCGCGTCCGAACGGTGGGCCGTTCGTACTGCTCTACTCCGCCGACCTCGATGCCACAGCGGACGCGGTGGTCAGCGCCGGTGGCACCATCGTGCAGGAGGCGTATGCCTTTCCCGGCGGGCGGCGATTTCATTTCTCCGACCCCAGCGGAAACGAGCTCGGTGTGTGGTCGTCGCAGTGACGGCGGGCGCGCCGTGATTCAGACCGTGCCGTAGAGGCGGTCCCCGGCGTCTCCGAGCCCCGGCACGATGTAGCCCTTCTCGTTGAGCCGCTCGTCGAGCGCGCCGAGCACGAGGGTCACATCGCGGTCGCCGACCATCTTCTCGATAGCCTCGACGCCCTCAGGGGTGCCGAGCAGGCAGATCGCCGTGACGTCCTGCGCGCCGCGCTTGAAGAGGAACTCGATCGCGGCACCGAGCGATCCGCCCGTGGCGAGCATCGGGTCGATAGCGAAGCACTGGCGGTCGCTGAGGTCATCGGGAAGGCGCTCGGCGTAGGTCGTCGGCTCGAACGTCGTCTCGTCGCGCACCATGCCGAGGAACCCGACCTCAGCCGTGGGCAGGAGCTTGACCATCCCCTCCAGCATCCCGAGACCGGCGCGCAGGATCGGGACGACGATCGGGCGCGGCTCGGAGATCTTCACCCCCATGGTCGTGGTGACGGGGGTCGTGATCTCGACCGGACTCACCTTGACGTTGCGGGTCGCCTCGTACGCGAGCAGCGTCACGAGCTCCTCCGTCAACTGGCGGAACACCGGCGACGGGGTGCGCACATCGCGCAGCACCGAGAGCTTGTGAGTGATGAGAGGGTGGTCGGCGACGTGAACACGCATGTGTACAGAGTAATGCGCCGAGGGTGCTCGCAACGATGCGGACTGTCAGCCTCGCGTGGCGCAGTAGTGAGGTGGGACGGATGCCGCAATATGCTCGGATCATGCGCGAGGCCGATGACGACGGGATGAGGCGCGCTCTTGCGCTCGCCGCCGAGGCTTCTGCGGCGGACGAGGTGCCGGTCGGGGCGGTCGTGCTCGACGCGGCCGGACGCATCGTCGCCGAGGGTCGCAACATCCGCGAAGAGACCCACGACCCGACCGGGCATGCGGAGATCGTCGCGCTGCGGCAGGCCGCGGCATCCGTCGGATCCTGGAATCTCGAAGGCCACACTCTCGTCGTCACGCTCGAGCCGTGCGTCATGTGCGCGGGGGCGATCCTGCAGGCGCGGATCGGCCGGGTGGTGTTCGGCGCGTGGGACGACAAGGCGGGGGCGGCGGGTTCCATGTACGACGTCCTGCGCGACCGCAGGCTGCCCTACCGCGCCGAGGTCATCGGCGGTGTGGCGCAGGAAGAGGCGATGGCGCTGCTCCGCGATTTCTTCGAACAGCGCCGCTGAGCCTTCCGACCGCCTCGGGGCGCGCCCCGCGGATGTCAGTCCGAGGACTTCAGCACGAACACATCCGTCGGCGGCGTCGGATCGATCGCCGGGCGGTAGACGTCGGGCTCGATGTAGATCACCCTGGCGATGGGCACGACCTCGCGGATCTGCTTCTCGATCTCGTCGATGTCCGCGGCCGCTTCGCGCACGGTCTTGTCCGAGGTGAGCGCGATCTTCGCCGCGACGAGCAGTTCGTCAGGGCCGAGGTAGAGGGTCTTCAAGTGGATGAGCTTCTCCACGTCGGGGCCGGAGTTGATCGCGTCCACGATCAGGTCGATGTCGCCCTGGTTGGCGCCCTCGCCGACCAGCAGACTCTTGGTCTCGATGCCGAGGATCACGGCGATCAGCACGAGCAGCACGCCGATCGCAAGGGTGCCGAGTGCGTCGAACACGCTGTTCCCGGTGATGACGGTGAGCCCTACGCCGAGCAGGGCGAACGTGAGACCGGTGAGCGCGCCGATGTCCTCCAGCAGCACGACGGGCAGCTCCGGCGCCTTCGAATGACGCACGAACGACACCCACGACTGGCCCTTGCCGCGCACGAAGTTGCTCTCCTTGACCGCGGTGCGCAGCGAGAACGACTCCAGACCGATCGCGATGACGAGCACCACGATCGGCAGCCACCACCACACCGGGTCGAGCGCGTGCGGGTGCGTCAGCTTGTCCACGCCTTCGTAGATCGCGAACAGGCCACCGACCGAGAACAGGATGATCGAGACGACGAACGCGTACACGTAGCGCTCGCGACCGTATCCGAACGGATGCTCGCGGTCGGCCGACCGTCTGGCCTTGCGCCCGCCGAGCATGAGCAGCAGCTGATTGCCGGAGTCCGCGACCGAGTGGATCGCCTCCGCGAGCATCGATGCGGAGCCGGACAGGATCCACGCCACGAACTTCGCGATCGCGATGCCCAGGTTCGCCAGGAACGCCGCGACGATCGCCTTGCTGCCACCGGATGCACTCATGGGCCGAGTCTAGTTCGGCCGCACGTGATCCACATGAGCTGCCTCGGCGCTTCCGGACGCCGCGAAATAGGATGTCGACATGGCTGATTCACTCCCGTCCCTCGCGTTCCTCGGTGCCGGTTCGATGGGCGGTGCGATCCTCCATGGTGTGGTCGCGTCGGGCATCGACGTCGAAGGCGGAATCGTCGCCACCAACCGCACATCAGAGAAGGCATCTGCGCTCGCGGATCTCGATGGAGTCACCTCGATCGCGCTGGATGCGCAGCCTGCGGGGAACACGGATGCCGCGGCGTCAGCCGGCATCGTGATCGTCGGTGTGAAGCCGGCGATGGTGCCCGACCTCCTCCGCGAGATCGCGCCCGTTCTGCGTGAGGATGCCGTCGTGGTCAGTGTCGCCGCCGGGGTGACGTTGGCGACTTTCGCCGACGGCCTCGGACCGGATGCGCGCGTGATCCGTGCCATGCCGAACACTCCGGCCACCGTGGGCAAGGCCGTCACCGGGCTCGCCGCCGGGGCCGCGGCCTCCGCCGATGACCTCGCCGCGGTGCGGCGTCTGTTCGAGCTCGTCGGCGCCGTCGTCGAGGTCCCAGAGGAGCAGATCGACGCCCTCGGCACGATCTCCGGTTCCGGCCCCGCCTATGTCTTCCTGCTCATCGAGGAGCTGACGAAGGCCGCGGTCGACAAGGGGTTCGACGAGACGGATGCCCGTCTGATGGTCGAGCAGACCTTCATCGGCGCCACCGCGCTTCTCGAAGCATCCGGTGAGGACCCTGCCGAACTCAGGCGTCGAGTCACGAGCCCCAAGGGCACGACCGAACGGGCCATCGCGGTGCTGCAGGATGCGCGTCTCGACCGGGTGTTCGCCGCGGCGACCGACGCGGCGCTCGCACGTTCGAGGGAGCTCGCGGCAGGAGCCTGACCGCGACCGGCGCCGATCACCAGCGTCGTTCGACCTCTTCGACATGTCCTGGAACATCGGCGAACCTGACCACTGAGCCGTCCTCGAGCGTCACCTCGCCCGAGTACGTGCCGTAGCAGGTGTCGCCGCGGCTGAGGATGATCCATCGATTGAACATGTGCCGAACGTGACGTTCGGGAGTGAAGCGCATGCTCACGCGCGGCCCGGTGATGCTCCACGGCGCCAGCCAGTCATCCGTGTCGTAGTGCCAGTCGAGGTGATCGCTGACCTTGTGCAGCCGGCCGTCGATGCGAAGCCAGTTCTCGGTCGAGGGGGTCGCATCCGTCCACTTGCCGCCGAGCTGCAGGCCGAGGGTGCGCCCCTGATCGTCCTCGCCTCGGCCCGACCCCCAGTTCCAGAACGTTCGATACGGCCAGCGTCCGCGTCCCCGATCGTGCACTGCCGCGGACGAGCGGCGTTCCACCCGGTGCTCGACGCCGTCGACGATCACGGTTCCTTCGGCGGTGAGGTCGTTGTCCTTCTTCGTGTACTGGAACAGGCGGTCGTTCCACGGGACCAGCACGCCCATGGACTCATGATCGGGCTCCGCGTGCACCGTGAGATCCACCGAGATCCGCGGTGACTCGGCGTGCAGATGCGTGCCGCGCCCCTGCGGGGTGAGCCTGACGACGACGTCCCGGCGACGCGCCTGCATCGGGAGACTGTTGCCAGGGTCGCGCATGCCGGCGTGTCCAGGCAGCCACGTGTTCCCACCTTGACGGATCTCCGACGTGCCCTCCCTGTCCCAGTACGAGACCGAGACGTTCGCCCGATAGTCGTGGTGGGAGATGTTGAGGGTGATGATCGCAGTCGGCGTGGTGACGGCCCAGTACTCGAAGCGCTTGTTCCTGCCCCATCCGCGCAGGTTGGTGCGGTGGAGCGGCGAGCGGGTCCAGCCCACTGCCTCCGGGTTCAGCCGACCGGACGGCAGACACAGATCCACCGGTTCGGTGATCTCGCGTTCGATGATGCTCTCTCCGCCGCGCAGCACCGGCCGCAATGGAAGTCTCACTGATGTCATCCCTTCGTCGCGCCCTCTGCGAGGCCGCGGATCAACCATTTCTGTACGAGCAGCGCGAGGATCACGACGGGGATGACGGTGATCATCCCCGCCGCGGCGAGAGCGCCCCAGTTGGCGCCGTTCTCGGTGTCGCCCGCCATCCCTGCGATCGCCACGGGGAACGTGGTCGCGTTGCGGTTCGTCAGCACCAGCGCGAACAGGAGCTCCTCCCACGCGAGGATGATGCTGAAGATGAAGGTCGACAGCAGGCCAGGGAGCGAGATCGGGAGGATGATGCGGAAGAACGCCCCCATCCGCGAGCATCCGTCGAGCATCGCCGACTCTTCGAGCTCTTTCGGCAGGGCGAGGAAGAAGCCGCGCATCAGCCACATCACGTAGGGGACGATGAACGAGCAGTACGCGATGATCAGGGTGATGTGCGTATCGGTGATGCCCAGCGATCGCGCGACGAGGAACATCGGCACGGCGAGGGCGATCGGCGGCACTCCGCGCGAGGCGAGGATCAGTGCGCCGATGACGCCGGCGCCGCGGATGCGGAGACGGGAGAGCGCGTAGCCGGCCATCGCCCCGGCGATCAGCGACAGCACCGACGCGCCGACCGCGACGATCACGGTGTTGAGCATCTGCCCTGCGAAACCACCGCGGGTGAGCACGTCGACGTACTGCGCGATGGTCGGCTCGAAGATGAAGCTCGGTGGCGAGGAGAAGATGTCGCGCTGCTGCTTGAACGAGGTCAGCAGCATCCAGACGAGCGGCAGCAGGAACAGGAGGCACACGATCACGCCGGACCAGACGCGCGTGCGATGCGCTGTGGCGGTGCGGCGCCGGTGCGAGGTCGCGGGTGGGTTCAGAGCGGTCACAGCCGGTCCTCCAATTTCTTACTGCCCCACAGGAACACGAAGGTGAGCACCATGGTGATGACGAGCACGATGATCGCCATGGCCGAAGAGGTGCTGAACTCGAGCAGCTGGAAGGCCTGGCGGTAGATGTAGAGATTGACGACGTTCGTGGCCTGACCCGGCCCGCCGTTGGTCGTGGCGACGACCACGTCGAACATCTTCACGGCACCCAACCACCGCACGACGAAGGTCGCCGCGATGATGGGCGCGAGCATGGGCAGGCTGATCGACCTCAGCGTCTGCCACCAGTTCGCGCCGTCGACGGAGGCCGCTTCGAACACGTCCTTCGGCAGGGCGAGCATGGCGGCTGCGGCGATCAGCACCACGAACGGCACCGAACGCCACGTGTCGATGATGACGATGCTGATCATCGCCATGCCGGCGTCGCCGAACCAGTCGATGGGCTGGACTCCGAAGAGTCCGAGGAACCACGTCACGACTCCCCAGAGAGGATCGAGCATGATCTTCCAGATCCCGCCCGAGACCACGGGGGCGACGACCATCGGGATGAGGAAGAGGGCGCGGGCGCCGCCCCGCCC
>NZ_JBLVOB010000007.1:158795-174168 GCF_053543555.1 Microbacterium xerophyticum | reverse complement strand
CGCCGCCCCCTCTCCACTCGGCGTTCAGCAGGAACGCGATCCCGAAGCCGAGCACGATCTGGAGGGGGAGGGCGAGCACCAGGTAGATGCCGGTGACGACGAGCGAGTTGAGGAAGTTGTCGTCGCTGAGCGCGGCCTCGTAGTTGCCAGTGCCCGCCCATTCCGATGGAGCGAAGGTGGCGAGGTCGAAGTCGGAGAAGCTGATCTGGAGGGTGTAGAACAGCGGGTAGGCCAGCACGGCCACCAGGAGGACGATCGCGGGGACCATGAACGTCCACCGGCTGATCACATCCTTCACGACCGCGCCGCGCCTCGTGCGCGACCGGTTCGGCGTCAACGATTCGACCGACATGACCTATTTCTCCAGCAGTTCCTCGATCTCGGAGGCCGCTCTCTCGAGCGCCTCCTCGGCGGTGCGATCGCCCTGCACGGCTGCGCTCGTCTCATTGGCGAGGATCTCCTGGACCGCATTCGAGTCGGGGGAGCGCGGGCGCCACATCTCGCCCTCGGCGGCGACGTCGAAACCGCTCTGGATCGCGGTGTAGACCGGGGCGAGCCACGGCTCGGCGGGCTCCGAGGCCAGCGTCGACTTGCGCGCGGGGAATGATCCCAGGTTCGCGGACGACCACAGTTCGCCCTCCTTCGAGCTCATCCACTGCAGCAACGCCCATGCAGCCTCGGGGTTGTCGCCGTTCTTGAACACCGAACCGCTCCAGACACCTCGATGCGCGCTCGCGCCCTCGGATCCCGCCGGCATCGTCTGGATGCCGACCTGGTCGGGCGTCAGTGTCGTCACGGTGGAGTCGACGGCGGCGCTCCGGTAGGCGCTGCCCCAGGTGAAGAGGGTGGCGATCTTGCCCTGGCGGAAAGCATCGAGCGGCTCGTTGTAGTTGTATGTCGACGCACCAGGGGGTGCGTACTCGAGCAGGTCGATCTGCGTCTGCAGAGCGGCCGCGCCCTCCTCGGTGTCGAACGCCGGCTTCATGTCCTCGTCGAAGAGCGCGCCGCCGTTCGAGTTGAACACCGTCTGCCAGAAAGGCGGGGAGAGCACGCCGCGCACCCAGGTGAGACCGACGGCCCATGAATCCACAGTGCCGTCGCCGTCGGTGTCCTGCACGAGCTCGGGCGCCTGCTGCATGTACTGGTCCCACGTGAGCTCGGGCGTGGGCTCGGGCAGGCCGGCCTTCGCGTAGAGATCCTTGTTGTAGAGCATGACGAGAAGATTCGAGCGAAGCGGCACGCCGTACTGGCCGCCGTTCCATTCGCTGGAGGCGAGCGGCGCGGCGTTGAAGTCTTCCCAGTCGTAGTCGTCCTCCGTCCACTGCGCGGCGTCCGACTTCAGATCGAGCAGGACACCGGCTTCGGCGAGCTGAGGGGTCCAGGGATCGTCGAGCGTGATGAGGTCGTAGTCCGGGCTGGGGCTCGTGCCGTCGAGCATTCCCTTGGCCAGCAGGCTGTCGTACGGGGTCGAGTCGATGGTCACATCGATGTACGGGTATGCCTTGTTGAACTCCGGTACGAGCTGCTTCTGCCATGTCTCGGCGAACGCGTCGTTGGACATCATCGTGATCTCGACGTGTTCATCGGCGGTGCCGAGTCCTCCGCCGTCGACGGGGGCATCGGATGCGCTTCCTCCGCTGCAGGCGGTGAGCGTGATCGCGAAGGCGCTGACCGTCGCTATCGCGATCACGGCCTTGCGGTGGGGGCGTAGGGCACTGCGGTGGGACATCTGAGTCGTCTCCTCGTCATTGAATAGAGCGTCGGCTTCGTCGGGAAGGCGTCGTCGGCGAAGCGTGTCGTCCACTGGCGTTCGCGATCGGGGTGCGGTGGCGTCAGGCGTTCGACAATCTGAATAAACCAGATATCCAGGCGTATTGCAACGTGGAAACAAATATCTCTCCTTGGCGCTGGGAAAATGTGCAGTGCGAGCGCTCCCAGCGTGCAGACGGCCTCTCCTGCCCCATGTTTCCACGTTGCACGAATGTGCGGAGCTGCTCGGCGTTCACCGCTGAGCGGCGGTCACACGCCGGCGCCGACGATTCCCGCGGTGGATTCGCGCACGATCAGGCGATGCCCCGCGACGTCTCCGACGGGGGCCGCGGAAGGATCGCCGATCCTGCGCAGAAGTGCCCGAACGCCCAGTTCTGCGATGGCTTCGAGATTGGGGGAGACCGTGGTGAGGGTGGGCATGGAGAACGCGGATTCGGGGATGTCGTCCCAGCCGACTATCGCCACGTCCTCCGGCACGCGGATGCCGTGCTGGCGGAATGCGTAGAGGATGCCGATCGCCAGAAGATCCGTCGCGCACACGATCGCATCGAAGTCCGCGATGCGCCCGATCAGGGACTCTCCGACGACGTGACCCTCCTGTCGCCAATAGTCGCCCTCGGCCTCGATCGGTGCGGAGGGGGCGCGGTCCCGGCCTGCATCGATGACGAGGTCCTGGTCCACATCCAGGCCAGCGGATTCGAGCGCGAGTCGATAGCCGGCGAAGCGCAGATCACCGGTCCCGAGCGTGTCCTGCGGGAAGTAGCCCACGAAGCCGATGCGCCTGCGCCCGAGCGACAGCAGGTGCTCCGTGGCCTCGCGACTCGAGCCGACGTTGTCGACGACGACATTGTCGACCGCATCGTGCAGCGTGTGCTCGCCGAGAAGCACCAGCGGCGTCGAATCGCGTTCATCCAGGAGCTCGTCGATGGGGAGGGACAGCGGGCTGAAGATGATCCCGTCCGTGCGGATGCTGCCGTACCCGCGGGCCACGCGACGTTCGCGGTCCGACTGGCCGAGGGTCTCATCGACCATCACGTCGTATCCCTCACGACGTGCCGCCGCGACGACGGCATGGGCGAGGTTGGCGAAGTAGGGGTGCGCGAGCGACGGGATCGCAAGGGTCAGGAGGTTGCTGCGTCCGCTTCGAAGCTGCCGCGCGGCCGCCTGCGGGCGATAGCCGAGCTCGGCGATGGCCGCTTCGACCTTCGCCTTCGTCTCAGGGCGCAGATACTTGTGACCGTGGATCACATTCGACACCGTGCGCCACGACACCTCTGCACGAGCGGCGACATCCTTGATCGTGGGTGGACGCTCGCCACGTGAAGCCGGGCTCGAGGTGTCGTCCATCCGGCAATTCTAGGCAGGTGGCACCGCAGACGAATCCCGCGCGATCGGATCGGCGCGGTGCTGCCGCGGTTCGCGCTCAGCGGTCGAGGCTGGCGAACCGCTCGATGTCGCTGTTGGTGCCGGACACGATGATGAGGTCGTGGTTGGTGACGACCGTGTTCGCCTCCGCGTAGCGGAACGGCTTGCCGGGACTCTTGACGCCGACGACAGTGACCTTGTACTTCGAGCGCACGCCGGACTCGTTCAGGCCGACGCCTCGGATGAACTTCGGCGGGTACATCTTGGCCAGCACGAAGTCGTCATCGAAGCGGATGAAGTCCAGCATCCGGCCGCTCACGAGGTGAGCGACGCGCTCGCCGGCTTCGCGCTCGGGGTAGATGACGTGGTTCGCGCCGACGCGGGCGAGGATCTTGCCGTGCGACTGGGAGACGGCCTTCGCCCAGATCTGCGGCACCTTGAGGTCGACGAGGTTCGCGGTGATCAGCACGGATGCTTCGATGAGCGAACCGACCGCGACGACGGCGACCTGGAAGTCCTGCGCGCCGATCTGCTTGAGCGCATCGATGTTGCGGGCGTCGCCCTGCACCGTGTGCGTGACGCGATCCGACCACTTCTGCACGAGCTCGAGGTTCTCGTCCATCGCGAGCACTTCGCGATCGAGACGGTCGAGCTCGCCGGCGCACGCGGCGCCGAATCGGCCGAGCCCGATCACGAGTACGGGGGCGTCGCCCCGGAGGACTTCAACCAACGATCGGCCTTTCCACGGGCAGCGAGTAGAGCTGCGAACGCGATGTCGCGGCGACCGCCGCGGCGAGAGTCACTGTACCAATTCGTCCCATGAAGATGGTGGCGGCCATCACGTACACCGCGGAGTCCGGCAGCTCGGCGGTGAGACCGGACGAGAGTCCGACGGTGCCGAACGCCGATATGACGTCGAAGAGCACATCGCTGATGGGCGCCTTCGTGATCTGAGCGATGACGATGGTCGACAGCGCGACGATCGTCGCGCCCCACGCGACGACGGACAGCGCGACGCGCTGCACGTCGCTGGGGATCCGGCGACCGAACGCCTCGACGGACTGGCGACCGCGTGCCTCCGACCACACGGCGATCGCGAGCACGGCGAGAGTGGTGACCTTGATGCCTCCTGCCGTGGACGCCGATCCGCCGCCGACGAACATCAGCATGGACGCGGCGAGCATGGAGGAGCCGTTGAGATCCGAGATCTCGATGACGCTGAACCCGCCGGAGCGTGTCATGGCGGAGAGGAAGAACGCCTGGAACGTCGTGTCGCCGGCATCCATCGAGCCGAACGTGCGCGGGTTGTTGTACTCGAGGATGAGGAAGACGGCGGCGCCGAGGACGAACAGGATCGCGGTGGTGATGAGCGTGAGCTTGCTGTGCAGCGACCAGCGCTTCACGTGCCAGTGATGCTTGGCCAGTGTGTAGATCACCGGGAAGCCGATGCTGCCGAGGAAGACGCTGATCATGAGGACTGTCAGCACGAAGTAGTCGTCGGCGAACTCCGCGACACCGCTGGCGTTCGGGGCGAATCCGGTGTTCGTGAAGGACATGGCAGCGTAGTACGGCGCCTCCCACAGGGCGGCGAGCGGAGGGATGCCTGCCATCACGAGCCCGGGGTAGAGCAGCAGCGCGACGACGAGCTCGATGAGCAGCAGCGAGAGAGCGACCGTCTTCAGCAGCTGCCCGACCTCGCCGAGGCGCACGGTCTGGCCTTCGTTGACCACGCCGCCGTGCGCGCGCAACGGGTTGCTGTCTCCCGCGGCGAGCAGCTTGGCGCGCAGCCCGAGCTTCTTCGAGATGACCAGTCCGAGCACGGAGGCGAGCGTGAGCACGCCCATGCCGCCGATGTTCACGCCGAGGAAGATGACCACGTGCCCGAACGGCGACCAATGCGCGGCCATGTCCACTGTCGCGAGGCCCGTGACGCAGATCGTCGACACTGCGGTGAAGAGCGCGTCGCTGATCGGCGTCCTGGTGCCGCTCGCCGACGCGATCGGCAGTGCGAGCAGTGCGGTGAACAACAGGATCAAGGCCGCGAAGATGAGGATCGCGAAGCGGGACGGCGACGACGTGATGATGTGGCGCGCGAATCGCCAGAAATCGCGTGCGCGCGTGCGCGGGGATGTCGATGACCCGATACTCGACATCGCCGCCCTCCCTGGGAGCATTCCGTGTTCGTCCGCCGGAGACATTCCGACGAGCCTTCGTCATGGTACTCCGCGCGTGGGACGACTACCCTGATCTCATGACCGACATCTTCGACGTGATCGCAGACGGCACGAGGCGAGACATCCTCCAGCTCCTCCTGCGACGGGCGGCAGACGGGGATGCCGGGACCAGCGTCTCGCAGATCGTCAGCGAGCTCGGCATCAGCCAGCCCACGGTCTCGAAGCATCTGAAGGTGCTGCGCGAGGCCGAACTGGTCAGCGTTCGCGAAGACGGCCAGCGCCGGCTGTACAGCATCGAGGTCGAGCCGCTCGAGGTCGTCGACGACTGGCTCGTGCCGTTCCTGGTGGACGCGTTCGGCGACGACGCCCCCGGCGTCGACGTGTCGTTCGTTCCGCTGCCCGACGGCGCCGCGCACGCGGCCGAGGTGTTCGGCCGCGCCGCGGCATCCGCCAAGCACGTCGTGACCACCGCGTTCAAACGGCGAGGCGCCTGAGCACGTTCCGGGTGATGCCGGGCAGGCGAGGCGTCATCGGCGTCCGGCCTTCCTGCGGAACAGCCATGCTCCCCAGGCTGTCGCGACCGCGAGGATGACGAGGCACCACCCGACGGCCCACCATGGTTCGGCCTCCAGCGGAGCGTTCATCAGCAGGCCGCGGATGGTCTCGACGATGGGCGTGATCGGGAGTCCGGAGGCGACCGGCTGGAGCCAGTCGGGCATGCTGGTGATCGGCACGAACGCGCTGGAGAGGTACGGCAGGAACAGCAGGATGAATCCGTAGCCGTTGGCACCTTCGGGCGAACCGGCCGCGAGCCCGATCGCGGCGAACAGATACGTGATCGCAAGGATGTACAGCGCGATCAGCGCCGCCAGCCCGATCCATTCCGCGAAGTTCGCGGTGGGACGGAACCCGACCAGCACGCCGACACCGATGACGATCGCGGTGGCGACGAGGTTGCGCAGCAGGCTGGCCACGACATGTCCGGTGAGGACCGCCCCGGCGCGCAGGGGCATGGTGCGGAACCTGTCGATGATCCCGGTGCGCATGTCATTGGCGACGTACACCGCGGTCGACGAGGCACCGAAACCCGCACAGGTGAGGATGATGCCGGGGACGACATAGTCGACGTATGCGCCGCTGGGATCGATGGCGCCGCCGAACACCCAGGTGAACATCAGCATGAGCATCACCGGAAGCAGCACGGCCATGAGCAGCGATTCGCCGTCGCGCAGCGAGTGCCGAAGACTCCGGCCGACGAACACGGCTTCGGCCTGGATGCCGCGCAGGCGCGGTCGGGCGGACGGAGGAGCGGATGCCGCGGCTGCGGCGAGTGCGGTGGTCATGCGTTCTCCTTCAAGGATCGTGCGTCGGATGAGGTGAGGGCGAGGAAGACGTCGTCGAGCGTCGGACGTCGCAGGGAGACGATGCCGGCGGCGCCCTGCTCGTCGAGCAGGTCGAGCGCTCTTCTCAGATCGCTGACGGTGCCGTCGGTCGCGACCTGCCTCAGCAGTTCGCCGTTCTCGTCGTGGAGCTCCACGGTGTCGCCGCCCACGCGCGCCTTCAGCTCGGCGGCCGTTCCGAGAGCGGTGATGCGGCCGTCGTGCAGCACGGCGATGCGATCGGCCAGCTGGTCGGCCTCTTCGAGGTACTGCGTCGTGAGGAACACGGTCGTGCCCGCGTTCGCGAGCGTGCGGATCATGTCCCAGAGGTCTCGACGACTGCGGGTGTCGAGACCGGTCGTCGGCTCGTCGAGGAAGAGCACTTCCGGGGTCACGACGAAGCTCAGAGCCAGGTCGAGACGGCGTCGCATCCCGCCGGAGAAGGTGCGGACCAGGCGGGACGCGGCATCCGTCAGTCCGAACTGCGCGATGAGCTCGGCGGCGCGGCGGCGGGCTGCGGCGCGGCCGAGACCGGCCAGGCGGGCGAACATCACGACGTTCTCGGTCGCGTTGAGGGCGTCGTCCACCGCGGCGGACTGGCCGGTGAGGCTGATCCTGCGCTGCACCTGGACCGCCTCGGTCGCGACGTCGAAGCCGCTCACGGTGACGGTGCCGGCGTCGGCGTGCACGAGCGTGGTGAGGATGTTGATGATCGTGGTCTTTCCGGCGCCGTTCGGGCCGAGGAGGGCGAACACCTCTCCGGGTGCGACGGTGATGTCGAGCGAGTCGAGTACGAGCTGCTTCCCGAACCTCTTCTCCAGGCCGCGCACTTCGATGGCTGGTCTTGTCGTCATCAATGATCCTTTCTGTGTAGGGGGCAAACTGTGTATGTCGCATACAACTGCGTATGACCATAACACACTGTTTATTCAATAAACAGAAGTAGGATGGCGACATGAGTGACGTCGAGCCACCGGAGCTGCCGCGAGGGATTGCACTCGCCTGGGGCGTGGCGGCGAATCCGCAGCGAGGCCCCAAGCGCGAGATGAGCGTCGAGAAGATCGTCGACGCGGCGGTGGAGTTGGCCGATGCCGAGGGCATCGGTGCCGTGTCCATGGCGGCGGTGGCGGCCAGGCTCGGCTTCACGCCGATGTCGCTGTACCGGTACGTCACGGCGAAGGACGATCTGCTGCTGCTCATGCAGGAGCAGGCGACGGGCCTGCCCCCGGAGGAGTATCGCGCTCAGGACGGATGGCGGGCGAAGCTCCGCACCCTGTTCGAGGCGCAGGTGGTCGTCTATCTCAGCCATCCGTGGATGCTGTCGCTGCCGATCACCGGATCGCCGATCACGCCCAACAGCTCTGCGTGGATCGATGCCGGTCTCGACGCGCTGGGCGAAACGCCGCTCACAGACGCCGAACGGCTCGCGGTCGCACTGTCGGTCACGGGGGAGGCCCGCTGGTACGGGATCGTGTCGGCCGGCTACACCGAGCAGTCGCGTACGAGCGGACTGTCTGCGGCGGAGGTCTCGGCGCAGGAGGCTGCGCTGTTCGACCGGGTGATCACGGCGGAGGAGTACCCTGCGCTTCGCCGAGCGATCGATGCGGGAGTCTTCACTGCCGAAGACGATCCGTTCCGATTCGCCATGGAGCGCATCTTCGACGGCGTCGAGGCGTACCTCGCCGGGTTGGATCGCGGCGGAGCGCACGCGCCGGATGCCGAATGGATCGGCGTCGAGTCCGCCGAGGTCGCCGGAGACAAGAAGCTCAGGGAAGCACGCAAGGAAGTCCGTACCGCGGAGAAGGCGCTCCGCGACGCGCGGAAGATCGAGCGGATCGTGCTGCGCGATGCCCATGATCGCGTCGCCAAGGCGCGACGGCGCGACTGAGCGGTGCCTGCGCGCACTGACGATGCACAGGAATCCCACAGGTCACATCGGCCACACGGGTTTACATGCGTCGCACGTTCGCCATAGAGTGTGCTTCAGCAGAAAGGGGTACAGGGGATGCCCGAAGTTCCAGACGTCCGGTTCCTTACGGTTGCCGAAGTCGCCGAGATCATGCGCGTGTCGAAGATGACCGTCTATCGCCTCGTGCACTCCGGCGAGCTGCCCGCGATCCGGTTCGGTCGCAGTTACCGCGTGCCGGAGTCGGCGGTGAGCGACGCTTTGCAGCGGCCCATCGCCGACGTCGGCTGACCCCGTCCGCCTCGGTGACCGGCGAGTGCCTGCTGGTTTGCTAGACTGACCCGAGGCATTTTTTCCGTGCCCGTACCCGGGCGTCCGACTTCGTGCGACGCCCAGCCACTGACGTAGTGAGGTTTCCGTGGGTTCTGTCATCAAGAAGCGCCGCAAGCGCATGGCGAAGAAGAAGCATCGTAAGCTGCTTCGCAAGACTCGCCACCAGCGCCGCAACAAGAAGTAAGCGGCCTAGACACGAGCGCCTGTCTTCGGACGGGCGCTTTGTGTCTGTGCCCTCGGCACCTCCGGATCAGGCCTCGAGTCCCAGGGAGAATCCATGAAGTCGATCACCATCGCCGAACTCGCCTCCCGCGAGAGCACGCCGCTCATCGACGTGCGCGAGAAGGACGAGTTCGCGGCCGGGCACGTGCCCGGTGCCGTGAACATCCCGATGTCCGAACTGGGCGGTCGCCTGGATGAGCTTCCCTCCGGGTCGTTCGACGTCATCTGCCAGGCCGGGGGCCGCTCGGCACGAGTCGTGCAGGCGCTCGAAGCGCAGGGCCACGACGCCACGAACGTCGAGGGCGGCACCGGCGAGTGGATCGCAACCGGGCATCCGGTCGAGGTTCCGTCGGCGTGACGACGGTCACCGTCATCGGCAGGGCAGGGTGTCATCTCTGCCCGACGGCGCTCGAGATCGTGGAGACGGTCGTCGCCGAACTGCCGGATGAGATCGGCGACCGCATCGAGATCGTCGAGCGCTCGATCGAGGACGACCCCGCCCTGTATGAACTGTGGTGGGAGAAGATCCCCGTCGTGCTCATCGACGACGAACTGCACGCGCACTGGCGGGTCTCCGCTGATCGGCTGCGCCGGAAACTGGAGGAGATCTGATGCTCAGGCATGTCGTCACCTGGAAGCTCGCGAGCGAGGACGCCGTCGAACGCGCGGAGCAGGCCGCCGAGGTCGCTCGTCGCCTCAACGCGCTGGACGGCGTCGTGCCGCAGCTGCGCTCGATCTCGGCGGGCGCCAACTCGGTGTATCCAGACGCGAACTGGGACGTGACACTCATCGCTGATTTCGACTCGGTCGAGGCGCTGGAGCAGTATCAGGTGCATCCTGCCCATGAAGAGGTCGTCGCCTTCGTCCGATCCGTCGTCTCCTCCCGGGTCGCGGTCGATTTCGAGGTCTGACGGTTCGAGCTCGGGCGACGCATCTGCGGAGTGAAACGCAAACGTAATCTCCCGAGCCCGTACTTGCGGACGCCCCCGTGTCAAGATGATGTGCATACCTGTTCGTGGGCGTGTTCGCCCCAGTCTCCCTGGAGCGGTCATGCCCCGTCGTCGTAATCTCACCCTCGGTATCGCGCTCGCCGCGACCGCCGCACTCGCTCTGTCAGGCTGCGCCACCGGTGGAGGCGACGCGGGCGGCGGCGAGACGCCTGCGGGTGACGACTACGGTCTCACCGAAGCCGGAACGCTGACGGTCTGCTCCGACATCCCTTACGCGCCTTTCGAGTTCGAGGGCGGCGACAACGGCACCGGTTACACCGGATTCGACATCGACCTGCTCGACGCGATCGCGAAGAACCTCGACCTCAAGCTGTCCGTTCAGGACGTCGGCTTCGACGCGCTGCAGTCGGGCACGACGCTCGCGGCAGGAACCTGCGACATCGGTGCCTCCGCGATGACCATCACGGAAGAGCGCGAGGCGAACCTCGACTTCTCTGACCCGTACTACGACTCGCTGCAGTCGCTCCTGGTGCGCACCGACTCCGGTATCGAGTCGATCGACGACCTCTCAGGCCGCAACGTGGGCGTGCAGCAGGGCACCACCGGTGAGACCTATGCCTCGGAGAACGCCGAGGGAGCCGAGCTCGTGCAGTACCCCTCCGACGGCGAGCTGTGGCCCGCGATGCAGGCAGGGCAGATCGACGCGATCCTCCAGGACCAGCCGGTGAACCTCGAGCACGAGAAGGCCGACTCCGCGTACAAGATCGTCGAGGAGTACAACACCGACGAGCAGTACGGATTCGCCTTCGCCAAGGGCGAGAAGGAAGAACTGCGCGAGGCGATCAACGGTGCGCTGCAGGAGCTTCGCGACAGCGGCGACTACCAGACGATCTACGACAACTACTTCACCGCAGAGTAGTCGGCAGGGCGAGCAGGACAGGGGTCCTTGACGATGGCGTTGAGGCGCACGACCAAGAGCAAGCTCTACCGATACATCGTCTATGCGGTGCTGATCGCCGTCGTCGTCTGGCTGGCCGTCAGCACCGACTGGGCCCGGATCGCGACGCTGTACTTCAATCCGGAGATCGCGGCGAAGATGCTCCCGGGCATCATCACGACCGCGCTCGTGAACACGCTGTGGTTCACGGCGGTGGCCTTCGTCGGGGGCCTGCTGCTCGGTATCGTGCTGGCATTGCTCAAGCTGTCGAGCATCGGGCCGTTCCGGTGGATCGCCACGGCGTGGATCGAACTGTTCCGCGGGCTCCCCGCGATTCTCACGATCTTCGCCATCGCGTTCATCCTGCCGATCGGGTTGGGCGTGCCCGGAACCAAGCTCGGCGGTCCGGTGGTTCTCGGGCTGATCGGTCTCATCCTGGTCGCCTCCGCGTACATGGCCGAGACGATCCGTGCCGGAATCCAGGCCGTGCCGAAGGGGCAGACGGAAGCTGCCCGTTCACTGGGCATGTCTCCGATGAAGACGACTTTCTGGATCGTTGTGCCGCAGGGTTTCCGCATCATCATCCCGCCGCTGACGAACGAGTTCGTGCTGCTGCTGAAGGACACCTCGCTGCTGTTCGTGGCCGGCACCTTCATCTGGTCGAAGGAGCTCACCAACTTCGCCCGCGACGCGAGCACCCAGAATGCGAACGGAACTCCGCTGATCATGGCGGCGATCCTGTACCTGATCGTGACGATCCCGCTCACGCGCTTCAGCGCGTGGCTGGAACGACGGATGGCGAGGCAGCGATGACCACCGATCTGATCGATGTCCACGCTCCGGCGATCGACATCCAGGGGCTCGTCAAGAGCTTCGGCGACAACGAGGTGCTCAAGGGCATCGACCTGACCGTCGCGGCGGGCGAGGTCGTGTGCGTGATCGGGCCGTCGGGGTCAGGGAAATCGACCCTGTTGCGCTCGGTGAACCTGCTCGAAGAGCCCACGGGCGGGAAGGTGCTGGTCGAGGGGATCGACATCACCGATCCCGACATCGACATCGATCGGGTGCGCACCCGCATCGGCATGGTGTTCCAGAGCTTCAACCTGTTCCCGCACCTCGACGTCATGGGCAATCTGATGATCGCGCAGCAGCGCGTGAAGAAGCGCTCGAAGGTCGAGGCGGAGCGGGTCGCGCGCGAGATGCTCGGCAGAGTGGGACTCAGCGAGAAGGCAGATGCCTACCCGGGGCACCTGTCGGGCGGTCAGCAGCAGCGCGTCGCTATCGCGAGGGCGCTGTGCATGAACCCCGACATGATGCTCTTCGACGAGCCGACCTCCGCACTCGACCCCGAGCTGGTCGGCGAAGTGCTGCAGGTGATGCGCACGCTGGCCGACGAGGGCATGACGATGCTCGTCGTGACGCACGAGATGGGCTTCGCACGCGAGGTCGGGTCCCGCCTGATCTTCATGGACGGCGGAGTGATCGTCGAAGAGGGAGACCCGCGCGAGGTGCTCGCGAACCCGCAGCATCCGCGCACGCAGGACTTCCTCGCCCGCGTTCTCTAGCGGTTCCCGTCAGCTTGTCGCGCGCACCGCGACGGCGACGGGGTCGACCGCCAGGTGCACGCGGTCACCGAACGCCGGATGCTGGTGGGCATCGTGCTGCACGTGCACCAGTTCGCCGGCATCCGTCTTCACGAGCGTCCGGCGCATGCTGCCGAGGAACGTGCTCTCCTCCACGACACCGCTGACAGCGGCATCCGTCTCGCCGGCGAACCGAAGGTTCTCCGGCCGGAGGAGCACCTCGACCCGGCCCTGGGCCGGAGTGTTGGTGGGCAGCTCGCGACCCCAGACCGTCACGCGATCACCCGCGGCGACGCCGGACACGACGCTGGAGAGTCCGACGAACGCGGCCACGTGCGCGGTCGCGGGTCGCAGGTAGAGCCCCTCAGGGGTGTCGATCTGGTCGATGCGGCCGGCATCCATCACGGCGATCCGATCCGACACTGCCAGCGCCTCCTCCTGGTCGTGGGTCACGAACACCGTCGTGATGCCGAGGCGCAGCTGGATGCGGCGGATCTCGTCGCGCAGCTGCGCGCGCACCTTGGCATCGAGCGCCGACAGCGGCTCGTCGAGCAGCAGCACGCGCGGCTCGGTGACCAGTGCGCGCGCGAGCGCGACGCGCTGCTGCTGACCGCCGGAGAGCTGGTGCGGATAGCGGTCGGCGAACCCCTCGAGCCCGACGAGCGCCAACGCGTCGAGTGCGCGCCGCGCCGCCGCAGCCTTGCCGACGCCACGTCGTCGCAGCCCGAACGCGGTGTTGTCCTCGACGCGCAGATGCGGGAACAGCGAGTACGACTGGAAGACCATGCCGATGTCGCGCTTGTTCGTGGGGATGCGAGAGACGTCCTGCCCGCCGAGCAGCACGGCGCCGGCGTCTGCGCTCTCCAGCCCGGCGAGCACGCGCAGCGCGGTGGTCTTGCCGCATCCGGAGGGCCCGAGCAGCGAGACGAACTCGCCGGGTGCGATGTCGAGATCGACACCGTGCAGCACCCGGTTCGCGCCGTAGCTCTTCTCGATGCCCTGGAACTGCACGCGCGTGCCCTCACCCGCCTCCGCGAGCAGCAGGTTGTCGGCGGTGGCGGGAAGAGCGGTCATGAGCGGGCCTTTCGGTCGCCGCGGGCGGCGCGGCCGATGATGAGCAGCAGGACGAAGCAGAACAGCAGTGCGAGCAGAGTGAAGATCGCCGGCGCGTAGGCGTCCTGCTTCCCCACGACGACCATCGCGGTCTGGAACACCTGGCGGTTGAGCAGCGACGCGATCGTGAATTCGCCGAGCACGACCGCGATGGAGATGAGGGACGCGGCGAGCAGCCCCTGACGGATGTTCGGAGCGAGCACCTTCACGACCACGACCGGCCAGCTCGCGCCGAGAGATCGTGCCGCCTCGGACAGCGTGCGAAGGTCGGCGGCGTCGATGGACGCCTGGATGGAGCGGAACGCGAACGGCAGCACGGTGATGCCGTAGGCGAAGGCCAGCGTCCAGGTGCCGGTTCCCAGTGTGCGCCCGATCTGCAGGTAGATCGGCGCGAGCCCGACGACGAGCACGATCGCAGGGATCGAGATCGGCAGCAGCACCGCGAACTCGAAGATCGGCTTCAGCTTCGGGAACCGCAGGTTCACCAGGATCATGGTCGGTGCGAGCAGAAGCAGCACGATCAGCACCGTGATGAGAGCGAGGACGAGCGAGTTGCCCAGGCCCGTCCAGATGGGCTTGATCGCCGCGGATGCCGCCGGATCGAACAGCGCGGCCCAGCGCTCGAACGACAGTCCGCCGTCGTTGCCGCGCAGCGTGTAGAGCAGCGTCGAGACGAGCGGGATCACGAAGAACGCGCCCACGAGCACCCCGATGATCCAGCGGGTCACTGGCGAAGGTCCGAGCCGGTTCATGACTGCCACCTCGCTGCCCGGCGCTGCACCAGCGAGTACAGCGCCATCACGATGCCGACCACGACGATCATGCCCAGCGCCAGCGCGCCGGCGAGGTTCTCGCGGCCGAGCACGGTCTCGCTGGTGAGGGCGGCACGGATCTGCAGCGGAACGATCTGCGAACCCTGGCTGGCGAGAGCAGCGGCCGTCGCGTACGACGAGAACGCGTTCGCGAACAGCAGCAGCAGGCTCGCGAGGAACGACGGCGCGAGCACGGGGATGCCGATGCGCAGCCAGAAGCTCGCGCGGGTGCCGCCGAGCGTGAGGTTGGCCTCTGTCCACTGCGGCTTGAGCGCCGCGAGGGCCGGCATGAACGTGATCACCATGAGCGGCACCTGGAAGTAGATGTACGGCATGATGAGGCCCGGCACCTCGTAGAGCCACATGCCGTCCTCGTAGATGTTCATCCCGAACACGTCCTGCAGCAGCAGCGTCATGACGCCCTGCGCACCGACCGTGGCGATGAACGCGAAGGCCAGCATCACGCCGCCGAATTGGGCGAGCACACCGGCGGCGGCATCCACGCTCGAGCGCACCGCCCCCTGCGGGTTCATGCCGAGCAGGGCATAGCAGACCAGTGCGCCGGCGACCGCGCCGACGATGGCCGTCAGCAAAGAGAGACCCGCCGAGTTCGCGAAGGTGTTCAGCACGACGGGGTCGGCGAGGGCCGTGACATTCGTCCAGGTGAACGCGCCGTCGTCGGTGAAGAAGCCGGAGCCGACGGCGAGGATCGTCGGGACGGCGAGGAAGAGCAGCACGTAGGCGGCGAAGGGAACCAGCCCCAGCCACGCCGCGGACCTACCGGATCGCCGGACCGCGCGAGCCGGTTCGGCGATCGCGGGGGGGGGGG
>NZ_JBLVOB010000007.1:156450-158763 GCF_053543555.1 Microbacterium xerophyticum | reverse complement strand
GATCGCGGGGGCGGATGCCGCGGCATCCGCCCCCGCAGTCGCAGTGGTCACTGGACCGCCGCTGCCCACTTCTCGCCGAGCAGCGTGCCGGCGTTCGTCGACTGCTCCTCGGTCGGGACGACGGTCTCGGACGGGACCTCGGGAAGGGCCGCAGCGAGGTCGGCGTCGATCGTGCCGGCCTCGGTCATGGCCTCCATGCGGGCCGGACGTGCGCCGCCCTTGAGCCACAGATTCTGCACGTCGTCGCTGTAGAGGAACTCCTGCCACAGGCGCGCCGCGGCGGGGTTCGGGGCATCCTTGTTGATGGCCTGGTTGTAGTAGCCGGCGTAGCCGACGCCGTCGAGCACCGCGACCTTCCAGTTCTCGTTCTCGGCACCGGCTGCGGCGTTCAGGTAGTCCCAGTCGAAGACGACGGGCGTCTCACCGCTGGTGATCGTGGCGGGGGTCACGTCGACCTTGAGGAAGTTACCGGCCTTCTGCAGCTCGCCGAAGAAGTCGATCCCCGGCTGGAAGTCGTCGAGCGTGCCGTCTGACTGCACGGCCGCGAGGCCGACCGCGGCGAACGCGGCACCTGCCTGCGTCGGGTCGCCGTTGATCGCCACAGCGCCCTTGTAGTCGGCGCCGAGCAGGTCGTCGAGCGAGCCGGGCTCGTCGAACTTCGAGGAGTCGTAGCCGATCGACATGTACCCGCCGTAGTCGCCGACGAAAAGTCCGCTCGGCTCCTTGAGCGCGTCGGGGATCTCGTCCCAGGTCTGGACCTGGTACGGCGCGAACTGGTCTGTGCTGGAGAGCGCGACGGCGAGGCCGAGATCGAAGACATCGGGGGCCGTATCGAGGCCCTCGTTGGTCTCCGCCGCGGTGATCTCCTCAGCGCTGGAGATGTCGGGCGACTGCTCGTTGATCGTGATCTCGGGGTACCACTCGGCGAACAGGTCGAGGATCTCGCCGTAGTTCGCCCAGTCGCGGGGGAGGGCGATGACGTTCAACTGGCCTTCGGCCTTCGCCGCGGCCTCGAGGTCTTCGAACGAGCCGAAGTCTTCAAGCGAGGCTGCGGTCGCGGCATCCGCTGCGCCACCGGCGTCACCGGCGCCGTCGCCGGTGGCGGTGTCCGCCGCGCATGAGGTGAGCGCGAGAGCCGCTGTCGCAGCGAGGGCGATGCCGGCGACGAGTCGCGTACGGCGGGGGATGGTTGCCATGAGGGTCCTCTCGGTGCCCGGCCACGGGTAGGCCGGATTCGGGGTTGCGAGAGGAAACTATTGGGCGCGGGTGACGCACGAACGCGCCGCCGGTGAACGGAACGTGTCCGATCCGTGGCAGGTGGACTCAGACCGCGTATTTGAAGCCGACGTGCGAGCCCGTGTACCCGAGGCGCTCGTAGAAGCGGTGCGCGTCGGTGCGGGCGGCATCCGAGGTGAGCTGCACCATCGCCGCGCCGAGGGCGGGGGCCGCGGCATCCGCCACCCAGCGCATCACCGCCGATCCGATCCCCGAGGAGCGAAGATCGCTGCGCACCCTGACGGCCTCGACGAGCAGCCGGCGTGCGCCGCGGCGCGCCATTCCAGGGATCGAGGTGAGCTGGAGGGTGCCGACGACGTCGCCCTCGAGCTCGACGACGAGAAGGTCGTTCGACGGATCTGCAAGCACCTCGACGAGTGCCGCCTCATACGCCGGTCGATCCTCGGCGGATGCCACGTCGCCGCGCGCCGCGCTGATCGGATCGTCTGCGAGCAGGGCGATCAGAGCATCCGCGTCGGCCGCAGTCGCCCTGCGCAGCACTGCGGGGCCGGTGCGGGAGTCGAACGGGTGGGGCAGAGGCAGCGCTTCGAGCATGCTCTCATCCTCTCAGCCCGCCGCCTCCGTGACGGTTGACACGACTCGGCGCCACCGCCATGGTGAGAGCCATGGATTCGAATCTTCTGTCCGAGCAGATCTTCTCGACGAGCTCCGTCGTCCTCACCGTCATCTACTACGTCATCTACGCGGTCACGATGTGGAAGGTGTTCGTCAAGGCGGGCTACCCCGGCATCCTCGCGCTGATCCCGATCGTGAACTGGGTGTTCCTCGTGAAGATCGCGGGCATGTCGGGATGGTTCGCGCTGCTCTACCTGATCCCGATCGTGAACATCGTCTTCGCGATCATCGTCGCGATCAAGGAGGGGCGCAACTTCGGCAAGGGCGGAGTCTTCTCGTTCTTCCTGCTCTGGCTGTTCCCGTTCATCGGGCACCTCATCATCGGCTTCGGCTCGGCGCAGTACAACAAGGTCACCTGACCCGTCGCGGAGACCCCGGAAACTGACGAGACCCCCCTGCTGC
>NZ_JBLVOB010000007.1:136273-156430 GCF_053543555.1 Microbacterium xerophyticum | reverse complement strand
GCAGCCGGGGGTCTCGGCAATAGGACGGGGTCTCGGCGAGCCGGAACGGGGTCAGGCCTCGTCGTCCTCCGGGACGAAATCGACGCCGGCCTCGGCGCGCTGCGCGTCGGTGATCGGCGCAGGTGCGGCAGTCAGCGGGTCGAAGCCGTTGCCGGTCTTCGGGAAGGCGATGACCTCGCGGATCGACTCGGTCTTGGTGAGGTGCTGCAGCACGCGATCCATGCCGAGCGCGATTCCGCCGTGCGGCGGGGCGCCGAACTTGAACGCATCGAGCAGGAAGCCGAACTGCTCGTCGGCGACCTCATCGGTGATGCCCATGACCTCGAACACGCGCTTCTGCACGTCTTCGCGGTGGATGCGGATCGATCCGCCACCGAGCTCCGACCCGTTGCACACGATGTCGTACGCGTAGGCGAGCGCCGAAGCGGGGTCGGTGTCGAAGGTGTCGGCGAACTCGGGCTTCGGGCCGGTGAACGCGTGGTGCACAGCGGTCCAGCTGCCTGCACCGACGGCGACGTCACCGGATGCCACGGCATCCGCCGCCGGCTCGAACATCGGCGCATCGACCACCCACGTGAACGCGAACACGTCGGGGTCGAGCAGGCCGAGCCGGCGTCCGATCTCGACGCGCGCGGCGCCGAGCAGCGCTCGGCTGTCCTTCGCGGATCCGGCGGCGAAGAACACGCAGTCGCCCGCCGCGGCACCGACGAGATCGGCGAGGCCGGCCTTCTCGGCATCCGAGAGGTTCTTGGCGACGGGGCCGCCCAGCGAGCCGTCCTCGTTGAAGAGCACGTATGCGAGACCGCGGGCGCCGCGCTGCTTCGCCCAGTCCTGCCAGGCATCGAGCTGCTTGCGCGGCTGCGATGCGCCGCCGGGCATGAGCACGGCGCCGACGTAGTCGGACTGGAAGACGCGGAACGTCGTGTCCTTGAAGTACTCGGTCGCCTCGACGAGCTCGAGACCGAAGCGCAGGTCGGGCTTGTCAGAGCCGTACTTCGCCATCGCGTCGGCGTACGTGATGCGCGGCAGCGGCGTCTGCACCTCGACGCCGATGGTCGCCCACATCGCGGGGATGAGCTCCTCCATCAGGGCGATGACGTCTTCCTGGTCGACGAAGCTCATCTCGATGTCGAGCTGCGTGAACTCCGGCTGCCGGTCGGCGCGGAAGTCCTCGTCGCGGTAGCAGCGGGCCATCTGGTAGTACTTCTCGACACCGCCGACCATGAGCAGCTGCTTGAACAGCTGCGGGCTCTGCGGCAGGGCGTACCAGCTGCCGGGGTGCAGGCGTGCGGGCACGACGAAGTCGCGGGCGCCCTCCGGAGTCGACTTGGTCAGGGTCGGGGTCTCGACCTCGAGGAAGTCACGGGCGTGCAGCACGTCGCGGATCGCCTTGTTCACGTCGGAGCGCAGGCGAAGAGCGGATGCCGATGACGGGCGCCGCAGGTCGAGATAACGGTGCTTGAACCGCACGTCCTCGCCGATCGTGTCGGCGTCACCGAGCCCCGTGGATACCTGGAAGGGGAGGGGAGCGGACTCGTTGAGCACCTCGACCTCGGTCGCGATGACCTCGATCTCGCCCGTGGGCAGGTTCGGGTTCTCGTTGCCCGCAGGACGCGCTGACACCGTTCCGGTCACCTTCAGCACGAACTCGCTGCGCAGCGGGTGCGCCGTCTCCTCATCGCGGATGACGACCTGTGCGATGCCTGAGGAATCGCGCAGATCGATGAACGCGACGCCTCCGTGATCACGACGACGATCGACCCAACCCGAGAGGGTGACGGTCTGACCGATGTGCTCGGCTCGCAGGGAGCCGGTCGTGTGTGTGCGAAGCATCCCACCATTCTAGGCGGGTGCTCGCGGGCATCAGAGGCGGCCTCCCTAGACTGGGACCATGCCCGCCGAACGTCTCCATCTGGTCCGCCACGGCGAAGTGCACAATCCGGGCCGCGTGCTCTACGGACGACTCCCGCATTACCGGCTCAGCGACGACGGGCGGCGGATGGCGAAGGACGCCGCGGAGTACATCGCCGGCCTCGACCGGCCCGTCACCTCGTTGCGCTGCTCTCCGCTGGAGCGCACCAGAGAGTCCGCCGAGCCGTTCACCGAGCTCTTCGGCCTTGACCCGGTGATCGATGAGCGCGTGATCGAACCCACCAACGTCTTCGAGGGCACGCGCATGAGCCGCTCGCTGCGCGATCCCCGCAACTGGTGGCATCTGCGACGGCCGTCGCTGCCGAGCTGGGGCGAGCCGTACGTCTCGGTCGCGGCCCGAATGGAAGACGCACTGCACAGCGTCTGGCGCGACACCGTCGACGGGGACGCCGTGATCGTCTCCCACCAGGCGCCCATCTGGATCACGCACCTGCACTTCGCGGGACTGCCGCTGCGGCATGACCCGCGCACACGGCGGTGCGCGCTTTCGAGCGTCACGTCGTTCGAGCGCGTCGGCGACGTCTGGCGCGAGGTGGCGTACGCCGAGCCCGCATCGACGAGCGATGCCGTCGACGTCGGCGCCGTCTGACCTGGAGCCCCCTACCAGGGTGGGAGACGACTCGATACTCCCGTGTGATGCGTCGGCCGAGGCCGCGCCCCTAATCTCCTGACACGGCCGGACGCACCGGCCACCGGATCGCGCATCCAGACTCGCGCGTCCAGAGGAGAACTCATGACCATGGTCGCCGACTCTCAGCTCGGTCCCGTACGTCAGACCTATTCGCGCAAGGGCGACTTCCCGCCGGTCGCACGCGCCTACACGCAGATCTCGCAGCGCGTGCGCGAGGCGGGACTGCTGCGACGCACACCGTGGTTCTATCTTCTGCTGGGCGCGGCGCTGGCTGCGGTCTTCGCAGGGCTCGTCGTCGGCTTCATCCTGCTCGGCGACAGCGGATTCCAGCTGCTGATCGCCGCCGCGCTGGGCGTCCTCGCGACTCAGGTCGCGTTCCTCGCCCACGAGGCCGCGCACCGCACGATCCTGGAGACGGGGCCGGCCAACGACAGACTCGCCCGCGTGCTCGCCGGGCTCGTCGGCCTGAGCTACTCCTGGTGGGATTCCAAGCACAGCCGTCATCACGCGAACCCGAACCGCGTCGAGCACGACCCGGACATCGAGGTCGACACGATCTCGTTCCTCGACGCGGATGCCGCACAGGCCAGAGGCCTTCGCCGCTGGATCACTCGTCGGCAGGGCTGGCTGTTCTTCCCGCTGCTGACGCTCGAAGGCATCAACCTCCACTTCCTCAGCCTGCGCCACCTCGTCTCCCGTGGCCAGGTGAAGAATCGCGTGCCGGAGCTGACCTTCCTCCTGATCAGGCACGCCGTAGTCCTCGGCGTCCTGTTCTGGATGCTGCCTGTCGGACTCGCGTTCGCTTTCATCGGTGTGCAGCTGGCGGTGTTCGGCGTCTACATGGGCGCGTCGTTCGCGCCCAATCACAAGGGGATGCCGGTGGTCGCACCCGAGGCGAGGCTCGACTTCTTCACCAAGCAGGTGCGCACCTCGAGGAACATCTCCGGCGGTCGGTGGGTGACGTGGCTCATGGGCGGGCTCAACCACCAGGTCGAGCACCACCTGTTCCCCTCGATGCCTCGTCCGCATCTCGCCGCGGCGCGCAAGATCGTCAGGGAGCACTGCGTGAGCAATGGCGTCCCCTACACCGAGACGACCCTGGTGCGTTCGTACGGGATCGTGATCGCGTACCTCAACCGGGTCGGACTCGCAGCGAGGGACCCGTTCGAATGCCCGGCGGCCGCACAGTACCGGCGGGCCTGAAGCCTGCATCCTGAGTACCCCGGAAACCGTGAGGAAACGGCACCTCCGATGGACGCGAAATCACCCGCGGTCATCCTAATGTCGAGTCAAGAAGTCGAACACTATGAAAAGGACGTGGACGATGACCGGTACGGCATCACACGAGCATCCGACGGAATCGCTGAGGGTCCTCATCGCGACCGACACGTTTCCCCCGGACATCAACGGTGCGGCGAGGTTCGCCCGCGACCACGCCGTGCGCCTGGCCCGCCGTGGCCACGACGTCCATGTGATCGCGCCGTCGGCCACGTTCTCCGGGCATTCAGGGGTCACGATGATCGATGACCAGCTGATCCGGACGCATCGACTGCGCAGCGTGAAATGGCCGGCGCACGAGTGGCTGCGGATCGCGCCGCCCTGGGAGGTGCGTCGGCGCGTCGGCCGCATCCTCGACGAGATCCGACCCGATGTCGTGCACGTCCAGTCGTTCATCGGCATCGGGCGCGGCGTGGCCTACGAAGCGCATGCGCGCGGGATCCCGATCGTGGCGACGAACCACGTGATGCCGGACAACCTCGCCTCCGTCGGTGGGCTGCCGTCGCGCATCGTGCCGGTCGTGACGAGGCGCGGCTGGAACCTTGCGGCCGCCGTGTACTCGCGTGCCGACATCGTCACCAGTCCCACCCCGATCGCCGCCGAGTACCTGGAGCGCAGCATCGGACTCGCCTCTGTCACCCCGATCTCCTGCGGCGTCGATCTGCAGCGGTTCACCCCGAAGCAGGCGAAGCCGGTCCGGCCCGGGATCCTCTTCGTCGGGCGACTCGACCCCGAGAAGAACCTTCCGACGCTGCTGAGAGCGATCGCGTTGATCGACCAGGACGTCGATGCGCATCTCGACATCGTCGGCGGGGGCTCGGAGCGATCAGCGCTGGAACTGCTCGTCGCGCAGCTCGGGGTCGCGGATCGCGTGCGTTTCCACGGACGAGTGACGGATGAGGAGCTCGCGGAGCTGCACCATGAGGCGACGGTCTTCGTCATGCCGTCACCGGCTGAACTGCAGAGCATCGCGACTCTTGAGGCGCTCGCGTCGGGAACTCCCGTCGTGGTCGCCGATGCGATGGCCCTCCCGCACCTCGTCCACAACGGCGTCGAGGGATACCTCGTCGCGACGTACGACGCCCAGGATTTCGCCAGGCGGATCGTGAGCATCCTGACCCTGCCGAAGGACGAGTACGAGGCGATGAGCGCGCACGCCGTGCGGCGCGCGGCCCAGCACGACGCGACCACGATCGTGCGTCGTTATGAGGATCTCTACCGGGGCGCGGGCACCCGCCGCTCGGCGCGCACAGAGTACAGCTCCGCGCGCACAGAGTACAGGGGCCGCATAGATTCGCGCGTCTAGACTGGGAGCGTGCCACTCGCCTCGACGATTCGACCGATTCGCAGCGGCCGCTCCTCCCGCACCCGACGCTCCGCCCGGGTAGCAGGAGCCGCGCTCGCCGCGCTGTTCGCCGTCGCTCTGACGGCCTGTGCGCCGGACCCCGTCGCACAGCAGTACCTCTCCGGTGACGGCAAGGGCTACATCTCGGCCGACGGCGCGGTCGTGGAGATCGCGCCAGAGGACCGAGGAGAGCCGATCGTGTTCGGCGGCGTGACGGAAGACGGCGAGGAGTTCAGCAGCGAGGACATCGCCGGCGACGTCACCGTCGTGAACTTCTGGTACGCGGGCTGCGCCCCGTGCCGGGCGGAGGCGAAGGATCTCGAATCCGTCTGGCAGGCGAACGAGGAAGAGGACGTCTCCTTCATCGGCATCAACATCTACGACCAGGCCGACACGGCCAAGGCCTTCGCCAAGACGTACGGTGTGACCTACCCGAGCGTCCTCGACGTCGACAGCGGCGAGGCCAAGCTCGCATTCGCCAGCGACGCTCCGCTGCAGGGGACGCCATCGACGCTCGTGCTGGACAAGCAGGGGCGCGTCGCGGCGCGCATCGTCGGCCAGCTCGACGGCCCGTCGATCCTCTCCACGCTCGTCAAGGACGCGCTCGCGGAGAGCGCGTGAACACACAGGAGCTGATCGGCTCAGGAGCGCTCTGGCTCGCGATCCCCATCGCGATGCTCGCGGGGCTCGTCTCCTTCCTCTCTCCGTGCGTGCTTCCGCTCGTGCCCGGCTACCTCGGATTCCTCGGGGGAGCAGTGGCGCCGCGTTCGTCGAACGGGTCGGCCGCGCAGACCGGTCGAGGACGCCTCGTGCTCGGCGTGCTGCTGTTCATCCTGGGCTTCGCGGTGGTGTTCGTCGCGTACACGGCCCTCAGCGGTACGGTCGGCGTCTTCCTGCTGCAGTGGGGCGACATCATCACCCGGGTCCTGGGCGTCGTGATCATCCTCATGGGACTCGTGTTCCTCGGACTGTTCGGGTTCATGCAGCGCGAGTTCCGCTTCCAGGTGGATTCCAAGACCGGCATCATCGGTGCCCCGCTGCTCGGGATCGCGCTCGGCATCGGCTGGGCGCCGTGCATGGGTCCGACGCTGGCGGCCATCGTCGCACTGTCGATCAATGTCGGAGATCCGGTCCGTGCCGGCTTCCTCGGTCTCGCGTACAGCCTCGGCCTCGGCATCCCGTTCCTGCTCGTCGCTCTCGGCTTCGGCTGGGCGACCAGGGCGGTCGGATTCCTGCGCCGCCACATCCGGGTCGTGAACATCATCGGCGGCGTGATGCTGATCCTGCTCGGCGTGCTCATGGTCACCGGGATCTGGACCGGCATCATGTCGCGTCTCGGGGCGGTGATGGGCAGTGTCTTCCTCCCGCTCTGATTCCCGCGCCGACCAGAAGGATGCCGTGACGTCTTCCGACCCGCTCCGTCCGTCCGATCACATCGACGGCGACGACTCCGCCATCACGCAGCCCCGTCTCGGGTTCGTGGGATGGCTGCGGTGGGGCTGGCGACAGCTGACCTCGATGCGCACGGCGATCATCCTGCTGCTGGTTCTCGCGATCGCGGCGATCCCCGGCTCGATCTTCCCTCAGCGCATGGCCGACCCGAACGGCGTCACGCAGTGGGAGAGCGACAACCCCGACCTGTTCCCCGTGCTCGACGCGATGAGCATGTTCGACGTGTACCTCTCGCCGTGGTTCTCGGCGATCTACCTGCTGCTGTTCATCTCGTTGGTGGGATGCGTGATCCCACGCATCAAGCATCACCTCAAGGCGCTGCGCGCGCGTCCGCCGCGCACTCCCGCACGACTGGGCCGTCTCGAGGATCACCGCGAGGTGACCAGGGAGGCGGCGGATGCCGACGCCGAAGCCGCACGATCGATAGACGTCGCCCAGAAGCAGCTCAAGGCGCTCGGGTACCGTGTCGAGCGCTACGACAAGGGTCGTACGTACTCGGTCTCGGCCGAGCGCGGGTACTGGCGCGAAACAGGGAACCTCGTCTTCCACCTCGCGCTCGTCGGCGTGCTGCTCGTGGTGGGCATCGGCGGGAGCTTCGCGTACACAGGGCAGCGCGTTGTCGTGGAGGGGCAGACCTTCGTCAACACGCTGCTCGACTACGAGTCGATGAACCGCGGTCGCTTCGTCAGCGACGACGCGTTGAGCCCGTACGCGATGACGCTGGACTCGTTCGACGTCACGTACCAGGAGTACGGATCCGCGGCATCCGGTCAGGCAGGGGACTTCTCGGCCAACGTCTCGGTGCGCGAGAACGGCGAGACGCGCCAGGATTCCGTGCGCGTGAACCATCCGCTCGGCGTAGCGGGCGACAAGATCTACCTGCTCGGCAACGGTTACGCTCCCACGATCACCGTGCGCAACTCCGACGGCGACGTCGTCTACAACAACTCGGTGCCGTTCCTGCCGCAGGACACCAACCTGACCTCGCTCGGCGTCATCAAGGTGACCGACGGCATGCCGGAGCAGCTCGGGATCGCGGCCTTCTTCTACCCGAGCGCAGCGCGACTCGAGACGGGCGCGTTCGCGTCCGCGCACGGAGACCTCCTCGCCCCGCTGCTCACGCTGGACGTGTACGAGGGCGACCTCGGCATCGACGAGGGCACGCCGCGCTCCGTCTACGTGCTCGACACGGAAGAGCTCACGAAGCTCACGGGGCGCACCACGGATGTCGACTCGATCGAGCTGGCGCCGGGGGAGACCGCTGATCTGCCGAACGGCCTCGGGACGATCACCTTCGAAGACGAATCACCTGCGGGAGCGACCGACTACACCGAGTCGGTGAAGCGGTTCGTTTCGCTTCAGATCCATCATGACGACTCGGCGGTGTGGGTGCTCGTGTTCGCGCTGCTCGCGCTCGCCGGGCTGATGCTCGCGCTGTTCGTTCCCCGCAGGCGCATGTGGGTCAAGGCGACGTCCTCCGACGGCGCGGTCGACCTCGAGTACGCCGGACTCGCCCGCGGCGAGGACCCGACCCTGGGCGCGGCCGTCGACGACCTCGCTGCCGGACACGCGCGGCTGCTCGATGCGCCCGGCCGCTCCCGCACCACCGAGAAGCCCCGAAAGTAGACTGGCACCATGCCCGACCTCGATTCCCTCTCGATCCTGTTCGTCTGGACGGCGATCGCGATCTACGCCGCGGCCTTCGTCGCGTACGCGTTCGATCTCGCACGTCGGTCGGAGGTCACCGCTGATGCGCGCCTCGCGCGCGAGACGGCATTGGTGGGCGCGGGGGGCGCCGATGCGTCCGGTGCGGCAGAGGTTGCGGCATCCGCCGAACCGGCCAAGCCGCGTTATGTCATGGCGCGCATCGGCACGACCCTGACGGGCCTGGCCTTCGTGTTCCATCTGGCGGCCACGGTCCTGCGCGGCATCGCCGCCGAGCGCGTGCCGTGGGCGAACCTGTACGAGTTCGCGATGATCGGCACGCTGCTGGTCGTGCTCGTGTACCTGGTGGTGCTCACCCGCATCGATCTGCGCTTCCTCGGCACCTTCATCACCGGCCTCATCGTCGTGCTGATGGGCGCGGCAGCGGTGAGCTTCTACGTCGGCGTCGTGCCTCTGATGGATCCGCTCAAGAGCGTGTGGCTCGTGATCCATGTGTTCGTCGCCTCGCTCGGCACCGCTTTCTTCGCCCTGACGGCAGCGCTGTCGATCCTGCAGTTGATGCAGCACCGCCGCGAGCGGCGCATCGCCGAGGAGATCGAGAAGCCCGGGCCCCGATTCCTCGCGACGCTGCCGGGGTCGGAACGACTGGAAGGGCTCGCGTTCCGCTTCGCGATCGTCGGCTTCATCCTCTGGACGTTCACGCTGATCGCCGGCTCGATCTGGGCGCAGGACGCGTGGGGCCGTTATTGGGGCTTCGACGTCAAGGAGACCTGGACCTTCATCATCTGGGTGCTCTACGCGGGATACATCCACGCCCGTGCGACGCGCGGCTGGCGCGGAAGCCGCTCGGCGTGGCTGTCGATCATCGGCTTCACCGCGGTGATCTTCAACTTCACGATCGTCAACGTGTTCTTCAAGGGATTGCACGCGTACTCCGGCCTGAGCTGAGGGCTCACCCGAGCGGGAGCACCTCGTGGTGCTCGACACCGCCCGCGTACCAGACGAACTCCGCTTCGCTGACGACCTCGGTGGGGCGCTCGTCGTACTCGCGCGTCACCGACCGTGCGAGAGCGGACCATGCGTCCGCTTCGAGCGTCCTCGCGTAGACGACGGAGAGATGGAAGGTCCAGTCGTCGACGGGCCGCTCATCCAGGCGGCGGAAGTCGGTGCCGGCGAGAGCATCCGTGAGCCCCGCGTAGGCCGAGACGACGGATGCCGTGCGCGCGAGCCGCGCGATCACGATCTGCCACGGCGCGGGAAACGTGTCGATCGCGTCGGTCGTGATCTCGATCGGATGCTGCGCAGCAGCCCATGCGCGGACGACGGCGCGTAGGTCCTCCAGGCGCTCCGGCTCGTAGAACCCGCGGAGCGTGACGTGCGCCGTGTGCGGGTGCGTGGTTCCGGCGGGGAGGGTCGGCAGCACAGCATCCTGAACCGCCCGGTAGTCGGCGGCGACCGCCGCGGTCGGGCGCAGGACCAGGTACTGCTGCCCTTCCAGAGACGCGAGCTGCTGGGGATCGTTCATGAACGGACGGCGCATCCACCGATGCTAGGGCCCCGCCTCCTTTCGACGCGCGAGGCGCGAAGCGCGGGTGTCAGGCCGGGGCGAGCACCGCCTTCGCGGAGGTCGTGCGGCGCACGGCGACGATCAGCGTCGTCGCGATGAGCGAGAGCACTCCCCAGACGACGAGGGCTGCCACCGCACTGCCGTTCGCCGCGATCAGACCGCTGAAGGCCGGAGCCGTCGGCAGCGCCTGACCGATCGAGGCGAGCCAACCGGGAACCGTCGAGATCAACCCCGTGGCGACGGCGACGACTCCGATCAGTGCGCTGACCCAGCGTCCGATTCCGCCGAACAGTGCGACGAGGGCCTGGTTCACTGCCGCGAACGCGATTCCCGCCATGACCGCGGTGCCGGCGAAGGCCCACCATGCCGCAGCGTCGTATGCCGCCACGAACTGCACGATGAGCGCGACGAGCACGCCCTGTCCTGCGCCGATCGCGGCTGCGGGGGCGAATGCGCGCAGTGTGAGCCCCGCCGACGAGCGTCGCGACGTCAGCGTGCGCGCGGTGTGCGCCCGCATGACGATGAACGATGCCAGGCCGCCGAACCACAGCACGACAGCCGCGAGCAGCGGAATCGCCGTCGGACCGAAGATCGTGTTCATCGACGAGTTCGACGACACGGGGTCGGCGATGACGGATGCGAGCGACGACGACTCCTGATCGTCGAACGAGGGGAGCGACTCGGATGCTGTCTTCAGCCCGCCCGCGAGGTCACCGGTTCCGGTGGCGAGCTTGTCCACGCCCGACGCCAGTTCGGATGCACCGTCGCTGAGCTGCGTCGCGCCGTCACTCAGCGCCACGGCGCCTGTGCTCAGGGAGTTCGCGCCGGCCGCGGACTGGTCCGTGCCATCCGCGAGCTGATAGAGGCCGTCAGCGAGGGAGAGCGCGCCGTCGCCCGCGGTGCGCAGCTGGCCGGCGAGTGCGCTGAAGGTGCCGGGTATAGCGGCGATGCCACCCGCGATCTGCGGGTCATTCAGCGTGCCGCCTGCGATGCCCGCTGACTTCGCGACAACTGCCGCTTCGTCCCTGGCCGAGGCCAGATCATCGCACATGCTCTGTCCGGACGCCACCGGGTCGCATGCATCAGCCAGAGCGGTCAGCTTCACTGCAAGGTCGCTGGCACCGGCGGCAGCCTGACCCGCCGAGGATGCGCTGTTCTGGACGGCGCCGACAAGCTGAGTGACCCCTCCGACGTTCTGCTCCAGCGCCGCCGCCCCTGACGTCAGCCCCGCACCCAGCTCGCTCGCACCGTTCGCCGCATCCCGCGTGCCGGATGAGATCGTGCCGAGACCGCCGGCGAGTTCTGACGCCCCCGTGCCCAGCTGCGACGCACCGTCGGCGAGCTGCGTCGCACCCTCGGGAAGCGCAGCAGCGCCGTCCGCGGCGCTGCGCGCGCCGGTCGCCAGTTCCTGCGCACCTGTCGCTGCTTCGCCGATCTGGTCGCCGATGGTCGTGAATCCGACCAGCACGTTCTCCATGGTCGCCTCGGACAGCATGGTGCCCATGGTGGATGCGGCGACCGACGCGATCTGGCCGGTGATGAGGTCGTCGGCGACGAGTCCGTCGTCGGGGGTGGTGACCTTGATCGTCGCCTGCTCGGCGGTGCCGCCGCCGTCCGAGATCGCCTGACCCGAAGACGTGGCCGCGGCGGAGAACTCGGCGGGGATCGTGATGACCGCCTGGTAGCTGCCGTCGGCGAGCCCCTCCGCGGCATCGTCCTCGTTGGAGATGACCCAGGTGAGGTTCGAGTCGAGCTCGTCCGAGCCCTCGACGAGGCCCGACGCCAACTGGCGCCCGAGCGGCGTGTACTGATCGTCGATCGTGACCGGCTCGTCGAGATTCACGATGGCGGCGGTCATGGTGTCCAGCCGCTCGGTCGGATTCTGCAGCGCCGCGACGAGGATGCCTCCGACAGCTGCCGGCAGCAGCAGGATGCCGAGAATCGTCAACCAGGTGATGGGCTTGCGCGAACGGGCGCGCTCGATCGAGAGGGTCATGCGTTCACCTCGGTGGAGTCGGTGTCGGAGGTGGTCAGGGGTGCGGAGCTCGTCGGGGCGGCGATGTCGAGTTCCTCGGCATGCGGCCATGCGGCCTCGGCGAGGATCGTGCGGGCGAGTGCGGGGTCGGATGCCGTCGCGAACACGGCGAGCCGGCTCGAGGTGCCGGCATCCGCCCTCGCCGCCGCCGCAGCCGCGGCATCCTGCAGCATCGCGGTCGCCTGATCGCGCTGGCCGCCGGTGAAACGGTCGATGCCGTCGATGACGACGAGAGTGGGCGCTCCGCGAAGTGCCTCGCGGAGGTCGATCAGCGCGGCATCCGCGTCATCGACCAGCACGCAGCCGACGTGATTGCGCACCCACGCCGCCCGGCCGGGAAGCAGGTGCCCTGCGACGCGCAGCCTTCCCGCGTCCGGTGCGAGCCTGCCGGCGATCGCCAGCGCGAGCGCACGGCGCACACGGCTGTCGCGACCGGTGGCGATGAGGGCCTCACCGGCGGCGACGCGCAGCGTGACGTCTTCCAGGATCGGCGCATCCGCGCTCAGCACGAGGTCGTCCGCCGCGACGATCGAGTCATCGCCGGGCCAGGCGAGCAGGTGCCGTTCGCGTTCGACCGCCTCGCCCTCGATGTCGACGCTGGGCAGGATCCTCTCCAGCCAGGCGGGGATCTGCCATGCGCGCTCCCCGAGGATCGCCATGAGCGCGGGGATCAGCGTCATGCGCACCAGGAACGCATCGATCGCGATGCCGGCCGCGAGCCCCAGCGCGATCGGCTTGAGCGATGAATCGCCCTCGGGCACGAACGCCACGAACACCGCGAACATGATGAGTCCGGCAGCGGTGACGACCTTCGCCGAACCGCTGAATCCGCTGCGCACGGCGCGCAGTGCGGCCGCGCGTCGATCGGCGCGGGACGGCGACTTCGAGTCAGGGTCGTGCACGTAGTCCTCGCGCATGCGCGACACCAGGAACACCTGGTAGTCCATCGCGAGCCCGAACAGCACGCCCATGAGGATGATCGGCATGAAGCTGATGATCGGGCCGACCTTCGCGACATGCAGCGCGTCGGCGAACCAGCCCCACTCGAACACCGCCCCGACGACCCCGAACGCCGCGACGATCGACAGCAGGTAGCCGAGGGCAGCGGTGATCGGCACCCAGAGCGAGCGGAACACGATCGTCAGCAGGATGAGCGACAGCCCGATCACGAAGACGCCGAAGGGCAGCAGGGCGTTTCCGAGCTGGTCGGAGATGTCGATCGCGACAGCGGTGAAACCGGTCACCTTCACGTCGATGCCGAACTCGTCGAGCCACTCGTCGTGATGCGAGCGCAGTTCTCGGACCAGATCGCTGGTCGCGGGGTCGTCCGGCGCGGTCTCGGGGATCACCTGCACGATCCCGGTGTCGGCGGTCTCGTTCGGAGTGGCGAGCGCGACCTCCTTCACACCGTCGATCTCGGCGACGGCATCCCCGAGGTCTTCCATGAGCGTGAGCGGATCGGTGGAGGTGACGATGGTGCCCGTCAGCACGAGAGGGCCGTTGAAGCCAGGGCCGAACTCGTCCCCGACGAGATCGTAGCTCTGCCGAGCCTCGTCATCGGCGGCGAGCACGCCGGCGTTGGGCAGTGCGAGATTGAGGCTCAGCGCGGGAACGGCCACGATACCGAGGCCGATCACGACCGCCAGCGAGGTGAGGATCGGATGCTTCGTCACGCCGCCGACCCAGCGCTCGCTGAATCCTCGGCGGGGCTTCGCTTCCTTGCCCTTCTTGGGGGCCTTGACCTTCTTCGGGCGGCCCACGATGCGCCCCTTCAGGAAGCCGAGCACAGCGGGTGTCAGAGTCACGGCGATCGCCACGGCGACGGCGACGGCGACGGATGCGGCGATGCCCATGGTCGTCAGGAACGGGATGCCGGCGAAGCCGAGCCCGATCAGGGCGATCAGCACCGTGATGCCGGCGAACACGACGGCGGAGCCCGCGGTGCCGACGGCGCGTGCGGCGGATTCCTCCGGGTCGACGCCGTCGCGCACCTGGTCCTGATGCCTGGCCATGATGAACAGCGCGTAGTCGATGCCGACCGCGAGCCCCAGCATCAGCGCGAGCAGCGGCGTGGTCGATGACACCGACGCGAATGCCGTGGCGGCGAAGATGCCGGCCATCGAGATGCCGACGCCGAGCATGGCGGTGAGCAGCGGGAGTCCGGCGACGACGAACGACCGGAACGTGACGATGAGCACGAGCAGGGCGATGATCACGCCGACGGCCTCGGTGAGCGTGACACCGGGGATGGAGATGGCGAACAGATCGCCGCCGAGCTTCGTCTGCGAACCGTCGGGCAGCTCGCCCGCGAGCGCGTCGACCGACGAGGTCAGAGAATCCTTGGTCTCGGCCGAGACATCGGTGGCCTGACCGTCGAACTGCAGCTGGACGATCGCCGCGGTCTCGTCCTCGTTGATCATCCCCTCGATCATCTCGTCGTAGGGAGAGGTCACGGCGAGCACGCCGTCGAGGTCGCTCAACTCGTCGACAGCATCCGCGATCGGCTCGCGATACTCGTCATCCGTGATCGAATCGCCGTCCGCGGCGACCACGATGAACTGCGCATTCGTGCCGCTGACCTGGGGGAACGAGCGCGAGAGCTGCTCGAGGCCGTCCTGCGACTCGGTGCCGGGGATGCTGAAGGAGTTGTCGGTGCCCTGATTGAGCACGAGCGCACCGCCGCCGGCGACGCCGAGGACGATGAGCCAGGCGACGAGCACGCGCCACGGATGACGGAACGACCAGCGTCCGAGTGACGACAGGAGAGTGGACACAGATTCCTCCGGGACGGCGGACGGGAGAATGGATACAGTGATGTATCCGATACACATGTGTATCCTACGGTGAGTCGGACGTGCGAAACTGTGCGCAGGATGTGAAAGTGAGACCATGACGATCCCCGTGACGAAGCGGCGTGAGAACACGCGAGCGCGATTGATGGATGCTGCCGCGCAGGTGTTCGCCGAGGTCGGGCTCGAGGGCGCCAGCGTCGAGGCGATCTGCGAACGCGCCGGGTTCACGCGCGGCGCGTTCTACTCGAACTTCGACTCCAAGGACGAGCTGTTCCTCGAGCTCGCCTCGACCGTCGCGGAGCAGCGTCTGGCCTCGGTGCGCGGGCGCATCGAGGAATTCGTCGCCGCCGGGGTGCTCAACGGCGACGCCGACCCCATCGAGCTGGTGCAGAAGGTCATGGACTCCGGCCTGGACGACCGTCTGAGCGTGCTCATGATGAGTGAGATCCGCATCCGTGCGCTGCGTGACGAGGTCTTCGGAAAAGCCTACCTCGCGCAGGATCGGGCGATGACCGCGAGCATCGAGGAGATCATCCAGGGCATCGTCGACTCGGGCCTGTTCGCACTGCGGATCGATGTGCCCACCGCGGCGCAGATGCTCATGGTCCAGTGGGAGGGATGCATGGCGCGCGCGGCGGTGTCCGGATGGGACGGCGAGAAGCTGCACCGCGCCGGTGCCGAGGCGCTCGGTCAGCTGGTCGACCTGCTCATCGCGCCCGCCGCGGACTGAACTGCGACGACGCTACTCCGCGGCGAGCAGCGCGTGGCAGCGTTCGAGGCGCTCGAGCCACCAGTCGCGACGCTTGGACGGTGCCGCCAGCTTGTCGAGCCGCGATGCATCGGGCGTGACGCGTCCGACGGGGATCGCGCCGTCGGACGGTGAGAGGTCGGCGACGTCCTCGACGAACAGCGCGCCGGTTCCCAGGCCGCAGTCGTAGTCGAGGTGGGGGAGCGCGGCCGCGAGCGCGGCGCCCTGCGACAGCCCTACGGCGGTGTCGAGCGCGCTGGAGATCACGGCCGGAAGCCCCGCAGCGACGACGATCTGCAGCGCACGGGTCAGGCCCCCGAGCGGCTGCGCCTTGATCACGATGAGGTCGGCTGCGCCTGCGCGCGCGACGGCGAGCGGATCGTCGGCTTTGCGGATGCTCTCGTCGGCGGCGATCGGGATGCCCATGTACTTCACGCGAGTGCGCAGCTCAGCGAGCTCTTCGACCGTGGCGCACGGCTGCTCGGCGTACTCGAGGTCGAACTCGGCGAGGGCGTGGATCGCGTGCTCGGCCTCGTCGACGTTCCATGCGCCGTTGGCGTCGATGCGCACGCGCCCCTCCGGTCCCAGCGCGTCGCGCACCGCACGCACTCTGGCGACGTCGTCGTTCAGCGACTGTCCGGGTTCGGCGACCTTAACCTTCGCCGTCCGGCATCCGGAAAATCGTGCCAGCACGGCGGCGACGTCGGCGGCGGTGACGGCGGGCACCGTGGCGTTCACGCCGATCGACTGCCGCAGCGGTGCGGGCTGGGTGCTCCAGGCGTAGTCGATCGCCGATGCGAGCCAGACGGATGCCTCGGCATCCGCGTATTCGATGAACGGCGAGAACTCGGCCCAGCCCTGCGGGCCCTCGAAGAGCAGGGCTTCACGAGTGGTCACGCCGCGGAAGCGCGTCGTCATGGGGAGGGCGACCACGCGGGCCGTGTCGAGCAGCTCTGCGAGCGACGGGTTCATGTCCCCATCATGCCCTTGTGGGCCTCATCGGGTCGGGCGCCGTGCCGAATCCGGGCGCGCGTGTGGACAGTTGTCAGTGCAGAAGACAGCTGTCAGTCCGGAATGGCTGTTTTCGACCGACATCTGTGATCTGCGCTGACAAGTGTGATCCCGGGGCCGCCCCGTGCCGACGGTGCGGGCGAGGTCTCAGGCGAGCCGCTTCTGCAGCTCGCCCATGAGCTCGGACGGTGTGAAGCCCAGACGGCGGTTGATCGCCAGCATGTGCTCGTTGACGCCGGCGTTGTACGTGTAGACCGCCCGCACGTCCGAAGCGTGCTCCTGCAGCATCCGCAGGTTCGCGAGCTTCACGGCCATGCCGAGACGGTTGCCGCGGGCCTCGCGCCGCACGAGCGTGCCCCACTGGTACGCGTTCCCGTCATCGCCCGAAACAACCAGCTGCGTGTACGCGACGACGCTGCCGCTGCCGTCGCATGCGACAGTTCCGAAGCTGCGTCTGTTCTGCCGCGCGATCAGCGCCTCGCTCCTGCGGATCTCCTCGATGTCGGCCGTGGCCTGCTCGAGGTCGAGATCGCCGACCGGGGCCTCCGTCTCGACGGCGGCCTCCAGCTCCGCCCATCCGCCCACGACGGCCTGGGGAACGCTGCCGATCCACGACCGCAGGGAGAATCCCGCAGACCGGGCGGATGCTTCGGCGCTGAGCGCATCGAGATGAGAGGGCGGGATCGGCAGGTGCAGGCGGCTCTGCACGTCGCCGAGCGCCAGTGCGTAGCCGTGGCGTCGCGCGAATTCCCGTCCGGGAACGCCGGAGCCGTCGTCGCCGGCGCTGCACGGCCACGACGCGTTCGACTTCATCACGGTACGCCCCGCGTCCTGCGCCTCGGCCTCGAGCGCGACGAGCACGGCCGTGCCGATGCCCTGGCGGCGCAGTCGCGGTGCGACATGCACGCCGAGCGTCGCCACTCGGGTGTTGTCGCGCAGCGGCAGCGCGAGGCGTCCGCCCGCGACGATGTCGCCGCCGATGCGGGCGAGGTAGGCGCGGCGGTCGATCGACTCGGAGTCCTGCTGCAGCTCGTGCCTGGACTCGTCTCGCGTCCACACCGCTGTGCCGGCGCCGCGATCAGCGCGTTCGGCGGCGGCGTAGATGTCCCACCACAGGTCCACCGCCGCTGCGTCGAACGGGTCGATCCGGATGAGTTCGAGCATGCTGCAACCGTAACCCGACCGAAGTTCCAACAATGGCTCGTTGACAATAGTGTGTGACACACAGTAATGTGATCGTCATGAACGAGACGCTTGACACGCACCTGCAGGAACTGCGGCGCGGCACCGTGGTGCTGGCATGTCTGCAGCTGCTGCGCACCCCGGGTTACGGCTACGGCCTGCTCGAGGAGCTCGAGCGCCGCGGCTTCGCCGCCGACGCCAACACGCTGTACCCACTGCTTCGCCGGCTGGAGAAGCAGGAGTACCTCACCAGCGAGTGGAATACCGAAGAGGCACGGCCTCGCAAGTTCTACCGCACCTCGGAAGCCGGCATCCGGCTCGCCGACACTCTCACTCAGGACTGGCTCGCGCTCACCGCAGCGATCGCCACACTCACCGACCAGGAGAACTGACATGACTGCGACAACACTCACCGAGCGGTACATCGCCGCGACCGTCAAGAGCATCGCGCCCACGGCCCAGGACGACGTCCGCGCCGAGCTCGCGGCGTCCATCGACGACGCGATCGAGGCTCGACTCGACCAGGGCGAGCCCAGGGAATCCGCCGAGCGCTCGGTGCTGACCGAGCTCGGTGACCCCGGCATCCTCGCCGCGAGCTACGCCGACCGTCCGCTGCACCTGATCGGCCCGCGCTACTACCTCACCTGGTGGCGGCTGCTCAAGCTGCTGCTGTGGATCGTCCCGCCGTTCGCGGCCTTCGGCGTGGCACTGGCCCAGGTTCTCGCCGGTGCGACGATCGGAGAGGTGATCGGACAGGTCATCGCCGTCACGATCAGCGTCGTCGTGCACCTCGTCTTCTGGACCACCCTCGTGTTCTTCGTACTGGAGCGCACCGGTGCGGACACCGGCGTGCGGTGGGATGTCGACCAGCTGCCGGAGCCGACGGTCAACGGCGTCGGGCGCGCCGACCTCATCGCCTCACTCGGATTCCTCGTGATCGGCGTCGGTGCGATCTTCTGGGACCGCTTCCTCGGGTTCTTCCCGACCGGAGGCGACCCCATCCCGGTATTGAACCCCGGCCTGTGGCCGTGGGGCATCACGATCCTGTTCGCGCTCATCGTCGCCGAGGTGCTGCTGGCCGTCGCGATCTATGCGCACGGACGCTGGAACACGCTGTTCGCGTGGATCAACACCGCGCTCGCCGTGGCGTTCGCGGTCTGGTCGCTGACGCTGCTGGTGCGGGGCGAGCTGGTCAACCCCGCATTCCTCGACTTCGTGGTCACCGCCGGTGGTGAAGGGTTCGCGCAAGGCGACGCCGGAGCGGCGGAGCAGGGCGGCGTGTTCCGCATCCTCGCGGTCCTCACCGGGTTCTGCCTGGTCGCGTTCCCCGTGTGGGACATCGTCGACGGGTGGCTCAAGACTCGCCGCGCTCGCCGCCAGGCATAGGCTGGGGCCATGGTCTCCGAGCTCTTCGATCCCGCCGAATGGGTGCTCGCGCCCGGTGCTGAGGACTACACCGACATCACCGCGCACGTCACTCACGACGGCGGCGTCGCCCGCATCGCGTTCAACCGGCCGGAGGTGCGCAACGCCTTCCGTCCGCACACCGTGGACGAGCTGTATCGGGCGCTCGACATCGCCAGGCAGGACCCGAGGATCGGCGCCGTGCTGCTCACCGGCAACGGGCCGAGCGCGAAGGACGGCGGGTGGGCGTTCTGCTCCGGCGGCGACCAGCGCATCCGCGGGCGGGACGGCTACAAGTACTCGGACGACGAGAAGACCGTCGCCGATCCTGCGCGAGCCGGTCGCCTGCACATCCTCGAGGTGCAGCGCCTGATCCGCTTCATGCCCAAGGTGGTCATCGCCGTCGTCCCTGGCTGGGCGGCAGGGGGCGGGCACTCGCTGCACGTGGTGTGCGATCTCACGGTGGCGAGTGCGGAGCACGGGAGGTTCAAGCAGACGGATGCCGACGTCGGCAGCTTCGATGCCGGTTACGGCTCGGCGTACATGGCGCGCCAGACCGGTCAGAAGTTCGCCCGCGAGGTGTTCTTCCTCGCCGAGGAGTACTCCGCGCAGCGTGCATACGAGATGGGCGCGGTGAACCGGGTCGTGCCCCATGCGGAGCTCGAGCGCGAGGCGCTGAGGATGGCCCGCACGGTGCTGACGAAGTCGCCGACCGCCATTCGGATGCTCAAGTTCGCGTTCAACGCCGTCGATGACGGTCTGGTGGGCCAGCAGGTGTTCGCGGGCGAGGCCACGCGTCTCGCCTACGGTACGGATGAGGCCGTCGAGGGCCGCGACTCCTTCCTCGAGAAGCGCGACCCCGACTGGACGTCGTTCCCCTGGCACTTCTGACGTGGAGGCGCACCGATGACACACCTCATCGCCACGCAGGCCGAGGATGCGGCCCGACTGCAGCAGGACCTCGCACGTGCACTCGACGGCGGCCCCGCACTGGCGCTGGGGATGCTGGCCCTCGGGTCGTCGGATGATGAGCCGGAGGTGGTCGAAGACGGCACGGCGGTGGTGATCGGCACGTCCGGATCGAGCGGCATCCCGAAGCGGGTCGTGGTCAGCGC
>NZ_JBLVOB010000007.1:131891-136253 GCF_053543555.1 Microbacterium xerophyticum | reverse complement strand
GTGCTCAGCGCCGAGGCGCGGAGGGCCGGTGCGGAGGCCACTGCGGGCCGGATCGGCTCTGGGAGCTGGATGCTCGCGCTCCCGGCCGGGTATGTGGCGGGGCTGCAGGTGCTGGCGCGCTCGATCCTCGCAGGCACCACTCCGGTCGTGCTCGACGGGGCGTTCTCGCCCCGCAGCTTCATGGATGCGACGCAGCGGATGGTGCGCGGCGGCGAGCCGCTGTTCACGTCGCTCGTACCCGCACAGGTCGCGACCCTGCTGGACGCGTCGATCGAGGACACCGGGGTGCTCGCGGCGCTCCGTGCGTACTCGGCGATCCTCGTCGGCGGCCAGGCGCTGCCCGTTCCGGTGCGCGAGCGCGCCGCGGAACTCGGCGTACGGCTGGTGCGCACCTACGGCTCGACGGAGACGAGCGGCGGATGCGTGTACGACGGTGCGCCGCTCGAGACGGTGGCGGTCAAGGTCGTCGACGGCGAGCTGCGCATCGCCGGACCTATGCTCGCGGACGGCTACCTCGGGGATCCGGTGCTCACCGAGACCACGTTCGTGCGCGACGAGCACGGCATCCGCTGGTATCGCACGGGTGATCTCGGCGTCGTGGAGGACGGCATCGTGCGGGTGCACGGGCGCGCCGACAACGTGATCGTGTCGGGAGGCGTCAACATCTCCCTCGACAGGGTCGAGCGCATCGTGCGCAGCATCCCAGGGCTCACCGGCGCGGTCGTCGTCGGCGTCGACGATGACCGATGGGGCGAGGCATCCGTGATCGTCGCGGAGCGGGGCGAGGCGCTCAGACGCAGCGAGTCCGAGCAGCTCGCGCATGCGCGCGGCGTCGTCGCGGAACAGCTGGGCAAGCCGGCCCGCCCGGCACGCATGATCATCGTCGACGAGATCGCGACGCTGAGTTCGGGCAAACCCGACCGCGAGGCGATCCGCCGTCTGGCCGCCGAGCTGCGCTGAGGATCCACGAGAGGAAGAGCATGGCCGTCTACACCCACGGGCATCACGAGTCGGTGCTGCGTTCGCACAGCAATCGCACCATCGCGAACTCGGCGGAGTACCTGCGTCCGCATCTGCTGCCCGGTACGAGGCTCCTCGACGTCGGTGCAGGGCCGGGCACCATCACGATGGATTTCGCACAGCATGTCGGCCATGTCACGGCGACCGAGATCGGTGACGCCGAGCTCGCGCTGTCGCAGCGGCTGGCGGCAGGGCAGGGCGTCTCGAACATCGACTTCTCGGTCGAGGACGCGCACGCGCTGAGCTTCGCGGACGACACCTTCGACATCGTGCACACCCATCAGGTTCTGCAGCACGTCGCCGATCCCGTGCAGGCGCTGCGCGAGATGCGTCGCGTCACGAAGCCAGGAGGACTGGTCGCCGCGCGCGACGCCGACTATGCCGGGTTCATCTGGTTCCCGCTGGCGCCCGAGTTGGACGAGTGGCTCGACCTGTACCGCCGGGCCGCGCTGGCGAACGGCGGGGAGCCGGATGCCGGGCGCCGTCTGCTCTCGTGGGCACGGGCCGCGGGGTTCGAAGACGTCACGGCGAGTGCATCCACGTGGTGCTACGCGACTGCCGAGGAGCGCGCATGGTGGGGCGGCATGTGGGCCGACCGCATCGTGGAGTCCGCACTCGCACGCCAGCTCGTGAACGACGGCTTCGCGACGACCGCCGACCTGCAGCGCATCAGCGCGGCGTGGCGCACGTGGGCGGACGCCGCCGACGGGTGGTATCTGGTGCCGCACGGCGAGATCCTCGCGCGCGCCTGAGCGGGATCCGAGTTTCACGCGGCGGAGGATGTTGCGGACGTCGGAGGTTCTCGGCCGATTCCTCCGACCGGTGTCGCACCCTCCGCCGTGCGTGACACCGGTCCGCGGTCGAGCCCCGGATACATCGCTGGACGGATGCCGGCGACCGGTGCCTCGCGTACCGTGAGATGGTGATCCGTCCGCTGTCCCGCACCTCGCTCGTCCTCGACATCGTCGGGGCGTTCGTGATGTTCGCGTTGCTCACGCCGACGTCGTTGGTGTTCTACGCGCCGGGAAACCTCAGCACCACGGTTCCGGAGGCCGTGGGCATCGCCGGCCTCGTCATCGCCGCGGTGCTGCAGTGCGGCGCGGTGGCGATCGGGCGACTCGCACCGGGGATCGCGCTGGCGGTCGCCTGGGTCGGCGCGGTCGTGCAGATGGCGGTCGGTCTCGGGCCGCTCCCGATCAACGTCGCGATTCTCGGTGTGCTGTACGCGACGGCCGCATGGGGCACGACACGGGTGTTCTGGGCCGGCCTCGTCTCCTCGTTCGTCGGCGGCGTCATCGCGGCGGCCTACATCGCCCTCAGTAACGAGCAGTTCTTCGCCGCGGGACTCTCCAGCACTGTCGCCACCTTCGTGATGATCGCGTTCATGAGCATCCTCGCTCTCGGTTCGCCGTGGCTGGGCGGATTCGGGTGGCGCATGGTGCTGCGCTGGCGCGTCAGCCGCGAAGCGCAGACACGGGCCGAGGTGGCAGCTGCCGAGGAGCAGGAGCGTGTGCGCATCGCCCGCGACATGCATGACGTCGTCGCGCACTCTCTGGCGGTGATCGTGGCGCAGTCCGACGGCGCCCGCTATGCGGCGGCAGCGGACCCGCAGATCGCGACCGAGGCGCTGGGTACGATCTCGCAGACCGCGCGCTCGGCGCTGTCGGACGTGCGGATGCTGCTCACCCAGTTGCGGCACCGCCAGGGCGATGGCCCGCAGCCCACGATCGCCGACCTCGAGCAGCTTTTCGCGCAGGTGCGGCAGGCGGGCGTCGAACCGCGTGTGACCGTCGATCCCATGCCGCCGGGCGAGCCGCCAGGTGCGATCCAGCTCGCGGTCTACCGCATCCTGCAGGAGGCGCTGACCAACACCATCCGGCACGGTGCCGGAGGCGCCGTCGACATCCATCTGGCGTGGCTGCCGGATCGCGTCGAGATCGACGTGCGCAACGCGGTCGACTCGGCCGCGTCGGTCGGAGCTGCGAGCGGACACGGCCTGGTGGGCATGCGCGAGCGCGCACAGCTCGTCGGCGGCAGACTCACGGCCGAGCGTGCGGGCGGGGAATTCGTGGTTCATGGGACACTGCCCATCGGAGAATCGCCGCACGCATCGGAGGAGCACGCATGATCCGCGTCCTGCTGGTCGACGATCAGGCGCTCTTCCGCGCCGGGATCCGGATGCTGGTCTCCTCCCAGCCCGACATGGAGGTCGTCGCCGAGGCCGGGGACGGGCAGGAGGCGCTCGCCGCAGTCGCACGGGTGAGCCCGGACGTGGTGCTCATGGACATCAGGATGCCGGTGATGGACGGACTGACCGCCACGGCCGAGATACTGAAGTCGCCGGATGCGCCGAAGGTCGTGATGCTGACGACCTTCGACCTGGATGAGGCGGCGGCTCGTGCCATCAGGCAGGGCGCGAGCGGGTTCCTGCTGAAGGATGCCGAACCGGAGTTCCTGCTCGCCGCGATCCGCACCGTGCACTCCGGGTCCAACGTGATCGCGGCATCCGCCACTCGTGAGCTCTTCGCGCACTTCACCGAGGCCGCGAAGCCGGTGCCCGCCGCCTACGCGTCGCTGACCGATCGGGAGCGGGAGATCTTCGCGCTCGCCGCACGTGGTCTGTCGAACTCCGAGATCGCCGGGCGGGAGTTCCTCAGCGAGGCGACGGTGAAGACGCACATCAGTCGCATCCTCACCAAGCTCGCGTTGCGCGATCGGGTGCAGCTCGTGGTCTTCGCCTTCGAGCACGGACTGAACTGACCCCGCGCTCTCCGGGATCATCCTTGAGATGTATGCGGATGATGCGCACGGGCGATGCGCAGCGGCATCCGCTCTTCATAGCGTCGTAGGCATGGAGATCACGACCACAGACCTCGGGCTCGCAGCCCGTGTGCAGCACCTCACGAAGTCCTACGGCAGGGGCGGGAGCGCCGTCACGGCTCTCGACGACATCAGCGTCGGCATCCGCCGCGGGCAGTTCACCGCGATCATGGGCCCGAGCGGCTCTGGCAAGTCGACGCTCATGCACATCATGGCCGGCCTCGACGCCCCGACCGAGGGGCGCGCGTGGATCGGCGACACCGAGATCACCGGACTCGGCGACCTCGACCTCACGATCCTGCGGCGACGCCGGGTCGGTTTCATCTTCCAGGCCTTCAACCTCGTGCCGACCCTCGACGCGATCGGCAACATCCTGCTGCCGTTCGAGCTCGACGGCCGCAGGCCCAGCGCGATCGAACGCGCACGGATCGACGGACTCGTCGAGACACTCGGCCTCGGCGCCCGCCTGAGGCACCGTCCGCACGAGCTCTCCGGCGGGCAGCAGCAGCGCGGGGGGATCGC
>NZ_JBLVOB010000007.1:85478-131871 GCF_053543555.1 Microbacterium xerophyticum | reverse complement strand
ACGGGCGCGCCCCACCGCGCCCGACCTGGTGTTCGCTGACGAGCCGACCGGCAACCTCGACTCCGCGAGCGGACGCGAGGTGCTGCAGCTGCTGTCGAACGCGAGCCGCGAGCACGGCCAGTCCATCGCCATGGTCACGCACGACGCGATCGCCGCCAGCCATGCCGACCGGGTGCTGTACCTCGGCGACGGACGCATCGTGGCCGATCACCCGCGCCAGAGCGCGGAGCAGATCGCCGCATACATGCTGGCCGCGGAAGTGGCGGCGTGAGCGCCGTGGCGACGGTCGTCTCCGACACCACGAGGACAGGACCGCGCCTCACCTGGCTGCGCGACCGGGGGATGGGGGCGAGCGTGCTCGTCGCCACGCTCTCGTCCGCCCTCGGTGTGGTGCTGGTCGAGACGACCGCGTACATCGGCGCGATGCTGAAGGCCGACCCGTACATCGGTGACAGCGGAACGCTGGCCGTCGTGGTCGCCCTGCTCTCCGTGCTGCTGATCGGGGTCGCGCTGTACGTCGGCGCGATCGTCACCGCCAACACCTTCTCGACGATCATCGCAGGACGCACGCGCCGCATCGCGCTGGTGCGGCTGATCGGCGGCAGCGCCCGTTCCCAGCGGGTGGAGGTCGCGAACCAGGGACTGGTCGTCGGCGCGCTCGGCGCACTCATCGGCCTGGTCGTCGGCTTCGCGATGGTCTGGATCGGATCGGCCGTCGCCGACAGGATGCTGGGGGCACTGCCGTCGTTCTCCCTGATGCAGCCGGCGATACTCATCCCGGCGCTCGGGGTCGCACTGACGACGTGGGCCGCAGCCTGGGTGGGGTCGCGGCGCGTGCTCGCGGTGACTCCGCTGCAGGCGATCGGAGGCTCGGTGGAGCGCTCGCACGACGATGCCGCCCGTCGTCCTGCCAGGCACGTCGGAGCGCTGCTGCTGCTCATCGTCGGCGCGGCGCTGCTGGCGTTCGGCGTGCTCATCGGACTGGTGACGCCGCTGGGAGTGGTCGTGGCGTTCTTCGGCGGGCTGTTCTCGTTCACCGGGATCTCGCTGGGCTCCGTGCTCGTGATGCCGCCGCTGCTGCGACTGGTCGGAAAGCTGTTCGGACGGTCGGCGACCGCCCGTCTCGCGGCCGAGAACGCGCTGCGGTACCCCGAACGCTCCAGCCGCATGGCGATCGGGGTCGTCATGGGCGTGACACTGGTGACGATGTTCGCCGTCGCGCTGGAGTCGGTCAAGGTGCTGCTGGCGAAGGCCGCGGGCGGAGAGCTCGACTCGGAGTTCTCGCTGATCATGGACAGCTTCGCCGCCATCATGATGGTGCTCGTCGGCGTCTCGGCCGTGATCGCCGCTGTCGGCCTGGTCAACCTGCTCACGATCGGAGTGGTGCAGCGGCGGCGCGAGCTCGGACTGCTGCGTGCGATCGGGCTGTCGAACGGCCAGGTGCGGCGGATGCTCCTGCTCGAGGCGCTGCACATCACGATCACGGCGACGGTGACAGGGCTCGTGCTCGGCGTCGCGTACGGCTGGATCGCCGCGCAGTCGCTGCTCGGTTCGGTGCGGATGCCGCCGAACTTCGACACCGCAGGGCTCGTGTCGCCGGCAGTGCCGTGGATCCCCGTGGTGGTGATCATCGCCGCGACCGCGGTGCTGACGCTGGTGGCCGCTGCGACGCCCACAAGGCTCGCGACCCGCGTGGCCCCGGTCGAGGCGCTGGCCGTCGACTGACCCGCTTCTCCCGGCGGGTCTCGTAGGCTTGGGGGATGCCGCAGCCGTTCGATCAGTCCACGTACCAGGTCCGCTTCGAGTGGGGTGCCGCCGGACTGCGGCGTCTCGCGCCGGCCGACGTGGTCGTGGTCGTCGACGTGCTGCGATTCTCGTCGACGGTGACGGATGCCGTGGCATCCGGCCGCACGGTCGCACTCACGGATGCCGTGGGCTGGTCGCGCAACGGCGCAACCGTCGCCGCAGCGGCCGCAGCAGGGGAGGTGACTGTGCTCCTCGGCTCGCTGCGCAACGCGTCGGCGGTGGCGAAGACGGTGCTCGAGCTGCAGAACCGTCGACAGCAGCGCACCTCGGTGGCGGTGATCGCGGCCGGCGAGCTGACGGATGACGGCGAGCTCCGCTTCGCCGTCGAGGACCAGCTCGGGGCGGGCACGGTCATCGCGGCGCTGAGCGACCTCGGCGCGGATCACACGTCGCCGGAGGCCGCGGCCGTCTGCGAGTCAGCGCGCGGGCTGCGCCGGGCCATGCGCCATCTGCTCACGGCATCCGGCTCGGGCAAGGAGATCGCGGACGGCGTCGCCGCGACCGCGCGGATCGAAGGTGCGGGTCTCGTCCCGACCGGGACTGCGGCCGCCGCAGAGGTCGACGCGACCGACGCGGTGCCCGTGCTCAGCGACGGAGAGTTCGTCGCGTTCGTGTGACTCGGTAGCCGTGCGCGGCGAGCGGGGTCGCAGCTACTGGGGGCGCGGCATCTGGGCGGCCAGCTTCACCTCGGCCGTGATCTCGCGACGGGTCCACGTGAACTCGAACCGTGGGTCGAAGGTGCGCGAGCACTTGACGCACGACGTCGCCCTGCCCGGCCTGCGATGCCGGTACGTCACGTGGCCGGCGGGGCAGGTGCCGATCCACGGTGCGAGCTCTTCGGCCGTTTCTCCGTGGTGCGTCGTGCCGCCGACGTAGCCGATGTCGCGGGCGATCAGCTTCCACTTCGCACCGTGCGCCGCACGGTGCCCCGCCCGCGCATGCGCCACCTCGTGAAGGAGCACTTGATGAATCTCATCGTCGTCGAATCGTGCAGCGAGGTACCGTGACACGGTGATCCGCTTGGCGCGGAAATCGCACTGCCCGGCACGACGCTTGGCGTGGTCGAAGCCGAACGACCACGAGTCGTCGAGGTGCAACCGGATAAGTGCGTCTCCCCAGATGCGCACACGGTCAAGTTCCGCCATGCGCCTAGGCTAAATCATCCCGCCGACATCAGGGGCGCGCGACGTGATTCAGCTGCTGACGAGCTGCCCGCTGCGGCGCTTCTCCGCGGCCTCGATCGCCAGCAGCGCGACCTCGAGCTCGGCGTCCGCTGCGCCGGCCTCCCTGCGCAGGAAGAGGGCCTGCTTGAAGCTCGTTCGCGCCTCGTCGAAGTCGCCGGCGTCGTACGCGTTCTTGCCGTGGTGCTGGTGCGCGAACGCCGCGATCGACGCCCACCCCTGTCCTTCGGCTTCGGATGCGCAGGTCGCGAGCTCCTGTTCGGCGGCGGCGTGCGCACCGCGGTACTGCAGGATCGTCGCGTGCAGCACGCGTGCGCGCAGCACGTCCTTGCGGGTGCCGGCCATCCGTGCGACACGCACCGACTCGTCGGCGAGCGCCAGCGCGTCATCGAGCTGACCGAGCACCTTCAGCAGCCAGACCCGCTCCAGCAGTGCAGGCAGGCTGCGCTGCGACTCGATCTCGACCAGCCGTTCTGCGCATTCGACCTGATCGACCAGCTCACGAAGAGTCTCTGGATCGTAACCCTTGATGTAACCCATGTGCTCTCCCTCCGCGGCGCCTCGCTCCAGTCTGCCTGTCGGATCTGCGGACGAGCCCGCGGCACGCCCCGGAGTGCGATTTCAGCGCAGGAAGATCGACGCATCCGGTTTCGGAGATGCCACGGCATCCGCATCCGTGACGACGCGCGCACCCTTCGCGAAGGCTGCGACCTCGGCGTCCTGGGCGATCTTCGCCGGATGCGGGCCGGCTGCCAGCATCCGTGGCAGCCATTCGGTGGGCAGGGGAGAGGGGGATGCCGCGATCACCAGATTCCCGAACCGGCGGCCCTTGAGCACCTGCGTGTCGGCGAGCAGCGCCACCTCGGGGAGCACGGCGGCGATCGTGGCGACCTGGCGCCTCGCGAAGGCGAGGCCCGGCCCGTCGGCGACGTTCACGAGCAGGACGCCGGTGGGTGCGAGGAGCTCCGACAGTTCGCGGTAGAACTCGACGCTGGTCAGATGCGCCGGGGTCTGCGCGCCCGAGTACACGTCGGAGACGACGAGGTCGCAGGCGCCGGTGAGCGCGGGCGGCAGCTTCTTCGCACCAGCGCGCGCGTCGCCGATCCGGATGCGGATCGACGCACCGCGAGGCAGCGGCAGGTGCTCGCGGACGAGTGCCGCGAGCGGTGCCTCCCATTCGATCACCTGTTGACGCGATCCCGGCCTTGTCGCCTCGATGTATCGGGGGACGGTCAGCGCACCCGCGCCGAGATGCACGGCGGTCAGCGGTGCGCCGGGGGAGGTCAGCTGGTCGATCACCGCGCCCATGCGCACGACGTACTCGAAGTGCAGATGCGTCGGGTCATCGAGATCGACGTGGGACTGGGGCGTGTCGTCGACGACCAGCTCGAAGCCGGTGGTGAACTCCGACGGCGAGATCACCGCGATACCGCCGTGATCGAGTCGCGCCTGCGGGTGCTCGGTGTCCTTCGCGCGCGTCCGTCCCATGCCATCGACCCTATGCGCCTGGTGCGTGTTACAGGTGTATGACGATCCCTCGCAGGAGTTGCAGGTATTTTGTTAGTGATGAATACTTTTTCCTGATCGGCATGCAACCGTTGCGCGCCGAGGCACTTTTCAATGAGGAGATTCACCAGATGAAGAAGCGCATTCTTCCCATCGTGGCGCTGGGCGTCACGGCATCGCTGGGCCTCGTCGCGTGTTCCGGCGACGCGGGCAACGGCTCGGCCGACGGTGAGGACCAGACCCTCAGCGTCTGGATCATGCAGGGCACGAACCCTGACTCCACCGCGTTCCTCGACGAGGTCTCCACCGCCTTCAAGGAGGAGACCGGCGCGACCGTCGAGTTCGAAGAGGTGCAGTGGGCCGACGCGCACGACCGCTTCGTCACGTCGATCGCCGGTGGCACGACACCCGACATCGCCGAGACCGGCACCACCTGGACCGCGGAGTTCGCCGACGCCGGCGCCCTGGTCCCGCTCGACGAGTACGTCGACGCTGAAGACGGCCTCCGCGACGACCTGGTCGAGGGGCTCGAGGTCGCAGGCACGTACGACGAAGAGCTGTACGGCATGCCGTGGTACGCCGGCGTCCGCTCGCTCGTCTACCGCGCCGACATCTTCGAGGAGCTCGGACTCGAGGCTCCGAAGACGTGGGACGACATCGTCGCCGCAGGCGAGGCCATCAAGGCCGCGCACCCCGAGATGCTCGCGTTCCCGGTCGCCGGGGACTCCGAGTTCTTCGTCTACCCGTGGGTCTGGGGCGCCGGCGGCGAGATCGCCACGCTCGACGGCGACACCTGGACGAGCGAGCTCGACAGCGAGAAGTCGCAGGCCGGCATCCAGTTCTACACCGACCTGGCCACGAAGCACGGCTTCTCCTCCGCAGGTGCGACCACGTGGAAGGAGACCGACATCCGTGACGCGTTCACCCAGGGCAACGTCGCGATGATGCTCTCCGGTTCGTGGACGCCCAACGCGCTCATCGAGACCAACCCCGACCTCGAGGGCAAGCTCGGCGCAGCCGTCATCCCTGGTGAGGACGGCGACATCGCTCCGTCCGTGCTGGGCGGATCGCACCTGTCGGTCTTCAACACCACGAAGAACGCCGACCTCGCGTGGGAGTTCGTCCAGTTCATGACCACGGGCGAGTTCGCTGAGAAGTGGGCGGAGCAGACCGGGTACTTCCCCGGTGTCGCCTCGGCGATGGAAGAGGCACTCGCCTCGACCGACCCGCTGGTCGCTCCGTTCGCCGAGCAGATGGTCGACGGCGGCGCATCCGTGCCGGTGACCCCGAACTTCGGCGCCGTCCAGGCGAAGAAGACCACCAACGCGATGATCCAGTCGATCCTCAGCGGGCAGAAGGACGTCGCCACCGCGACGAAGGATGCCGCAGCCGAGATGACCGAACTGCTCAACCAGTAACAACCAGTTAGGCAATACCTCTCCATGTCGACGGTGCACGCACCGCTGCCGACACCCACGGAGGCGGGGAACCCCCCCGCCTCCGTGGCCGGCGGCCGCCGATCAAATCGGTTCCTCTCCATCGCCAAGGCACGCCCTTGGCTGCTCCTCGCCCCCGGGCTCGCGATCCTCGCCGGGCTCATGCTGTGGCCTCTGGCGCAGGTATTCATCTACTCGCTCCAGGACTACGGCCTGCGGGAGATCAACACCGGGGAATCGAACTTCATCGGCTTCGACAACTACGTCGAGGCGCTCACCAACCCGACCCTCTGGACGGTCGTCCTCCCGAACACCGTCGGCTTCGCCGCCGTCGCGGTGTTCGCCACGGTCACGGTCGGCACTCTCGTGGCGCTTCTGCTGCAGCGACTGGGCACGACCTGGCGCGTGATCGTCTCCAGCTGCATCATGATCGCGTGGGCGATGCCCGCCGTCACCGGCACGTATGTCTGGACGTTCATCTTCGACGCCGACCGCGGCGTCTTCAACGACATGCTGCAGGGCCTCGGACTGATCGACGGCTCGGTCAACTGGTTCACCAACCAGTGGTCGTTCTACGCGATCGTGCTGCTGAACGTCGTGCACCACGGCTTCCCGTTCGTGGCGATCACAGTGCTCGCCGGTCTGCTCGGCGTCTCGAAGGAGATGCTCGAGGCGGCGGCTCTCGACGGTGCAGGCGCCTGGCGCCGCTTCTGGAGCATCGTCTTCCCGACTCTGCGCCCCGTCTTCTCGGTCGTGATCATCCTGTCGACCATCTGGGACTTCAAGGTGTTCGCGCAGGTCTACCTGATGCCGGGCGGCTCAGGATCGAACCGCTCCGTGCTCAACCTCGGAGTCTGGTCGTACGTCGAATCGTTCGGTCAGAACCGCTACGGATTCGGCGCCGCGCTCGCCGTGCTGCTCACACTCGCGCTGATCGGAATCACGATCGTGTACATCCGCTCGCTCATGAAGGAGGACGAACTGTGAACCCGAACGACAAGTCCGTCCTGTCGAAGGTCGGCATCGGCGTCGGGGTCGCCGCGGTCCTGATCTTCACGCTCTTCCCGGTGTACTGGATGGTCTCCAGCGCCTTCGACAAGAACGCCTCCAGCGGTGGGCGCTCATTCTTCCCTGAAGAGCTCACCTTCGACCACTTCGCGTTCGTCTTCACCGAGGGCGGGTTCGGCGTGTTCCTGCGCAACTCCGCGATCGTCGCACTCGTGACGGTGCTCGTGAGTGCGCTCGTCTGCCTGCTCGCCGCGGTGGCGGTGGCGCGGTTCAAGTTCAAGTTCCGCACCACGATCCTCATGATGATCCTCGTGGTGCAGATGGTGCCGCTCGAGGCGCTCGTGATCCCGCTGTTCCTGCAGGTGAAGAGCCTGGGGCTGCTCAACAGCATCATCGGCCTGATGATCGTGTACGTCGCACTCTCGCTGGCGTTCGGCATCTGGATGCTGCGCGGCTTCGTCGCAGCCGTCCCTGTCGAGCTCGAGGAGGCCGCGTACATCGACGGCGCGAGCTGGTGGCGCATGTTCCGATCGGTGCTGCTGCCGCTGGTGATGCCGGGCCTCGTCGCCACGAGCATCTTCAGCTTCATCACGGCATGGAACGAGTTCATCTTCGCCATGACGATGCTCGGCGGTGCGAGTGATCAGTACACGGTCGCGATCGGTCTGAAGTCGTTCTTCGGCCTGCACTCCAACGACTGGGGAAGCATCATGGCCGCCTCGACGATCATCACGATCCCCGTCATGATCTTCTTCGTCATCGTGCAGCGCCGGCTCGCGAGCGGCATGGTCGCCGGAGCGGTGAAGGGATGACGGACGACCTCACCCGTCTCGCCAACAGCGTGCTGTGGCCGGGGTTCTTCGGAACAACGGCTCCGGAGTGGCTGCGCACGGCTCTCGAGGACGACCTCGCGGGTGTCGTGTACTTCGGTCAGAACATCTCGGTCGACCTTGCAGCGCTGAGCGCGGAGATCCACGCGGCGAACCCGCAGGCGCTGATCGGCATCGACGAGGAGGGCGGCAGCGTCACCAGGCTCGAAGTCGGAACAGGGTCGACGCTCCCCGGAGCCGCGCAGCTCGGCGTCGTCGACGACGTCGCCGCGAGCAGGGCGACCGGCATCGAACTCGCCCGCAGGGCGCGTGCGGTCGGTATCGACGTCGTGCTCGGACCGGTCGCTGACGTGAACACCGACCCGCGCAATCCGGTGATCGGCGTGCGCGCATTCGGCGCGGATGCCGCACTCGTCTCCCGCCACGTCGCAGCGACCGTCGAGGGGCTGCAGGACGGGGGAGTGGCCGCGTGCGTCAAGCACTTCCCCGGCCACGGCGACACCCATCTCGACTCGCACCACGCGCTGCCGGTGATCACCCTGGACCCCGCCGAGATCGAGGACGTGCACCTCGAGCCGTTCCGTTCTGCGATCGCAGCGGGCGCCGACTCGATCATGACGGCGCACATCGTCGTCCCCGCGTGGGGTGAGCGGCCGGCCACGCTGAACCCGACCGTGCTCGGCCGTCTGCGCGAGCTCGGCTTCGAGGGCGTCATCATCACCGATGCGCTCGACATGGCCGCCGTCCGCGAGTCGGTCGGGATCGGCGGAGGAGCCGTGCAGGCGCTGGCCGCAGGGGCCGATCTGCTGTGCATCGGCAACCCGACCAACCCCGGTGCCGCCGCTCTGCCCGATCAGGACGAGCGCGACTATCTCACCGCGCGTGAGGCGATCGTCGCGGCGCTCCGCGACGGCACTCTTCCGCGAGAACGCGTCGAGCAGGCGCGCGATCGCGTTCGTGCCCTGGCGGCGAAGGTCGCCGTCGGCGTGCCGGAGGCCGCGGACGAGACCCCCTACGACGGTGCGGCGATCGTACGGCGTGCCCTGCGGGTCACGGGCGCGATCGACGGGCAGGCGGATGCCACGGCATCCGCTGTGTCCCTCATCGACGCGCGCCGGCGTTCGACGCTCGCGGTCGACAGCGCGGCGTCGTACGTCGCCGACGGTCTCGCCGGCGACGGCTTCCGCGTGCGGCTGGATGTCGACCGTGCGACGGATGAGGAGCGGGATGCGGCGCTGGACGCGGCGCTGACGGCCGAAGGGCGCCTCGTGCTGCTGGTCGACCGGCCAGATGTCGCCGACGCCCAACGGGCGCTCATCGACGACGCTGCCGGCCGTGATCCGGGCGCCGTCGTGGTGAACGTGGGCCTGCCGGCCAGGCATCCGTTGCCGCTTCCTGTCGTCGAGGTCGCTGCCGCGAGCCGTGTGGGCGCCGAGGCGGCTCGCGCCCTGCTGCTCGGTCGCTGACGCGCTCCTGCCGAACGCTCAGTTCAGGTTGCCAGCCGAGCAGGTGTCCTGCCCGACGTTCGTGCCGCTGACCTCGGGAGGAAGCGTCGCGCGGTCGTCTGGGGCGGGGCTCTCCTCGGGGGCGGGGCTGTCCTCCGGCGCGGGCTCCGTCGGGGGAGTGACCTCCTCCACACCGCCGTTGGGACTGGCCCCACCGGTGAGCTCCAGCGACTGGTTCGCGGCGAGGGCATCCCAGAGCGCGGCGGCGGAGTCGTAGTCCGGCACGACCTTGTCCTCGTCGTACGGGGCGGTGAAGCTCGGGTACTGCACGAACACGAAGTCGTCGAACGGCACATCCTTGATCGCGAGGGCGAGCTGCCCGAGCCTCAACGGATTCGAAAGAGAGTCGCTGGGCACGATGTTCTCCGCCACCGTGCTCGCCAGGCGCAGCACCTTCGAAGGATCGCTGAGCACTTCGTCGCTCAGGATCTTCCTGGCCAGGCGCGACATGTACTGCTGCTGGTTCGAGATGCGCGCGAGGTCGCTCTCGTCGCCAACGCCGTGCCTGGTGCGCAGGAACTGCAGCGCCTCCAGGCCCTTCACGTTGCGGGTGCCGGCCGGCCAGTCGATGCCGGTCTGGGTGTCGCTGAGCCCCGGTTCGCCGATGCACACCTCGACGCCGCCGATCGCATCCGTCATCTGGATCACGCCGTCGAAGCTCAGTTTGGCGGCCATGCTGATCGGCACGCCGGTGAGCTCCGTGATCGTCTGCGCCACGCACGAGAGCCCTGCATGGCCGTACACGCTGTTGAGCGACTGGGTTCCCTGCGCCGACGCGACCGACCCGTCATCGAGCTCGCACTCCGGGACCTCGACCATGAGGTCGCGGGGGAACGACACGACGGTCACCTTTCGCGGCGATTCCGACACGTGCACGAGCAGGTTCGCGTCGTTCAGGATGCCTTCGTCGCTCTCCTCGCAGCGTTCGCCGAGCCAGCGATCGGAGATCGGGCCGCATTCGTCGGTCCCGAGCACGAGCACATCGAAGGCGCCGGGGAACTCGCCGAGCGCCGGTGGTGCGATGTCCGGTGCCCCTTCGAGACCGACGGAATCCGCCGTCGCACGCGTCGCGAGATCGATCGCGATGAATGCGCCGACACCGATCGTCGCCACCAGGACGGTGCTGAGCGCTGCGCCGAGCAGCTTCAAGCCGGTCGATGTCCTGCTCGGCGACGGCAGCGTCGCGTGGCGGGCGACCGTCGAGCGGTGGAGCGCGTCGGGCAGCTTCTTCATCCGGTGTCCTCCGATCCTGCCTGACGCTAACACGTAGCCGTTACTCAGCTGATACCGGATCGCAACACGGATGCGTTTGGATTCCAGGAGCGTGCTGGGTAACGTCATTGCATCACCGTGTTACGGAGCGATGACGCCCCGGCACGCGCAAGGAAGCGCCCCAACAGGGAAGGTACACAGCATGCACCACACATCCATGCGTCGGCGAGGGCTCATCGCCGTCACCGGCACCGCGATCGCAGCGATGCTGCTCGCGGGCTGCGTCGCCAGCGATCGCGGCGACGACTCAGGAGAGCCGGAGGGCGACGTCGACAGCACGTTCGTATTCGCGGCCTCCTCAGACCCGGCCAGCCTCGACCCGGCGTTCGCTCAGGACGGCGAGAGCTTCCGCGTCTCGCGTCAGATCTTCGAGGGTCTCGTCGGCACCGAGCCAGGTACAGCCGATCCCGCTCCGCTGCTGGCGGAGTCGTGGGAGTCGGCCGAGGACGGCATGTCGCACACCTTCACCCTGAAGGAGGACGTCACCTTCCACGACGGCACACCGTTCAACGCGGAGGCCGTCTGCGTGAACTTCGACCGCTGGTTCAACTGGACCGGTCTCGCCGCCTCCGAGGCGTTCGGCTACTACTACAGCAAGCTGTTCCACGGCTACGCCTCCAATGCCGCCGACGCGGTCTACAAGTCGTGCACCCCGGACGGCGACTACAGCGTCACGGTCGAGCTGAACAAGCCGTTCGCCGGCTTCATCCCCGCACTGTCCCTGCCGGCGTTCGCGATGCAGAGCCCGGCAGCGATGCAGGAGTTCGCGGCCGACGAGGTCGGCGGTTCTGCTGAGGCGCCCGCGCTGTCCGAGTACGCCATGGGGCACCCGGTCGGCACCGGCCCCTTCCAGTTCGAGGAGTGGGCGCCCGGCGAGCAGGTCACGCTGACGTCCTACCCCGAGTACTGGGGTGAGAAGGGCCAGATCGAGGAGATCATCTTCCGCACGATCGACGACCCGACCGCACGCCGCCAGTCCCTCGAAGCCGGCGACATCGACGGCTACGACCTGGGCGGCCCCGCCGACACGGCGGCCCTCGAGGAAGACGGCTTCACGATGGTGTCGCGTCCTCCGTTCACGATCCTGTACCTGGCGTTCAACCAGCAGATTCCCGAGCTGCAGGACCCGAAGGTGCGCGAGGCGCTGTCCTACGCGATCGACAAGGACGCGCTGATCAGCCAGGTGCTCCCCGAGGGCACCGAGAAGGCGACGCAGTTCATGCCGGACAGCGTCAACGGCTACAACGAGGACGTCACGACCTACGAATACGACGTCGACAAGGCCAAGTCGCTGCTGGCGGAAGCCGGCTACGACGAGGCCAACCCGTTGAAGCTGACCTTCAACTACCCGGTCAACGTCTCGCGTCCGTACATGCCGGACCCCGAGCAGATCTTCACGGTGCTGTCCTCGCAGCTGGCCGAGGCCGGCGTCGAGACCACTCCGGTCTCGGAGGAGTGGGTCGAGTACCTCGACCGCACCACCGGGACCGCGGATCACGGCATCCACCTGCTCGGCTGGACCGGCGACTACAACGACACCGACAACTTCGTCGGCGTCTTCTTCGGCGCTCAGAGCTCGGAGTGGGGCTTCGACAACCCCGAGCTGTTCAACGCCCTGGCCGAGGCGCGCGGTGTGCCTGACCTCGAGGAGCAGACCGGCCTCTACCAGGACATCAACGAGATGGTCGCCGAGTTCATCCCCGGCGTCCCGCTCGCGCATCCCGCTCCCACCCTGGCCTTCGACCCCCGCGTCGAGAGCTACCCTGCCAGCCCGGTGAACGACGAGGTCTTCACGGACATCGTCCTCACCAAGTAAGGGTTCACGCAGCGGCACTCCACCCCCGCGTGGGGTGGAGTGCCGTTGCACCTGAAAAGCTGGGAGTACTTCTTGCTGCGCACCATCGGCAGGCGACTGCTGTTCCTCATCCCCACCCTGTTCGGCCTGAGCATCCTGCTCTTCGCCTGGGTCAGGGCCCTCCCCGGCGGGCCGGCCGTGGCGCTGCTCGGGGAGAAGGCCACCCCCGAGGCGATCGAACGGGTCAACAAGCTCTACGGATTCGACCGTCCTCTCATCGAGCAGTACTTCGTCTGGATCGGACGACTGCTGCAGGGCGACTTCGGCACATCGATCCAGACCAACCGCCCAGTGCTGGAGGAGTTCTTCCGGCGCTTCCCCGCGACGATCGAGCTGTCGATCGCGGCGCTCATCATCGCGGTCGGCGTCGGAATCCCCCTGGGCTACTGGGCCGCACGTCGGCACGGGAAGTTCAGCGATCACTCCGCCGTCGTGCTGAGCCTGGTCGGCATCACGATCCCGGTGTTCTTCCTGGCGTTCATCCTGAAGTACATCTTCGCGGTGCAGCTGGGCTGGCTTCCGGCCGACGGCAGGCAGAGCCCGCGCATCGACGCCACCCATCCCACCGGGTTCTACGTGTGGGACGGCATCATCACCGGCGAGTTCGATGCGTCCTGGGACGCGATCCTGCACCTCATCCTCCCGGCGCTCGCGCTCGGCACGATCCCGCTCGCGATCATCGTGCGCATCACGAGGGCCAGTGTCCTCGAGGTGCAGAACGCGGACTACGTGCGTACAGGTCGGGCGAAGGGCGTCGCCAACTCCACGCTGCGCGGAAGGTTCATCCTGCGCAACGCGCTGCTCCCCGTGGTCACGACGATCGGTCTGCAGACCGGCCTGCTGATCTCGGGAGCGGTGCTGACCGAGACCGTGTTCGCCTACCCGGGAATCGGATCGTTCCTGGCGAGGGCGATCTTCACCCGTGACTTCCCCGTGCTGCAGGGCTTCATCATCTTCATCGCGATCGCGTACGCGCTGATCAACCTCGCGGTGGATGTCTCCTACAGCCTGATCGACCCGAGAGTGAGGGTCCAGTGAGTATTCCTCTTCCCCCCGCGCAGGGCGGCGAGATCATCGACACGGTCTCCCTCGCCCAGACCGAGATGAAGGATGCCGGCGGCGGCTTCTGGCGCGACGTCTTCCGGCGTCTGCGACACAGCCCGACGGCGTGGACCGGTGCGGTGAGCGTGCTGCTGTTCCTCCTCGTCGCCGCCCTGGCGCCGATCCTGGCGCCGTACCCCGAGACGGCGCTGCCCGGTGCGAAGTTCATCACGCCGACGCACATTCCTGGCCCCGGCGAGCTCCCGGAGTTCCCGCTCGGCCTCGACCGCTTCGGCGGGGACGTGCTCTCCAAGCTCATCTGGGGTGCGCAGGCCTCGCTCATGGTCGGCATCATCTCCACCGCGATGGGCCTGGTCGGCGGCATGATCCTCGGACTCATCGCCGGCACGTTCGGCGGCTGGGTCGACACGATCATCATGCGCATCGTCGACATCATCCTCTCGGTGCCGAACCTGCTCCTGGCGGTCTCGATCGCGGCGATCCTCGGCCAGACCCCGTACGCGGTGATGATCGCGATCGGTGCGTCGCAGGTGCCGATCTTCGCGCGCCTGCTCCGTGCATCCATGCTGCAGCAGCGCTCGAGCGACTACGTGCTCTCGGCGCAGACGCTCGGCCTCGGGCGCGGACGCATCACGATGTCGCACGTGCTGCCCAACGCGATCGGCCCCGTCATCGTGCAGGGCACGCTGACGCTCGCCACCGCGGTCATCGACGCGGCAGCGCTGTCGTTCCTCGGTCTCGGCGGCGGACGCCCGGAGACGGCCGAGTGGGGGCGGATGCTGACCTACGCGCAGAGCGAGCTCGCGATCGCGCCGTGGCTGGCGTTCTTCCCCGGTATCTGCATCGCGGTCACCGCTCTCGGGTTCACGCTGTTCGGTGAATCGCTGCGGGAGTCGATGGACCCGAGGACGAGGGCGCGCTGACATGGCCACGGACACCACCAAGGAACAGGGCAAGGAACCACAGGGCATGAGCACTCCGCTGCTGTCGGTCGAGGGCCTCGCCGTCGACTTCAACACGACCGACGGGGTCGTGCACGCCGTCGAGGGCGTGGACCTCGAGATCTCCGAGGGCGAGACCGTCGCGATCGTGGGGGAGTCCGGCTCCGGAAAGTCCACGACGGCGATGGCCATCATCGGGCTGCTCGCCGGCGGCGGACGCATCGCCGCGGGCAGCATCCGTCTCGACGGCCGTGAGATCTCGAAGGCTCCCGAGAACGAGATGCGCGCGATCCGCGGACGCCACATCGGCCTCGTGCCGCAGGATCCGATGTCGAACCTCAACCCGGTCGCGAAGGTCGGCACGCAGGTCGCGGAGACGCTGCTCGCGCACGGCCTGGCCAATCGGCAGAACGTCTCGGCGAAGGTCGTCGAGGCGCTCGAGGCTGCGGGTCTCCCAGACGCCGCGAAGCGCGCCAAGCAGTACCCGCACGAGTTCTCCGGCGGTATGCGCCAGCGTGCACTGATCGCGATCGGTCTCGCCTGCAAGCCCAGGCTGCTGATCGCGGACGAGCCGACCAGCGCGCTGGATGTCACGGTGCAGCAGACGATCCTCGATCAGATCGGCACGATGACCCGCGAGCTCGGCACCGCCGTACTGCTGATCACCCACGATCTGGGGCTGGCCGCCGAACGCGCCGAACGCGTGATCGTGATGCATCGCGGCAAGGTGGTCGAGCAGGGCGACGCCAAGCAGATCCTCGAGGATCCGCAGCATCCGTACACGCAGTCGCTCGTCAAGGCCGCGCCGTCGGTCGCGGTCGCACGCCTGCGGCCTGAGGCGTTCGGCAGCACGACGCCCGGCGGCACCGAGCGTGCTGAGCGCGAGCAGCCGGCCGAGACCCCGGCCAAGACCGACAACATCGTCGAGTTCGAGAACCTCACGAAGGTGTACCCGGTACGCGGACGAGGCGACGACTTCGTCGCCGTCAACGATGTGTCGCTCGTGATCCCGCGCGGGGAGACCGTCGCGATCGTGGGCGAGTCCGGCTCCGGCAAGACGACGACGGCTCGGATGCTGCTGAAGGTGATCGAGCCGACGAGCGGACTGATCAGGTTCGAGGGCAAGGACGTCTCCACCCTCAGCCGTGCCGAGACGCGGGACTTCCGTCAGCGGGTGCAGCCGATCTTCCAGGACCCGTACTCGAGCCTGAACCCGATGTTCACGATCGAGCGGCTGATCGCCGAGCCGCTGGAGTTCTACCGGCGCGGCAGCGGCGCCGATCGGCGCAAGCGCGTGCGACAGCTGCTCGACGACGTCGCGCTGCCGCAGTCGATGCTGCGGCGCTATCCTTCGGAGCTCTCCGGCGGACAGCGCCAGCGCGTCGCGATCGCGCGGGCGCTCGCTCTCTCGCCCGATCTCATCGTGTGCGACGAGCCGGTCTCGGCGCTCGACGTGCTGGTGCAGGACCAGATCCTGCGCCTTCTCGGCGACCTGCAGCGCGAGTACGGGCTCAGCTACCTCTTCATCTCGCACGACCTCGCCGTCGTGCGCCTGATCAGCGACTACGTCTGCGTGATGAAGGACGGCGCTCTCGTGGAGGCAGCGACGAGCGAGGAGATCTTCACGAATCCGCGCGATCCGTACACCCGCCGCCTTCTGGCGTCGATCCCCGGCAACGAGCTCAACATCGCCTGACTGCATCCGTCGGGGAAGCGGTCGCAGGGCCTTTTACCGCAGCATCCGGAATTGGTCAAGGATTCCGCTTGCCATGTCGTGAAATCGGACGTATAGTTGTTCTTTGCGCCTCGGTTCTCCCTGCCCTCATATGGTGGTCGGCAGATGTTGAGCATACGAGTGCGCACTCCACCTGACGACAAAGGAATCGAGAAGCCCTGCGGGGCTCACGGAGGTTATTCCCTTGGCTGCTGCTCGCAACGCATCCACATCCACCACCAACAAGAACGGACGCGGAGCTTCCCGTCTTTCGTTCGCCAAGATCTCCGACACGCTGACGGTCCCTGACCTTCTCGCGCTGCAGACGGAGTCCTTCGACTGGCTCGTCGGCAACGACACCTGGAAGGCTCGTGTCGCAGAGGGCAAGAAGGCCGGTCGCAAGGATCTCAACGAGTTCAGCGGTCTGGAGGAGATCTTCGAGGAGATCTCTCCGATCGAGGACCTCAGCGAGACGATGCAGCTGAGCTTCACCAACCCGTACCTCGAGCCGGAGAAGTACTCGATCGACGAGTGCAAGGAGCGCGGCAAGACCTACGCCGCCCCGCTCTACGTCGAGGCCGAGTTCATGAACCACCAGACCGGTGAGATCAAGACTCAGACCGTCTTCATGGGTGACTTCCCGCTGCAGACCAGCCGCGGAACCTTCATCATCAACGGCACCGAGCGCGTCGTCGTGTCGCAGCTCGTGCGCTCGCCGGGTGTCTACTTCGACAAGACCCCAGACAAGACCTCCGACAAGGACATCGTCTCGGCGCGCGTCATCCCGAGCCGCGGTGCATGGCTCGAGTTCGAGATCGACAAGCGCGACCAGGTCGGCGTGCGCATCGACCGCAAGCGCAAGCAGTCCGTCACGGTCTTCCTCAAGGCGCTGGGCATGACCAGCGAGGAGATCCTCGTCGAGTTCGCCGGGTACCCCTCCATCGAGGAGACCCTCGCGAAGGACACGATCCTCACCAAGGAAGACGCGCTGCGCGACATCTACCGCAAGCTCCGTCCGGGCGAGCAGGTCGCCGCCGAGGCCGCCCGCGCGCTGCTGGACAACTTCTACTTCAACGCGAAGCGCTACGACCTCGCGAAGGTCGGTCGTTACAAGATCAACCAGAAGCTGGGCCTGAACCAGCCGCTGGACTCGTCGGTGCTGACCGTCGAGGACATCGTCGCGACCATCAAGTACCTCGTGCGTCTGCACCGTGGCGACGAGACCTTCGAGGGGCTCCGCGGCGGCAAGAAGGCCGAGATCCGCATGTCGACCGACGACATCGACAACTTCGGCAACCGCCGTATCCGCGCCGTCGGCGAGCTCATCCAGAACCAGGTCCGCACGGGCCTGTCCCGCATGGAGCGCGTCGTCCGCGAGCGCATGACCACGCAGGACATCGAGGCGATCACGCCGCAGACCCTGATCAACGTGCGCCCCGTCGTCGCAGCGATCAAGGAGTTCTTCGGAACATCGCAGCTGTCGCAGTTCATGGACCAGAATAACCCGCTCGCGGGTCTGACCCACAAGCGCCGCCTCTCGGCGCTCGGCCCTGGTGGTCTGTCCCGTGACCGTGCAGGCGTCGAGGTCCGTGACGTTCACCCGTCGCACTACGGCCGCATGTGCCCGATCGAGACCCCTGAAGGCCCGAACATCGGTCTGATCGGCTCGCTCGCGACCTTCGCGCGCATCAACTCCTTCGGTTTCATCGAGACCCCGTACCGTCGCGTCGTCAACGGTCAGGTCACGGATGACATCGACTACCTGACCGCCTCCGAGGAGAACGACTTCATCGTCGCTCAGGCCAACGCGCCGCTCAAGGCAGACGGTCACTTCCGCGAAGAGCGCGTCCTGGCCCGCCGCCCCGGTGGCGAGGTCGACGTGTTCGCGCCGGAGGAGATCGGCTACATGGACGTCTCGCCGCGCCAGATGGTGTCGGTCGCGACCTCGCTCGTGCCGTTCCTCGAGCACGATGACGCTCAGCGCGCGCTCATGGGCGCCAACATGCAGCGTCAGGCTGTGCCGCTGCTGCGCAGCGACTCCCCGCTGGTCGGAACCGGTATGGAGGGCTACGCGGCCATCGACGCCGGCGACGTCATCAGCGCCGACAAGGCCGGTGTCGTCACCGAGGTCTCCGCTGACCGCGTCGTGCTCCAGCTCGACGAGGGCGGCACCAAGGAGTACTACCTCCGCAAGTTCGACCGCTCGAACCAGGGAACCTCTTACAACCAGAAGGTTCTCGTGTCGGCAGGCGAGCGCGTCGAGGTCAACGAGGTCATCGCCGACGGTCCTGCGACCCAGAACGGTGAGCTCGCCCTCGGTAAGAACCTGCTCGTCGCGTTCATGACCTGGGAAGGCTACAACTTCGAGGATGCGATCATCCTCAGCCAGGACCTGGTGAAGGACGACACGCTCTCCTCGATCCACATCGAGGAGTACGAGGTCGACTCCCGCGACACGAAGCTCGGCAAGGAGGAGATCACCCGTGACCTCCCCAACGTCAGCCCCGAGCTGCTGAAGGATCTCGACGAGCGCGGCATCATCCGCATCGGCGCCGAGGTCCGCCCCGGCGACATCCTCGTCGGCAAGGTCACGCCGAAGGGTGAGACCGAGCTGTCGGCCGAGGAGCGCCTGCTCCGCGCGATCTTCAACGAGAAGAGCCGCGAGGTCCGTGACACCTCCCTGAAGGTGCCCCACGGTGAGCAGGGCACGATCATCGCGGTCAAGGAGTTCAACGCCGAAGACGGCGATGACGAGCTCGGCTCCGGCGTCAACCGCCGCGTCGTGGTCTACATCGCCCAGAAGCGCAAGATCACCGAGGGCGACAAGCTCGCCGGCCGTCACGGCAACAAGGGTGTCATCGCCAAGATCCTGCCGATCGAGGACATGCCGTTCCTTCCGGACGGCACCCCGGTCGACATCGTCCTGAACCCGCTCGGAATCCCCGGTCGAATGAACTTCGGCCAGGTGCTGGAGACCCACCTCGGGTGGATCGCCAAGCAGGGCTGGAAGGTCGAGGGCAACCCCGAGTGGGCTGCGCACCTGCCGAAGGACGCCTTCGAGGCGGCTCCAGGCACCAAGGTCGCGACCCCGGTGTTCGACGGTGCGGAAGAGCAGGAGATCGCCGGTCTTCTCGACTCGACGCTCCCGACGCGCGACGGTGACCGCCTGATCGACTCGACCGGTAAGACGCAGCTGTTCGACGGCCGCTCCGGTGAGCCGTTCCCTGCGCCGATCTCGGTGGGCTACATGTACATCCTGAAGCTGCACCACCTGGTCGACGACAAGATCCACGCGCGTTCGACGGGTCCGTACTCAATGATCACCCAGCAGCCGCTCGGTGGTAAGGCGCAGTTCGGTGGACAGCGCTTCGGTGAGATGGAGGTGTGGGCCCTCGAGGCCTACGGCGCCGCATACGCCCTCCAGGAGCTCCTCACGATCAAGTCCGACGACATCCTCGGCCGCGTCAAGGTGTACGAGGCGATCGTCAAGGGCGAGAACATCCAGGAGCCCGGCATCCCCGAGTCGTTCAAGGTGCTCATGAAGGAGATGCAGTCGCTCTGCCTGAACGTCGAGGTCCTCTCGGCAGACGGCACGGCGGTCAACCTCCGCGACACCGACGACGAGGCATTCCGCGCAGCGGAGGAGCTCGGTATCAACATCTCCAGCCGATTCGAGTCCGCCTCGATCGACGAGATCTGATCCGGCCGATAACGAATTCTTATTGAGACACAGGAGAACTAGTGCTCGAGTCAAACACCTTCGATGAGCTTCGCATCGGCCTGGCCACCGCTGACGACATCCGCGGATGGTCATACGGTGAGGTCAAGAAGCCTGAAACCATCAACTACCGCACGCTCAAGCCCGAGAAGGACGGCCTCTTCGGAGAGCAGATCTTCGGACCGTCCCGCGACTGGGAGTGCGCATGCGGTAAGTACAAGCGCGTCCGCTTCAAGGGCATCGTGTGCGAGCGCTGCGGCGTGGAGGTCACCAAGAGCTCCGTCCGTCGCGAGCGCATGGGCCACATCGAGCTCGCCGCGCCCGTCACCCACATCTGGTACTTCAAGGGCGTCCCGTCGCGCCTCGGATACCTGCTGGACATGGCACCGAAGGACCTGGAGAAGGTCATCTACTTCGCGGCGTACATGGTCATCTCGGTCGACGAGGATGCTCGTCACCGCGACCTCGCCACGCAGGAGAACAACATCCGCCTCGAGCTGAAGACGCTCGGCGACCGCCGCGACGCGAAGATCGCTGAGCGCCTGTCGCGCCTGGAGGAGGAGCTCGCAGCCCTTGAGGCCGAGGGCGCCAAGGCCGACGCGAAGAAGAAGGTCAAGGATGCCGCGGAGAAGGAGATGACTCTCCTTCGCAAGGGCCACGACGAGCAGATCGCCAAGCTCGAGCGCGTGTGGGAAGACTTCCGCACGCTCCAGGTCGGCGCTCTTCGTCCGGAGGACGATGTCTTCCACGAGCTGCAGGACCGCTTCGGTCAGTACTTCGAGGCCCACATGGGCGCGGAGTCGATCCAGCGTCGCCTCGCGGCCTTCGACCTGAAGGCGGAGGCCGAGAGTCTGCACCTTCAGATCTCCGAGGGCAAGGGACAGCGCAAGATCCGTGCGATCAAGCGTCTGAAGGTCGTCAACTCGTTCCTGGAGACCGGCATGAGCCCGGCATCCATGGTCCTCGACGTCGTCCCGGTGATCCCGCCGGAGCTGCGCCCGATGGTGCAGCTCGACGGTGGCCGCTTCGCGCCCAGCGACCTGAACGACCTGTACCGCCGCGTGATCAACCGCAACAACCGTCTTCGTCGTCTGATCGACCTCGGTGCTCCCGAGATCATCGTCAACAACGAGAAGCGCATGCTGCAGGAGGCCGTCGACGCACTGTTCGACAACGGCCGCCGTGGTCGTCCCGTCACCGGTACCGGCAACCGCGCCCTGAAGTCCCTCAGCGACATGCTGAAGGGCAAGCAGGGTCGTTTCCGTCAGAACCTGCTCGGAAAGCGCGTCGACTACTCCGGCCGTTCGGTCATCGTCGTCGGCCCGCAGCTGCAGCTGCACCAGTGCGGTCTGCCCAAGCAGATGGCTCTGGAGCTCTTCAAGCCGTTCGTGATCAAGCGCCTGATCGACCTCGGTCACTCGCAGAACATCAAGGCCGCGAAGCGCGCCGTCGAGCGCACCCGTCCCGAGGTCTGGGACGTGCTCGAGGAGATCATCCGCGAGCGTCCGGTGCTGCTCAACCGTGCACCGACCCTGCACCGCCTGGGCATCCAGGCCTTCGAGCCTCAGCTCGTCGAGGGCAAGGCCATCCAGCTGCACCCGCTCGTCTGCGCGGCGTTCAACGCCGACTTCGACGGTGACCAGATGGCTGTGCACCTGCCGCTGTCGGTCGAGGCTCAGGCCGAGGCCCGCGTGCTGATGCTCGCATCGAACAACATCCTGAAGCCGTCCGACGGCCGTCCGGTCACCCTGCCTTCGCAGGACATGATCATCGGCCTCCACCACCTCACCGTGGTCAAGGACGGCGCGAAGGGCGAGGGCCGTGCCTTCGGCTCCGTCTCCGAGGCGATCCTCGCCAAGGACGAGGGAACCCTCGACCTGCAGGCGAAGGTGCGCATCCGCATCCCTGGTCTGACCTTCCTCGAAGGACAGGCGCCTGAGGGCTACGAGCGCCACGGACTCGTCGACGCCTCGCTGGGTCAGGCGATCTTCAACGCCACGCTCCCGAAGGGCTACCCGTTCGTGCGCGAGCCTGCCGACAAGGGCAAGCTGTCGCAGATCGTCAACAAGCTGGCCGAGGAGTACCCCAAGGTCGAGACGGCGGCGACGCTGGACCGCATCAAGGATGCCGGCTTCTACTGGGCCACTCGTTCGGGTGTGACCGTCGCGCTGAGCGACGTGCTCACTCCTCCGAACAAGAAGGAGATCGTCGCCAAGCACGAGAAGCTTGCTGCGAAGGTCCAGTCCCAGTACGAGAAGGGTCTCACCACCGACGCCGAGCGTCGTCAGGAGCTCATCAAGATCTGGACCGAGGCAACCGACGAGGTTCAGGTCGCGATGCGCGAGAACTTCCCTGAGGACAACACCATCAACCGCATGGTGTCCTCCGGTGCTCGTGGTAACTGGCTGCAGATCCGCAACATCGCGGGTATGCGTGGTCTGGTGAACAACCCCAAGGGTGAGATCATCCCCCGTCCGATCATCTCCTCGTACCGCGAGGGTCTGTCGGTGGCGGAGTACTTCATCGCGACGCACGGTACCCGTAAGGGTCTGGCCGACACCGCTCTGCGTACCGCCGACTCGGGTTACCTGACCCGTCGTCTGGTGGACGTCTCGCAGGACGTCATCATCCGCGAAGAGGACTGCGGCACATCGAAGGGCCTCGAGCTCCCGATCGCCGCTCCGAACTCGCAGGGTGAGCTCGTGCGCGACGCGAACGTCGAGAACTCGGTGTTCGCCCGCACGCTGGCCGCTGACGTGATCGACAGCAAGGGCGAGGTTCTCGCCTCTGCCGGCGACGACGTCGGAGACGTCCTGATCGACAAGCTCGTCGAGCTCGGTGTCGACACCATCAAGGTGCGCTCCGTGCTGACCTGCGACTCGGCTGTCGGCGTCTGCGCGCAGTGCTACGGCCGTTCGCTGGCGACGGGTAAGACCGTCGACATCGGCGAGGCCGTCGGCATCATCGCGGCGCAGTCGATCGGTGAGCCCGGTACCCAGCTGACGATGCGTACGTTCCACACCGGTGGTTCGGCATCGGCGGACGACATCACCCAGGGTCTGCCCCGTGTGCAGGAGCTCTTCGAGGCTCGTACGCCGAAGGGCGCATCGCCGATCGCCGAGGCCGACGGCCGCATCACGATCGACGAGACCGACAAGGCCAAGAAGGTCATCCTCACGCCCGACAACGGCGATGAGGAGGTCATCTACCCGGTGCTGAAGCGTGCGACGCTTCTCGTCGAGGACGGCCAGCACGTCACGGTCGGTCAGCCGATCCTGGTGGGCACGCTCGACCCCAAGGAGGTCATGCGCGTCATGGGTGCTCGCGAGGTGCAGCGTTACCTCGTCGGCGGCGTCCAGGGCGTGTACCGCTCGCAGGGTGTGCCGATCCACGACAAGCACATCGAGGTCATCGTCCGTCAGATGCTCCGCAAGGTCACCGTCGTCGATCACGCCGACACGACCCTGCTCCCGGGTGAGATGGTCGACCTCAAGCGCTACCAGGCGATCAACCGCGAGGCTGTCGCCGAGGGCAAGCGTCCGGCATCCGGTCGTTCGGAGCTGATGGGTATCACGAAGGCGTCGCTTGCGACCGAATCGTGGCTGTCGGCTGCGTCGTTCCAGGAGACGACCCGCGTGCTCACCGAGGCTGCCATGCAGGGCAAGCGCGACCCGCTGGTCGGTCTCAAGGAGAACGTCATCATCGGTAAGCTCATCCCCGCCGGAACGGGCCTCGCGAAGTACCGCGACGTCACGGTCGAGGCGACGGAGGAAGCCAAGAGCGAGCGCTACCCGAACCGGATCTTCGCATCCGACGGGGCGTACGCCGAGGGCGACTTCGGTTACGTCGACTTCGACGCGTTCTCGACGGATGACGTGACGCCCGGTACGTACAACTGAGCGTTCTGATCCACTGAAGAAGGCCCCAGGGTTCGCCCTGGGGCCTTCTTCGTATCTGGGGTGTGGGATCTCGCGAGTTGCTGTGCCGCCCTAGCGATGGCGGAAGACTTTCGCGGCTTCCCGCGCATCCAGACCCGCGAAAGTCTTCTGACGAGGCCTGGAAGGACGCGAGCGGATGCTGATCATGGGCCAGAATTGATGGATGCAGCAGAGCACTTCGAGCGCCGTCGTCATCGGCGACGCCCTCATCGACGAGATCCACGACGCCGGCGGCGTGCGCGAGCTGGTCGGCGGTGCCGCGTTGAACGTCGCCGTCGGCCTCCGCAGGCTCGGCGTCCCGACGACGCTCATCGCGATGGTCGGCGACGACGTGGCTGGCGCCCATATCCGCGAGTACCTCGCCGACCACGATGTGCGCCTGGTCGCCAGCGATGCGCCGCTCGGGTCTTCGCGTGCGGTCGTGCAGCGCGATGCGCGCGGCGAGCCCACCTACGTCTTCAACGAGGCGGCTCAGCGGCGCAGCATCCGCTACGGCGACGAAGCCCGCGCGGCGCTCGCCGACGCCGACCTGGCCGTGATCAGCTGCTTCCCTTTCGACGTGCCAGCTGAGGTGGATGCTGTCGCAGAGGCCCTCGTCGGCGTCAGAGTGGCGATCGACCCGAACCCGCGTTCCGGCATGCTCAGCGACCGCGGCGAGTTCGTGCGCGGGTTCGAGAGGCTTGCCGCGGATGCCGCGATCGTCAAGGTCGGCGCGGATGATGCCGCGCTGCTCTACGACGGCGATCTCGACGCTCTGCGGTCTCGGCTGCGGGAGCTGGGTGCCGACGCCGTGCTGGCGACGGCAGGCAAGGACGGCGCGACCCTCGAGGCGGATGCCGGCACCGTCGCCGCCCCGATCTCGCACCTGCCAGGAGCGGTCATCGACACTGTCGGCGCGGGCGATGCCACGCTCTCCGCCGTCGCCGCCGGCCTCGTCGGGGTGCGTCCGCAGGCGGCGGGGGACTGGCAGAAGCTGCTCGATCGGGCGATGGACGTCGCCGCCGCGACGTGTCGCGCGGAGGGCGGTCTGCTGCGCACGCCCGAGTCGCTCGAGGATGGTGAGCGCGGGGTCCGCGGGAGCTGACCGTTCGATTTCTTAGACCCGCTTCCGGCGGGTATGCTTGATTCTCGCGCCCCCGGTTGGCTGTACAAGCTGGACGGGTGTGCACTTGGCGAGTTACCCAAGCGGCCAAAGGGATCTGACTGTAAATCAGACTGCATCGCATTCGGGGGTTCGAATCCCTCACTCGCCACCACAGGGGTATTCGCGTATCTCGGGATTTTCATTCCCGTATCTCAGAATGCCAGGTCAAACGAGGAAAGCCACCGGATATCCGGTGGCTTTCCTCGTTTTGGGCTCGAAGAACGCCTTGTCGACAGGCCAGCGTGGGTTTAGCCGAAGAGCAGCCCCTGATGTCGGCCAGAGGTGTCCAGGACCCGCGAGCGTATAGAGCGGTCGTGCTGCGCCTACGGACCGGTGGTCGGAGGCGTCACCAGCTGGCTCATCCACTCGTGCCCGGGAGCGCGGGCGGACGTGAACTGGCCGCGCCCACCTTCCACAGGGTCATCGACGAGCGAGGGGTCAGCATGGCAACGACCGAAGCCACCACCACGAAACCGAAGTTGGCGCTCATCACTCGGGCACTTCTGATACCCATTCCGGCCGCGCTCCTCGCAGTCAGTCCACTGGCCATGGGCACCATGCAAGGCGATCCTCGTCCGGCGGCTTCAAGTATCGAAGTCGAGCGGTGGAACTTCGCAACGACTGCCGAGACAGTCGCGTTCGGTACCTTCGCGCTCTCACTGACGCCATCGCTGCTGGAATCGTTCAGGTGGCCTCGTGACTCTCGCATGCGGTGTGTCGCCACGACGATCTTGCTTGTCGTCGTGGTGGGAGCCATTGTCTTCATTGCATGTTGGATGGTGGGGCTACAGTTCTTTGCGATCCCCGCAACCGGCTAGCGCGACGGTTCCAGCCACGTGCGGGCTTGATGTCGCCGGTCTGCCGTAGGGTATGTCCCTGAGTGGGCGCAGCCTCACCGGAAACTATGCTGAAGGCGAGAGGAGGACGGATGAGCGAACTTGCAGGGCTGACGGTCGGGCAGATCCGACAGAAGGCGCGCGCGGACGCGGCGAACACCGCAGAGCTCTATCTCAAGGACGCCGTCATCCCCGTTGACCCCATCGCCATAGCCCGTGACATGGGCGCTCAGGTATTCTCGGCACAGCTTGGTGACGACGTCTACGGCATGGTGAAGGGCACGACCAACGGAATCGAGATCTTCGTCGACGTCGACAACCCCCGTGTGCGTCAGCGGTTCACTGTCGCGCATGAGGTGGGTCACGTCGTGGCTAATCGTGGGGTGCTCGAGGCGGGCGTCGGCTATGTCGAGAAGCGCTCCGAGGAGGGTTCGGGACGGGCGGACGAGATCTACGCCAACGAGTTCGCGGCGAGCATCCTCATGCCTGAGAACGACCTTCGTGAAGCGCATGGGAAGAACCCCAACATCTTCCAACTCGCCAGCCTGTTCGACGTCTCGACAAGCGCCATGGGGTGGCGGCTGCGCCACCTGAACCTCGCCTACTGATGTCCGACGACGCTCTTACGACTTTCGACGCGCTCCCAGATGACGCGGTTCCCGCGGCGCCCACGCTTCCCAAACCTGTCAGCGAGCCGGCCGGTGCTCGGGAGATGCAGGGCCTGACAGATGCGCCCTCGAAGACGGATCCGAACGTGCAACTGCTCGCCATGGCGTTCGCGTTCCACCCGTTCCACGCGCTGTTCGAAAGACTTGCCGTGTCGAGGTATCCACGTATCAAGGATCGGCGCGCGTGCGTGGAAAAGCACATCGCGACCGCACCGGTGCTGTACAAGTTTTGCTACGTTGCTGACTTTGTGGCGATCTGTGCTGTTGTTCTCATCCTTTTGGGGACGCTGGCTGTCGGGGCCGCGAAGACTCTCTTCGGGGTGTTCGTACCCCTCGGCTGATCAGAGTCCCCGATCCGGTGGACACATGACTTCCCAGGCGACCTTCTGCCCGTGCGCCGTCGTCGTGCGCGCCACTACTTAGACCGAAGACGAAGGCACTGCTGGATGCCGAACTCGCGTTGACTGTGTCTTCGCCCACCGATGACGCGCGCGCGGCGTCGTCGCGCCGCGCGCCGAGGAACGCTGACGACCGCGGCCGCCCATTACGAGCCGTTCACCCGCCGGGAGGCGCCACGGTCGAACCGCCGAATGGCTTGGAGGTATTCCCTGCGGGCGGCGAGGATCTTTGTCCGGTCATACGGATGCGGGCAGGGGATGTCTGCGTCGCGACGGATCCGTGGCGACCGCCACGTGGAAGACATCGCTGCGCCGGCCACGTTCTTGGTCACCCCGACGAGGTGGCGGTAAGACGCCGCGATGCGTGCATCGGCAGAGATGTCCAGTAGTGCGCGGCTGAGCGCAAGTCGTGACTGGATCGCGCTGATCTGTGTGCTGACGGCGGCCCGCGCGCCCTTACCTTCGCGGCGACGAACCAGAAATGGTGCCTCAGCGTAGTCTTCGACCGCGCGAAGAGCTTCGCCGTACATAAGTGCTCGTTTATCCGCGCGGGCATGCTGTTGCTGCCACGAGTACCCGAGGACTGCGAATCCCGCGGCGAGGAGCGCAGCGACGATGGTCGCTCCTGCCTCCGACAGCCAAAAACACGCCGACCACACACTGTCGCATGTCATGACTCGGCCTCGGAGAATCCGTGGGGAGCTTCCGCGAACGGCCAGGTCGCGTTACTGCTGCGCCAGTACTCGTCGGCGAACAGGTGGCGGGCAGCGAGGGCGAACAGCTCTTCAAGACCCTTGTCTGAAGTCCAACGGTGGGACGGCGGATCGTTGGGGTAGTACAGGCACAGGCTGTCGTCAGGCATGCGATGCGGGGAGAGAGCACCCGGGGCGGCGAACACTCTGGGGTAATCCCGGGGGTGCAGACCGTACCTGGGGTAGGGCGGGACGCGGTGGAACTCGACACGTATCGGAACCGGGTCGGCTCGCCCGGCCACCTGCACCTCGAGTGTGTACGTGAGGCGCCCCGGACGCTCCACCCGGCGCAGCGAGTTCCCGTACCGGCGCCGCGCGCCAGCCTCGAGTGGGTATGTCCACGCGAGGTCGTTTCCCCACCAGCGCTCGACTTTCACGCCCAGAGGCTCCGCCAGGTGTGCGCGGGGGAGCCCCGCACACGTCATCGCAGGCCCCACGAGCGCACCGGAGTTGTCGTCGGGCGTGGCGTGGAGGTGACGAGCGTGGGGACACCGAAAGTCTTCGCAGGGGAATTGTAGAAGCGTGCTCCTTCACGCAGCAGGTCCGCGCGGGACGGCGATGGGAGCATACGTTCGTCGTTGAACATGTCCGCAAGCTCCTTGCAAGCCAGCACCGGAAATCCGGCCTGGTCGAGCTCGACGGCTTTCTCCAGCCGAGTGGATGCGTCTCGCAGACGTCGCAACACCTCGGTAGGTGTGGCGTTCAGCTTGATGGGCTTGTCGCTGACGTGCGCGGGGTCTTGGGTCTCGCCCTGCTGGAGAGACACGATGGCGTAGTCGAACCAGGTGCGCATTGCTGTGATCAGTGCGCCGGCGGTGAGCCCCGCATCCAGAGCGAGGGCTTTGATGTTCCAGGTGCACAGGGTTGCACCATTCATGCGGTTCCAGTGCTTGAGCAGTCGAATGGTGCGTGCGAACACCGACGCGGTGCGGGTGTTTGCGTCGGCGATGAGCTGTGTGTGCTTCTCCGGGTGTGAACGGTCCCAGCCCGTGAAACGGGGAATGTAGAGGCCGTCGCCGGATGGGTTGTCGATGGCGATGATGACGTCGGCGGTGAAGTCGGGTTGGCCAGCGCGGATGGGGTCGCGAAACCGAATCAGGATGGAGCGCTTGCGGTCACGAAACTCGATACGCAGGTCCGGGTATGCATCGGCCAACTCCCGGCGGATGATCCTTGCCGCGTGCTCTTGCAGTTCGGTGGGGCACTTCTTGCCGGGGCCGTACACCCCGAGCGTGTTCGGGACGACGACCCCAAGATCCACGTCGGTGAGTGGTGTGAGCGCATCGCCGTGCGCGATGCTGCCGTTGAAGTAGTGGCGAGATCCGGGGAACGCGATGTGCAAAGCGCGGGCAAGCGCAGCTCGACGGGCTCGCGCTTCACCCAACTCGTCGTCGGTGACCTGGATGCGCGTGCGCGCGATGTTAACGACCTGCTCGATGGTCGGATACGGATGGTGGGTGTCCACGATGGGCCTCCTTCTCTGACAGCAGCGGAGGGTCCGCCGCAGGAAGGTAGGCCGATCAAGCTCACGGCGTGAGCTTGATCACGCAACGAATTGCGCCTAGGGTCAAAATAGTCCGCCAAGACAACCGGCCCCGACCTACCTGAGCCCCGGCTCGGAGTGAGTCGGGGTCGTTCTTTTCCTCTCGCTCTCATTCTACGTGCGGCATCCGACATTGGGTGAGGCTTTTTCGCCTCAGAGCGCCGATGGCGGGGTCCATGAGGTGTAAGAGGTGGTGGGGCAATCTACGGCACGAGGGGCGAGCGTGTGCCTTGTGGTGGCCGCTCTAGCGCGTGGGAGGATCCCTCGAAATTACAAGGATGTGATTCTCTGCGCCGCAGTCCGCTGTTCGGGGCTGGGCCAATCCTGAGATGGACCCAAACCGGACGGTCGGTCATCCCTCGGAGGGCGTCCCGTCGGTGAAGAACGCCGGCGGCTACGGCGTCCGTTCCGGATCGGTCTCGTTCACCGGTTCGGGGAACACCTCGACATACGCGTCGAAGCGGAACCCCTGCTCGACGAACTGGCAGTCGTTGAAGAGACCGTGGCCGTCCCAGGTGTAGGCAAAGCTCCACCCGTCCGAGTCTTCCTCGATTCCCGCCTCAACCAGCTGCCGCTGCAGATCCCCGATGAGGATGGGGAAGATCCGGGAGGCCGCGTTGCCGGTGGAGGTGGGATCGGTGCTCGGTGCGGGCGATGCGGACGACGGCACGAAGATCGTGTGACCGGGGACCGTGGTGAGCGAGCCGTCCCGGTCATCCGGTCGGATCTTCCCGGGGTAGCGGTCATCGAGCCGCTCGTACAGGTCGAGGCCGATGTCGACGGTGATGTCTCCGACGTAGTCGTCGGCGTGCACGGGCTGCGAGAAGGTCATGGTGGCTCCTTGAGTGAAGGGGGCGTCCGGGTTTCGGACACCCCCTCCATGCGCGGGCTAGCGCAGCATGTGCGTCACGCCGGAATCAGGCCGTATCGTGCACGGCGACTCGCAGACAGGTCGCGGCTCGGCTTCTTCTTCGTACGCGTTGTCGTGCGCTTGACCGGAGCATGGTGGTTGGTGCGCTTCTGACGTCTCCGGGGCGCCGCTGCGGGCCGGTTCTCGTCATACTCTTCATCCAGCCACCTGTAGATGTTGCGGCCATTCTGAGCGACGACACCCAGGACGGTCAGGAACGCCTGGCTCGCCTCACCCCGCAGTCGACGATTCGTGGAGTCCTGCAAGCTGTTGTCGGAGCGCTTCAGCGACCGGTTGTAAGACTCGATGGTCTGGCGGCCATACGTATGCATGTCGTCCCACTCTGCCGTGCCGTATCGGTGGTGCTGGCGGTACTTGGCGCCGTGCTCGGCTTCGAAGGTGACGCTGTTCTTGTTCGTGCAGATGTCGCCGGGCATCTTCGGCGTGTTCTCGACGGTCATCAGGTCGATGCCCGCCTTCGGAGCGGGCTCATTCGGCTTGAGGGGGCAGTCCAGGTGCCGGTTCGACCCGGACGCGGGGCACGTCATGATGAGATTCCCGTTCGCCTTCACGTCTTTTTGTCCGAGTTCCCACTTCGCGCGCTCCTGCAACTGCGCGTAGCGGCGCTGGCGGTGGCTGACCTCGCGCTCCTCCCGCATGGCTTTCGTGAGCTTCGGGTTCTTCTTGTCCTCCTGCACAGCCTTGTTGTAGCGGAGCATGATGTCGCGGTGCGTCATCGGGGTGGCCGGGCACATCCATCGTCCCTCGAGCATGAAGGCTCCGTGGGCGATAGCCTGCTTCGTGCCCTCGCCCTTGGACGCTACAGACGATGCAACCGGGTAGCGCATGCTCAGCATCGCTCCGTTCTCTCGCAGCGGGGTCTGCAGCATCGCAGGGTTGGCGTTCGGGAGATACGCCTGGTCGCCGATGATGTAGCCGAACCCGTGCCCCCAGGCGAGGATGTCGTCGAACACTTCTCGCGCATGGAAGTTCCATGCTTTCGACGGCCGGTGGAAGTTGAAGCCGACGATGATGTGCGGCACCGACTCGCGGTGCTCGGCGTCGTTCGAAACGAGCACGGCAAGTTCCGCCTCGTATCCGTAGCCGCCCTTCTTCGCGTGGGTCTCGGTGCCATCCCAGCTGTCGCGCTGGTCGTACTCGCGGTAATACCAGCCGGCATCTGGGTCCAGCGGGAAAGTCTCGGCGTCGCGACGCTTCTCCTTCTGGTCCTTGGACATCCCGCGGCTCGGAGCTGCGAGGAAGGTGGCGTCGATGGTCAGACTTAGCTCATGCGTCTTCGCGGACTCCGGCAGCGAGTCGTACTGCGCGTGGAGCAGGTCGTTGGCGAAGCGGAACAGCCGCAGTCTCTTGTTCTCCAGCTCGTCGGCACGCAACGCGCGGTCCTCTTCGATGGCCGCGAACTCGCCTTTCAGAACCCGGCGCTGTCGGTTCAATAGTGGCCTGTAGTCCATGACGGCGAGCAGACGGTTCGTGGCTCGCTCGACGCGGTTCTGCATATCTGCGTACTTGGCGTTGGCGTAGTCCAGTGGTGCACCCATGATGACGGCCGCTTCCGGGGTCATGCGGACGGAGAGGACTTCGGCGACGCGCATCGAGTACAGCGGCTGCTGTTCGAACGCGACAATCAGCCATGCGATGAGCGTGGCACGGACGTTGAGGGATGTGGGGCGGCCACCGCGGTACTTGCGGTCTTCCTGCTCCCAGATGCAGACCTTGTCCAGGACGCCGGAGGTGTCGACGATGTTCGCGGCCCACTTGACGACGTTGATGGGGAGAAGGTGCGCGGTCATCACTTCACCTCCGTTGCGAGACGGAACGTCGCGGCCTGCTCCGCTGCGGGCGTGAACGACGCGAAGCTTGCGAGTCGGCGCAGGAAGTCGGGGGCGCTGAGCCCGGCAGCGGCCATCAGGGCGAAGACGTTGGTAGATGCGTCGACGTGTGCGAGCAGCCACGTCGCCCTCATCCTCTGCGGCGAGGGTGAATCCGGTCCACAGATTTTCAGGGTGGCGGAGGTCGCGGACTTGACGCGCAACTCCGATTTCGGAGACACGAGGTACTGTGCAGGCGTGCCGGTGAGGGTCGAGGCGAGCTCGTCGTTCCATGTCGCAAGTACCGGGATGGTTCGGCCGTTCAACCGAACCCCGAGCAGCCCGTCGGCGAGCTCGATGATGTCCTGTTCCCGCACCTGCGCCATCTCTTCCGACGTCAGGCCGCAACCGAGCCCGAGAGCGGCGACCGCGGTGGCGCCGCGGGTGCGGTGGTCGGTCTGCTGCCAGTGTGCCCAGTAGCGAATCTCCTCCTGCTCCATGAGCGAGTAGGGCGTCGACGGTGTGGCTGTGGTGGCGACCGTCCGCTTCTCGACCGTGTTGCGAAGCCCTGCCAGCGTGCGCAGGAGTTTGCGCTCGCGTTCTGCGACTGGAGCTTCGACTTCGGACTTGCGGTGAGAGGTGTAGGAGTTGATGACCCGTTCGTTCAGCGCGATCTCATCGGCCGAGGTGACACCTGTGATGAGAATCCACTCGGCGAACGAGGTGAGGGTGGAGAGGGCTCGTTCGGTATCGCGGACACTGCGTCCTTCCGAATACCGGAGGCTGACGGTGCCTCGCACGAACTCTGCCAGGTCGGCCCAGACGTCAGGCTCGAGGAAGAGCGGGGTGTAGTTGTGGATGTAGTGGTTGTTGTTCATGACCACCTCATGCGAAGTGCACGAGTGTATTGTCAACGCAGCAACAATTGGGTCTTGTTGTGGTGTCTGAACGCACAGGGGGGATGTGTCGGGGCGGTCGGCGCTGTTCTTCGTCATGGGTGTGTCATGCGAAGTGCAGCGCTGTATTGTGAACCGAGCTACTGCACCGCGCATCTGTAGCGATTGACTGCACCAGACGAGGCCACTGTGGATTTCCGGTACCCGCCGAACCATCACGTTCCGGACTACACGCGCTTCGGTTCGAGTGATACTCAGCCATGGTCGGGTCCTGATGATCCCGACCCGGAACGCCGTGCGGCTCGTATTCAAGACCAAGCGGCGAGAATCGTGCGCCTTCGCCTGAGAGCAGATGGCATAACGCAGACGGAGTTCGCGAGGAAGATCGGGATGGATCGGCCGAAGGTGAGCCGGCTGCTCACCGGCGCCATGTGGGCAAGCCTCATCGACCTCGAGGTGCTTCTCGGTGGAGCAGGCGCGACGCTGACGTCCGTCTCTCTCGCCATCGGCGACGGGTCTCATCAGTCCACGCGGGTGAAAAACATCATCAGTTCGTACCTTCGGGAGCAACTCGCGAAGGTGGAGGAAGAAACCGCTCATAGCGAACCAGCGCATCCATCGACTGCAGGCCTGCCGCCGCCAGAAGATCCTGCATAGGAGTTCCTGCGGTGAGATGCTCGACAAGCCAGGTGGCGCGCATCCGTTGAACCGATGGGCGGATCCCAGCGTCCGCGCACGACGCGACGAAGTTGGTGACCGTGTTCTTGCTGCCCGCGATGCTCGGGCGGAACAACGGTGCGGATTCGTCGGGGGAGAGTGCGACGATTTCGCGAAGTTCATCGCGCCAGTCCTCGCTCACGGGGACAACGCGGTCGGCGAGTTGTACCGCCCGACCGTGCCCCCACACGTCAACCGGACGAACGGAGCAGAGATCTCGAGGTGGCAGCCCCGCGCCGAAACCGAGGGCGACTACGACACGGGCGGGCAGGATCTTGCGGTCCAGTTGGTTGTAGGCCCAACGAGATATGCCGCCTATCTCGTCGAGCGTGTAGGGCGCCGACGGGGTAGAAGCGGCGAGCGGTGAGAGCGGCCTCGCTACGGGAATGACGCCTAGCACCTCGCCGACACGGAGCAAGAGGGACCGGCGGCGCCCCCGAGTGGAGCTGTGCGACGTTGCCATGACAGATGCTGCTGCTCCGATGACGTCCCGACGGAAGACGGTCTCGCGCGTCATCGAGTAGCCAGCGACATTTACGCACCAGTCCACGTGGTGGGCAATCGCGTTCACGACCGATGCCTCCGCATACGCGAGCCGCGGGATGGCGTCGTCAGCCGCAAGCACGACGAACTCCCGAATGTGCAGCCAATCATCCTGAGGCAAGTCCGGCTTGTACCGAACGAGGTCCAGGGGTGCTGGGGGTGCAACGCGACGATCTGACTGCATCCTGACCTCCTCTTGGGGTGTCAGGACGATAGCATCCCTTATAAGGCCATGTATAGATGTCCCATCCTATTGAGATCGGCGTGTCGAGATCTCCGGCCGGAAACCACGAAGAACCAGCTGCAGCTCATCGAATCAGGACGCACCTCCGGCGGAAAAGGCGATTCGGGACCGTCCAATCACCGGTGGTGGAGGCTGTCGGTGTCCCGTTGACGCCGCTTCGGATGCATCCCGGTGAGGCAGTTGCGACCGGTTGTGCGGCATTCCCGTGGGGGCTGACCCTCAACGAGATCGGCGGCGTCGACCAAGGGTTCAGCGCCCTGCTTCACTCAATTTGGTATACCAAACCGTGGATTCGGTACGATTTCGGCAATTTTTGCCAAGCTCTGCCAAGGAGGCCTTGGCTGGAGTCTGCCCTACTCTTCTCTGGGATCGGAGGCCGCTGCCAAGGCTGCCAAGTAGTAAGTGTTATTCATGAGAGATCAAAAAGAAGAAGTAAGAGAAGGGGGCAACTTCTCTCTCAAAATCTCTATAGGGATACTCCCCGCGCTTGGTCACCTTGGCTGGAGGAGGGCATCTCCTACTCCCGACTGGTCAAACGGGCCATTCCGACCTTGGCAGCGACCTTGGCAGAGACCGGATCTGAAGAATTTTTGCGAATCTGCCCGAAACCCGCCAGATGTGCCGCAGGGTGATACGTGAGAGAGAGTCGCGGAGAATACATCCCCCGTCGAAGCAGATCCCAGGACTGCTGAGCAGCCGCGACCGAAGCCCGAGGCTTAGGCCTCGCGCCGGGGCCGTGTCTGAAAACTCCACAGCGAACTATCGCGGTACGCGACACTCGACAAGCTTGGGCGGTCGGCACCACCCCGCAGCTCATCAACCGACTCACCGACTGACAGGAGACGCCCGGCGTGCACTCGACGCACATGCTGGGCGCACTGGGACAGCGACTAGCCGGGACGGGCTCTTGCGATGCGGCGAGCTAGCTGCTCCATGCCCAGGCCGTGTGTCTGGCATCGCGGAGCACGTCTTCGAGGTGACCTGCACACAGCTGCTCAATGGCGCTTGGTGCCTCCTCGCCTGTGTCGTCATCGACTCGAGTGTTCAGCCACTGCGCCCAGGTCCATCTCCCGTTCGTACCCGTGCTCAGTACCTGAAGCACCTGGTCGATGCCCTCGACCAGATGTCCCTCGTGCACCTGAAACGCGGGGTAGAGCACCGTGTCGTCGCTCGTCGACAACTCGAGCACTCTGAGTGACGCAGCAGCCTCAGCCACGTCCGATTCCGTCCAGCCGAGGGCGCGGGCGAGCGAGGCTGCGGTGTAGCAGGGGCCTACAATCGCCGCCCAGGGATTCACTTTCTCGGACTCCGTCACAACCCTGCCGCCTCTCGAATTTGCTTCAGGCTCGGGGTTTGCAGAGTCAAGGAGCTCATGTTGAGAAACCCCAGATGTCCCTCCTGGCCTTCTCGTCCCAGGCTGCCGACTCGGCGACCGTCCTCGGTGGCACCGCCACCAGCGACGTGCATATGGCCGTGCAGCAGGAGTTCTGGCCGCGCAGCATCCCACACCTCAGCGCCGCGCGCTCGGGACGTCGCTGAAGCGGCGAGGGCGTCGTCGGGGAATCCCATCGGATTCGTCCGGAGGATCTCCTGCACCGCTCGGACAGGTGTGCGGGCGGGGCCCTCATGGGTGAGCATCAGGTCCGCCGGGCCGCTCGCGATGGCCGCGGCGACGTGCTCTTGGGTGATCTCCTCATCCGGCCACCAACTCACCTCTGGCTGTCGCCAGGCCTTGTCTACGGAGGACGCGCCACCGAGCGAGAGCACGGTGCGGTCGCCGATCCTCAGGCGACCAGGACGAGGAAGCAGCCATGTGATGTCAGACACCCGCACGGCGGCCGTGGGGTACGCGTCGAGGAGCGGAGTGATCTCATTCCACGGCTCATGATTGCCGAGGGTGACGTAGATCTGTTTGATGTTTGACGCGGCGAAGGCGTCATCAAGGTCCTCGGGCTGCATCCACCAGTCACCGAGTTGCAGAAGTGTCGTCACGTCAGGAGCGAGCGCGGTCACTGCTTTCGCGAGCATCCTCAGCCATCCCACATTGCCGTGCACGTCGCCGCACACCGCGACGCGCTGATCAGGCAGGACGATTCGACGTTGATACTCAAGCGCTTCCATGAGAGCCTCCTTCTGGCCGTTAACCCTTTTTACAAGGCCATGTCTGTTTATGCCAGTGCTGGGCGCGATGCGTCGGTCGCGTGGCATCGCCCGAAACCTCGCGTGAGCGTTGCCTCGCACTGATCGACAATCACTACCGCAATCCGCGGGTCGGTCCGGCGTGGCTGGCGCGGGAACTCTATGTTTCTCGACGCCAACTGGACCGAGCCTTCGCGAAAGCTCCGAGCGTCAGCGAACTCATAGCCCGGCGGCGGCTACGACAGGTTGTTGCCTTCGCCGCGTTCAACCCGGACATCCCCATGTGGGAGATCGCGCAGCGGTGCGGGTACGGCACCTATGAGACGTTTCGAGCGCAGTGCCATCGGTATCTCCGGTGCAGCCCGAGGGAAGCGCGAAATGTCCGTCTATCTGAGCTGAACAGCGTCTCTCGTCCCGTCGAAGCTGCGTGAGGTCTCCCCGACATTCGACCCGCCTGCGTGTGCAGAGATCCCGCTTAGACTCGACATGAGCGGCCGAAATGCCGCGAGCACGAGGTGGGGCAGTGTCGGAGCATTTGGAGATAAGGTCGCCTGACGATGGCGAGCTTCTGTTTCGGCTGTCGCGCGGCGATGAGCCGGCGTACCGCATGTTGCATGAGCGTCATCAAGGTCCCGTATATCGGATGTCGCTGGTCCTCATGCGCACGACCTGGGACGCCGAAGAAGTCGCGGCAACGGCATTCTTCGAGCTGTGGCGCAAGCGAGATAAAGTTCGTGTCGTCGACGGCTCCGTTCTGCCGTGGTTGCTGGCGACCACCTCGTTTGCGGCGAAGAACAGTCTGCGTTCGCGCCGTCGGTACCACCGGCTCCTCAGCCGTATCCCGCACGACGGTGAGGTACCCGACCACGCGGACGAGGTCGCCCGCGCTATGGACGTGATGAAAATCTCGCAGAGTGTTCGCGATGCGCTGGTGCAATTGAACCCTCGCGACGCGAGCGTTGTCGTTCTCTGCGTCGTCCACGAGCTCCCGATGGCGGAGGCAGCAGTCGTTCTCGGGATTCCTGAGGGAACGGTGAAGTCCAGGCTCTCCCGTGTGAAGACGAAGCTCCGCGGGAGCCTGCAGGAGTATGCTCCGACGCCGAAGGAGGCGAACGCATGACCGATGGCATGCCGCACCGCAAGGCGGTGCAGGATCTCCTCATCGAGCAGATGCGCCGCGACCTGTCGCGCCCCGTGTGGTGGAAGACGCTCTGGGGGCGGCTCTCCATCGCCGGAAGCGTCCTCCTCGTCGCCGGAGTCGGTGTCGCCGCTGTCGTTCTCCTCGAGGAGCGCCCGGTCAGCGAGACCAGCATCGTGCAGTGCATGGAAGGCCCCTTCCGGAACCCCGATGGCACGCTGTCTGGCGCAGCAGTCAGTGTCGCTACGCCAGACGGCGTTCTGGCCATTAAGGATGCTGAGGCGCTCTGCACTCAGATGTGGGAGTCGGGGGCTTTCGCGGAAGATGATCCACTGTCTGCGACGTCGGCTCCAGCGACCGCGCCATCAGAGTTCACGATGTGTGTGACTACTGATGGGCAGGCAGCGGTCGTCCCGGGTCTCATCGAATGCTCAACGCTGCGTCTGCATCCATTCGAGAGCTGACCTCACCCGAACGTGTCGACCGGACGGTAAACGATGGAGGACGTCTTCGCGGCCAAAGACCCGAGCGCCGAACAGTACGGCGCACACGTGACGACGGCACCGGTGTAGCTCGTCCCGTCGTACTGCGAGGACCAGCAGTTGCTGAACCCTTCCGCGGAGCGGATGTTGTTGTTCCAGCCTGCTGCGAGGGTGGGGAACCCGTAGGTGACGCCGAAGCAGCCGCTCCCGGAACCCCAGTGGATGAGGACGGATCCACCGCGTGAGGTGCCCGTCCACACCTTGCCGATGGTGACGGTAGCCGCCGCGGCGGCGGTGCGTGATGCTGCGCCGCCAGGCTGAAGCTGCTCGTAATCGCCAGGAGCGCCATCTTCGATGAACTGCTCTGCTTCCTCGACGGAGTCGAAGCAGGAGATCACGGTCGGAACATCGTTCGGGATGGGGTCGCCGTCCGGGATCGCCACCCCACCGACAGTGCACGCCGGAGGAGTATCCGGGGTGGTCGAGGCGAGGGCGGGCGTGGGAGTGATGATGGCGAGTACGGCGATAAGTGCTGCCGAGAGTCGTCGGGACAAGGGGAAGCTCCTCCGATAGGGGTTGGATTCGCTTCGGAATGTCCTCGCCCGGCTGTGGAGTTCCGGTCCGCTATCGCCTCGTTTCTGCTGATCCCCGCGTTTCCGCGGGAGAGGGCAACAAGCCCGGCTCGATCTCTGTACCCGCGGGGGTCCTGGAGCCTGCGTGCCGCTGCCAGGTCGGGCAAGCGTTGCCAAGGTGACCTCGGCTGGGGGGAGCCCTGCTCTCGACCGGGATCGCAGGCTTCTGCCGAGTAGTAGCTAGTTCATGTATGAGAGGGAAGTAAGTAGTAGATACGAGGGACACCTTCACCCCGAAAACCCCGATAGGGAAACCTCCGCACGTGGCGCCTTAGCAGCGCGCCAAACTTCCCCGCTACGACTCCGGGTAAGACGCCGCCACCGGCCTTGACAGGTGCTTGGCCCTGCTGAGTGAGCGTTGCTCGCCCAGTGGCGTCACGAGCGCCGGAACACTGCGCCCATGTCCAACGGCTCCCGGTCCCACAGCTGACGTGCGGAGAACCTCGCCGCGCCCCTCATCAGCTTCCCGTCATGCACCTGGAAGGCGGGATAAAGCGCCGACCCCTCCTCCGTATCAGCGCGAGCAGGTCGAGGGACTCTGCAGAGAACAAGACAGGTTCTAGAGTCCAGCCGAGATGGCGAGGAACAATGCACGGTTCGCCACACTCGCCGTACGCCCGGCGGCGTCGACGGTTAGCCTGTCGAGTTCCTCGCTGAGGAGCTCGATACGGACCGCGTACGCGAGCTGTCGAGCGCGGGCATACCCATCCTCGTCGGTGGCCGACGCCGTGTTCTTCGTGCTGAGATTCAGGATTCCCGTTTAGAGGGGCGGGAGGTTATCCAGATTGTTCTTCGTCGTCGTGTCGGCTGTCGTCTTGAGGAACTTCTTGCCGGCCGTCGTCTTCGCGACGATCACGTTCGCGCGCTGCGGGACGTTCACGAAGAACGTGTTGGAACCGCTCTCGATGGACGCAACGACCCATGCGACCGTTCGCTCCCACTGTCCTTTCACTCCGACATCGGTGATGTCGCCCTCGGAGTTCTTCCGGACATTCCTGATCACTGAATCTGCCATGGCCATCCCCTTTGCTTCATGTGCGGCTGCATACAGTTCAGCGCACCGGCCGGGCCTGGCGACGATTCGAATGAGAGGTTGTCTCAGATTCTGCAGTGAGTCAGTCTAGCCACGGCGCGTCCATCGGCGGGCGACGGTTGCCGTCCCTCTCCCAGGCTCGTGCTGCGGCACGCTTCAACCGCTCATTGCAGTGCACTCCGCACACGTGCCGGTCGCGGTGCACCCAGTGGGTGCTCCGGCCCACGGGGGCGTCGCACCAGATGCATGACTCCCCGCCTGTTGCTCGGCCGTTCGGGTGCGCGAGCGCGGCGCTGAACCACGCCCAGTAGTCATCGCCGGGACTCGATCCGGATTGAGTGAGTACCCAATCCGGCAACTTGCGTCGAGACGCACCAGCTCTGGAGATTCGACTGCGTAGTGCTTCCTCGCTCAACGAGAGCCGAGCGATGAAGTCTTCCTCCGTGATGATCTCTAGAGTCTGGCCGGCATCCGCGAGATCGAACGCCTTCTGCAGTTTCGAGGAGAAGTTCGCGCCCGGGCGGAAGGTCCGAGCGTCGAAGTCGCCAGTCACCAGCACTGTCGTCTTCTTGTTCACGCCAGCCTGCGCCAACCCGCCATGCTCGGTCACAAGCCGCCGCGCTTCGTCCCGGATCATCATGCGCAACGCTCCGGTGAAGCACACGGCCTCGTCTTCAAAGCCTGCGGCGATGAGTGGATCCGGTGCGGAATCAAGCTCTGACGCGACCACGTCGAGCTCATCGACGAAGGTGGGGACGAGGGGCACGCTGAGGGCTGCCGCAAGGGCCTCGACGCTTGTCGCGCGTTGCTTCTCGGCGAGTGCCAGCAGAACCTGGGCGGTGGTCCTCGCGTCTGCGAGCGGGTCGTGGTGGTCGAAGCCTCCGAGTGACAGGTGGTCCGCGACCCATGGGAGCGAGTACGACGGGATCCGGAGTGCAGCCCGCGCCAGCTGAAGCGTGCAGAGGGTGTTCAGCTCCGGCCACGGCAGGTCGCAGACGCCGGTGGCGTTGAGAAGCACAGACACGTCGAATCGAGCGTTGTGCCCGACGAGCACATCGCCGTCGATGAACTGCATCAGTTGAGGGTAGACGGCCTCCCAGCCGGGTGCGTGAGCAACGTCCGCGGACGTCAGGCCATGAACGCGGATGTTGCTGTCCTCGAACTCATCGAACCCCTCAGGAGGTGAGATGAGCCACCGGAACTCTTCCACGATGACGCCGTCGCGGATCCGAACAGCACACACCGCGCACACAGACGCTCGAGCACGGTTAGCGGTCTCGAAGTCGACGGCGGTGAAGTTCATCCCTGGGTGCATGGTCAGAGAGTACCGATTCGGGCGCATGAATCAACGACGGCTCTCGCTCGGATTCCGGTGTTTCCGGAGCCGTTGACACCGCGCGATGTTCGTTACGACTCGTTGTAGGCCGCGACAACGTGTGCGGCAATGCGGCCGCGGTCACTGACTACATATCCGTTCTCTTGCGCCCACGCGCGGATGGCATTCGTTCCATCCGATGTCGTCTTCTTCGTGCGTGATGGTCTTCCCGCCGGCGCACCTTTGACGCGTCGCCCCGCATCGATGAACGGAGCAAGAGCCTCCCGCAGCTTCTCAGCGTTTTCGGCGCTCAGGTCGATCTCGTAGCGCGCACCGTTGAGGGCGAACGTGTGCGTGCCGCCGTCCTCAATGGTGGTCTCGTCCAGGTCGTCGATGAGCTCGACGGTGCGCCGTTGTGCCATGGGAATCCAATCGCGAAGGCCACGCCCGAGTGCGTCGCGTCATGTGGATACTAACTTCTGGCGTCCGACCTGATGTCTGATCCGCGGTCTACGCTGTCGCTCGTGACCACAACACCCGCAGAAAACCGTCTTGTCGCGTTACTCGGACGAATCATCGACGTCGTCGATGGGGGAGAAGCCCATGCGACACCGGGGATGCTGATGACCGACCCCGGAGACGCGAAAGAACGGCAGGCAGTCACCACGGACGCCCGAGCGCTCCGCGACCAGGAGCTGATTTCCCTGGATGAGCGATATTCCGGAGGGTGGGCCGCGCGACCCAACGCCCGGGGTCGGGATGTGTGGGAGGACTTCGTTGCTCGCCGCGGCGACATCGTTCACCGCGAGAGGCAGATTCGAAACGACTATTTGCGCTGGGTGTATGAGCAGACCCGCGACGTCACGTTCGCTAACTCGGACGAGTTTCTGCAAGCAGGGCCCACGTTCCTGGGGGACCCGTACTCGATGTCCGAGCTGATGCGTGCCGGCAAATGGCTCGCAGATCGCGGTTTCATCGACGGCCCCGGATCCGACCAACGCCCGGACCCGATCCGACCGAAGCTGACAGTCACAGGGGAGGACTGGGTGGAACAGGGTCGTGACGTCAACGATGCAGCCCACGATGGTGCAACCTCGTATGTCATCCACGGTGACGCGCAGATCGCCCATCAAAGCCACAACGTGGTCCAGCTCCAGACGAAGGGTGCCGGTCGGGAGGGCGCGGAGCACGTGGCCGACATGCTTGAGCAACTCGCGGGGATGCTGGACGCGGATTCCGCATCACAGACCCGCGACTTTGCCATGCAATTGCGGAGCGAGGCCAGCGGCGCCGCACGCCCCGCACGTTTCCGCGAGATCGGAGATGCGGCGACGAAGGCCTTCAGCACCGGTCTCGGCGGAGCGCTGGGGTCCGCTGTTCTAGCTCAGCTCATCACCTGGATCGGAACTCTGAGCTAGGGCGAGCCCGGTGAATCAGAAGAGCGTCCGTGCGAGGCACTATGCCGATTCGACTACAGAGATCGAGACCACTTCACATCAACGGCGAGGTACCGCACACCGCAATTGTCATCTCACAGTTGGACATGTCTAACTGTCCCTTTGTATAGGGTGTGTTTCTTTGGGCCGGGTGCGCATGCTGGAATGGTGTGGGATGAACAAAGCGCGATCCGTCTCGGCGGGACACTCCGTCAACTGAGGACTGCGCGAGGTCTCTCCCAGGAGGCGCTCGCGTATCAGGCGGGTATCACCAAGAATCAGCTTCAGCTCATCGAATCGGGGCGGGCGTCCGGTCGGAAAGATGAAGTCGGACCGTCGAACCCGCGTATGGCCACGCTCAGTGGTCTGGCCAGCGTCCTGGGCATCTCGGTTGCTGAGCTCTTCGCGGACGCGAGCCTCTGACCCTCTAGGGCCTCCTGCACTGAGCGGCCGTCCACAAAATCTCGGAGAGTTGCTACCTCGCAGCGGGGGGAGGTGAGGCGACCCGATCACGCCTTATGGCGTGAGGGAGAACCTCGGTAATCGCGGCGGGACCGTCAGAGGCATCCATCCCTAGCGCGATCAGCAGCTGCGCGGCCTCGACGGGGACAGTGAGATCGCAGGCGGTCAGATCACTGATCATGCGGAGGCGATTGACCACCGTGTTTCGGTGGCAGAACAGGCGCTCCGCTGTCTGTTTGATTGATCCCGTTGCACAGTAGGTGCGAATGGTCTCTACAAGCCGCGCGCGGTCAGGTGGCGGGAGGGCGTCGAGAGATTCCGTCGTCCGCTCGAAGATGAACAACTTCTGGTTGGTTTCGTCTCGAGTAAGCGCGAGCCACACATCACGTTCTGTGACGAGGTGGTCGGCGGACGACTGCATGGCGATGCGCTCTGCCAGCCTGATTGCCTTCGGCAATGATGCGATGCCCTTCACGGCTGGCACGAGTCCTCCCGCGCAGTTCCTCAGCGTGGACGCGAGCGGTAGTCCCAAGAGGTGCGGTCGGACGAACACTGTGCCGTCGTCCATGTCGGCACTGACATAGTCGTTCTGGCGGTGCGTGGCGTCGACGAGTCGTCTCGCCAGGGTGGAACGCCCTGCAGACACGAACACGAGTTCTAGAGCATCGTCAAGACCGAGTCCGATGGCATCGGCGACCTGCGGTGCAATCTGTTCGAGATCAGCCCCTGCGCCGAGGAGGCGAAGGAACGCGCGACGATTATCTGCCCGCTCGTCTCGCACCAGGGCAGCGGATTCTGCGAGAAAAGCCGTCTGAACTTCGCCGATGTACCGCTCAACAGTCGACAGGACTTCCTCAGCATGCCGCACGAGGATGTCCGCTGAGGAGTGGGCGCTGGCGCGGACGAGGCCAGCCCAGAGGACACGGAAGTCGAGGCGGACGGCTTCCATTAGGGCCTCCTGGGCCACCCCCTGGCGAGCACGCCGCACGCCGAGAGCCCCCGGGGCCCCCGCCAAGGAAACGCTGGTAGGAAGCCCGGCAAGGCGTCGGATGAGCAGCTCGAGTGTGTCGGACGCCGCTCGACGCAGATCAGCAGCGTCAAGTGCAGGGCCCTCGTAAATTCCGCTCACGGCCAGCCGCTCAAGGAAGTCGTCGACCAAGCGGGGTCGATCTTCGAGGAGAAGAGCAAGAATCTGCGCCCACTCCGGATCGTTCATCGGCGCCTCCCCTAATAGTTACGGCAACGAAATGTACAAGAAACAATCCTTGGTCGAGACCGTGATGTTGCAGCGATCACGCCCTTTCGCCCCAGAAAGACAGGGGTCGGCCGGCGAGCCGCAAGAGCCTGGTGTCTTCGAATGCTACCCATCGATTGTGCAGATCACTAGTTGTAAGCGGAATCCGTGTGCGAATCGACGTTGGCAATCTTCGACAGTCCAGTCACTCTGGCATGAGCACTTTCCACCCGATCCGCTTTCATGAGGAGACCTCACATGTCCGCAGCAGCTGCGGCGCCACCGGTAACCGGTCGCGGCGACCAAGTGAAGATGAAGAAGATCGCATTTGCGAGCGTCATCGGCACCACAGTGGAGTGGTACGACCTGTTCCTCTTCGGAACCGCATCGGCACTCGTCTTCAACCAGGTGTTCTTCCCTGACCTGCCGCCCGCGGTTGGGACGATCCTTGCGTTCCTCACATTCGCCTCCGCCTACCTCGCCCGGATCGTCGGCGCTGTGCTCTTCGGCCACTTCGGTGATCGCATCGGACGCAAGTCGATGCTGCTCGTCTCCCTCATCACGATGGGCATCGCAACTTTTGCTATCGGCCTCGTGCCGGACTATTACGCGATTGGTATCGCGGCACCGTTCATCCTTCTCACCTTGCGGGTCGTGCAAGGACTCGCGCTCGGTGGTGAGTGGGGCGGAGCGGTACTGATGACGGTAGAGCACGCACCGGAGACCAAGCGCGGCTTCTACGGGTCGATGGTGCAGATCGGTGTGCCCGCGGGCACACTGCTCGCTAACCTCGCCTTCCTTGTCGTTACGGCCCTCGTCGACAACGACGCGCTCGTGGCGTGGGCATGGCGCATCCCATTCCTGCTTTCGGCCATCCTCGTCGGCGTGGGAATTTACATCCGGCTGAACATTGAAGAGACGCCGAGCTTCCAGGCGGTTCGCGAGCGGGGCGCGAAAGCGAAGCTGCCGTTCACCTACCTGATGCGTCGCTACTGGAAGCAGGTCATCCTTGGCGGCGTCGCTACCCTTTCTACCGGGTCCACGTTCACCCTCCTCGTGGCGTCCGGCGTCAACTACGGCACCACCGAACTCGGGCATTCCTCGAACCTGATGCTCTGGGTGGTGCTCGTGTCCTGCCTCGTCGCGCTGGTGGGTATCCCGGCATTCGGTCGTCTCTCCGACAGAGTCGGACGCAAGCCCATCATTGCCGCCGGCATCGCCGCGGAAGCTTTGCTTGCCTTCCCGTTCTTCTGGCTCCTCAACACAGGGGAGACGTGGGCCGTCTTCGTCGCATATTCGCTCATGATGCTCGCCTTCTCGGCCAACTATGGTCCCATCGCTACGTTCCTCGCCGAGTTGTTCGGATCGAAGGTTCGGTACTCCGGACTCTCGGTCTCGTACATGCTCTCCGGCCTGCTCGGGTCTGCCATCACACCCGCTATCACGGTGTGGCTGCTCGCACTGACTGGGCAGTCAGACTCGATTGCTTGGTACGTCGGGCTCGCGGCCGTGCTGTCTCTGCTGGCATTGCTCCTCCTGGGAGAGGGGCTGGGGAAGAACATCGACCTCGCGGACACTGCTGAGGCGCAGGCCTAATGTCGGTGAGGAGGGTATCGTCCGCACCGGGGCTCGCCGATCCCGTGGGTGCTTTCAGCCATGCGATCATCGCGAACGGGTTCGTCTATACATCCGGCCAGCTCCCCACCAACGCGGACGGACGCACTCCGCATGGGTTCGAGGCCCAGATAGACCAGGCGCTCACGAATCTGCGCACCATCCTCATCGCTTCGGGCAGCGACCTCGACCATGTCGTCAAGGTGAACGGTTACCTCACGAACGCCGACCATCTCGAGGTGTACAACGCGGTGTATCGGCGACACTTCGGCGACAGCCTTCCAGCTAGAACGACGGTATGCGTTGCCTTGTGGGGGACCTCCCTCGAGATCGACTGCGTAGCGGTCGTGCGACAGGACGGAGACGACGATGGTGACCGCTGACTGCCATGATCTGCTGCTCGCCTTGGGGACCGTAGAGATCCCCACCCTCGGACACACGCTCGACGAAGGCTTCTGCTCGCCCCGCCTGCATCGAGTCGGGCCCGAAGTCAGGATGGCGGGCAGCGCCGTGACCCTCGACCTCCTCGTCCCCGACGCTGTCGCCGTCAACCGAGCTGTCATCGCTCTCACCACGGGTGACATTCTCGTTATCCGGGTGCATGGCGGCGAACATGCACCGGTGGGAGCAGTCACCGTCGCCGCGGCCGCTGCGCC
>NZ_JBLVOB010000007.1:32702-85458 GCF_053543555.1 Microbacterium xerophyticum | reverse complement strand
CCCCGCGCGCCGCAGGCATCGTCGTCGACGGACCGGTCACCGATCTCTCCGCCATCGCTAACGGCACCGTGCCGGTCTACGCGACCGGAACGACTGCCCGCACGACCAAGCTGCTCGGTGCGGACCAACCGCGCCACGGGGTGACGGTGGTGATCGCGGGGGTCACGGTCCGCCCCGGGGACATCGTTCTGGGAGACGAGAACGGGGTGCTCGTCATAGCCCCGGACCGCTTCGACCCCCGCGTCGTCGAGACAGCTCGAGCCTCCGATGAGGCCGAGCCGGCGATACTCGACCGGATCGCTCGCGGGGATGACCTCGCCCAGATCCTCACCCTCACCGCACGTCCGTACGACCATGGAACTGAACTCGCATGACCTCTCCTGACAGCATTGCCGCTCCCTCCGCCGGACACCTCATCGTCAAGCAACTGGAACGCGAGGGCGTCGCCCGCGTGTATGCGGTTCCGGGAGAGTCCTACCTCGACGTCCTCGACGGCCTCCACGATTCGACCATCGACACGGTTGTCACTCGCCACGAGGGCGGCGCCGGCTTCATGGCCCTCGCTGAGGGGCGGCTGACCGGGACCCCTGGGGTTGCGATGGTTACCCGCGGTCCAGGAGCTGCAAACGCATTCATCGCCGTCCACACCGCGTGGCAGGATGGCACGCCCCTCGTCCTGTTCGTCGGACTGATCCCTGTCGCCGACCGCGGGAGAGAAGCGTTCCAGGAATTCGACCTCACCGGGTGGTTCGGATCCACGGCCAAGCACGTCGTCACACTCGACGACCCGACCTCCGCCGCACGAGTTGTTGCTGAGGCCATGCGAATCGCCCGCTCGGGACGTCCTGGCCCAGTCGTCGTTGGCCTGCCCGAGGACGTCATCCGTCTCTCCGCCGAAGGTGCGAACACCGTAGCCCCGGCGCCCGTACCGCCCATCCGCCCCTCGGCGGCCGCTATCACCGACCTTGCCGACAGGCTCCGCGTCGTCGAGCGTCCGGTCATCGTCGTGGGGGGAGAGGGATGGACGGGGGAGGCCGGTCAGGGGTTGGCGGAGTGGGCGCATGAGCATGCTGTTCCGCTCCTTTCAGACTTCCGCGCGTACGATGCCGTTCCCCACGAACTCGCCGGTGGTAGTAGCAGTTATGCCGGCTCTCTCGGGTACGGGCGATCCGACCATGCCGCGGACCTGTTTGACGATGCTGACCTCGCGATCTTCATTGGGACGGGACGTACCGATGTGCTCAGCGATGGCTACCGCATCGGCCACGGTGCCTTCACCGTGCTCGTCGTGCCCACTGACCCATTTGGACACTCTGGACGCATTGACCAGCAGATCGCAGCGGACCCGGCGGGCTTCGTCGCGGCGCTTCCTGCCCTAAGCGCGGCGCTGGGGGATGCCTCGTTCGACCGAGGCCGATTCGACGGCGCCATCGCCGACCGACGCCGATTCACCACACCCGAGTCCGTGACGGACTCCGACGACGGCTACGCCGATCTCGAAGGCATCATGGCGACCTTGCGTGAGGAAATGTCGGAAGACACCGTCGTCACGTTCGGTGCCGGCAACCATGCGATCTGGCCCGCCCGATACCTGGTCCACCGCAGCGCATCGTCGCTCGTCGCTCCGCGCAATGGGGCGATGGGAATGGGTATCCCGGCGGCCGTTGCGGCAGCGCTCGTCACCCCGGGTCGGGAGGTCCTCTCCATCGCTGGAGACGGATGCTTCCTCATGAATGGGCAAGAGATCGCAACGGCCATCGCGTATGGGGCTGCGTTCATCGCCGTGGTCGTCGACAACGGTGTTTTCGCGACAATCCGCGAACACCAGGAGGCGCACTACCCCGGGCGCCCTTCGGGCACGCATCTCACCAACCCCGATTTTGCCGCGCTGGCTCGCTCGTACGGCGGACATGGGGAGACGGTCACGCGCACTTCCCAGTTCCGCGACGCATACCAGCGCGCGCGCGCGAGCGCGCTGCCCGCCGTAATCCACGTCCGACAGGACCCGACCGTCCGTGCCCCCGCATGAACCAACCCGAGGATGCTCCCATGACCTCTCCCCGCCTCACCGAACTGACGCCCGAGCTCGATGACCGGGCCTTCCTCGCCGACTTCGACACCATGAGCGCGTTCGGCGCAACCGAGGCGGGCGGCGTTGACCGACAGGCAGCATCCGATGCAGACATATCCCAGCGACGATGGTTCGCAGAATTGCTCGAGTCACGTGGACTCCGCGTGGAGTACGACCGCATCGGAAACCAGTTCGGGCTCCTCGAGGTCATCCCGGGTGCGCCGTATGTAGTGGTCGGGTCGCACATGGATTCCCAGCCGACAGCCGGCCGCTTCGACGGCGCGTACGGTGTGCTGGCGGCCGCATATGCGGCTTTCCGTGTCGCTGCTCGGTGGACCGAAGCCGCCACGAGGCCTCAGTACAACATCGCTGTCGTCAATTGGTTCAACGAAGAGGGCTCGCGGTTCGTCCCATCCATGATGGGATCCAGTGTCTATACCGGTGTCCTTCCAATCGAGGAGGCACTAGCGGTGCGTGACTCAACCGGGACCAGTGTCGCCGAAGCTCTCAGGCCGACCGGCTTCCTCGGCGAGGGTGACGGGCCGGAGGCAGTGAGTGCCGCCGAGATCCACATCGAGCAGGGGCGACTTCTCGAGGACGCGAACATCACCATCGGTCTGGTGACCGCTAGCTGGGCTGCGACGAAGTACGAAGTCGTCATCGATGGCGAGCAGGCGCACTCCGGCGCCACGGTCATGGCTGACCGCCGTGACGCGCTCTACGGGGCCGCACTGCTCGTTGCCTTCGCACGGCAGCTCGCAGACCGGTTCCCCGGCCAGTTGCACACCTCGGTGGGCAAGCTCGACGTGTACCCGAACTCGCCGGTCGTGGTCGCGTCCCGCGTCACGCTGCTGCTCGATCTGCGCACCCCGGATGAGTCGGTCCTCGCCGAAGCCAACACTCTCCTCGCCGCCGAGATCGACCGGATCCGCGTCAACGCCAACGTCGAAGTACAGGAGACGCTCTCGCACGCGTGGGGGATCAATCCCTACCAGCCTGAAGGGGTTGACCTCGCGAGATCCGCTGCTAATTCGCTCGGACACCGCTCGGCCGAGATTCTCACGGTCGCCGGCCACGACTCCATCAACATGAAAGAACGAGTTCCGACTGTCATGCTTTTCGTCCCATCCATCGAAGGGATCTCCCACAACGAGGGAGAATCCACACGGCCCGAGGACATGCTCGCGGGCCTCGAGGTACTGACTGACGTTGTTGCCCGCCTTGCGGACGGAGCGCTCGCATGACCCGTTACGCCGTGGTTGACCCCGCCACCGGGCGCCTTCTCCAGGAGCACCCGCAGGCGACCGATGCAGGCATCGCAGATGCGGTGTCCGCGGCGCACACGGCATTCAAATCTTGGCGCACCCTCGCTGTGGAAGAACGTGCGGCGGTTTTGCGAAGGGCCGCGGCGCTGTATCGGGAGGAGCGAACCGAACTGGCGCGGATCGCGACGCGAGAGATGGGGAAGACGCACGCGCAGGCGCTCGGCGAGGTCGATCTCGTCGCCGACATCTTCGACTACTACGCGGACCGCGGCCCGGCAATCCTCGTCGACCGCGTCATCGACACCTCACCCGGGACGGCGGTGGTGCGGTCGGCGCCGGTCGGTGTAATCCTCGGGATCATGCCGTGGAACTACCCGTACTATCAGGTCGCCCGGCTCGCGGCGCCGAACCTGTTGCTCGGCAACACATTGCTCATCAAACCCGCCCCGGCGTGCCCAGCGTCAGCCGCTGCCATTGACGACATCCTTCGCCGCGCGGGCGCACCCGACGGCGTCCACACGCGGCTCCTCGCCTCGGAGGCGCAGATCGCCGATGTCATCGAACGGCCTGAGGTCCAGGGGATCTCCCTGACCGGATCCGAGAGAGCAGGTCGAGCTGTCGCATCACTGGCCGGGGCCGCAGGCAAGAAGGTGGTGCTCGAGCTCGGCGGCTCTGACCCGTTCATCGTCCTTCCAGACGCCGACCTCGATGCCGCGGTGGAGGCCGCGGTGTTCGGAAGGATGCAGAACGCAGGCCAGGCATGCACCGCGTCCAAGCGATTTATTGTTCACGCCGACGTCTACGATGCCTTCACCTCCGCCTTCACCTCGGCGGTCGCCCGTCTCCGAGTCGGCGATCCGTCCGACGAGGTTGACATGGGGCCGCTGTCGTCGGCTGCGGCAGCCGCTACGGTCGTCGAGCAGATCGAGGATGCGGTCGCCCAAGGCGCGCGTGTTCTCATAGGAGGCCACAAGGTCCCCCGCACGGGTGCATTTGTCGCCCCTACTGTCCTCGTCGATGTACCGGATTCAGCGCGCGCCTACCGTGAGGAAGTCTTCGGCCCCGTGGCGGTCGTTCACCGCGTGGCGAACCTCGACGAGGCTGTCGCCCTCGCCAACGACACACCGTACGGCCTCGGGAGCGTCGTCTTCGGCGATGATCTCGAGGATCTCTCATCGGTCGTGGACCGACTCGAGGTGGGTATGGTCGCCGTGAATGGCGCGTCTATGACTCAACCAGACACCCCGTTCGGGGGTGTGAAGGCCTCGGGGTTTGGTCGGGAGCTCGGTGAGTTTGGGCTCTTCGAGTTCGCGAACCGCAAGCTGATCCGAACGTTGTCGATCCGAAGCCGCGTTCGCGAGGACCGAGCCGCAGTGGCGGACGAGCTTGAGTGAGTCTCAAGCGCCTCTAGACTGCGTGGATGACATCGATGCGACGGCGGCTGAGTCGAGCGCAGTGTCGACAACAGCTGCTCGAAACGGCAGAGTCGTTGTTCGCCGCGCACGGGTACGGCGCGGCCACGATGAGGAACGTTGCGCGGGACGGCGGCGTCACGCGAGCCTTCGTGTGTGAGAAATTTTCCAGCCCCGAAGATATCCGGGTTGAGGGCACCCGTCGTGCGGACGGCGAGCTCAAGCCGCGTTTGGCGCTACTCGCAACGGAAACGGATGTCGCTGCCTCCATCGAGGATGTCGCGGAGACCTCGTCTTCGGCTTGTTGGAGAGTGGGTCGAGGAGTCGGTGGGTGCATCTTTTCGCATCGATCCTTGCCACCCCGTCGGGTGCGGCTACCGGGCTGCTCGAGATGCGCCGCGCGATAATCCTTCGCCTTGGAGACGTGGGTCTCCGGTTTCGAACCGAAGTGAGCCGAGAGTACATCGAGGCGCGGGCCTAAATGGTGAGCGGCATCGGCGAACAACCGGAACGGTGGCTCACGCAACCCGAGTTCCCGCGGGCACAGGCCGCCTATCGACGGGACCTACGCAATCACCTCATCGACGCGCACCTTGAGGACTCTGCAGACGGTAACCTGCGTTTGCAGCAGCTCTATTGTGCGCCGAGAACATCGATATGACGCCGACCACTGACCCAACACGACACGAGCTTCGCCGACGCTCTGCAGACCAATTGAGCGCCGACTTCTCGTGGGCGCTCAGGCTCATCTCCCATGGCGAGGCGCTGAGTCACACAGCGGCATTCATGGCGTTCGTGAAGATCGTCTTCCTCAAGTTCCAGTCTGACCGCGATGCGCACGAACACCCGCATCTCCGCGATGAAGACAGCGAGACCATCAGCGTCCCGGCAGACAGCGTGTGGTTCTCTGTGCGATGGATCGAGCGGATGGAGTCGGAGTCCGCAAGCCCGCTCGACGAGCTGCACTTCAAGCAGTTGATGGAAACCTTCGAGGAGGACATCGCCGCGATAAAGATGAAGCGCCTTTTTGAGAAGGGTGAGGGTCTCAATCTATCCGCCGAGACCATCAAGGCGCTCGTGGGCCGATTCGAGCGTGTTGACCTGTGCAGCATCGACGCAGACCTCAGCGGTCGCGTGTTCGAGACACTCCTCGACGTCGCCTTCCGAGGCAAGGACCGGGGCCAGTTCTTCACACCGCGCAGCGTCGTGAAGCTCGCGATTGGTCTCGCTGATCTGAAGGTGACCGGGGAGCGGCCGACCCGGGTGCTCGATGCGTGCTGCGGTACCGGAGGGTTCCTCGTCGAAGCCCTGTCCGACATGTCGGCGAAGGCGACGAAGCTTCCTCGGAGCGCGTCGCAGATCGATGAGCTTCAGGGGAAGATCCAGCGCTCCATCATGGGGGTGGATGTGGCACAGAATCCGGCGCTCGCCCGCGTTGCGCGCATCAACATGCACCTGCTCGGAGTTACGGACAGCAAGATCTTCCAGCTGGATGCGCTGGACAAGTCCGTCAGTGGGGCGGACACGGACGATCTGGAGACATCGCGCGAGATGGATGAGTTCCGCTCGTTGTTGGCCCTGGGACAGTACCTCGGGAGCGACGGGCAGCCTCAGGGGGCCGTCGATGTGGTTCTCAGCAACCCGCCGTCTGCGAAAGATTACAACCGGCGTGAGAAGAGTGAAGAACATGTTCTGGCCGACTAAAATCTGGCCCACCGACGCGAGGGGAGTGCGATAGAGCCACTGCAGGGGCTGAGCGCTGACATCTTGTTCCTCGAGCGTTACCACGATCTTCTCGCCCCTGGGGGGCAGCTCGTCGCCGTGCTTGACGACGAAATTCTCGGCGCGAACGACAACGCCTTCGTCCGCGAGTGGATCCGGAAGCAATGGCTCGTCAAGGCGGTTGTCAGCCTCCCGGGTGACGCCTTCGACAGCTCCGAGGCGCGGGTGAAGACGTCCATCCTGGTTCTCGAGAAGAAGCGCGACGGGAGCGAGATCCAGCCGGATGTGTTCATGTACTACTGCGGATTCGTGGGGATGGATGACTCCCCGCGTCAGCACAGGCTTCCCTTCGACGTCAACCGCGCCAAGGCCATCGAAGAGATCGAAACGGTCAATCGCCTTACGCCGCATTCCGCAGCGGCGAGGCCGAGGCTGCACCCTGGACCGTGAGGGCAGAAGACCTCGGCGACAGGCTCGATGTCAAAGCCAACCTCGTCCGTCCTGGTGAACGAGTCGACGCCTGGAAGGAGGTGGGACTCACGGTCGTGTCGGTCGATAGAGTACTCGCCCCGGTGACATCGCTGACGGTTCCCGGGTCTGACGAAGAGGGGCGGGCCACCTTCTTGCGGGTGCGTGGTGACGGGCTCTGCGAGGCCGGTGACGATTTCTGGTTGGGCGGTGCAGCGCCGCTGGAGTTCACACGGGTGCGCACCGGTGACTTGGTCTTCAGCCATACGAACACTGTTCATGGTGCAGTGGGCATCGTGCCACAGGAGCTCGACGGATGCGTGGTCACCAACGAGTACTTCGTATGCCGAGCGGTGGACGAAAAGGACGCCCCGGTCGTCTGGACGCTTCTGCGCTCGACGCAAGCTCGTGCTGATCTCATCGCGCTCGCGACGGGGATCGGACAAACGCGAGTGTCGTGGAGCGAGATCTCGGAATTGCAGTTGCCCTGGCCCGATGAGCCGCTGCGGAAGGTGATCCGTGACGCCTTCGCGGAAGCAAACGAGGCCGAACGTCGAGCTCAGCAACTGCGGCTCGAGACCGCGCTCAAGGTGTCGGACCAGCTTGGGCTCGCCCCCGCAAGAGCGCACGAGGTGGTCTCGGCGTTCCAGCCTCCGCGATAGCAGGCCTCAACGTGACTTTCGCGAGGTGAAGCTCCGCGCCGCCACGCGAGGCTCATAGTTCCCACTCTGCTGGGTGGACCTGCGGTCGCATTTCTGCGAAGTTCCCCTCGTATGCCACGAGCACGAATGCTCGCCACGCCGACTGTCGCGAGGAGTGTGTACGATTAGACACATCGGCCCGTGCCTCTCTTGGTGCGCGGCTATGCCGATAGAGGTCAACGCGACCTCTCCCAAGATCGCTGGCGGAGGCTGCCCCGTGAACAAGATTGCAACGCGACTCTTTTCCCCCGTGACGGTGGCGGGCACCGAGATGGCGAACCGTGTGTGGGTTGCGCCCATGTGTCAGTACAGGGCGAGCGATGGGGTCCCTAATGACTGGCATCGTGCTCACCTCTCCGCTTTCGCAGAGGGGGGCTTCGGACTGATCTTGACGGAGTCGACGGCGATCAATGCAGAAGGTCGCATCACTCCGGGCGACACCGGGCTGTGGAACGGGGATCAACAGGAGGCGTGGTCGCGTGTCGTGGAGAGTGTGCATGCGCGCGGAGCTCTCATCGGCGTGCAACTAGGGCACGCGGGACGCAAGGCAAGCACGCATCGCCCTGTCGATGGTGAAGGTTCGGTGCCGCTGGCCGAAGGCGGTTGGGCGACTGTTGCACCGTCATCGGTGGCATTCGGCGCTTACGCGTTGCCCGAGCCCCTTGTAATCGATGGGATATCTCAGATAGTTGCCGAGTTTGGGGATGCTGCGGTTCGCGCGGTCGCCGCGGGGTTCGATGTCATCGAGATTCATGCCGCGCACGGATACCTGTTGCATCAGTTCCTCTCACCTTCTCAGCAACAAGCGCGCCGATGACTACGGCGGTTCGTTGCAGAATCGTGCGCGCATGCTCCTCGAGGTTGTTCGCGAGGTGCGCCGGGCCGCGCCCGAGGTCCCTCTTTTCGTCCGAGTGTCAGCGACGGACTGGGAGCCCGATGGTATCTCGCTTGAAGATACGCAGCGGGTGTGCGTATGGCTCAGGGGGGCCGGCGTGGACTTCATCGATGTCTCGACCGGGGGAAACGCTCCTCACTCTGAGATCCCGGTTGCGCCGGGGTATCAGGTGGGATTCGCGCAAGGCATCCGATATGCGAGTGGGCTCCCTGTCAGTGCAGTGGGCCTCATCACGGAGCCGCACCAGGGCGAGCAGATCCTCTCTCAGGGGGATGTCGACGCGGTGATGATCGGCCGGGCAGCTCTCGCCGATCCGCAGTGGCCACTGCACGCCGCCAGGCTGCTCAGCGATGCCCGCGGACGCACGCCTTCCACATGTTCGGCCTGACATACATGTGTCGCACTCTCCGCCGTAGCGACGTCTTCAATTAAGTCGTGTACCTCGCGGGCACGGCCCCACCCACTTTCGAAGGAACTTGTTATGCGCGGTCGCCCCGCCCTTGCTCTTGCCATGCTGATCTTCGTACCCGGGTTGGGTATCTCCTCCTGGGTCACTCGATCCCCAGACCTGCGCGATGGGCTGGGGGCGAGTACGTATGAGGTCGGGTTGATCCTGCTCGGTCTGTCGATTGGCTCGATGATCGGCATCCTCGGCTCCGGACCGCTCGTTGCCAAGTTCAGCACGAGACCCGTGATCGTCGCTGGTTCGGCATCCATTGTGCTTGGCGTCGCGTTGGTGGGAGTCGGTGGCTTCGTGCAGGAGGGCATCGTGGTCGCCGCCGGCCTGTTCTTCTTCGGACTGGGGAGGGGCGGGGGAGAGGTGGGGCTGAATGTCGCCGGTGCTGAACTCGAACAGGAGAGAGGCAAAGACTTCCTCCCTACCCTTCACGGGTGCTTCAGCCTCGGGACTGTGGTGGGAGCAGTCGCCGGGATGATCTGCACCGCCCTTTCTGTGCCGATCATTCTGCACCTGGGGGGCGCCGCCATTCTCGGTGCGGTGATTCTCGTTGTCGCTACGCCCGGCCTTCGGGGGGACGTGGGCCGACAGTCGCGGGGCACCAGGAAGGACGCTTCCATTGCCCAGGTACTGCGTGACCCGAAGCTGCTGGTCATCGGCCTGGTTGTTCTTGCAATGGCCTTCGCGGAGGGTACAGCGAACGACTGGCTTCCGTTGCTCATGGTTGACGGGCATGGGTTCGATCCTGCATCCGGTTCGGCCATGTACGCGATCTTCGCGGCATCGATGACAGTGGGTCGCTTCACCGGAGGCTGGCTGGGCGGCAAGCTCTCGCGGTCGACGCTGTTGGCGGGCAGTGCAGTGCTCGGCGCCATCGGGCTCGCAGTTGTGATCTTCGTCGACCAGCCCGCCATCGTTCTTCTGGCAATCGTGCTGTGGGGTTTGGGTGCGTCCCTCGGCTTCCCGCTTGCGCTGTCGGCCGCCGGAGCGTCCGGAGAGAACTCCGCTGCACGAGTGAGTTTCGCCTCCATCGTGGGGTACACCGCGTTCCTTGTGGGGCCTCCTCTTCTGGGCACCCTCGGCGAGGAAGTCGGACTCCGTGGGGCGATGATCGTCGTGCTTGTCGCAGTAGCCGCCGCGATCTTCGCTGCACCCGCGACGCGAGAAGAGCGTCGAGTGCCTGAGCTGGCTTCTCGCGGCTGAGTCCTCTGGACCAACCGCTTCAGCGACCTGTGTTGTCGAAATAGTTTCACGAAGGGAAAAGTAATGTCTGAACAGGATGTGTTGAAGGTTCTCGTGTTGGGGGCGAGCGGGAAGGCGGGATCGCTCGTCGCGGAGAAGGTGGAAGCGGCCGGACATTCGGCGCGGAGGGCGTCGCGCTCAAGCGCAGTCCCGTTCGATTGGGATGATCGCAGTACGTGGGGACCGGCCCTGACGGCTGTTGACGCCGTCTTCTTCCTCCCCACGGAGACGCTCGGGCTGGAGGACAGGGCTGCGTTCGTTGCGGCGGTGGAGGCCGCGGGAGTGAAGCGCATCGTCCAGCTGTCGGTTCGGGGAGTCGGAGACCCGGCCGCTTTCGACCCGTCCGAGCAAGCGGTTGTGGGCTCGTCTCTGGGGTGGACCCTGCTCCGCCCGTGCTGGTTCGCGCAAGATTTTTCCGCCAAGGAGTATTTCCTCGATGGCGTGCGGGAGGGCACGCTCGCCACCCCGGCCGGTGACGGCCTCGAGCCCTTCATCCACGCGGAGGACATCGCGGATGTCGCAGTGGCAGCGCTGCTCTCCTCGGATCATGAAGGCAAGGTCTACGAGCTTTCCGGACCGGAGCTGCTGAGCTTCGCCGAGGCCCTCGCGATTATTGGCGAGGTCACCGGGCGCGAGCTCAAGCACATCGACGCAACGGCCGACGATAGCGCCGCCACCCTCGAGAAGAATGGGCACCCGGCCGCCGCCGCGCGCGCCGTGGCCGAGTTCCTCCAGGCGATTTCTACGGGTGCGGACGCGTATCTCAGCACGGGTGTTCACGACGCCATCGGCACCCAGCCCCGCACGTTCCGCTCGTACGCCGAAGCGGCCGCCACGCGCGGAGACTGGGATCGACCGTAGCAGCACCGCAGGGATGCGATCACTCGCCCTTCACGTCGCCGTTGCAGGGGTGCGACGTGACCCGATCATGTGGTGAGTGCCACAGTGCCGACTCATGGCGCCCGTCTGGTCTAGACACCGTATAGGCCGGGAGAGCTGACACCACGAAGGCCGCAGATTTGTTCTGCGGCCTTCGTGGTTGCGGATGGAAATCGTCCCGCAAGATGTCAGCCTCTCAGGGCCGGGCGGCGACGTCAGCTACCGTCGCGGAAGTCACTGATCGTCGTCGCGCTGAGGCGCGGGTCCTCGAAGGTGACCGCGCAGCCCTGCCCGTTCGGCGACTGTGCTTCGAAGCCGATTTCGAGGGGAGCATCAACCGAGGGGAACGCGAACGCGCGAACAAAAACCCACTTCTTCCCATCGTGAGAGGCATGCTGGGCAAGCACTTTGCCCTTCCTTGAGATGCGAAGGTGGATGGTCCGCCCGTCGACGACGAACGCGTTGGCGTCGTCTGAGACTCCATGGTTGACGACGGTGACGACCATGGGATCGTTCTCGTGCGAGTACTCGAAGCACAATTTCGCCCACGTCTTCTCATCGTGCCGAAGGAAGAGGACTCCCGCGTCGAACTTCTCCTGGAAGTCGACCGTCACCTTCGCGCTGAGCTGGAAATCACCGTCCGGGGCCTGAGTGAGCAACGTCGCAGCGTTGTGCAGCGTCGTCGATGTGACCTGCGAGTCCACTCCGCCCGGATCCGTGAAGATGTCCGTGCCCGGAAGCCCGCCGGTTGTCACGCGGCCACTTGCGGGGTCGACATCCCAGGAGCTTCCGGCGGAGGCAGTGAACGAACCGGGCACACCGGGAATCTGATGGGTCATTGGGTTTCCTTTTCTTGGTCAGTCATGGGGAAGGCTGCAGCAAGGGCGTGGATTGCGGTCAGCACGTCCTCCTTGCGGATCGGACGATTCTCGAACTCGCGATGCATCGGCCAACCCTCCACCAGGGCGTCGATGGCACGAGCAGCTGACCCGGAGAAATGGGGGGCCAGGCTCTGTCGGCTGCGCTGTGTCCACTCACCGGTCAAAGCGGAGATCTTCTCGCTGTGGCGGGCATAGGCATACATTTCGAAGATCAGCACCATGGAGCGATGATCGGCGTAGTCGCCGCAGATGAGGTCTGCGACTGCCTCCGCTGCTTCGGCGGCATTGGTGACACGTGCCATGCGCGCGTCGTAGATCTTGGACATGTCCGCGGCCAGCATCTCGAAGGCGCAGCCGTAGATGTCGTCGATGCTGGAGAAGTAGTACGTCAGCGAACCGGGGGAGACCGCGGCGGTTTCGGCGATCCGTGAGTGGCTTGCTTTGTTCACTCCCACGTCCGCGATCACGTCGAGTGCCGCGTGCAGGATGCGGGTGCGTCGGTCGGGGTCGTTCGGCACGTTACGTCGAGTAGCCATGACCGAATCCTCTCAGACCGGAAAAGATGTACCGCCACACCTGTGTGTGTGATCACACACAGACTACTTGAACGACGGCGGCAGATGCTAGTCCGTGGGGCTAGAGGCGACAGCTTCGTCGGCTGGTCACAGCCCGGCTACGAGGGACTCCAGGGCTCGGCGCGCATCGACCAGATCCACGCGGGCCAAACTGCGATAGGCATCAGTGACCTGCCCGGGCAAATCAAGGGAGGGGTCAGACAGCTTCTGCATCTGAAGTCCGTCCCAGAGCGCGATCATCTGGCGGGCGAACTGCTCGGGGTCCACATCCTCATGAGCACGTCCGGCGGCCTGGTCCCGCCGAAGCACCCAGGCGAAGTAGTCCCTGGTGCCTTTTTGATGCTTCGCGAACCATGCGTGTGCCGGGTGGTCGGGATCCGCGGCGTTCGCAGCTTGACTTGTGTAGAGGCGCATGCGCTGCGGGTGGCCCGCAGATGTGGTCGCAAGCATGGACACGACCTCAGCGACGTCCATGTTCTGCATGTCGGCTTCTTCGAAGACGCGGCGGTTGACCTCGTCAGCCTCTTCCAGCGCGGCAACAAGCACATGGTCACGCGTCGGAAAGTGGTAGGCGACCGTCGCCTCACTGACGCCGGCCACGTCGGCTACCTCTGCGAACCCGACGCGGGCGTCCCCGCGCTCGTTGATGAGCTGCAGCGCCGCGGCACCGATAGATGCTCGGCGTTGCAGGGTCTTCGCGTACGGACCTCGCTTTGCTCTCTCTCCGGCCATAGCAACATCGTATGGTACGACACTGAATTGTGCATCAGCACTAGCTTTTAGAGTGGGAAAGGAGTCGACCGCGCGTGGCGGAGTCGTTGACTTGCGCGCTAAAACATGTTCATACTATGTTTTGGGGCGTCCGCCCCCACGAGTAACTAGGAGCAATGATGCCCAGTGTCCAGCCCGAGCCTTCGGTCGTCGAGCCGAATCTGAAAGGCACCTCTGCGATCTATACGCAGAAGTGGCGCTTCCGGTCGTATCTGCTGTGGTACGTCCTCGCCGCGCTGCCGGTGTTCGCCCTGTGGGGGGCGATGCTCGGCATCGTCCTTCCCAATCACGTTCAAGCAATCGAGTTCGCCACCTGGTTCACCGGCGCGGATGCCAACACGAACCTCGTGGAGCTGCAGACTCTCAAGGCGCAGATCGACGCGGGGGCGGCCACCGCGACCGCGGAGCAGGCTCGACTGCTTGATCTTTACGCCCAGTTCGAAGCTGCCCGTGCCCAGAATCTCTCCATCGTGACGGCGGTCGGCGTCTTCGTCACCATGCTCGTCCAGCCGATTGCCGGGGTACTTTCGGACCGTACGCGTTCCCGTTTCGGACGCCGCGCCCCGTGGATGGCATTCGGTGCTGCAGCAGGACTGCTCGCACTCGTCGCACTGCGATACTCGACGTCCATCGCGCTGATCGTTCTCCTGTGGGCCGCTGTGCAGGCGTTGTTCAACATGGTGCAAGGCCCGCTGACAGCGACCGTCGCTGATCGCGTCCCCGAGCGGAGCATCGGCACAGCCAGCACGTTCTCAGGACTAGCGGGCATGGTCGGTGGCGTTCTCGGCAGTGTCGCCGCCGGTGTGTTGTACGGTCTTGTGCAGCTGAACATCTACATCGTCTTCGCTGTCCTCATTCTTGTGTTTGTCGCCCTGTTCATTCTCTTCGCACCGGATCGCTCCTCGAAGGACCTTGAGGTCGAACCGATCAAGCTCGGACAGTTCTTCGCATCGTTCCTCATCCCGCTGCGAGACGCGGACTACCGGTGGGTGTGGATCGGCAAGGTCGTCATGATGTGCGGGTACGGCATCTCGACCGCCTTCAGCTTCTTCATGCTGCAGAGCTACGTGCAGCCCGCCCTCAGCGCAGCCGAGGCCACCGCGCTCGCTCCCGTCATCGGACTGGTCGGCGTCCCCGGCACCATCCTCGCCATCGCCGTCGTCGGAAAATGGTCGGACAAGATCGGTCGACGCAAGCCATTCGTGTTCTGGTCGTCCATCCTGCTCGGCTTGTCTCTGCTGATCCCCTTCTTCTCGCCCACCGTTCCCGCACTCATCATTCAGGGGATCATCGCGGGAACAGCCTTCGGCGCCTACATGGTCGTCGATCAGGCCCTCTTCATCGATGTGATCAAAGACAAGCGGACCGCGGGACGTGACCTCGGCATGTCCGCCCTCGGCGGCAACCTCGGTCAAGCGCTCGCGCCCGTTCTTGCCGGTCAGCTGGTCGCCCTCTCCGGCGGCTACGGAATCGTGTGGCTCGTCGCAGCACCGGTCGTCTTCATCGCCGCGATAGTCATCCTTCCGGTGAAGCGCGTCAAGTAGCTCCATCAAGGCTGGGCTGGCAGCGTGCCTCGCCCCTTCCAGCCCAGCCAGGAGGCGATTCTCCGCCTCATCCCATATCCGGCCGACACAACACGGCATCAGAAAGGTACTTCGTGCATCCCCTCGTCTCCCACCTCTCCCTCCGCGAAAAAGCTGAGTTCGTCTCCGGAGCAACGTTCTGGACAACTCGCGCTATCGAGAAGCACGACGTCGAGTCCGCGACTCTGACAGACGGTCCGCACGGCGTACGGCACCAGCGAGCCGGTGCTGATCATCTCGGGATCAACGACAGCGAGCCCGCCACCAGCTTTCCAACGGCTGCGTCGACCGGATCGAGCTGGGATCCGTTGCTTCTCGAGAGGATGGGGCTGGCGCTGGGCGTCGAATCTCGACAGCTCGGCGTGGACGTGCTGCTCGGCCCTGGGGTGAACATCAAGCGATCCCCATTGTGCGGGAGGAACTTCGAGTACTTCTCCGAGGACCCGCTGCTTTCCGGTTCGCTCGGGGCGGCGTGGGTTCGCGGTGTTCAGTCCCAGGGCGTCGGGGCATCGGTCAAACACTTCGCCGCGAATAATCAAGAGACCAACCGCATGCGAATCAACGCGGCGGTCGACGAGCGCACGCTGCGAGAGATCTACCTCCCCGCGTTCGAACACGTTGTTCGCGACTCGCGCCCGGCAACAGTCATGTGCTCGTACAACAAGATCAACGGCACCTACGCGTCGCAGAATCGATGGCTTCTCACCGATGTGCTCCGCGATGAGTGGGGCTTCGAGGGGTACGTGGTGTCGGACTGGGGCGCGGTTGTCGATCCTGTCGCGGCCGTCGCCGCCGGCCTTGACCTGGAAATGCCCTCTTCGGGCGACCGAGGCCCAAGCCTTATTGAGGCGGCGGTCTCTGCGGGCGAGCTCGACGAGGCGCTCCTCGACCAAGCGGTCTCCCGCCTCCTCACCGTTCACGACCGCCTGCGCGACGACCGCACCGAAGTGACCGCGGATCTCGAGGCGCACCACCAGCTGGCACGTGAACTCGCTGCTGCAGGGTCGGTGCTCCTTGCCAACGAGGGCGACCTGCTTCCTCTGGACCCCGCACAGGGCGGCGACATCGCGGTGATGGGGGAGTTCGCCCGCACTCCCAGGTACCAGGGCGCAGGAAGCTCGCACATCGTTCCCACTCGCCTCGACGATGCTCTTGCGGCGATCACGGCAGCGACCACTCGTGAAGTGCGGTTCGCCCCCGGGTTCACCATCGAGGATGGTGATGACGCTGCTCTTCGGGCAGAGGCGACCGAAATCGCGCGCACAAGCGAGATCGTCCTGCTGTTCCTGGGTCTTCCCGATGAAGCTGAATCCGAGGGCTTCGACCGGACGGACCTCTTTCTTCCCCGCAACCAGCGCGAGCTCTTCGACGCCGTATACGCCGTCAACCCGAACGTTGTCGTGGTCCTCAGTAACGGATCGGTGGTCTCCCTCGAAGGTATCCGGGGCAAGGCGCCAGCGATCCTCGAGATGTGGCTCGCGGGCCAGGCCGGTGGCACCGCTGCAGCGGACATCGTGTTCGGCGCCGCAGAGCCCGGGGGACGCCTCGCCGAGACCATCCCTGTGTCCTTGGCGCACACCCCGGCATACGTCAACTGGCCCGGCTCCAACGGAACCGTCCGCTACGGGGAAGGTGTAGCGGTCGGCTACCGGTGGTACGACATCACTGAGCGGGAAGTGGCCTATCCATTCGGGTTCGGCCTGGGCTACACCACATTCGCATACACGGACCTGCGCGTGATCGCCGCAGATCCCGCCACAGCCCACGCCATCGTCGAAGTCACCGTCGAGAACACCGGGTCTCGCGCAGGCAGCGACGTGGTGCAGGTCTATGTCGGCGAAGATAGGCCCAGCGTGACCCGCGCGCCTCGCGAGCTGCGCGCCTTCAAGAAGGTGCATCTTGCCCCGGGGGAGCGGGAGACACTGACCTTTGAGCTGGACGACCGAGCGTTCGCGTGGTGGGGCGCGAGCGGCTGGACGGTGACACCTGGTTCCTATGCGGTCTCCGTGGGGCGGCACTCCCGCGACCTGTCGCTCGAGCAGTCCATCGTCCTGTTCACCCCGGAGCCGGTCGTCGCGCTTGCACCCGACTCCACCATTGGGGAGTGGATGTCACACCCCCGAGGGAGCGCGGTGGTGAGTGAGCTGTTCGAGTCGATGGCTGGCACGGGCGGTCTCCCCACAGATTCGGACACCCTGAAGCTCATCGAAGACATGCCGCTGCGCACGATGATCGGTTTTGGCGCAAGCGCCACGGACGGGGAGGAAGCGGTACGCCAGCTCCTCGCGCAAGTGGCGGAGTAGAACTCCGATACCCGTCCGACATCCACGCTGGGTCGAGAGAAGCATGACGCTCTCTCGGCACGGCGGTCAGCACTCACCATGACCCACCGCAGGCTCAACCACGGAAAGGCACACCATGCCCGCATTGCCTCCCACCTTCCTCTGGGGCGCGTCCACCGCCCCACACCAGATCGAGGGGAACAATGTCAACAGCGACTGGTGGGCATTAGAGCTGTCAACGCCCGGCATGGAACCCAGCGGTGATGCTCTGGACAGCTACCACCGGTATGGAGACGACATGCGTCTGGCGGCCGATTCCGGACTCACGGCATACAGGTTCGGAATCGAATGGGCACGAATCGAGCCTGCACCCGGACGATTCTCCCGGGCTGAACTTCAGCACTACCGACGCATGATCGAAGAGGCTTTCCGCTTGGGGCTCACCCCTGTGATCACCCTCCAGCATTTCAGTACACCGCAGTGGTTTTCCGCAGAAGGTGGTTGGCTCGTCGACAGTGCAGTCGACCGCTTCCGCTCGTACGTGGAGGCGGTCGCTCCCATCCTCGACGGGGTCAAATGGGTGTGTACGATCAACGAGCCCAACATGCTTGCAATGATGAGCAGTCTCGTGCAGGCAGTGGAGCACGGCGACGTATCAGAATGGCAGAGCCCGACCACCGATGGTGCCGAGGGTGGTACACAGCCTGTGCTGCCTGCTCCCGATCCTGAGATCGGCCGCCGACTCGCGCGAGCGCATGTTGCCGCGCGTGAAGTGCTCAAGGCGACCACGGGCGCTGCGGTGGGCTGGACCATCGCGAATCAGGCCTTCTACGCCACCCCCGACAATGAAGCGACACTCATCGAAGAGCGCTTCGTCCGCGAAGACTTCTACCTCGAAGTGTCTCGAGACGACGATTTCGTAGGAGTCCAGGCGTATTCGACTCAGGAGATCGGCAAGAACGGTCCGATACCCCACGCGCCTCACCCCGACAACACCATGATCGGAACGCCATACCGCCCGGACGCCGTCGGCATCGCTACGCGCCACGCATGGCAGGTCACCAACGGTACTCCTGTGCTGGTGACCGAGAACGGCATCGCAACCACTGACGACACCCGTCGCATCGCCTACACAAGAGACGCGCTGGGCAGCCTGTTCGATGCGATGGGTGACGGTATCGAGGTGCGCGGATACCTGCACTGGAGCCTCCTCGACAACTACGAGTGGGGGCATTGGGGCCCGACGTTCGGACTGGTGTCCGTAGACCGGGAAACCTTCGAGCGCACTGCCAAACCGAGCCTGGCGTGGCTGGGCAGGGTTGCTCGCACAGGGAACTTGGATCATGCGCTCCCCACCGCGGGCCCGCGATGACCAAGACCCTCTGAAGCCCTCACTCTCGGGTCCGACGCAGTCCCCTGGAAGCATCGCAGCTTCACACGCCTCCGGTCGAGGATCGGCCGGAGGCGATGGTGGTGGCAATCGCCGGTGCCGCCGGAAGAGCTTGTCGGTGAGCTTGGGGCACCGCCGATGCGGGCTTCGGTGAGGTCGAGATCGCCTTATCTTCGGGTTCTGGGCTGATGACGCCCAAGAGGCGCACTTGGAGTTGTGTCAGGCTGACGAATGCACCCATCAAGGAGCGGGGGTCTTCGGGGGAGGGCCGTCCCCCTTCCCGTTCCCAGCGTGGGTCTGCCGCTGTCGCCGGCCTTCTCAACCGCTCGAGCGCCAGGTGTCCAGCGCGGTGCAGGATTCCACCAGATCTAGACGGCGGGGATCGGCGGTACGTGCAGCGCGAGCCACCTGACCCGCTCCCGCATCGGCGCTGCGCCTCAGCGAGCAGTGAGGCGCCGCACAGGCGTCAGCGGCGGGCCGTCTCCGTCCGGAGCGACGAGCGAACTCGCGCGCACTTTCAGGGTGGGGGTGAACGTCGTGATCGAGGCCGGCGTGCCCCCCTCTAGTCGGTCAATGAGCACGTCTGCCACTGTGCGACTGACGTCGCGAACTCGCCCGTCCACTGAAGTCAGCTCGGGAGAGGAGTACGTTGCGACTGACAGGTTGTCGTACCCCGTGACAGCAACATCCGCGGGAACCTTTAGTCCGAGGGAAGCGAGGTGCTTGATTGCCCCGATGGCGAGAGGGTCTTCCGCGCACACGATCCCCTCGACAGAGCCAAGGTTGCTCCATTCCTTCGCGAGGATCTGCTGCGCCGGTTCGGCACCTTGCGCGCAGTCCAGGACGACCACGTCGATACCGTGCGATGCGGCGGCGTCGCGATAACCTCTAGCCTTTGCGAGTGCTGCGGCGTTCGAGCTGTCCTGCAGATAGATGAGTTTGCGGCGCCCTTGGGTGACAAGATGGTCGACCGCTTGTTGGATGCCCGCACCGTCGTCACTGACCACAGAGTAGATGCCCTCGCCGTCGAGCTGACCGTTGAGGAGGGCTACGGGAGTGCGGCGCGCCACCTTTCGCACGATGGGGTTGTCCACGCGGGCGAAGCTCGATCCTGCGAGGATGATTCCGTCGACGCGTTTGTGCAGCAAGGACGTCAACCGCGCAGCCTGGTCTTCGAGGTCGTCTCGCGCGAAGCTCACTTGCACGTCATATCCGCGCTCGCGCGCCTGTTGTTCGATCTCTTGCACGGCGACTGCGAAGTACTCATCCGAGATATCCACGGTGAGGACGGTGAGAACCCTCATAGAGTTCGTCTGGAGGCTCTGGGCGAAAATGTTGGGGCTGAAGGACAGCTCGCTCATCGCGGCGTGTACGCGGGCGGCCGTCGCCGGCCGGACTTGTGCGCTTCCGTTCAGGACTCGCGATACCGTGGCAATCGACACGCTGGCTTGTTTGGCGACGTCGTAGATGTTCACCACGCTCGCGTTCCCTCCCATTCATGCAACCCGCACGTCTTGGAGGCGTTCCAATCGGACGCCCCCTCCACGTACCCATAAAGGTACCGGCTCGTTTCCGCGCCGTCTTGCGCCGCCCTTGGTGGTCTCACGTTAGGGGAGAGGCTGTCGGTCCTGCTCGCGTGGTACTGAGATACGCGAGTGCGTCGTCCACGAGTGCTTCTGCGGTGGCATCGATGTTGAGAACTAGTCCCGCTTCGTCCGGCTCCAAAGGCTCGAGCGTCGCTATCTGCGAGTCCAACAGTGAGAGCGGCATGAAGTGTCCTGGCCGCAATGCCATCCGCTCAGCGAGTATCTCCCGGCTGCCGTCGAGATGGATGAACACCGTTCCACTCGCTGTCTGTCGGATCCAGTCCCGATAGGAGCGTCGGAGGGCGGAGCACGCGATCACGATGCCGGGCTCGCTCCCGGCCAGAAGTCGCAGGCCCACCTCATCCAGCCACGGCCATCGGTCATCGTCGGTGAGGGGGATGCCGGCGGCCATCTTCTCAATGTTGGAGGCAGGGTGCAGTGAGTCCGCGTCTACGAACGCGACATGCAGCTTCGCCGCTAGCTCGCTCCCGACCGTGGACTTCCCGCAACCGGACACCCCCATCACCACGATGTTCATATTCAACTCACCAGTCGTGAACGGTGCCGTCGGCGAGACGGTTGAACGGGAGGTACGCCTGTACGTAGGGGTACTTGCCCGCTTCGTCGACGTCGAGTTCGACGCCGAGGCCGGGCTTATCACCAGGATGCAGCATGCCGTTCTCCCATGAGTAGGACTGCTGGAACACCGCATCCGTCTTCTCGCCGTGGCGCATGTACTCCTGGATGCCGAAGTTGTGGATCGACATCCCCAGGTGCATGGCAGCTGCCATGCCGACGGGGGAGATGTCTGTCGGGCCGTGCATCCCCGACTTGATCTGATACTGCGACGCGTAGTCGAGCACCTTCTTCAGGTGCGTGATGCCGCCCGTATGAGTGACCGCGCTGCGCACGTAGTCGATGAGCTGCTCACGGATAACCTGCTGGTAGTCCCATACGGAGTTGAAGATCTCACCGATGGCCAGAGGGGTTGTGGTGTGCTGGCGCACCAGGCGCAGCGCTTCCTGGTTCTCGGCGGGAGTGCAGTCTTCGAGCCAGAACAGGTCGTACGGCTCGAGCGACTTACCGAGCTTCGCGGCCTGAATGGGGGTCATGCGGTGGTGCGCGTCGTGCAGGAGCGGCAGCTCCGGCCCGAACTCGTTGCGTACAGCCTCGAACACGGTCGGCACATGCCGCAGGTAGGACCTCGTATCCCAATCCTCCTGATTGGGAAGGGCGCCGCGCTGGGCAGGCTCGTGGTCATACCGCACGCCCTTGTTAGCTTCGAAGGTCGCGTTGGACGCAATGCCATAGATCGACTTCAGGCCGGGGACTCCCGTCTGGACGCGAATCGCGCGGTACCCCTCCTCCTGATGACTGCGCACAGAATCGAAGAGCTCCTCGGTCGTCTTGCCAGAGGCGTGACCGTAGGCGAGGAGACCGGTACGCGACGCGCCGCCAAGGAGCTGATACACCGGCATGCCGGCGGCCTTCCCCTTGATGTCCCACAGCGCCATGTCCACGGCGGCGATAGCGGCCATCGTGACCGGGCCACGGCGCCAGTAGGCCGAGCGGTAGAGGAACTGCCAGGTGTCTTCGATCCGAGATGCGTCTCGGCCGATGAGTAGCGGCACGATGTGATCCGCCAGGTAGGACACGACGGCGAGCTCACGCCCGTTGAGTGTTCCGTCGCCGAGGCCCGTGTGTCCCTCGTCGGTCGTCAACTTCAGCGTCACGAAGTTCCGATCCGGGCTCGTAACGATGACCTCAGCCTTTTCGATGATCATGTCTGGTGTCTCCTTCGGTACGTGTCAGCGCGCGGACAGCGCCGCGGCCAGGTCAGTGAACGGGAGGTCGTGTGCCTCAGCGACGGCCCGGAACGTCAGCGCACCGCGGACCGTGTTCAGGCCCAAAGCGACGGCGGAGTCGTCCTCGGCTGCTTGACGGTAGCCCTTCCCTGCGATGGCGAGGCCATAGGGCAGAGTCGCATTGTTCAAGGCGATGGTCGACGTGCGCGGTACAGCACCGGGCATGTTCGCGACCGAGTAGTGCAGCACGCCGTGCTTCGTGTACGTCGGCTGATCGTGCGTGGTGACCCGGTCGATGGTCTCAATGGACCCGCCCTGGTCAATGGCCACATCGACAATCACGGACCCGTCGCGCATGGCTCGGACCTGTTCCTCGTGGACGAGGCGAGGCGCGCGCGCCCCAGGGATGAGGACCGCGCCGATGAGCAGGTCGGCCTTCTGGACGGCGTCTGCGATGTTGTACGGGTTGGAGACCAGGGTGCGCAGGCGGCCGCCGAAAATGTCGTCGAGGTATCGCAGTCGGTCTGTGCTGACGTCGAGGATCGTGACGTCGGCGCCAGCGCCGACGGCCATCTTCGCGGCATTTGTTCCCACGATGCCCCCACCGATGATGGTGACCTGTGCGGGCAGCACACCCGGGACGCCACCGAGCAGCACGCCGCTCCCGCCGTAGAAGCTCTCGAGGTACTGGGCTCCGATCTGCACGGACATCCGGCCGGCGACCTCGCTCATCGGCTGCAGCAGCGGCAGTGCGCGGTTCGGAGTCTGAATCGTCTCGTACGCGACGGCCGTCACGCCGTTAGCGAGCAGTGCCTCGGTGAGTGCCCGTTCGGCTGCGAGGTGGAGGTACGTGTAGAGAAGAAGGTCGGGTCGGAAGTATCCGTATTCGGAGGCGAGCGGTTCTTTCACCTTGATGACCATGTCCGCCGCCCACGCGTCGGATGCCGTCTCGACGATGGACGCTCCGGCCACCGAGTACGCATCGTCGGCGAATCCACTCCCGGTTCCCGCGCCGCGCTCCACGAGAACGGTGTGACCTGCCTTGGTGTACGCCAGAACGCTCGCGGGGGTGAGTCCGACCCGGTTCTCGTTGTTCTTGATCTCTTTGGGCACGCCAATGAGCATGATGTGTTCCTGTCTCGATGAGCGCCACATTGAGGGCGCGGGATGTGGGGGAGGGGAGGAAGAGGATCCCCCTCCTCCCCTCAAGGTTTAGAGAGTGGTGGCCAGCAGCTCGCGCTGTCCGATCTTAAAGTGGGCCTCGACTTCGCTGGTGACGCGGTCGAGGATCTCGAAGATCTCGTCGACCTCGTTACGGGTGATGTTGATCGGCGGGATGAAGGAGAGCCGGTTGCCGTAGTAGCCGTTGCGCTGCACAAGCAGGCCCGCCTCGCGAAGTCCATCGACGAGCGAAAGCGTCTCCTCGAGTGCCGGCTCTTTGGTCTCGCGGTCGCGGACGTATTCGATGCCGAGGAACACTCCCACCTGGTCGTACGTGCCGACGATGGAGTGGCGGTCGAAGTAGCCCTCGAGCACCTCACCGAGATACTCGCCGACCTCGGTGCACTTGGCGAGAAGATCGTCCTCTTCGAAGATGTCCAGGACCTTGTTCGCCACGGCGCAGCCCAGTGCGTACCCGGCGTAGGTGTTGCTGGACATTCCCGGGGCGAGCTCTTCGAAGATCTCAGCCCGACCGACGACGGCACTCATCGGCACTCCGCCGCCGAGTGCCTTGCCGACAGCCATGAGGTCGGGAACGACGCCCGAGTGCTCGCTTCCCCACATCTTGCCGGTGCGTCCCATGCCCGTCTGGATCTCATCGAAGACCAGCAGAATCCCGTGCTTGTCGGCAAGGGCGCGCAGGCGTCGCAGGAACTCGTCGTGCGGGCGGATGTAGCCTGCGGAGCACTGCATCGGCTCCACAATGATTGCAGCGACGTTATTGACACCGGCCATGGGGTTGGCGAGGGTGTTCTCTCCGCTGGAGAGAACGCGCTCGATGGCCTCCACGCAACGGATGGCACTCTCTTCCGCCGACTTGGAGTCGTATGCATCGCGGTATGCGTACGGGTACGGGAATCGCGTCACCTGCTGATCTGCGGGTCCGACTGGCGAGTACCAGCGGTGCATGCCGGCCTTGGTTGTCAGCGCCATCGTGCCGTAGTTCTGCCCGTGGTAACCGCCGTAGAAGGAGATGATCTGCGACTTTCCGGTGTGAACGCGGACGAGCCGCAGGATTGCGTCGAGGGCGTCCGCTCCGCTCAGTCCCAGCCAGACGCGCTTGTCGAAATCACCAGGCGTGTTGTCGATGAGGCGCTGGACGAGACGAAGACGCTCGGGTGTCGGGAAGTCGAACCAGTGGCTGAGCTTGAGGTACTGGTCCCGCATGACGTCGGCGACACGCGGGTCTGCGTGACCGATATTCATGCTCGACATACCGGTGATGCAGTCGATGTACTCCACGCCGTCAACGTCGGTGACTCGGCTGCCCTTGCCGGAGGCGATGATGGGCGGGTTGCTCCACTTTGTGTAGAGACAAGAGCCAGGAGTCTCGTTGGTGAGGAACTCCTCCAATGCGGCACGGTTGTTCGGTCCGACATTGGGGTCGTTCTGTACCTGCTGGAGCAGGTTCTCAAAGGGCTTGGTCATGATGTGAACCTTTCTTGGGATGCGTTGTCTAGAGGAGCCAGCGGAACGCGGGCTCGATGTAGGGGTTCAGGGTCCGGCCGGTGTCTCCGGCCATGAACCACAGGTAGTAGAGCGAGTGCCCACCTGCGGCCACCATCGGGTGGTATCCCTGTTCGATGACGAAGGTGTCTCCGTTGTAGACGGTGTGCGCGTCGTCGATGGATTTGTCCGAGGTGTAGTGCAGCTGGACCCCGTACCCGCCTTCGGGGTCCACCCGGTAGTGGTAGACCTCTTCGAAGTTCGGCTCCTCGGGAGCGAACTCGCCGTCGTGCTTGTGGGGTGGGTAGCTGGACCAGTCACCCGGGGCGTTGATCGTCTCGCCGGCGACGAGTCGCGAGACCCGTCCCTCCCCGGACGTCGTGACGATGTCGCGGATGGTGCGCTTCCAGTTACGGTCACCTCGATGGCTCACCTGCACGTCTTCGGGACCCACGACGTATGCCTCAAAGACTTCGTCCGTGACTGAGCTGCACAGGGCGATCTCGGCGTCGGAGGATGCGGTGAACGTGAACGTTGCGCCGAGTGGGATGTACACCGATGTCGGGGAACCGTCGAACACACTGCTGCGCCCTCCGAGGTCCTCCCAGGTCTGGTCGCCGACGTTGACGGATACGGTGCCTGTGAGAATCACGGCGAGAGTTTCGACTCCGGCCGCGACCCCGCTGTGCGACGTTCCGGATTCGAGCTGTACGAGGCCGAATCGGAGGAACTTCGTGTAGGGGTTGCCGTCCGGTACCAGGTCCTGAAGTCCCTGGGATCTGCGTGCTTTGATCAGTCGACTCATGTCGAGCCCACCTCCTTCGTGTTGTGTGATTAGACGCCGGCGTACGCGGAGAACGCGCCGTCGACAGGGATCGTGACCCCACTGACGAAACCCGCGCTCTGATCCGAGGCGAGGAAGAGAAGCGCACCAACCAGTTCTTCGGGTCGACCAAATCTCCCCATAGGCGTGCTGGTCAGGATCTTCTGTGCGCGGGGAGTCAACTCTCCGTCTCGGTCGAACAGCAGGGTGCGGTTCTGTTCGCTCGCGAAGAATCCGGGCGCGATTGCATTCACGCGGACGCCCGCATGAGCGAAGTGCACTGCGAGCCACTGCGTGTAGTTGGTGACGGCAGCCTTCGCGGCGCTGTAGGCGGGGATCTTCGTCAGGGGTCGGTACGCGTTCATCGACGAGATGTTGATGATGGAACCGGAGCCGCGCTCGACCATCGCTTTTCCGAACACCTGAGACGGGATCACTGAACCCAGCAGGTTCAGGTCGAGAACGTCCTGGAATCCTTCGGGATCGAGGTCGAAGAACGATCCCGACGCGATCTCACGTCCCGCCTCCAGGTGCTCGACGTCAGTCGTGGCGGCAGGAGAGTTGCCGCCCGCGCCGTTGACGAGGATGTCGACCGGGCCGAAGTGGAGTGAGATGTCCTCGTTTGCTCGCTCGAGGGCCGCTCGGTCCAGCACGTCGAGGGAGAACGCTGCGGCCGTTGCCCCCGCAGCGCGAAGCTCGCTTTCCACGATGACTGCTTTACGCAAGTCCCTCCCAAAGATCGCGCCCTTCGCCCCTTCGGCGGCTAGCGCGCGGCAGAACTCTGCCCCGAGGACGCCGCTACCCCCTGTGACGACGGCGACCTTTCCTTCGAGGCTCTTGGGGGATGTCTGCTGGCCCATGGTCACAGCACCTTGGACAGGAACGAGCTGGTGCGTTCGTGCTGCGGGTTGTCGATGACCTCGGACGGGGACCCGTACTCGACGACTACACCGCCATCCATGAACGCGACCTTGTCGGCGACTTCCCGCGCGAAGCCGATCTCGTGGGTGACCACGAGCATCGTCATGCCGTCATTCGCAAGGCCCTTCATGACGTCGAGAACCTCTCCCACGAGCTCAGGGTCGAGAGCGGAGGTGGGCTCGTCGAAGAGCATCAGACGTGGACGCATCGCCAGTGCTCGGGCAATCGCCACACGTTGCTGCTGACCGCCGGAGATCTGTCGCGGATACAGCGTCATCTGCTTCTCGAGGCCGACGCGGGAGAGGAGCTCCTTCGCACGGGCCACCGCATCTCGCCGACGCTCACGATTGGTCAGGGTCGGGCCGAGGACGACGTTTTCGAGCACCGTCAAGTGCGGGAACAGGTTGAAGTGTTGGAAGACCATGCCGGTCTCGATGCGCTGGCGAGCGATCCGCTTCGGGTGAAGCTCGTAGAGGGCCCCGTTGCGCTCGGAGTAGCCGACGAGTTCTCCTGCGACGTCGATGCGACCGCCGTCGATTTTCTCCAGCTGATTGACGCATCGCAGCAGGGTGGACTTCCCGCTGCCCGAGGGGCCAAGAAGGACGAGTACCTCGCCCGACATCACGTCGAACGTGATGTCTCTGAGGACCTCGTTGTGCCCGAAGCTTTTTCGCACGTGCTGGAACGACACCATGGGGGTGTCCTCCATGACAAGAGGTGCGGTGAAGACGCTTGCCTCAGCTCTCTGAGTCATGTGCGGTCTCCTTCCCGTGAATGGTGCTCTGTGCGCTCTTGGTTGAGCGGTTGCGGATCCGCTGCAGGTAGCCGACATGGATATGCCGGGAGCTGCCGCGTGCGTAGTACTTTTCGAGATAGCTCTGGCCGATGCTGAGGATCGAGATGAGGATGAGGTACCAGATGCTCGCCATGATCAACATCGGAATGGTCTGGAAAGTGCGGGCGTAGATGAGCTGCGTCGAATAGAGCAGGTCGGCCACCGCGACGACGCTGACGAGCGAGGTCGTCTTCAGCATGGTGATGGTCTCGTTGCCGGTCGGCGGGAGAATCACGCGCATGGCCTGCGGCAACACGATGCGCATCACCGTCTGCAGCCGCGACAGCCCTACGGTGGAAGCCGCTTCGAGCTGGCCTTCGTCGACGGACTGGATACCACTGCGGATGATCTCTGCCATGTAGGCGGCTTGGTTGAGCCCCAAGCCCAGTACCGCCGCAGTCCATGCCGTCATCACGACGTTCGAGTCGATGCTCGCGAAGGTGGGACCACCGAACGGTATGCCGATGCTGAGCACAGGGAACAACGCTGAGATGTTGTACCAGAAGATCAGCTGGACGAGGAGAGGAACACCTCGCACGAGCCATACGAAGGTAAATCCGGCCCACTTCAGGACAGGATTCACCGACAACCTCATCAGCGCCACGATTGTTCCGAGCACTACACCGATGATCATCCCGATGATGGTGAGAGTCAGTGTGATGCGCAGACCGTCGAGCACGGGTGCGGAGAAGAAGTACTCCGCGACCACGTCCCACCGAAACCGCGGGTTCGTGAAGCCGATGTAGATCATCGATGCGAACAGCAGGACGATGATCGCGACCGCTACCCAACGGCCCGGGTGCTTCAGCTTATGAACTGTCGCCGTGCCGAGCATGGGCGTTCCGTGCGTGGTGTGTCGCGTCTCTGTTGGCGCTGATGAGGTTGTCATGTGCATCTCGCTTAGCTGATGGCGCCGTTGATGACGGACTCGTCGATGGCCTGGTCTTCGTCGTTCCACTTCTTGAGAATGGCCATGTACTGGTCGCTCTCGATGAGCTTCTGCGTCGCAGCGTGGATTGCCTCAGTCAGTCCGGTGTCCTTCGGGATGGGCATCCCCCACGGGCCCTCCACGAACGGCTCGCCGACGCCGACGAGAGCGCCGTCGGTCTGATCTTCCAGGTACACGTTGTTGGGCGAGTTCTGCGCGCCGGCATCCACCTGACCACTCGAGACGGCCTGCACCTGATCGGACTGGCTCTTGAAGACCTTGATGTCCACAGGGTCCTTGCCTTCGGCAACGCACTTCTCGCTCTGCTCCTGCACTGCCGTCTCGCCCACTGTGCCGGACTGGGCAGCGTAACTGTGGCCGCAGAGGTCCTCAAGCGTTTCGAACTTGTCTGCATTCTCGGCGAGGACGAACAGCTGAGGACCAGCTTTCGCGTAGGTGACGAAGTCGACGAGCTCTTCGCGCTCCTTCGTGTCTCGGAAGCCAGAGATGGACAGGTCGTAGCGCCCGGCCTGAAGCCCCGGGATGATCGAATCGAATGACACGTTGACGAACTCGGCCTTCACTCCGAGGATCGATGCGATCTGATTGGCGAAGTCGACCTCGTTACCGATGATGGTCTTGCCGTCAGTGTCGATGAACTGGTTCGGCGGCGCGGTCGCGTCCGTGGCGAAGACGAGTGTGCCCTTGTCCGCGATTGCCGCGGGCAGAAGCGCCGCGATCTCGTCGTCCTTCGGCAGTAGCGCGATGTCGTCCGTCGCGGGCTTGTCGGAGTCGGCTCCTGTGCCGGCTCCGCCCGCGCAACCGGCAAGCAAAAGCGCTGCCAGAACGACTCCCGCTACCGCTGCTTTCTTCATGTGATTCATGGATGCTTTCCCTCGAACTTGTACGTGCATAGGGTGGGTCATAGCGTTTTGTAACTACTTACATTTTGTGGCCGGTGGGCGGGGCGTGTCAAGAGAATTTCGCTACCGATGTCAGTCGCTTGTGACAGCACGAGCGGTCGCCGGTAGTCAGGCGGGTCGGATGCCCGGTGAGGGGGTGACCTGCATGTACGCGTGCAGGTCACCCACCGGTCAGTGGTTCAGCGCTGACTTCGGGAACGAGACTCCGATGGTGTAGTTCTGCTTGCCGTCCATGCACAGGAGGTACACGTTGGCGCGCACATCGGGGTTCACCGCGAGGTGCAGTGTGGCCTCCCGAACGGTGAAGCCGAAGTCGTCGACGAGCCAGTCGATCATCCACAGGTTCGCCTGCTTCAGCCCCTCCTCGATAGGGCGCCATGAGTTGAGTTGAACGATTTCTGTCGGCGTCTCCACGCGAATGAAGGGGATGGTCTTGTTCGGGATGACCTCGCACCGGAGTGTCAGCTCTGCTCGGGACTCGTCGCCCGTCGCGCCGAATTCCGTGGCCTGGGTCGCGTGCACGTCGCCGGCATAGAGCAATGCGCCGTCATGCGCCACGGGGAAGTAGAGCCGGTGTCCCTTGCGGAATTCGCGAGTGTCGAGATTCCCACCCCACGGTCCCTGCATGAAGACAGTGTCGCTGCTGACCTCAGGTCGAGGAGGGACAACCCCGATTGTTCCGATCAGCGGCTGCAGATCCCACTGGGTGTTGTCGTCGAAGACGCCGATGCCGTCGGATGTCGTTCCGCTGGGGCCAGGCAGGTGCTGGATGATCTTTGTGTACGGCCCCCGCGCTTCGCCGTACTTGATGGAGTCCTGAAACGGTCCGGGGCCCGGCTCGAGGAGAACGTACCCCGTCTCTTCTACGACGATATCCACGATGTCCACGACCAAAGTGTCGCCGGCCTTGGCGCCTTTGACATAGATCGGGCCGGCACACGGATTGAACTTCTTCAGCTTCGCGATCTCGCCCAGCGTTTCGTGCGTGGGTAGATCGTCCTCCGTCACGATGAGGTTGCTCATCGAGTTCTCAACCTCGAGGACGAACTCTTCGCCCTGCTCTACGGTCAGGCGAGGCTCTTGGAGAGCCATCACGTATTCGTAGGCGTCCTCGCGGAGGATGCGCTGACGCGTGTCTGTAGCGGTAGTACTCATATTGATTCCTTTTCTCTTGAGATGTGTCAGGCCGCGCGTGCCCGGCGACGTGAAAGAGCGTCGATGGTTACGGCGAGCAGGAGGATCGCGCCGGCGACGATGAACTTCACATCGGTGGGGTAACCGAGGAGGTCGATGCCGTTGGAGACGCTGACGAGGACGAGGCCACCGAACAGGGCCGCCCATACTCGGCCTCGTCCTCCGAACAGAGACGTCCCCCCAATGACCGCAGCGGCAATGGCCTCGAGCATTTGCGTGCCGCCGCCGGTGAGGGTGCCGGCGGCTCCATTCCTGGAAACGGCGATGATCGCCGCCAGTCCAGCCAGCGCTCCCGCCAGCATGAACACCAGTGTCCGCACACGGACGAGACTGATTCCGCCCCGTCGTGCGGCTTCGGCGTTCCCGCCGACAGCGTAGACATGCAGCCCGAATTGGGTGCGGGTGAGGACGAAGTCGACAATCGCAATAAGAGCCACCAAGATCACGACGACCACAGGGACACCGTTGAACTGATTGAGGATGGCGACGAAAGCGAAGGATCCAATCGCTGCCGCCACAATGACGGTGGTCGCTCTGGCCTTCCCGCTCCGCCATACCGACAGCGCGATGGCGGCGACGATGAGAGCCGCTGTGACCCAGCCCATCCAGGGAGGAAGGAAGCTGGTCGCTATCCAGGCGATCTGCGGGTCGAAGACGTTCACCGTCCCCTGCGATCCCAGGATTGCCTGCTGGACGCCGTACCAGCCGAGGAAGCCGGCCAGTGTGACAACGAATGAGGGGACGCGGAATATCGCAACCCACGCCCCTTGGAATGCTCCGATGAGGCCACCCGCGACGATGGCGGCGATCAGGCCAACCCACCACGGGAAGTGCATGGTCGTCACCGTGACGCCGAGCAGAGCAGCCGCGGTACCCATGATCGAGCCGACAGAAAGATCGATCTCTCCGATGAGCAGGACGAGCACCAAGCCGACGGCAAGGGTCCCTGTGACCGCGACCTGTACGAGCAGATTGCTGATGTTGCGGGGGCTGAGGAAGTCCGGCTGCAGGGCGCCGAAGAGCACCGCGATGAGGATCAGGCTGACGAACACGGGGATCATGCCGAGCTCGCCCTGGTTCACCCGCATTCGAAGGTCGTGCCAGGGCCGGAATGGTGGGGGACCGATGTTGATAGTGGGACGCTGAGTACTGCGAGCATCGACAGGTGTGGCAGTCATGCGATCTCCTTCAGGGAGAGTGCTCCGGTGATGGCCGAGACCACATCGGTGGGGGTGGTTTCCGAGGTGTGGGTGTTGTAATCGCGCCGACCGTGCCGAAGCACCGTCACGCGGTCGGCGAGCTCGAACACCTGATTCATGTCATGGGAGATGAGGATGACGCCCATGCCTTGGTCGCGCAGCCTCTTCACCAGTTCCCCGACTTGGTAGGTCTGCGCCACGCCAAGCGCCGCCGTGGGCTCGTCGAGGACGATGATCCTCGAGTCGCCCATTACGGCACGAGCAATAGCAATGGATTGGCGCTGACCTCCGGAAAGCGATGCGACTTTCGCGCGCACATCGCTGACCGTGGTCACTCGCAGGTCCGCGAGCAGCTCGGCGGCGGTGACGGTCATGGACTTGCGATCCAGCACACGCGTCGCGCGGCCAAGCGGTAGCCCGAGCAGCCGCCGGTACCGTTCCCGCCCGAGGAACATGTTCTGCACGATGTCGAGGTTGTCGCACAGGGCGAGATCCTGATACACCGTCGCGATGCCCGCCTCCACGGAGGCTTCCGGACTCGCGAAAGTGATCTCCTTGCCGTCCATCTGAACCGTGCCTTCGTCGGGCTGATGCACCCCGGCAATCACTTTGATGAGCGTCGACTTGCCGGCACCGTTGTCCCCGCAGAGGGCAACGACCTCCCCAGCGTCCACCTCGAAGTCCACTCCTTTCAAGACGTGGACGGCACCGAAGCTCTTATGGATGTTGCGTAGTTCGAGAAGCATGTCGTTTCTCCTTCGTGATGGCGCGATCAGCAGGGTCCCGTGCCGGCGGGGATGCCGTTGCACAGGTCCTTCGTGGTGACCCAGCCGCTGTCGACGAGCTCGGCGATGTTGTCGATGGTGTACACCTTCGGAATCAGCAGGTGGGTGGGCACGTCGCCTGCACCGTAGTCAGCCGAACCGGTGATCAGGTCAGAGGGGACCTTGCCGTCCTTGAGCAGGCCCGCGATGGCTTGAGCGGAGACGACGGACTGGGTCTGGTCGTCGCGAATGACAGTCATTGACTGCTCACCAAGCAGCACCCGCTGGAGCCCGGCGAGGTTCGCGTCCCCTCCCGTCACGAGAACGTCGGTGAGTTTCTCATTTCGCAGCACTGTCGAAACGACTCCTGCTCCGTCATCCCACGGCACGACGACGACATCGACATCGCCCCCGGCCTTGGTGAGCAGCTGCTCGAAGGTCGACTGCGCCGTCTGGGGGTCCCACCCGGGGACCCAGTCTTCTCCGACCATTTCGAGCTTGCCCGACTCGATGAGAGGGTCGAGCACGCTGTGGTAGCCCTCATTGAAGTCGACCGCGTTGTCATCAGTCGGGCTGCCATTGAGGAAGAGGACACGCGAGCCGTCCGGCGCATTCTCGGCGACCCATTCCCCGGTGGCCTTGCCTTGGGCGATGCCGTCGACCCCGACGAAGAGAGACAGATCAGCCGTGTTCATGATGGGGTGGTCGTAGCTGACGACCGGAACCTTGCTCTGCGCTGCGACCTGCACCATTCGAGCAGCAGAGGTCGAGTCGACGGAGACGAGGACAATTGCGTCGGCGCCACGCGTCAGGGCCGTGTCCACCTGAGACTGCTGGGTGCTGTCACTCGCGTTGGCGTTGTACATCACCGTTTCAACGTTGGGGTACTCCTCCTTGAGCTTTTCGGTGAACAGGTCGTAGTTAGCGGTCCACTTGGATTGCACCGTGCTCGGGACGAGGAAGGCAACGGTCTTCTCGTCGCTCGCGCCGCCTCCGCCTGCGGAGCTGGCGCAGCTGGCGGAGGTGAGAGCGACGGCGGCGAGGGTGGCGGTGATAGCAACAGTGCGTCGAATGGACGCACGGTTCGTTCGTACAGACATGGTTACTCCTGTGAGGGTGTGTCGGTGTGTACTACGGGGACTAACGGGGGACGCCAGCTGGGTCGACAAAGAAGACCGTGTTCGACGTCGCCGACGCTTCGGCAGGGACCGAGCGCGGAGGAGGGTCGGCGCGGCGTGCGACGGCCCAGGCGGGTTCGCCAACGAGCGGCTGCAGTCGAGCGCCACAACGTGATTGCGGTGGCCTCGGCGAGCAGGCAGGAGCGTCCGTCAGCAACGAGGGACGCGCGGGTCTCAGCCCTCGCCTTGCCCCTTGGGGCGGTAAACCACATCGAGACGGGCGGCCGCAAAGCGCTGCGACGCGGCAGGGGTCACCCATCGAGAATTGCCGGGAGCTTGGCTCACTGGGCACTCCTCTCGTTGCGTGTCGGGTCGACCACATGAATGGTCAGTGATGAGTCTGACGAGTCGATGTTTCGGGCGTGATACGGCCGTGTTGCCGTATCGGTGCCGTTGCCCTCGGACCAGTCGATGATGTACGACAGGGCCGGGGCGGTGCGTGTGCGGAGCGACACGTAGGCGTCCACGACCTCACCCGGTGAGATCGTCGATGTCAGGCCCTCTGTCTCAATGCCACCCTCTGCGAGCCAGCGCATCGCGCGCTTCATCTGATCGCGCGCATCCGTGCGGCCCGCGCGGGTGTCCTTGACCAGCGGCACCTGCCACTCGAAACCACCACGCACAGTCACGCTCTTGTCGAAAATCGGCCGAGAGATGGCGAAGATGGGCGCGGTCTCGCGAGGACGCCAGGGAACACCTGCGAGAACGATCTCGCCACCGCGTCGTGCGGCACGGACCGCATCGACGATCCGAGCATCACCGCCGGTGCATTCGACGATGAGGTCCGCGCTCTCGGATGTCACCTGATCCGAGCTGGCGACCCCGGGCGGCACGAGGCCTCGTCGGCGCGGATCATCGTCGACTGCAGTCACGGAGAATGCGGCACGCTCGAGTACCCGCGCGGTGCACTGGCCGATGAGTCCCAGTCCGATGACGAGAGCGTCGCCGCCGGTGGGGACGGTGCACAGGTGCAGAGCAGACAGCGGGACGTTCATGAGCCTTGCGAAGACGGCGGCAGCCGGATCGAGGCCATCAGGGACGCGGACTACATCGCTCTCGCGCGCTACTTGCCAGTCCGCGTGCGGACCGGTCGACAGAACGATGTCGCCGACGGAGAGCGACTGCACCTCATCGCCTACTACGTCAATCTGGAACACAGAGGAGTAGCCGAGTTCGAGGGGAGAGGAGGACGGGTGAAACGCCCACGCCAACTCCGTACCGGGGCTCATCAGAGAGACGAGTGTGCGGCCGGCGACCTCATTGGGGGCCGGCGTCGCGGCCGGTACGGAGGCAAGACGTATGTCGCCGGTGGTGACGGCGGTCACCACCGAGCGCATCTGCCTCGACGTCTCGGTCAACATAACCTCGTGCTCCTTCGCACGTTGTAAGTAGTTTCATGAATATACCTCAGGGCAAGACGCCTGTCGACACCTTCCCGTGTCGGGACGTCAAGAGAGGTGGTCAGGCCGACGTGCGAGCGAGGACGGTGAGCAGCGACGACATCCGCGGAGCGATGACCTCTGTCGTCGCGATGGAGGTGCTGCTGCGGTTCACTCCCGGGGACAGCTGGATCGCTTGCGTGATGCGGTGAAGGTCAACAGTGTCGCGAGCCGCGACGCGAAGCATGAGATCCGCCTCTCCGGTCGTGGTGTGCGCTTCGATTACCTCGGGGATTGAGGCCAATGACGCGTAAACCGAGTCGATGCTCTGCTGCGCTACCGAAACCGTCACGAACGCGAGCAGCGGGCGCCCCGCCGCTTCCGGAAGTACCGAGGAGCTCGGCACCCCTAAGGAGCCACTGTCCCGAAGTCGCTTCAGTCTCGCCTGCACGGTGTTTCGCGACATTCCCAGGCGCGCGGCGATCTCTATCAGAGACGCGTCAGGAGACTCGTCGCGAGCGAGGAGAATTCGAGCATCGACCGCATCGAGCGTATACATGTGCTCGATCATACTCGTCGTCCTTTGCCTCTTGATGAGCAGATGCATGGGAATATTCTCAGAGGTTGTGCAATAGCTCTATTTGTATCTAGTTTCCTCACTATGAGCACAAAGCCCGAACTTCAGGATCTGCCTCGCATCGATCTTCGAGGATTCACGTCACCGGTCCAGCGTCTTCCGCGACTGAGTGAATACCTCGGCGTGGAACTCTGGGCGAAGCGCGACGACCTGGGGTCGGTGGGTCTGGCTGGAAACAAAGTCCGCAAGCTCGAGATGGAACTCGCGCACGCGCAGGCACTGGGCGCCACGCACATTGTGACGGAGGGCTCGCGGCATTCCAACGCCACGCGCGCCGCCGCGGCGGCGGCCGCTGCGATAGGCATGAAGTGCACGCTAGTGCTCTGCCATGACGAGCCCAAGGAGCCGGTCGGCAACCTGTTGCTGGACGCACTGTTCGGCGCAGACCTCCGGCTGGTCGGCGACGTGTCCTGGGTGGAACTGGCTCATCTCACTGAAGGTGTCATTCGCGAGCTCGAGGACACCGGCGAGCGTGTCTACCGACTCCCCATCGGGTCCGCTACTGGGCGTGGAGCGACGAGCTTCGCTCGCGCATACATCGAGGCCGATGAGCAGATCCGCGCCCAGGGTACGGAGTTCAAGACCATCGTCCATGCGAGTTCCGCGGGTAGCACTCACGCTGGGCTGACGCTCGGCCGAGCGATCCAGGGTGCTTCCACCCGCATCATCGGTGTCGTGGTCGCCGGCGAAGTGTACGACGATGTTCCGGCGACGTACCTTCGTCTCGCTCAAGAGGCTGCTGGTCTTCTCGCCCCGAGCATCCAGATCACGGGCGCGGACCTCGAGCTCACCGAGTCCTACCTCGGTGAGGGGTACGGCAAGCCCGCACCCGGCGTCATGGAAGCCATCGACCTCATGGCGCGATTGGAAGGAATCGTGGTGGACCCGGTCTACACGGGCAAGGCCGTCGCGGCGATCATCGACATGGCTCGCTCAGGCTCTATCGACGGACCCGTGCTGTTTTGGCATACCGGGGGCTATCACGCGATCTTTGATCCGCACTACACCGCAGCCATGTGGTCGGCGATACCGCGGCTCGGCGACATTCAGCTCTAGCAGTCCCGTCCTCACCACCCCGCCCCCTGCAGTGCACCCCCTCGTGAGCGAGCTCGCATCACTCACCGCATTCAAAGGAGAATGACTTCGCATGAATCAGACCAGTTCCGCGCTACGCCGGGGCCTCACCGCTCGACACATCCGCATGATCGCTCTGGGTTCAGCTATCGGTACAGGGCTGTTCTACGGCTCTGCCAGCGCGATTCAAGCCGCCGGACCCGCGGTGCTTCTTGCCTACATCCTTGGCGGGGCGGTCGTCTTCGTCGTGATGCGCGCGCTGGGGGAGATGGCCGTCCGCCACCCCGTCGCGGGATCTTTCGGTCAGTACGCATCGCGATACGTCGGTCCGTTCGCCGGATTCCTCACAGGCTGGACCTTCACGTTCGAGATGTTCGTGGTCGCGCTGGCCGACGTCACGGCATTCGGGGTGTACATGGGGTTCTGGTTCCCGGACGTGGAACGGTGGATCTGGATCCTGGCAGTGGTGTTCTTCATCACCGCCGCGAACCTGGTGAGTGTCAAGGTATTTGGAGAGATGGAGTTCTGGTTCGCCCTCATCAAGGTTGTCGCTATCGTCGCGATGATCCTCGGCGGAATCGCGATCATCCTGTTCGGGTTCGGCAATCAGTCGGATGGTGCCGCAGGACTGAGCAACCTCGTCGATCACGGCGGGTTCATGCCCAACGGATTGTGGGGAGTGCTCCTGTCCCTCACCATCGTGATGTTCGCGTTCGGCGGTACGGAGATCATCGGAATCACGGCCGGAGAGGCTCAGAATCCGAAGAAGGTCATCCCGAAGGCCATCAATTCGGTTCCTATTCGGATTCTGCTGTTCTACGTTCTCGCGCTCACGGTCATCATGTCGATCCAGCCCTGGAACACCATCGACGGCAACACCAGCCCCTTCGTTTCCATCTTCCAGAACCTCGGGCTCGAGGGCGCCGCGCATGTCCTCAACGTCGTCGTGATCACCGCCGCGCTCTCAGCCATCAACGCTGACTTCTTTGCAGCGGCGCGCATGCTTCACGGTCTCGCAGAGCAGGGACAGGCACCGCGTGCGTTCCTCAAGGCCAGCCGCAGCGGAATCCCCTTCATGACGGTGATCGCAATGACGGCCGCGCTTCTGGTGGGTGTGGTCCTGAACGTCTGGTTCGAAGAGCAGATCTTCTTCCTCATTGCGGCGCTCGCCACGTTCGCGGTCGTCGTGGTGTGGTTGATGACTCTCATCTCCCACGCACGCATGAAACGAGAGATCTTGCGGGACCAGTTGCTGCCCAGCGAGTTCCCTGCCCCGCTGTGGCCCGTCGCAAACTACCTCGCGATGTTCGTCATCGGAGTCGTGGTCATCCTCATCGGAGTTGTCCCCGACACGCGTCCCGCCCTGATAGTTGGGGCGATCTGGATCACGATCCTTATCGCCTGCTATTTCGGATTCGTCCGAGACGCCGGGCGCACGAGGAAAGAGCTCCACGACGACACCGGCACTGTCGCTGTCACGCCCCTCAACTCGCGCAGGCAGTCATCTCTCGACGCTGACATCGAACGGGGCTAGTCGCAGCCTCCTTGGCGCCGCTGCCAGCCGGCAATCGGTGTGCAGCTCCATCCGCTGTTGTTCCCGTCAAAGCCCCGGGCGTCCCCGCGCCCGGGGCGTGACGGTGGCGAGGTTGGAGCGTCAGGGTTCGGCACTGGGTGTTACGCCCCGTCAGCGTCGCGGGACGGGCCGTAACTCGGCGAGAGAGTGCATGGCGCGGTCGTAGAACTCAACTGCGGGAGTGGTGGCCGGATGCGGCTGCGCCGCCCACTCGTCTAAGGCAGCGTGGGGCGTCGCGGTAGAGAGCTCCACCACCAGCCGTGCGGTGAGCCCATCGCCCAGCGTCTGCGCCAGGCGTCGCCGAGTGTCTTCCATGATCGTGTAGTGGCGAGCTGACGCGGCTTGACGCAACGTCGGATTCGCGGCGATCAGCCGCTGCGCACGGCGACTCCGCTCGTCGTCGCTGGAATCGAGTCTGACAGCCATTTCGCGGTAGATCTCCTGTATCGCGGCGAGAGCATCCGTGAGCGACATGCGTGCAAAATCCGCCTCTGCCAGCGCCTGTGCGAGCGACTCGGACTCGAAAAGAACGGTCTCCTCTTTCGTGCGGTAGTGACGGAAGAAGGTTCGCTGTGAAATCCCCAACGCATGAGCAATGTCGTCGACGGTTGTCTCCTCGTACCCTCGCTCCGCGTAGAGATCCATCGCATGCTTCGAGACTTCTCGGCGCAGCTGAATCCTGCGACGTGTTCGAAGGTCCATCACGTTGCCGTCGTCCACTACCCACCTCCCGAGGTCGCCTCCAGTATGAGGCTGTCCTGGATACCGTGGGGGCCACCTCAGCGACGGCCAACGCCGGGCTGTTGCGCTACGGCGGTCGAATCGCGACCACGGCTGGGCGGCCGGACATATCGGTGGTGCCGCCCTTCTCGATTGGGCCTTCCACCCATGAGATCGCCCTCGGTGCGGCGTACACGCACGGCGACGACCGAGACGTGCAGCGGTTGGGCGCCAACCTCGGGGAGCTTCTCGCGCTCGTCGGCGACGGGAAACTACGTCCGATGGTTGACCACACCTTCCCCCTCGAGCAGGTTCCCGATGCTCTCACCGCGATGTCCGAGCGACGGCTCATCGGAAAAGCTGTCTATGCCGCTTGATCACACCGCCAGATTCGCCTAGTCCCTGACCGGCGCGAAGCGGGGGACCCCCCACGTAGCCTTCTCCGTTCACCGGCGAAGGACTACAGGTGGGGCCTCTGGCGGCCAGGCCCAGTGGCCCGGCCGCCAGAGTTGACGGAGGCTTTCTGCTCTGCCTTCGAAATTGCCCCAGTACGGTGCCACATCGGCGAGGGCTGCAGGTCTACCCACCCGCAGCTCTCGCCGTCGGCTTCGTGCCCATAGCGCCGTTGTGGCGTCACGCAGCACAGCGTGGGTGGGTTCAGTGACATAGCCGCCACGAAGCCGGACCTCGCTTCGGACTTCCAATGGTGAGCTCACTGCTCAGAATGTCGTGTCTGGTGCCGGCAAGCGGCTGCGGCGGGAGTGTCACGATTGCGGGCATGGGTGGGCCCGCCACCGGGTATCGCGTGCGAACGAGGGGAGAGGTGCGAGAAACGCGCGCCTCGCGCAGGGGCGCTCGAGGCTAGGCGCCGTCAGCTTCCCATGTCGTGAGTCGGCGTCGGTCCGTGACGACCAGACGCAAGTCTTGGTCCTGGTCGAGAACACCGATCACAACATCTTGACGTTCAATGGTTGACGCGACAGAGATCTCTGGAACGTCGCGGAACTCCATGAGGATTGCCGGTGCCCCGTAGTCCGGGTATTCAGCGTTGCGGAGGAACGTCTTCCACTGCACGAGATCTCCGACTTCGAGGTCGTCGGTCTCGGTGAACGACGCCAGCGCCGAGCGCAGATGCTTGGTGTACAACTCGCTACCGGCGTACGTACGGTAGCTCTCGTACTGGCTCTCTCGCTCCCGCTGCATCGCGGAATAGAAATCTTCGATTCCCGTTCCCGTGTTGAGTGTCTGGTCTCCTTCAACCTCAGCGGGATTGTCGTCGTGCGTCGAGTCCGACATCACACCTTCTCGTTGTACGTGGGTTGGGGGCTTTTCGTGTGAGCCCAGGACGACTGCGGTTCCGCGCCGAAGGACAGGAAGAGGTCGGTCATCGCGGAGTCCGGAGCCTGGTTCGAGTGCGCGAGAACACTCTCGAACATCTTCCGGACCTCGTCGGCTTCTTTGCGTGCCGGAGCTGCCGTGAACGGAATCCAACCTTGCTGACCACGCTCGCCCAAACGGCTCGCCGACAGTCGGCGCCGTTTGGCTTCCAACTGTGAGTCGAACTCCTCCTCCGACGGGGCGAGTCCTAGCAAGTGGACGGTCTCAGCGCGGATGAAGTCCAACGAGTACTCGTCGCGTTCCCCGTCGAAGACGAGGGCGCGGGTGAGTTGGTATTCGAGATCGGGCTCGATAGGCAGCGCGGCATACAGCTCGTGCAGAATCGGGCCGGCGAAGCGCAGCAGGTTCACGTGGTCGAAGAGAGCCTGATTTAATCCACGCTCCAGGTTGTGACGGAGCGCGCGAACCATGTCAGCGAACGCACGTCGGTGACCGAACGAGCCGCGGAACCCGAGAGCGACGGCCTGCCAGCCGCCAATTTCGTACGCGAATTCGCCGACCGCGTTGCATTCCTTTGCGCGTTTGACGAATGTGCGCCCAGCAATCCATACGGTGTCGCCCACGACGATCTCAGGGCGGGACGCCACGCGATGGAGCGGCGTCGATGACTGAGGGCGGTAGGGGACAAGAGTGTCCAGAGTCCAGTCCAGCCCAGGCGCGACAAAGATGTCGCCGTCGATCTCCACAGCGGGCTGCGCCTCGAGTAGATGGTCGTCGGAGCCTGTCAGCTCTGCAACGAACCCCACCAGCGTTACTTTCACTCGCATCCTCCCTTCAACACAGAATATCCTGTGCGTCTTCGACTGGGCTTGGTGTCTCGTGCACGAGAGTTGCCACGGTTCTCATGTACGCGGCAAGGTCTTCTCGCGCCACCACCCCAGACTTCCGCACCCAGTTCTGGAAATGCTGACGGCGTCCCGTGGACACGAACACGTGCGTGGCCGTTGTTGGAGCTGTCTCATAGTTGACCGAGGGGAGGCGACCTTCCCAAGTCCACGAGTGGTCGGAGTTGTGGGCGAGATCCACCTGTGGCACGAGATGGGTGGTCGGCTTCTCCGAACGCACGTAACCGTCCCGCTCGGTGAACGCGCCCCCGATCCACTTCTCCTGAGCCTCAACATACGAGGTGTCAGCAGTAGTCCACTTCTCGACCAGGGAGACACGCTCTGACTCGGACTGCTCCGGTGCAGTAACGATGTGGCCCTTGATCATGCCGCCGGTATCGAACGGAGTGACAGCCCAGGCAGCCGCTCCTGGCGCCGGCGGGGAGAAGAGGGTGACGGAGGCGGAGTAGTCCGGATGAGGTCGGCCGACGAAGAAATAGACCTGATGGTCCCACCCGAGTATGCCCTCGGCAGCGCTGGTATTTTCTCTGCCCGACCCCAGGCGGCCAAACTGAGCCGTGAGCCGAAGGTAGAGAACCTCCGGCCATTCCATCGGCGCATCGGGGAGGTCAGCAACCATCCCCTGCACCCACGATCCCCGCGCCATTTTCCCTCCGAAGCATCACCATAGCGCGTGTCGAAGACCCCCTAGACTTCGAGTGAAGAAGGAGGCGCCGTCATGGCCGTCAGGACGCGGTTCCAGCACTACGACCTGGGACACTTGGATAGCGGAGCGACCGTTGTCGTGACCCTCTCCACGGGCGCGAACGTGCGGTTGATGACAACGAACGAGTTCCAGAACTTCCGGGACGGCCGAGCGCACCGATATCAGGGCGGTCTCGCACGTCGTAGCCCCCTCCGATTGCCGGTGCCCCACAGCGGACAATGGGTCGTGACCATAGATCTCGCCGGCCTCGCCGCGACGACTGTGACATCTCGAGTGCGCGTCGAGAACGGTACGTGAGAGGAACAGCCCATGCCTACGCACCTCATCGGGTATGACCTGAACAAGCAGAAGAACTACGACGACCTCATTTCGGCGATCAAGAACCTTGGCGCGTGGTGGCACCACCTCGATTCCACATGGATCGTCCGCACGACACTGTCTGCAAAAGAGGTCCGTGACGCACTGGGCTCACACATCGACGGCGACGACGAGCTACTGGTCGTTGATGTCACTGGCCGCTCCCGCGCCTGGAAAGGCTTCAACAAGCGCGGTAGTGACTGGTTGCATAAGACCTGGAACTGATCTCGACCGAGAGCAGGGCGACACGTCGCGTTGCATCATCGACGAGGCATGGCGTTTCGCGGGTTATCTGCAACTCCGTGCGAGGTATCACCAGCGAAAGCCTGTAGAACCCACTAACTGTGGGCGGTGAGGTCGACCTCTGTAGACACCCGGGTGTACGTGACGTGCTTCTTTTCCGCGAGTTCTTCGATGGCTGTGATCTCGAACACCCCGAGGAAACGGTAATACTGAGTGAGGAGAACCGGATCTTTGAACTTGGCGAAGACGATGCTCTTCACCGTCGGGTCGTATCTGTATAACCCGGTCTTGAGCTGCTCTTCCACAATGGTCAGCTCGTCTCGGCTGAGAGTGTTCTTCCAGTCATTTCGGGACGTCAGACCCTCTTGCGTGAGACCCGGCATCCAGACGCGGTGAGTGTCCGTCAGAGGGATGACTCCGCGTTGCCAGTGCTCGACGTTCTTGCCGAACAGAGCGCAGACGTCGACCATCGAATGCATGTGAATGTCGTCTTCGGTCGTCACGGTACCCACAGCCCGCCAATGGTCGGGGTCATGTCTGTGTCCGTAGACGAAGGGCGTGAACGAGCCGTCGGCGACCGCGCCGGCTTTCAACTGTCTGATGTCTGCGATGAGCTCATCGACCTGCTGCTTGAGCGTGATGAGGGAATCAGCATCCTCCACCCGAACGCGGCGGATGTTCGCAACGGCCACTGAGGCGATTGCCTGCTCGCGGATCTTGTCCGCGTTCTGCGACTGCTCCGAAAAGTGATGCAACTCGTCGACCTCCACGCCGACCTTGAACTGCGGCAGGTAGAGGTCCAGGAGCGCCAACGAGCCGTTCTCAAGACGAACCGGCTGCTGCGTGATGATCTCGATCTCCGGATCATCGAGGAGATGGAGGATGCGGCTAATGGCGTACACCTCGTACCGTTTGCCCGTGATGGAGCGCAACATCCGCGAATGGAAATCGACCTCGCTCGGGGCCACCCATCGTGTACGTGCCTTGCTCATCAATCCTCCATGCGTCTGCCACAAACCCTCGACTCGACGGTATCGGCAGTTCATTGTCCGCTCTTGCTGGGGATGATGCATCGTCCGGGCGTAGTGCCCGGGTCAGCGCTGATGGAGGACAGGAAAAGCGCACGAGAAGTTGTCTTGATCTCTGCACTGTGGGCAATAAACCCCTCACCGCTGGATGCCGTCGGCCGCGGCCTCCGAGAACGCGCCACATGTGCGTCCGCTAACTGGCGGTCAGTTCGAGCTGGGCGCGACGGCTCGTGGACATTCGCCTTCGAGAGGCGCGGGGACGCACCGCAGAGGTGCGGGTGATCCCGGCGTGGCGTTGTCGGCGTGCTTCAGGCTGCCGTTTAGGAACTCGATGACCTGGGGGCCGTAGCTGTGGATGCGCTGCCACTCCGGAGACACGTACCGGTGGTGCTGCAGGTTGGCTTTGCCGAGAACCTCGAGCAGCCGCCGCCCCATGGGCGACGAGATCGCAATAGCGATGATGTGCGCCGAACCATTCGTGCGGCGATGCAGCGGCTAAGCGAGCGTCGGCGGGCGTCGGCTGTGCGGGACAGCGGATGGCCTTCGCTCCATTGGCGAGCTCGATCTAACTCAGCAGTGAAGTCCAGGCATCCGAGAGCGCATCGATAACGGCGTCCGTGTCGTGTGGCACCTGGCCTTCGATCCAGCCGAGGAAAACCTGGGTCTGGATCTCGAAGGCAGCAATCGCTCTAATACGGAGAGCCGAGTCGGAGTGCCGGGGATGGGGCGAGAGCGCACGGACGATGATGTCGGCGATATCTTCCCGCGTAGTCAGCAACCGTTCACTGAGCGTCGGCTCGACAATTCGTGCGTGAAGGATGGCACGGATCGTTGAGCCGCGGTGCTCCCAGTGGGCGAGGACCTGGGGGAACCAATCTCGCTGCAAGACCGCAGGGTCGCTCGCGAGAGCTTCGAGCACTCCATCCAGTCGCGCCCACAGAGTGTTTGTGGGCTCGTCGACGAAACGCTCCCACACCGCACGAGTGATATCGGCTTTTGACGTGAAGTGGAGGTAGAAGGTCGCCCGAGTCGCTCCGGCTTCTGTCGTGATGTCATCGATTGTCGTGCCCACATAGCCCCGGGAAACGAGCGAGTCATGTGCGGCGTCGACCAGCCGGTCGCGCGTCATCGCCTTCTGCGCGGCCCTGAGACCGGTCACTGTCTGCTTCATCGCCCCGAGCTTACGCGGCCTTCGCAAGGCGTGCTTCTGAATGCCGTGGGATGATGCTCTAACTAGCATCTGCCGAGGGCATTTGGATGACAGCTCTGAGGACCTTTCCTCTTCTTAGAGCATCGATGGCATCGGCGTAGTCCTCCAGCGCGAAGGTATGAGATACCTGGTCGTCGCGCTCAAGATGGTGAGTCTCGGCGAGCCGCACGATGTCTGCCATGTCGAGGAACGGGTTCGATGCACCGTTTAGGGCGCCGCGAATTGTCAGGTGGCGATACATCGCGTTGCTCACGTCGATGCGCATGATGCCACCATCGTGGGGGATACCTACAAGCCCTAAACGCCCTCCCGGCTTGAGGAGCCATTGAGCCGATTCAAGCACCGATGCTTGGCCGGTGCAGTCGATCACCGCGTCGACTCCATCGGGGACTGATCGTTGAACAGCCTGGACGATATCTTCTGCCGAGAACCCCGGTGCGATCTCTACAAAGTCATCCGCGCCAAACTGCCGTGCAGTGCTTTCCTTGTCGCCGTTGATATCGACAGCAATGATTCGACGAGCGCCTAGCATCCGTGCAGTCTGGATGCTGTTGATTCCGATCCCACCCACGCCGAACACAACGACACTCTCGCCGGTTCGCAACTCAACCACGTTCTTGGTCATCCCGTACCCGGTGCTGACGGCGCAGCCCACGAGCGCAGCAGCGTTGGGCGAGAGTGAGTGCACCGGATGTGCCTGAAACTCGTCGACGACGATGTACTCGGCGAGCGAAGACACTCGGGCGAGAGCACGAACACGCTGACCTTTCCTCGAAAAGGGTGTCTCTCCGATGCCAAAGCTGTGCTGGCACGCCGTGAAGAGCCCCTTCGCGCACGCCTCACACCGGTTGCACGGTACGGGGCAGGAGACCGCGACGAGTTGTCCCACCTCCAGGTCGGTCACTCCTGAGCCGAGGGCATCGATCACGCCAGATGCCTCGTGGCCGAGCACCATCGGGTCAGGTTGCGGTTCATCAATCGGCAACAGATCGCTGCGGCAAAGGCCGGATGCCAGGACTCGCACCCGCACTTCGGTCGGTCCCGGGGGGCGTACTTCCAAGTCGTGAGCAAGCTCGACCTGACCGTTGTGGACAACCACACCCTGCATGTCACCACCTCTTCTTCGTTGATTTGGGTTCTCGGACGACGACCGTCTCTCCGATGTGGCCCAGCATATACGGCCTGCCTTTTTGCTAGACAGCCAGTCTTGTGAACGCCTAGGCTGTGTCCACCCGAGCGCACGCAGATGTGGAGACTCGGTCTTTCGACGATGAAAGGGACTGCCATGGCGACAGAAGCCAAACTGACCGATCCACGAATTGAAGCGGCCATCGAAGAAGCGTTGGCCACCACTGAAGTCGGCATTCAAGTGGCCGCGTATCTCCACGGACGCCTCCTCGTGGATACCTTCGGAGGGGTCGCAGACCCGGACACGAAGGAGCCTGTGACGGGGGATACCTTGTTCTACCCGTTCTCGGTGACGAAGGGCGTCACCTCCACCGCGTTGCATCTTCAGGCCGAGCGAGGGCTGGTTGACTACGACGCGCCGATCTCGACGTACTGGCCAGAGTGGGGAAAGAACGGCAAGGGAGACATCACCGTCCGGAACGTTCTCACCCACCAGTCCGGAGTGCCGTGGATGCCCGAGGGAGTTACACCGGAACTCAAAGCGGACTGGGAGTGGATGATTCGCGGCTTCGAAGACATGGAGCCGGAGTATCCCGTTGGGACCAACTGTTATCACGCCCTCGGCTGGGGCTGGATCATCGGGGAGATTGTGCAGCGCACAGACCCGAAGGGGCGCCCTTTCGCGCAGTTCGTGAGGGAGGAACTGCTCGACCCGATTGGTGCCACAGACCTGTATCTCGGTCTACCCGAGGAGGAAGATCATCGGTTGGCCCGCATCGTCGGCGGCGAGATTCCGGAAAGTACGCCCTACCCCATGTTCTTCCGAGGGATGCCGCATGCGGTGCATCCATCAGCGGAGATCTTCAACCAGGAAATCACTCGAAGGACTGTTGACCCGGGTGCGGGGTCGATCACCAACGCGCGGTCGATGGCCGCGCACTGGGCGCTCCTGGCCAACCGAGGAGAGATGAACGGTGTGCGTTTGCTCTCCGAAGAACGAGTGATGGACTTTCTCACCCCGCGCCCCAACACCGACGCCGTCGACATGTACTTGGGTATGAAGGTTCCTGTGTCGGCGTACGGGTACTACCTCAGTGATGAAACGCCCGGCATGATCCCGGTCATAACCCCGCACTCGTCCATCGTCTGGATGCCTGGAGCGGGATCGTCCATCGGCTGGGCAGAGCTCGACACGGGGCTCGCTGTTGCCATTACTCATAACCACATGCAGATGGGTCCGCCCCCGTCCTACGTCACCATTGCCAACGCCATACGACAGGTCGCGGCTGAGAAATCAGTCGTCCCGGTGAACTGACCGGACGCACATTTCACTCCCCAGCGAGGGCCTCCTGGATCGCGACACGATTCGTCCAGGCGGCCCGCCCGCTCCGAAAGGAACGACCCCATGGCGAAGTCCCCGCTGTTCGTGAGCATTGCTGAGGCGCAACGTATCGCGAAAAAAGGCTGCCGAAGGCTATCTATGAAGGTCTGTACGCCGCAAAGGAAAGCGGCGTGGCTGCTATCGACAACGTCGCGGCCTTTCAGGAGGTGAAGTTCAAGCCTCGAGTGGCAGACATCCCAGCGCGGGACCTCACCGTCACGATCATGGGTGTTCCCAGCAGTATGCCCATCATGATCGCGCCCGCCGGCGGTCAAGCAGTGCACCCCGAGGGTGAGGTCGCCGCGGCGCAGGCGTCAAAGACGGCGGGGATTCCATTGCGCTGTCCAACTATGGATCCCGTTCCATCGAGGATGTCGCTCGTGCGAACGATCACGCGTTCCTTCAGTTCTCCTGGACCGGAACTCGAGACGACGTGCTCGCTCGAGCGGAGCGAGCTCGGGCAGCGGGGTCAAAAGGGATCATCTTATCCGTCGACTACGTCCACAACTATCGGACAGACTGGCGTAAAGTTCTCATCCCGGACCGGATGGGGCTCGCCGAGATCGTGAAGTACGGGCCGCAAGCCCTTCTCAAACCTCGGTACGTCGCGAGATGGTTGCCTCACGGCGTCGTCCCCCAGCTCCGAGTGCCGAACGTCACGCTCCACGCGAGCGACCCCGCCCCCTTCTTCAATGAGGGATTCGCGCTATGGACCAATACTCCGCCTCCTAGCTGGGACGACTTGTCGTGGTTCTGCGAGCGTTGGGACCAGCCTGTGATGCTGAAGGGCATCACCCACGTTGATGACGCCCGGCGCACGGTCGATGCTGGCGCTGCCGCAATCAGCGTGTCCAACCACGGCGGAACCAACTTCGACCCCACGCTTGCTGCAATCCGTTGCCTACCCGAAATTGCCGAAAGTGTGGGGCAGGACATTGAGGTGCTGATGGACGGCGGCATCCGGAGGGGGCCGACGTCGTGAAAGCGTTGGCGCTAGGCGCAAAGGCGGTACTCATCGGGCGGGCACACCTGTACCCGTTAGCGGCAGACGGCGCACGAGGCGTTGCCACCGCGCTCGAGATTCTGAGGGCTGGGATCTCGGAGTCGCTGTATGCGCTGGCGAAGGCGACGCCAGCAGATGTCGAGCGGAGTGACGTGTACTTGCCGAACGGCTTCGCATACAACAACGTGCCCGACCAGACCCCGTTCGACGGGAGGACTAGACGCCCGGCCGTCTAGCGCAGCCGTGCCTCACCGCCGCCCCCGCCGCGGCGGTGAGCACGCTGATCCTTAGCTCGCGTAGGCGGTTGGTCTGTCCTTCGGTCAGTTTCGCGCAGTGCTCCGCAGGCACTCAAGGGCTTGCGCAGCACGGTCGTAGAAGTCAACTGCGGGAGTTTCGGCTGGATCCTTTTGTGCAGCCCACTCATCGAGCGCAGCGTGGAGGGTGGCGGTAGAAATCTCTACGACCATCCGCGCCATGAGCCCATCGCTCAGCGCCCCCGCGAGGCGCCGACGAGTGTCTTCCATGATCGAAGAATGCCGCGCTGAGGCGGCTTGACGAAGCGTAGGGTTGGCAGCAATAAGACGCTGTGCGTGGCGACTTCTCTCGTCTTCGTTGGAATCGAGCCTTACCACCATCTCGCGATACACCGCTTGAACGGTGGCGAGGGCAGCGACCGCTGACATCCGCTCAAAGTTCACCTCTGCCAAAGCATCGGCGAGGGACTCGGACTCGAAGAGGACTGTCTCTTCCTTCGTGGGGTAGTGCCGAAAGAAGGTCCGCTGCGAGATCCCCACCGCGTGTGCAATGTCGTCAACGGTGGTCTCTTCGTACCCCCGCTCGGCGTAGAGCTGAAGCGCGTGCTCCGAAACCTCGCGGCGAAGCTCCGCTTTCCGGCGAGCACGAAGGTCCGGGGTGCTGTCTAGCGGCATGGGGCCACCTCCTCAGGATTGTCTATATTGTGCGCCACCTTGGCATCGAAACGCAACTTGACAGTGACTGTCAAAAGGTGGCAGGCTGACGTGACTTCACCACCGATTGAAAGTTGAGCAGTGTCAATGCGTGCAGCAATCATCACCGGCCTCCGCCGTCTAGACATGCGCGATGTATCGTCGCCTGCCGAGGCGCGTTCCGGGACGGCCGTCGTTCGAATTCGGCGCACGGGAATCTGCGGCTCCGATGTCGCAGCGTTCCGTGATGGCGAGGAGTACCCGGCGTTCCTCTCCGGGCATGAGTGGGTCGGCGACGTACTCGACGTGGCTGCGGATGTGACGAACGTGCGTATCGGGGATCGAGTAGTTGCTGGAACTCCGCCGGCCTGCAGCCGCTGTGAGATGTGCTTGTCGGGTCACTGGGAGAGGTGCGCGGAGTACTCTTCCCTCGCGTTCGGGACGCATCCCTTCACTCCTGATCACGGCGGATACGCGGAGCGGATCACGATGCCTGCAGAGGCGCTGATCCCGGTGCCAAAGACGCTGACCGACGATGATGCAGCTGTGGTAGAGCCTGCGGCCGTCGCGTTGCACGCCGTTCGCCGGGCGCCGTCCGTGGTCGGGGCACGAACCGTTGTAATCGGCGCCGGACCGGTTGGCTTGTTCGTCACCCAGTTGCTTGCCCACGCAGGAGCCGCCGAAGTGATCGTTGTCGAACCCCGCGAGCGACGGCGAGCCCTCGCCAGTCGCCTCGGTGCGACGGCGGCCACGCCCCCCGCAGAGTCGGACGCAACGGTCCTGGCTAAGACGAACGGACTGGGCGCTGACCTTGTCTTCGATTGTGTCGGCAATGAGCCAGCACTCAAATCCGCAACTGCGGTGGCACGTCCCGGAGGAACGATCATGCTCGTTGGCGCCGCGACATCCGACATTCGAGTATCCCCGCTGACGTGGCTGTCGAAGGAGCTGACGATTCGCGCCTCACTCGCCCACCTTAACCACGAGTTCCACATGGTGATGACGATGATGGCGGACGGGTCCCTCGCAACGGCCCCGTTGATCGACAGAGTTATCGGACTGGACGATCTCGAAGCGGCGCTGAACGCACTCGCCGATGGCGAGGACGCGGTGAAGGTCCTTGTTGATCCCTCGCTCGGAACGGAGGTCAGCCGATGAAGGCGCTGCTTCTCGACCAGGTCGGAACACCGGACACCCTTCGCGTCGGAGAACTCCCCCTTCCCGAACCCGGCGCTGGGCAGCTCCGCATTCGCGTGCAAGCCTGCGGGCTCAACCCTTCAGATTTTCAGCGCGCACACTATGGCGTCGCAGAGTGGGAATGGCCCGCCGTGCTCGGGCTCGATCCGGCCGGGATCGTCGACGCTGTAGGGCCAGGCGTGACGAAGTTTCGTGTGGGCGACCGGGTCGTCGCGCACGCGGATATTCGCGCACGGGGTGGACTTGCCGAGCAGACTGTAGTTTCTGCGCTCGCTGCGGCAAGAATTCCTGATTCAGTCTCGTTCGCGGATGCCGCCGCCATGCCAGCCGCGGGACTCACAGCGATGGAGGCTATTAATCGGCTGAACATCACGGGCGAGGACGTGGCCTTGATCACAGGCGCTGCTGGGGGCGTCGGTGGTTACGCGCTCCAGCTCGCGAAGATTCGCGGTGCACGGGTCATCGCCACAGACGCCGGCAGCAATGCGGACCGTGTTCGCGCGCTTGGCGCCGATGAGTTCGTCGATTTTCAGACCCAGGATGTTCCGACCGAAGTGCGCAGGATCACCGGTGATGTCGGTGTGGATGCGGTTCTCGACACCGTTGGAACAGCCTCGGCCACGGCAAACGCGGCGCTTCTTCGCTACGGAGGCCGAATCGCAACCACAGCCGGGCGCCCGGATATCTCTGTTGTTCCGCCGTTCTCAATTGGTCCATCCACCCACGAGATCGCGCTCGGCGCCGCATACACGCATGGCGATACGCGAGACGTGGAACGGTTGGGCGTCAACCTGGCAGAGCTCTTGACCCTCCTCAGCACCGGACACCTGCGCTCGATGGTTGATCGCACCTTCCCGCTGGAGCAGGTACCGGAAGCCCTCACCGCCATGTCAGAGCGGCGCCTCGTGGGCAAGGCTCTCTTCCTTGCCTGATCGTCCTGCCCTCGCCTTCCCTCATTCCCAGGAGTTGACCAACGCATGACCGCATCCGACACAGACACCATACGTATCCCCGACGCTGCTACAGAACCCGACAAGATGCCTCGCGCAGCGCGGATCGCAATCGGGCTCCTGCTGGCCGCAACCTTCGTCGTTGTCCTCAACGAGACTGTCATGGGCGTTGCGCTGCCTCGCCTGATGGCGGAGTTCGAGATTACCGCCGCGACCGGCCAGTGGCTGACTACGGCCTTCTTGCTCACGCTCGGCATCATCATCCCGCCCACCGGAGTGATTCTCAAAAGACTTAGTACGCGTCAGGTGTACTTCACTGCACTTGTGCTCTTCAGCGTTGGCACAGCCGTCGCAGCGGCAGCGCCGATCTTCTCGGTCCTGCTACTTGCTCGTATCCTGCAGGCAGCGGGGACGGCGCTCATGCTGCCTCTTCTTACCGCGACAGTGCTGGAGTTCGTACCGGCACACCGACGCGGGCGCATGATGGGGATGATCTCGGTGGTCATCGCCGTGGCCCCCGCAGTCGGGCCGACGGTGTCAGGGCTCGTCATCGATCTGCTTTCGTGGCGGTGGATGTTCATCATCATGCTCCCGATCATCGCGGTCGCGATTGTCCTCGGTGCTGCCTTCATGCAGAACGTCGGCACTATCGAGCGAGTGCGCTTCGATATCGCATCGGTTGTTCTCGCCGCCTTCGGTTTTGGCGGGTTGATCTTTGGCCTCAGCAGCATCGGAGAGTCCAGCACCGGCGAGGCCATCGTGCACCCCGCCATCTCGCTCGCCGTCGGCGTCGCCGCGCTCGCGGTGTTCATCCGCCGACAGATTGTCCTCCAGCGCAGTGATCGTGCGCTGATGGATCTGAGTCCCCTCGCAAGCCGGACGTTCGCCCTACCGCTCGTTCTTATTGTGATCGGCATGGGGACACTCTTCGGCACTCTCATTCTGCTGCCGCTCTACCTGCAGAACATCATCGGGCTGAGCGCCCTTGAGACCGGGCTGATCCTGCTCCCCGGCGCAGTCGTCATGGGAATCGTCGCACCGTTCATCGGGCGCCTGTTCGACCAGTACGGCCCGCGCCCGCTCGTCATCCCCGGTGCCCTTGTGGTCAGCGCCGCACTCTGGGCGATGACGTTCTTGGGAGAAGGCTCGACCATTGGCTTCATCGTCACGATTCACATCGCGCTCAACGTCGGACTCGGATGCATGATGACGCCGCTGATGACCACAGCGCTCGGATCGGTGAAGCCGCGACTGTACTCTCATGGCACTGCGATTGTGAACACCATGCAGCAGGTAGCCGGCGCAGCGGGCACAGCACTGTTCATCACGCTGATGTCGACCACCATGGCCGCCGAAGAGGCAGCAGGAATAGCACCTGCCAGTGCTGAGCTTGCGGGGATCCACAGCGCGTTCGTGGTCGGTGCGTTCGTCAGCCTAGCTATGATCCTGCTGTCGATCTTCGTCCGTCGACCGGCGCAGACGAGACGCAGCGGAATCGGACTTCACTGAGAACGAATCCTCCCCGCCCCTCGGGTGCATCAACCCGCAAACAGAAGCGGGGGG
>NZ_JBLVOB010000007.1:0-32656 GCF_053543555.1 Microbacterium xerophyticum | reverse complement strand
ACTTCCGGTAGCCCGTCGCGGTCCTATCGTTCGAGGAGGACTCGGACTGGCCCTATCAGGCCTTGGGCGCGCGTGGCAGAACCGACGCCAGCCCTCGTCCCGACCGCGACGACTGCGTTTCGCAGGGGCGTGCGAACTTCGATCTCGAGGACGTCTCCTTGTCGCACCGACTCACCGATCTCGACGGTGCCGTGAGGAACGAAGACGACACCTTTCACTTCACCGTTGATACGCACGGTTGCGGATCCGGCGAGGTCCCCGAGGCTCACAGCGATGCGCCCCTCAGCGGCGTCACGCACACGGGTCCGGTAGACACCGATTCCTGATACGGAGGCGAGTTCGGGGATGTCTCTCCAGTCACCGGGCCCCTGGCCCTCCACCTGAATATCGCGAGGGCCGTCCGGCTCCTCTGCGCGGACCTCCAGCGTCCAGTCCTCGAGCGCCAATTCGCTCGATGCTGCCAAGATCCCAGGATGCTGCTGCGCGGCTGGAGGTACCGACGCCTGATCCTCCACCAACTCGAGTATGCGCAAGCCGAGAGGGGCGAGCACGATGTCAGTCTCTGTGCGGCCGCCCCGGTACGAGGCGGACGCTTGATGCCGGTGGCCAGACCACAGATCAAGCTCGTACAGCGAGCCCATGCCTTCGATGCTGAGGCGGCTTTCGACGGACGTGCGCTCAGTGTTGTAGACCAGCACATACTGGCTCGTCTGCGCGTCCCGCCATTGCGTGAGAATCGCGTGGCCGTTGGTCATCACCCGCGGAAAGACGCCTAGGTCCGCAAGTGCGTCGACAGCCTCCTCGAAGCCATTGATACAACGAGCCGTGCGCCGACCGATCAGACGCGTGAAGGCTCGTTTCACACGCTCGTCACCATCCTGGTGTCCAAAGCCGGAAGCGCGGGTGGGAGGCTCCCCAACTACAAGAACCGCGAGCCCGTTGCCGGCGGCCTCATCGAGCGCTTCCGCAGCCTCCGGGGTTATCGCCTCTTCGTTCACCACAACGGCTCGGTACGCAGGCCCGTCGGGGAAAAGAACCGTCTTCTCGGGATGAGCGGCGCCCTCGACGAGTCCGACCGGGTCGAGGAACTGCACCGTATACCCCGCGCGCTCTAGAGGGTCACCGTCGACGAGGCGGGAAGGAGCGGTGAAGTCGTCTTCGTCGGATCCGCGCGCGGCGGTCGTGAGGAAGCCGTCACGGTAGACCGCGACGTCAGTACGAGGTAGGCCCGTCTCCAGGACAGCGGTGCCGCGCGCCCAGTAGTCGGTGAGAGGACGCCAGTTGTTCCACTCCGGGAAATGCGTATCGTTCCAGGAGTCGGCGACGTAGTCAAAGAACCGGGATTGTGTCGGCCAGGAAGTGCCCGGTGCTTGGCTTGCGAAACCGTGCACGAAGGGTTTGGTGATACCAGCAGCCCATTCCTTGTCCAGCATCTGCTGGAGATCGCCGAGCGTGAGCATATATGCAGCGGCGAATTGTGCGCCGAGCTCGGTGCTCACGCGCACTCCTCCGCCTTGATGTGCACCACCGACGATTGAACGTTGCCAGTCCAGGGCGAACCGCCAGTTCGGATGCTCGCGAGCCACGGGTGCTCGGTCTCCGGAGTTGAGAGATTCGCCTTCAGCGCGCCCCCCGCGGCGGACGAACTCTCGGTTGCTGCGAACCGGCTCGAGGTTCTGTCCGTATGCGACTTGCGCCTTGTGGCGCATCCCGTGAGAGGTGGCCCAGTCCTGAAGGACGAGCAGGTGATCTTGGATGTAAAGATCGGTGAGGAGCTCGTTGTAGTCGTGACGCACCTGCGGGCCGCCGCCGGTGTCAAGCTCGAAGTCGGGAATGGGCTCGTCGTTTGGCACCCAGTAGCGACACATCCCGTGCGCGAAGAGAACAGGAAGGAGCGGCGTGAGATCGTACCCGTGCCGCTTCTGGAAGCGTTCGAGGAGATCCGGGGACCAGAACAGCGAGTCAGCGTTCAACTCCAGCGAGTCCTCAAACAGGTCGGTGCCGGCCAGAGGCAGCAGCGCGGCGTTGTCCGGGCCGATCTGGTGAACGTCGATGTACTCCGTTGCAGCTATGGCAGCCGCTCGGTCTAGAAAACTGGTTACCCCCTGCTCGGTGTCGCGCAACCAGAAAGCGAAGACCGCCCATTCACCCGTCCGGCCGTCCCAAGAAAACGAACCGTCGGTGACATCGTCAGTGACAGTCTCCAAGGACGCAGAGTCTAGGAGCGTCGCCTCGTCTGGCCCAACGATTTCCTGTACCTCCCCACGCCAGGGATCCTGCTTGAGTCTGGTTATCGGTCCGGGACCTCTTCGAACGACGCGCGCCAGCGTGACGGCGATAGGTTGGCCGCCACGCTGGCGGTCCGGGTCGTCGAACGGGCTGGGAACCGTCACTCGGCCCGCCGCTTCCTTGAGATAAGTCACGCCATACTGCAGTTCCTTCGAGGCGTCCGGGGTCCCTTTGCTCGTGTTCGGCGTCTGCAGCGGCCACGCGGCACCCAGGGTGGTGGCTACACCGATTCCTAGGCGTTTCGCCTCATCCAGCACCACGCCAAGCGCATACCTTTGCGCACCGTCGGCCCAGAATCCGGGAGAGAAGGCGACCTCCACCTCACCGAAGCCGGCGTCGGCGATTGCCCGCAACTCGCGGACGAGTTCTTCTGCGGGAACCGGAGACTGCCACCACCAGCGCATTCCTGGTCGGTCATCGGTCAACGGCGTTTGGAATCGCGATGCTTCCAAGGGGGTCAAACGAACCTGAGGTCGGGATAGATCCACACGCGTCGGCTTCATCGAGGGCCTCCAAGCGTCGGCTGAGCGTGGCGCAGGGCTTCGGATCGAGCTACCGCCTGTGACCAGGGGAGGCCCGACGTCGGATCGAGCATCCCGTCGAGGCGATCCACCAGGTGTGAGCCGCTTCCCTTGACGGCAACTGAAGCTCTTCGAGTCCACCAGTCACTGTTGACGTAATTGACTTCAATCTGGCGTGAAGCGGGGGAGGAACCCCTCAGCACCGCTGGCGGACATTTGAGCATGGGATGCCTTTCAATAGACAGATCTGGGAGGTCATGGTGTGCGCTGGATGCACGCCGGGGCCGACAGCGCATAAATGCAACTGTCGGCCCGGACGTGTGTCGGTTCTGACGGATGTTCTATGCGCCAATCTGAGCGAGAAGACGGTCTACTGTCTCCTCACCGTCGCCGCCACCTTCGCCGAATCCGATCATCGTGCGAAGCGGCATGTCTTCGATGAGCTTCAACGTGTCCGGGTCGGTGGGGAGGCCGCCCGCGCCTGACATCGACGCGAACAGCTCACGGACTACGGCGCCACCGATTGGGTGGGACAGCCATTCCCCGATGGTGGACTCGGGCGCGAGCGGGACGACCGGTTCGGGGGTGGACAAGACAACGAGCTGCTCGAGCGGCAGGTCGCGGGAGTGACGGCCGACGGCAATGGAATAGGAGCCAGGCGTGACAGTCCACCCGCCGACGCTCCACCAGGCGAACGCCCTCTCGTCCAGTTCGAAGCTCAACGTGGTTCGCTCTCCTGAGGCCAGATGCACCTTCTCGAACGCGCGGAGTTCGCGAGGCGCCCGGCTCACGGTCGGCCGCTCTTCACCGACATAAACCTGCACAACGTCGCTGCCGGCCCGACTGCCGGTGTTTTCGACGGTGACCTCGACGACCGCACGGGCCACGGTCGCATCTTCGACGATCACTCGCAGATTGCTGTAGGCGAAGGAGGTGTATCCGAGGCCAAAGCCGAAGGGGTAGGCCACCTCCCGGTCAGTGGTGTCGTACCACCTGTATCCGACGGCGACTCCCTCTCCGTAGCGCACGGTCCCGTTAGCTCCTGGCCAATTCACGTAGGCGGGAGTATGCGCCAAAGAGACGGGAATCGTCTCTGCGAGGCGTCCACCGGGCTCGGCAGTGCCGAACAAGATGTCGGCCGCGGCGCTGCCAGACGCCTGACCCGCGAGCCACATTTCCAGGATGGCCGGTGCCTCGCCTCGAACACCTTCTAGTGAGACGACGGACCCGTTACTGAGTACGACGACAATGCTCGAGTTCACGGCATGCACAGCCTCGAACAGGTCAAGTTGGTTGCGCGGGAGGAGGAGATCTGTGCGGTCGAAACCTTCCGATTCTGCGGCGTCGGGCAAACCCAGAAACAGAAGGACCGTGTCGCTCGTACGAGCGAGCTGCACCGCTTCGGTACTGAGGGCTTCGTCGTCAGCGCCATCGACAGTGAATCCGGCCGCGAATCGCACCTCGCGCGCAGTCGCGGCTTGGATGGCGGTGAGTCCGTCATCCAGTTGCGTGGGAACGATGTGCGAGCTCCCTGCGCCCTGATAGCGAGGCGTGCGGGCGAACTCTCCGATCACAGCAATGCGGCCACCCTCATCGGGGCGCAGGGGTAGCAGGTCGCCATCGTTTGCGAGGAGCACGGAGCCGGCAGCCGCCAACTCGCGCGCCAGCTCGTGGTGCGTCTTGTGATCCACAGAGACGTCGCGGCGGCTGCTGCGAAGACGTTCGTGCACTGTGAGTATGCGGGAGACTGCCTCGTCCAGAAGCGACTCGTCGAGGGCGCCGGAAGCCACGGCGGCCTCGACCAAGCCGGGGCTGCGGTCGCCTGTACTCGGCATCTCCAGATCGAGCCCTGCGGTCAAAGCCGCGATAGGGTCAACGACCGCACCCCAGTCCGACACTACATATCCGTCGAACCCCCATTCATTGCGAAGCACATCGGTGAGAAGCCAACGGTTCTGTGATGCGTAGGTGCCATTGACCTTGTTGTACGAACACATGACAGTTGCTGGTTGTGATTCACGAACGACCTGCTCGAATGCGGGGAAGTAGATCTCGCGCAGCGTCCGCTCATCGACTTCCGCGCTGATGCGCATGCGGTCTGTCTCTTGATTGTTGGCAGCGAAGTGCTTAACGGAGGCGCCGACGCCTTCGGACTGGACGCCGCGCACCCACGCCGCGCCGAGTGATCCCGATAGCAGCGGATCCTCGGAGAAGTACTCGAAGTTGCGACCGCAGAGGGGGGAACGCTTGATGTTCACTCCTGGGCCAAGCAGCACATCAACGCCAAGTGCTCGGGACTCCACGCCCAAGGCCCGCCCCATTTTCTCGAGAAGCGAAGGATCCCAGCTCGAACCGGTCGATGCGGCCGTGGGAAAGCTCGTGGCTGGCTCACTGTCGTTGATGCCCAGATGGTCGGACCCGGCACGTTGGTGACGGACGCCGTGCGGACCGTCAGTCAGAGTAGCGGATGTGATGTCGTGCTTCTCGATAGCACGAGTCGTCCAGAACGCTGCTCCGGAGACGAGTGCAGCCTTCTCTCGGAGCGAGAGGCGGGAGACAGTGGGGTACACGAGGTTCCTTTCTGACACCGATTGTGTCGGTGAGGTCTAACTGATGCTGATGTGCTGCGCATCCAACGGCTGGGCCGAGATGCGGTGAAGCGCCCTCGGCCCAGCCCAAGGATCACTTCACGCGCTTGACGGGGAGGATTACGATGGCGGCAATCAACACGATTGGTGCAGCAACCAGCCAGACGATTCCGTAACCGCCCGCGATGGCGACCAGCTGGCCGGCGAGGACAGGCCCAAGCGCCTGCCCGAGGTTCCCGCCGAGGGCGGACATGCCGAGGTCCCGTCCGGCGGTGCGCTTGTCTTTGATGACATCGATGAAGAGAGCTTGATCGACCACCATGTAGGCGCCAAACGCCGTCCCTGCGATGACTCCCTGGATGATGAGCGCGGGGACCGTGGGCGAGAAGAACGGAATCAGCAGCGAGAGTCCCAGAAGAATGGACGACCAGAACACGAATGGCTTGCGACGGCCAATCTTGTCCGACCACTTTCCGACAACGGCGATAGCCAGAATGGTTCCGGGGATGCCGACCAACCCAATCACGGGCGCGAGCGCCGTGGCCTCGGCGGCGCTGAGGGCCGGTTTCACGTAGCTCTGCAGCATGAAGAAACTGAAAGCGGTCGAGATGGAGTAGCCGCACATCATCACGACTTTGCCGATCCACACCCACCGGTAATCCGCGTCCCGCAGAGGGATGAGGAACGACGCAAAGAACCTGCCGAAGTTGATCGGCTCGACCTCAAGATCTTTGGATGAGCGATCTGGAGCGAAGAGGATGAACACGGCGACGAACACAAGGATGACGACCGCGAACACAATGTAGATGTTCAGCTGCACGAGGCCATACAGGGTTCCGGCCGCGACGGAGCCTAGGACGGCGCCGACCATTCCTGCCAGGCCGGAGAAGGTGCTCGCCGTTCCGATGCTCCGTTCGGGCACCCGGTCCGCAACCGTCGCGGTCAGCGGGCCCTGCACCATGTTGAACAGCACCTGGACCAGAGCCCACATGAGGATGATCAGCGCGATGGAGGTCGAGTAGCGCAATCCGACGAGCGCAAGAGCACCGGCTGCGGCGCCTAGGGCCATCCACGGTGCCCGACGGCCGAATCGGGAGCGCGTGCGGTCTGAAAGCACTCCCGTGATCGGCTGCACAAACATGGTGACGAAGACGCCGACTGCCGCCACGATGGAAAGATTCTGGGCGCGGGCCGCCTCAAACTGTGCGTACAGTTCGAGCAACCGGGATTGCTCTGCTGTCGCGGTCGCTGCGCCTGCATCGATCTGGGCCTTGAGGGTCTGCAGCTCGACGAGGTTTGTATTCGCGTCCGCGCCGGTGAACCACGTAGCGAACTCGATTGCTTGCACGTGATTGGGGAGGACGATGCCAAGCATCGCGCCCCAGAGGGCGAAGACAGGCAAGGCAGCCAGGACGTACCACAGGAGATACGACCGGAAAGGCCGCTTCTGCGTGTAGATCGCGGAGGTGCCTTTGACGTTCGGCTCGGTCACCGACGACTCAGACTGGACACTGGGCATCATTGCTCCTTGTTTCTGGGGGGCCGGGCGCCCCAAAACACAGTTTGAACCTGTTTTTGGCTTGATGTCAACTAGTTGCGAGGGAATGAAACTATTTTTTGACCTCGAAAACATGCCTCAGCGCTACTTTTCAGTACGAGGACGTAACATGGTCCTATGTCGGGAGAAAGAGCTAAGCGTGGCCCCTACGCCAAGACGCAGCATCGGCGGGCCTCAATTGCCGCAGCGGCCCTGCAGCTGATCAATGAGCGTGGGGACGCTGATGTCGGCATCGCGGAGGTGGCTGAGCGAGCGGGCGTTACCGAGGCGACCATCCTCTACCATTTTCCCACTCGCGATCATGTGCTGGTCGCAGCGCTCGAAGAAGCCGACGAGGTCAATCGCCGCGTGTTCGAGGAAGTCGACATGCTGGGCATGGATGTCGCCGAGGTTGTGTCGATGTTGGCGACCACCGCTGCGGGACACCCGCATCGCATGCAGCTCTACACCAGCCAGGCGTCCAACGCTGCTGACCCTGGCCACCCCGCACATGCGTGGTTCTTGAAGCATCAGAAGGGTACGCAGGAATATCTCTCTTGGGTGCTTCGACGTGATCAGGCCGAGGGGCGAGCTCACGAGGACGTGGACCCCGAGCAGTTCGCGCGTCAGATGATCGCTCTCTGGGATGGGCTACAGATGCAGAAGCTGTCTGACCCGACGCTCGATCTGCCGAGGCAGGTCACCGACGCGTATCGAAGTTTGGCTCGAGTGGATCTTGTCGAAGCCCGCCGCGCCTTGGAGTCGTTGGTCGCGGGGCTGTAGGGCATGTTTGGCGGCATGGGGCGAGGTGGAGCGATTCGGCGGAGGCAGTGACGAAAGCCCCGCGCTGGATCGCTCATGTTCCACTCCGGGTCATGCGCGCCGCTCCCACTCTTCAAAGACTCGGCGACCGCTTCGCGCAACGATGTGCGGAACGCTCGACCGCACGAAGGTGGTCGACGATGTGAGTCGTCGATCCGCGCGTTCTATCTCTGTGGAGTTTTCACTGTGAGCGCGGGCCCCGGCGCGAGGACGTCTCCTCCTGCAACGGTCGCGGCACGCTCGGCAGCTCTATGACTTGCTTCGACCGGGGGATGCACTCTCCGCGACACTCTCTCCCCGGATACCCTGCGGCACATTCAGCCCTCTCAGCGCACTTCTCACGGAAAATCCTCAAACTTTGTTGCCGCCAAGGCGCTGCCAAGGTCGGGGGGCCGACTTAATCCCAGTTCAGGGGCGAGAAAACGCCTCTCCAGCCAAGGCGACCAAGTGCGGATCCTATCCCTATAGGGATTTCGAGAGAGAAGTTGCCCCTTCTTCTACTACTTACTTTTGATCTCTTACATGAACTAACTACTACTTGGTCACCTTGCCAGGCCTCTCCGATCCCAGTCGGGAGTAGGGCACTCTCCAGCCAAGGTGACCTTGGTCAGTGCTTGTCTCACTTGGCAGAACCGAGCTGCCAACGCCTCGCACTAGGTGAACTCGGTGCTTGTGGTGCTTGTGGGCTCGGCCGCTCAGCGGCGAAATTTCTAGCCTTGCGCGGGGCCGAATAGGGCGGCATGTGGTTAGGCTCCCCATGCAGTTCCGAACGCATCTGTGAGGTAAGCGGCGGCGGGCTGTCGAGCGCGCGAGCCCCCCACTGTGACACGCGAGAGGGCCAACCTCGAGTTTCCTCTTGCCAGAATCGTCGAGAGGTGTAATGCTGTCATACAGCTTTACCGGTTCCACCCACTGCTAACAACGAGGTAGCCATGAGCTTGTCATCGAGTATCAACGCAGCGACGTCGACGCGCGTTGAGCGACTTTCCGCGGGCGAGGCCGTATTCCTTCGCCTGCGGGAAGAGATCGAGGCCAAGATATTCCCGGTCGGAAACAGGCTCCCTTCCGAGGCCCGACTCGCGGAGCGTTACGGTGTCAGCCGACCGGTCGTGCGAGAAGCGCTGCGATCCTGCGCCACGCTGGGGCTGACAGAGACGAGAAGCGGTAGCGGTACTGTCGTGATCTCCGCGGTACCGTCATCCGGTCTCCGGCTCGGTCGCTACTCCGCTGACGACCTGTTCGAGGCGCGTCCGCACATCGAGGGGCCGGCTGCGGGGCTCGCCGCTCAACGTCGGACGAACGACGATGTGACGAATCTGGAAACTCTACTTCAGCGTATGGCCGAAGAGGACGATCCACGTAAGTGGGTACAGCTCGATGCTGAACTGCACATTGCGATTGCGGCGTACACCGGGAACCGGGTATTCGCGGCCGTTGTGACCGAAATCCGTGAGGCCATCGCAGCAGAGTCTGAACTGCTTGCCGTGGTCACCCATCGCCAAACTGATTCTCACCTGGAACACGAGCGGATCGTGGACGCAATCGCGCGCGGTGACGCGCAAGACGCAAGCGCGGCCATGCATACACATCTTGGCGCCGTCGCATCCGCTGTCGCCATCGTCATGCATCCCAGGCGGTCCGCGCCGCCCGTCTAGACGCCAAGCTCCTCCGCTCACTGGAACCGCTATTCGTGGCTACGGCCACCTCCGTCCCACCACCGCTATTTGGTGCGCCAAGAAACAGGATCAGAAATGACTTCACCCACCACATCCCAGCTTCCCGTCCACGAGCCCCTCCACATGCCACGCGTTGAGGTGACCCGTGGGTCGCTCGTCGAGAGCATCCACTATGGGGCGTTCGCGGTCGTCAACGCGCATGGTGCGGTCCTCGCACAGGCGGGTGGCATTGAGCACCCCGTATACGCGCGGTCTTCCCTCAAGCCCCTGCAAGCAGTAGCGATGGTGCGCGCCGGGCTGGACCTGCCGGACGACCTGCTCGCGCTCAGCTGTGCGAGCCACTCGGGCGCTCCCGCCCACCAGTCGGGTGCCAAGCGCATCCTTGCGATGCATGGGCTTGACTCTTCTGCACTTCGGAACATCACGGATCTCCCGTACGGGGTACAGGAGCGCGAGGCCTATTTGCGCGCTGATGGTCAGCGCACACAGATCGCGCAGAACTGCTCCGGAAAGCACGCGGCGATGCTGGCGACGTGCGTTATCAACGGGTGGTCCACATCCGACTACCTCGACTTCTCGCACCCCCCTACAGCAACTGATACTCCAGACGATTGAGGAGTTGACCGGTGAAGAAGCCGGCGCGACGACGACTGATGGGTGCGGGACGCCACTGTTCGCATTCTCGCTATCCGCCACAGCTCTCGCATACGCGCGACTCAGTTCCAGCGACCCCGGCAGTGCTGAATGGCGCGTTTCGGCGGCGATGCGCGCCCGCCCCGACATGGTAGCCGGCGAGGGGCGAGACGTCACGGCACTGATGCGCAGCGTTCCGGGCCTCATCGCTAAGGATGGCGCGGAAGCGGTGCAGCTGGCTGGCCTGATTCCAGGAGTACAAGATCTCGGCCCCCGACGAGTTCCCTGCCGCAAGCGCTTTGAAAGATGAGCTGAAACAGGCAGACCTTCGCGAGGTGCTTTTCCACCAGCTGAACATCTACCTTGCAGCCATGCAGGTTCGCGCTCCGCGTGCCTCAGGTGTCCGCACTGTGGGTTCAACCGCGCCTGTGCTTAGCTGAATTCAGCCGCCGAGATAACGTGCACCCTATGCTGTCACGTTCGTAGCGGACGAATCTCAGCCCTACGTTGTGCGATTCCGGGTCTCACCGGACTAGGGAGAGTGTCGCGATCGCCGACTGGATCGCGACCGCGGCGGCGCCTCGTGCCCAGGCGGTGAATCCCGGCTCGTCGATGTAGAGTTCGATGGGATCCGCGAGAGGGTCTCGGTCGGTGGTGATCGCTCGACGGATGGCGGGTTCTGCGACCGCGAACAGCCCGATTCCGTCGCCGGCGAGGACGGTGGCCGGCTGCATGGTGAGGTTCGCGGCGAGAGCGATGAACCGGCCGAGCGCTTCGCCGGCGGCATCCGCCACTGCTGTCGCTGCCGGGTTGCCGCCTGCGGTGAGCGCCAGGAACTCGTCGTAGTCGATGGAGCGTCGCAGGGCGCTGGAGACCTGAGCGGTGATCGATCCTGAGGTGAGCATCGCCTGCGCGCATCCGCGGTGTCCGCGGTCGCAGAGGGGGCCGTTGGCTGCGAGAGGGATGTGTCCGCCGAGGCCTGCGCCGACCTCGCGGGTGCGAACGACCTCGTTGTGCGCGACGACCGCGTAGCCGATGCCCTCGCCGATCGTGATCACCGAGAACCCGGGCAGCCCACGTCCCATGCCGAACCACCGCTCGGCCTCGGCGAGCGCGACGAGGTCGTTCTCGACGGTGACGGGCAGTCCGGTCGCATCGGAGAGCATCGACGCGAACGGGACGTCGTGCCAGTCGAGGAAGGGGGCGAACTCGACGACGCCGCCGTCGACAGAGCCGCCGAGGCTCACGCCGATGCCACGGATGTCGCCGTCGAAATCGTCGATCGCCGCGCGGATGTCGGCGACGACGCTCGACGGATCGGATGCAGTGAGCGGGCGGGTGAAGGAATCGACGAGGGCGGCGCGGACGTCGGTCAGAACGGCGTGCAGGGTGTCGCCGGTGAGTTTGATGCCGACGAAGAAGCCGCGGTCGGGGGCGATGTCGAGCGGTCGGGTCGGTCGGCCCACCGACCCGTCGACGACATCGTCGAGTTCGACGAGAAGACCGGTGTCGAGAAAGGGCTTCGCCAGGCGGGTGAGGCTCGCGGCGGAGAGCCCGAGTCTGGAGGTGAGTGCCGATCGAGAGATCGGACCGTGGATCAGCACCGCTTCAGCGAGCGCGTTCTCGCTTTCTGTGAGCACGGTCACCTCCTCGTTGGTTCCATTGTGGCACTAAACCATCGATCGACTCGGGATTCACGGTTCCCAGAACCGCTCTTGGCACGCCTTTACTTTCGTGATAGAACTAATCCATGCATTTCAGCAATGAGGCTCTGCAGGAGAGCGTGATGGATGATCTCGAAACCCCGGCCACCCGCGAACGCGCGATCCACCTTCACCGCGGCGGGACGAGCGTCGTCATCGACCTCGAGTCCGAAGACGTGCCCGTCATCGTCCACTGGGGCGAAGAGCTCGTCGACTCGACTCCCGAGACGCTGCGAAGCATCGCGGCCGCCGCCCGCCCGCAGCGAGTGTCCGGTGGTCTCGACCACACGGCACGTCTCAGCGCCGTCGCCACCGAGGCCTCGGGCTGGCTCGGAACGCCCTCCATCGAGGGGCACCGTGCAGGCGCCGGCTTCAGCATCAAGCCCGAGGTCGTCGAGGTACGCACCGATCACCATGCGGCCACGATCGAGATGGAAGACGCGGAAGCGGGGATCCACCTCCGCTGGGACGTCGAGGTCGGCATCGGAGGTCTGCTCCACCAGCGCATGACGGTGAGCAACACCGGCGACGGCGGCTACTCCCTCGATGCTCTGCAGCTCGCCTTCCCCACGCCGGGGGATGCCACGGAACTTCTCGACACCACCGGCCATCACCTTCGCGAGCGCACCGCCCAGCGGCGCAGCTTCACGCTCGGCACCCACCTGCGGGAGAGTCGACGGGGACGGCCGGGCGCAGACGCGACCGTGCTGCTGGCGGCAGGGCGGCCCGGCTTCGGCTTCGAGTCCGGTCGGGTGCACGGCATCCATGTCGCATGGAGCGGAAACCACCGTGTGCTCGCCGAGCGGGTCGTGACGGGTGACGCCTTCCTCGCGGGCGGTGAGCTGTTCGCGCCTGGCGAGGTCATGATCGCGCCCGGAGCATCCATCTCGTCGCCGTGGGTCATCGGCTCGTGGGGCGACGGTCTCAACCAGCTCTCGCAGCGCTTCCACGCCGAGTGGCGCGACCGTCCGCAGCATCCGCGCCGCGCCCGCCCGGTCACCCTGAACACGTGGGAAGCCGTCTACTTCGACCACGACTTCGATCGGCTGGCGGCGCTCGCTGATGCTGCGGCCGAGGTCGGGATCGAGCGGTTCGTGCTCGACGACGGGTGGTTCACCGGGCGACGCGACGACACCCGTGGACTCGGCGACTGGAAGGTGGATGCCGAGGTGTGGCCCGAGGGGCTGCACCCCCTGGTGCGCAAGGTCACCGATCTCGGCATGGAGTTCGGACTCTGGGTGGAGCCCGAGATGGTGAACCCCGACAGCGATCTCGCCCGCGCGCATCCCGACTGGATCCTCCGCGGCCGCGCGTCTCTGCCGCCTTCCGCGCGGCAGCAGCAGGTGCTGGATCTCGCGAATCCCGACGCGTACCGCCACATCGCTGATCGCCTCCTCGCGCTCCTGGCCGAGTATCCGATCGCCTACCTCAAGTGGGATCACAACCGCGATCTCGTCGATGCGGGCAGCGGACCGGGGGGATCCCCGCGCGTGCGTCAGAACACGCTCGCCCTCTACCGGCTGCTCGACGAGCTGAAGGCCGCCCACCCCGACCTCGAGATCGAGAGCTGCGCCTCGGGTGGTGCTCGGGTCGACCTCGGCATCCTCGACCGCACCGACCGCATCTGGACGAGCGACAGCCTCGACCCGATCGAGCGGCTCGAGAACCAGCGCTACACCGGCCTCGTCGTGCCGCCCGAGATGATGGGCATGCACCTCACGAGCCCCGTGGTGCACTCCTCGGGACGCACGGTCTCGCTCGAGCTGAGCGCCGCCGTCGCCCTGCTCGGGCACTTCGGCGTCGAGTGGGACCTCACCTCCGCCGACGAGCAGACCCGGGGCCGCGTCGCCGGCTGGATCGCCCTCGCCAAGAGGCTGCGGCCGCTGATCGCCGACGGCACCATGGTGCATGTCGACGGTGTCGAACCCGGCATCGACGTGCGCGGGATCGTCGCAGACGATGACTCACGCGCGGTGTTCACCATCACGCAGGTCGCGACGAGCGCCGCTTACCCCGCAGCGCGGGTCCGATTCCCGGGGCTGGATCCCGCGCGGTCCTACGAGCTCAGCATCCTCTCGCGCCCCGCGCATGACCCGGCCCAGTCACCGCTCGCGTGGGCCGAGGAGCCCGTCGCCATGACCGGTCGAGAGCTCGGGAGCATCGGCATCCGCCCGCCCGTGCAGTTCCCCCAGCAGGCGACCGTCGTCGAGATCGTTTCACAGCACTGATCACTGAGCAGTTGTTCCGCGCAAGGAGGCGCACACATGAGAATCAAACATCGAAAGACTGCAAGGGCGGTTGCGCTGGCGGCCGCGCTCGGCACTGTCGCGGCTCTGGGGGGATGCGCGGCGTCGCCGAATGACGGCGTCACCACTCTCAGCTTCTTCCAGTTCAAGGGTGAAGCCCTCGAGGACTTCAACGAGATCATCGCGGACTTCGAAGCTGAGAATCCCGACATCCGCGTCGTGCAGAACCAGGTCGCGGACTCCGAGACCCTCATCCGCACGCTGCTCGTCAAAGACAAGGCTCCAGACGTCATCACGTTGAACGCGAACGGCGGATTCGGCGACCTCGCTCAAGCCGGAGTCTTCTACGACTTCTCCGACGAGCCGGTGCTGCAGACACTCAACCCCGCCGTGCAGGAGATCCTCGCCGAGCTCGGCAGCAAGCAGGGCGAGGTTAATGGACTCGGGTACGTCAACAATGCCAATGGGGTCATCTACAACCAGGACATCTTCGCGCAGCAGGGACTCGAGGTCCCCGAGACGTGGGAGGAGTTCATCGCGGTGTGCGACGCGCTCGAAGCGGCGGGGATCACACCGTTCTACGGCACCCTCGCCGACTCATGGACCGGTATGCCGTCGTGGAACGCTCTCGGGGTTTACGCCTCGCGGGACGGTTTCTTCGACGACATGAGGGCTGAGGGAGAGGATGTCGGCGCCGATTCGGCCGTGTCGTTCGAGAAGGACTTCCCGGAGGTCATGGCTCAGCAGGCCGAGCTCTTCTCGTACATGCAGGAGGGCTACCGGGGTCGCACCTACGACGACGGGAATGCGGCGTTCGCCCGTGGCGAGTCCGCGATGCTGCTGCAGGGGATCTGGGCGCTCAACCCGGTGAAGGCCATCAACCCCGACATCAACGCGGCGATCTTCCCGTACCCGGCGGCCGACGATCCCGACGATCGCCTGCTGGTCTCCGGTGTTGACGTCGTCGTGACGATGGCGAAGGACACCCCTCATCGTGAGGAGGCGCTGCGTTTCATCGAATACCTGTTCGACGTCGGAGTGATCGAGGAGTTCGCCGCTTCTCAGAACATGATCCCGTCGGTGAAGGGCGCGGAGCTGAGCGACGACCCGGCTCTGCAGTCCGTCAAGCCCTTCTTCGATAACGGAAAGATCACCGGCTTCATCGATCACCAGGTGCCCCCGAGCATCCCGCTGGTCGCGATCGTGCAGCAGTTCCTGTTCGACGGTGATGCGGATGCAGCACTGTCGACCCTCGACAGCGAGTGGCGCAAGGTCGCCGCCCGCACCATCCCCGTGACGGGAGAAGACGAATGAGCACTCTGACCAGCGCTGTGCGCGCCTCGACACCGGGACCCGAGGGAACGAAGCGAGCGCGGCGCGTCCGCACCGCGAACTCCCGCGCCCTGCCGGCCTACTACTGGATGGTGTGGCCCGCGGTCATCGCCTTCGCGGCCTTCCACACCATCCCCGTCATCGTGGGCATCTTCTTCAGCTTCACGAACTATGCGGGGTATGGCGACTGGAACTTCGTCGGCATCTCGAACTACCTCAACCTGTTCAAGGACGACAGGGTCCTGAAGGCCTACGGGTTCTCGTTCCTGTTCGCCATCGTGGCCACGATCCTCACGAACGTCATCTCGCTGTCGATCGCGATGGGGCTCAACGCTAAGATCCGCGCTCGGAACTTCTGGCGCGGTGTCTACTTCGTACCGTACGTGCTCGCGATTCTGGTGATCGGCTACGTCTTCCAGTTCCTGTTCTCGAACTCGTTGCCGAAGATCCTGTCCGGCATCCCGCTCTTCCGCGACAACATCCTCACCAACCCCGACTGGGCATGGACGGCGATCGTCACACTCGCGGTCTGGCAGGCCTGCGCGTTCTCGATCATCATCTATCTCTCGGGCCTGCAGACGATCCCGAGCGAGCTGTACGAGGCCGCATCCCTTGACGGTGCCTCGTCGTGGCGTCAGTTCGGTTCGATCACCTTCCCGCTCATCAGCGCGTTCTTCACGATCAATGTCGTGCTGAGTCTCAAGGGCTTCCTGCAGGTCTTCGACCCGATCGTCGCTCTCACCAACGGAGGGCCGGGCACGTCGACCGAATCGGTCACCCTGCTCGTCTTCCGCGGCGGATTCTCCGGAGGAGAGTTCGCCTATCAGACCGCGAACGCCGTGATCTTCTTCATAGTGATCACGGTCGTATCGCTCCTGCAGTTCCGGGTCCTTCAGCGCAGAGAGGCCGATATCTGATGACCACCGCAACCACGATCCTCGCCGAGGCCGCGGCGACGCCACCGCGCCCCGGATGGCGTGCCCGTCGCGCCGCCGAGAACGACGACACCCGCAAGACGAACTGGTGGGCCACCGCGCTCATCGCCGTCTGTTCGCTCACTGTGCTCGTCCCGCTCTACCTCGCGGTCGCCGTCGCTCTCAAGACACCCGAGCAGCTCGCCGCCGGCAACGGGTTCGAATGGCCGAACCCGATCCGCTGGGAGAACTTCGCGGATGCCTGGGCTCGGACGGCCTTCCCGCAGGCCCTCATGAACACCGCGCTCATCACCGTCGGAGCCGTGGTCTTCACCCTGCTGACCAGCTCGGTGGTGGCCTACGCGCTGGCACGCAACAGCCACCGGCCGTTCTTCAAGGGAGTGTTCTTCTACTTCCTCGCCGCGCTGTTCATCCCGTTCCCGATCATCATGCTGCCGCTGGTCAAGCAGACATCCCTCCTCGGACTCGACAACCAGATCGGCATGATCGTGCTCTACACGATCTTCGGGATCTCGCTGAACGTCTTCATCTATAGCGCCTACATCCGCTCGATCCCGATCGAACTCGAAGAGGCGGCCCGCGTCGACGGAGCATCCACCTGGCGGGTGTTCTGGCAGATCGTGTTCCCGCTGCTGACCCCGATGAACGCCACCGTCGGCATCCTCACCTGCGTCTGGGCGTGGAACGACTTCATCATGCCGCTCGTGGTGCTCACCGACCCGGGGGCTCGCACGATCCCGCTCGCGCAGTATGTGTTCCAGGGCCAGTACAACACCGACTACACGACCGCCTTCGCCTCGTACCTGATGGCGATGGCACCGCTGCTGATCGTCTACATCTTCTCGCAGCGGTGGGTCATCTCCGGAGTCACCCGAGGATCCATCAAGTAGGAGGCTCCTCGGCGGGCTTGCTGCACGGATCCGCGCGATTCGGGTGATGCTGGCCGCAACGGGGTCCAAACATCCCCGAGAACTGGAGCTTATCCGGCGCTCACTTGCTGTGAGCTCCGGCCGCGGTGAGATCCCGGTCGCACTTCGGCCCGAAGGCGAGAGCGAAGTTATGACGAGGTCGGGCGCACCGACGGCAAACTTAGACGAATAGCAACGAGGGCGTGCGCTGCCGACCGATAAGGCAGCCATCGTTGCCGCAGGGAACTGATGCGGCGTCCCGGTGCACCTTGACGGCGGCCATCTCGTGTCGGTGCGGCCATTCGTCCTGCGCTGAGGAGCCCGAGAGCGAAGTCCATGACGGGATCGCAGATGAGCGCGACGGTTCAGACAGGCATACTGCCTGTCACACTTCGATAAACCGTTCAGCGCAGCTAGCAGGGCTACTGCAATATTTCCAGATCGCGTCGAGCTGGGGTGCGCCGTCTTGAGGGTCAACACCCAGCTTCAGTGTCGCCGCCATCGAAGCTCTCAAACGCCATGGTGAAAGCCGCTGGAATCCCGATTGGCTTCGCCGGGCGGGCGTCTCTCAATGGAGAGGGGGGTTCGAATCATCGTAGATTCGGGCAGCGACGATCTTGCCCGATGTTGCCCGAACGTAGATAGCAACGCCTGCTTCGGGCGGCATGGCTGTGCGGCCCCATTGCGTCACGTTGTACTCCAGCGCGCAGGCACGACCGTCGTCGGTGGCGGTGCAGTGCTCGAGAGGGATGCCGCCGCCGTTGGAAAAGAACAATGTATACAGATCAGTGAGAGCGTTCGTTCCGGTGTGCGTATACGCGCCTCCGGCGGGTTCGCGGACCGTGGCCTCGGGTTCGAAGGCGGCGAGGGTTGCGGCGAGGTCCCCTGCCGCAAGCGCCCGCTGGTACTCGCCAACCGCGCCCGATTCGTGGACGTCCGGGTCCTCTTGGAGCAAAGGCGGGCGAATGGCGTGTTCACCGGTGAGGGGCCAGGTGCTGAAGTACATCCGGATTTCGACAAGTCCGGATGGCTCTCGGTCGGTAACGATGGCTATAGGGAGGTCGATCCGTCCCTCTGGACTGTCGGTGGAGAGGATGACCTCCTCGACCGTGCGGGTCGGGGTGACGATGAGGTCTATGGGGGAGACAGAGTAGTTCGCCTGCCGCAGTTCGTCACTGACGCGAGCAACATAGCGGCGGAATACATCGTCGCCCTTGATGCGGCCGTGAATGGGGTGGTGCAACTCGGGTTCGCCGACGAACGAGTTCACCAAGGCGTCGACATCTTCGGAGAGGAGGCCCTCGAAGTACGGCACGGCACCAGCGTTGCGTTCCAGTCTCATCTTGGCCAAGTATTTGGCTGCGAAGAGTTCGGGGATCCAAGGCATCGTTTCTCCTCTGTCGGTTGAGCTTTACCCTGCCACGAATGTGGGCACCTGGATATAGCGATGTGCGTTTGTCGGAGCCGGCTGATGCTCACATGGGGCGCTCCGACCGGATCGCCCCATGTGAGTGTTCAGATCAGAACGCGCCGTTGTCGTGAGGTAGTTCCGCGGGGACGGGAATGACGACGTCCCAGTGCTCAACGATCTTGCCGTCCTCGATGCGCCAGAGGTCGTTGTAGATCGAGGGGACGCCGAAGTCGCCCTCGGCACGGGTGAACACGAAGTTGCCCTGAGCAATGACCTGGTGGACCTTCTTGTAGGCCAGGCTCTTTCCCTCAGCGCCCCACTGCTCGACCGCAGCGCCGAAGCCGGCAAGTCCGTCGGCCGCTTCGGGGTTGTGCTGGTCGTACTGCTCGGTGGAGATGTAGTCGGTGAGCAGGCTGTAGTCTGCGCCGACGAGCACCTTGTCGGCGAAGTCGGTGACGAGCTGCTTGTTCGCGGCGGTCCTGTCGAGGTTGGTGATTTCGGTGGCGCCATCGGTCTGGGTGCGGCCGCTGACACTGTCGGCAACCACCGGAGTGAGGGAGTCCCAGTGCTCGACAATCTTGCCGTCCGCCACACGCCACACGTCGTAACCGGTGAGCGGATCGGGCCCGAAACCGTAGTACGTGCCCTGGGTGACAACAACATCACCGTCTGCGATCAGGCGAACGGGCTCGTAGCGGAATTCGTCGCCCAGCGATCCGGCGAGGGCACGTAGACCCTCGATCCCGTCGGTCGCCAGGGTGGAGTGCTGGATGTAGGTAGGTCCGAAGTACTCGTTGATCGCGCTCAGGTCGCGCTCTGCAAAGACAGCGGTCGTCGCAGCGGTGACCGTTTCGGCCGGGGTCAGTTCAGTAGCCACGGGTGTCTCCTCAGGGGTTGTCGTGGTGTTGGCAGTGGTCGCAGAGCAGCCAGCGAGAACGGCGGCGGCGAGGGTGATTCCGCCGAATATGGCGGAGCGGCGAAGCGTGCGGAGCATGCGATGGTTCCTTGGTGAACGTGATGGTGTTGACGAGCGCCCGGGTCCGGGTTTCGTGAAGGCTCTCCTGGAACAGGCATGAGTTACTATAGGAGAGATATATGCCAGAAGTAAGTAGGCACTATAAAGTGCCTTGCCATCGTTTCAGAAACTTGGAGGCTGTCTCGTGGAATGGAATCCGTACGATCGCAACTGTCCGACCCGAAAAGTTCTCGATCGGATCGGGGATCGTTGGACGGTGCTCGTGGTCGGCTCGCTCGCAGACGGGCCGCTGCGCTTCTCGGAGCTCGCCGCCAGGATTGATGGCGTCTCGCAGAAGATGCTCACCCAGACCTTGCGTGCGCTTGAGCAAGACGGTCTGGTGCAGCGCACCGTGACGGCGGCGGTTCCGGTGCGGGTGGATTACGAGCTGACTGAGGCTGGCCAGTCGCTCCGCGCGCCGCTGAGGGCGCTGGAGGATTGGGCAAAGGATCACATGACCACAATTCTGGAATCACGCGACCGATTCGCCGCGGCATGAGTGCCCCGACCCTCACGCCGTTGCTGGAGTATTTCGCCGGCGACGTCCTTGACCCTGCCGAAGCCGCGCGAGTTCTGGCACACGTCGACGACGCCGAACGGCGGCGACTGCTTGCCGCCCTCCTGACGGTCCGCCCCGCCCGGCCTGTGCCCGCTGAAGTGCTCGACGCACTCGAAACCCAGTTACGATCTGAACGCGATTCGCGTGGGCAGATCGAGGCGACGACGTTGCCGACGTTGGCCGATGAACGCTTCGTTGCTGACGGGTTCCCGGCGGACCGGATCGCGCTGTGGCGCGGAGATCTGACACGGCTTCGCGCCGACGCCATAGTCAACGCCGCCAACGCCCAGATGCTGGGATGCTTTCAGCCCGGTCACGCCTGCATCGACAACGCCATCCACGCCGCCGCCGGACCTCGCCTGCGTGCGGAGTGTGCCGCGCATATGCGCGAGCAGGGCCACCTCGAACCGACAGGCGCGGCGACTCTGACCGGCGGGTACGCACTGCCCGCATCGCACGTCATCCACACGGTTGGCCCAATCGTCCGAGATGGACTGAATGCCGAACACCGGGACGCGTTGGCGAGCAGCTACCGCAGCACTCTCGACACCGCCGAGGCCGCGGGCATACGAACAGTAGGCTTGTGCAGCGTCTCGACTGGCGTGTTCGGGTTTCCCAAAGAGCCGGCCGCCCGGATCTGCCTCGATACCATCGCGACATGGTTCGCCGCACACCCGCACTCTGAACTGCGCGTCATCATCAGCCTCTTCGCCGACGTCGACGAGCGCACCTACCGCAGCGCACTCGAGGAAGTGATCCGCCGATGAGCCACGCACAAAGATTGCCCGAGCACGTTGCAGGCGAAGGCTCTTTCAGCGACGCTCTCGACTGGATCAGAAAGGCGGACCGCATCCTGATCGGCGCCGGTGCCGGGCTCTCCGCCGCCGCCGGATATGACTACGGAGATACCGGCCGATTCGGCGAGCTGTTTCCCGCACTCGCGAGCGCAGGATTCACCGCTCGGTACGAACTCATAGGCCATCCGTTGCCACCGCGACATCTCTGGGGCTATTGGCCGGTGCATGTAAACGACATCCGTCTCGGCATCGAACCCAACCCTCTGTATCAGAAGCTGCGCACCATGGTCGGAGATCGCGAGTACTTCGTGATGTCCTCTAACGTCGATGCCCTCTTCACCCGCAACGGCTTCGACCGCGACCGCGTTTACACCCCACAAGGCGACTACGCCCTCTACCAATGCCTCACGCCCTGCACACGCCAAGTCTGGGATGCGCGGCCAATCATCGAATCAGCGCTCCGGGACTACGACCCCGCCACCGGCCAGACATCCGAGGCAGCGATCCCGGTCTGCCGGAACTGCGGAGGTGACGTGTTTCTCAACGTCTACGCAGGCGCCTGGTACATCAACGACCACTTTCAACCGCAACTCGAACGCCTCAACCAGTGGATGCGCGAAGGCATCGAGGGACAGCACACGACGGCGATCATTGAGATCGGTGCGGGCTTCAACACCCCCGGCGTCATTCGCTGGCCTATCGAACGGATCGCGGCTCACCTCCCGGACACGCGGCTCATTCGCATCAACCGCGACCACTCCGGCGTGCCTGCGTCGCTCGCGGAGAATGCAGCCTCTCTCCACGGCGACGCCGCCGAACTCATCCAGCACATCATTGCCACCGGAAGGACTCCCTCATGACCACCACTATTCCCATCGCTGTCACTGGCGCCACCGGCGTCCTTGGCGGGCTCGTCTGCCGTGACCTCGCCGCCCGCGGCATCGCCCAGCGTTTGCTCGTCCGCACCCCCGCGAAGGCACCGCAACTACCTGACAGCACGGTGCACCAGTTCAGCTACACCGACCATGCAGCCGCCCGCGGCGCTCTCCGTGGTGTCGAAACTCTGTTCATGGTCTCCGCATCCGAGAGCGCCGAGCGCCTCGACCAGCACCGCGCCTTTATCGATACAGCCGCTGAGGCGGGCGTGCAGCACGTCGTCTACACTTCGTTCGCCGCCGCAGCGCCCGACGCGATCTTCACTCTTGGTCGGGACCACTTTGCGACCGAGGAGCACATCAAGGCCTCTGGCATGAACTGGACGTTCCTGCGCGACAGCTTCTACATCGACTTCATGGAAGCCCTCGTCGGTGACGACGGCGTCATCCGAGGGCCCGCCGGCGACGGCCGCGTCGCCATTGTCTCCCGTGCCGATGTCGCCGCTGCCGCCGCCGCTGTCCTTGCCGCTCCTCGTCCCCACGCCGGTCTCACCTACGACATCACGGGACCCGAGGCGCTCACTTTGGCCGAGGTTGCCGAGACCATTAGCCGCGTCCGGAGCCGCAGTATTACCTTTCATGACGAGACCCTCGAGGAGGCCTACGCCTCCCGTGCCAGCTACGGTGCACCCGACTGGCAGGTGGATGCCTGGGTCAGCACCTACACCGCGATCGCGAGCAACGACCTGGCCCCTGTCAGCACCGCCGTCCACGCGATCACAGGAACCGCACCGCGCAAACTCGAAACCTACCTGCGCGAGAACCCGTGATAGGACTCGAAGGAAAGCCGCGCCCAGGGACGCACACCTCCGGATCGCGGCTATCGCTGTTGCGCGAACTGCAAGGTTAGGGTCCCCCAACGCGTGAGTGCGGACCCAAAGTTGCCATTCGTTGTCGGTGCGATGCGGTGATGGGCGGTAGAAGCTACTGGCTTTCTATGGTGCGCAGATGCGTCACGCACCTCCGGGTGCGTTGACAACGCCGTTCTGCCGACCTAGATTCCTCATTACTGGGTAGCGAAGCCCACTAAGGAGAGCCGTGGTTGTCTACGAGGCGGCTAGCGCGGACGAATGGCAAGACATCGTCTCGAGTTGCTTCATACCGCTCGCTTGTCAATCGTTCGCTCCAGCCTTCCACGGCCGGATGGAGCACAATCAACTGGGGCCGTCGATATCTGTTTCACGCCTGGAGACCGACGGCACGACAGTGGAACGATCGGCGCGATCGGCGGCTCGAGCAGACACCGACAATCTGCATCTATCTCTCCAGGAGAACTCGGTGGGTCGAATCGTTCAGGAAGGGCGCAGCGTCCCCGTGAATGCTGGCTCCGTCACGATGTACGCGACCGACCGGCCGTACCGTCAGGACTACTCCCGCCCCAGGCAACGTCAGCTGATCATTCAGGTGTCCCGACGGGCGCTTCGGCTTCCGGCCGAGATGATCGACGATGCCTGCCATCGATTGCTCATCCCCTCCTCGTCGGCGGGGCGCCTCTTGTTCGACTACGTCGAACGCGCGTCCGCCGCTACCGACCTGGGCGCAGCCGATGTGTCCATGGACCTCGCTGAGACTCTGATCCGTGGTTCGTACGCGACAGGCCCGACCATGCCGCGAACGGCTCGAGGGCTGCTCGAGACCATCCGAGATCACGTCGAGCGCAACTTCACCTCGCCGCACCTGACCGTCGACACCCTCGCCGCTGAGCACTTCTTGTCGCGCCGTCGCCTGTATCAGCTGTTTGATGAGGCGGGCGAGAGTCCCGCGGAGCGGATCCGCTCTCGCAGACTAGAGCACGCGGCGGCCCTCCTGCGCGATGATGATCAGCGCGCCATCGGTGTGACGGAGGCCTGCGAGCGATCGGGCTTCAGTGATGCGACCACCTTTGCCCGCGCCTTCCGCCGGAAGTACGGCATCAACCCGAGGGAATTCCGAGAATCCTCCGCGGGCTCGTAGCTAAGCCCCGCGACGCGCTCCTGAACCCTGCTACGCGAGGCCCGACTCGAGGCCCGACTCGAGGCCCGAGGTCAGACGGTGGCGAGCGCGTAGGGCGAATCGTCCCGGCCGCGAACTGCTGCACAAAACGTCAGGTGCGGGCGTTCCCTCCGGAATAACGTCACACCAACGCGGTGTCCCGTCCGCGTCGATGTACACAGCCAGCCGGTCCGAAAGGCCTGGCCTTCGGAGGTAACAATGGTGTTCTTCGGTAGAGAAACGTCCCTGCCCGGTGAGCGAGCAGGCATGCACGCACATGTCATCGGTCCCGCAGACCGCCGAAAGCGGCTGGCCGACCGGCTTGTCGTAGCAGGTGCCGTCGCCGCAGCGGGCGCTCTGGTCCTCGTCGGCTGCACACCAGCCGGCTCAGGGGAATCGTCAGGGGACGGCGGCACGATCAAGATCGGATACATTCACCCCGCTACGGGTGCCTACGCCGGGTTCTCGGACGGTGACGCGTTCCTGCTGAGTTACATCCGGGATCACTTCGCCGACGGGCTTGAGGTGGGCGGTACCACCTACGAGGTCGAAATCCTCGATAGGGACTCTGGGTCCGACCCAGCGAAGGCAGGAGAACTCGCGCAGCAACTCATCACACAGGATGGCGTGGACGTCGTTCTCGCGACGTCGACGCCCGAGACGGTCAATCCCGTGATCGCTCAGTGCGAGGCGAATGCCACGCCCTGCCTCACGGCAATCGCCCCTTGGCAGGCCGTCGTGTTCGGCGGCGGATTCAGCGAGGACAAGCCGATGGAGTGGTCGCACCACTTCTTCTTCGGAATCGAAGGGTTCGGCGACGCCCCCGCCGGCGTGGGAGCAGGTCGACACGAACAAGAAGGTCGGTGTGCTCTGGCCGAACGATGCGGACGGCGGCGCCTTCCGCGATCCCGTGAACGGCTACACCCCGTTCGCCGAGAAGCTCGGGTACACAATCGTCGACCCGGGGGCATATGAAAACGGCACTCAGGACTTCACCTCGATCATCTCGAAGTTCAAGGCCGAGGGGGTGGAAATCATTGCAGGTGTGCCTACGCCGCCCGACCTCGTCGCGTTCTGGACCCAGGCAGCGCAGCAGGGATTCCGTCCTAAGGTGGCCACGATCGGAAAGGCGCTGTTCTTCCCTGAGACTGTGCCTTCTATTCCGAACGATCTCGGAGAGGGGCTAGCGTTCACCACGTGGTGGGGGCCGACCTTCCCCTACGAGTCGAGCTTCGATGGTACGACCCCGCAGGAGTGGATCGATGCTTTCGCCGCGAGCCCCGAGGGTGAGGGCCTCACTTGGAACCAGGCGACACCACAGAACGAGGCGCTGTTTGAGTTGCTCGAGGCCGCGCTTGTTTCGGCAGGTGATCCGAAGGACAAGACGGCTGTCGATGCCGCCTTCGATGAGTTGAACATGATGACCCTCGCGGGCCAGATCGACTTCACCGACGGACCATTCCCAGGGGTTGCCACGATCCCGACCGCAGTCGGCCAATGGCAGAAGACCGACGCAGGTGACTGGGAATGGGTGGTCGTGGACAACACGAGCTTCCCTGACATCCCGGTCGACCGCGCGCTTGAACCGATCAACTGATATGCGGCATCGGACTTGGAGGTGCGCCCCGTGAATAACATTCTCGAGTTGGACGCCGTAGAGAAGTCGTACGGCAGCCTGCGTGTGCTTGAGAGCGTGAGCTTCTCGGTTCCGGAGGGGCAAGCGCTGGGAATCGTCGGCCCGAACGGGGCAGGCAAGTCCACCCTGCTCAGCGTGATCGGCGGGACGGAGAAGGTCTCCGCCGGTCGCGTGCACTTCGCCGGGGCAGATGTCACCCGCCTGCCGACAGAGCAGCGAACGCGTCTCGGTATTGGTCGCTCCTTCCAGGTTCCGCGCCCGTTCACCCATCTCACAGTCTTCGAGAACGCGCTCGCGGGTGCCACTTACGGAGCACGCCTTCGAGGGCGCGCCGCCGAGCAGAAAGCGCTGGAAGCATTGGAGATGGCGCACCTCCTCGAGGTCGCGAATACCCCTGCGGGGCAGCTGCCACTTCTGGGCAGGAAAAGGCTCGAACTGGCTCGCGCCTTCGCAACGGATCCATCCCTGCTTCTGCTCGATGAGATCGCAGGCGGGCTGACGGACGCAGAGTGCGACAGTCTGATCGAGACGATCAGTGCGCTTCGTGACTCCGGCATCACCATCGTCTGGATCGAGCATGTGGTGCACGCGCTCACGGCTGTGGTCAGTCGCCTGCTGTGCCTGGCTTCGGGCACCGTCGTGGCTGACGGTGAACCATCCGCCGTGATGCGCAGCCCAGCGGTGCTCGAGGTATATGTCGGGAGCGTCGCATGAGCCTTCTCTCAGTCGAGGACGTCACGACCGGATACGGTGACGCGCGGGCCGTCAACGCGATGTCGATCGACCTACAGGCCGGTGAGGTGCTCGCGCTCGTGGGCGCGAATGGCGCCGGGAAGTCGACGCTGTTGCGCACCATCGCGGGCGCGCATCGACCGTGGACCGGACGGATCTTCCTAGACGGAGATGATGTGACGGGCGAGTCCGACTTTCGACGCGCCAAACGGGGGATCGCCTTGGTGCCCGAAGGGCGGAGGCTGTTTCCCAGCCTCACCGTGCGCGAGAACCTGTTGATCGGTGCGTCGACCAGACGAACCGGAGAGTGGACGCTCGATACGGTCCTCGATGCTCTCCCTCTGCTCGGGCCGCTGCTGACTCGGAACGCGTCGCGCCTCTCCGGCGGTCAGCAGCAGGCGGTTGCGATCGCGCGCGCGCTGATGGCCAACCCGCTCGTGCTGCTGCTCGACGAGGTGTCCCTTGGTCTTGCGCCGATCGTGGTTGATGACATTTATCAGTCGCTGGGCGGTCTCAGACAGACGGGGCTCGGGGTGATCTTGGTGGAGCAGGACCTGACTCGTGCTCTGGGATTCGCCGATCATGTGATCTGCATGCTCGAGGGACGGAACGTCCTCGAGGGCGATGCAGGTTCCCTCGGTCGCGAGGAGATCACGGACGCCTACTTCGGGCACAGTCCCGAACGGGCGGGCGACGGATCAGTGGAAGGAGCGGGGGCATGAATTTCCTCAATGCGCTCGTCCAGGGCGTCCTGCTCGGCGGACTGTTCGCGATGTCGGCCCTCGGCCTTTCCCTGGCATTCGGGATCCTGAGGGTTGTCAACCTCGCCCATGGCCAGGTCATGATCCTGGCGGCATACCTCGCCGTGGTGAACATGTCGGCCCTCGGCATCGACGTGTGGTTGAGCATGCTCATCGTGATGCCCGTCATGTTCGCGTTCGGGTACGCGGCGCAGTTCTTCTTATTCCAGCGCGCTTTGCGGATCAACGAGCTTTCTCCGCTCGTCGTCGCTTTCGGTCTGTCCGTGATCATCCCGAATGCGCTGGTCGGTGTATTCACTACGAACAAGCAGCTGCTTCCTACCGGAGACCTTTCCGTGGCCAGCATTTCGCTTGGCGGGATCAGCATCGGGATCCTCCCGCTGATCACGATGATCGTCGCGATCGTGCTGATCGTCGCACTGCAGCTGTTCCTCGGCAAGACTCCGCTCGGTCGCAACATGAGAGCGGCCGCAGATGACCCCGAGACCCTGCGCCTCATGGGCGTGAACTACCGGACCGTCTACGCGACGGCAATGGGGATCGCTTTCGTTCTGGCGGGCCTCGCCGGGGTGTTCCTCGGTATCCGGCAGGGAGGGATTACTCCGCTCGATGGGCAGATCGCGGTCCTGTTCGCCTTCGAGACGGTGATCATCGGCGGGCTCGGATCTCTGTGGGGAACGCTCCTGGGCGGGGTCGTGCTCGGCGTCGCGCAGTCCCTCGCCGGTCAGATCAGTCCCGAGCTTCCGCTACTGGTAGGCAATCTCGTCTTCTTGGCTGTGCTCGTCGTGCGTCCGTCAGGAATCATCAGAGGGAAGGTGGCGGCATGACCGTGCTCGAGAATCGGCTGAGCGGCGTGAGGGTGGACCGCTTCCAGCGACGGGCGACGATCGTCGGGGTGGTGGTGGCGATTGTGGTGCTGCTTCTCGCGACGGCGCCGTATGTCTTGCCCACGAGCGTCACCTCGCTGTGGATCAAGCTCTTCTATCTGATCGTCCTTGCCACGACCTGGAACCTGCTGGCTGGGTACGCCGGCATGGTGTCGGTGGGACAGCAGGCCTACATCGGCCTCGGCGCATACGGTGTGTTCGTCTTCAACGACCTCGGCATCGATGCCTACCTCAGCGCGGTCATCGTTTCGATCGTGGTGGCCGCCATTGCCTTTCCGATTTCGTTCCTCGCGTTCCGACTGCGCGGGGGTTACTTCGCCATCGGAACCTGGGTCATTGCCGAAGTCGTGCGCCAGCTCGTGATCCGTGTCGACTCCCTCGGCCTTGGTCGGGGCCGCAGCATTACGTCGATCACGCCCGATCCGATCTATCGGAACCTGTTCACCTACTGGACCGCGCTCGCGTTCGCGGTGTTCTTCGTCGCACTCACGTACTATCTCCTCCGCGGCAGGCAGGGGCTTGCCCTGCAGAGCATCCGTGACAACGAAGTCGCCGCGGAGGCGATGGGGGTGAAGGTTGACCGGGCGAAGCGACTCGTATTCGTGCTCGCCGCCGGGGGCGCCGCCGGTGCCGGAGCCATCATCTGCATCCAGGCGCTGGGCGTCGCTTCTCCGAACGTGATCTTTAGCGTCAACTACTCCGCGTTCATGATATTCATGGTCCTGATCGGTGGCATCGGCACGATTGAGGGGCCGATAGTTGGTGCGCTCATCTACTTCTTCCTGGACCTGTATCTCAGTCAGCTCGGCTTGTGGTATCTCGTGATTCTGGGAGCGCTCGCGGTCGTCATCACCCTGTACCTTCCCCGAGGAGTGTGGGGAGCGATCGAGCATCGGTGGCATATCCGCCTCTTCCCGATCGGGCACCGGGCGGATCTATCAGCGACCGGCCAGTCACTGTTTGACGGAGCGGCGGCTACCGGGCGCCGGTGACGCGCAAACCGGAGGATCCACGTCTGCACGAAACGTCAGGTGCCCGATGGTGGCCCTGGGTATCGTCGGCCGTGGCGGCACGAGATCGCCTTCAAAACCGACGATGAACGACGTCCACGGTGGACGTCGGAGGAGTGACGATGACGTTCTTCGAGACAGCAACGTGGCAGGGCCGGTACTTCGACGGAGAGTGGACTCTCGGGTCCTCCACCGCGGACGTCCGTTCCCCCTCTACAGGCGAGATCCTGGCCTCCTACGGAGTGGCCAGTACGGCCGACCTCGATGACACGGTAACCAAGGCCGTCGAGGCGCAGCGCGAGTGGGCGGCGAAGCCCGCAGAGGAGCGCTCTGCGATCCTTCGTCGTGCGGGCGACGTGATCGATCGGAACTCCTCCGTGCTGGCGGAGTGGCTCATCACCGAGGCAGGATCAGGGCAGGGGAAGGCCGGGTTCGAGGCAGGCCTCGTCGCCGCTGAGTTCTATCTCGCATCGGCCACCGCGATGATGCCGTACGGGCAGCTGCTGCGCAGCGCGAAGCCCCGCCTGAGCATGAGCCGGCGGCGCCCGGTCGGGGTGGTCGGGATCATCTCACCGTTCAACTTCCCCGGCATCCTGTCAGCGCGTTCGATCGCTCCGGCACTCGCACTCGGCAACGCGGTCATCCTCAAGCCCGACCCTCGGACCGCTGTGAGCGGCGGACTGTTCTTCGCTGCGGCGCTCGAGGAGGCAGGAGTGCCCGCAGGCGTGTTCTCGGTCCTTCCCGGCGGCGTCGAGGTCGGCTCCGCTCTCGTGGACCACCCCGTTATTCCGGTAATCTCGTTCACGGGCTCCACCGAAGCCGGGCGGATCATCGGCAGGCGCGGTGGCGAACTTCTCAAGCGTGTACATCTCGAGCTCGGCGGAAACAATGCGCTCGTCGTGATGGACGGCGTTGATGTCGCCGCGGCGGCATCGGCGGGCGCCTGGGGGTCGTTCCTGCATCAGGGTCAGATCTGCATGACCACCGGACGTCACCTGGTGCACACCAATGTTTACGACGAGTACGTGAGCATCCTCGCCGAGAAGGCTCGCGCATTGCCTGCAGGCGACCCCAGCACTGGTGTGCCACTCGGACCGATCATCGACGAGCGCCAGCGCGACAAGGTGCACGCGATCGTCACGGAGTCCATCGACGCCGGGGCGCGTCTCGTGGCCGGCGGCGAATACGATCGCCTGTTCTACCAGGCGACCGTCCTCGCCGACGTCACCTCCGATCACGCGGCTTTCCAGCGCGAGATCTTCGGTCCTGTCGCGCCCGTCACCCGGTTCTCGTCGATCGACGAGCTAGTGGAACTCGTGACCAGCAGCGAATACGGGCTGTCTCTCGGAATCCTAGCTCCGGATGCAATGCGAGCGTTCGAACTGTCCGAGCGGCTTCCGAGCGGCATCGTGCACATCAACGACCAGACCGTGGACGATGAGGCACAGGCTCCGTTCGGCGGGGTGGGTTACTCCGGAACGGGAGCGCGATTCGGTGGGCATGAGGCCAACATCGAGGCGTTCACCGAGACCCAGTGGGTGACCATGCAGTCCGACATCGCGCGATACCCGTTCTGACCGCGCCCGAAGGACACTTGACGAAGGAGATGACGATGGGCAGGACAATCGATGCGGCCGTACTCGACGGCGTAGGCAGCGAGTTCAGCATTCAGCAGGTCGTACTCGACGACCCGCAGCCTCATGAGGTACTCGTGCGCGTCGCAGCAGCGGGCGTCTGCGGCACCGACATCCATGTGCAGCACGGGGGCATACCGTTCCCCCTGCCCGGGGTGGTGGGGCACGAGGGCGCGGGGATCGTCGAAGCTGTGGGGTCGGCAGTCACCTCAGTCCGGCCCGGTGACAAGGTGCTGATGACCTTCAGCAGCTGCGGGACATGTCGAAGCTGTCTGAGCGCGCACCCCGCCTACTGCGACTCGTTCCTGTCGATGAACTTGCTCGGCGGGCGGCGCACGGACGGCTCCACGACGTTACGCCGGGGCGAGGACGAGCTCAACGCCCACTTCTTCGCTCAGTCGTCCTTCGCCACCTACGCGCTCGCCGATGAGCGCGGGGTGAGCAAAGTCCCGGACGACGCCGATCTCGAGCTCCTCGCCCCGCTTGGGTGCGGAGTGCAGACCGGAGCGGGTGCTGTCTTCAACGTGCTGCGGCCGGAGCCCGGGACGACGCTTGTCATCTACGGGGCCGGGGCGGTCGGCCTCTCCGCGGTGATGGCGGCTGCGCTGAGCCCCGTCGCCGAGATCGTGGTCGTCGACATTGTGCCGTCGAGGCTCGCTCTTGCATCGGAGCTCGGAGCGACGCTGGTCATCGACTCTTCGCGCGAGGACGTCGCCGACATCATCGGCCGCCTGACAGAGGGACGCGGTGCGGACGCTGCGATCGACGCGACCGGCGTCGTGTCGGTCCTCGAAAGCGCCGCTCGCGTCGTCGCAGCCTCGGGGGTGATCATCTCCATCGGCGCTCCGGCCCCCGGCACGACGGTCGCCCTGGACGTGAACCACATGCTCAACGGTCGACGTTACGTGGGCGTGACCGAGGGGGATTCCAACCCGCAGGTATTTCTCCCCGCGCTCGTCGCCCTCGTGCAACAGGGCCGTATGCCACTTCATCGGCTCATCCGCACTTTCGAGTTCTCGGAGATCAACGAGGCTGCGGCGTCGATTCGGTCGGGCGAGACGGTCAAGCCCGTCCTCCGTTTTCCGTCCTGAGGTGAGGGAACGGCCGGCATGGCCGCCCCCTCACCCCGGATTCTCAGTCGTTATGAGGCCAGCCGGTGTAGGCCTCGGCCAGGTAGGCGCGTCCTGCTTCGGACTCGAGATGTGCGGCCGGTGGCTGCAGGATGCTGCCGGAGACCCGTACCCGTCCGCACATCGGCAGCTGCCGGCCCGACTACGCGAGTACCTTGTCGGTGCGCTCGAGGTTACGGCGGCGCACATCACCGCTGAGAATGGGGATGGCGGCACTGACACGGACGACGACCCCGTCGCACGCGACGAGGTGGCCATCGCCGTCGTGGACTACATCTGCAGCCTCCGAGACGCGCAGGCCGCGATCCTCACCAGTCAACTGCACCAGTCGCCAGACCCGGCGCAGATGCACGTCTCGTGGCTGAACGCGTAGCTCCTGGGCAGTTCCTCGGGCGTTGAGTGTCGAGTGACGCAGCTGACGAACAGGTGAAGTCGATCCGCTCAGCGCTGGTCTAGCGCGGGGGTACGGTCGCATCGCTCGGCCCGCGTCGGTTCGCGCACATTCTCCACTGACTGATCGGCGCCACGCGAACGTTCCTCGCTGCCAGGCGGGCCGCGCAGGCGTATCAACCGTGGGCGGCGAGGTCCACGTCCGTAGACACCCGGGTGTACGTGACGCGTTTCTTTTCCGCGAGTTCTTCGATGGCGGTGATCTCGAATACTCCGAGGAACCGGTAGTACTGGTCAAGGAACACCGGATCTTTGAACTTGGCGAAGACGATGCTCTTCACCGTCGGGTCGTATCTGTATGACCCGGTCTTGAGCTGCTCTTCCACAATGGTCAGCTCGTCTCGGCTGAGAGTGTTCTTCCAGTCATTTAGGGACGTCAGACCCTCTTGCGTGAGACCCGGCATCCAGACGCGGTGAGTGTCCGTCAGAGGGATGACTCCGCGTTGCCAGTGCTCGACGTTCTTGCCGAACAGAGCGCAGACGTCGACCATCGAATGCATGTGAATGTCGTCTTCGGTCGTCACGGTACCCACAGCCC
>NZ_JBLVOB010000006.1:928283-988508 GCF_053543555.1 Microbacterium xerophyticum | reverse complement strand
GCGCAACCCTCGTTCTATGTTGCCAGCACGTAATGGTGGGAACTCATGGGATACTGCCGGGGTCAACTCGGAGGAAGGTGGGGATGACGTCAAATCATCATGCCCCTTATGTCTTGGGCTTCACGCATGCTACAATGGCCGGTACAATGGGCTGCAATACCGTGAGGTGGAGCGAATCCCAAAAAGCCGGTCCCAGTTCGGATTGAGGTCTGCAACTCGACCTCATGAAGTCGGAGTCGCTAGTAATCGCAGATCAGCAACGCTGCGGTGAATACGTTCCCGGGTCTTGTACACACCGCCCGTCAAGTCATGAAAGTCGGTAACACCTGAAGCCGGTGGCCTAACCCCTCGGGGAGGGAGCTGTCGAAGGTGGGATCGGTAATTAGGACTAAGTCGTAACAAGGTAGCCGTACCGGAAGGTGCGGCTGGATCACCTCCTTTCTAAGGAGCAACTGCACATCTTCGGGTGTGACAGAGCCCAGATCAGAACATACGTTTCTGCTGGGAGCTCATGGGTGGAACATTTGACATGGCATTCGGATCGAGAGTGATTCTTAGTACGTGGCTTCGGCTACTGGAACGGGGTCCTTGAGGGAAGGGTGTCTGCACGCTGTTGGGTCCTGAGGGACCGGAACCGATCGTTTGGTCGGGACTGTACCTCTGGACCTTTTCCTGTTTCCGGTTTTGGCTGGTTGTGGGGAGGGGTACCGCCCGTACTTTGAGAACTACACAGTGGACGCGAGCATCTTGCAGCTGATCTTCGGATCGGTTGCACAAGATGATCTTAAAGATCATTAGTCAATTTCAGACACACACCTTCGGGTGTGGGTCGAGTTTTGATTCAATCTCATGTGATTTCAAGTCTTTAAGAGCAAACGGTGGATGCCTTGGCATCTGGAGCCGAAGAAGGACGTAGCAATCTGCGATAAGCCTCGGGGAACTGATAAGCAAGTTTTGATCCGAGGGTGTCCGAATGGGGAAACCCCGCTGGGCGGCGTGCCGACCTAGTGACTCCCGCCTGAATATATAGGGCGGGTAGAGGGAACGTGGGGAAGTGAAACATCTCAGTACCCACAGGAAGAGAAAGCAACCGCGATTCCGTTAGTAGTGGCGAGCGAAACCGGATCAGGCTAAACCGAGTGTGTGTGATATCCGGCAGGAGTTGCATATTCGGGGTTGTGGGACTCACCTGTCATCTCTGCCGAGGTGGCGACGTTACAGAAGCGTATAGACGAACGGTCTTGAAAGGCCGGTCATAGAGGGTGCCAACCCCGTAGTCGAAATGCGTGTTCTGGCGTGGAGAGTATCCCAAGTAGCACGGGGCCCGAGAAATCCCGTGTGAATCTGTCAGGACCACCTGATAAGCCTAAATACTTCCAGATGACCGATAGCGGACAAGTACCGTGAGGGAAAGGTGAAAAGTACCCCGGGAGGGGAGTGAAATAGTACCTGAAACCGTTTGCTTACAAACCGTTGGAGCCTCCTTAGTAGGGGTGACAGCGTGCCTTTTGAAGAATGAGCCTGCGAGTTAGCGATATGTGGCGAGGTTAACCCGTGTGGGGTAGCCGTAGCGAAAGCGAGTCTGAATAGGGCGATTCAGTCGCATGTCCTAGACCCGAAGCGAAGTGATCTATCCATGGCCAGGTTGAAGCGTGTGTAAGAGCACGTGGAGGACCGAACCCACTTAGGTTGAAAACTGAGGGGATGAGCTGTGGATAGGGGTGAAAGGCCAATCAAACTTCGTGATAGCTGGTTCTCTCCGAAATGCATTTAGGTGCAGCGTTGCGTGTTTCTTGCCGGAGGTAGAGCTACTGGATGGCCGATGGGCCCTACAAGGTTACTGACGTCAGCCAAACTCCGAATGCCGGTAAGTGAGAGCGCAGCAGTGAGACTGTGGGGGATAAGCTTCATAGTCGAGAGGGAAACAACCCAGACCACCAACTAAGGTCCCTAAGCGCGTGCTAAGTGGGAAAGGATGTGGAGTTGCTGTGACAACCAGGAGGTTGGCTTAGAAGCAGCCACCCTTGAAAGAGTGCGTAATAGCTCACTGGTCAAGTGATTCCGCGCCGACAATGTAACGGGGCTCAAGCACGCCACCGAAGTTGTGGCATTGACATTATTGGTAGGCCTTCGTGGTCCAGCCGTGTTGATGGGTAGGAGAGCGTCGTGTGGCCAGCGAAGCGGCGGAGTGATCCAGCCGTGGAGGCTACACGAGTGAGAATGCAGGCATGAGTAGCGAAAGACGTGTGAGAAACACGTCCTCCGAAAGACCAAGGGTTCCAGGGTCAAGCTAATCTTCCCTGGGTAAGTCGGGACCTAAGGCGAGGCCGACAGGCGTAGTCGATGGACAACGGGTTGATATTCCCGTACCGGCGAAGAACCGCCCAAGCTAATCCAGTGGTGCTAAGTATCTGAATCCTCATGACCGGATCCCTTCGGGGTGATGGGGTGAGGCCTAGCGTACGACCCCATGCTGGTGCGGTTAGCGTATTAACAGGTGTGACGCAGGAAGGTAGTCCAAGCCAGGCGATGGTAGTCCTGGTGCAAGTGTGTAGGCCGAGTCGTAGGCAAATCCGCGACTCACATAGGCTGAGACATGATGCGGATAAAAAGTGGATGATCCTATGCTGCCAAGAAAAGCATCGACGCGAGGTTCTAGCCGCCCGTACCCCAAACCGACTCAGGTGGTCAGGTAGAGAATACCAAGGAGATCGAGAGAATCGTGGTTAAGGAACTCGGCAAAATGCCCCCGTAACTTCGGGAGAAGGGGGGCCATCCACTTATACGGACTTGCTCCGAAAAGGGTGTGGTGGCCGCAGAGACTAGTGGGTAGCGACTGTTTACTAAAAACACAGGTCCGTGCCAAGTCGCAAGACGATGTATACGGACTGACGCCTGCCCGGTGCTGGAAGGTTAAGAGGACCGGTTAGCCGCAAGGCGAAGCTGAGAATTTAAGCCCCAGTAAACGGCGGTGGTAACTATAACCATCCTAAGGTAGCGAAATTCCTTGTCGGGTAAGTTCCGACCTGCACGAATGGCGTAACGACTTCCCAACTGTCTCAACCGCGAACTCGGCGAAATTGCATTACGAGTAAAGATGCTCGTTACGCGCAGCAGGACGGAAAGACCCCGTGACCTTTACTACAGCTTTGTATTGGTGTTCGGTGTGGCTTGTGTAGGATAGGTGGGAGACTGTGAAGCCATGACGCCAGTTATGGTGGAGTCATTGTTGAAATACCACTCTGGTCACTCTGGATATCTAACTTCGAACCGTGATCCGGTTCAGGGACAGTGCATGGTGGGTAGTTTAACTGGGGCGGTTGCCTCCCAAAAAGTAACGGAGGCGCCCAAAGGTTCCCTCAACCTGGTTGGTAATCAGGTGGCGAGTGTAAGTGCACAAGGGAGCTTGACTGTGAGACTGACAGGTCGAGCAGGGACGAAAGTCGGGACTAGTGATCCGGCAGTGGCTTGTGGAAGCGCTGTCGCTCAACGGATAAAAGGTACCTCGGGGATAACAGGCTGATCTTGCCCAAGAGTCCATATCGACGGCATGGTTTGGCACCTCGATGTCGGCTCGTCGCATCCTGGGGCTGGAGTAGGTCCCAAGGGTTGGGCTGTTCGCCCATTAAAGCGGTACGCGAGCTGGGTTTAGAACGTCGTGAGACAGTTCGGTCCCTATCCGCTGCGCGCGTAGGAAGTTTGAGAGGATCTGACCCTAGTACGAGAGGACCGGGTTGGACGAACCTCTGGTGTGTCAGTTGTTCCGCCAGGAGCACCGCTGATTAGCTACGTTCGGGATGGATAACCGCTGAAAGCATCTAAGCGGGAAGCCGGCCTCAAGATGAGACTTCCATACCTTCGGGTGAGAGGCTCCCAGCCAGACTACTGGGTTGATAGGCCAGATGTGGAAGCGCAGCAATGCGTGCAGCTGACTGGTACTAATAAGCCGATGACTTGATAACACACCGATTTTGTTGGTGCTACGCGTCCACTGAGTGGTTCTCGATGTACGGTCGAGAACCCTAACAAGCACGTTCACGCGTGTCTTTTAGGTTTTTGAAACATCAATAGTGTTTCGGCGGCCATAGCGTGAGGGAAACGCCCGGTCACATTCCGAACCCGGAAGCTAAGCCTCACAGCGCCGATGGTACTGCAGGGGGGACCCTGTGGGAGAGTAGGACACCGCCGAACTTCTTCTAAACAAAATGGCCACCCAACGCAGGGTGGCCATTTTGCGTTAACCAGGAAGTTGAGAGAATCAGATCATGCCGAACGAGGACGAGCGTCGACCGCGACGCGACGACGACTCCAGCGCCCGACGAAACGATCGTCAGGGCCGTCCTCCGCGCACTGATCGCTCGGCTTCCTCCGGCGGTGCCGGCGCACCGCGTCGAGACGGTGCACCCCGTCGGGACGGCTCGGGTGCCCCTCGCCGTGAAGGCGGATACCAGAAGCGCGATGGTGGAGCCCCCCGTCGTGACGGTGGAGCCCCCCGTCGTGAGGGCGGCTACCAAGGCCGCGACGGTGCTCCGCGCCGTGACGGTGCGGGTGCTCCGCGTCGTGATGGCGCCGGTGGCCCCCGCCGTGAAGGCGGATACGTCAAGCGTGACGGTGCTGCCCCTCGTCGTGATGGCGCAGGTGCTCCCCGTCGCGATGGAGCGCCGCCGCGCCGTGATGGAGCAGCTCCCCGTCGTGAGGGCGGTTACGTCAGGCGTGACGGTGCTGCCCCTCGTCGCGACGGCGACCGCCGTGAAGGCGGCTACCAGAAGCGCGAAGGCGGTTACCAGGGTCGCGACAGTGCACCTCGTCGGGATGACCGCAGCTCCGGCGGACGTGGATTCCCGCAGCGTGGTGGCACCGGTCGCGACCGACCGGATCGCCAGAGCGATGACCGTCCGCGCCACGATGATCCCGCGATCCCTGAGGACGTCACGCCCGCCGATCTGCACTCGTCGGCGCGCAACGAGCTGAAGACACTGAGCAAGGAGAACGCCGACGAGGTCGCGCGACATCTCGCGATGGCCGCCAAGCTCATCGACGAAGATCCGGCCCTCGCTCATCAGCACGCCCTCGCGGCATCCCGCCGGGCCGGTCGCATCGCGATCGTCAGGGAGTCGCTCGGCATCACTGCCTACGCGACCGGCGACTTCGCCCTCGCGCTGCGCGAGTTGCGAACATACCGGCGCATCTCCGGCAAGGACGACCAGATCGCGCTCATGGTGGATAGCGAACGTGGGATCGGCCGACCGGATCGAGCCCTCGAGACCGGTCGCGCTGCAGATCGTGCGAAGCTTCCCACTCCCGTGCGCGTCGCTCTCGCCATCGCCATGTCCGGTGCGCGCCTGGATCTCGGAGACACAGAACTCGCCCTCGGCGAGCTGCAGATCCCCGAACTCGATCCCGACCGCGCCTTCGAGTGGAGCCCCGCTCTGTTCGCCGCGCACGCTGCGGTGCTGGAAGACCTCGGCCGCGACGAAGAAGCGGCGTTCTGGGCGGAACGGGCCGACGTCGCCGCCGACGCACTCGGTATGGGCGATGCCGACGAGGATGAGATCTTCGTGGAAGACGGACTGGTCGAGGGCGAGCTGCCGGAAGAGGAGTCCTGAGTGGGACTGTTCTCCCGATCGCGCCGGAGCCCGCTCGACGGCGTCGACGTCGTCCTCGCTGACCTCGACGGCGTCGTCTACGCCGGACCCGGCGCGCTGCCGCACGCCGTCGACAGCCTCAACCGGGTCGCCGAGACCCGTCGTGTGGGCTACATCACCAACAACGCCTCTCGCACGGACGCCTCCGTCGCCGAGCACCTCACATCGCTCGGCCTGACCGTCGAGGCGAACGAGGTCGTCACCAGTCCCCAAGCGGCCATGCGGCTGCTCGCGTCCATGGTCCCGGCACCCGCCACACTGCTCATCGTGGGGGGCGAAGGGCTCGTCGTCGAGGCGGAGAAGGCCGGCTACACGGTCACCCGCAGCGCAGAGGACGCTCCGGACGCCGTCGTGCAGGGCTTCTCGCCCGAGGTCGCCTGGACCGACCTCGCCGAGGCCGCCTTCGCGCTGAAGGTGCCGGAGGAAGAGGGTGGCATCCCGTGGATCGCCACCAACAGCGACTGGACCATCCCGCGCGAGCGCGGCGTCGCGCCGGGTAACGGCACTCTCGTCTCGGCAGTGCACACCGCAGTGGGACGTCTGGCCACCGTGGCCGGCAAGCCCGAGGTGCCGATCTTCGAAGAGGCCATCGCACGGTTCGGCGGCTCCAAGACGCTGTTCATCGGTGACCGTCTGGACACCGACATCATGGGCGCAGTGCGTGCCGGCATCGATTCGGTACTGGTGCTCACGGGAATCGATCGGCCCAAGCACGTGCTGGCGGCACCCGAGGGATCCAGGCCGACGTACATCCTCGGTGACCTCCGCGAGTTGCATGAGGCGTACCCGCAGACCGAGCGCAAGGACGGAGCCGTCACCGTGAACGGTGCATCCGTGCGAGTGGTCGGCGGAGACGTCGAGATCCTCTCCGAGGGCGCGCGGCAGATCGATCTCGTCCGCGCCGGCGCCACGGCGATCTGGGAATCCGGCACGCCCATCTTCGTGCTCCGCGTCCCTGAGAAGCTCTACGAGGACCCGTTCCACCGTCCGTGAGTGCTTCCCCGCCGTGCCTCACCAGGTGCGTCGGAGCCGCGCCGTAGAGTGGAGTCGTGAGCGATGAGACGACTGCGACGCCGACCGACGGTCTGTGGAGCCGACTGCGCCTGATCGAGGGGCAGCCGCTGGCCGACCGTGCCGATGCGTACTCGACCCTGCACGATGAGCTCTTCCGCCGCCTCGAGAGCGGCACCAAGCTCGACACCCGCGACAAGTCCGCCGACAGGGCGCCGTCGGGAGACCGGTGACGCGCCTCGACGCCGCTCTCGCAGCCAGAGGACTCGCGCGCTCGCGTTCGCACGCGGCCACGCTGATCGCGGCGGGTGTCGTCAGTGTCGACGGGCGCCCTGTGATCAAGGCGTCGACCTCGGTGAACGACGACGCCGACATCACCCTCGCCGAGAGCGACCACTACGTCAGCAGGGGAGCGCAGAAGCTCCTCGCGGCTCTGGACGCGTTCCAGGTGCCGATCGACGGGCGCCTCGCGCTCGACATGGGCGCGTCGACCGGTGGCTTCACCCAGGTGCTTCGTGAGCGCGGAGCCCGCAAGGTGCTCGCCGTCGACGTCGGACACGATCAGCTCGCTGCATCCATCGCGGCAGATCCTGCGGTGGTCGGCGTCGAGGGGTTCAACGTGCGGCACATGACCCGCGAGAGCCTCGGCGAGGCCACCGGCGAGAAGGATGCACCGGACGTGATCGTGGGCGACCTCTCGTTCATCTCGCTCGAACTCGTCCTCCCCGCAGTCGCCGCTGTCGCGGCATCCGACGCCGACATCGTCCTGCTCGTCAAACCGCAGTTCGAGGTCGGACGCACCGCCGTCCGCGGGGGACTGGTCACCGATCCGCCCACACGAGCGGATGCCGTCGCCCGCGTGGTCTGGAACGGATGGGACGCCGGATTCGGCATGCTCGGGATCGTGGCGTCACCGATCCTCGGCACGCACGGCAACGCGGAATTCCTGGTCCACATGGCGCCCGGTCGTGGGAGCAATCCGACACAATGGAGACAGCAGATCGACGAACTGGCTGGAGGACGATGAACGAGCGCAACATCCTGGTCGTCGCCCACGCCGGCCGGGACGACACCGTCGCCGCCGCCCGTCGCGTCATCGATCTTCTGCGCAATGCCGGCGCGCGGCCGGTGCTCTCTCCCGACGACCGCGCTGAGCTGTCCGCCGTCGACGGGGACTTCAGCGACGTCGACGCCCTGGGCGATGATGTCGCGGTCGACGACCTCGAGCTCGCCATCGTGCTCGGCGGCGATGGCACGATCCTTCGCGCGGCCGAACTCGTGCGCGGCACGAACAGCGCACCAGTGCTCGGCATCAACATGGGGCACGTCGGCTTCCTCGCCGAGATCGAGCGCGATGCGATGGACGACGCAGTGCAGCGCGTCATCGAGCGAGACTATGCGGTCGAGGAGCGCCTGGCTCTCGCCGTGCGCGTCAAGGACGCCGAGGGGAACGTCGTCTTCGAGACGTGGGCCCTGAACGAGGCGACCGTCGAGAAGGCCAGCCGAGAGCGCATGATCGAGGTCGTCGTCGAGATCGACGGCCGCCCGCTGTCGAGCTTCGGCTGCGACGGCATGGTCATCTCCACACCCACCGGTTCCACCGCCTACAACTTCTCCGCGGGCGGGCCGGTGATCTGGCCCAGCGTCGAGGCGATCGCGGTGATCCCGCTGTCGGCGCACGCGCTGTTCGCACGGCCATTGGTCGTCAGCCCTGATGCGTCGGTGGCGATCGAGATGCTCGAGCGCACCTCCGGGACCGGCATCCTGTGGTGCGACGGGCGTCGTTCGCATGACCTCCCACCCGGGGCGCGTGTGGTCGCGCGACGCTCATCGCGTCCCGTGCGTCTCGCCCGGCTGCACCCGACCGCCTTCACCGAGAGACTGGTGCGCAAGTTCCAGCTGCCTGTGGCCGGCTGGCGCGGACAGGACGGAGGGGTGCCGCTGTGATCGAGGAGATGCGGATGCAGGGACTCGGTGTCATCGCTGACGCCGTGCTGCCGCTCGGTCCCGGCTTCACGGCGATAACGGGCGAGACCGGAGCGGGCAAGACCATGGTCGTCACCGGCCTGGGGTTGCTGCTCGGTCAGCGCGCGGACTCCGGTGCTGTGCGCGCCGGCGCTGCGCAGGCCTCTGTCGCAGGCGTCTGGATCGTGCCGGAGTCGGGTGCGGTGGCCGAGATCGTCTCGGATGCCGGCGGCGACCTCGAGCCGCTCGACGACGGCCGCGGCGAGCTGTACGTGTCGCGCACGCTGAGCGCAGAGGGGCGCAGTCGTGCCAGCGTCGGCGGACGCGCGGCACCCGCCGGAGTACTGTCCGCCCTCGCAGACGAACTCGTCGTCGTGCACGGACAGTCCGAACAGCTGCGACTTCGCTCGACAGCGGCCCAGCGCGACGCCCTGGACCGTTTCGGCGGGGCGCCGATCGCCGACGCTCTGCAGGCGTACAGCGCGGCGTTCACCCGCTGGCGCGAGCTGGATGCCGAGATCGCCGAGATCGCCGAGAATCGCGATCTTCGGGCCGACGAGGCGCAGCGGCTGCGTGAAGCGCTCGCGCTGATCGAGGCGACCGCCCCCGAGCCGGGGGAGGACGTCGCACTCGCGGAGCGGTCGGAGCGGCTCTCCAACGCCGAAGACCTCCGGCTCGCGGCATCCCTCGCGCACAACGCGCTCTCCAGCGAAGAGGGCGACGCGGACGCGTCGGCACTCATCGCCGACGCGCGGCGCAACCTCGAGCGGGCGACGGATCCCGCGCTCATCGCGATCTCCGAAGGGATCGCCGACGTCGGCTACCGCATCGCGGACCTCGCGGGGCAGCTCTCCGCATACCTCGCCGACCTCGACGAGACAGGACCCCATGAGCTCGCCGCTGTCGAGGAGCGGCGAGCGGCGCTGACCGCACTGATCCGTTCGCACGGATCGCTCGATGAAGCGCTCGAACTGTGGCAGACGGGATCCGCGAGGCTCGCAGAGCTCGACGATGACGATGATCGTCTGGAGCGGCTGCAGGCCGAGCGCGACGCCGCACGGAAGGCGCTCGACGACGCCGCCGCTGCGCTCACCGCCGCACGCACCGAGGCCGCAGCGCGCCTCGGCGCGGCAGTGACCGACGAACTGCATGCGCTGGCCATGCCGGACGCCCGCCTCGAAGTCGCGGTCCGCGAGGGCGCCGAGAGCACGCACGGACGTGACGACGTCGCGATCCTGCTGGCACCGCACCCCGGGGCCGAACCCCGCTCCGTCGCGAAGAGCGCGTCGGGCGGAGAGCTCTCCCGCGTGATGCTCGCGATCGAGGTCGTCATCGCCGGTACCGACCCGGTTCCGACGTTCGTCTTCGACGAGGTGGATGCCGGAATAGGCGGCGCCGCGGCCATCGAAGTGGGGCGGCGACTCGCCCGGCTTGCAGAGACATCCCAAGTCATCGCGGTCACGCACCTGGCCCAGGTCGCAGCTTTCGCCTCCAACCACCTTTCCGTCGTGAAGGCCAATGACGGCGCGGTCACCGCGTCCAGCGTGCGGCGTCTGGAGGGGGAGGACCGGGAAGCGGAGATGGCGCGGCTGCTGTCGGGACTCACCGATTCGGATGCCGCGATCACCCATGCCCGAGAACTTCTCAGCCTTGCGGTCTGAGCGAACTGTTAGGATCGAAGCCCGTGATGAACTCTTCTGACGCGGGGCCCAAGAACGACACGACCAAGCACATCTTCGTGACCGGTGGTGTCGTTTCGTCTTTGGGCAAGGGGCTCACAGCCGCCAGCCTGGGAAACCTGCTCACCGCACGCGGATTGCGCGTCGTCATGCAGAAGCTCGACCCGTATCTGAACGTCGATCCCGGCACCATGAACCCGTTCCAGCACGGTGAGGTGTTCGTCACCGACGACGGCGCGGAGACCGACCTCGACATCGGTCACTACGAGCGCTTCCTCGACATCAACCTGTCGCAGGCCGCCAACGTGACGACCGGCCAGATCTACTCGCAGGTGATCGCGCGCGAGCGCCGCGGCGAGTACCTCGGAGACACCGTGCAGGTCATCCCGCACATCACAGACGAGATCAAGCGCCGCATGCGTCTGCAGGCGACCGAGGAGCCGCGTCCCGACGTCATCATCACCGAGGTCGGCGGCACGGTCGGCGACATCGAGTCGCAGCCGTTCCTCGAATCGGCACGCCAGCTGCGCCATGAGCTCGGCCGCGACAGCGTGTTCTTCGTGCACGTCTCGCTCGTTCCCTTCATGGGGGCCTCCGGCGAGCAGAAGACCAAGCCGACGCAGCACTCCGTCGCGGCCCTCCGCCAGGTCGGCATCCAGCCCGACGCGCTGGTGCTGCGCAGCGATCGTCCTGTGAGCGAGAGCAACCGCAACAAGATCGCGCTGATGTGCGACGTCGACGTCGAAGGCGTCATCAACACCGTCGACCTGCCCAGCATCTACGACATCCCGTCGACGCTGAACGACCAGGGCCTCGACTCCTACATCGTGCGCAGGCTCGGACTCGACACCAAGGCCGCACCGGAGGTCGACTGGTCGCGCTGGCAGAAGGTCCTGCAGGCCGTGCACAACCCGAAGCACGAGGTCACGATCGGCCTGGTCGGCAAGTACATCGACCTGCCGGACGCCTACCTCTCGGTCACCGAGGCGCTGCGCGCCGGCGGGTTCGCCCATGAGGCGCACGTCAGCATCCGCTGGATCCCGTCCGACTCCTGCGAGACGCCGGAGGGTGCGGCCAAGGCGCTGTCCGACGTCGACGGCATCTGCGTGCCAGGTGGGTTCGGCATCCGCGGCATCGAGGGCAAGCTCGGCGCGTTGAAGTTCGCCCGCGAGCAGGGCATCCCGACGCTCGGCCTCTGCCTCGGACTGCAGTGCATGGTCATCGAGTACGGCCGCAACGTCGCAGGCATCGCCGGTGCCTCCTCGAGCGAGTTCGACCCCGAGACCTCGGAGCCCGTCATCGCGACGATGGCCGAGCAGGTCGAGATCCTCGACGGCGGCGACCTCGGCGGCACCATGCGCCTCGGGCTCTACGAGGCGGAGCTGGGCGAAGGAACGCTCGCGCGCGAGCTGTACGGCACCGCGCAGGCATCCGAGCGTCACCGCCACCGCTACGAGGTCAACAACACGTACCGCGACCGCCTGTCCGATGCGGGGCTCGTGTTCTCCGGCCTGAACCCCGCCCTCGCCCTCGTGGAGTACGTCGAGCTTCCCCGCGACGTTCACCCGTACTACATCGCCACGCAGGCGCACCCGGAGCTGCGCTCTCGTCCGACCGCACCGCACCCGCTGTTCCGCGGGCTGATCGGCGCCGCGATCGAGCGTCACCGTTCCAGCGAGCTCTTCGACGTTTCGGCCGATGACTGAGAACCAGGGCGGCACGTCCGCGCTGCGCGATGAGCCCTTCGAGCCCGAGGTCGTGAGCAGCGACGTCGTCTACAAGGGCTGGGTCTGGGACGTGCGCTCCGATCATGTCGCGTACGGCGACGGCGAGATCATCCGCGAGTACGTGGATCACACCGGCGCCGTCGCCGTGCTCGCTCTCGACGGCGCGGGCAGGGTGCTGCTGATCCAGCAGTACCGGCATCCGATCCGTCACCGCGATTGGGAGCTTCCCGCCGGACTGCTCGACATCGAGGGCGAGGATCCTCTCGTCGCCGCGCAGCGCGAACTGGCGGAGGAAGCCGATCTCGCCGCGCGCGACTGGGAGCTGCTGGTGTCCACCTGGACGACCCCTGGCGGCAACAACGAACTGATCCGCATCTATCTCGCGACCGGGATCGAAGACGCGTCCGCCGTCTACGCCCGCGAGGACGAGGAAGCCGACATCCGCGTCGAGTGGGTTCCGCTCTCCGATGCGGTCGATGCCGTGCTCGAGGGGAGACTGCGCAACGGCATCCTCTCGCTCGGCGTGCTCGCAGCCGAGCGGAGATTGCGCGACTGACGTGCGGCTGGATCGTGCGATCGACGCGTACCTCAGGCACGTCACGATCGAGCGCGGTCTCTCGGAGCACACGGTCGGGGCGTACCGTCGGGATCTCGACGTCTACCTCGGATGGCTGACCGAGGCGGGCATCGACGACACGACCGCCGTGACGGGCGCGATCATCAGCCGTTTCATCTCCGACCGCTCGAGCATGGTGCCTCCGCCGGCGGCGACGAGCCTGGCCCGCCTGCAGTCGTCGGTGCGCGGTCTGCATCGCTATCTGGTGCGTGAGGGGATCGAGACGGAGGATCCGACCGGCAGACTCCGGCCGCCCAAGATGCCGCAACGGCTGCCGAAGGCGCTGACGATCGATCAAGTCGAGCGGCTGCTGGCCGCACCGTCCGCCGAGGAGCCCATCGGCATCCGAGACCGCGCACTCCTCGAGCTGCTCTACGCGACCGGCGCACGCGTGTCGGAGGCTGTGGGCCTCGACGTCGACGACCTCGCGCACGGCGATGTGCTGCGCCTGCGCGGCAAGGGCTCGAAGGAGCGCATCGTGCCGATCGGCTCGTTCGCGCGGGATGCCGTCGACGCGTACCTCACCCGTGTGAGGCCGGCCCTCGCCGCCAAGGGCAAGGCATCCGCCCGGCTCTTCCTCGGGGCGCGCGGTGCTCCGCTGTCGCGTCAGAGCGCCTGGCTGGTGATCCGTGCGGCCGCCGACGCCGCGCACGTCACGTCAGAGGTCTCACCGCACACGCTGCGCCACTCGTTCGCGACGCACCTGCTCCAGGGCGGTGCGGACGTGCGCGTGGTGCAGGAACTGCTCGGTCACGCGTCGGTCGCGACCACGCAGATCTACACGCACGTGTCGGTCGACACGCTGCGCGACATCTACGCGACCTCGCACCCGCGCGCGCGCTGAGGGCGCGATTACGCGGGATCGCCGGGGCCGCACCGGGCGTACTCATGCGTAAATCGCTACAATCGACCAAGCACGACGGAAGCAGGAGAATCGGTGGCTCAGAAAGTGGCGAAGTCCAAGGGCAAGACGTCGAACATCGGCGACACCCCGATGGGACCCACTGGGCGTCCGTATCACGGCTTCCCGACCCCGGCCCCACTCGGCTCGCACGGGCCTGCACGCATCATCGCGCTGTGCAACCAGAAGGGCGGCGTCGGCAAGACGACCACGTCGATCAACCTCGCCGCGGCCCTCGCAGAGTACGGCCGCAAGGTGCTCGCCGTCGACTTCGACCCACAGGGCGCGCTGTCCGCCGGACTCGGCATCCAGACCCACGACGTGCCCACGATCTACGATCTGCTGCTCGACACCAAGCGCGACGTGCACGACGTGATCGTGCCCAGCGGCGTCGACGGTCTCGACGTCCTGCCCGCGAACATCGACCTGTCGGCCGCCGAGGTGCACCTGGTCAACGAGGTCGCCCGCGAGACGATCCTCGCGCGCGTGCTGCGACAGGTCGCGGGGGAGTACGACGTCATACTCATCGACTGCCAGCCTTCCCTCGGTCTTCTCACCGTCAATGCACTGACGGCCAGCCATGGCGTGCTCATCCCGCTGGAGTGCGAGTTCTTCGCCCTCAGAGGTGTGGCGCTGCTCATCGAGACGATCGAGAAGGTGCGCGACCGCCTCAACCCCGACATCAAGCTCGACGGGCTGCTCGCGACGATGTACGACGCGCGCACGCTGCATTCGCGTGAGGTGCTCGAGCGCGTGGTGGAAGCCTTCGGCGACGACGTGCTGGAGACGGTGATCGGTCGTACCGTGAAGTTCCCCGACGCGTCGGTGTCAGGGGTGCCCATCACCGAGTTCGCGCCGGAGCATGCCGCCGCACAGGCGTACCTCCGACTGGCGCGGGAGCTGGTCGCCCGTGGCGCCGTCGCGTGAGATCGAGCCCGCTGAGCCCGCTGAGCCTGTAGAGCCTGAAACCGGGTTCCGCGTCTCGCTGACCAACTTCGACGGCCCGTTCGACCTGCTGCTGAACCTCATCTCGAAGCACGAGATGGACATCACCGAGGTGTCTCTGAGCGCGGTCACGAACGAGTTCATCGCCTATCTGAAGGAGATCGACGGCGACGATCAGGAGCTCGACCAGGCATCCGAGTTCCTCGTCGTCGCAGCGACTCTGCTCGACATGAAGGTCGCCGGTCTCCTGCCCCAGGGCGAGCTCGTCGACGCCGAGGCCGTCGCGCTGCTCGAGGCACGCGACCTGCTGTTCGCGCGTCTTCTGCAGTACCGCGCGTTCAAGGAGGTCTCGACGTGGTTCGCGCGCTGCCTGCAGCGCGAGGACCGACGCCACGTGCGGGCGGTCCGCCTGGACGAGAAGCACCGCGCGCAGACGCCGGAGCTGGTGTGGACCCTGAGCGTGGATGACTTCGCCGCCATCGCGCTGCTGGCGTTCGCGCCCAAGGAGATCCCCAACGTCGGCCTCGATCATCTGCACGCGCCGCTGGTCAGCATCCGGGAACAGGCGGCGATCGTGGTGACGCTGCTGCGCAGCGCCGAGTCGCTGACCTTCCGCGAGCTGATCGCCGGGTCCTCGGAGCCGGGCATCGTGGTGGCGCGGTTCATCTCGGTGCTCGAGCTCTACCGGCACGCCGCGCTGTCCTTCGAACAACTGGAACCGCTCGGCGAGCTGACGCTGCGCTGGGCCGCCGACTCCTGGTCGGACGAGACGCTCGCGAGCCTGGGGGCCGACTATGACCGATGAGACGACCGCCGACACCGTCACCGAGACGCCGCTGACCGAGAGGCTCGAGGCCATCCTGCTGATCATCGACGAGCCGCTCGGCCTCGTCGCCCTGGCCGCCGCGGTCGGAGCGCCGGTTCCCGCCGTCCGCCAGGCGATCGAGACGCTCGTCGATGACTACGACGGCAACGGGCACGGCCCGCGTCGCGGTTTCGAGCTGCGTGAGGTCGGTGGCGGTTGGCGGCTGTACGTGCGCGACGACCACGACGGTCTGGTCGCGGAGTTCGTCGGCGGTCAGGCTCCCGCACGGCTGTCGCAGGCCGCGCTCGAGACGCTCGCGGTGATCGCGTACAAGCAGCCGGTCACGCGCAGCCAGGTGGCATCGATCCGCGCAGTGAACGTCGATTCGGTCGTGCGCACGCTGCTCGCACGCGGACTCATCACGGAGCTGTTCGCCGACTCCGAGACCGGCGCCATCAACTACGGCACGACAGATGCGCTGCTGCAGAACCTCGGCATCAACTCGCTCGACGAGCTGCCCCCGATCTCTCCGCTGCTCGACGACGGTGCAGACGGATTCGACGAAGGAACCATCCGATGAACGATTCCACGCCCACCTCCGACGCAGCCCCTGAAGGCGTCCGGCTCCAGAAGGTGCTCGCCGCCGCAGGCGTCGCATCCCGACGCGTCGTCGAGCAGTACATCGTGGAAGGCCGCATCCGCGTCAACGGCCAGGTCGTCGAAGAGCTCGGCCGCCGAATCGATCCGGAGACCGACCTGGTCGACGTCGACGGCACGGCGATCCAGCTCGACGTCTCCAAGCGCTACGTCATGCTGAACAAGCCCACCGGCGTCGTGAGCACCATGAAGGATGAGAACGGACGACCCGACCTCCGCCGCTTCACGAACGACTACGAGGAACGGCTGTACAACGTCGGTCGCCTTGACGCCGAAACGAGTGGTCTGCTGATCCTCACCAACGACGGCGAGCTCGCGCATGTGCTCGCGCATCCGTCGTTCGGGGTCACCAAGGTCTACATCGCGAAGGTCGAGGGCATCGTCACGGCGCAGACGATCGCGAAGCTGACGAAGGGTTTCGACCTGGAAGACGGCCCGATCAAGGCCGACAAGGCGCGCCTGCTCGACACGTCGAAGGTCGGCACGGAATCGAGCCTCGTCGAGCTCACCCTGCACTCCGGGCGCAACCGGATCGTGCGCCGGATGATGGCCGCGGTCGGCCACCCGGTCACTGAACTCGTGCGCCGCCAGTTCGGCCCGCTCCACCTGGGAACGCTCCCTGCGGGGAAGACGCGAGAACTGAGTAAAATCGAACGTGGTGCGCTGTTGACTCTCGCGCGCCACGATTCCCCTGCGGACGCTACGCCGGGAGACGCCCAGGAGACCGAGTGAGCGACACGGCCAGAACCAATGGCAGCGGCATCGCGCCGCGGCTCTCGGGGACGGTCCGCATCGTCGGCGCAGGCCTTCTCGGCGCGAGCATCGGACTCGCCCTGCGCGCCAAGGGCGTCGACGTCGTGCTGTCCGACACGTCGCCTGCACAGATGCGCCTGGCGATCGACTACGGCGCGGGACGTGCCGCGCAGGACGACGATGCGCCGTCGCTCATCGTCGTGTCCGTGCCGCCGGACGTCACCGCCGACGTGATCGCCGCGGAACTCGCGCACTTCCCGGATGCCGTCGTCACCGACGTCGCGAGCGTCAAGCTCGAGCCGTTCCGTGCGCTGAAGGAGCGCGGAGTCGACATCACCCGCTACATAGGCTCGCACCCGCTCGCGGGCCGCGAGCGCGGGGGAGCGATCTCCGCACGTGCAGACCTCTTCATCGGCCGCCCCTGGGTCGTCTGCCGCGATGAGGAGACCCGCGCGGTCGACCTCGCACTCGTGGAGGCGTTGGCGCTGGATGTCGGAGCCATGCCGCTGGAGATGACGCCGGAAGAGCACGACAGCTCCGTCGCTCTCACCTCGCACGTACCGCAGGTCGTGGCCAGTCTGCTCGCCGGTCGGTTCGCGACGGCGGACGAGGGGGCGCTGCGCCTGGCAGGACAGGGCGTGCGCGACACGACGCGCATCGCGGCATCCGCTCCGGAACTGTGGGTGCAGATCCTCGGCGCCAACGCGCAGCCCGTCGTCGCGATCCTCGATGCCCTCGCCGACGACCTGCGTGAGGTGTCTGACGCGCTGCGGGCACCCGCCGAACCCGGCGCGAGACGCGTCGTCGCCGAGGCGATCCGCCAGGGCAACGACGGCGTGGAGCGGCTGCCGGGCAAGCACGGCCAGAACCGCAGATTCGATCAGCTCGTCGTCATGGTCGACGACACGGCCGGTCAGCTCGGCCGCCTGTTCGGCGAACTCGGCGAGCTCGGAGTGAACGTGGAAGACCTGCGCCTGGAGCATTCGCCGGGCGCACAGTTCGGACTCGCGGAGATCAGCGTGGCCCCTGCCGCGCTGCGCGGTGCGATCGACGGACTGCAGGAGCGCGGATGGCGGATTGCAGGAGCGACCAATGAGTGAGTTCATCGCGATCGACGGACCCGCCGGGTCGGGCAAGTCGAGCGTGTCGAAGGAAGTGGCCCGTTCACGCGGCTACGGCTACCTCGACACCGGAGCCGCGTACCGGGCGCTGGCCTGGCATGTCCTCGACCGCGGCGCCGACACCGACGACGCCGATGCGGTGCTCGCCGCGGCATCCGATTTCGATCTCCGCCTGGGGCTCGACCCCGACGACCGCACCGTCGCCGTCGGCGACACCGACATCACCGCGACGATCCGCGAGCCGCGCGTGTCCGAGGCTGTCAGCGGTGTCGCTCGCGTGCCCGCCGTGCGCGAGCAGATCAACATCTTCTTCCGCTCACTGGTGGCGTCGGCTGCGTATCCTGCTGTCGTCGTCGAAGGGCGCGACATCACCACGGTGGTCGCCCCCGATGCCCCGGTGCGCATCCTCCTCACTGCCGCCCCCGAGGTACGGGCAGCCAGACGCGCCGGCGAACTCGCCGGTGAGAACGCCGCCGTCGTGGCAGAGGCGCTGCACAAGCGCGATGCCTCGGACAGCGCCGTCGTCGATTTCCTCAACGCCGCGGAAGGCGTGGAGGTCGTCGATTCGACGCACCTCGATTTCCCACAGACCATCGATGCCGTACTCGCGGTGATCGAACGAAAGCAAGGAGCGGAACATGGCCGCTGAAGAAGAATACGAGGGCGGCCCCGACCGCCTCGCCGAGAAGATGGACGAACTCGACGAGCAGCTCGCCGAACAGCGTGCTGAGGCTCTGCGCGCAGGGCTCGCCGACTACGACCTGGATGAGGACGATGCCGCGCTGCTGGCCGGCATCACCCAGGGTGAGGGCGGGATCGAGTTCCTGCCCGCCCTGCCGGTGATCGCGATCGTCGGGCGTCCGAACGTGGGGAAGTCCGCGCTCGTGAACCGCATCCTCGGCCGCCGCGAGGCCGTCGTGGAGGACACCCCCGGCGGGGCGCGCGACCGCGTGACGTACAAGGGCGAATGGAACGATCGTCGATTCTCGCTGGTCGACACCGGCGGGTGGGAGCCGGACGCCAAGGGCATCGACCGTTCGGTGGCGGCACAGGCGGAGGTCGCGATCGACCTGTCCGACCTGGTGCTGTTCGTCGTCGACGCGATGGTCGGGGCGACATCCACCGACGAGCACGTCGTGAAGCTGCTGCGCAAGAGCGGCAAGACGGTGTTCCTCGTCGCGAACAAGATCGACGACGCCCGTCAGGAGCCGGAGATCGCCTCCCTGTGGAGCCTCGGTCTCGGCCAGCCGTACCCGACCTCGGCCGTGCACGGCCGCGGTGTCGCCGACCTGCTGGATGCCGTGCTCGAGAAGCTGCCATCGATCTCGTCGGTCGCGAAGTACGAGATCGGCGGACCTCGCCGCGTCGCGATCCTCGGTCGTCCGAACGTCGGCAAGTCGTCGCTGCTGAACAAGGCGGCGGGCGAAGAGCGCGTCGTCGTGAACGAGCTGGCAGGAACGACCCGCGATCCCGTCGATGAGGTCGTCGAACTCGGCGGCAAGCTGTGGCGCCTGGTCGACACCGCCGGCATCCGCCGCCGTGTGCACCTGTCGCAGGGCGCCGACTTCTACGCCTCGCTGCGCACCTCCGCCGCGCTCGAGCGGGCGGCGGTCGCCGTGGTCGTGCTCGACGTCTCGGAGACGATCAGCGAGCAGGACGTGCGCATCATCGACCTCGTGCTGGAATCGGGCCGAGCCCTCGTGCTGGCGTTCAACAAGTGGGATCGCCTGAACGACCTCGATCTGGAGAACGCCGACCGCCGCCGCTACCTCGAGCGCGAGATCGAGCAGGACCTCGCGCACGTCTCGTGGGCGCCCCGCGTGAACATCTCGGCCAAGACCGGGCGTCACTTCGACAAGCTGGTCCCTGCGCTCGAGACGGCACTGGAGAACTGGGATCGCCGTATCCCGACCGGCAAGTTCAACGCCTTCATCTCCGAGCTCGTCGCCGAGCACCCGCACCCGCTGCGTGGTGGCAAGCAGCCGCGCATCCTGTTCGGTACGCAGGCCTCGACGCGTCCTCCGAGGTTCGTGCTGTTCACGACCGGCTTCCTCGACCCCGGCTACCGCCGCTTCATCCAGCGCCGTCTGCGCGAGCTGTACGAATTCGAGGGCACGCCGATCGTGATCAACATGCGCGTGCGGGAGAAGCGTCAGCGCTGATCCCGTTTCGATGGTGGACAGAACGGTAACCAATCGGTTACCGTTCTGACATGGACGTATTCGGAGCGATCGCCGACCCCATCCGTCGCGACCTGCTCCGACGACTCTCCGGAGGCCCGGCGCGCGTCGTCGACCTCGCGGCCGATCATGCCGTCTCCCGTCCGGCCATCAGCAAGCATCTGCGGATCCTCGTCGATGCCGGGCTGGTGCACGCCGAGGCCAGTGGGCGCGAACGGCACTATGTGATCGACGTCGAGCCGTTGGGAGAGGTGAGAGACCTGCTCGGCGCGCTCACCGCCCGCCGCGCCCCGATCTCCACGCAGCATCTCGATGCCCTCGACACCGAGGTGCATCGTGCCGCGCGCGATCGGCGGCGCGGTGCGTCCGCATCCACTCATTCGAAGGAGGACATCGCATGACCCTGACAGGAAGATTCGATGGCGCTCAGCAGACGTTGGTGCTGACGCGGCAGTTCCGCACGTCGATCGACGACGTGTGGGCGAGCATCGCGGAATCCGATCGCCTGAGCCGCTGGTTCGGCACCTGGACCGGTGATCCGTCCACCGGGACGGTCTCGGTGACCATGAACGCGGAAGCCGAGCCCATGCCGGCGGTGCCGTACGAGATCCGCCGGTGCGAGCCGCCGAGGGCGCTCTCGGTGCGCGTGAGCGACGAGTACGGCACCTGGACGCTCACGGCCGAACTCGCAGCGGTCGACGGGACGACCACGCTGATCCTCACGCAGGAGGACGTCGATCCCGAGACGCTCGAACAGACCGGCCCCGGCTGGGAGTGGTATCTCGACAGACTCGTGGCCGCTGTGCACGCCGAACGGATGCCGTCGCTGGACGAATTCGAGAAGATCTACATGCCCATGACGCAGGAGTACGCAGCGCTCGCGCACCCGGCCGCATGACGGTTGCCTCCGAGGCGCACTTGGTGGTGCAATGGATGTGGATGCCGTAATCAGACGGCGTCCGTACCCGTGCCCACAAGGCCCGCCGAAAGAGGATGCGATGACGCACACCCTGCCCCTGCCCGATTTCAGCCACGAACGCGTGGAGGTGATCACAGGTCGGCGCAGCGGCCTGTTCATCGCCGTGGCTCTGCACTCGTCCGTGCTCGGCTCCGCACTCGGCGGTGCACGACTGTGGACGTACCCGCACTGGAGCGATGCTCTCGGCGATGCGCTGCGGCTCTCCGCCGCGATGACGCTGAAGAATGCGACTGCCGGCCTGGACGCCGGTGGAGGCAAGGCTGTCATCGGACTGGAGCCGGGTACCGTGCTCGACGCGGAACGACGTCGTGCCGCATTCCTCGACCTCGGTGACGCCGTGGAGTCGTTCGACGGGCTGTACCGCACGGCGGAGGATGTCGGATCGACCATGGACGACATGGCGGTCGTCGGCGAGCGGACGACGCATGTCGTCGGGCTCCCGGATGCCGCCGGCGGCTCCGGCGAGCCGGCCGGACCCACGAGCCTCGGCGTGTACGAGTCGCTGCGCGCGGTGCTGGAGCGCACGACCGGATCTGCGGATGTCGCGGGTCGGCGCATCACGATCTCCGGGCTCGGTCAGGTCGGTGGACGCCTCGCCGTGCGGCTCTCCACCGAGGGGGCACTGCTGACCGTGACCGACGTCAACCCCGAACGCCGCCACCTCGCAGGCGAACTCGGCGCCACCTGGGTGGAGCCGGGAACCGAGCACCTGGTCGCGTCCGACGTGTTCGTGCCTGCCGGCATCGGCGGGCTGCTCACAGACGAGGTCATCGACGCGCTCGACACCTCGGCGGTATGCGGCCCGGCGAACAACCCGCTCGCATCGCACAGCGGCGCCGACCGCCTGGCCGCGCGCGGCATCCTGTACGCCCCCGACTTCGTCGTGAACGCCGGTGGCGTCATCTACCTCGATCACGAGGCCAAGAAGCTCGGCTCGCGCGCCGAGATCATGGACCGCGTGACGCACATCGGTGACACCGTGCGGCGCATCCTCGCAGACTCGGAGGAGCGCGGGATCACGCCGCTCGCCGCCGCCGAGGAGCTCGCTGCGGCGCGGCTGCGTGCCGGGGCCGAGACGCCCGTGCTCGGCTGACCCCGTCGGGTGTCGTAGGCATGTGACAGCCTCTGTGCAGGAGGTCACATGCCACACACGACTCGCGAAGTTCACGCATTCGAGTCCCACGCGACCGATGCAGAGCTGGACGATCTGCGCGCGCGGTTGGTGGCGGCGCGTCTGCCGGAGACCGAGACGGTCTTCCGCGCCGCCCCCGGCCGACGCCGTTGGGAACAGGGCGTCCCTCTCGCCGACCTCGTCGAACTGGTGGACTATTGGAGCACCGCGTACGACTGGCGGTCATTCGAAGCACGTCTCAATGAGATCGGCCAGTTCCGCACGGTCATCGATGGCCTGGGCATCCACTTCCTGCATCGCCGGTCTTCTCGCGAAGACGCCACTCCGCTGATCATGACGCACGGCTGGCCGGGCAGTGTCGCCGAGTTCGTCGACGTGATCGACGAACTGGCCGATCCTCGAGATCCGGCTGCGCCGGCGTTCCATGTCGTCGTGCCGTCGCTCCCGGGTTTCGGATACAGCGACAAGCCGGCGGAGACGGGATGGGGAGTCGAGAAGATCGCTGCGGCCTGGGTCGAACTGATGCAGAGGCTGGGTTACAGCAGGTTCGTCGCCCACGGTGGCGACTGGGGCGGCAACGTGACTACGGTGCTCGGGGGCATGTTCCCCGAACACGTCCTCGGCATCCACACGACCTTCGCGTTGGCGCCGCCGGGGATGACGACGGACTCGCTGACGGCGATCGAACGCGAATGGGTCGAGCAGACGCAGAGTTTCTGGCAGCACAACCGGGCGTACGCGAAGGAGCAGGCGACCAGGCCGCAGACCATCGGCTACTCGCTCGTGGACTCTCCGGTCGGGCTTCTCGCCTGGCTCCTCGACAAGTTCGCGGAGTGGTCAGACACCGAGGACAGCCCGTTCGAGACGATCTCCAGAGATCGGATCCTGGACGACGTCACGCTCTACTGGTTGACCCGCACGGGTGCATCGGCGGCACGCATCTACTACGAGAGCCCGCACTCTCTCGACCCGGACCTTCGAGTCGACGTCCCGTCAGCGATCACCATGTATCCCGGCGACATCGAGTCGCGCACACCGCGGGCGTGGGCCGAGCAGCGGTATCGGCAGATCGTCCGCTGGAACCTGCCCGAATCCGGAGGACACTTCCCGTCGCTGGAAGTGCCGGAGTACTTCGTCGGGGACCTGCAGAAGGGTCTCGCCGCCGTTTTGGCGGCGGCGCAGCGATCTGGCTAGACGCCGAACTCGTCACGGACGCGATCGCGCAGCTGGTGGCTGCAGGCGGTGACGGCCTCGTTCCAGGTGGTGTTCGCATCGTCCTGGGCGCGGTCGGACACCGCCTTCCAGATGCGGATCGGCACGCCGAACTGTGTCGCGACCCAGGCGTACGCGTAAGACTCCATGTCGACGAGCTGACCGCCGAGCGCGCGGATGGCGACGACAGCATCCGCATCGTCGATGAAGCTGTCGCCGGTCGCGATGGTCATCGTGCCCTTGCCGAGGATCATGCGCGGCGGCATGGAGACATGCTGCCCTGCGACACCCTCCTCATCGCGCACGTCGTGCTGGAACGCGACGTCGATCTCGTAGACCCCGGCGTCGAGGTCGGGGTCGAGCGCGCCGGCCGTACCGACGACGAGGATCTCCTCGTAGACACCGGCATCGAGCGCACGGGTCAGACCGTACGTGGCCTTGAGCTTGCCCGGTCCGGTCACGAGACGGTCGAAGCCGTCCAGCGGCTCGGAGAAGGCGACGAGTTCGGATTCGAGGGCGGCGACGAGAAGCTTCACCGCTTCATTGTCCCAGACACGGGTTACGTCTCGCGTCGTCAGCGGCGCACGAACCCGGATGCTGTGAAAAGCTGAAGGGGTGACGATCATTCCTCCCGTACCCGGCGAACCGCGACGCCCCGACGGGCCGCGCGACCCGGGCGACGCGTGGGGCGGCGCCGAGACGGGGGAGAAGTACTGGGGCCGCTTCGGCGCCGCAGGGCTTCTCGCCGTGGATGCCGCGCGCGGCATCCTGCTGCAGCACCGCGTCAGCTGGAGCCACTTCGGCGGTACGTGGGGGCTGCCCGGCGGGGCGCTGCACGAGGGGGAGTCTGCGATCGACGGTGCCCTCCGCGAGGCGACCGAGGAGGCCGGAATTCCCGACGGCGCCGTGCAGGTGCGGTTCACGAGTGTGCTGGATCTGAAGATCTGGTCGTACACCACGGTCGTCGCCGACGTCGTCGAACCGTTCACGCCGGTGATCAGCGATCCGGAGAGCGTCGCGCTCGAGTGGGTGCCTGTCGATGAGGTCACGGATCGGCCGTTGCATCCGGGATTCGCCGCTGCTTGGCCGAGCCTGCGAGACGAACTCGGCTGAGCTGCCGTGCTCGCGCGTCAGTGGTCGTCGCGTCCGCGCAGCTTGTCGATGTCGCGCCGTTCACGCTTCGTCGGTCGTCCTGCGCCGCGATCGCGCATGCCCATGATCGCCTGCGGCTCGCGCGGAGGAGTGCGCTCGTCATAGGCGAGGGCGGCAACCGGCGCCCCGACGCGTTTCACTAGTGTCTGCCGCACGACGAGGATGCGGTCGAAGCCGCTGATGCGCACTCGCAGCTCGTCGCCCGGTTTCACCGTCTGCGCTGCCTTCACCTTGTCGCCGTTCACACGTACATGCCCCGCTCGGCATGCAGTGGTGGCCGCCGAGCGCGTCTTGTACACGCGGATGGCCCACAGCCAGCTGTCCACACGCACGGGGCTGGTCATCATCGGATTCTGTGCGGTCATCGGATGCTGCGCTTTCGGAGTGCGACGAGGGCTCCTGCCACGATGAGCCCCTGCCCGAGCGTGTACGTGAGCATCACGAGCGGGCTGGTCCACTGCGGCATGGTGTCGGCGAGGAAGAGTCGGAAGGCGAGCACGGTGTCGCTGAGTAGGAAGAACACTCCGCCCGTGGCGATGAGTGGGCTGCAGCGCGCGGCGAAGGCGGCCGTGCCGCCGAGGACGAGGCCGTAGCCGGCGACTGCCGGGAGCAGCGTGCCCGTGTGCGGGCCCAGCGTGATGATCATGGCGATCCACCATGCGGCGTACATGAGCGCCCACCACGGCATCCGCCGCACGCTGAGCACGCGGATGAAAGCCACGATGTATGCGACGTGGGCGAGGCCGAAGAACAGGAGCATGAGCGGCAGCTCCGGTCCGGCCGGGAAGAACGCGCCGGCGCCGTCGCCGAGCCACGAGAAGACGATGGCGGTGAGCAGCAGGGCGATCGCGAGAGGGGGTCGCAGGCGGAGCGACACGATGACCGGCACGGCGAGGAGCGGCATGAGCCACAGTTTGGTGGGCGACGCGATGTCGCTCTGCAGTGCGAGGGCCGCGACGTGCACGATCGACATCGCGATGTAGGGGAGGAACGCCCAGGGGAGGAGCGTTCTCGTCAGGGCGCCGCGGTGCATCCCTCCATCGTAGAGCGGGCGGGTCAGGCGACTTGGAGGGTGACGATCGGACGTTCGGGTTTCGGCCCTGGAACCTCAGTGAACCCGGCGGCGAGGAAGGTGGAGAGAGCGCCGTGGAACAGGTCGTTCACACGAACGTCGGTCTTGGCCGTGTCGATCGGGTAGGCCTCGATCACACGGGCGCCCGAGGTTCGTGCGAAGTCGATCGCGGCGTCGAGGAGGGCGGCATTGAGGCCCTGGCCGCGGTGCTCCTTGCGGACGACGAAGCAGCTGACCGCCCATACGCTCTCGTCGTCGAGCGCCTCGCGGGTCGTGGCGACGATGTTGCGCGTGCGCGCGAGGCGGCGCTGCGCCGGCCGCCGGCCGACGCGGACCCAGCCTGCGGCATCGCCGTCGACATAGGCGACGATGCCCGGCGGGCGATCGGATGCCACCTCCTGCTGGAACAGCGTCGTGCGCTGGTCGAGGTCAGTGGTCTCCCACTCCTTGTTGGTGAGTACCGGCCACACGCACTGGCAACTGCGACCGTCACCACCACCGCTGAGCGCGTGCTGGATGTCGTCCCATACGTCAGGGCTCGCGAGCGCCGTCGTGATCTTTGACATGTCGGGCAGGCTACGCCGTGGGCCCGACACGGGGCAAGAGTCGTGGTTCGCGATGGCGCCTTGGTGCGGCTAAGATAGTGGAGTTGCCTGCGCGTGAGCGAAGACAACGGGCTGTGGCGCAGCTTGGTAGCGCACTTGACTGGGGGTTAAGGGGTTTACCCCTCCCGGGCGGCCCAAAACAACTGAAAATCGATGCCACGGGCTGTGGCGCAGCTTGGTAGCGCACCTGACTGGGGGTCAGGGGGTCGCAGGTTCAAATCCTGTCAGCCCGACAGAAAAGCCCTGATGAGACGCAAATTTCATCAGGGCTTCATCGTTTCTCTGACGGGTTTTTGTTGGTCCCCCTCTGGTCCCCCTGACCGATTCCGGGTTGGCGCTTGGGCGCCGAAGCTTGGGTCGAAATCGGCTGACCTGTGGATAAGGGGACCAAAAGGGGACCAGAACCACTCCGGGCATTGTTTCGGTCCCTCACAGGCGTCGCGTCGGCGACCCGCTGCGGGCGTTCTGGCGCCTCTGCCCCGATGGCGAGAGGAACGCGTTCGCTTGCTCTGCGGCGGAGGCCAGATGCCGATCGTCGGGGTGGAGATACCCGCGCGTGGTTTCCATCGAGGCGTGCCCCAGAATCTCTTGAAGCACGTGCAGCGGGACCCCGGCATCGGCCATCCAGGTTGCGCCCGTGTGGCGGAGCCCGTGGCGGGTGAGGTCGGGCAAGCCAAGGTTCGCGACGATCTTGTCCCAGTTCGTCGCATCTCGCACGGTCGCCGTCGTAAGTACCCCGCCCTTCGGCCCGCTAGGAGCTGCGCTTCGGGCTTCTTCCCTTCAGCAAGTCGTTCTAGCACGGGACGGAGTGGTTCCAAGATCGGCACGCGCCGTTCTTTGCGGCTCTTGGTGGGTTTCGTGACGAGCCCACCTTTGCCGGGGAAGATCTGGCGTGCAATGACGACGAGGTTCTTCTCGAACCTGACATCCCCAACCTGTAGCCCCGACACTTCCGATGATCGTGCCGCGAGGAGTGCGGCGAGCATCACGAAGTCGCTGTAGGACTGATCAACTCTCCCGCACGCTTTTGCGAGCTTGTTCAACGTCTTCATATCCGGGATCGCGTGCGCCCGTGGCGATGCCTGCTCGGCCGACTGGGTGCGGAACGCGTTACGGTTTAGGCTTCGCTTCGCACGATTCCTCGCGGGGTTGATCGTCAGCAGACCATCTCGCACGGCCTCATCGAGTACCCGGACGAGGGGCGCGATGGAGTTCTTGATCGTTGAGGCCCCGTATCGCTGCTCCCATTCGTCAATGGTCCGATCGACGATTCCGGCGGTGATCTGCGTCACCGGGAGATGCCCCAGCGCAGGCAGCACCCGCAGTTTGAGACCGAAACCATACGTCTCGCCGGTGGAGGTCGGGTCGAGGCCCCGCGCCCAGCGGTCACCGATTGACGTGACGAATTCCGTCAACGTCATGGCCGTGTCCATGCCCTTGATGGACGAGTTGCGCAGTTGGTCGAAGAACGAGTGAGCTGCGGCTTCATCGGCGACAATTTCGGAGCGGATCACGCGGCGTTTGGTGATTGGGTCCGTCCACCTTGCTCGGGCACGGACGCCATACGAGCGGCGCTCCATGTCGGTGGAGACCTTCACGCCGATCGGCGGCACCGGCTTCGGGTCGGCCTTCGGAAGCGCCTCACCTTTCCGCGGCATGTTCGCGTTCCAGTTCAGTAATCCACGCCTCGACCGCTTCGATCCGGTAGCGGGCGATTCCGCTCATTCGGACGAACGGCGGCCCCGTCCCCGCTGACCGCCACCTGGACAGTGTTGATTCGGACACCTTCAGATAGGTGGCGACATCACGGCTGTGTAGCAACGGCGACTGAACGACTGGCTCTGTCGCCTCGCTCATGAGATCTCGCCTGTGGTCGGATCGAGAGAACGGTAGAACTGGTCCTCTTCCTCCCGCCGTTTTTCGACCTCGGCGAGCACGAACTCGATGAACTCCTGCTCACGGTTATCGATGACGACATCTTCGACCTGCGGAGCGGGCGTCTCGCCTGGCCAGGCAGTGTGCCGTGTGGGGCGGTCACGATCGAGACGAGTGCCGTTGGTGGCTACCCAGTCGCGAAGACGAACCCGCGCATCGGCGAAGTCGCGGTGCCAGGCCAGTGGTGCTGATCCGCTCTTCTCCGAGTCGTAGCAACAGAGCCAGTGCAGATGAAGAGCGGAAAGCTCCCACAGCAACTCCGTGTGATGGTGCCAGAACGGCGGGATCACCGCTGCTGGGAGCCCGTAGGTGCGGCGTAGCCAATGCACCCAGTGGTTGAGCTCAAGCCATTCGGCTTCCAGGTCTTCCGGGCCAAGCAAGTTCCAGTTGATCGGATGCGGAGGCTCAATCAACAACGGTCCCTCAAAGTCACCATCGAACTCGATCTCTTCGTCAACCGTGTCCTGGTCTTCAGCGGTGTTCTCGTCCATGATCGGCGCCGCTGTCAGATGCTTGCCCGGCCCGGGCCACTGGCGTGAGCCCCTGCGACCGTGTCTCGACTGGGACTATGGTGCGATGGCGCGTCCTGGTCGACGCTGCTGCGTCGGGGTGTGCGATCCACCTCGTATCGGGTGCGAGCAAGATCGTGGCCGATTCGAGAAACAATGAACTCCTCTGCGGCAACTTGCTGCCCGTCCTTCTCATACGTGTATTCATGGACGCGACCAGAGGCGATGAAACGGTCGCCTTTGCGGAACCGTGAAGCTGCCTCTTCTGCGGTCTTTCGGAAGATCGCGAGGTCATGGAAGGTCGGCTCCAGCTGGGTGAATGAACCATCGGATTCCTGCCGCGAATGCTCAATCCCGATGCGTGCGTGCAACCTCGAAACTCCGTTTTCCCCGACCGTCAGTCGAGGCTGCGTAGCGATGAAACCAGAAATGGACTGCTGCGTATCGATACTCATCGACGTGCTCCTCTCAGAAGGGGCGACCGCTGTGGCCGCCGTTCATCGGAGAGGTGCGCCAAGTACGCCTGCGGTTGACCTGGTTACGGGCGCTGACGCAGAGACTCTTCAACGGCTGCCCGCTGAGCGCGGAGAACATCGCTGTCACGCCGACCGGTCCAAGCACGCAGTTTCGCGACGATTGGTGGTGCGGCGCGTAGCAGGATGAGGCCGGTGCCGAATGGGAGGGTGCGGATCACGTCGGGCGGCATGACCGACACCCGGCGGATGGAGCGTTGTGCGGTGCGGGAGCCGTGGTCGCCGATGGTGGTGGAGTCGGTGATCTCGTCTCGTTCCCCGATGAGGGTGGTGAGGTCTTGAAGGTCACGGGAGTTGGAGGCGCCACCGAGGATGATCTTCACAATGCTGGCGTCCCAGATCGCGCCGGCCGCGTTATCCGACCACTTCTCCCGCGCCTGCGCGAGCGATTGCAACACCGGCATCGTCGTGATCCCCGTACCTCCGCCTTCTGCCATCAACGTTGGAAGCGATGGCAGCGGGGCGAGGTTTCCGATCTCATCCAGTGCGAGGAGCAGGGGCGGGTCGAGGCGGGCTGCGGGTGAGCGTGCGGCGAGGCGGCGGGTGGCTTCGACGAGGTCTTCCACGAACGCTGACACCAGTGCTGCGCTGTTGTTCGCCCCGGCGCCTGTCGCGAGCAGATACACGGTGCCACGCCTACGCAGAAACTCCTCCGGATCGAAGCGTTCCTCCGGGCCGGGAGTGACGGCGTCGAGGACGCGGGGGTCTGCGAGGGCGGCGAGTGAGAGGGAGACGCCTTGCCAGATGGAGTCGCGGGTTCGGGGGTCTGAGTCGATCATCGCCTGCAACGAGTCCGCCCACCCCGTCGCGGCTTTCGGGTGTCCGGTGAGGATCGCGACCGCATCGGACGCGGCGGCGGGGTCGAGGGTCCACCGGAACAACTCAGCCGGTGTTCGCTGGTCGAGGGCTGCGGCATGGAGCAGGGCTTGGAGGGCGGTGCGGGTCTTCCCCTCCCAGAAGTCCCCGCCCTCGACACCGCCAGCAGAGAGGCCGGTGCCGGCTGCGAGGCCGGTGGCGCGGATCATCGCTGTCAGCGGGTCTTCGCATCCCCGGATTGGTGACCATCGGAGTCCTGCGGGGATGCCTTCGGCGAGGTGCTGTGGATCGAATACCGCTACCGGCCGCCCTTCCGCGCTTCGCGCCTGCAAGGTGGCGGTGAGGTTGTCGGGGCGGGTGGAGGTCGTGACGACGGCTCCGGGGGCGTCGAGGATCGCGTTGATGACCACATGCAGGCCCTTCCCCGAACGTGGTGGCCCGATCAGCAGGATCGAGTCCTCCACGCTCGCCCACACGTTTACGTTCCTCGATGCGCCGAGGAGGTAACCGACATCCGTGGTCGTCGGCTTCGACAGCGAGGGCCGGAGTTGCCCGGCCCGCCGCAACAGCGCCTTCTCCGATGCCGCGGTGATGACGTCGGTGCGGGTGGCAATGCCGACGATCCGATACGGGTCGACCTTCGTCTGCCGCGACTGCTCGCGGAAGAACCGCCACACCCACCACCCCGCACCCCCGACCGAGACGATGAGGACGCCGGTGACGATCCAGTACGCCACCGGGTTCAGCCCGTCGGCACCGAGCGCGCTGCCGGGGTCGGCGGGGTGCAGGAGTACGCCGAGGCCGGCTTCGATCCCGCCAGCAGGCTGAGTGATCCCGGTAGCCCAGGCGGTGATCGTTCCCGCAACACGGAGGATGACCGCGAGGACGGCGGCGGTGATGAGGGCGATGATGCCGAGGTTCGCCAGCTCATCCCCAAGCGCCCCACCCTGCCGCGGCGTGCTCATTGGATTCTCCCGATGCTGAGGGTGCCGGAGATGCGGCCGAGGAGGATCACTTCACCGGTCACCGCAAGCGCTGCTTGCTCTGCGGTGAGGAGGGTGCGGGCGGTGCCGTCGCTGCTGGCGTCGGTGTGGCCGTGGATGATCGCGACGGCGACATCCTCACCCGCAACGAACCCCGACCCTGCCACCTGAGGCAGCACCGGCTGCGCGGCTGGCACCGAGGGCGACACCACAGCCACAGGCGACTGGGTCTCCCAGAGTTTCGGGGTGGGGCGTTCGCGGGGTGGGGTGATGATGTCGGTGAACGTTGACCCGTCGGCCTCGTGTACCTGCACCCGCAGCGGCGACCGGTACTGGGCGGTGAGGGCGTCGAGGATGGTCGGGAACGCTTCGCGCCGCCACTCCGGAGCGAACGGCGCAGGCATGTGCGCCACCCCGTCGACCGTGACTGTCATCGCACCGTCAGAGGTGATGGTGAACTCCACCACCGGCACGACGACCGGCCCACCCAGATGAGGCTTCGGTGGCTTCGCTGTTATTGGGGGTTGGTGGTCGGGGTGGGTGCGGCGGTAGCGGGGTTTCGGCGTCACAGGGTTCCTCTCCGTGGAGTGCAGGAGTGTCGCCAGGCAGGTGCACCCGCACCGCCCCCGGGAACGCAGGTGGGAGGGCACGAACGTGGGGGTGGTTCGTGCCCTCCCGTGCTGACCCGCAGTGTTGGGGGTGCGGGTGGGTCAGTAGCCTGTGGTTAGTCCTCCTTTGCTCCCTCGAACTGGGCCTTGAACTCCTCGAACGATAGGTCCTCGTCACGGACGTACCCGGCGCGGTCGCGGGCGATCGCGAGGCGACGCCCGAACAGCAGCACCCCACCGGTCGCCGCGGCGATCAGGCCACCGGCGAGACCGATCGGCCACCAGTCACCGCCGCCGGTATGCGCGAGCTCACCCGGCGTGCCCGGTTTGCCCGGCTCCTCTGGGGTGTCGGTGACGGTGGTGGTCTCATCCGGTGCGCCGCAGACCCCACGATGCAGGATCGAGCCGTCCTCATCCGTGACGGCCTCCACCCAGTAGTAGGTGCCAACCGTCTCGAAGATCACCTCGTCGGAGCGATACTCACCCGGCCCGTCGAGATCAATCGTGGTGGAGGTGAAGACGAGTTCTTCCGGGGTGCAGGTCGCGGTGTCGCCGTCCTGCCGGTACGCCTCGAATACCAGTCGTGCCCCGTCGGGGACGGTGCCGGTGATGGTCGCGACATCATGCGCCGGCTCACCAAGCTGTACGGTCGCCACGGCGTTCGTCTTCACGATCAGTTCCTCTGGCTGCTCCTTCACAACCGTCGTCTCACCCGGCGCCCCACAAACACCCTCAGCGATGATCTCGCCGTCGGCGTTGTAGAGGGATTCGACCCAGTACACGTTCCCTGCGGTATCGACGGTGGCAGTGCCGGAGCGGTAGACACCGGCCTGAGTGACCGGGATCTCGTCACTCTCGTAGAACGGCACCTCGCACACGGCTCCGGCGTCTGCCGGGTGGGGTCCGTAGGCGCGGAACACCAGATAGGCGCCGTCGGGAATGTTCGTGCCCTGCACGAGCGCGGTATCTGAGAAGGGTTCGCGGACGAATGCTTCCGGTGTCGCCTGCGTCACCACCGTTACGGGGATGTCGGTGCCGGTGGGTGGGACGTAGAAGCGTTCTAGCACGTCCGCCGGAGACGACGCATACGGCTGCACGCGGTCGTCGCCGGTGAAGGTGGTGACGAGGACGTAGAAGCCGGGTTCGGTCGGCACGATCTTGTCCTCATCCGTGTACCCGAGCTTGTAGACCCCGTTCCGTGCCGGCGTCACAAGCTCCGCCAGCACCGGCGCACCGGTGAGGTCGAGATCGTCGGTGAGTTCAGTGTCGGTGGCGAAGGGGCCGTAGACGGTGTGATGGAGCTCGTCGACGTCGGCGTTCCAGTAGCCGTCGCCGGTGAAATCGCCGTGGTTCGCCGGGAACCCGGTGACGGTGATCACATCGGAGGCGCGTCCGCCGGGGTGCACGTTGTACTCGCGCATCAGCGAGGTCACCGTGACCGGCCACCGCACCGACGTCGTCTCCGCGCTGATTCCGTACTCGTCCTGCCAGTCGTTCGCGAGATAGTCGCGCACCCACTCCGGCTGCGACGACGTCTTCACCTCCCACACCCAGGTCACAAACCCACCCGTCGGCGCGATCACCGACGGTGACGTGTAGATGCCGGGGCCGTCGGCGGTGACCGTCACGGTGCCGAGCGGCACCGCGTTCGGGTCGATGCCGGTGTTCTGCGCCGGGGGTAGCGTGCCGGGCACCTGGTAGGCGGTTCCCTCGAACAGCACCGGAATGAAAGCACCGTCCTTCTTCAACCATGCACCAGTGCTGCTACTGACGGTGATCGTGTCAGTGAGTGCGTCGCCGGGGAAGGCGAGACGCTGGTCCGCCTCCGAAACAGCTTCGGGCTGGAACGGCACCACCGAGGTCTCGGCGACCTGCCCGAAGCGGTCGGTGAACGAGTCGGTAAGGTACTTCGCGTTCAAACCGTGCGCGGCCTTGTCGATGCTCCACACCCACGTGTAGAACCCCGACTCCGGCGCAACGATCGTCCCCGGCGACGTATACGACCCCGCACCCGTCAACGTCACCGTCTCGGTCCCCGCGACGGGTGCTCCGGCAGGTGGAGTGTCTGCTTCAGCGGGCTGCTCATCGAACGGCCCATACAGGGTGCCGGTCGCCGCTACCTCAACCGGGCTCCCGCCCAGGTGAATCCAGGTGCCCTTCGACACCGACACCGTGAGCCCATCCACGAACGCATCACCCTCCCTGACGTAGCGGGAGGCGACCTGGGTGGTGCTCTCCGGCTGGAAATCCAACTCGATCGCCGGCGACTCCACCGAAGCAGACATCCCCGTGGAGGAGCCTGCGACAGCGGCGATCAGACGCTGCGCGCCGGGAGTCGTGTACAGATCGAGCGCGGCCCCGTACCCGGCGGCGGCGATGTTCATCGACGCGCCGACCCGGTACGACGGCACACCGTCTGCGGGGCTACCGGTGACAGGGTGCGCTCCGGCGCCGATCGTGCGCGCCGAGGAACCGTCAGCGAAGACCGCATCCGACAAGGTCGCAGTGCCGGTGAGCCCTGCCGGGTGGGTCGTAACGGTGAGGGTGCCCGCGTACTGATCTCCCATGTCCAGCGACAGGGACAGTGAGCGGTCGGTGACGGCGTAGACGGCGGCGTTCTGGCGCATCATGTCCAGGTTCGCGAGGATCGTGCCCCGCTCCGACGCGGGCGCCCGCCCGACGTAGTAGATGTCGCCGGACATGCCGTGCGAGTTGCCGGCACTGGTGATCGACCACACGAACAGAGCGACCGCCGCAGTCACGTTCGGGTCACCTGACTGCCCCCACCGATCCAGCACGTAGTTCAGCTCCGCGAGCTGCTGCCGCGACAGCGAGTCCAGTGCTGTGATCGTCTCCGGCCCGTAAGTCTGCGCGAACGGCGAGTCAGCACCCAGGTCCGCACAGTACGCCTGCCGACCATCAACGTCGGTGTTGTAGGCACCGAGGAACCCCCTCCCGATGTCGTACCCGACACCGAGACTGCCCGCATGAGCCGCCGGCGCATTCAGCGCGAGCGACCCTGCCAGCAGGAACAGGGCCAGCAGCACCGAGAGCCAGCGCCGCACCCCCGACCGGGGTGGCGCAGCCTCCGGCTGCGAGATGTGGGCGAGTGATCCTGACACGAGATACCTCCTGGTGTTGTCCATCAGCGACGCGAACCGGTCGCTTTCACACCAGGTGCACCACCCGCCTCACCGGCTCAGGCCCGGCCCTTCACGCTGAGCAGAGGGAGTCGGGGTGTCGAGGGGGTCGACCTCGAGCCTCGCCCGCTCCCGGACGGCATAGTGCGCACGGTCACGCACCCCGTGCAGCAGCTCACGCACATCGTCGTAGCCGGTGATGACGGTCGCGAGGCCGTCCCGCAGGAGTCGGTGACAGCCAGTGGAGGTGGCGCTCGTGATCGGGCCGGGGATAGCCCCGACCGGCCGGCCGAGTTCTGCGGCGCGGGCGGCGGTGTGGAGGGTCCCGGAACGGTAGCCGGCCTCCGCAATGAGGACCGTGCCGGAGAGCGCCGCGAGGAGCCGGCCGCGTTGCAGGAACCTCCACCTCGTCGGCGCCGCACCCGGCGGCAACTCCGACAACAACAACCCGTCCTTGCCGACATGGGTCAGCAGATCAGCGTGCCCCGCAGGATACGGCCGATCCAGGCCCCCCGCGAGCACCGCGACCGTCGCACCGCCGGAGGCGAGCGCGGAACGGTGCGCGGCACCATCGATCCCATATGCGCCGCCGGAGAGCACCAGCCGGGAGTCGGCGACCGCCGACTGCACCAACTCCGTCGTGACGTGCTCCCCATACCCGGTGGACGCCCGAGCGCCGGTGACAGTGAGGCGATCCCACACCGGGCCGGTCAGCAGCCCAGTGTTGCCTTTCGCCCACAACGCCACCGGCGCACGATCGCCAAGCGCATCGATCCCCGCAGGCCACTCCACATCGCCAGGGATCAGCACCCGCATCCCATGCCGCTCCGTCTCCGCCAGCACCCTCCGCGTCTGCGCCGTGTCGATGCGGGGCGCCAGGCGACGCTGCCAGGTGTCACCATCCGGCCCCACCGGAACCTCATCGGCGAGGACACGGGCGACGGTCTCGGAGGCGCCGACGGTGCGGATCATCCGCCCCGTCACCGCGTCACCTGGTTCGGACGCGACCGCGAGGATGATCCTCGCGGTGCGCTCCTCTGCTGCCAGCTCGTAGATCGTGTCCATCAGTGCTGCTCCCTCGGTCATGACAAATCAATCGAGGGATAGGTACGAACCAGCACGCCGAAACAGTCACCGCGACCGGACAGGAGATGCGGGAACTTGCACCCTCACAACACCCCACCAATCGGCTGAGACTCGCGGAATGACCCGGAAACAGGGTTCAGAAATCCTGAACTCGAGCGTTTAGCCTTTCATTCTCGCAGTGGTGTCGAACGCGGCGAGCTCGGCCGGGTGGAGTTGGTGCTGGACGACGAAGGAGCGTTCCTTGATGCGCCAAAGTCCCTGCCCGGTGCCGAGCCCGGGGAGGAGTTTCTGTTCCGTGCCGGTGAGTCCGAGGGCCGCGGCGGTGGCTCCGAGCTGGTCGGGTTCTTGCCGGTAGATAATCCGGGTCTCCGCATTCGCCAACAGGCTGTTCGCGAGAGCACGCATCGCGGAGCCGGAGTCGCCGCCGTTGTCGAGGTCGGTGAGCTTGTGGAAGATCAGCATGTTCGCGATCCCGTAATGCCGCGCCAACCGCCACTGCGCATCCATACGGCGCAGGAGCGCTGGGTAGGCCATGAGCCGCCAGGCTTCGTCATAGATCACCCACCGGTGCCCACCGTTCGGGTCCATCAGCGCCGACTCCATCCACGCACTGGAGCAGGTCATCAGCAGTGAGATCAGCGTCGAGTTCTCCGCGACGCGGGAGAGGTCCAGGCTGACCATCGGCAGCGATGGATCGAACCGCACGGTCGATGGCCCATCGAACAGCCCCGCAAGATCACCCGCGACCAGGCGGCGGAGGGCGTGGCCGACGAGCCTTCCGTCTTCTGCCAGCCGTTCATCGGTGTCGGTCGCAGGGTCGGGGTTTAGAATGCGGTCGACGACCATCGGCAAGATCGGCACGTCAGCGGTGCGGACGGTGTCTTGGAGGGCGAGGTCGATCGCTGTGTGCTCCAACGGTGACAGCACCCGATCAAGGACGGTTTCCGCAAGCGCGCCGATGAGTTCCCGACGGCGGGACGCGACTTGCGCCGCCCATTCCGCATCGCTCACCCCGGACGGGCGGTGGCCCTCATCGAGCGGGTTGAGCCGGTTGCGGAGCCCATGCCCGAGCACGATCGCCCGCCCACCAACAGCCTCCGCAACCGCCGTATGCTCACCCTTCGGATCACCAGGCACATACACGCGACGACCAAACGGAATCGACCGCGTATAGAGCGACTTGGCGAGTGAGGATTTGCCGGAGCCGACGATGCCGGCCAGGACGATGTTGGGTGCGGTGATGATCCCGCGGGCGTAGAGGGTCCAGGGGTCGTAGACGAAGGAGCCGCCCGAGTAGAGGTCTTGCCCGATGAACACGCCGTCGGCGCCGAGGCCGCCTTCGGCGAGGAACGGGTACGCACCCGCGAGCGTCGCCGACGTGTCCTGATGCCGCGGCAACCGCAACCTGACAGGCGTCCGCAACGCCGCAGCGCCCGGTTCGCCCGAGGCGGGCAGGTAGGTGGTGTTACGGCGTTCGGCACGCTCCGCCGCCAGCCGTTCACGCTCCGCTGTCTGCTCGGCTTTGCGGGCGTTGGTCTCGATCTTCGCGGCGGCGTGCTTCCGCGCCTTCCGCTGCCTACGGCGTTCCCCGGACGGTTCCACCAGCGCCGCGGTATGGAGCTTCTGCCGATCGCTCACAATGCTCGCCCCCGCAGCACCGAGGAGGACACCGGCGGCGCGAACCACTCATCCTCTTCCTCAACCGATGGGGCCTGCTGACGCGCCCGCGACTGTGCTGGTGCCCGCTTCTGTGCCAGAGCCTCAGCGGTCGGCTCCCGAGCCTCCGGGTGGGCGCGGAGCAGGGAGACGTGCCCGTGGTCATGGTTGTACGTCAGCGCGTACGCGCCGTCGGTGGTGGTGCGGTCGAGTGGGCCGGTGGGGATGGTGTCGTAGACGTATCCGTTGACAAGCGCAGCCTGCGTGGTCTCCGCGCCCATGTCGAACCCGGCCAGGTGCCCGATCGCCGCATCCGCACCGTCGCGGTCGATGATCGTCAGCACCTCGTCGGCCTCCACGCCTTGCAGGAACACCACGCTCACCCACCGCGACACCGGCCCCGCTGCTGTGGGGGCGGGATGCCAGGCGATCCGCCCCGAGGCAGCCATCGCCGCATCCACCCGATCATGCACCCCATCCAGCAACGCCGCGGCCTGCTGCAGTTCCGCTGTTGCGGCGAGAGCGTAGGTCGCACCGGCGGTCTGATCCCCGGCGTCATCGTACGCGCGCACCCGGTTCGTCACATGGGCGGTGGCGAGCTGGTCGAGCACTTGACGGAGAGACCGCACCCCGGTGAGAAGGTCACCGAGCACCGTGTAGGTGTCCGCGGGGTCCTCGAATACGCGGGAGGCGTGCGCGAGCCCACGGAGCGCTTCGGACGCTTCCGCGGCGTCCCTGGTCGAGTTCTGGAAGGTCGGCATGACGGGCTCCTGCGTGTTCAGACAGTGCGGCACAGCGGCAACGCTGCGACGGTGAAGGCTTGCGCCTGCTGCCCGACCAGACGCCGGGTCTCACAAGAGGCTTGGATCGCGGCTTGCTCGATTGCGGCGACGGCAGTGTCGAGTTCTTCCGGGGACGGTGCGGAGACGCTGATGAGGCCGGTGTAGCGGAGCACGCCGTGGCCCGCGGTGAGGTCGGCTTCCTGTTGAAGTACGTCGCCGTATTCGGCGGTTTGGGAGGCGTCTTCGATCTGCCCCATCTTCTGCCGCTGCGCGGCATCCGAGATCAGTTCGGTCTTCTTCTTCCTGATGTCACGTGCTGCCTGATCCGACCGGATCGGCGTGCACACCAGCGAGAACGAACGTTGAATCCCTGACGACAACAGCACCGGGGCGAGGAACCCCGGATACACCTGCGACCTCGGCCACTCCGACACCCACAGCACCGCATGGAACGCGGAATCCGACCGCAGCCGATCCCACGACTCGGTGACCGCGACCGGCCCCGCGGTCGCAAGGGCGCGCCCGATGTCGGTGTTCCGTTCGAGGAGCGCGGCGGTCGCCGGGTCGTAGGCGGAGCGGAGGATCACCGCGACCTGTGCGGGGGTGAGCCACCCGGTGATCGTGAGCTCCGCCGCCCGCAGCGCCGTGACGAGCGTTGTCATCTCCTGCCGAAGGACGGCGGCGGCGCCGGTGATGCCGCCGCCATTGGTGCGGACCTGCCGGGCCGCGGCACGCAGGTCGAGGGCGAGGCTGATGGTGGTGGCGTGGCGTTCCCCGGCGGGACCGGCGCGGTCGATGAGTTCCCGGTAGACGGTGGAGGTCCAGGAACCGTCATCGGTGCCGTGGCGTTGCCACCATTCGACCAGCCCAGAACCCCCATCGGGGAGGGTGCGTTCGCACACTTGCAGGCGGGCGATCCGCCCGGACCGGCAGGTCGTGGCGAGCACGCGCCCCCAGGTGGCGACGCGGCGTTCCTGCTCGCCGGGATCGAGGAGCACGAACGCGGGATGGGAGACGCCGACGATCGCGGTGAGGGTCTGCGCGTGCGGGTCGTGGATCATCGCCGCACCCGTCTCCGGGTCCTCCCACTCCCGAAGCGACGCCGCATCACCCGGCAACGCCAACGTCCCCGCAGGCCGCAGCTTCACGACCCGACGCCGGAACACCGTCTGCCGCGCCTGCGTACGGGCAACCCAACGGGCGGTGACGGGCACCCACTCGATGAGCTTCCTGCCGCCGATGGGGGTCCAGGCGAGGGCTGCACAGAGCAACCAGATGGGTGCGGTCCAGGCCAGCAGCATCCCGCCCCCGGCGTAGAGGGCGCCGACGATGGAAAGCACGCCTGTGGCGAGGACGATGAGTTGCGGGAGGGAGAGGCCGAGGAGGATGCCGCGGCGGGTGAGGCGGGAGAACTGCACCGCCCGCAACCCGAACCCTGCACTGCTCGTGTTTTGCTGGGTCGACATCGGTCATTCCTTCCCGGCAGTCGGCTTCGATGAGGGCGCAGGCGGCGTCGAGGGCGTCGGTCGCGCCGGTGGTGCGGTCGGGGTGTGGCTCGGCGCGGGCGGTGGTGGTGCGGGTTGCACGGGTTCACCGGCCCCGGCCGCGTGACTCTCCGCGGCACCGCCGACCTTGCCGCCGAGTTTCGGGCCCGCGGTCGCCGCCGCACCCACCACCTGAGCCCCCACGACGACGGCGGCCGCAGGCCCCGCGGCAGCCGCGCCCGCCCCGGCTCCGGCACCCGCCGCACCAGATCCGGCTTTTGCGCCGCTCGCGCTGGCTCCGGCGGTCCCGGAAGCCGCCGCACCGCCAGTCGCGGCGGGTGCCGCGCTAGACGCCGTTGGTGTAGCCCCACCGGCGGAAGGTCCCGCACTGCCGCCGCCTCCGGTGGGTGTATCGCCGGCTCCGTCGAGCACCTTCTTCGCCCCGTCGGACTTCGGTGCGGACGGCACAGGGACGGGGCGGTTGAGCGCGGACTTGGCTTCTTGTTCAGCGCTCATCGAGTGGTACATATCGAAGCCGATGAACGTGACGAACTTGTACGTCATGTACGGGGCGAACGCGGCGATGAACATCAGCACGACACCGGCGATGGGGTCGCTGATCGACGCCAGATCAAGCTCAATCGGAGCACTCACTTGGGTGATCGCGACGAGGAAGATCACCACCAGGACAAGCTTCGACAGGATCAGGGCGATCACGAACGTCGCCCATTTCCCGAACCACCCCTTGGTCGCATCCCACGAGAACCCGGCGAGAGCGATGGGGGCGAACACGATCGCGACCAGCAGGAGGGCTTTGCGGATCAGGAGGGAGAACCACACGATCGCCGCCGCGCTGATGGCGAGGCCGGCGAGGAAGATCGTGACGATCGCGCCGACACCGGGGGCGGCGATGTTGATCCCCGCGAACCCGGCTGCGAGGAGGGTGATGCGGTCGCCGATGGATTCCATCGTGTTCCCTGTGGCCTGCACGATCCCGACCGCGAGCTGATCCGTGATCTCCAACAGGAGACCTGTGAGACCGATGGCGACGAAGGAGCCGAGGATGCTTTTGGCTGCTCCGAGGGCGGCGCGGGTGAGGGCGGTGGGGTCTCGGTGGATGAGTCCGGTGATCAGTTGCAGGCAGAAGAAGATCAGCACCACGAACACTGCGACTCCGAAGAGGATGTTGTAGACCCCGACGTAGCCTTCGTCGGTAACGTCGACGAGGGTGGTGGTGTCGAACACCGCCCAGACCGCCTCGAACAGCCACGCCGCCGCCCCGCCCATCGCCTGGGCGAGCCAGTCGAACGGGGCCGCAATCAACGTCGCTGCACCTTGCCCGACGGTGTCGCATACGGCCGAGATCACCGGCACATCACACACACTCACCGCATCCTCCTTCCCTCGTACGCGTTGGGGGTTAGACGGCTTGGCCGACGCCCCAGAAGAAGTTGATGAGCGTCACCGACGCACCGCAGATGATCGCCGCCCCACAAGACACGAGCACGCCGACCTTCCCGCGCGACGCGAGATGCGGGTTGGAGGAGTTCGCGCCGAAGCCCCACACGATCGCGGAGACGATCAGGGCGAGGACGGAGAGGATCAGGCCGACGGTCATGACCGCGCCGACGATGATGCGCAACTGCTCGATACCGGGAAGCCCGGTACCGTTCGGGTCAATATCAATCACAGGGATGCTCCTTCGGCTGACAGGCCGGTACTTGCCGGACTTGTCAGCCAGGTGCACCCCGCGTCCCTCGATACTCTGTGTTGGATGGGGAATCTTGATAGATCAGCTCTTGTAGAGCGGAGTGACGGCTTCGACTACGGCTACGCAATGAACTGCTCGTGCGGGAGCGTTTCAGTTCTGTCAGCGGAGGACTGTTTCGCCGAGGCCGATGGCGCACACATGACGTGCGCACACTGTGGCGCCAGCATCCACTTCGGGATCGCCGTTGCCGCACTCCGTGATCAAGGCGATCCTGCGCTTGATGACGAGGCTGCAACCCGCTTTGCCTGGTACCACACGAGCACTGAGCCGGAATGGCCGTCGCCGGACTACGCACGCCGGTTCGTCGAGGACATGGAACAGAACGACCAACGTCCGATAAAGCGGGATCACTACGTCTCGTTTCACACGACGAAGGCGCTACACCTTGGCACCTACGAGACAGCAATCGAGAACATGCTCCGACGCATGCACGACGAGCACGACGGCGGTTCCCAGTTCTACCTTTACCGTGTCGCGATTCAACTCCAACCAGGCCGCATCAACCCGGGCTATCGAGACGAAAACCACGATGAGGCAGCGCAGCTGAGCATCAGCGACCTCGACAGCGACGACCTCGACGCCGTCCGGTACCTCAACGTCCACGAAGGAACAGGCGTCCTGTCGCTCGCAATCCGCCCCGAAGCCCTTGATGCTGTCCAGCGCATCGCTATCCCGCCTCACGACCTCACCTTGCCTTTGATCCCTCATCTCCTCGCCCGAGATTTTAATGATCTGGCGCAGGCGAAGGGTGAGATGGAAGCAGCACAGGCGAAGGTCGAATGGATCCCGCACAGTCGTCGCCGGATGATGTACTTCGGCGTCTACGACGATCCGGGCGGCCTGGCGAAGAAGGCTGGCGATCTTGAACACCGGTACATCGATCTGTGGAATCAACTCGAGTGCCGACTGGCTGAAAACTACCTGCCGGGTGTATCGCCGTCCATCCAGCGAGATTTCAACGAAGCGATGGCCAGTTGGAAGAGCGCCAATCCGACCGTTGACCCCGAGGGATTCGCTTCGAGATATCGATCAATGGCCGCTCTGCTCGAAAGGAGCGCCGACGTGATCAACCAGGTCTCTCGCCAGCCATGGCGAGACCTACGCGCTTCCTGACTCAACGGACGTAGCCGGAGACGAGGGCTCGCCTCTACAGCGTCTCACCGACGTCCAGGAGGAAGTTGATCCAGGCGACGCCGGCTCCGGCGAGGGCGGCGGTGCCGACCGCAACCCAGGCCCCGATCCGCGCTTTGGTGGCGGTGTGGGGGTTGCCCGTCGAGGAGGAGATGGCCCAGACGATCGCGGAGACGATCAGCATGAGCACGGCGACGATGAGCACGAACATCAGCAGCGCACCGATCACCGTACGGAGGTCGTCAGCTGCGCCGACGCCGCCGAAGTCGGGGAACACGCCCATCAGCGCCCACCTCCGTTCAGGGTGCAGGACGCGCGGGAGGCGTTGCCGCCGGTGATGCCTTCGGCGTCGTGGTCGGTGAGCCATTGGTCGGAGTCGATCGCGGGCTGACCGGTGCCGCCGGGTCGGATTTCGAGGTGGAGGTGGGGGCCGGTGGATTTTCCGGAGGAGCCGACATCGCCGATGTGGTGCCCGGCGGTGACGGTCATGCCTTCGGTGACGTGGATGCCGTGCTCCCACATATGCGCGTAATAGGACGCGACCCGCTCGCCTCCGACGGTGTGCTCCACGATGATGAGTCCGCCCCAGTTGCCGGTGTATCCGGCGTGGGTGACGATCCCATCGGCGACGGCGTAGATCGGGGTGCCGTCGGCGGCGGCGAAGTCGCTGCCGGAGTGGAACGCGGTCTCGAAGGTGATTGGGTCGGTGCGCCACCCGAATGGACTGGTCCGCACCCACGTGCCCTCCGGCAACGGGAACACGACTCTGGTGGTCTCCGGCACCACCACATCGCCACCGCTGCCGGTCGATGGTGCGGGTCGGGTGAGGGTGGTGAGGATCGCTTCGGCGACGGGCTGATAGTTCTGATACCGGTCCGGGTATGCCGACACCTCGACGGCTTGGGCGGCACTGCCTGGGTCGAGTTGCTGCCATCCCGGGATATCGAGCAGCCCGCGCGGTGAGGGGTAGTTGGGTCCGGCCGGTCCGCCGTAGAACGCGCGGGCTTGGTAGTTCGGGTCCATGAGCTCCGCGACGGTGCCCCACCCGGCTTGCGGGCGCATCTGGAACAGGCCGAGAGAGTCGTGATCGGACGCATCCCCGTCGTTGGGGTAGTTCGCGGATTCGGGGTAGGTGCCGGTGTTGGCGAGCATCCGCAGGTGGGACTCCGTGAGCGCTGCCATCAACGCGATCACCACCCCTGGGCGCCCCACCCCATCGGTTTGCCCGCCGACGGTGATGATGGTCGCGGCGTGGGTGAGTTGCTGCCGGTTCAGCGTCACCGTCTCGCCGTTGCGCGTGGTCGCGGTCAGTGAGTCCGGGATCGGCCCGACGATCAACGACCCCGGCGCGCACGCCGCGACGGCAGGGTTGGCGAGGACGGCGACGGACAGGAGCACGGTCGCGGGGCCGAAGCAGACGGCAGCGACGGTGAGAGTAGCGAGGAGCTTTTTCAGCATGACCGGTCACCGCAGCGGGTTGTCGAGCTGCGACAACCGCAACAGCAAGCAGGTGTTGGTGATCGGATCGGCCGGCGCTGGCGCGGGGTTCCGTGCGGGGGTGCAGGTGAGGAACACGGTGAATGCGACCGGGTTCGTTGTCGTTACCGGGTCGGTGCCCCAGTAGCCGGTGCGGTGGCGGGTGCCAGTGATCGTGTACGCGACCGCACCGTCAGGAATCTGGCCCGGCGCCGCCTGCGCCACCGCGTCCTCCCATGCGTCGGGGATGTCGATGGTGTCGATGGTGAGCCATTGTCGGGTTTGGTGGGTGCGAAGCTGCGCCCACGCCTCCGGCGTCGGCAGATACGAGCGGACATCAGTTGCTGCGGCGTCGGCTTCCGTGTCGGCGGTGACATCGGCGAGCATCTGCGCATAATCGGCGGGCCCATACTCGCTGGTCGTATCCCAGGTGAACAGCGCTTCCGCGACGGCTACCGCGAACTCCTCTGGTCCGCCGAGCGCGACCACCGGCTCTGGTTCTGCCGGGACGAGTGCCGGGCTCGTCGCCGCCGGGCCATTCGTCGGAGTGGGATCAGCAGGTTCGGCGGGCTGTGGTCCGCGGATGAGCCCGTACACGCCGATGCCGATGAGGAGGAGCAGGATGAGGCCGCCTGCGATGGTCGCGATGAGCACGGTGCGGCGGCGAGCGGTGGGGTCCATCCTGGTGTCCTTCCCGACGAGATTCGGATCACCAGATAGGTGCACCACAGCGTTCAGGACAGGGAGACGCGGAGGGTCAGGCGGTTTCGCGGCGCGCGCTTCGTGCAGTGCGGGCGGCATCCAGGAACGCGATGGTCGCGGTGACGGCGTTCTCGAACATCGCCCACTGCTCACCAGTCAAGGCCGGGCCGATGGTTTCGGGGTCGTAGCGTTCGGTCCAGGTGGCGAGTTCATCCCAGAGGTAGACGAACGACCGCACCGGCAGGAACTCCCGCGGCTGCTCCTCAACCGCGTGGAGCCGTGCTGATGCGAGCTGGGCGGGGCGCTTCTTCGTCGCAGACTTCGCGCGCCCGACAGCGAGCACCGCGAGACGTTCCAGGTCCGCTGGCCGTGCGGTGTCTTCGAGTTCCCGGAGCCGGGTCGCGCCTGCGGCGGCGGTGTCGCGGATTCCTGCCGGTTGTGCGGGGTCGCTGGCGAGGGTGTCGAGTTCGGCGAGGGCTTGTGCGGCGCGGATGCGCTGCTGCGCTCCGGTGATCGACCCGCCCGCGTCGATCCGGTCAAGTTCGTCCCGTGCCCGCTGCTGTACGTCGTCGGGCTGCGAGGGGTCAGCGGCAAGATTCTGCAACTCGTTGATGCGTTCCAGTGAGGTGTACGCGTTGCGGCCGGTGACCATGAGCGCGGCCTGCTGCCTGGTCTCGCCCTTTTGCGGTGCCGCCCCCGTGGCGGCACCGTGTGACCTGGGGTTTTCGTGTTTCGAGGTGAACCGTGACGCTTCCTGCCGGCCAGTCGCATCCTCGACCATGAGAGCTTTCAACTCGGCGTAGAGGGTGGCTTCCTCGGTGCGGGTGAGGGGCTTGTGCAGGAGGTTGTCGTCCTGCTCGGCAAGGAGCTGCCCAAGGGTGGTGGAGATGCCGGAGCGCACCCACACGTTCACGGTCTTCCACCCGAGCCGGCGGATCGCGGCCAAACGTCGGGCACCGCAGATCAGCATCCCGTCCGGGGTGATCGTGATCGGCTGCAACAGCCCATCCCGAGCGATCGACTCCACCAGCGAGTCGAGGTCGCCGTAGTCCTCGCGGTGGCGTCGGCCGGCCCAGATCGAATCGACGGCACGCTCCAGCTCGATATGCCCCGGCTCGCTCATGGCCGGCCCCGCATCACGCCGGGGGCTGCGACTCTGATTGCCGCACCCAAGTCCGTGTCGTCCATGAGGTGCGCCAAGGACTCACCGATCAGCAGCCGCAGCAACACCCCACGGCCCGCGTTCGTCCCGGCCAGGTGCAGGTCGGGGGCGCCGAGGATGATCCGCAGCAGCCGGTACCAGGACGGTGCGGGCAGATCGAGCAAGGCGCGGGCGTGCCGGTCGCGCCGCAGTGACTCGTACGCTCCCGCGCGAGAGGCGGATTCCGCGAGGCGGGCGCAGATGCACTCGACCGCCGCTCGCGCGACCTCTGGTTCCCACCCGTGCCAGCACAGCAGCGCGATCGCGTCCTCGACCGCGGATTCCACCCCCGTCGACCCCGACACCTCAACCTCGTCGGCGTCGTCTTCGTCATCGTGTGCGAAGGGGTCGGCGCGGAATGCGGGGTGGTAGTCGGTGAGGGGGTTTTCGCGGTCGGAGAAGCGTTCCGCGTCGTGGAAACTCGAGTACCTGGGCCTGCGCGCCTGATGCACCGAGCACAGCAGCCCGTTGGCGCGGTTCTCTGCGATGCAGGTGATCTGCACGGCGCGGGTGATGACCGCCCACGGATCATCCGCCCGCCGCACCGAGGCCGTGCGCATCGCCTCGAACGCGGCAGCCGCCGCCTCCCACGGGTCCAGGCCGTGCTTGCGGGCGAGGGCGGCGTACTTGTCGGCCGCGTGCCGCATGAGTGCTGCTGCATCGGGGTCCGTCCGCCAGGCATCGGGGCCGGCAGTGGAGAGGCGGGTGAGGAGTTCGCGGAGTCGTTCTGAGTTCTCGAACCCACGCCCGCGACCGTCGCGGCGTGGGGTGTGGGGTTGTGACATGGTGGCACCTCCTGACAGGCAGGTGCGCACCGGCTCCCCACCATCCCCGCCCCACCGTCGTCTGCGCATGGTGATTCACCCCAGCCCGATCCCGGACGGCCGCACCCAAGACGACGAGCGCGGCCGATCCTGCGGCTCGAACACATCGAACGACTCGAACACCGCCGACCCCGCAGTAGGACGTTCAGCGCGGCGATCCCGGATGTCACGGGCACGGGTCCGGCCTGCTCGGTACACCTGACCGGGAGCGCGGCGGGCCCGATTGGCGAGCTCGGTGTGCAGGTTCACGCCGTGGCCGGCGAACTTGGCCGTGCTCGACGCGATCAGATCAGTCGGCCGAACCCACGCGATCCCACGCCCCACCCGCGAAGAACGATCCCCGGCGGTGGTGGTGAGCGAGGGGTCGCGGTGTACCGCGAATGCCGACCGCTCCGCCTCGGCACCCTCGGTAGTCGCGGGCTGTGCATCCGGCATCTCGGTGCGGTTCGTCTCTGTGTCGTCGTTCACGAGGTCTCCTCCTTGCTGATGGCTGGGGTGAACCAGCGGCCGACCGTGGAAGGGTGCACGCCCAGGTGCCGGGCGATCTGCTTGTTCGACCACCCCTCCACCTCCCGCAGCTGGGTCGCTTCCTTCCGCCGCTCACTCACCGACACCACTGGCATCTCCGCTGCTCGCGTCGGGTCCGCTACTGACACGGCGACCGTCTGCGATGGGGCGACCGTCTCTGCCGGAATCTCCTCGATCACGTCTGCATCCGGTGTGGTGGCGGGGCGGGTGAGGATGACGGTGAGGTGCGTGATCGACAGCAGCACCAGCGGCGGGATCGCCGCAACCGACGCGGCAAGCACCGCTGGGACATCGGTATCGGCGGCGATGATCGCGTGGATTGCATTCGCCGTCACCGACACCACCGCCCCCGCAGCGAGAAGCGTCCACGGGTACCACGTCGGACGGGACTGGCTGGCGAGGGCGACGACCGCGACAGTTGCGACGACGATGATGCCGTCCACGATCAACGGCCATGCCCACGCCTGACCCGCATCGATCCCAGACCGCCGCGCAAGATCAGCAAGCGCCGTGAAGGACAGCCAGAATGCGCCGGCTGCGATGAACACCGTGCCCGTGATCGCCGTCGCTACCGCCAAGCGGCGGCCCCGCGGTGAAACAGTCTCGGTGGGGTTCATGAGATCACCCGCCCTGGTGATCCGCGCACCACACGCCGCTCATCCGCTCCGGGCTCCATGGAGGTTCGCGGTGTGGTATGGGTGGTGCGGTAGGCGGAGCGGATCGTCGCCATGATCTCCCGCAACCCGAGCCCCGCATGCTCTGCCGCGGGTCCCAGGGCGTCGAGGGTTGCGTCGGGTGGGGTGCCTGATTCTGCGAGTCGGCACGCGGCCCAGAACAGGCCCCGGTTCCGCTCGCCCTCACCACGCCCCGCCACCCAACCGGCGAGCACTTTCGCATCCGAGCCCCGACGCCCCAACCGAGCAGCACGCGAACGGTCGATAGGGATCGGGGTGCGGGGGTCAAGGAAGTCGCGCAGCCTCGTCGCATCCACCGGCGCCGGGGTGTCGCCTGACGCGACGATGAGCCGGTACGGTGCCCGCACCCCGCCAGGGCGCAACACCTTCGACGGCGGGGCGATGATGTAGCCGCCCTCAGCCCGGAAATCGACATGCGCCCGCGCTGCCTGCCACGACGACTGCGCACGGTCAGGGTCTGCCGGATAGTAGGCGTGCAATCCACCGGAGGGGGTACGCACGAGCGCCGCCCACCCCGCCGCATGGCCGTGACGGTGTGCTTCACGGAAGGCAGGGAAACCGGTGCCGGTCGGATGCACGTCGACATCGACGACCTCCACCCCGGACACGGTGCCGGTGGGGATGCCGATGTTCGCTGACGGCCACCTCGACCACCACCCCGCAACCTGCAATGGATCAGCAGTCGCGTCGTGGAAGCCGCGGCGCACCAAAGGGCGCTTCTCACCCGGCACACACGGAAACACTGGAACACCGGCCGCAGCGAACCGCGCCGCTGCCTCCGAGAGCGGCCTCCCGCCGACTTCGGTGAACAGCTCGATGGCATCCATCACAGGCTCCTCACCGAGGCCGCTACCGCGCGGCGTGACTCCTCCGCTAACGGATCAGCAGGTGCCTCGACCGCGGGCTCGGAGCGTGTTTTCGCTGGGGTGTCGCGGGTGAGGCCGGGAGGGTCGCCGTTGCCGATCTGCGTCGTGGGGAGCTGGTCGAGAATGCTGGCGGCGGTTTTACGGACTCGTTCGCCGGTGGCTTGGACGACTTCGACTGTGGACTTCTCCGGCACCGTTGCTGCCCACCCCGACACATAAGGCACTGTGTAGTCGCTGGTGTCCATGCCGTGCGCTGCGGCGACCATCAACGCCACCGAATCCGCCTCCACCTCACCAATCCCGCGATGCCCCGTCGCATCCGCATTGTCCGGCCCATGCAGAAGGACGTGGGCGAGCTCGTGCACGAGCGTTTTCACCTGTGCTGCCTCGGGCATGTTCTCCCGCACCGCCACCGTCCGCGCACCGAAATCAGTGAGGCCGTTCGCGCCGTGGATCATGCCCTCATGTGGCACCCGCAAGACGGTGAACCCCTCCGACTCGACTAGGCGGGCGATGCCTTCCCTGAGCCCGTCGGGGGCTTCGCCTTCGAGTAAACGTGGGGAGGGTGGTGCGGGGATCGGGTCGCCTGTGGTTTGGGAGGCATCCCAGACGTAGGCGGGGCGGACGCCGACCATGCGGGAGCGCACCGCCTCACCCGGTTTCGGTTTCTCGAACCTGGCGAGCCGGCGCCACGACTCCGCTACCTTCGGCGTGAACGACGCGAACCGGCCCGTCACCGGGGCGAGGATCATGTACCCCGACTGGCCCTTTGAGACTTGCCGGCCGAGCGTCTGCCACTGCTTGAACCCCGCCACGTACGTCGGTACCGGTCCCGGCACCCGGCCTGCCTCGAACGCCGCCTGATGCTGCACGAAGATCAGCAGCGTGTTGTTGAACGAGCGGGCACGGAACCGGGCCGCGAACTCCAACGCTCGTTTCCAGTCCTCGCCGGTCACCAACGACTCCACAGCGCCGGTGAGCTGTTCGTGCAGGGCGTCGAGCTTCGCATCCCGCGCCGCGCGCGCCTCTTCGCTGGTTGCCATCGTCGTCCTCCTTCCGCAGGTACCCGCACACGGCGGGTGACCTCTGCGACCAAGAGGTGCGCGAGGGGACTCAGGAAACGCGATCGAGACGGACGACGGACAGAAAGTGAGCGACCGTCAGGTGCATCACTGAACCCGACGTGGTCAGCCCACCTCTACCCCAGAAGCAGGAACGACGGTGCTCCCGAAATCGAAGATGGTCATTCCACCCGGCGTGTATGCGCGTTCAGTCGGGGTGCGGAGGTGGCGGGTTGTTGCGGTCGATCCGCCGATACTCGCTCGGGGTGACGCCCACAGTCCGACGAAACTGAAGGGCCGCAAAATCGGGATCACGCCACCCCACGGATGTTGCAATGACTGATACTGGCAGGTCGGTGACCTTGAGTAAGTGCGCCATCCGTTCCGCCCGCAGCATCGTCAGATAAGCGATCGGAGACTTCCCGAATGACGCCACGAATGCTCGTCGTAACTGAGATGGAGACAGGTGCACCGCGCGCGCGAGTTCAGGCACCGACCAACGGCGATCCAACTCATTAGCAAGTTGGTCGGCAACCCTTCGAACCTCGGTACGCAACGGTTGAACCACGCCGTGTCGTGGCACGGGCAGTCTGACCGTGTTCTGCGGTCTTGAGGTCGCCCGCTGATCGGTGACAGTAAGGTGCGGAGTCAAGACATCGAGGATTCTTGAGAGCAGCGCTTGCGCTCGGTAGAAGTGCTCCGCCTGCAAGCCATCAATGCTCAGAGCTGCGAGCTCGTCCAACCAGGGCATTAGTAGTTCTGCACGATTCTTACCAATCCGGACGACGTGCACCGGTGCCGGGTAATTCGCATGGAGAAAAACGTGTGCCTCATGACGGTTCCTGAAACGCTTGGCGTGTTGCCAGAACACTTGATCAATGACATAGTCGCGGGCGAGATATATGGTCGTCGCCGTTAGCGATTCTTCGGGTTCAGCACTGCAGCGTGTGTTCGCCGCAAGCACGACCACATCACCGAGTTTGATACATCGGGTGCCGAGTTCGCTGAAGAATTGCGCGCTGCCGGCTCGAACAATTGTGAAGGTCACGCGGTCGAACGCATGGGAATTCGTGGCCGCATGGAATGTTTGAGTGCGGGCGCTCAAAGGCACGGAGTGGTGTCTCTCGATCTAAGGAGGGCGGCAACCGTTCGGCCTGGGGATTCGCTGTCGTGCATTTGAGGGCGTGGCCGCGGAGTTTTAGTTAGCCGCGTCTCGGACGGAGGGGTGGCGCCACTGCCGCGCATGCCACGGCGATCGGGTGGCACAGGAATTCGCATACTCGGTAAGCAAACCAATTCCACGCTGGGAATCGTAGGGATTGCCGTGACAGCCACCAGCGCCCACGTTGACGCATTAAGGACTGATTTAGTGACGCGTGTTCACAAGCTCGCCAGACAGAACAGCTGAGCCGCAATCGATCCGCTCGCATCAACGCAAGAGCGCTGCCCAGGCGTCCGCGAGTGCTTCAATAACGTAGTCGGGTTCGTGAGGTACCTGGTTTTCGATCCAGCCCATGAAGACCTGTGTCTGAACCTCGAAGGCTGCGATTGCCCTGATACGCAAAGCAACCTCCGAACGGCCACTGTGGCGGGCGAGTGCGCCCACGATGAGGTCAACCACATCGTTCCGGGTAGTGAGCAATCGATCGCCGAGGGCCGGCTCAACAATCTGCGCATGCAAGATCGCTCGAATCGTCGTTCCGCGCAGTTGCCAATGATCGAGAACCTGCGGGAACCACTCCCGCTGCAGCACGGCCGGATCTGATTCGATCCGTACGAGAAGCCCCTCGAGAGTTTCCCACAGTGCGTTGGTGGGTTCGTTGACGAACTTCTCCCAGACGGCGCGAGTGACTTCTGCTTTGGATGAGAAGTGGAGGTAGAACGTGGCTCTCGTGGCTCCTGCTTCCGACGTGATGTCATCGATCGTGGTTCCGACATACCCGCGGGAGACGAGACAGTCATGCATGGCGTCGACGAGCCGGTCTCGTGTCATTGCTTTTTGCGCGGCTCGCAGGCCTGTGACTGTCTGCTTCATCGTCCCGATCTTACGCGGCACGGTGCCCATCATTCCGGATCGGAGTGGGAAGTGTCGATCGGTTCGGGGGGGCCGCGGATGGCATCTCGACGACGGCTCTGAGAACCTTGCCTTTTCGCAGGGCGTCGATTGCGTCGGCGTAGTCTTCGAGGGCGAAGGTATGCGACACCTGGGTCTCGAGTTCGAGGTGATGTGTCTCAGCGAGTTGCACGATATCGCCCATGTCGACGAAGGGGTTGGATGCGCCGTTGAGTGCGCCGCGGATCGTCAGGTGACGGTACATCGCATTGCTGACATTGATGTTCATGGTCCCGCCATCGTGGGGGATACCGACGAGCCCGAGTCGTCCTCCAGGTTTTAACAGCCACTGGGCTGCCTCAAGCACCGACGATTGGCCGGTGCAGTCGATCACCGCGTCGGCTCCTTCTCCGGCGACGCGCTGTATGGTCTGCACGATGTCCTCTGCGGTTGACCCGGGTGGGATCTGCACGAAATCATCGGCGCCGAACTGGTGGGCGGTTCTTTCCTTGTCGCTGTTGATGTCGACCGCGATGATCCGATGTGCGCCGAGCATTCGGGCTGTCTGCACACTGTTGATCCCGATCCCGCCCACGCCAAAGACGATGACGATCTCCCCGGTCTTTAGTTCCACCACGTTTTTGGTCATCCCGTAGCCGGTGCTCACGGCGCAGCCGACAAGGGCGGCCGCGTTGGGGGAGAGGGAGTGCACCGGATGTGCCTGGAACTCGTCGACCACAATGTACTCGGCAAGTGAGGACACGCGGGCGAGCGCGCGCACCGGCTGGCCCTTCCGTGAGAATGGGGTCTCTCCGATGCCGAAGCTCTGGGGGCACGCGGTGAAGTGACCCTTCGCGCACGCCTCACACCTGTTGCACGGCAGAGGGCATGAAACTGCCACGCGTTGACCGACCTGCAGGCCGGACACGCGCGCGCCGAGGGCGTCGATGACCCCGGATGCCTCGTGCCCGAGGACCATCGCGTCAGGTTGGGGCTCATCGATCGGCAACAGGTCGCTGCGACACAGGCCCGATGCCAGTACTCTCACGCGGACCTCGGACGGCCCTGGAGGGCGTACCTCCAAGTCGTTGGCGAGTTCGACTCTTCCGTTTTCGACAACCACACCCTGCATGTGGACCACCTCTTCTTCATTGATCGGGGGCACCTCGGACGACGCGAGATACGCGTCCATTGCCCAGCATATACCGTCAGTCTTTTCACTAGACATGCAGTCTCATGTGCGTTTAGGCTGTGGGCAGCCGAGCGCACGTCGACGTGATGATTCGGTCTTTCGACGAAGAAAGGGACTGCAATGACGGCACAGGGAACGAAACTGACCGATCCGCGTATCGAGGCGGCGATCCAGGAGGCACTCGATACCACTGAGGTGGGTATTCAGGTTGCGGCGTATCTCAACGGGAAGCTCATCGTCGATACCTTCGGGGGGATCGCGAACCCGGAGACGGGGGAGCCGGTCTCCGATGACACGCTCTTTTACCCGTTCTCGGTAACGAAGGGCGTCACCTCGACGGTGCTGCATGTGCAAGCCGAGCGAGGGTTCATCGACTACGACGAGCCGATTGTGACTTATTGGCCGGAGTGGGGAAAGAACGGCAAAGAGCACATCACCGTCCGCAATGTCCTCACTCACCAGTCCGGCGTGCCGTGGATGCCCGAAGGCGTAACCCCGGAGCTGAAAGCCGATTGGGAGTGGATGATCCGTGGTTTCGAGGATATGACCCCCGAGTACCCGGTCGGCACGAACTGCTACCACGCTCTCGGGTGGGGGTGGATCATCGCGGAGATCATCCAGCGAACCGACCCCAAGGGGCGATCCTTCGCCCAGATCGCGAAGGAAGAAGTCCTCGACCCGATCGGTGCGACCGATCTGCACTTCGGTATCGGTCCCGAAGAGGATCACCGGCTTGCACGCATCGTCGGCGGTGACATCCCTGAGAGCACCCCGTATCCGATGTTCTTCCGGGGGATGCCACACGCGGTGCACCCCTCGGGTGAGATCTTCAACCAGGAGATCACCCGCCGCACTGTCGACCCCGGCGCCGGATCCATCACCAACGCACGATCCATGGCCGCCCACTGGGCACTCCTGGCGAACAAGGGGGAAATGAACGGAGTGCGGCTCCTCTCCCAAGGGCACGTCGAGCAGTTCCTCACTCCACGACCGAACACCGAGACCGTCGACATGTATCTGGGCATGAAGGTCCCCGTCTCCGCGTACGGGTACTACCTCAGCGACGAAACCCCCGGCATGATCCCGGTCATCACCCCTCATTCGCCGATCATCTGGATGCCCGGCGCCGGCTCCTCGATCGGCTGGGCGGAGCTCGACACGGGCCTTGCGGTCGCGATCACCCACAACCACATGCAGATGGGTCCGCCTCCCTCGTACGTCACGATCGCGAACGCGGTGCGCGAAGTCGCCGCCGAACAGAACATAACGAAGTAACCCAGTACTCCAGCGCCTGGGTGACGATCACGCGCGACTCGTCACCCAGGCTCACCTCGTGGGTCAAACTACACGCGAGGAGAAGACCCATCAAGGAGCAGCCAGCATGGCACGGACCCCCCTGTTCATCAGCATCGCCGAAGCGCAACGCCTCGCAAAGAAGCGGCTCCCCGCAGCCATCTATGAAGGCCTCTACGCGGCGAAAGAGAGCGGCGTCGCAGCGATCGATAACGTCGCTGCCTTCCAAGAGATCAAATTCAAGCCTCGTGTCGCAGACATCCCGGCCCGCGATCTCTCTCTCACTATCATGGGGCAGCCCTCGAGCATGCCCATTATGATCGCGCCAGCCGGCGCTCAAGCGGTGCACCCTGAAGGCGAAGTCGCCGCAGCGCGGGCGTCGAAACGTGCCGGTATCCCCATCGGACTGTCGAACTACGGGTCCCGCTCGATCGAAGACGTTGCCGCCGCTAACGACAACACATTTCTGCAGTTGTACTGGACTGGTACCCGCGAAGACATGCTCGCTCGCGCCGAGCGCGGACGCGCCGCAGGGTCCAAGGGGATCATCCTCTCGGTCGACTACGTGCACAACTACCGCACGGACTGGCGCAAGGCACTGATCCCTGACCGTATGGGCATCAAAGAGATCTTCAAGTATGGTCCGCAGGCGCTCCTGAAGCCACGCTATGTGGCGCGCTGGCTCCCGCACGGCATCGTGCCCCAGCTCCGTGTACCCAACGTGACACTGCGGCCCAGCGATCCTGCCCCATTCTTCAACGACGGTTTCAAGCTGTGGACCCAGACGCCCCCTCCTACGTGGGCCGACCTCGAGTGGTTCTGCCAGCAGTGGGATCAGCCCGTCATGATCAAAGGCATCACCCACGTCGACGACGCCAAACGCTCCATCGACATCGGTGCGGCCGCGATCTCCGTCTCCAACCACGGCGGCAACAACTTCGCCCCCACCCTTGCCTCCATCCGCTGCCTCCCCGAGATCGCAGACGCTGTTGGCACCCAGATCGAAGTCCTCATGGACGGGGGAGTTCGACGCGGCTCGGACGTCGTGAAAGCCCTCGCTCTCGGCGCGAAGGCAGTTCTCATCGGACGCGCCTACCTGTACCCGCTCGCGGCCGACGGTGAACGAGGCGTCGAAACGGCCCTCGAGATCCTCCGAGCAGGCATCTCCGAGTCGCTGTATGCCATCGCGAAGGCAACACCTGCAGACGTGGAGCGCAGTGACGTCTACCTGCCGAACGGGTTCGCATTCAGCAACGGGCCGGACCAGACACCATTCGACGGGAAGACGCGACGGCCGGGAGTGTAGCGCCCTAATAGGCCCAAGGGCTGACAATCGCTTGCGACATGAGCTCGAGTGCTGCTCGGGCAGTGCGCAAGCGGTTGTTTGCTGCCCTCAGGCCAGTGTCACGGAGTGTTCCACAGCCCTTTGAGTGATTGCGCAGCACGCTCGTAGAATGCGGCCGCAGGGATCTTGGCTGGGTCCGGTTGTGCTGCCCATTCGTCGAGTGCTGCGTGCAGGGTGGCCGTGGAAATCTCGACGACCATTCGGGCCATGAGCCCGTCGTCGAGTGCCGCTGCGAGCCGGCGTCGAGTGCCGTCCATGATCGCGGAATGCCGCGCGGACGCAGCTTGTCGCAACGCCGGATTCGTAGCAATAAGGCGTTGCGCTTGTCGGCTTCGTTCGTCCTCGTTGGAATCCAGCCTCACCGCCATGTCGCGGTACACCCCCTGCACGGTCGTCAGGGCATCGAGTGCGGACATGCGCTCGAAATCCACCTCTTCGAGGGCGTGTGCCAAGGATTCGGATTCGAAGAGAACAGTCTCTTCCTTCGTCGGATAATGGCGGAAGAATGTGCGCTGTGAGATCCCCGCGGCGTTCGCGATGTCGTCGACGGTGGTCTCTTCGTACCCGCGCTTTGCGTAGAGATCGAGCGCGAGCTGAGAGAGCTCGCGACGCAATTCAGTCTTCCGACGGGTGCGAAGATCCGGCGCGGTGTGATCTGGCACGCTACCACCTCCAAAGTGACTCCTCCATTATGCGCTTCTTTGGCAAGCACGTGCAACTTGACAGTCGCTGTCAAAAGGTGGCAGGCTGACGGGAGTTTTGTTGTCGAGTGAGAGTTGAGAAGTTCGAATGCGTGCAGGAATCATCACTGGGCTCCGCCGTCTGGACATGCGTGACGTCGCTATCCCGGCTGGTGCCGTGTCGGGGACTGCGGTCGTGCGGATCCGGCGCACGGGTATCTGTGGTTCGGATGTCGCGGCTTTCCGCGATGGAGAGGAGTATCCGGCGTTCCTCTCCGGTCATGAATGGGTGGGCGAGGTGCTCGACGTGGCCGCAGACGTCACGAACGTGCGCATCGGGGATCGAGTTGTCGCCGGGACACCGGCCGCATGCGGCCATTGTGCGATGTGTCTGCGCGGCAACTGGGAACGCTGCGCAGAGTATTCGTCGCTCGCGTTTGGAACGCACCCCCTCACCCCGAGTCACGGGGGATACTCGGAACGGATCGCGATGCCTGCCGAGTCGCTGATCACCGTGCCGACCGCACTTGCTGATGACGACGCGGCTGTCGTCGAACCTGCTGCTGTTGCGCTGCACGCCGTCCGCCGGGCACCATCGGTGGTAGGGACACGAACCGTGGTGATTGGGGCAGGCCCGGTAGGTTTGTTCGTCACTCAGATGCTCGCCCACGCGGGAGCGGCCGAGGTCATCGTGATCGAACCCCGCGAACGCCGCAGGGAACTCGCCCATCGCCTCGGTGCAACAGGCACCGCATCCCCCTCGGACTCGGCTGTCGTCATCATGGACCGCACAGGTGGACTCGGAGCCGATGTCGTCTTCGACTGCGTGGGCAACGAGCCTGCACTCAAGTCCGCGTCCGAGGTGGCACGCCCGGGTGGGACGATCATGCTTGTCGGCGCGGCAACTTCGGACATCCGCGTGTCACCACTGACGTGGCTGTCCAAAGAACTGACGGTGCGCGCTTCGCTGGCCCACCTCAACCACGAGTTCCACACGGTGATGCAGATGATGGTGAACGGATCGCTGTCGGCCGCCCCACTGATTGACCGCATCGTCGGCCTGGATGGTCTCGAAGGGGCACTGAACGCCCTCGCGGATGGAGAGGATGCGGTGAAAGTCCTTGTCGATCCCGCGCTGGGAACGGTGGTCGGGCGATGAAGGCGCTGCTGCTTGACCAGGTCGGAACACCGGACACCTTGCGCATCGGCGAGCTTCCGCTCCCCGAACCCGGCCGCGGGCAGGTCCGCATCCGCGTGCGGGCGTGTGGGCTCAACCCTTCCGATTTCCAGCGCGCGCTCTATGGCGTCTCCGAGTGGGAGTGGCCTGCCGTGCTGGGGCTCGACCCGGCCGGAGTCGTCGATGCGGTCGGGCCCGGAGTCACACAGTTTCATGTTGGTGATCGGGTCGTCGCCCACGCGGACATTCGTGCTCGCGGAGGGCTGGCGGAACAGACGGTCGTGTCCGCGCTCGCGACGGCGAAGATTCCCGATTCGGTGTCGTTCATCGATGCCGCCGGACTACCCGCCGCGGGCCTCACCGCGATGGAAGCGATCCATCGCCTACACGTCACGGGCGACGACGTGGCTCTGATTACGGGAGCGGCCGGCGGTGTGGGCGGCTACGCTCTGCAACTCGCGAAACTCCGAGGTGCTCGGGTCATCGCCACCGACGCCGGCAGCAACGCGGATCGAGTCCATGCACTCGGTGCCGATACATTCCTCGACTTCCAAACCCAGGACATCCCGAGCGAAGTTCGAAGGATCACCGGCGACGTCGGCATCGACGCTGTCCTCGATACGGTCGGCACCGCCTCCGCCACCGCGAACGCGGAACTCCTCCGCTACGGGGGACGAATCGCAACCACAGCGGGGCGCCCAGACATCTCCGTGGTGCCTGCGTTCTCGATCGGTCCGTCGACGCACGAGATTGCGCTCGGCGCCGCATACACGCACGGGAATGACCGAGACCGGGCACGGCTGGGCACCAACCTGGCGGAACTCCTGGCGCTCCTCAGCGTCGGGGATCTGCGCTCGATGGTCGACCGTACGTTCCCATTGGAACAGGTGCCCGAGGCGCTTACTGCTATGTCAGAGCGGCGACTCACCGGAAAAGCACTTTACGTCGCCTGAGCGACGCCCCAGCCAATCTCACACTTCAGGAGTTCAGCACCGCATGACCGCATCTCAAACCGATAGCATTCCCACCCGCGACTCCGTGACGGATGGGGACAAAATGCCCCGCCCCGTCCGGATCGCCATCAGCCTCCTCTTGGCCGCAACATTCGTCGTTGTGCTCAACGAAACCGTCATGGGCGTCGCACTCCCGCGCCTCATGATGGAGTTCGATATCACCGCCGCCACCGGGCAATGGTTGACGACGGCATTCCTTCTCACCCTCGGCATCATCATCCCGACCACCGGGTTGATCCTGAAACGGTTGACCACGCGTCAGGTGTACTTCACCGCCCTCGTGCTCTTTAGCATCGGCACCGCGCTTGCCGCCGCCGCACCCGTTTTCTCGATCCTGTTGCTCGCTCGCATCCTGCAAGCGGCGGGCACGGCACTCATGCTGCCGCTTCTCACCGCGACCGTGCTGGAGTTCGTGCCAGCTCACCGCCGCGGACGAATGATGGGGATGATCTCCGTCGTCATCGCGGTTGCCCCCGCAGTAGGGCCGACCGTGTCCGGACTCGTCATCGACCTGCTGTCGTGGCGGTGGATGTTCATCATCATGCTCCCGATCATCGCCATCGCGATCGTCCTCGGCGTGGTATTCATGCAGAACGTGGGACCTACCGAGCGGGTGCGCTTTGACATCGCGTCGATCATTCTTGCCGCGCTCGGGTTCGGAGGTCTGATCTTCGGCCTCAGCAGCATCGGCGAGTCCAGCACCGGCGAGACGATCATTCACCCGGCGGTCTCGCTCGCCACCGGCGTGATCGCCCTCGCCCTCTTCGTTAGTCGGCAGATTGTTCTCCAGCGCAGCGATCGTGCGCTGATGGACCTGCGTCCGCTTGCCAGCCGCACCTTCTGGTTGCCACTCATCCTCATTGTGATCGCGATGGGAACCCTCTTTGGCACTCTCATCCTCCTGCCGCTCTATCTGCAGAACGTTATCGGTCTCAGCGCCCTTGAAACCGGTCTGATCCTGCTCCCCGGAGCCGTGATCATGGGAATCGTCGCACCGTTCATCGGGCGACTGTTCGACCGATACGGCCCGCGCCCGCTCGTGATCCCCGGAGCGCTCGTCGTCAGCGTCGCCCTGTGGGCGATGACCTTCCTAGGAGAAAGCTCCACAACGGCGTTCATCGTGGCGATCCACATCGCACTCAACGTCGGCCTCGGGTGCATGATGACGCCACTAATGACCACGGCGCTCGGATCCGTGGCGCCCCGGCTGTACTCTCATGGCACTGCGATCGTGAACACTCTGCAACAGGTCGCTGGTGCGGCCGGCACCGCCTTGTTCATCACGCTGATGTCTACGACCATGGCCGCGGAAGCGTCCGCGGGAGCTGCGCCTGCCGCTGCCGAGCTCGCCGGAATTCACAGCGCGTTCGTCGTCGGCGCCTTCATCAGCTTGGTTATGATCCTGCTGTCGTTCTTCATCCGCCGCGGGGCGGCGGCAGGAAGGGGAGTCGTGGCGCTTCATTGACGGTGGTCTCACTCCTCAGAGCACATAGCAACCCTGAGAAATCAGCCACGGGCTGCGGGCAGG
>NZ_JBLVOB010000006.1:898883-928263 GCF_053543555.1 Microbacterium xerophyticum | reverse complement strand
GGATCACCTTCCCGCAGCCCGTCTTCGTCACGACCCGTGGATGACCGGGAATGGTCCGGTCGATCGCTCGCGCTCAAGCGGGACCCGGCGGTGGCGTGCCGTGCGCGTCGAACGCTGCCGATATCGCCCCTGCCATTCTTCGCGCAGAAGACGATCGTGGAACTGCAGGCCCGTGAACATGCTCGGCATATACCGTGGGACACGGCGCGTACCGGGGAATGTCACCGCGGTGCCACCGAGCACAATCGGTGCGCCAGCGGCTCCAGCGTGAGAATCCGGCCCAGCCGATCCGTGCGCCGCCAGACAAGCGCTGTCATGCTACTGTCCGGCGGTGAATCAGCCACCCGTCAGTCGGTGTCGACACCAGCACGTCCCGATACTCGCCGGCAGCGATGACGGTGGCACGTTTGGTGTCGATGAGCATCCAGTAGGAACGGGCCTCTGCAGTGTGTGGTTCGTCCGTGGGAATGATCAGCGCGGCACCCGTGACATGCACTTTGCCGGAATTCGGACCGGCCGCGCCGCTCTCACGTTGACGGGCGATGGCGTCCGCAATGGTCGCCCGCCCCCGGAGTTCGGTTCCTCCTAGTACCCACTTACCATCAGGTGTGAACAATGCGGCGATCTGATCTGGTTCTGTCGCTGAGTCAGCACGGAAGGCAAAATCGGCAAGGACATTCCGGATGCTCTCTACGGTGTCACGCACGTCGAACGCTCACTCGATCGCGGACGTCATCGCGGATTGCTCGCGCGGCTTGGACGATGGGGTAATAGGGATGCTCTTTCCAGTCCGTCGGTGCACCGGAAGCCATTTGGTTGTGCGTGATGGCAACAGACAGGCCCGTGTCGATTTCTGCCCATGCGAGCGAGTATCCCGCGCCGGGATGGTGGAGGATCTGGTCCGATTCCCCGAGTAGCGGATGCGCCCAGGGTGTATGCCCGGCGAGGTGGTATCCGAAAGCGCCGACCCATGAGGGCACGCCCAGGTATACGTCGACGTCTTCAGTGCTGTCACGGGGTTCGAGGAACTGTTCGATCTCGTCGTGATCGAACAGCCGCACGCCATCTAGCTCTCCTCTGTTGGCGAGCATTCCGAATACGCGCGCGTAGGATTCGGCGGTACCGAATGACCCGGCACCGGGGTTTACTGCCCCGATGGATACGGGCAGATTGTAGACCCGGGCGCTCGGGTAGACGGCACGGGGCATCCCTTGAAGGAAGTCCGGTGTGGCAGTCGCTGGCGGCTCGCCGCCGTACAGGGTTGCGATGAGCTCGCGTTGTGACTCGGGAACCCCGAAGTACAGATCTTCAATGCCCAGCGGTCCGAGTACGGTGTCTTGGATGATGACGTCGAAGCCGCGATCCTTGCCGTCAATCCTTCTCACGATTTCGCCGACGATCCACCCCCAGTTGAGCGCGTGATAACAGTTCACCGTCCCTGCGGGGAAGACGGGCTCGCTCTGCTCGATCTGGCGCACCATCCACGCCCAATCCGCCTGCAACTCGGGGGTGATGCCGTCCGGCATCCAAGGGATGCCGGCACGGTGGCTGAGGACATCTCGAACTGTGATGTCCCCTTTTCCTCGGTTTCCGAACTCAGGCCAGTAGTCGGCGACTGGTCTGCGATAGTCGACGAGCCCTCGGGCCGCCTGGACATGCAGCGCGGTGACGGTGACCGCTTTCGTGACGGAGAACGGGCAAAAGAGGCTGGAGTTGGTGACCGGATCGCGGGTGTCCTTATCGAGTACTCCCGCGGATGCGTTGAATGCCAACTCACCGTTGACGTAGCCAGCGGCTTGAATTCCTGTTTCGCCGCGGAAGAGCGACTCCGCGAGGGCCTCTTCGATGGCCTCATTGTACTGATCGAATTTCGTGTGCGCCATGCGCTGATTCATCCCTTCGTTGTCGTTTCGGGGGTTCCCGCGGTTGCCGTCATCTTTGCTTTCAGGGCGACCTTGCCGACGCCTCTCGGGATGAACAGCGCGATGATGAACGCCAGCCCCATCCAGACAGCGGCGACCGCGAAGGTGTTCGTCCAGCCCTGCTCTACTGAGTAGCCGGTGCCGGGTACGAGTTGGGCGGTGATGAGGGCTGTAACCAGTGCTGGGCCCAAGGAGCCGCCGAAGGCCTGAAACATCATCACGGCGCCGTTCACGGCCGCGGTCTGACCCATCGGCGCTTCCTGGGTAGCGATGGTGAACTGGCCGGCCCAGATCCAACACATGCCGCACGCCCAGATGGCTGCGCCGATGACAAAGTCCCAGATAGAGGAACGATTGAACGTCCAGTAGAGGAAGACGGCACCCATGACGAGCAGGCCGAATGACAACACCAGGCGGCCGCCGAGAACGTTCACAAACTTTGCGGCGAGAGTGCTTCCGAATCCGATGATTATGCTCATCGGGACGAGAACCAGCCCGGCCGTCAACAGGCTGGCGGTGAAACCGTATCCGGCGATCTCAACCGGAATCTGCACATAGTTCGACACGCCGATGTAGCAGAAGAACGCTGCCCCGGCCTGCGACGCTGACACCAGAAGAACCGGCAACATTCGCTTCCCGAACGCGACTTTGACGTTCAGGATTGGTGCCGGGTGTCGGCGCTCGTATCCGACCCAGAACGCGAGGACAAGTACGGCGGTTCCCGCGCAGGCGAGGGTCGGGACGGAGAAAACGCCCCACTCGTTCGACTTCGTGATCGCAATGACAAGGAGGACAGGCCATACACAGAGCCCGAGGACCCCGACGACGTCGATTTTGACACGTTCGCGGTAGCGGGATTCTGGAACGAAGGCGATCACGAGGATGAGGCAGAGCGTGGACAGCCCCGCCGTAAGAAGAAACACCTCTCGCCAGGAGAAGCCGACGGCCATAAATGCACCGGCGAACAGGAAGGAGATGGCGACGCCAGGACCCTGAATGCCGCTGATGAACCCGATACCTCGACGGACGTCTTTCTCCTCCAGGCGATCACGGAAGATGGCAATCAACAACGGCACAGAAGCGCTTACGCCCGCGATCGCACGCCCGGCGATCACCATCGAGGGGTGCATCGCCATCGCGGTGATGGTGTTGCCGACCAGCTGGCAGGTGAGCACACCGATGATGACTTTTCGGTGCCCAACGATGTCGCCGATCCGGGCAAGGACGCCTGTGGATGCTAGTCCGACCAGAGAGGCCGCGAGGAGTACCCATCCGGCCGCGACTGGAGAAAGCCCGGCCTCGCTGATGAAGATCGGAGTCATGGGCACCACCATGAGAGATTTGATCTCCATCACAAGAGCCACGAGCGAGCAGATCGCCGCGATACCGAGCGCCTGTTTCGGGCCGATGATGTCAAACCGGGATCGCCGATGAGAGGTGTCCACACTCTGCGGTGCACCGACTGGAGCCGGGTTTCGTTCAGCCATTGAAGTTCCTCCGTTATGTGAATCCACACTGATTCTTCGCTCGCCACAGCAAGCGCCACAGGTCAGAACGAAACGAACGATGCCGCCCTGATGCTGGGGCGTCGATCATGTTACGGTTAGGTTTACGCCGTGTCTAGTCTTTTATCAGGATGTTGCATAAGTTTGATGAGTGTTCGATGAGCCGCCTGGCGCGGGGAAGGATGGGGATACATGTTCGGTGCGATCGTTGTCGATGGCCGGATCGAGGTTGTGGACGATTTGGAGGTGCGGGACCCTGAAGTGCATGAGGTGAGAGTGCAGGTGACGGCTTCCGGGCTGTGCCGAAGTGACCTTCTTCACCTGGATCGGCCGTCTGACCAGCCGGTGGTGATCGGGCATGAGGCAGCCGGTGTCGTCCGCGAGGTCGGTGAGAAGGTTACTTCGGTGCGGGTGGGTGACACCGTGGCTGTCACGTGCCAGGTGCCGTGTGGCCGATGTGATGAATGTGCCAGGGGACTGTTTACGGCCTGCTCGGCGTCGTTCGGTCAGGGACTGGCCCCGTTCACCCACGACGGACGCGCGGTTCGTTCGATGGCTCGGGTGTCGTCGCTCGCATCGGAGATTGTCGTCGACGAGTTGCAGGTCCATCCGATCAGCGGCGTAAGTCCTGCCGCTGCGGCGCTCATAGGCTGCGCGGTGAGTACAGGGTATGGAATGACAAAGAACGTCGCTCGTTTGGCCCGTGGAGAGTCCCTCATGGTGTTCGGGGTCGGTGGGATCGGTATCAACGCGATCCAGTCCGGGCGGCTGTTGGGCGCGAGCAGGATCACTGCTGTCGACATCAACCCTCACAAGGCCGACGTCGCGGCGCAGTTCGGCGCGTCAGAGTTCGTGCAGATCGAACGCGCAGATACCGCGGCTGAGATCGTCGAGAAGCTCACGACGGCGCGGATCCCCCTCGTCGACGCGATCGTTGACTGCACTGGTCAGGCGGAGATTCTCACTGCGGCGCAGGAACTCCTCAAGCCAGGAGGTCGGCTTGGGTTGGTGGGCATCCCGCACCGCACGCCCGCGTTTCCCGTCGACATCAATCAGATGATGCACCGCCACCTCACCATCACCGGTGCGCTCAATGGCGCCACCAATCCCTACGTCGATATGCAGGAACTGGTGCAGTTCGCGCAGGCGGGCGCACTCTGCCTTGAGGAGCAGATCTCGCACCGGTGGCCGCTGAAAGACGTGGCCATTGCGATCGAGGCGCTCCGTCGAGGCGACGTCGTGCGGATCGCCATTGACATGCCGAACTAAGTCGGTCAGGCGATGCTCACGAACACCGAGACGCTTACGAGGCCGGCATCGAAGCCCCGAGCTACGCTTGCTGCCCTGTATATCGCGATCGCAGCGTTCACGATATCCACGACGATCTTGCTGCCGTCCGTACCGGTCGTGGCTGCGCAGTACGACGTCGACCAACCCCTCGCGGCCTGGGTCATCACTGGGTACATGGTGGTTGCAGCGATCGCAAATCCCCTGTTCGGTCGCTTGGGGGACATCTACGGGGCGCGTCGGATCATCATTGTCGTGCTATCTATCTTCGCCGCCGCCGCGGCGGTGGGGGCATTCGCACCCACGATTGAGGTTCTGATTGCGGCCCGGGCCATGCAGGGAGTCTCAGCTGCGACCATCCCGCTTGCGATCAGCGTCATCCGTCACCGCGTCCCCGACGCACGACGCGCTCTTGCCGTCGCACTTGTCGGGGCGATGTCCGCGGCGGGCGCCGCGCTGGGTATGCCGCTTGGCGGACTGCTCGCAGGAAACGGATCCGTGCAACCGGCGTTCTTCGTCGGCGGTGGCATGTCTATCGTCGCGCTTGTGATGACGGTCGCATTCGTGCGCCCATCGGCGAGGACCCATGGGGGCCGACTGGACTACATCGGTGCCATCCTCCTCGCCGTGACAGTTGTCATGCCACTCACAGGATTCAGTATCGGAGCGTCCTCAGGATGGCGCTCCTGGGCATCATGGGCGCTGCTCGGACTCGCCCCGATGGCAGCGACCGTCTTCTGGATCCGATCGTCTCGTGTTGAACATCCCTTCTTGAATACCCGTCTTCTCCGGTCACGGGGAGTGGCCACGACCAACGCTATGACCGCCTCCCTTGCCCTCGCGTTGTTCTCTGGATTCGCTCTCGTGCCACTGATTGCGCAAGCACCCTCGACAAATGGCGGACTTGGCCTCTCTCCCGTGACAGCTGGTCTTCTCCTTCTCCCCACGTCCGCTGCAACCTTTCTCGCCTCCGTGATAGCTGGGCTTTGGCTACGTCGCGGAAGCCCAAAACTACCCTTACTCGTAGGCTCGGGCGTGGGGTTCGGTGGGTTCTTGATGCTGGGGTTCATCCCGCCCTCGGTCGCTGTCCTCGGCGTTGCGGCGGCCGCTATGGGTGTCGGATTCGGATGTCTGTCGTCGTGTACTCCAAACCTCATCGTTGCGTTCGTTCCGCTAGAACACACGGCCGCCCAGACGGGCGTGGCCTCGATGGTTCAAAACCTGGGGCAATCCGTGGGTGCGCAGGTCGCAGCACTGACCTTCGCGGCCGGAGCGATCACGATCGGGGGACTCCCACAAGCGGCGTTCGCGGCGTTCATCGGTGCAGTGACGGTCCTTGTCGCCGCGGTGTTGACGATTTCGCTCCCGCGTCTGAATCCCGGGGGAGAGCTGACCAGTCGTTCGCGAGTTCGAACCGATGCGGACCTAAGGTGCGGGGCGCCCAGCGAGCTATGAGAAGGTGAATCTCTCATCATGATCCCGCGGAAAGAGTGCATACACAATGAGTTCGTTGCGTGAAGCGCAGAAAAACCTGACAAGACAACGCTTGTTGGACGCTGCGGCAGCACTGTTCACAGACCGTGGCTATCACCCAGTGACGATAGATGACATCGCCACCGCCGCGGGTACAACGCGTCCCACTTTCTACGCGCACTTCACGTCGAAGGCGGACGTCACCCGCGCCCTGTGGAACGAAATGGTTGAGCTGCCAAGTCGCCAGCTATGGGACGACGTGGCAACGATCGTCTCCACGATTCCCACTCACCCCGAACTATTACGGGCATGGCTCGAGCAGCTCATGGACTACTGGTGGGAAGAAGGGCCAATCATCGTCGCGTTGCGTGAAGCGAGCATCATCGAACCTGGCATCAAAGAGCGGCGCGACACGGCACGGGAGACCATCACGGCGACTATGCGTCACTCGATGGCGGCCCCCACCGCGATGACCGACTCTGAACGCGCGATCCGAGCCCTCGCCGCCTTCGAATTGCTCACCCAGATCTTTGATGCGTGGGTCGGTGATGTGATTCCCCACGAACGCGATTCAGTTATCAAGACCGTGCTTGACGCTTGGACTGCTCTGCTGGCGCCCCCTGCGCCGTGAACGGTGTTGACGACTAATATCTCAACGAGCGGACCGTGCTCGCGTCGCTAAGTACCCGCGCATCGGATGCACACTGCAAGCGGCCGGTGTAGGCGACGTTTGCCTCGCCTGGAATCTGAGAAGCGAACCACGCTCCAGCGGCCCAGCAAGGGCCCTGTCCGTGGAGGGCGGGGCCCGGTCAGCGTAGGCGCTCGCCTGCACGGCGGTCTCAGAGACGATGGCGTCGGGCCTGTGTCGTTCTGACATCTGCAGGGCGGTGTGGTCGCGATGACGAGTTGTGGCCCGTAGGCGGTGTTGCGCCGAGCTCGTCGTCGTGTCCGTCGATGTCGTGCAGTTCGTGGGCGTAGGCCGATTGGTGCCGACTACAGCTTCTGTGAAGCGCGTTGGAGCGCGTCCCCGCAGACGCTATCCGTTGGGCGCCAGAGATTGCGAACCGTCGGTTGATCACGGTGAAGGGAACCACGTTCGCCTCAACGTGGGGTCTTGAACAAAGTCTGGGTCGACGTTGGCGTCGAATCGTTCGGGGGCGGCGGCGACAGCCCGCACTTCTTCTGGCAACAGACCACCTCGTTCAGCGAGCGCAACGAGTGAGTCGAGATCATTGAGGGCACCACTGTCGCTAGGTATCCGTGAAAGAGGGGAGTCCAGCACAGGGCTCCTCTGATTGACAGTGGTGCAGTCGTAGAGCACGACGGTGAGCGGGCCGTTCCGGGTCGCGTGCGCGTAGGCGGCTTCGGCGAGCTGCGACCGCCAGTCCTGCTCCACGGCACGGGCGAGGGTGCGCCACACCGTCGACAACGACGGCGCGGCAGGGACACCGAGCTCGCCCCACACCCGCAGCGTGTCCGCCTTGCTCGTCGGCTCCACCACACGGGCGAGGACGAGCCTGCGGAACGTGTCGTTGCCGACCGTGTCGAACCCGAGCCGGGCATACGCCGCCTCGAGGACATCCCACAGCACCCGCGACCGCGACCCCGCCACCGTCGGCGCCGCTGTGACCGGCGGGACCGCGCCGAGCTTGTCAAGATCGAACGGAACCCGCCCGGACAGCTCGCCGATCCGTTCCCGCGCGATCGCGAGCAGCACCGCGAGTTGCTCCTCGCCATGCGCGGAGCCGACGTGCTCTACGATCGTGCGGACACCACGCGTCTTCGACACGATCTGCACCGCCGTCGCCTTCGACGACGTCACGACCTTCCGCACGAACAACCCCACCGAGGCAGTCTAGAAGCCACCCGCTATTGCCCCGCACGGGCACCAACACCCCCGGAAAATCAAGGCTCAACGAGCCGCGAGCCCCGAAATCGATTCAACGTGACACGATCCAGGTTCGCGGTCGACGGGTACTCGGCCCGGTGCTCGAGCACGAGCCGGACAGCGCGCTCACGCAGCGCGGAATCGATCTTGTTCGGCATGATGACATCCAATCAACTCAAAAGGACGCGGCACCAAACTTGGGACGGTTCATATCGCCTACTGCGGTGAAAACCAAGAGGATCGAGGGAGCTGTCGTTACGGTCGGCGGCGTCGTTTCTAAGGGGAATCGCTCCCAGGAATCACCGTGAGTGCCTCGCGCGGGTTATCAATCACGAGCTGGTTGATATCGTCGCGCGTCCACCCCTTACGCTTCATATCGGGGATGACGTTCTCAAGGATGTGCGTGTATCCCGGCCCGCCATAGTGGGAGAGATAGACCTTCTGACAGATGTCCTGCGCGATGAGCAATCGCTCACGGTATCCTTCGCGCATCAGTCCAGCCATAGAAGACAATCGCCCAGCGTCATTTGGGCGATCGAAATCGCTGAATGCATAGTAGCTGCTCTCTTGTCCAAACAAATCAAACTCCAGGTAGCAGCCGGTTTTTGCGAGGCGCACCATATCGGCCAACTCGGAGATGGTGCGGTCGATGTGAGACATGATCGTCCGAGTTGGGTCGCCGCCCGCGTCCTCTACAATCTGCATTGCATCGAAGGGGCCTTCTACCGTACGCCCAGGATGTATTTGCACCGGCAAACCTGTGCGGACTTGAGCCCGTACCGCTGCTCGCAGCACCTTGACCTCATCGGGGTGAGGGTTGGTGCTTAAGCCGACCTCGCCGATGACGCCCGGGCGAATGCCCGTTCCGCGCACTCCTTCGAACGCTTCGCGCACGAGGAACTCTTCGATTTGCTCCTCCGACGCCCCGGCGACGGTGGAGGGGTGGTAATTCTGAGTGTAAAAGCCCGAACCCATAATCACGTTCACTCCGGTAGCGCGAGAGATGCGCGCGAGTGCCGCCGGTGAGCGCCCCAAACCGATAGGCGTAGACTCTACAATCGAACGTCCTCCCGACTGGTGGAATCGTGCGAGTTCGTGAGTAGAGAGATCTTCGTCGAGCATCGTGAGGTTGTCGACATTGACGACATTTCTGCGAATCCAGTCATAGTTCTGCGGTGTTACCGGCTCCTTCGTACGCCCTCTCGTCGCTGCATCCAATTCGACATCCAAATCATCGCGGCGTAGATCCGATGCATCCACCTCAGCGTGTCCGACAATCTTCGAAAGGTCGCAGATCAAGTGTTCGTGGGTTTGAGTAAATCCCAGCTCGTTCGGATCAATCGGCCCGAGAACCGTCATGACATGTCTCATGACTATTTGGGCACCTCCATGCCGAGCAGGCGGCGAGCATTGACTCCTAGAAGCCGTGCTACTACTTCTGGCTTGAGGTCGCCGGCTTTCCACTGCGCCACCGAGTCCTCGATGGGGATGACTGGCCAGTCGCTCGCGAAGAGAATCTGCTCGGACACCAAGCTGTTCATGAACCGGTGCATGATCTCCCATCCACTACCCGATTGCATGACGTACTTCGGAGCGAGACCGCCGAACTCCGCATACACGGTCGGGTGCTTTCTCATCACCGCCACCATATCCGCAACCCACGGCCAGCCGGCATGGCTTGCTATGAGCACGAGCGCAGGAAAATCACACGCCACTCTGTCGAGTTGCAGCGGATGGTCGTTGGAAATCGGCATGTGCCTCGTATAGTTGATGCCTGTGTGAACCGCGACGGGGAGACGCAACGACTCGGCTCGACTGTACACCGGGTAGAGGCGTCGATCGTCGATAGGCATGTCGGCAAACGATGGCTGGAAGGTCACCCCGTGAAGCCCGAGTTCAGCGACTCGATCGACCTGCCGCACGGCGCGTTGAATATCGAGAGGATGTAGGCTTATCGTTCCAAATCCCGAGAATCGGCGCGAGTTGCTGGCCACGATTTTGGCGACTTCTTCGTTGTACTGGTCGGCAGGATCTCCCGTCTCGTACTCCGCATGGACGATAGCGTGATCTACTCCTGCCCGTCGCATCGCGGCGTCGAGATCCGACAGTGTAGCCGCGCTCTTCTCCGAAAGTCCTAGCACGCGATCGTACTGCTCCAGGTATTCGCGGGGCAGTTCGCTGACCGACTGCCGCGGACGTGGAAGCCGCACTCGGGCGTCGATGATAGGGGTACTGATGCTCTCAAGCGGCTCGGTCACTGCGCTGTCCTTCTTACGACGATAAGGTCATCCATGTTCGGTTCGCGAAGACGCTCCCAGTAGTCATTCATTCGCATCGGATTCACAAGGATCACCTCGCCCTTGGTATTACGCGCATAATGGATTGCACGTGTTTCTCGAGCCCACACTGTGTCCTTCATCAGCGCCGAGACCTCCTCGTTCCATCGACGAAGCGCGGTTTCGGTCGGTTCGAGTGACGCGGCTTCTCCGCTTGCAATAAGTCGCAAGCACTCGATGATGTAGTTGCCGACCGCCTCAACAATCAGATTGTGCGCGCCTCCGTGTCCTTCCGACGCATGCGGCCCCGACGTTATGAAGAGATTCGGGAAACCCGGGACCAGGCATCCGTTGTAGGCGTTCGGGGAATCTCCCCAGACATCGCTAAGCAGACATCCATCCTGTCCCTCGATACGCCAACCTGATAGGTACTCGAGGTGAAATCCTGTCGCGTAGACGATTACATCGAGCGGATGACGAACGCCGTCGCCGTCTAGGATCCCCTCTGGCGTGCCTCGGCTGACGCCACTCGCGATAAGGGTGCAGTTCTCGCGCTTCAACGCATCGAAGTAGCCGCCTGGATCACGAACCGGCCGTTTCGCCAAGGGCGGGAACGGTGGCGTGAGCTTCGCCTTTAGATCCGGCCGATCGGGGAAGCTCTCTTCGAGATATCGCATGCACGCTTGCCGGAGGGCATCGTTCTGTGCATTAATGGAGTCTCCACCGTGCTCTTGCACCCAATTCTCGTCGAATCGGACCAAGTCATAATTGGCGTCCCCGGCGGGAAGGTAGGCGTGCAGACGTGCCCAGTTTGCGTAGAGCGGCACGTTTTTTAGCAACCAACGCTCACTCTCTCCAACCATGGCCCTGCCATCGCTCGGCATGACCCAGTGAGGCTGACGCTGGAAAACCACGAGCGAGGAGACTTGGTCGACAACACTGTCGACGATCTGTACGCTCGTACATCCCGTCCCCACCACTGCGACCCTTTTGCCTCTCAAGTCGACCGAATCGTTCCACTCTGAGGAGTGGAACGATTCGCCTGAGAAAGAGTCAATGCCCTCAACTTCGGGGAGCTTTCCGCGGTTCAGGTAGCCGGCAGCAGTAATCACCGCGTTGGCGACTGCCACCTTCTCGACGTCCTCCTCGGTGTACGACACCCGCCATACAGAGCTAGTTGCGTCCCACACCATCCCCGTGACTTCGGCACCAAATCGGATCTTCTCGGTTACGCCATGCTTGTCGGACACGTCGCGGAGATACTCCTGGAACTCATCGCGTTCCGGGTGCGAGTAGACCCATTCGGGGTTAATCTCGTATGAGTACGAGTAGAACTTGCTCGAAGTATCGACGCCGGCTCCTGGATACGTGTTGGTCCACCACACGCCTCCGACCCCGGACTCCCGCTCAAGGATTTTGTAGTCGATTCCGCCAATACCCAGCGCCACGCCCATGTGAATACCGGTCATACCGGCGCCGATGATGATGACCTTAAAGCTTCTTCCCGATGAGTCTTCGCCCAGCGGTGTTTGCGGAAACGATGGCCTCAGTCCTGCCTGCTCGCGGAGGTACCCGACCGACTCGATCGGGGCCTTGCCAGTGAGTGCGGTGGCAATAGCGAGGAACGCGGCGTCGTCCAAGTCAGCTGTTGATTCTGAATTGGATCCATCCTGAAGAATCGCTGTTGCTTCCCGGTGGAGACTCTCCCGCTGGTGCTCGGCCAACGACGACGCGGGGCCATGAATCGTGTGTGCGTAGGTGAGGAACGGCGCGTATCGTTCCAACAACTTACGATCCCCCGTTAGGCTGACCAAAGTGGCTATCAGCACCGCCGGGTCGGCATTGCGGAGATGCCCCTCAGCCTCTTTGAATAGCTCATTGTCAATTCTGGTCACGCTGTCCACGTTCCCTTCCTTCACGCGATTGTTCATTTCTCACTCACCACGTATGCCTTGTCAAAAATAATCTGGTTAAAGCTCGGGCCTCCCTGCAGTCCGCGTACGCCTTCTGCGGTCACGAGCGCATTCTGGATCCAGATCGCTACCACGGCGGGTATGTCCCTATTCCACGCAGCTTGCAATTCATCAAGAGCAGCGGCTGTCTCCTCGCCCAGAGGTGCCGACTTCAACTGTCGGAGCGCAGCATCGATGGCGTCCGAGCCAAATGAGCCCGCATTCGAAGGGCTATCGCTACGGTACCCATCGAGTCCGCAATATGGACATGCGGGGCTGAAGGTGAGACCTGCATTGGCAAGTTCAAATTCACGCATAGTGTAGTACCGCTCAATCCACTCGGCTTGTGGGAGCATTTCGACATCCATATCGAAACCAGCCGCCTTAGCCATTGCTTGTTGAAGAATCCCCATATTCTCGCCAAAGGGGCTGCGGTTGATGATGTACGAGAATTCGATCGGCTCAGTTTGCGCCGACTCGCGCAACTCCTGCGCGATAGCTGGGTCGTAGGGGAGCGGTTTCGTCTTTGGTCCATCAACATAGCTAGGTGGAACTATCCCCGTGCTCGGAATGCCGAGGCCATCCAGCAGTCGTTCATTCGTCAGCTGCGGATCCATCGCGTGTGCGAAAGCTACTCGTGCGCGAACGTCATCGAAAGGAGCAACTGCGGTGTTGAACACGATAGGACTTCCGACGACACCGAACTCGTAGACGGACGCTCCGTCCCAAGAAATTGCTCGACTTAGTACGGAAGTGTCGTAGGCGTGGAAGACGTCGAGTTGACCTGCTTCGAATGCTTCGGAGTCAGAAATCGCATCATTTGTACCGAAGGTGAGCTCGATGGTGTCAAGACAGACCGGTCCGCCCCACCAGTCCGCTTTGCTGGAGAGCTCGATGGCATCGCCCGGAAGGTACTGCGAAAGCGTGAACGCGCCAGCACCCGCGTTCACCGGCGGCGCCATGGCGAGTGATTGCGAGTCGACCGTTGCCAGAACGGCTGGATTGACGATCATTCCGACGTTCTGGGTGAGCAGCCAGGGGAAGGTTCCCCAAGGTTCATACAGAGTGAAGACGACCGTCTTTGAGTCTAAAAGCTCGATCGATTCGATCTCGGCTACTCGGGGTGAGTAAGCCGAGGGGAGATCGGGGTCAAGATACCTCTCGACGTTGAGCTTTACGGCTGCACTGTCGAGCGGCGTCCCGTCGGGAAATCCCACGTCATCACGAAGAGTCAAGCGCCACTGAGTAGCGTCTTCGTTTGGTGTGATCGACTTTGCCACCGATCCAACGAATTCATTATCAACGCTCAGCGTCAACAAGGTGCCGTAAATCGCTCCCGAGGCATTCACATTGGCCTGCGCCACTGCGGGATCAAGTCCGGCTCCCTCTGGGCCGCTGCGCACACGCAAGACGCCACCAACTTTATCTTCTGAGCAAATGTCAGCCGCCGAATCGGTGAGCGAAGCGAGTTCGAGACTCGCAGTGGGTGCAGGCTGTGGAGGGGCTGTATCGCCACTGCCATCGCAACCTGACAGGAACAAAACCATGACTGCGGCTGCCACTGCCGTCATCTTCACGTTCTTTATACCGCCCATAAAAACACCTTCCACTTCGTCGGATGAGCAAGGTCGAACTCGTCGGTTGGTTCCAAGGATGTTATCCAGATCCTGACGCATGAGTCAATCGATCGATCGATTAAGTAAAATGCTTGCTCTCTAACCACCTCTGTGCCGACGCTCAACTTGGGTGCGGAGCGGCCTTGGTGCGCCAGCGCACCGCGCGACTCCCACCGCTCTGCGGGCTCGCCGCCCCACGCGTCCGGATGCAGATCGACGTGGCAAACGCCGAACCAACTCAGTCTCGACCTCTGATTCACTACACTTGTTCCAGACGCTCCGGTTGCCAACAACGCGCGTGGGCGAAAGCGCGGACGCCTCATGCGCGCGTTCGGGAAGGAATCTCGATGGCACAGAAGAAGCGAAGGGCATCAAGCGACAGTGAGACTCGGCTGCGTAGCGCAGCAGTCGAGTTGTTTGGAACCAAAGGGTACGCGGCGACCGGTATTCGCGATATCGCACGCGCGGCCGGAGTGACAAGCGCAAGTCTCTATCATTACGCAAGCAATAAAGAGGCGCTCCTCGCGGGCATCATGCAGGAGGGGCAACAGCAGCTCAACGAAGAAGCCACTCGCCACCTCCAGGACGCCAATCGCCCGGAAGATCGCATCGCCGCTCTTGTGTCAGGCTTGACGATGTCACACGCCGCTAACCCAAGCGCCAGTCGAGTGATCGATTCAGAGATCCGCTCACTGCAACTCGGATCCCCTCAGCGCCAGGCTGTGGTTGAATTGCGCGACGCGTACGAGCATATGTGGACACAGGCTCTCGCCGACGGTCAGACCGAAGGCGTCTTCGACATCACCGAACCCCGTATCGCGAGACTTGGGCTGCTCAATATGTGCATGGGGATGCATTCCTGGTATCGCACTTCTGGTGAGTTGAGTGCCGTGGAAATGGCCGGAACCTTTGTCGACCTTGCGCTCGGTATGGTCCGTGCCTCACGCGGCGGCCATCCCATCCGTAGCGACGACGTCAAGCCGATAGACCCTGCGACGGTTCGTAGGCTTCCTTTCGAGCCGATATCTTGATCTGCGTCCGATAGTTGGAAACGGATATCCATCGCTGTGCTCGTCGCTGACGCGGCTGTCTGCTGAAGGTATGCGAGTCGGTGCGTGTGCCGGAATGCCCGTGATCATCATGACAGGACGACGGCGCGACCCCCCTGCGTTCTCAATGCCTACATGATCTCCATGCCGCATGAAGAAGTGTTCGGCGTTCCTCAGTTGACCAATCTCGGAGTGTGCTGGGCGGCAGCGGTCAAGTTCTTTCATGCAGGCTTTCGTCCACGAATTTGTGACGATCGGTAATTCTGCTCCGTCTTGTGTAGAACGTTGTTCGTCGCTCGTTGGAGGTTGTGGCCCTGGAGACGAACGCGACGGCCATTCCTGAGGGTGTGTCGGCCGACACCCTGTCGGCGAACGAGGCCAGCTGATCGATGACATCGTCAATCAGACCCTGTCTGCTGCCGAAGCGGTGATAAATGGTTCCCTTGGTCACTCCCGCCCGCTCCGCGATGCGCTCCAGCGGCGTCTCGAGTCCGTTCGCCCGGAACAGTTCCATCGCCGCAGCCCGGATGTCGTCGTAGTTGCGCAGCGCGTCCCGCCGTAGAGGCTTGCTGTTCGGGCTCAGTAGCTCATTCCTCTCCGGCTCTCATTCGGAGTACCTGACCCCGAGGGCTGAATTCGACCCGCATGTCAAGAACGTTAACATGAGGTTTACTCCCATCAACGAAACCGTCTGTGAGGACCTTGCTCGTGCACACTCGCCTCTTTGGTACGAACGGCCCTGAACTGTCAATCATCGGTCTGGGTTGCAACAACTTCGGGATGCGGCTGGATGCTGTGCAATCGGCGGCTGTGGTGCATGCTGCCCTCGATACGGGGGTGACACACTTCGACACCGCCGAGATGTATGGCGACGGCTTGTCAGAGGACTTCCTCGGGCGAGCTCTCGCGGGGCGACGCGACGATGTCGTCATCGCCACGAAGTACCTTCCTCGTCCCTCGGGTGAGCCCTACACCGCGGGGGCGCTGGCGCGACGCATCCGGGAGGGCTGCGAAGGCAGCCTCCGGCGGCTGGACACGGATCGAATCGATGTCTTCTACCAGCACATCCCCGATCCCGATGCGCCCATCGACGAAGTCCTCGAAGCTCTTGACGAGCTTGTCCGTGACGGCAAAGTTCGCCACATCGCCCAGTCCAACGTAACCGGCGCTCAGATCGACCTCGCCGCGCAGGTAGCGGGGGAGCGGTCGCTGGAATCGTTCGTCGGGGTGCAGACGCAGTGGAACCTGCTCGAACGCGATACCGAAACCGAGCTGATCCCGGCCGCCCGGAGGCACGGCCTGGGAGTCATCCCCTACTTCCCCCTGGCCTCAGGGCTACTCACCGGCAAGTACCGCCGCAACGAACCCCTCCCGGCCGGCAGCAGGCTCGCTACCGATGGCACGGGGCCTGCGGCGACGAGCGCCGTGTTCGACAAACTGGAGGCGTACGAGAACTACGCCGTCTCCCGGGGATGCAGCCTGGTGGAGCTGGCGATCGGTTGGCTGCTGGCCCACCCGGAAGTGCGCTCGGTCATTGCTGGTGCAACCACCCCGGACCAGGTCCGCACCAATGCAGCCTCAGCCACCTGGCGGCTCAGCGCCCAGGAACTCGAGGAGATCTCCGCCCTCGAACACCTCCCAGCCGGGAGGTAACCGGTCCGGATTGCACGGCGTCACGCGCTCTCGTGAGTACGGATCTATTTCGGGGCAGGCATGGTGCTGCGGCGGTGAGGATCGTCCTGCTGACCTCGGCGATACCCTCGATCTGCTGTTCGTTAGGGGCATCTTGCGCGAGCAGTCGAACGGTCGAGATGCTCAGCTCGGGCCCACCATCACCGATGATCTGAACCTCCGCGTGGGGGATGCCTGCGGCGAGTTGCCGGGCGGCAGGGAGGTTGGCGCGTTGGCGGTGGTCAGAGTGCGGCGGGGATGAAGGTTTCGACGGGGATGAAGATCTCGACGGGCGGTTGAGCTGGCGTCCGGCGGGGTTGTCCTCGCTGTCGATCTCGTTCGCGGCGACGGGGCGGGGCTCGCCGTGCCCCGCTGACGTGAGTGCGGTGGTGACCTCGGCCTTCTCGAGTGCGACGACGACGGATGCGGCGCGATCCTCGGAGAGTGCCTGGTTGTCAGAATCGAAGCCGATCGCGTCGATGTTGCCGGAGACCACGGCAGAGGTCATCTCGTTGGTGCGCACCTCGCGCAGCAGGTCGCGCAGTTGCGCGGGACGGGTGGATCCGGTGCCGGTGCGTTCGGTGAAGGCCGTGGCATCGGGTACAGCGCGCGCACTTGCTCGCGGGGGAGGCCGGCGAGCATCGCCTACTCGGGCCCTCAAGTGCGCGGGCAGGCGCACGCCGACTTCGGGTGACGAGAGCGGAGAGCCGCGCGTTCCTCGACGATGGAGAGCACGTCGCGCCCTGCCATCGCGGCCAGATGTGCGCTCTCACGATCCCGTCGGCGAGGGTGGCGAGCAGCGGCCGTCCGAGACGGGAGAGAGGTTCCTGTCTGGCGTAGCCGCCGGCGAGTTCGGACGCCGACGTGCCGAGAGCCCAGCGGCGCTCCTGGGCGGGGTGCACGACGAATCCGCGCTCCTCCACCGTCGCGAGCAGATGGTAGAGGATCGAGCGCGGGATACTGAGGTCGCGCGCGGGGGGCAGATGCGGCGATGGGCCCCGCGCGCCTCGCGAGGTGGCGCAGGATCCGCAACCTCTGATCGGCCGCGGGCACTGCACCGCGTGGGCGCGACCTGATGCTTGTCTGGGATCACAGACAGATGATCGTACATGCGCTCATCGCGAGTCTATGCGCGGGTGTGGAATCGAGGCATGACCCAACCCATCCGCATCGGCACCGACGTCCTCACCCCCACGCAGGTCGTTGCCGTAGTGACGGAGAAGAGCAGCGTGGGGAGCGAGACAATAGCGCGAGGAGGGCGATGGTGAATCTGCCGGGCGATGAGCTTTGGCCGCGGGCGGGCGAGTGGCCTGAACTCCGCGCGGGGGAGCGGGCAGATGCTGTGCTGCTGGGCGTTCCGACCTGGCGCACCTCGCTCTCGCCGACCGGCGCCCACGCAACACCGTCGGCGATCCGCGAGATGCTCCCGAGGTACAGCGCCACGCTGATGGGCCCGCCTCGGGTCGACCTGAACCAGGCGCTGCGTATCGCGGATGCGGGTGATATTGCCGAACCCGACGGCGATGCCGGCACCTTGGCCACCGTCGCCCGGGTCGTCGAGCTCGCTGCGCACAGTGACCTCGTCGTCGCGCTCGGCGGCGACAACTCCCTCACTTATCCGGTGGCACGGGGAGCCGGTGCGACCGGGCTCATCACGATCGATGCGCACTTGGATCTGCGCGATGGGGTCTCTAACGGCTCGCCGGTGCGCCGGCTCGTCGAGGATGCGCCTGGCTCGGAGCGCATCGATCCGGCGCGCATCGTGCAGATCGGTATCGCAGACTTCGCCAACTCCGCTGCTTACGCGTGCCGCGCCGCGGACTGGGGCATTCGCGTCATCACCCTGGACGAACTGCGACGTCGTGGCACCGTGGATGTCGCCGCTGAGGCACTCGAGGTCGCGGGCACAGGCGACATGGCCAGAGTCCATCTCGACGTCGACCTCGATGCCGCCGACCGTGCCGCAGCGCCGGGGTGCCCCGCGAGCGTTCCGGGTGGGCTCGCCGCATTCGAACTGCGCGCGCTGGTGAGGGCGATCGCCGGCGGAGACCGGCTCGTCAGCGCCGACATCGCAGAGGTTGATGCCACGGCGGATGTCGCAGACGGCCGCACCGTCAGACTCGCCGCCCTGTGCGTGCTCGAACTGCTGGCCGGTCTCGCATCCCGCTGAATGCGCCTGTCTCAGGCGCCGGGAATGATCGCGTGAGCGATCGTGAAGATCGCCAGTCCCGTGCGTGCGCCGACCACCGTGCCGTTGCGGCCGATGTACTGCAGGTCGCGCCCGACCATCAACTCGATCTTCTCGGTGGCCTCGGCCGGGTCTTAGCGCTCGGCGGTGTCGGTGATGATCGAGGCGATGTCGTGCCGGCAGCGGTCGACCAGGAGTACAGCGCCCCTGACACCCAGGTGTCGACTCGACGCTGTAGCGCAGTATCCGTTGTCAAGCGCTCGCCGACCTCTTCGATTGCCGCAGGCTCAGGCTACTCTGCGGGTCGGCGAGGGTGGTGATCAGGCCGGTCGTCGCGGTGTTCGGGCCGCGGCAGCGAGTGCACCTACGTGGGGGCTGTCGAACAACGACGATTTCCATTCTCGAACCGGATCGCTCCACACAATGGTCCCTAGACGGGAGATGTAGCCGTCAATCGCAATGCGGACCGGATGCCGAGGGTCGGACCGCACGGCATCGACGAACTTCACCGCCTCATAGTAATCCGTGTCGTCGACGAAGCCATCTGCGAGTCCTGGAACCCAGGAGGGTGGCGTCGTGACACCAGTCCGCTGAAGGCATGGCTGTCGGTGGCGACCGTGTCGGCAGCGAAGCCGACGGTGCCGTGGTGGGCGTCCGCCTCGACGATCTTCTCCAGCCAGGCGCGGCCGGTGGTCTCCATTCGGGCCGCACGAGATGCTCGCGGGGGAGATCGGAGATCAGATCGCGCAGGTCGTCATCGATGAGCGCGTTCAGTACGCGATCTCGTCCTTTCGTGTCGGATGATCGCGGTGTACGGGATCGGCAGTTCCAGCAGGCGGCGGAATAGGGCCGACCCTGCATGAGGACGCCACCGTCTTCGAGACCGCGTACTCTGCTGGCCACGAAACGCCATCCCGCCCGGTGCTGGTGCCCGCACAGGAGCGGTAGCGGACGGGGGACAATTCAGGGTGAGTTCCCAGCGCGCGTAGGGGGACCCTGCCTGACCCGCTTTTCTGTGGGCCGTCCGGAACTTCGATCAATCTCCGTGAAGATGGAGCGATGTCTGTGTGGCGAGGATGATCTGTAATAAGGCGGTCGAGAGTCGAGCCAGGCCCTATACTGACGAACGAGCGTTCGGTAACTCCATTGCCGAACTCGTCTGTGAACTGCACCGTCGAAAGCAGAGACATTGCAAACTATGAGCCGAACATCGCTGCCCGGGGTGGGCAGCACAGAAGAAGTGGCAGGACGATGAGATCCTCAATGAGCGAAAAGGTGGCCGTTATTGCGGGCGCCCGCACGCCGATCGGGAGGTTTGGTGGCGCGTTCAGAGGGACACCTGCTCACGAACTCGGAGTCGCAGCCACCGTCGAAGCATTGCGTCGATCGGGACTTTCACCCGACCGTGTCGGAGAAGTAGTGATCGGCACCATCGGCCAGGTCGCCTCCGATGCGTACATCTCACGGCGAATCGCGCTGGGTGCGGGTCTCGACAACAACACCCCAGCATTTACGGTCAACCGGTTGTGCGGGTCGGGACTGCAGGCGATCTGGTCGGGCGCTCAGGAATTGCTCTGGGGCGGCATCGATGTCGTCGTCGCTGGTGGCGCCGAGAACATGACGCGGATGCCGTTTTACGACTTCAACGCGCGTTTCAACGACCGCCTGGGCGACCGCACACTTGTCGATGGCACGGTTGGGATTCTCACCGACCCGTTCTCGAATCGCCACATGGGATTGACGGCAGAGAACGTCGCCAAACGGTTCTCGATCTCGCGTGCCGATCAGGACGCCTTTGCGCTCGAGTCGCAGCGACGGGCAGCCACCGACGCGGCGCGTGCGGTATTCGCCGAAGAGATCGTGACGGTGACCACTTCGGGTCGCCGTCCTATGGTCATTAGCCAAGACGAGCATCCGCGCTCTGACACGACGCTGGAGATCCTCGCGGGGCTCCCGGCGGCGTTCCTCTCCGGCGGGACGGTCACGGCGGGGAACGCGTCGGGTATCAACGACGGCGCGGCCTCCGTGGTGCTGATGCGTGAGGCTGACGCTCGCGCCGAGGGCGCACCGGTGCTCGCCACGATTGAAGCGGTGACGACGGCAGCGCTCGAACCCGAGATCATGGGGTACGCGCCGACGCTGGCGCTGAAGAAGCTCTTCGTGCAGACCGGCCTGACCCCTGCGGACGTATCGGTGGTGGAGTTGAACGAGGCTTTCGCTTCTCAGGTCATCGCGGTGATGCGCGATGCTGAACTGGATCCGGAGCGCACGAACCCGTACGGCGGAGCGATCGCCCTCGGGCATCCCGTCGGCGCGACGGGCGCGATCCTCACGTTGCGTGCCGCGATGGATCTGCAGCGCGGCGGCGGCGAGTACGCGGTCGTTACCATGTGCATAGGTGGTGGCCAAGCACTCGCCGCGCTGCTCAAGCGCGGTGCTGCCTAGACCTGGGATTAGGCAGTATTCTTCCAACTAACTAGGGCTGTGTGGATCAAGTGGCTTCGCGTCGGACTAAGGACGTCTTGAACGGTGACGTGGCATGAGATCTCCGACGAGGTCTGGTCTGTGAGGGCCGAAATGTCGTCGAGCGGTGCTTCAACCGGCTTAGGCAGTGGCGCGGGATCGCGATGCGCTCAGACAAGCTCGCCCGCGAGTACCGGGCCGCGTTCAGCCTCGGCGCGACGCTGAACTGGATCAAGACCGACCTCGTCTCTCCCCGCTAGACTGCAACCCCTACAGGGCTCCGCCCAGTCGCACGGTCGGCGCGTCGGCATGGTTCCAGAGAAACAGCACAAGGTGCCAGAGTCCCGAGCTCTTGCGCGAGGGGTCGATCAGTTCCTTTGTGCCGACCTCGAGGAGACGGTCGTGCACCGCCCACGACGAGGGCGTTCCTTCGGCAGCGGCGATCTCTCGCCAGGAGTGACGGCGTCGGCGAGGTCGATACCAGCCGTCTCCAGCGCTTTCGCATCGCGCAGATCGACGATGCCAGATGCCTCGACACCGATCTCGCCGATCTCAAGCGCCACCGGCCTGGCGTCCTTGTGAGCGATCATCGCGGTTTCGATACCGTCAACGGTCGAGGTCCAGATAGCGCGTCGGCTCGTGCGCCCGCGAGTAGTGGCTCACCAGACGCGATTCCGCGATCGCGAACTGGCGGAAGTTCGGATCAATCGCTCGATAGAACGTTCCCCGGATCACAGAGACGAATGCCGGTTCGATGCTTGTCGCTATGCCAGCATCTCACCCCACGCGAACCCCCGCGATCCGGAAGCGGAACTTGATCAACACGCCCTATGCGACATAGACCGCTTTGCCTGCCAATCGTCGCTCGGACAGAGCAGTGAGGGCTGCTGCGACCTCTGCGAGGGTAACCGTGTGCCCGACCATCGGGTCAAGTTTTCCGACCGCGACGAGCGACAACAACTCTGCGAGTCCGGTGCCGAGCCGTTCCTGGTCTCGGTCATTCCCGCGGGTGTACGCGGCGCCAAGTGCTATCTCATGGGTCGAGGGTCCGATGGAAAAGGGCGGGATAACGGAAATATCGGGACGCCCTGCTGTTGTCGCAATTCTGCCACCGAAGCGTAGGAGTGTGGCGTTTGCCGTCGCTGACTCACTGTTGATCGTGTCAAGGATCGCATCTACGCCATCCCCGTTGGTTATCCGGCGAACCTGTTCAGGTATATCCTGCGTTTCGAAGTCGAGGAACTCATTTGCCCCGAGGTCATAAACCCGATCAGCATTCCGTGCGGAATCGGTGGCGATTGTTTGTGCCCCACGCGTGTTGGCGAGTTGCAGCGCATAGCCGCCGACTCCACCGCCTGCCCCCGTGATCAAGGCGATATCCTCATCGGTCACCTGCAGTCGGCGAATCGCTTGGAGGGCGGTCAGGCCGGCAGCGGGGATCGCGGCGGCGTCGGTGAATGACACGCCGTCTGGAACGTGAGTTGTCGCGAGCTCGGAAACCACCGTGTGCTCGGCGAATCCGCCGCGCACACGGATGTCGTTGTGAGCGACGACACGGTCACCCACGGCGAAGCGAGTGACGCCGGGGCCGACTGCATCAACAATGCCAGCAGGATCCAATCCAAGCACGGCGGGCCATTCCCATTCGATTACTCCGTAGTGTGCGCGTTGAAAGTCGGAGGGGTTGAGGCCGCATGCATGCACAGCGATGCGGAGCTCTCCCTCTCCGGGGATCGGTAGCGGAAGTGAGTCAATTCGAAGCGTATCCGGTCGGCCGGCCTTCTCGAGGATCAGCGCTTTCATCGTGTGGCTCCTTCTGTTCGGGATCGGTGCGGTCTTAATAGAATTCTGAAATGGGAAGCTCTCCGTGTAGGAGCTAGTTGTTCCCGTAGAGGCGTCGACTCAGCATGACTGCGGCATCCTGCGCCATAGCATGCATGGTCGTGGTCTGGTGCGTCGCGTCGATGGGCCATGTGATTGCGACTGCCGCGGTCGGCCATCCCGTGTGATCAACAATTGCCGCCCCGACCGATCGCATGCCGGGGGTGATCTCCCCTTCCTCGCTCGCTATACCGGTTTCTCTGATGCGACGCAGGAGGTCGCGGAGCTCACGCGGTGACTTGGGGCCTAGGCGAGTTCTGTCTGCGAACGTGCTCGCGTGCGGATACAACGCGCGCACCTGATGCACTGGGAGCAGCGCGAGCATGGCCTTTCCTGATGCGGTGAGGTGCGCGGGGAGGCGAACTCCGACATCTGTGACGAGAGCGGGTCGCCGCGGCGCACGTTCCTCAACGATGTAGAGGACATCGTTTCCGAGGAGGACCGCCAGGTGAGCGCTCTCGCCCGAACGATCGGCGAGTGCTGCAAGTACGGGGCGCCCAAGCCGCGCAAGTGGTTGTTGACGCGCGAATCCCCCCGCGAGTTGGAAGGCCGTCGTACCCAGACCCCAACGGCGCTCTCCGGGTAGGTGGACGACATAGCCATGCTGTTCGAGCGTACGAAGGAGTTGGTAGGTGGTTGACCGAGGTATCGTCAGTTGCGTCGACAAGATGGTCGCTGCGACTGGCCCCCGCTGTTGTGCCAAATAGTTGAGGATCCGTAACGTCTGATCAGCGGCCGGAACGGACGATCCACCCGCTGGCGTCATGGCGACTTCCTACGCCCTTCCGCCCGCAGCGCGCGGCGCGCTTCCCGTTGCGCCGACTGCCGGATCGGATCGGCGACAAGGTTCGACGCCCAAAGCCTGCGAGTGTACTCGTGAGTCGGGCGATCGGTGACATCGGTCGACTTGCCTTGTTCGACGAGATCCCCGCGGTAGATGACGCCTACACGATGACTTATGTAACGCACGACCGCCAGATCGTGCGAGATGAACAGGTACGCCACCCCTGTACGCTGCTGGATTTCGATCAGTAGCTCCAGCACACGACGCTGCGTGGACAGGTCGAGAGCTGAGACTGGTTCGTCGCAGACGATGAGCCGTGGATTCAGGGCGAGAGCTCGAGCAATGGCGATGCGCTGGCGCTGTCCGCCGGAGAAGTCCCGTGAGTAGCGGCCGAGGGTGTTCGACGGCATGGCGACTTGGTCGAGAAGATCCTTGACCCGGGCGTGCGCGTCAGCGCGGCGTACGCCCTGAGCGATAAGTGGTTCGGAAAGGATGTCCCGGATGGTCAACGATGGGTTGAGCGATGAGAACGGATCCTGGAAGATCACCTGCATCTCTCTCGCCAACGATCGGCGAACTCCAGCACTAGCGTGGGTGATGTCTTTGCCGTCGAATGTGATGCTCCCGGAACTCGGCGAGACCAGGCCTAGTATCGCGCGTCCAAGCGTCGTCTTTCCTGAACCGGACTCCCCGACCAGTCCATAGGTCTCACCGGGGGCGATATGCATGGAAACTCCGTGCAATACCTGGTGTCGATGACGGCGACTCCCGTAAGCGACTGTGAGGTCGCTCGCCTTCAGCAGTGGGTTGGTCATCGGACATCACTCCTTTCGATTCGAGCCGGTTCGTCATCGAGCAATGCCGCAAGAAGCATTTGCGTGTACTCGTGTTGGGGCTTCTGGAAGATCTCCGATGTGGGACCAGACTCCACGACCTCGCCTTGCCGCATCACAACGACGCGGTCGCAGATGTCGGCGACGACGCCAAAGTTGTGCGTAACGATCAGTACGCCCATATTCTGCTCCTGTTGAAGATCTCGAATAAGATCGAGCACCTCGGCCTGCACGGTCACGTCGAGTGCGGTCGTTGGCTCATCTGCAAGAAGGAGGGCAGGGCCGCAGGCCATAGCACCCGCGATGAGGACACGCTGAGCCATTCCTCCGGAGATTTCATGTGGGTAGGAGTCGAACGTGCGTTGAGGGTCGACGATCCCCACGCGATCGAGCATAGAGACGGCGAGCGTGCGAGCGGCCCTCTTGCTCAGAGTGGTTTGGGCTCGCAACGCTTCGACGAGTTGGAAGCCGATGGTGAAGGCTGGATCCAGGTTAGCCATCGGATCCTGGGGGATATAACCGATCTGACTTCCGCGGATTCCGACCCATTGCTTCGACGTACGCCCGAGCACCTCTTTCCCGTCGAACTTGATGGACCCCTCAAGAGCTATCGCGTTCTGTGGAAGGAGACCGAGCGAGGCGAACACCGTCTGAGTCTTGCCGGAGCCTGACTCCCCGACCAGTCCGACGACTTCACCGGCCGCGCCCTGCAGGTTGACGTCTCGCACGACGCGGTTGAGTCGATCGTTGCCGATGTAGGCGATTGTCAGATCGCGGATATCGAGCAGTGACTTCGCCGAAGAGTCCGCCGTAGCCGTAGCCGTAGCCGTAGCCGCCTCGGCACCTTCGAGCGCCATCAATCGTCCTACCCGCCGCTGGCGTTCGCGCGCGCTGCTTGCGATGTCGCGACCCTGAAGGGTGTCCCTCAGCGCAGTTCCGAGCAGGATGAATGCTGCTGAGACAAGGCCTAGTGCAAGGGTGGGCCACCATACCTGGGTAGGCGCCTTGTAGATATTGTTGAACGCGTCCGTGAGCATCCCGCCCCAACTGGGTACTGTTGGGTCTCCTAGGCCAAGGAACTCAAGACCTGCCTGGATTCCAACCGCGGCGCCCGCAAGGAACGAGGTCATGATGATGAGTGGCCCCCGAACGGCAGCCAGTACGTGTCGTCCGATGATCCGTCTCATTGGCAGGCCCGACACGCGTGCGGAGTCGACGTAGAGCTCGTTCCGTACGGTGCGGGTGAGCTGTCGAACCATCCAGAAGAAGCTCGGGGCGATCAATGCGCCCAAGACTGCCATGGCGACTGTCATCGAGGTCCCGATGAACGACCTCAGTGCGATGAGGATGACGATCGCGGGAAGCGTCATGATGACGGAGAACAGCCACGAACCGATGGCGTCAATGGTCTTACCGTAGTAGCCGGCGATCAATCCTGCTGTCACGCCGGTCAGTGTCCCTACTCCTGTGACGATGAGGACACCGAGCAGTGCTCCCGGCGCGGAAGCGATCAAGCGGCTGAGTACGTCTCGACCGTAGACGTCACCGCCGAGTAGATAGGCGGAGCCGCTGAATGCCGGCGCGTTCGTGAGCGAGAGATTTACCTGATCAGGTGGGAAAATTGTCAGCCACGGTGCGGCGATGGCGACGGCGACCCAGGCAAGCAGGATCAACATCGAGACGACAGCAAGAGGATTGCGCAGAAGCAGAGACAACGCGCTGCGATTGGTTACGTCGCCGAGCGTCTCGGTGGGTGTCGCCACGCTGGGAGGGAGCACGGTCATGACAGCCTCGCTTTCGGGGTCAGGAGCCCATTGACCAGGTCGACGAGCAGGTTGACGACGATGACCACGATCACCATGTAAGTGACGCAACCAAGGACCAGTGGGATGTCACCAGCGGTTCCGCCGAGCAGGACGGCTTGCCCCAGTCCCGGTAGTGCGAAGACGCGTTCCACGATCACTGCGCCGCTGAGTATGCCGATGATCTGGAGAGAGAGGATCGTCAGGGCGGGCGCTCCGGCGTTGCGGAGAGTGTGCCTGAGCAGGATGGAGCGCTCAGACACTCCTCGTGCGCGCAACATACGGATGTAATCGAGCTGGAGGGTGTCTCTTACCGAGCCGCGCAGTTGCTGACCCACGGCAATCACGTTGCCTGCCGCGATCGCCACCGCCGGGAGGGTGATCGTCGTGATCCAGCCCCACAGTGATGTTTGAATCGGTATGAAGCCAGTCGCTGGAAAAAGTCTCAACGTCAGGCTGAAGGTTATGACGAGGAAGAGAGCCAAGAGGTAGCCGGGTATGGCTTGAATCGCAACAGAGATCACCTGGAAGAACCGATCCACTGTCCCACCCAGCACAGCTGCGCCCATGCCCAGGAGCAGCGCAAAGAGCACGGTGAGGATCACGCTGGCGAGGAGCAGGCTTAGCGTGACCGCGAGCCGGTTTCCGAGCATGTCGGAAACCGGCTCTCGCGTTGCGAATGATGTACCGAGGTCTCCGGTGAGGAGACTCAGCAACCAGTCCAGGTACTGCGTGTAAAGAGGCCGGTCGAGACCGAGTTCCTCAACCTTGGCGTTGATCTGATCCGGAGTTGCGTTCTGACCCAGCAGGCCGTGCGCGATGGCGTAGCCGCCACGGAAATTGAAGAGCGCGTAGATGAGCGCAGTCACAACGATGAACACGACGACACCGTTGAGTAGACGTTTAAGTGTGAATATGAGCATGTCAGCTTTCGGGGAACGATGGAGGCGCGCTGCATTCAGGCAAATTTGGAGATGGCTTGCACAGCTCGACCAACCGGGTGATCGTTTCCAGAACTGTACTCACTTCCCTGTTTCTACTACGTTTCAAGGGTAGATTGTCTGAAATACCGGACGATTGTTCGTTTGTTACCTAGGGGCAACCAGACCCTCGTCGGTAGCGTGGCCAATCAATCACAGCAGCGTGGCGGGGTTCACCGTACTGTCGGTATCGCGCCACAACGTTCAACGAGCGATCGCGTCGGATCGTTTCTCCAAGAGAGAGAGTTCGCATGGCACGGAAACACATGAAGCTCGCGGCATCGGTGTTGGTCGCAGGTCTCGCGCTGGCGGGATGCTCGGCCGGCGCCGAGCAAGATGCAGGGGATGACGAGGGGTACGACGTTGCCAAACTCGGCGTCTGGTGGTCGCCGGGAAGTGTGACATGGGATCCCGCGAATACCCAGTACGTGGGCACGCAGCATGTGCTTTGGCATGGCATCTACGAGACGCTGTTCCTCCCGGCTTTGGACGGAGGCCTTGAACCAGGACTTGTGTCGGAATGGGAGTACGCGCCGGGCAACACGGAGCTCACCCTCACTCTCGAAGAAGGAGTGACCTTCACCGACGGTGAGGAATGGGATGCGGCTGCCGCGAAGGCAAACCTGGAGTATTGGCAGACCGAGGCATCGGCGACTCAGCCGTACTTCGCTAGTGTGTCGAGTGTCGAAGTCGTTAACGACAGGACGCTTCTTCTGCGCCTGTCTGCGCCGACGTTGGATCTGATTACGAACCTCTCGTACTTCCCGATCGCGTCTCCCGCGACGCTGGGTGATCCTGATCTGGCAACGGCGACGCCCGTCGGTAGCGGTCCGTACATCCTGGATGAGGAGCGAACCGTATCGGACGTGAAGTACACGGTAGTGCGCAATCCGGATTATCGTGATCCCGATAAGTACAGCTATGACGAGATCGAATACGTTGCGCTCTCGGATCTTACGGCCCGCCTGAACGCCTTGAAGAGCGGCGAGGTGGACGGTGCCGAACTCGATACCACTGTCTACGATGAAGCGGTCGCAAGCGGGTTCACGGGTTATGCCTTCTCGAACTTCTGGATGGCGTTGTCTGTCAACGACATCAACGGCGAGATGATTCCCGCGTTGGGTGACCGTCGAGTGCGACAGGCAATGGCACACGCCTTCGACCGCCAAAGCATCATCGACGCGCTTGTAGCCGGTATCGGAACCCCCAGCGCCCAACTGTTCGCGCCCGGTCAGCCCGAGTATCTGGACCTCGATCCGCAGCCGTACGAATACGACCCCGCCAAGGCGAACGAACTCATGGCCGAGGCCGGATATGCGGATGGGTTCGATCTGGTCATTCCGGCGCGAGACGGGCAGACAGGTGCATACGAAGCTATCGTGCAGCAGTCTCTCGCGGAGATCAACATCCGGGTCACCTACGAACAACTGCCCGAGTTCAGTGACTTTTGGACCGCTTGGCAGAGTAGCGACTACCCGGTGTTCTTGATCGGAAACGCCTACACGTCAACGGTGCCCGACTTCGTGCGCCCGGATGGTTTACTTAATCCTTGGAAACGTTCCACTCCTGAGGTTTCGAGCATTTTATCTCGGATGGATTCCGGCACTCCCGATGAGTCGGCAGAAGCGAGTGCTGAACTCGGTGCCTACCTTCTTGACGAAATGTGGATGCCGTCGATTAGCCAGCTATCGGTGGTCTATGGCGCATCAGACAAGTTTGCGCCTGTCGAAACGACGAGCTCTCGTGCGTTCTTCGATTTGAGAAATCTGCGTCCTGCAACCGAGTGAGCCGTGAGCGGGGCTCCATCAGG
>NZ_JBLVOB010000006.1:860065-898841 GCF_053543555.1 Microbacterium xerophyticum | reverse complement strand
CTCCATCAGGCGCCCCGCTCCGCGCCCAGACAACGAAACTAGAAAGGAGAGATCTGTGCGTCGTGTCATCGACCTGTGTCTAGACCTTCCGCCGTCACCCAGCGAGACAGTGGAAACGCTCCGAGGCTATTTGTTTGATGAGGGCATGGCTCAAGCCAAGCGTCTCTACGCCCCCATGCTTCTGGGAAAGATCGGGCTGTCGTTGGACGACGTTGAAGCGGAGGCCGCCGCATCAGGAAACGATCGTGCGCTCGGCCGCGTCCGCGACGCAGCCGAGAACGCATCAGTGTCGGTCGATGACTTCGTTGCTAGCCTCGATGAGATCGGAGTCAAGTGGGGCATCACCAGCGCTGGGTACTTGAGCAATGAGAAGACTGCGGACGTGGTCAATACGTATCCTGACACCTTCAAAGGATTCATCACGGTTGATCCCACGGATCGGATGCAGGCCGTCCGAGACCTTGAATTCGCAGTGACGGAGTTGGGGCTACATGCCCTCTACATCACGCCCTTTAGATACGGTGCGCCAGCAAGCGACAAGCTGTTCTACAGCCTCTACACAAAGGCCTGCGAACTCGGAATCGCGGTTCACTTCCATTGCAGCCTGAGTGCGAACCCGAGCGTTCCCTACGATCTCGCGCACCCTCGCCACATCGACCAGGTGGCGATGGACTTTCCGGAGATGAGGATGATGGCCTCGGTGGCGGGGTTTCCTTGGGTGTTGGACTTCCTGATGCTCGCCGTGAGGCACTCCAACGTGTATCTCAACCTCGAGACGCACGCTCCTGAGAAGCTCAGCGCCCACGGAGCTGGGTTCGAGAGCTATCTCTATTACGGCGAGAACGTGCTTCAAGACCGGATCTGTTTCGCTTCGAACTGGACTGCACTGGGAGTCGGTCTCGACGAACAGATCTCTCAGCTCGAGCGGCTTCCCTTCTCAAACCGCACCAAGGAGAAGATTCTGTACGAGAACGCCGCGCGATTCTGGAACGAGGTATAGGCGAGTGGACCTGCAAAAGATCCGGGCCGAGGTCGACGGGCGCGTGGGAGTCATCACCCTCGACGATCAGCCGTCGAACCCTGTCAGCCGCAGAATGATCAAAGAGTTGCTCGCGACTCTCGATCGATTCGAGGCTGACGACGAGGTTCGTTGTGTATTGGTCCAAGCTGCGGGATCCGACTTCTCGGTCGGCGCCGGTGGCGATGAGGATGAGGAAGAAAGCGCCGAAGCCAAGGTGGGTGAGTACTCCGTAGCCGGGGGCGCGCTCGTAGACCGCATCGACTTCTACCGGAAGCCGACGATCGTCGGGGCTCGCGGGCTGTGCGTTGGCGGCTCGACCGCGATCTTCAACGCGTTCGACATCCGCATCGCAGGGGAGAGCTTCCGGATTAAAGACGGCGACGTCTATTACGGCAATGTCGGCTCGATGGGAATGGCCAGTCTCCGGCTTCCCCGATGGATCGGTCGTAATCGCGCGATGGACTACCTCTTCTTGCAGACGATCAGCGACCACGGTTACGGTGCCGAAAAGGCTTACCACATGGGCATCGTCAGTGAGGTGGTTGCTGACGATCTGCTGGAGGCGACATCTCTGCACTATGCGCGCAAGATGGCGACAGCGGCGCCGATCGCCGTGCGTCATTACAAGGAGTCCATCCGTACATCGATCTACGCGAGCTTCGAAGAGGGGCGCGCGCAGGAACTGCGGGCATCTCAGATCGTCAGCGCCACGGAGGATGCCCGACGTGGTCTAGAGGCCGTAACCCGAGGTGAGCAGGCCGAGTTCTACGGGAATTGAACTTCGGCTCGATGAGGGGCTGGACACTCTTTGGAGTTCCCAGCCCCTCATCGTTCGCGCCGTGCGCTTAGTTCTTCTCGGCCGCAACTCGCGAAACGGCGTTGGCGATCGTCACATACGAAGGCGGCGGGGCCCATCTGTAGGTGATTGTGGGTGATGGCAACGGCCAGACCCGTCTCGAGTTCTGCCCAACCAATGGATGAGCCAGCTCCGAGTGGTTGCTGGCACGGAGGTCAGTGCGAACACTCTGACCGTTCTCTGGACGGGTCTCCGAGAAGCCAATTCGTTAAAATGCACAAAAGTCTGTTGACAAGAATGGAATTCTGTCCTCAGACTAGAGATGTTGCAGCGAGCCCGTTTGCGACAGGTCGATGAAGACCGGAAGGACTCTGACATGACGACATTGGTCGAGGCTGAGAAGCCAACGATGAACGGATTGCGCGAGATTGTCGCCCAGTCCGACCCGGCAATATTGCTGGCAAGCCTGGTGTGCACGACCGGGGAGACTGATCGGATCGCACAGTTCGCCCCTCACATCTCCAGCGCAGTGGACAAGTTCAGCGTGCGAGGTCAACTGCCTCGTGAGCTGCAGAACGAACTTGAGGAGTGGGCGGTCGACGTCATCTCCAGGCTCGAAGACTTCGCAGATGATCGGGATCCGCGACTCCTCGGAGACGATGACTTCCTGGCCCTCGCGCGTAAGCTCACCGTGATCCCGGTCGAGCGCGAGCAGCTACCGTTCCTGCGAGACCAGGGCGGGTTTACACCGCTTCCCATCACTCTGCCACGCACTCGTAAGCCGCGCACGGGCTTCTCTCTCCTCGTCGTCGGGGCGGGTATGGCAGGTATCACCGCCGCGATCGCTGCGTCGCGCTCGGGGTTCGACGTGGAGGTGCTTGAGAAGAACGCGGGCGTCGGGGGAGTGTGGTGGCAGAATCGTTACCCAGGCGTGGGCGTGGACACCCACAGCAAGTACTACTCGCTCTCCTTCGCGATCAACCCCGAGTGGACGAACTCTCATCCTGAAGGCGATGAGTTCAGGGAGTATCTTGAGGGCGTTGCGAAGGAGAACGAGGTCTACGACAAGATCACCTTCAACGCCGAGGTGACGGCGATGGAGTGGGATGATGAGGCCGGTCATTGGACGGTCACCTACGTCCAAGACGGCACAGAGCACCAGGTCACCGCGACCGCTGTGCTGACCGCGGCGGGATATCTGACTCGACCGGTTCTCCCGCAGGTTCCTGGCGTCGATACGTTCTCGGGAGAGTCTTTTCACTCTGCTGAGTGGAGGGACGACTACGACTTCACAGGCAAGCGCGTCGCGGTGATCGGCACAGGCTGCACGAGCGTGCAGATCGTCGACTCTCTCGCCCCGGTTGCTTCCTCCATCACCCTGTTCCAGCGCCAGCCACACTGGGTCGGGCCGAGTGCCGGCGACAGCACAGTGCCCGAACCTGAGCGATGGCTGCTCATGAATGTGCCGACGTACAAGGAGTGGGCTCGTCTGCAGATGTTTCTCATCACAGGCGACGTCAACTACGCAGCGGTTCGCTATGACGAGGACTGGGCGCGTACGCACGACCGTTCGATCAGCGAGGCGAACCATCGCGGCATGGAGATGATGCTCGCCTATCTGGAGGAATCGTTCAGTGATCGCCCTGACCTCAAGCAGGCCCTCACGCCGGACTTCGCTTTTATGGGTAAGCGGCCGGTGCGCGATCCCGGGTCGTACTATGCCACGCTGAAGAAGGACTCGACGACGCTCGTGAACGGAGGCCTCGTTGAGGTGCGACCTGAGGGCCCTGTCGCAGCCGATGGAACGCTGCATGAGGTCGACGTGATCGTCTACGCGACGGGGTTCACGCTCGAGTACCTCTCCCACTGGGACATCATCGGGCGCGACGGGCAGAAGCTGCGCGACGTCTGGGGGGACACCCCGGAGGCATACCTGGGCTGCCAGGTGCCTGGGTTCCCGAACCTCTTCGTCACGTCTGGCCCAAACGCCAATCCGTCGCACGGCGGTGCACACAACTTCTGCGTGGAAGCTGTCGTCCACTACGCAGTCGAGTCGTTGCAGACGCTTGTAGAGACGGATTCGCGGAGTATCGAACCAACGCCGGAGGCGCAAGCCGAGTGGATCGCTGAGATCCGTGACAAGCTGGCCGATTCGATCTGGGGGCGAGAGACGCGTGCCAACACGTACTACCGCAACGCCAAGGGAGAGGTCCTCCTTGCGAGCCCGTTGACCATGCAGGACTACTGGGAGCGTCTGCGCGAGCCTGACCTCACAAAGATGCGCCTCGAATAGTCGTGTGACAGAGCGCATCGGCTCGGCGCCCGGATTGGGGTGCTGAGCCGATGCGCTCTGTCGTTCACACGACGATTTGCGGCGAGCGAGAAAGCTCCGCTTTGGCTATTCCCCGCAGGTGCACCTCGTCCGGGCCATCGAAGATTCGCATTGCGCGATGCCAGCCGTAGAGTGCGGCGAGCGGGAGATCATCGGAGACACCCTCTCCGCCGTGCACCTGGATCGCGCGATCGATGACCTGAAGCGCCACTCGTGGGATAGACACCTTGGCCATCGATACCAGCGTCGCTGCCGCAGCGTTGCCGTGGAGGTCGATGACTCGAGCCGCGTGCTGGCAGATCAGTCTCGCCTGGTCGATCGATATCCTCGACTCGGCGATGTCTGCGCGTATGGTTCCCTGCTCTGCAAGTGGGCGTCCGAAGGCGATCCGCGTGTTGGCTCGCTTGACCATGAGAGCAAGTGCGCGCTCGGCGGCTCCGAGAGCACGCATGCAGTGATGGATCCGCCCAGGCCCGAGCCGTGCCTGAGCGATCGCGAAGCCTGCGCCTTCCTCTCCGAGCAGGTTCTTCACAGGCACGCGCACATTCTCGAAGATCACCTCGCAGTGACCATGCTGGTCGTGTCGGCCGAACACCGGTACATCGCGAACAACCGTGACACCCGCCGTGTCTCGGGGAACGAGCAGCATCGACTGCTGCCGGTGTCTGGGAGCGGACGTGTCAGTCTTACCCATTACGAAGAGCACTCGGCAACGTTCGTCAGCGGCACCGCTGGTCCACCACTTGCGGCCGTTGATGACGTAGGAATCACCGTCGCGCTCTATACGGGTCTCGATGTTCGTAGCATCGCTGCTGGCCACGTCGGGCTCCGTCATCGCGAAAGCGGAGCGAATCTTCCCGTCCAGGAGCGGGACGAGCCACTGTGCCCGTTGCTGGACGCTGCCAAACATATGGAGGAGTTCCATGTTGCCGGTGTCAGGCGCTTGCCCGTTGATCGCCTCCGGGGCGAGCTCCATGCTCCACCCCGAGATCTCCGCGAGTCCGGCATAGTCGAGCTGAGAAATTCCAGATTCGGCGGGGAGGAAGAGGTTCCATAGCCCGCGTCGACGCGCCTCTTCCTTGAGGGTCTCAACCACTGGGGGAAGGGTGTGATCCTGGGGCCCGGCTGCTGCTCGGTAAGCGTGATATTCGTGCTCTGATGGCATCACATGCTCGTTCATGAACTCGATGAGTGACTCGCGCAACCGGCGCGCACGAGGGGAAGGGGTGAGATCGAGGCTGCTCTCCTCGTCTCCGAGTGGGTTGCTCACTGCTTGTTCCATTGCCACTACACCTATCTGCATCGATCGAGCGTTTGGATCTTCAACGATACCGGCCAGGTTGGGGAGCCGCTAGATAGGGCATTTCACCAGTGTTTGTCAGGCCTCTCGATCGTATGTGCTGCCCGACGCAAGGTGGTCAACATTGACGAACAGGCGTTCGTCTGAGAGAGTGACAGAGAGACAGCAACGGTCTGCCGTTGCAGCCGAAGTCGGCACCTCGAGGGAGTCAATGATGCCTCATCCGTCACCACTAGGCAGTGAACCCGTGCAACTGGACGACGCTGCCCCGATTCGGGTCGACACGGACGGTCGTGTCATGGTGATCACGCTGAACCGGCCCGCACGGCGAAACGCCGTCGATCTGGCGCTCGCCGTGGCCTTACGCGCCGCCCTCGATGACTTGGACGCTTGCCCCGACACCGCGGTGGGCGGCCTCACGGGCGCCGGCGGTTCTTTTTGCGCAGGTATGGATCTGGCCGCCTTTGGCGAAGGGGGAGAGGTACCCATCCTTGAGCGCGGCGGCTTTGCCGGAATCTGCAGTGCACCGCCGGCCAAACCCCTGCTCGCCGCCGTTGAAGGGTGGGCGCTCGCCGGCGGCCTCGAGGTAGCTCTGGCGTGCGATCTCATCGTTGCAGGCGACGGGGCGCGCTTCGGATTGCCCGAGACCTCGCGTGGACTCGTGGCAGCGGCGGGCGGTCTTGTGGAGCTTCCGCGTCGCGTGCCGCGCGCAATGGCGATGCAGATGGCTCTGACGGCAGAGCCTATCGATGCGCATGCGGCTTTGCAGTGCGGCCTGGTGAGTGAAGTCACCGCTGACGGCGATGCGCTTTCGAGGACTGTCGAGATCGCACACCGGATCGCCATGAACAGTCCGCACGCAGTTGCGCTCAGCAAGCGCATCATTGCGGAGTCCGCAGATTGGCCCGTTCGCGGCTGGGAGCGAGCACAGGACGAGCTGCTCGGCGAAATCTTTACGTCGCCCGACGCGCTCGAAGGCGCCGCTGCATTCGCTCAGAAGCGCCCTGCGAGGTGGAGTTCGTGAGGGCGGCTCCGGTTCGGTTGCGCGGTGGCGATCTGGTAGGTCTCACCGATCGTGACCTCGGCGCCAGCGAATGGCTCGTCATCGACCAAGAGCGGATAAGCCTGTTCGCCGATGCGACCAACGACCACCAGTGGATTCATGTCGAACCGCGTCGTGCCGCACGCGGACCGTTCGGGGCGACGATCGCTCACGGGTACTTGCTGCTCTCGCTCGTGCCGGATCTACTTGCTGACGTACTCGTGCTCGAAGACGAAGTGCGAGGCACGAATGTGGGGATTGACCGCCTGCGCTTCCTGCTGCCCGTGCGAGTCGGCGACAGAGTTCGGCTGCGCGCGCGGCTCACTGACGCACAACTTCGCGATGACGGCGCGGTGCGCTACCGCGTCGCCGTCGAACTCGACGTGGACGGCGCAGAGCGCCCCGCCCTCGTCGGTGATCTGATCTTCCTTACATACACGGGACGGAACCACCATGACTACTGACGCTGAACCTCTGCCCTGGCATGACCTGTATCCGTCGGGTGTGAATGCCACTCTCACCGCGTCTGTGCCGACGTTGCTCGATGCGTGGCGCCGTCACGTCGCCGAACGACCGGCGGCTCCAGCCGTGTACGCGTTCGACCAGTCGCTGACGTTTTCGCAGATGGATGCAGCCAGCGACGCGCTCGCTAGCGCGCTGTTGGGAGGGGGAATGACAGCAGGCGACAGAGTGGCCGTCTACTTGCAGAATGACCCGCAGTGGATGGTGACGCTTCTGGCCGCGTTCAAGATCGGCGCTGTCGTCGTGTGCATGAACCCGATGCTGCGTGAGGCAGAGATGCGTCACCACTTGAGCGACGCGCAGCCGAAGGTGCTGGTGTGTCTGGACTCGCTCTATGCGGATGTCTTAGCCGGTATGCGGGACGAGAACCTCGTCGAACGAGTCATCACCACTGCGCCGTGGGATATGTTCCCCGACACTGCGCCGCCTGCCGCGTATGCCGCAGTTTGGGGTGAGCGCCAGACGTTCGCTGACACCGATGACTGGATCGCCCTGATGCGAGCAGCGGACGGACAGGTTCCGCCCCCGGTGCACGTCAGCGGGTCTGACGTCGCGATGCTCACGTACACCTCGGGTACGACAGGGCGAGCCAAAGCGGCCATGAACACCCACGCAGGCATGGCGCACAGCGCGGAGGTGTATGTGCGGTGGTTCGAGATCGACGCGGCGCATGATGTCGTGCTGGGCATCGCGCCGCTGTTCCACATCACCGGTAGCGTCGCAGCCCTTGGCGTGGCCATCCTCTCGGGGGCTCCGGTCATTCTGCTTCATCGCTTCGACGCCGCAGCGACGCTGACTGCGATTGAGCGCTGGAAGGCGACGTTCACCGTGGCCGCGAGCACAGCCTACAACGCTCTCGCGAGCCACCCCGAGGCGCACTCCCGTTCGCTCGGATCGCTGACGAAGGCCGCATCCGGAGGCGCACCGCTCAGCCGCGCGCTCGTCGGCTTTATCGCGGAGCAGACGGGATGGACGATCACCGGGGTCTACGGGATGACCGAGACCACATCTCCTACGCACCTCGCCCCGCGCGATCGCGAGGCTCCGATCGATCCCGACAGCGGAGCGCTGTCCGTGGGTATTCCCGTGCCGGGGGCAGATGTGCGCATCGTCGATCTTGAAACCGGAGAACCCTTGTCCGCTGGAGAGGCTGGCGAGATCACGGTCTCGGGACCCATGGTCGTTCCCGGGTACTGGGGCGATCAGCAGGCGACAGCAGCCGCAATCGTCGACGGAAGGCTCCGCACCGGTGACGTCGGTATCGTGCGCGACGACGGATGGCTGTTCGTGGTGGATCGGAAGAAAGACCTCATCATCGCTGGTGGTTACAAGGTATGGCCACGGGAGGTGGAGGAGATGCTTGCGCAGCACCCGTCGATCCGGGAAGCCGCTGTCGTGGGAGTTCCCGACGAGTACCGCGGTGAGACCGTGAAGGCTTACGTCAGCCTGCGGGCGGGCGAGTCCGTGTCGTCCGAAGACATCATCGCCTTCGCGAAGCAGAACATTGCTGCGTACAAGTACCCGCGCATTATCGAGATCGTCGACGAGTTGCCGAAGAACGCGTCAGGGAAAGTCCTGCGTCGCGATCTGCGAGAGTCTCTGAATGGGGCGGCATCATGAGGGCATTCCGCTTGACTGCGTACGAGGGGCCGTCCGGGCTTGTTCTGGAAGATGTGCCCGAGCCTGTGCGGTGTGCCGATGATCTCCTGGTTGCGGTGGATGCCATCGGCGTCAACTTCCCCGATCTGCTGATGACGCGGGGGCAATATCAGCTCAAGCCAGAGCTGCCGTTCGTGCCAGGGTGTGAATTGGCAGGCACGGTTATCGAGGCTTCTCCGCATTCAGGGTGGAGCGTGGGCGAACGAGTGAGTTCGTTCGTGTGGACCGGGGCATATGCCGAGCGTGCGACCATTCCAGTGGCCACGGCGGCACGCATTCCCGATGACATCGAGGCGACCACCGCTGCGGCGATGATCGTCAACTACCAGACCGTTCTGTTTGCCTTAGATCGTCGCGCTCGACTGCGCTCCGGCGAGACAGTCTTGGTGCTCGGAGCGGCCGGGGGAATCGGATCCGCAGCAGTGCAGATCGCTCGTGGTCTCGGCGCAACGGTTATCGCCGGTATCGCCGATGAGCAACAGCGCGTGGTCGCCGAGCGTTCGGGGGCCGACCAGGTGGTTGTTCTCGAACAGGGGTTCGCGAGCACTGTGAAGGACATCGCCGGAGGACGCGGAATCGATGTCGTCGTGGATCCCCTGGGGGACTGGCTCTTCGATGAAGCTGTCCGCACGCTTGCGCCTGAAGGCCGTATCGTCGTTATCGGTTTTGCCGCAGGGAAAATCCCGACGATTGCCGTCAACCGGTTATTGCTGCGCAATGCATCGGTGATCGGGGCAGCGTGGGGTGCATTCCTGGATCTTGAGCCTGAGCTCGTCAGCCGCCAGACCGATGCCATCCTGGGCATGCTGCGCAGCGGTGCCGTCAGACCACAAATCGATCGTATCGGCACATTCGCGGAGCTTCCGCAGGAGCTTGAGCGATTGAGTCGCGGGGAGATTCGCGGGAAGTCCGTCGTCTCGTTCGCTCAATTGTCGTAGATCAGCCGGCGTATCGTCAATCGTCGGGGTCGTGGTCCTGCGCCCGCAGGAAGTCGCGGATCGTATCGCTCAGCATGTCGAGCATCCCATCCACTGCCTCGCTTGTCGGCTCGGTGCCGTCCGTGGGATCGAAGAACTCGTCGAAGCACGTTTCTACGATGCGTACGAGGAGCACGGAGCGGTGGATGGCCGCCTGCGGGGAGAGGTGCCGCCACAGCGAGCCGTCGCCGAGAGCCGCGTTGCCCATCTCGGCGTGCCGAGCACGGGATTCTTCGAGCATCGCGCGGGTGGAGGCGGCGTAGGCAGCGCGGTTGCGTGCCGCGTCGGTGCGGTAGGCATCGGCGAAACGGCGGAGCCAGCCGCGCAGGCCGGTGGGAGTCCAGTCCATGAGCGAGCCGAACGCTTGCCAGTACTCTAAGCCGCCGCTCCACATTTCCTCGACGATCGCGGATAGGAGGGCGTCTTTGCCTTCGAAATGCGCGTAAAGAGTGGTGCGGCTCGCACCAGATGCTTGCAGTATGTCCTCGACGGACGTTTCGGTGAACCCCTTCTGCCCGAACAGACGCCCAGCGCACTCGATCAGGTGCGCCCGCGTGTTCGCCCTGTTCCGTTCGCGTAACGGCACAACGGTCACGTCCATAGGTTCAGTCTAGGGTGCGGTGTTCCCGGTGCCGGTGATTTGATCGACACCGCGAACAGTGCAGAAGCCTGTCCAGCGCATTTGTGGCGCTATCGACCGGCGCGCATCCCGCCGTCGACCACGAGTGTCTGACCGGTGATGAAGTCCGCGCCTGGAGAACTGAGGAAAAGCACTGCATCGGCGATGTTCTGCGGAACTCCCGCTCGACCGAGCGGCAGCGACTTTCCGATGTTGTCGAACGGCCTGCGGGTCTCCGGAGGCCAAGCCCCGCCGGTGAGGAGGTGCTCCTTCCCGTCGACCTGGATTGTCGAAATGCCATCATCGGGGCCAGCGGTCAGGCGTGTGCGTGTGAGCCCTGGAGCAACCGCGTTCACGTTGACGTTGTACTTGCCCCACTCCATCGCCAGCGTCGTGGTGAGGCCGATGATGCCGGCCTTGCCTGCACCATATGCGGCTTGATGGGGGGCACCCATGATGCCCCCGATCGAGGCGATGTTCACCACTTTGCGAATGGGTGCGTCGTCGCCGGCAGCGTGCGCCTGATCACGGAAGTAGCGACCCGCAGCCCGCAAGATGCGAAACGGCGCCGTCACGAGGACGTCGAGCACCGCTTCAAAGTCCTCATCGGTGACGTCTTCGGTGTAGGCGTAGGTGGCGTAGCCGGCGTTGTTCACGACGATGTCGAGACGGCCGAACTCAGACAGCGCCGTGTCGACGAGTTCGTCGGCGAACGCGCGACGAGCGATGTTGCCGACGGCCGCAACGGCGCGTCCGCCCGATGCCTGGGTCGCGGCGACGGCCTCTGCGGCAGGCTGCTCATCGAGATCGTTGACAACGACGGCGGCGCCGGCGCTGCTGAGGCGCTCGACGATCGCACGTCCTATCCCGCGCCCTCCACCGGTGACGATGGCAACCTTTCCGTCGAGTTCTGGCATCAGTGTCTTCTTTCGTTCGTGGTTCCATAGAGAAAACCGGTTGGTGTTGTGTATTCGATGAAGGCAATGTCGAACCCTCAAGCTCCCGCGCGACAGAAGGCGTCGCTGACCTCGTCCCAGCGCGTGCCTTCCCGCAGCAGCGTGGCGGCCTGTCGCAACTCGCGGTGTGCTCCTACTCCGACAACCGAAACAAGGCGTCCTTTGCGTCCGTGTGCGACAACTAATCGGTGGTCGTCGTGTAGCAGCACGACCTCGTCGTCATCGGCGCGCGGGGTCCCGTACCCTTGGATCCGGGACCCGAGTTGGTCGCTCCAGAAGTAAGGCAGGGCATCGTATGCGTCGTCGTGGCCATGGGCGATAGCGGAGCCGACGAATTGTCCCTGCTCTGTGGCATTCAAACGGTGTTCCACGCGGATCGCCGTATCCGAGCCCGGTCGTGGAGCGCGCGCGATGTCTCCAACCGCGCGCACATGAGTTGCGGCGCGCAGTTGCGCGTCGCAGCGTATACCGTCGCTGAGATCGAGTCCTGTGCCCTTGAGCCATCGCACGTCGGGTGCCGCGCCGAGCGCGAGAACGACGACGTCGACGCCTACGCGGGTGCCGTCGTCGAGTAAAACGCCCTGGACGCTGGAGTCTGCCGCTGTGACGATGCCCGCTAACGAGACGCCCATTGCCAGCTGCACCCCCGCCTCTTGATGGCGTCGTGCCAGCCAGAGTGCGGCTGTGGGGGTGAGCACCCGTCCGAGCGGTCGCGGAAGAGGGTCGATGAGGTGAACCTCGAGGCCGAGTGCCCGGGCGGTGGCCGCGAGTTCGGTTCCGATGAAGCCCGCGCCGATGATGGCGATCGCGTGTGCGTTCGTAAGTGATGAGCGCAGATCGTCGGCATCCCCGGCGGTGCGCAGCACATGTACACCCCGCGCTCCCGGAGGTATCAGGCCGCGAGGGGCGCGGGGGCGGACCCCCGTTGCGATGACGAGTTCGTCGAACGCGATCTCCTCGCCGTCTGAGGTGGTGAGACGACGGTTGCGTAGATCGGCGTCGATCGCGGAGCAACCCTCCCGCCAATCCAGGCCGAGGGTTTCGCGTTCGGCGGCGGATTCGAGGGCGATGTCGCTCCTTTTCCGAGAGCCGACGAGATAGTCCTTGGACAGGGGAGGACGATCGTAGGCGACACCTGCCTCATCCGCGACCACGGTGATCGCGCCGGTGAAGCTCTCGGCTCGCAATGCCCGGGCAGTATTGATGCCCCCCGCGCCGCCACCGACGATGACGACGCGTTCTACCTTGGTTGTCATGGCAGTATGCGGATTGCCTGCGCCGGGCAGAGACTCGCGGCGCGCTGCACGCGTGGAAGCGTTTCGTCGGGAATCTCTTCGGCGATGAGGAACGCGACGCCGTCGTCGTCTCGTTGGTCGAAGATGTCGTCGGCCACGGCTACGCACTGACCGCCGGCGACACAGCGATCTTGGTCGATTTCGATTTTCACGATCTCTTCCTCACCAGCACACGGGCAGTTCGATGGGGCCGCGGATTTCGTGCTCCTCGCGGAACACTACGGTTCCCGGATCCACGGCGAGATGAAGGGTTGGAATGCGGCGCAGCAGGGTCTGCGTCGCGAGGACGACCTCGATACGCGCCAACTGCTGCCCGGGGCATTGGTGCGGGCCGAAACCGAAAGCGACGTGCGGATTGTCCTCACGCGACAGATCAAGCTGATCGGGGTGCGCGAAGCGTCGTTCATCATGATTCGCGGACGCGAGGCTGACGGCGAGACGTTCACCCTCGCAGATCGTGGTGTCGGCGAGCTCGATATCGCTCACGGCGAGTCGCCCGAGCCCGAAGTGGGCGATCGAGGAATATCGGAGCAGTTCGTTGACGGCGATCATGGCGGCTTCATCGTCGGCCTCCCGTAGCTGATCTGCTGCTCCTTCGTGCCGAAGAAGCTCGAACACCGCGGTGCCTATCATGCTGGCCGAGGTCTCGAAGCCGCCGGCGAAGACGGTGAGGGCTACGCTGCGCATCTCTTCGACGGAGACAACTCCAGCATCGTGAGCGCTTTGCAGGCGCTGCACGATCGGGGCTGCGTTGTCGCGTTTGCTTAGGTGATCGCTTAGGTAGGCGTAGAACTCGGCGGAGGCTGCTGAGTCGATCTGACCGGTCGAGTCCGCATAGAGCATCCGTTTGGCCAGCTGTGTCAGGTGAGGCGCGTGCTCAAGCGGAACACCGAAAAGCATGCAAATGACCGTTCCGGGGATCAGGAACGAGAACGCGGACTGCAAGTCTGCGGAGTTCTCGCCTGCCAGCATGTCGTCGATTGTCCTGTCGATCACCTGCTGGATTTGGGGGCGCATCTCACGCATGCGACGAGTGGTGAGCTCAGGCATGACGATGCGGCGAAGCTCGGTGTGTCGGGGTGCGTCGGTGTGGAGAAAAGAAGTCGTCGTCGCGTGTGGATCTCCTTTGCGATGCGGAACCATGACGGGGAACGCTTCTTTTCGATGATCGACGGAAGCGTGCGGACTGTTCAGGACGGCAAGCACGTCTTCATACCGTGAAACAAGTGAGACGTCACGATCCAGCCATGTCATGTGGACGGGGGTGAGTTCATCTTGCATGCGCGCGCTCTCGTATAGATCCGGGAACGAGAACGGGCAAGCGCGTGTCGGAGGAAAATCCGGTAACGCGGTTCGTGAATCGGTCATTTCGGTCACTCTTTCGCTCGACGCTGAGGTTGGAGCCAGTCTAGCTCTTCAATAGACGGCTGTCAAGTCAATAAGCACGTGACTACTGAACGTTCACCTCGGTGGCAGCGCGGAATTCGGCGGGAGTGAGGAGCTGGTCGGTGGCGAGCGAAGGAAGGATGAGGATTTTCACCGAGGTGGGGGAGCCTTCGCGGGGACGCAGAGCGCGCAGGGCCTCTTCCACCCCGGCCAGTCCGGTGTACGCGGTGACCATGATGCGCGGGTCGAACTGGCCGTCACGGATCAATTCATGGGCGCGGTGTGGCGCCTCGTACCTGCTCTCACCGAACGCGGGTCCGGTGACGAACATCAGGGTGACGTTGGAAGTCGTCGCCCCCATCGGGTAGATGGTTTCCCCGAGTGCCGAGGCTCCGACGACAGCGACGATCGTGTAGGGGGGCGCCTCTCGCATGATCGTGTCGAGGATGCCGCGTGCCCCCGAGGCTTCGATCACGCCCAGCCGGCTGCCGGGGGCGATCATTGCGCGACAAAGCTGGAAGGGGTCCTCTGTCGTTGGGTCGCATACGGTTCGCGCCCCGTACCGCAGGGCGATGTCACGGCGAATCGCGGAGGGATCCGAGACAACGATGTTCTCGACGCCCCGAGCCACCAGTTCGCCCACGGCTCCCAGGCCAACGGGGCCGGCTCCCGTGACCAGCACGACGTCGCCGGGATGGGCGTCAATACGACGGGTGGCCTCGATGCCGGTCGCCATCGGGTCTAGGATCGCGGCGTGGATCGGGTCCACGGCGGGGTCGAGGAGGATATGCCCCCAGGAGCCGACGATGACCTCGTCGGAGAGACCCCCGGGGTGGGTGTTGCTGTACCCGATGGTCGTTCGGGTGCCGTCCACCTCGATGAGAGGCATCGTGAAGATTTGGTCTCCGACCGCGAAGTCGGTTACGTCGGCACCCACCTCAAGAACCTCTGAGGTGAATTCATGCCCGAGTACGAGAGGCCGATCTGGATCGAAGAGGAAGTTGGAAGCGCCGAAACGGGCGAGTGAGTCGAGAAACTCCTGAGGGTGTTCCCAGGCAGAGAGATCTGTGCCGCAGATGCCGGTTGCGAGGGGGCGTACACGCAACTGGTCAGCGCGCAACGGGGGAAGATCGACTTGACTAACTCGGATTCTTCCACGGTCGAGAACCGCGGCTCGGACGGTTCGGCTCGCTGTTGATGCGGCGTCCGGTGTGGTTGTGCGATGGGCGTCGTTGCTCATTTCGACAGCTAAGAGCAGGAACAAGCCTCCTGTCAATAGACGGTACGTCTACTCACCTACGGGATTGTCTATCGAATCGTGGGATTCGTTCTCCAGAACAGCCCTGACCACGGGGGTCAGTAGATTGACGTCGGCGTCTCTGTTCTCGACGGATCCGAGCTCGTTCCAACTCCAGTTGTATGAGACGAGGAGATTCACGATGACTCGCGCACGAAGCTCCGCTTCCGCCTCCGGCCACCGTGACCATCGTGGATCCTGCACTCGGATCCGGTGTGCAAGTTTCGCCACTCGATTCTGCACCGCGTCGGCGCTGGAGGTTACGGCAATGCCAGCGAGTGATTGCAGAGTCTCTCGCTTCGACGCCCATCTCAGCACCTCGCCGGCGATCCACTTGCGAATGCTGGGTTCTGACCAATCGGGCAGGGCTCCGAGATCAACGAAGAAATCTTCTGCGATTGCCCAGAAGGACTCCGATATCGCGGCCACGAGGTCCGATTTATGACGGAAGTGGAGATAGAAGGTGGCACGACTTGCCCCGGCCTGCCGCACGATGTCTTCAACCGAGGTGGTCTCGTACCCCTTTTCGCGGAAAAGCGCGGTCGCAGATTCGATGAGAATCGCTCGCGTGTGGGCCTTCTGGGTCTCGCGCAGGGAAGGCGTGCTCGGCTCCCCGTCTGTGATCATCCACTTAGCTTACGGGACTTGCTCTCCGGGCAAGGCCGCTGCGTAACGGCACTGCACTCACGCTGCGAGCAAGACCGACTAATCCTGAGGGTCGGATCGTGCGCCTACTGTGGCGCGAGCCAGATCGGCGTAGATGTCCGCGATCTCATCGGCGCTCATCTCCCCGCCCGGTCGGAACCAGGTCGCGACAACGGTGCCCATGTTGAGGATCGCGCGGGCGGCTTCGCGTGGATGCGCTGTCGAGAACTCCTGGAGCGCGACGCCCCTGTTGACGACTGCTCGGAACATCATCTCCTGTTCGTCGCGCATTCCCACGATGTACAGCCGCCCTTCGTGTTCCAGGCTGTTCAGTTCCGACAGTCCGATGCGTGCCTCCACTCGTCTTTCGGCGTGGAACTTAACCCATGCGCGAACGAGATGGTCGAGTTGGTCGGCGGGGCTGGTGCCCGCGCTGACAAGGGCTTCGCGTGTCGTCTGCAGTGCGGCATGCATCGTTTGGCGCATGAGCACGAAAAGGATGTCTTGTTTGTTCTCGAAGTAGTGGTACAGGGAGGCTGCGGTCGTCCCCGCTCCCGCCGCGATGTCTCGGATGGATGTTCCGTTGTAGCCGCGGTCGTAGAACGCTTGGAGGGCAGCGTTCTCGATGGAGGCTCTTCCGCGAGTGATACGTCGTGTCTTGTTGGTGCGAGACGTGGGGTTGGCCATGGGGTGACCATATCTCTCTTCGGCCGTAATGTGCGAAGCGTTGCTGAAGTCAACTAAACGAACAAATGATCATAGGGCGCGACCGGATGCAACGTCGAAAGTGTACTGCTGGGCGACAAAAAACCCAGATCAAAGAAATAATCAAGGAATGGCGCGCGCAATCAGTGAACGGGGTAGCGCGACCCGATGTTTCGCCGAACAGGTGGTTGACTTCGAGATGAAACGCGTCTATGTTTCATGCAGGTCGACACAGCCGTCGGCGCACACCGCTCGAGGAAGAGATGATGTGATGAGAATGAACAACGTGCTCCGCTTGGGGGCAGTGGCACTGGTCGCGATAGTTACCGTTGGTCTCGCGTCTTGCAGCAGTTCCGAACCTGAGGATTCGTCGGCGTCGTCGGGCGCAGAGGGGGTTTGCGAGGAAGGCCGAGAAGGTGGCACGTTCACCTATCGCACTAACCCGGAAGGAGCTGGGCTCGACCCGGTGGTCTCCCAAGCGAACGTGGCCGGCCCTGGAGCCATCTATGGCACGCTCATCGGCTGGGACGAAGAGGCTGTGGACTTCGAGCCGTTGCTCGCAGAGTCGCTGGAGTCCAACGAAGATGCCACGGTGTGGACGCTCAAACTCGATCCTGACGTGACCTACTCCGACGGCAATCCACTCGACGCAGAGGCCGTCAAGAGAAATCTCGAACGGTATGTCGATCCTGCGTTTCCTTCCGCGTACACCGGTCGAGTTGCGCAGATCACCACGATGACGGTGGAAGACCCGCAAACCTTGGTGATGGAGTTGCAGCAGCCTTGGGGATCATTCCCTTGGCTGTTCACGCGGCATCCGGGAATGATCATCAACCCCGCGGCGCTGGATGCCGTTTCGCCGGAGGATCTCGCCGTAAGCCCTCCGGACTATGCGGGTGCCGGCGCTTTCACGCTGAGCGAGTACACGGTGGGCACCTCGATGACATTGAGCAAGAAGGACGACTGGTGGGGCGGCCTCGTGTGCCTCGATGAGGTCGTGCTCAGCTTCGGAAACGACCCGGTGAGCGATTACGAAGCCCTCGAAGCGGGGCAAGTCAATGCCATGCAGGCCTATGACCCGGTGGCGCGCCAACGCGCCGACGAGGCGGGCTTCGAATCGTTCGTGCTTCCCGAGGCACTGGGTAGCCCGATGCTTCCCAACAGCGCCCAGGCGCCGTTCAACGACGTACGAATGCGCGAGGCGCTGAGTCTTGCGATGGACCGCGACCTCATCAACGAGAGAGTGGTGGGGGGAATGGCACTCGCTTCCGGCGCGATTGTTCCTCCGGGAGGCGGTTACGAACTCGACGTCCTGGACAGCGGCTTCGACCCTGAGGCGGCGGCGGCTCTCGTCGAGGACGCAGCAGCCGACGGCGTTCCGGTGAGCTTCGAATACTCGGTGAACCGCAACCCCACCAACGAGAACCTCGCGATTTTGCAACAGTCTCTCGGCGCGGCGGTCGGTCTCGATATCAAGAACGACTTCCTTCAGCAAGGGGACTGGATCCAGAAGGTGTTCGGAACCCGCAACTTCGACGTGGCTCAGGGCGGCGTCAGCGTTCATGAGTCGTGCATCTACTGCGCGTTTGATCAGTACACAAGCGACGGCGCGAACAACATGATCTCCTTCAAGTCCGACGCATTTGATGCAGCGCTTGTTCAGCTGCAGGCAGCTGCCCCGGGTGAGGAGACCCTCGATGCCCTCAACGGGCTTCAGGAGGTCTGGAACGAGGACGTGCCGTTCGTCATCGCTATGTGGCTCGAGCAGGTACTGATTAGCGATGGAAGCATTGCAGGTCTCGATTTCGGCACATCTGCACAGCTGGTCTATTTCGACAAGGCCTACTTGGCCCAGTGATTGCATTGGAGCCGATTGACGGCATTGTGTTCCGCGTGCTGGACACGTCAGCCGGTTCCGACAGCACCCTAGATCAAGGCAAGGAGGCCGACGACACATGACAGCAATAGTGGCACTGACGGCTGACGAAGCGCAGAGCGCTCGCGAACAGCGGGCCCGCCGACAGCGGATAGCGAGGGTTCGTGCCGTTGCACTGCGTGTGATGCGCATGGTCGGTGTGCTCTTCGTGGTCAGCGTGGCAGCGTTCTCCCTCGTTGTCCTTCTCCCCGGTGACCCCGTGCGTGTGATTCTGGGCGAGCAGGCGACGCCCGAACAGGTCGCGCACCTGACCGCCCAACTGGGGCTGGATCGCCCGCTCTGGGAACGCTACCTGGACTGGGTCGGCGGCATGCTGCGTGGCGACTTCGGGCAGACGTTGCTGCGACCGGTTCGTCCTGTTGCCGATCTGATCGGGGCGGCGCTGCCGGTCACTCTAGAACTCGCCGTCATCGCCCTGGTCCTGGGTCTTGCGGGTGGTATCGCCCTTGGCGCGCTGGCTGCGTACCGTCGTGACAGCGCCGCGGATCGCATCATCAATGGAGCGTCGTTCGCGCTTATCTCTCTGCCGGCCTTCGTTCTGGCGTTGTTGCTGACCCGACTCTTCGTCTTCGATATTCAACTCGTTCGCACCTTGGCCCTGGCGGTCGGAGCGCTGGGGACGGTGTGGGGTCTTGTGCACTGGCTACGCAGGCGCGCGGACGAACCTCGGCCGTGGTGGTTGTCGATCATCAGTATCGGCTGGCCGATCGTCGTCGGCGCCCTCGCGTTCTTCTTCCTGCCGGCCTTTCCGCGTGAAGGTTGGGTTCCCATCACCGAGGATCTCGGAGGCAATGTGTTTCATGCAACGCTGCCCTCGATCGTTCTCGCCCTCGGTCTGATGCCGCTTTATGCGCAACTTCTCCGCGCGGATCTCATTCAAACTCTGCGCCAAAACTTTGTTACGATCGCTCGCTCCAAAGGCATGCCCCCGCGAGAGATCGTGCTCAAGGAGGCGCTGCGACCTTCGTTGTTCGGCCTGATCACCGTTGCCGGAATCAGTATCGGCAGCCTCGTCGGCGGCACCGTCATCGTCGAGACGATCTTCGGTCTCCCAGGTCTCGGACGGCTCTTGGTCACGAGTATCCAAGCCAAAGACATGGCGGTCGTGCAAGCGGCCGTGCTCGTCGCCGCAGCGTTGTTCCTGCTGATCAATGTTCTCGTCGACATCACCTATTCGTTCCTAGATCCGAGGTTGCGTCGTGTCGGTCGTTGAGAAACCCAAGAGCAGCAAAGGTATGGGCCCGCGGCTCGATACTCAGACCCTTCTGGTCGGTACCCGTCGACGGAAAGGCCGCGCGAAGTCGCCGCTGATCCCGAGCATCGTTGGAGTGCTCCTCATTATCGCCGGTGTGATTCCCACTCCGCTTCCGCAGTTTCTTCGAGCGGGAGCAGTGCTCGCCGGCGTCATCGTTCTGGCCATGCTGGGCGCATCATGGCTGGCACGGCGTCGTGGCAGACATCTTGATGTGGGCGTCGTGCTTTCGGCTGCATGGCTCATCGTCCTCGGAGCCGCTGCAGCTTTCGCCGATGCGCTTCCGCTCTCGGAAGGGCGTGATCCTTCGAAGACCCTTCTGGTCCCGGCTATGCAGCCGCCGGATCTGTTCAGCGCCCACCCATTCGGCACAGACTCTCAAGCGCTGGACGTGCTGGCTCAGTTGCTCTACGGGGCGAGGGTATCGCTGATCGTCGCAGGGGGAGCGGTGCTCATCGCCCTCGTTGTCGGAGGAGCCGTCGGTGTCATCGCAGGGTACTTCCGAGGCAAGATCGAGGCTGTCATCGGGTTCATCACTGACACCATCCTCGCTTTCCCAGCGCTGATTCTCTTGCTGGCACTGGTCACGGTGCTCCAGCCGACCGTTATCAACCTCACGATCGCGTTGGGAATACTCGGAGTGCCTGGAGTCGTCCGCCTCGCGCGGGCATCCACCCTCGCGATCTCCTCCCGTGAGTTCGTTGTCGCCTCTCGCACGCTCGGTGCCGGCACCTCGCGCATCCTTGTTCGCGAGATCGTGCCCAACATCATCCCACCTCTCGTCGCGCTCGGATTCGTCACTGCAGGGTTCTTGTTGGTGGCGGAGGCCTCGCTGAGCTTCTTGGGACTGGGAATCCAACGACCTAACCCGACCTGGGGAAACCTGATCTCTCAAGGACAGGCCAAGCTGCACTCGGACCCGTGGCTCGTTGCCCTTCCTGTGGTGTTTCTCTTCCTCACAGTCATGGCGTCGAACTACATCGGGCAGCAGCTGCAGAAGAAGTGGAGCCTTTGACATGAGCGGAAACCGCAGCGAACCGGAGGCCACCGAGAGGGAGACCGCGTTGGTCGTCGTGAACGACCTCACGACGGAGATCGACACTGCTCGAGGCGTAGTCCGTCCCATCGATGGTGTCAGCCTCTCGATCAAAGCGGGTGAGACCTTCGGCCTCGTCGGTGAGACCGGCAGTGGAAAATCCCTCCTCATTCGCTCCATCATGGGGCTGCTCCCCGCGGGAGGGAAGATTCTGCCAGAGTCGAGTGTTGTTTTCGAGGGGGTGGATCTCACTACGCTCAACGCCCGCAAGCTGCGGAGCTATTGGGGGCGCTCGATCGCGATGATCCCTCAAGATCCGGCCACCTCTTTGAACCCGGTGCGCAAAATCGGTGACCAGATCTCCGACTCGCTTCGCCGCCGTCTGGGCATGTCCCGAAAGGAGGCCTGGACCCAGGCTGCCGATTTGCTCGATCAGGTGGGCATCGCCAGCGCTCGCAGTCGCTTGTCGCTCTACCCGCACGAGATGTCTGGCGGTATGCGTCAGCGTGTGTTGATCGCGATCGCGATCTCCATGAAGCCGAAGCTGCTCGTTGCCGACGAACCGACGACCGCCCTTGATGTCACAATACAGAGGCAGATTCTTGATCTGATCACGGCGCTCAAGGAAGAGAACGGGATGAGCGTCATACTCGTCAGTCACGACCTCTCCCTGGTTTCGGGGCACTCCGACACCGTCGCCGTCATGTACGGCGGCAAGCTCGTCGAAACGATGCCGAGCGCAGACCTCGGCGCGAGGGACCGTCATCCTTATACGGTTGGTCTCCTGGCCAGTCACCCCGACATCACTGCTCCCTCGGGGCTGGATCTTCCGACCATCCCTGGCGAGCCACCGGACATCCTGCGCAGGCCGAGTGGATGTCCGTTCCGGGAGAGATGTGGGAACGCGCAGAGTGTCTGCGCGGAACGTATGCCTGCGCTTGTGCCCGACGGCGACACAAGCGGGCATCTGCTCGCATGCCACAATCCGATGCCCGCCTCTGGCGCGGCGCACCACACCGTGCCGGAAAGGACGAGAGTATGACGACCACGTACACGGAGGCATCGCGCCGCAGTGAAGAAGAGGCTCCTCTTCTTTCTGTCGAGGACCTGGTGGTGGAGTTTCCCACAAAGGGCGGCACCCTCCGAGCGATCTCGGGTGTGAGCTTCGACGTGCAGCGCGGGGAGACGCTGAGCATCGTAGGCGAGAGCGGATCCGGAAAATCGACAACCGCCAACGCCGTCATGCAGCTCGTCGAAGCCCAGCACGGTCGTGTGGTGTTCGATGGGAAGAATCTCGACTCTCTCAACAAGACGGAGCTACGAAGAACGCGTCCGCGGCTTCAGATGATCTTCCAGGACCCAATCGCCTCCCTCAATCCTCGTCGCAGCGTCGAGGATATCGTCGGAGAAGGCCTGGGAATCTGGCCGGATCGAGTCGTTTCATCACGCGACGAAGATGTCGATGCACTTCTGCGCGAGGTCGGCATGCGCCCCGACGTGGTGCGTGGACGCAAGGCGGGAGAGTTCTCTGGCGGACAGTGCCAGCGACTCGCCATCGCGAGAGTCCTCGCGATTCACCCCGAGCTCGTTGTCTGCGACGAGCCCGTGTCGGCGCTGGATGTCTCTGTTCAGGCTCAGATCCTCAACCTTCTGCGACGGATGAAGGATCAGCACGGACTGACGCTCCTGTTCATCTCTCACGACCTCAGCGTCGTCCGCAACATCAGCGATCGGGTTCTCGTGCTCTATCTCGGTAGAGTGTGCGAGATAGCGAGTACTGATCTGCTCTTTGAGTCTCCGGCTCATCCCTACACGCAGTTGCTTCTGGACTCGGTTCCGCGGATGCATGAGGGCGCGCAGTCCGAGGAGCTCGCGACTCAGCCGATCCGGGATCTCCCGTCCCCCCTGGATCCACCGTCAGGATGCCGCTTTCGTACGCGTTGCCCGCTTGCGAAGGAGAGATGCGCCACGGAGGTTCCTGAACTGCGAGACGTGGAAGGGCGTCAGGTGGCCTGTCACTTCGCGGAGGAGTCGCTGGCGATGCGTGGCAGCGCTGCGCGTGTCGACAGCTCGGTCTCGTCGAGCACCCCCTCGTCCGATGTCGTCGTGACGGAGCAGGTGTGATGCCGCACGAACAGGCACGTCGACCTGCAATCGATGAGAAGGCGCTGGCGGCCTACACCTCCGTGCTTGAACCGTTTCCACAAGAAGTCAAGGACGCCATGCGCTTGACCGAGGGCACGGTCGAACGCTTCCGATCTGTGTCTTCTGGTGGCCGCGAGATGCTGGAGTCCCTTCTGCCGAGTTTGGGAATCAGTGCGGAGGAGATCGTCATCCCTGGCGTCGATCCCGGCACGGAGATCGAACTCACCGTCCTGTTGCCGGCTGGCGACGCGCCCTTCAGCGCTGCCATGCTCTGGGTGCATGGCGGAGGGATGGTCGCCGGCAACCGGTACGGCATTGACGGGCAGGTGGTCGAATGGGTGAGTCGACATCGTCTGGTCGTGATCTCGGTCGAGTACCGCCTCGCTCCGGAGCATCCTTATCCTGCAGCAGTCGATGACGTCTTGATGGCGTTCGAGTGGCTCGTCGAAAACGCGGCTCAGTACGGTGTCGACCCGTCGAAGCTCCTCCTCGGTGGCACGAGTGCGGGCGGCGGTATTGCAGCGGCAGTGAGTTTGCGCACTCGCGACCAGGGGCGTCGGACTCCTCACGCACAGTTCCTCTTCGCCCCGATGCTCGACGATCGCAATGATTCGAACTCAAGTCGCGCACTCCCTGACGCGCCCATCTGGCCGAGAGAGAGCAACAGCGTTGCGTGGAAGGCGTACCTGGGAGACATCCGGAGGGACGACGCGCCAGCTTACGCTGCCCCGGCGCGCGCGGCGGATTTCTCAAACCTGCCTCCGACCTATATCGAAGTGGGAAGCGCCGAGGTCTTTCGCGATGAATGCATCGACCTGGCCCGATCGATCTGGGAGTACGGCGGTGATGCGGAACTCCATGTGTGGTCAGGGGGCTTCCACATCTTCAACTCCGTCAGCCCGGGTGCCACTCTGTCTCAGGCATCATTCCGCCCGCGAGAGGACTGGTTGCTCCGCGTCATCACTTGACAGAGATATCGAGCGCGGTCGCAGTTCCAGTTGAGCGAGGTCGGGGCGGCGCATACGGCCCCAATAGTCCTGGAGCAATAGGGGACATACCAGTGTTATCTCTCCTCCCGCGCTGCGGTAATACGTGTGAGCATCACGGTCATGAGCCCAGATGGTCTCAGCGAGCCGTTCGTCGACTTCTTCGATCCACGCTTTCATGGCGTCGCTGGTCGGTTCCATGGCAATCACATCGAGGCGGTTCATTTCCCTAAGGCACTCGATGAAGTAGTGGACATTGGCTTCCACGATGAAGTTGTGCGGCGCGCCATGGGCTGGGTTGCCGTTCGGACCAGAGGTGATGAAGAGATTCGGGAACCCCTCGACCTGGGCGCCGAGGTAGGCCACGGGACGCCTGCTCCACTCCTCTGCGAGGACCCGCCCGTCGCGTCCGACGATATTGAGGTTCGTGAGATAGTCCAGTGCGAAGCCGGTCGCGTAGATGATCGCGTCGACTTCATGGTGCTCACCGTCGACGTCAACGAATCCGGTTTCGTCGACTTCGATGAGGCCGCTGACGACATGAGACGTCCCCCGTGCAAGTGTTTCGTAATAGGCGCCGGGATCGGTGACCGGACGTTTGCCCATGAAGGGAAAGTTCGGCGTCATCTTCGCGACGAGATCGGGGCGCCCCTCGAACGACCTATGGATGTGACCGAGCGCGACTTCCATCGCGATGTGGTTGGACGCATTCACCGAGAGGGGGTGGGTACTGGCCCACTCCGGGTCATACTTGATGATGTCGAAGCCAGAGTCGCCGCCCATCAGGATGACCTGCAGGCGAGCCCACTCCTTGTATGTGGGGACGTGGGAGAGCAGCCATCTCTCCGGGTCGGGGACAGTCGACTCGCCTCGTGGCGGCAGCACCCAGTGAGGCGTCCGCTGAACGAGGGTGAGTTCGGTTACGTCGTCTTTCAGCGCGTCGACGATCTGCACGCTTGTGCAGCCGGCTCCGATGACCGCGACTCGCTTGCCAACGTATGAGTACGAGGTGTCAAAATCGGCCGAGTGCACCCGGTGTCCTCTGAACAGGTCGATTCCGGGCACATCGGGCAACGTCGGGCGGCTGAGGTAGCCAGCAGCGGTCACGACAACGCGCGCAGATGTGGTGCGTGTGCGGCCGTCTTGTATGTAGCTGACATCCCAGCGAGCATCGTGCTCGTTCCAGATAAGGTCCGTGACTTCGGCGCCGAAAGTGAACCTGTCGTACACGCGCTGTTCGCGTGCGATGCGGTCGAGATATTCGCGGTACTCACCACCTTGGGGGTGGGTGTTCGTCCACTCGGCGTTGATCGCGAAAGAAAGCGAGTAGAACTTGCTCGGCGTGTCTACGCCGACGCCCGGGTAGCGATTGCGTTGCCACACGCCGCCGATGGCCGACTGCTTCTCAAGAACCTGAAAGGAGAACCCCGTCGCAGCGAGGCCTACCGCCATCGCTACGCCTGCCATGCCTGCTCCGAGCACGAGCACATCGAGATTGCTGGGCCGTGTCTTCTCAGCGTCCTCGACGTTCGGAATGAACGATGTGAACCCGCCCTGCTCGCGTGCGTAGGCTACCGATGTCGGGGGCAGCGGATGGGGCGAGAGCGCTGAAGCGAGAGTACGAAAGGTTTCGTCATCGAGCGTGTGCGGGGCGCGCTCGATGTATTGAGAACGGTTCTGGATGACCTCGGACGCCCACGCGTTCAGCCTGTCGCGTGCGTCGGGATCCATTTCAGTGATGCGCTCGAACCCATGGGTCGATGTGCGGATATGGGCGGTGAACTCCTGCACGCGACTGGTGTCACCGGTGACAGAGACAATAGCCGCGAGCAACAATGCTGGGCTCGCCTGTGCAACAGCGTCGTCTATGGTGAACTCGCGCGGTCGTGGCGCGTCGGTCATGGTGCTTGGCGACGTCATCGTCGGCCCCTTTCCGCCTTCGGATGGAACACTCCGAGCGTTTACGGGGATACTCGATGGATCCGAGCCTTTACGCTCTGTATCGCAACAATCGCATACGAACGATCGCTCGTCAACAGTGGTTCTTGTCTTCTTCGCGGTCGGACTCAGGGGGATTCGGCATCTGAAGCACCGACGGTAGCGAGCGCGAGCACCCCGTAGCGATGAGCGAGCTCGTCGACCGGAACTGCTCCGTCTGTGCGGTACCAGGTGGCGACAGACGTACCCATGGTGATGATGCCGCGCGCCGCCTCTACCGGAAAGCGGGTCGAAAACGAACCATCGCCTATGCCGCGCGTGATGACGTCGCGAAACATCGACTCGACTTCGTCTCGAAGGGCCACGATCAACTGTCGAGCTTCGGGGTTCAGATTATCGAGGTCTGCGAGGCCGACACGGGCCTCGACTCGACGAAGCGCGTGGAACTGCACCCATGAGAGAACGAGGGCGCGGAGCTGACCCGACGGCGTCGGCTCCGCGTCCAGCAGGGCGGCGCGTGTATTGTGCAGCGCTGCCTGCATGATGCGCGTCATGACTGCGCGCAGGAGTTCCTGCTTGCTGCTGAAGTGGTTGTAGAGCGATGCCACCTGCAACTCTGCGGCAGAAGCGATCTCACGCATCGAGGTGCCGTTGTATCCGCGTTCATAGAAGCACGTCAGTGCGGCGTTCATGACGACCTCGCGCGTGACACTCTTGCGCCGTCGTCGTTGGGGCGCCTTCTCACCGTTGGATGTCATCGATCATCCTCCCTGGTGCTCAGTCTATGCTTGCCGGGTTTTAGAAGGGATGAGAGGCCGGAGTCTGCCCCTTATCTGAAGCGGGTGCTAGAGTCACGTTAGCGAACGATTGTTCGTCGGAGTTTTTTGGGAGATGGCATGTCTGAATCTCAACTTGCTGCGCCCGGGTCCCTCACGGTCGAGGAGACGCGACGGTTGCGGGAGCTGCTGGCAGGGCCGCTTGAACTGAGCGGTGAAATCGATGTCGAGTTGATCGCCGGCGGGCGATCGAATCCGACCTACCGTATTACCAATGGCGAGCGCGGGTGGGTTCTGCGCAGGCCCCCGAGAGGGCTTGTGCTCGAGTCCGCGCACGATATGTCGCGCGAGTATCGAGTCATGTCAGCCCTCGCAGAGAGCGGCGTCCCCGTGCCTCGTACTGTCTTGGCGTGCGATGATCCTGAGGTCATTGGCGCACCCTTTTATCTCATGGAGTGGCTGGACGGACGCACGATACGCACACGTGAAGATGCTTCAGCGCTGAGGCCCCCAGAGCGTCGGGGTCTTGCCGACGCGATGGTGCGAACCCTGGTCGATCTTCATTCGGTGGATCCCGCCGCGGTAGGCCTCGAGACGTTCGGCCGTGCAGAGGGCTATCTCGACCGTCAACTGCGCAGGTGGCGGCGACAGTGGGACGCGGCGCACACGCATCCAAGGAGTGAGATCGATCATCTCTTCGCGACGCTCGGGAACACGGTCCCGGAGACCATCAGAACAGGAATCGTGCATGGGGATTACAAGGTTGACAACCTCATGATCTCGAAGGCTGATTCTTCTTCAGTGTTGGCGCTGCTGGACTGGGAGATGTCCACGCTCGGTGACACGCTCGCAGATGTCGGTCTCATGCTGAGCTTTTGGGACGAGATCGATCAGCCGTTCAATCCGCTGACCCGTGGGGTGACGGCGCTTGAAGGTTTTCCCACGAGGCAAGAACTGCTAGAGAGCTACGCCAACGGTGCGGGGCTGGACGACGTCGGTGCGATCGACTGGTATGTGACGCTCGCTGACCTGAAGATCGCCGTGATTTTCGAACAGATCCATGTGCGACACCTCGCGGGACAGACCGTTGGCGAAGGTTTCGAAGGAATGGGCGACATGGTCGATCCTCTGCTCGAGCGTGCTGTCGAAAGACTGGCGCGCGTCCGGAGTTGACTGAGCAGAGGCACAAGGAGAGGAAGAAGCGTATGAGGATCGATGGTGCATCAGCGCTCGTAACCGGTGCGGCGGCAGGTTTGGGGGCGGCAACGGCCGCTCGGCTTGCTGCCGCAGGCGCGACGGTTATCGGAATCGATCTTCCGCAAGGGATCGAATCCGCTGCCCCCGTAGACGGCGTTCAGTACCACGCGGCCGACGTCACTAGCGCAGATGACGTGCAGCGAGCTGTCGCAGCGGCTCGTGATATTGAACGACCACTGCGTGTGGTGGTCAACTGCGCGGGCATAGCTCCCGCCGCGAGAATTCTGTCGTCGCGGGGTGTCCACGATCTCGAAGTGTTCCGTCGCACGCTTGAGATCAACCTGCTCGGTACGTTCAATGTGCTGCGGTTGGGTGCGGAACTCATGGCCAGCCAAGCCGGTGACGAAGATGGTCAACGCGGGCTCGTCATCAACACGGCCTCAGTAGCGGCCTACGAGGGGCAGATCGGACAAGCCGCGTACGCCGCCTCCAAAGGAGGGGTCGTAGCTTTGACTATCGCCGCCGCGAGGGATCTCGCACGGTCAGGCATCCGCGTCAATACGATCGCCCCAGGCATCGTCGCCACTCCCATGCTGACCTCTCTGGGTGAGGAGGTGGGCAGTTCGCTTGCACGAGCCGTTCCGTTCCCATCGCGACTCGCACGCCCTGAAGAGTACGCCGAACTCGTATCGATGATCGTCGCTCACGACTACCTCAACGGCGAGACTATTCGGATGGATGCTGCGCTGCGTATGGGGCCGCAGTGAGGGTGTTGCGGTCGGAACGCATCGAGGCGATCGAGCGGCTGACGCTCGCGCGTCCGGAGGATGGCAACGCGCTGGATCTGCCGTTGGCGCGAGAGCTGCGTGACTTCGCTGCCAGAGTGAGCGCCGACGACACCTGCGCTGCGGTGCTGATCGATGCTGACGGCGAACTGTTCTGCGGTGGGGGCGACTTGGCGGCGATGGCGGCGGCAGATTCTCCCGCTGACTACGTGCGCGAACTCGCCGGCACTGTGCACGAAGCGCTACTGACTATCGCCGGATCTGACAAGGTCATCGTCGCCGCGGTGCAGGGGACGGCTGCGGGTGGTGGCCTAGGTTTGGTCCTCAACTGCGACTACGCAGTGGCGGCGGAGGGGGCCAGCTTCGTCAGCGCATATTCGAGGGTGGGCTTGAGCCCTGACTGCGGTGTGTCGTATCTCCTTCCCCGATTGGTCGGGCCTAAGCGTGCGGCAGAACTCGTGTTCGCGGGTCGGGTGTTGGACGCGGCCACCGCGAGCCAGTGGGGGATCGTGAACGTCGTCGAGCCGCGCGAAGACGTCAGCGAAGTGGCTCTTCGCGCAGCCAGCCGCGCGGCTGCGATGCCGTCTGCGGCGCGCGCAGCCTCAAAGCGGCTGCTTACAGCGTCGTGGCTTCCAGGGTATGCCGAGCATCTGGGTCGCGAGCGCGACTCCATCGCCGAACTGGCGGCGACCGCCGAGGCGGTGTCGCTCAGAACGGCGTTTCTCGACCGAGGCCGCTGAATCGAGCGCTCACTGAGTGGTCTGTGAACCCCGTCTGATCAAATACTTTGTCTTCCTGCTATATAGTAGGTATCACTAAATATGCGATGCAACGAACGCACCGCGAAAGGACTCGTCACAATGGCTCGTGAACTGACACACTTCATCGGCGGCGTCCATGTCGCCGGCACGTCCGGACGTTATGGTGATGTTTTTGACCCGAGCACCGGAGAAGTGCAGGCTCGGGTGCCCCTGGCAAGTGAAGCCGAGGTCGCTCAGGCGATTGCCAACGCGGAAGAGGCCCAGGTAGCCTGGGGTGCCACGAACCCGCAGAAGCGTGCTCGCGTTCTGCTGAAATTCCTCGATCTGATCGCCAAAGACGCGCCGGAGTTAGCGAAGACGCTCTCCCGTGAGCACGGCAAGACCTACGAAGACTCCCTGGGTGACATTCAACGCGGCGTCGAGGTGATCGAGTTCGCCGCAGGCGCGCCGCATCTGCTCAAGGGCGAGTACTCAAGCGGCGCCGGCACTGGCATCGACGTCTATTCGATGCGTCAGCCACTCGGCGTCGTCGCCGGGATCACCCCGTTCAACTTTCCGGCGATGATTCCGCTCTGGAAGATGGGGCCGGCGCTCGTTGCAGGCAACGCTTTCATCCTCAAACCCAGTGAGCGCGATCCCTCGGTTCCGCTGAGGATCGCGGAATTGTTCCTGGAAGCGGGACTTCCCGCTGGCGTGCTGAACGTGGTCAACGGTGACAAGGGTGCTGTCGATGCCATCCTGCACGACGACCGAATCAAGGCCGTCGGCTTCGTGGGCTCCACCCCGATCGCACAGTACATTTACGCCACGGCAGCGCAGAACGGTAAGCGGGCTCAGTGCTTCGGCGGCGCGAAGAACCACATGATCGTGATGCCGGATGCCGACATGGATCAAGTCGCCGACGCGCTCATCGGTGCAGGATACGGCTCGGCAGGTGAGCGATGTATGGCGATCTCGGTTGCTGTCCCGGTCGGCAAGGCGACCGGTGACGCTCTCGCTGCGAAGCTCGCCGAGCGTGTTCGCGCACTCAAGGTCGGTCCCGCTCTCGCGGAAGGTGTGGACTATGGGCCGCTCGTTTCGGCTGATGCCCTGACCAGAGTCGAGGGGTACATCCAGAAGGGTATCGATGAGGGGGCAACGCTTCTCGCTGACGGCCGCGGCTTCACGGTCGAGGGCTACGAGAACGGCTTCTACCTCGGTCCGACGCTCTTCGACGACGTCACCACCGATATGACCGTGTACAAGGAGGAGGTCTTCGGGCCGGTGTTGTTCATCGCACGTGCCGATGACTACGAGCAGGCGCTCGCCATGGCCACAGACCACGAGTATGGCAATGGCGTGTCGATCTTCACGCGCGACGGCGATGCTGCTCGTGACTTCGCGGCGCGCGTCGAGGTAGGCATGGTAGGCGTGAACGTCCCGATTCCGGTTCCGATCGCTTACCACACCTTCGGCGGGTGGAAGAAGTCAGGCTTCGGTGATCTCAACCAGCATGGACCCGACTCGTTCCGCTTCTACACCAAGACCAAGACGGTCACCAGCCGGTGGTTGTCGCACGACCTCAAGGAAGGCGCGAGCTTCGTCATACCGACGATGCACTGACGAGCATGAACTCATCACTGACTGACGACGATCGCGCCGCGCTGGTCGATGCGGTTCGCAGCTTTGCCACTGCCCGGCTCGCTCCTTATGCAGGAGATCGGGACAGCGAGAAGCACTTCCCGACCGACACGTTGCAGGAAGCGGGAGAGCTGGGGCTCGGCGGGATCTATGTCCGCGAGGACGTCGGCGGATCCGGGCTCTCCCGTCTCGATGCTGTCGCGATCTTCGAGGAGCTCGCTAAGGGCGACACGACGATCGCTGCATACATCTCGATCCACAACATGATCGCCTGGATGATCGACGAGTTCGGTGATCAGGATCAACGCGAACGTTGGCTCCCCGGTCTGGTCGCGATGACCGATCTCGGTAGCTACTGTCTCACCGAACCCGGCGCGGGGTCGGATGCGGCGGCGATCACCACCAGCGCAGTCCGCGTCGGTGATGAGTACGTCCTGAACGGAGTGAAACAGTTCATCTCCGGTGCGGGATCCTCGGCCGTTTATCTTGTCATGGCGCGCACGGGGGAGTCCGGGGCGCGTGGTATCAGCGCGATCGTCGTTCCGGCTGGCACCCCCGGGCTCAGTTTCGGACCGAACGAGAAGAAGATGGGGTGGAACGCGCAGCCGACGCGTCAGGTGATCTTCGAGGACGTTCGGGTGCCGATCACAAACAGACTGAGCGGCGAAGGCGATGGTTTCGGTATCGCCATGGAGGGGCTCAACGGTGGCAGGGCGAACATGGGTGCGTGTTCGCTCGGCGGCGCGCAGTGGGCGCTCGACAAGGCGACCGATTACGTCGTCGAACGCGAGGCGTTCGGAGCCCCGCTCGCAGCCAATCAGTCGATCCTGTTCACGCTTGCTGACATGGAGACCGAGATCCAGGCTGCTCGGGCGCTTTTGCAGCGCGCGGCGTCGAAGATGGACGAAAAGGCTGACGATGTCGCTTCCGCATGTGCGCTTGCGAAGCGCTTCGCCACTGATGCCGGCTTCCGGGTAGCCAATGAGGCTCTCCAGCTGCACGGCGGATACGGGTACCTTCACGAGTACGGCATCGAGCGTGTCGTGCGCGATCTTCGTGTGCATCAGATCCTCGAGGGAACGAACGAGATCATGAGACTGATCGTCGGTCGCGAGCTGTTGTCGAGTCGACGATGACGGACATGATCCAGAGCGAAGTCCTCGCCGAGGTGCGCGGTCGGCTGGGGCTGATTACTCTCAACCGTCCGCAGGCGATCAATGCGCTGAATCGTACGATGGTGCAGGCGATGAGCGCAGCGCTGACGGCATGGTCGGAGGACCCGACTGTGCAAACCGTCGCCATCACAGGGGCGGGGGAGCGGGGGCTGTGCGCCGGCGGTGACGTCGTGAGCCTCTATCGTGATGCTGTCAGCGGAGACGGTTCGGCATCGGCCGCGTTCTGGTTCGATGAGTACCACCTCAACGCGCAGATTGCGCGGTACCCGAAGCCAGTCGTCGCTATTCAGGACGGCATCGTTCTGGGCGGTGGGATCGGCATCTCAGCCCACGCATCGCATCGCATCGTCACGGAGCGCGCCAAGCTGGGCCTTCCCGAGGTCGGAATCGGGTTCGTCCCCGATGTCGGTGCCACCTGGCTGCTCTCGCACGCCCCCGGCGAACTCGGCACTTTTCTCGCACTCACGGGAGGTTCGGTCGGTGCCGCGGATGCTATAGCGGCGGGGCTGAGCGATACGCTCATACCGTTGGAGAGCATTCCACGTCTTCTCCGGGCGCTGGAGACCATGGAAGCGGGCGAGGCCATCATGCTCCTCGCCGCCGAGGTGGGGGACTCGCCGCTGCTCGACGACCGCACCTGGATCGATGAAGCATTCAGCGGAGCAGATATTGCGGAGATCATTGCTCGGCTGCGTACGGTCGGCCAAGCGAGTGCGGACCAAACCGCGGATGCGATGATGTCCAAATCTCCAACGGCGCTTGCGCTGACGCTCGAATCACTTCGCCGCGCCGCGACGATGGACAGTCTTGAACAGGCACTCGACCAGGAGTACCGAGTCTCCCGGCGCGCCCTCGTAGCGCCAGATTTCGCCGAAGGAGTGCGCGCTCAGGTCGTGGACAAGGATCGGTCGCCCCGATGGCAACCGCTCGGGCTCGACGCTGCAGCGATTGACACGTACTTCCGGCCGCTGGATGATCATGAGCTCGGTCTGGCAGCACAAGCACACTGAAGACGAGGGATCGCCCAGAGGTGGCAGTCCTATGAAGGAGAGCACAATGTTTGCAATCGCATTCCTCGGCCTTGGCCACATGGGCGGCCCGATGGCCGCCAACCTGGTCAGGGCTGGGCATCACGTTATCGGTTTCGACCCGGCCCCCGAAGCGCTGAACGCCGCCGCTGAGAATGGTGTCGAGATTGCGACGGACGCGAACGCGGCCGTCAAAGACGTCGACATCGTCATCACTATGCTGCCCACGGGCAGCCACGTCATCGCAGCCTACGCAGGAGACGGGAGCGCTCCCGGATTACTGGCATCCGCGTCAGAGGACACGTTGTTCTTGGACTGCTCGACCATTGCCGTTGATGAGGCGAGGCGCGCTCATGACCTGGCCGTTGCCGCGGGACACCGTGCGGCCGACGCGCCGGTTTCTGGAGGCGTGGTCGGCGCGGAGAACGGCACGCTGGCTTTCATGGTGGGTGCGAGCGACGACGACTTCGCACGTGCGCAGCCGATCCTTGAGGTCATGGGCGGGCGTGTGGTGCACTGCGGCGGATCCGGTCTCGGTCAAGCAGCCAAGGTCTGCAACAACATGATCCTCGGGATTTCACAGATCGCCGTGGCCGAGGCCTTCGTTCTCGGTGAGCGGCTCGGTCTCAGCCATCAAGCACTGTTCGATGTGGCATCCAACGCTTCGGGGCAGTGCTGGGCTCTGACGACCAACTGCCCGGTGCCCGGCCCGGTGCCAACGAGTCCAGCAAACCGTCAGTACCGTCCGGGATTCGCCGGCGCGCTCATGTCGAAGGATTTGGGGCTCGCGGAATCGGCGATCAACCTCACGGGCGTTGATGCCCAGCTGGGACGTCACGCGCGGGAGATATACAAGGCGTTCGCCGAGGGGGACGGCGCCGGTCAGGATTTTTCGGGGATTATCAACACCATCCGTGCGCAGAGCGCGGAGATCGACGTCTGAGCGGAGAGTAACGTGACTGAGTACGAATCCATTCTCATCGAGACCAACGGACGCGTCGGTTGGATCACTCTGAACCGACCCGATGCGTTGAACGCATTGAACTCAACTCTTATTCGGGAGATCGTCGCCGCGAGTATCGCGTTCGATGATGATCCCGAGATCGGCGCGATCATCATCACTGGCTCTGCAAAGGCCTTCGCGGCGGGTGCGGACATCAAGGAGATGGCCGACAAGGGCTACGCCGACATGTACCTCAACGATCCATTCGCGAGCTGGAGCCACTTCGGGCGTCTACGCACCCCGGTGATCGCCGCGGTTGCGGGTTATGCCCTCGGCGGGGGATGCGAGTTGGCGATGATGGCCGACATCATCCTTGCTGCCGACACCGCGAAGTTCGGTCAACCGGAGATCAACCTAGGTGTAATTCCGGGGATCGGTGGCACACAGCGCTTGCCGCGCGCGATCGGAAAGTACAAAGCGGCCGAGCTGGTCCTCACCGGCCGCACCATGGGTGCCGAAGAGGCGGAGCGTGCTGGGCTCGTGTCGCGCGTGGTACCGGCAGCTGACCTGTTGGCGGAAGCAGGCAGGGTCGGCGAGGTCATCGCATCGAAGTCGTTGCCGGTCGTCTACGCCGCGAAGGACGCACTGCAAGCTGCGCAGGAGACGTCACTCGCCGAAGGGCTTCGGATGGAGAAGCAGACGTTCGTCGCCACGTTCGCGCTGGAGGATCAGACCGAGGGTATGGCGGCCTTCCGAGACAAGCGGGAGGCGAGTTTCTCCGACCGTTGAGCGCCGACGTCGGAGCCATGCGCTGTCAAAGTGGCTCCGGCATCGGTGCGGGGTCGCGAAAGTCTCCGGCATTCTTGCGGAATCGAGCAAGAATACGTACGAGCACGACGGTCTCGTCCGGTGCGATCCCAAGGCTATTGAAAACCTCGTTGAGGGCGACAGTTGCCTCCTCAACGAGATTGCTCCCGTTCATCGTCAGGGTCACCAGGGCCGCACGTCCATCTTCGGGATGCGGATCGCGTTGTACGAGTCCGTCCTTGACCAGCCGGTTCACGGTGTTGGTGACGCTCGTAGGATGAACCTGGAGCCGGGCGATGGCACTGGCCATCGGCATCCGTCCCTCTCGCGTAAACGCGAGCAGGCGCAGCAACTCGAACCGCGCGAACGAGAGTCCGAATGGCTTCAGCGTTCGTTCGACGCGTGCGAGCAGTAATTGCTGTGTTCGGATGACCGAAGTCACCGCCGACATGCCCGTCGCCGCGTCAGACCATCCATGAGCGATCCATTGGCGCTTAGCCTCGGCGATCGGGTCGACGGGAAGCGGTCCGCGGTTTGTCACGATCGATCTCCTTACCAACAATCAACCTTATAGGGTAGGCCTCACGGTCTTTATCCCAGAGACGTCGGCGGGGATGGGATTGTGAGAAGAACGGTTCGTGAGGGTCCGGCCTGATCCGAGAGGAGACGGCCGTGGCTGACAAGACCGAGTTATTGGATGACGCGATGATCGGTCCTCTGACGAAGAGATCATCGATCAGTAAAGACCTCGCGGAGCGGTTGCTCGCGCAGGCGAAGGAGCCAGGGCGCGTTGGACGCGAAGTTGTGCAGCGAAACCCGCACCGGATACTCGCTGAGCCTCTGCGCCAGTTCAGCCACACCATCGCGCATCTGCTGCAACCGTGTGTCATCCCCCGAGTTGGAGATGTCCAGGCTCATCGCCAGGTCCAGTTTGCACTGCGCGGGCATGGGTGGCTTCGGCGCAGGATTGGCCTGCGACTCAACCGCGTTGGGGAGCCCAGCACCTCCGAACGTCATCAACGAGGACACCGGAGCGACCGCGAGAGACTTCTTCGCTATGCGGTGGCCGCTGCGCTGAGTCTCGTCGGGTGCGACTCCTTCTGGGCCTGTGGAGCGTCGAGGCTCCACCGTTCTTGTGCTGCGCGTGATTCCTCTCGCTTGTTCGCGAGTTTCCCGAAGCCTCGCGTCGTCGATCTATACGAGGGGCACACGCTCATCACAGGCAAGACAGCGCGGAGCGAGACAGACGCCTTGTCATGAAGCACTGACGATGCGCCACACAACCCCGCTCGAAGGGCAGGAGTGTCACGCAGCCTCCCTCGTACTCGAACTAAGTGCGTGCGAGTCGGTACGCATGCACACAGAGCAAGAATTGACATCTGAGGGTTGTCAGTAGGAGAGGAATGACCACCGCAGAGGTCGAACAAAGACCGGCTACATTTCGGCACAGAATCCCGGGTGCCTCATCAAGGTGCACTCATCCACTGATACGGCGCAGCGGCCGCTGACGACGTCGGGCGAGCGGCAGGAGGCCACATGTCGCGTTCAGTCGTGAGGGATGAGGTAGCCATCCTCAGCAGCAGCTCTCGTGAGTTCCAGGCGCGACGCCACGGGACGACTGCCGTCGTGCGTAAGATGCCCATCTCAGCCGCGACTTGCTCGACCGCTCGCGCTGATCGGATGCGCTGAAACAGGATCAACCTGCCGGCCGGAGTCAGCCGGGCATTAGCGTGGGAAACGAGAAGCCTCCGTGTGTTTGAGGTGGAAAACTAGACAGTTCCCACTCGACACCGGAGGCTTCTCCTATGTCAACAACGATCCGGGTTAGTACAGCTAAGTGGCTAGCTCACCCCGCGTAGGCGCTCGCCCGATCGATGAGGTCATCTACGACCTGCTGAGCGAAGATTCCGCATGTGAAGCTGAGAAGCTGTCGCATCGGCAGATCTTGCAGCACCCGAAGCTGTTCCTCGTCCTCGAGCAGGCCGCTCTGCCCCTCCACTTGCCGAGTAGCCGCGCCTGCACTTCGCCGCCGATTGCGGGATGGCTCAGCCAGTCTCCTACCGTGGATCCCAACTCGATGACAGGCACGAGTTCCTCGCCCTCCAGCTTGAGCGTGCGCTCTATGAGGACATCGCGGGCATTGGCCCCGACCTGGACGCGATACTCGCCGGACGGAACGACCCAGCGTTTGTATCGGACGCCCCAATAGGCGAACGCACGCCTGTCGAGGGCGAAGCTCACTGTGCGCGCCTCGCCCGGGGCGAGATCGACTTTCGCGAACTCTCGCAACTCGCGCCCGGGACGCCGAACCGTACTTGCGGTGGTTTCAACGTAGATTTGCACGACGTACTTACCCGCAATCGCCGAGGCGTTGCGCACAGTCACCGTTGCGGTCGCGGTGTCCGGACCCGTTGGCTCCACGTCGAGGTCGGTCACCTCGAACTGCGAGTAGCTTAGGCCGTGTCCGAATGGATAGCGTACGTCGACTTCGGCGCAGTTATAGTAGCGGTACCCGATCCTCGGCATCCTCGGAGCCTTTGCTGCCACTGGCCTAGCGATCGCGTTCTCCGGCCTTGGCCTCCTGGGGGCTCAGATCATGTTCTGGCACGTGTTGGCCGTGGCACTGTTGGTCCTTCTACTCCGGCTTGGCATTCCAGAGACGTCCGCGTGGAGCGCCGCGCGGGCTCAGCGCAGAGCGGGCGACAAGACGCTCGCCTCGCGCAATTCGGCGATCCGGGATCTCTTCAAACGCCCGTACGTCGCGCCGTTCCTCGCGTTGCTGGTGTACTACGCGTTGGGATTCCTCGTCGCCAACACTGCTGGCCAGTTCGGCTTCTACATGGTGGTCAACTATACGGGCACCACAATCGCGGAGGCCAGCGCGATCGGCCTCGTCACCTACCCGGTTCTTCTCGCGAGTTATGCCATTTTCGTGCGGGTGGTAGATGGCAAGAACCGTTTTATGTACTTCACCATTTGTTCCGTGCTCTTCGTCGTTGGCGTTGCAATCCCGTTCATCTTCGGGTTCACCTTCCTCACTTTGTCATCACCGGCCTGGCGACCGGAGTAGCCGGCGCATTCGCACTCGAGACAATGATGAAGGTGTGGGCGCAGAAGCAGTTCCCGACACTTCTTCGAGCGACAGTGCAGGGTGCGGTCATCTTCGCGGGTCGGGTAGCTTCGGCGCTTTTTGCAACAGTCACGCCGACTCTGATTGCCATGTTGGGCCCCTCAACAATGTATGGTGTGCTTGCCGCGGTGTCGGCAGTCGGATTCGCTACAGCTTGGTTCGTGTTCCGATCAAGAGACCAGAACGACGTCCTTGAGGACGAGTCCGCGGCCGTGTCGGCAAGCGTAGAGACGGTGTCACCGCGCCCTTGAGTCGATCCACGATTCGACGATTCTGCGGGGTGCGAGCTGCTGCGCCCCGCAGAACTGCTCTGGGCGGGATCTGAAAGAATTGAGTGTTGGGTAGCGTCTCGGAAGTGCGCGCCGCAGACTCCGGACAGCGTGTTCAGTCTTCTCTCCCAGCTTCCCGTGCGCCAGCTCCTCCGTCGCGCCCGCGAGCACCGTGAGTTGTGCGAGCTTGTCAGATCAGGAGGGCAGTCGTTGATTCGCTGGGAAGTGGGCGTTCAGAATGGGAGCGGTTGTGCTCGCCGATACCGAGGGAGTCGATGCCGACGTCGTCCGCGAGCCGGGCTTCGGCGATGACGTCTCGGATGACCTGGGCGTGTGGGGTGGGTTCGCCGCTCGGGTCGAGGGGCACGTCCGCGTACGTGTTCGCACCGAAGGAGATGGTGGTGGGGTCAGACGGGAGCATCTGGGGCTTGGTCCTTATC
>NZ_JBLVOB010000006.1:855485-859933 GCF_053543555.1 Microbacterium xerophyticum | reverse complement strand
GGCGATCTCGCGCAGTAGCTGTTGCTGGGTGGGGTCGAGTCTGTTGAAGATCAGGGAGCGGACGAGGCTGATGTGGCCGGGCGCGGCCGCGGCCAGATGGGCGTGCCCAGCGCGGGTGAGGGTGGCTGTCATGTGGCGGCCGTCGTCGGGGTCGGGTGCCCGCGTGACGAATCCACGGGTCTCCAGACGGGTGAGGAGGTGCGAGAGGCGGGAGCGTTCGCAGTTCGCGTGGGCGGCGAGATCGGACAGGCGCGTGGAGCGATCCGGACGGCTCGACAGGTGCGCCATCACCGTGTACTCCAGAAAACTTACATCAGAGTCGCGCTGCAGCTGCGTGTCGAACACGGCCGGGAGAGTGGTCACCAGAAGCGTGATCGCACGCCACGTCTCCCACTCTCCGTCGGCGAGGGTGCATTCCTCCGGCATGACCGGGCGTGTTTCGCGTGCGTCCGTTGCTGTCATACCACCCACCCTACCCGGTTCGCGTGAATGTTCACGCAATGCGGTAGTGTTCATCCCGTGAACATTCACGCAAACAATAGGGTGTGCGCCGGCTGGCGCCCATCCTTCACCCGCAGGTTAGGAGCAAGGCGATGACGACATTGGGGATTGTGGGAAGCGGCAACATCGGCGGCACGGTCGCCCGGCTGGCCACACAGGCGGGGTTCGACGTGGTGATCGCGAACTCCCGCGGTCCGCGGACGTTGAAAGATGTCGTGGCTGAACTTGGGCCCCGGGCGCGTGCGGGCACGGCCGTTGAGGCCGCTGAGGCATCGGGAGGGGTGCTGGTTGCGATTCCGTTCTGGCGTTACCGGGAGCTTTCGCCGTCGGATTTCAAGAACGCGCTGGTGTTCGACGCGATGAACTTCGATCCCCGCCGTGACGCGGCCGTCGCGACAGAGGTCACCGCCGAGACGCCGCCAGCGGTACTCCTGCAGCGGCACCTGGATCAGGCGCGGGTCGTGAAGGTGTTCAGCAATATCTTCGCCCGCCACATCGAACTCCTCGCTCGTCCCGCCGGGGCGGCTGATCGCAGTGCTCTCCCGATCGCCGGTGATGACACCGCCGCGAAAGCGGAGGCGACCCGTCTGCTGGACCAGCTCGGGTGGGACGCGGTCGACGTGGGATACCTTGCCGCGAGCACCCGGTTCGGGCTGGGAACCGCCGCGTTCGTCGCCCCTTACGTCCGTGATTCCGAGGGGGACTGGTCCCACCGGCTCGCCACCGACCCGGGCACACCGGTCGACGCCACCACCCTGAAGAGCCTGCTATGACGACGACCAGCCCGAAGGGCCCGTCAGGTTCGGGGCAGGCTTTGGTGGGTGGAGTGCTCACCGTAGAGATGTGGTCGGATATCGTCTGTCCCTGGTGCTATATCGCCAAGCGCCGCCTCGAGCTCGCCGTCGACCGGGCCCGGGTGGAGGTCCGGCTTATACACCGCGCTTTTCAGCTGCATCCGACAGCGCCTCATGAGCACACGTTGCCGATCCGGGAGTTCTGGACGACGGCGTACCCCGGCACGAGCCGGGGCGACTCGGATCGCTCACTTTCGCCGATCATCGCGGCAGGGGCAGAGGTCGGGGTGCGGCTGGACTACGAGATCATGCAGCATTGCAACACCCGCACCGCGCACCGCCTCGTCGCCGCCGCCGAGACGCGCGGGGTCGGCATTCCTGTGTTGGAGTCGTTCTTCACCGGCTACTTCAGCGAAGGGCTCGCGCTCAACGATCGGGACACGATCGTCGCCCTTGCCGAGCGCGGCGGCCTCGACCCCGACATGGCGCGGAGGGTCGCCATCGACCCGGAGTTGTTCGATTCCGTCGTCGCAGCCGACATCGACGAAGCGCGCGCCCTGGGGGCCAACGGGGTGCCGTTCACGGTCATCGACCGGCGTTTCGGCATCTCAGGCGCGCAGCCCGACAGTGTCTGGAACGACGCGTTGCGGCGCGCCTCTCGCGTGGCAAAGCCCCTTGCGGGTCGCCTGCCGCTAGCTCGGACACTCGATCGTTGACGCCGAGCACTAGTGTCCATGACAGACGCCTCCGCGCCGGAAGGATCCACGCGTCTCCGCACTGAGTGCGACGGGAGGTGTAGGGGTGAGAACGCCTATCCGGGCTTTCTGATGTCTAGAACCTCGCTCCTGGCGCGCATATTCCGCTGCCGGACGCGCGGCCACCCCCCTCGATGTCACTCCACGCGACGACTACCGTGCCCGTCCCACCGCGCGTATCTGACGCCAGCATCTGCGTCACCTCTGGGCGTCTGCGCGGACGATTTGGGTCGTGTTCGGCGCATAGCAGGTCGGATTCAGTGTCTTCGTTCGTTACTACCTAAGGGCGGTTTGCCATGCCGCGCCTTCTTTGCCCCAGAGTGGACGCGCCTTGGTCATGTCCCGGATTTCCGAGATGTGTTCGCCGACGAGTTCCGCGGTGAGCTCCGGATGGCGGAATCCAGAAGAGCCGTACATGTCGTTGCGGGCTACGATTCCGTTCCCCGCGGCGGTGAACATTTCTCCGGTGGCGGTGTTGTTTTGGCTGCTGAGGAAGATCATTGCTTCTGCGACGAGGCGCGGATCAAATTGTTTCATGACTTCCGCTAGTTGACGGTCTTCTAGTTTCCCTGCGAGACGGGTCAGGCCAATCGGCCACACGCAGTTGACCATGATTGCGCAAGCTGGAGATGGAACTCGCTTATGCGCAAGCTCTCGGCGCGACACACATCGTGACCGAGGGGTCGAGGCACTCGAACGCGACACGTGCCGCGGCGGCGGCCGCGGCGGCGATCGGGATGAAGTGCACACTCGTGCTGTGTCATGACGAGCCCAAGGAGCCTGCGGGCAATCTGCTCTTGGATGCTCTGTTCGGGGCTGATCTTCGATTGGTCGGTGATGTCTCGTGGGTGGGACTTGCGCGACTCACCGAGGACGTCGTTCAGGAGTTGGAGGGTGCCGGGGAGCGCGTGTACCGGCTGCCGATCGGATCGGCGACAGGACGAGGCGCAACGAGCTTCGCGCGCGCGTATATCGAGGCCGAAGAGCAGATCCGCGCCCAGGGTGCGGACTTCCGAACGATCGTGCACGCGAGTTCTGCAGGAAGCACGCACGCCGGTCTCGCCCTGGGGCGGGCCATCCAGCAAGCGTCCACTCGTATCGTTGGCGTCGTGGTCGCTGGTGAGGTCTACGACGATGTTCCTGGTACCTATCTTCGCCTCGCGAATGAAGCTGCGAGCCTGCTCGCTCCTGGTGTCCAGATCACGGCCGCCGATCTTGAACTGACGGAGGCGTATCTCGGCGAGGGTTACGGTAGGCCCGCTCCGGGTGTTATGGAAGCCATCGATCTTATGGCGCGTCTCGAAGGAATCGTCGTCGATCCGGTCTACACGGGCAAGGCCGTCGCGGCCATCACCGACATGGCGCGCAAGGGCGCCATCGAGGGTCCGGTACTGTTTTGGCACACCGTGGTTACCACGCGATCTTTGACCCGCACTACACCTCGGTGATGTGGTCCGCGATCCCGCGTCTTGGCGAGATCCGGCTCTGAACACTGCCCGCTTCGGCGCATGCAGCACCACGAGGCGCATTGAGGTGGGCGTGTGGCGCCTCGTCGCAGGTGCATTCGGGCAAGCGCGTGCTTGACGGGTTGGGCACTTTGAGCTCCAACCCGTGGTTATGGGGGTGGTTATCGGTTCCCCTGTGACCGGGGGCTGCGCCGTCAAAGAAATGTTCAGTAATAAGATCGTCGGGCACTCCATAGTCGCGCGGATGAAGTTCCGCCTGGTCGTGAACGCGCTCAACAACGCTGGCGCGCTCCGTGGATCTCGCTCTCGGAAAGCTCTCCGCACCGTCCCTCACCACGGCTTGGTCGGCCTGATGGGCGGAGTTGGCACGGCCGGCGATGACGCGGACATGGAATGGTTCTTTGCGTTGCTGCAGGCGAGGGTGCTCAGTCGACGCACCTGATCGACGCGGGACGACCTCAGCGTCGCTAGCTATATCACGGAATTATAACGAAGTCGCCGCGCGCTCTGGGGTAATGACAATTCACCTGATGAAAGCGACAGATTGTGCGTCGACCGGGATCGGGCTTCCCCATCCTCAGACAGTAGGCGTGCGCTGACTGGGATGGCGAAGAAGCGATGCGAATCTGCGCCAATGCGAAGTTGCAAACCCATGGTGCGATCGGGCCCAGAGAGGGCGACATTCGCGCGCAAATCGTGAGCGGATTGGGCAGGATGACGAAGGGATAGGCCAAAGATGGCTGATGAGGACAAGCTTGCGGCGTTCTTGCTTCCGGGCAGTAAAACTATCACCCTCACCCACGGGCGGGGGCGTCGTTTCATCCGGTCGTTTCCTCACCGAGGAGGTAGTCGCCCTCGCGGTTGAGTCAGCCGGTAGATCGTCCTGCAAGGGGTCATTGGTCGCTGATGGACCTGACGAACGACGGGGGGGG
>NZ_JBLVOB010000006.1:848971-855406 GCF_053543555.1 Microbacterium xerophyticum | reverse complement strand
CCCCCCCCGTCCCATTCAGCCCTCGCGCAGTAGACGGACCGGCCCTATCAGACCTTGTGTGCGCGTGACGGACCCAGCACCGTCACGGGTGCCTGCTGCGACAACGGCGTTTCGTAGGGGGGTGCGGACTTCGATCTCGAGAACATCGCCTTGCCGTACGCCGTCGCCGATGTCGACGACGGTGTGCGGCACGTAGGCGAAGCCCTTGACCGTCCCGTTGACGCGCACGCTCGCGGACCCGGCCAGATCTCCGAGGTGAAGTGTGATGCGGCCTTCGGCGGTCTCCAGTACTCGGGTGCGGTAGACGCCCGTCCCCGACGTCGACTCGAGCTCCGGGATGCTCCTCCAGTCGCTGGGGCCCTGGCCGTCCAATTGGATGTCGCGCGGGCCGTCAGGCTCCTCTGTGTGAACGCGCAATGACCACACGTCCACCGGAAGGTCCGTGGACCGGGAGGCGGATGAGGGCAGGTCCTGGAAGATCGGAGCGGTCGTCGTGTCTTCGAGGACCAGTTCGAAGATCCTCAGGCCCAGGGGCCCGAGTGTGATCGAAGTCGCGGTGCGGCCGCTCTCGTGGTGAGCTGCGATTCGATGGCGGTGACCGGTCCATAGATCCAGCTCGTGCAGCGATCCCTCACCCTCAATGCTGATGCGGCTATCGACGGTGGTGTCGTCTGTGTTGTAAACGAGAAGGTATTGGCTCGTCTGCGCGTCGCGCCACTGTGTCAGGAGGGCGTGTCCGTCGACCATCGTGCGCGGGGTCACTCCCACATCTGCGAGCGCGGCGGCTGCCGCGTCGATGTCATCGATGCGGCGGGTGGTGGGGCGGTCGAGGAGGCGCGCGAAGGCCGACTTTACGCGTTCGTCTCCTCCCGGATCACCAAAGCCCGACGCGGATGTCGGCGCTGCGCCCACGATGAGGACGGCAAGTCCCTTTGCGGATGCTTGGTCGAGCGCCTCGGCGGCGTCGGGGTTGAAAGACTTCGCCTGTACGACGACCGCCCGGTATGCCGGTCCGTCCGGGAACACACATCCGTCCTCGGAGCCCGTCGCGCCTTCGACGAGACCGACGGCGTCGACGATCTGGATTGTGTACCCGGCGCGTTCCAGCGGTTCGGCGTCGATGAGCTGGGACGGCGCCGTGAAATCGGCTTCGCCGAAGCCGCGGGCCGCGGTGGTGAGGAAGCTATTGCGATAGAACGCGACATCGGTCCGCGGCACTCCGGTTTCGAGAACCGTAGTGCCCCGTGCCCAGTAGTCGGTGAGGGGACGCCAGTTTCCCCATTCCGGGAAATGTGTGTCGTTCCACGAGTCGGCGACGTAGTCGAAGAAGCGCGACTGCGTCGGCCACGAGGCGTCGGGAGCTTGGCTTGCGAACCCGTGAACGAACGGCTTGGTGATCCCCGCCGCCCATTCCTTGTCGAGCATCTGCTTCAAGTCCCCGAGCGTCAGCGTGAAGGCCGCGGCGAATTGTGCTCCCAGTTCCGTACTGATCCGCACCGCGCCGCCTTGATGTGCACCCCCGACGATGGATCGCTGCCAATCGAGGGCGAACCTCCAGTTGGGGTGCGTGCGGGACACCGGGGCCCGGTCCCCGGAGTTCAGTGATTCTCCCTCGGCGTGGCCCCCGTGGCGGACGAACTCCCGGTTGCTTCGAACCGGCTCAAGATTCTGACCGTATGCGACCTGAGCTTTGTGCCGCAGACCGTAGGAGGCTGCCCAGTTCTGCAGAACGAGAAGGTGGTCATTGATGTAGAGGTCCGTGAGCAGTTCGTAGTAGTCGTGGCGCACGCGCGCCCCGCTATCACCTTCGAACTCGAAGTCGGGGGTGGGCTCGTCGTTCGGCACCCAGTACCGGCACATGCCGTGCGCGAAGAGTGCGGGCAAGTACGGGGTGAGGTCGTATCCCTGGCGGGCTTCGAAACGCTCGAGGAAGTCGGTGGACCAGAACAGCGAGTCGGCGTTCAGTTCAAGCGAGTCCTCGAAGAGATCGGTTCCCGCATCGGTGAGCAGTGCGGCGTTGTGCGGACCGATCTGATGCACGTCGATGTACTCGGTTGCCGCGATGGCGGCTGACCGGTCAAGGAAACTGGTGACCCCCTGCTCGGAGTCGCGCATCCAGAAAGCGAACAGCGCCCACTCGGCGGGCCGGCCGTCCCACAGAAACGAGCCGTCGATGACTTCGCCGGTCACTACTTCCAGTGAGGAGGGGTCGAGGAGCGACGATTCGTCCGGGCCGACGATCTCTCGTATTTCGCCGCGCCAGGGGTCCTGGGTCATCCTGGTCGTCGCCCCCGGCAGTCGACGAATCACTCGAGCCAAGGTCAATGCGACGAGTTCGCCTCCGCGTTGGTTCTCCACGTTGTCGAAGGGACGCGGAATGTCTACTCGCCCGGCGCTGTCCGGCAGGTACGTGACACCGTACTGCAGTTCTTTGGACGCGTTCGGGGTGCCTTTGCTCGTGTTCGGCGTTTGCAGCGGCCATTCGGCACCCAGGGTGGTCGCGACGCCTATTCCGAGGCGAGACGCCTCCTCCAGTACGACGCCGAGGGCGTGCCTTTGCGCGTCGTCGGCCCAGAATCCCGGCGAGAAGGCGATTTCGACCTCGCCGAAGCCGGCGTCGGCGATGGCACGCATCTCGCGGACAAGTTCTTCCGGCGGGACCGGGGACTGCCACCACCACCGCATGCCCGGGCGGTCCTCGGTGGGGGGCGTTCGAAACTGCGAAGCGTTCAGCGGGCTGCGGCGGGCCTCAGGCTGGGACAGGTCCTGGCGTGCTGTCGTCATCGCGGGTCTGCCGCCGGCTGTGGGTGGTGCAGGTTCCCTGACCGAGCGACGCCGCCCAGCCACGCCAGGCTCGGCTTCGGGGTACGCACGAAGGTGTCCCGGTCCACGGACGCCAGACCGAAGGTGGGCCCCCAGTGTCCCCATTCGTAATTGTCGAGAAGGCTCCAGTGCAGGTACCCTCGCACGTCGACACCGTCATCCATCGCGTCGAACAGGCTGGCGAGCGCGTCCGTCGTGTAGGCGATGCGACGGGTGTCGTCGGTGGTGGCGATGCCGTTCTCGGTCACCAGTACAGGGGTGCCGTTGGTGACGTCCCACGCGTGACGGGCGGCGATGCCCACGGCATCGGGGCGGTAGGGCGTTCCGATCATGGTGTTGTCGGGGTGAGGCGCGTGAGGTATCGGACCGTTCTTGCCGATCTCTTGTGTCGAGTACGCCTGGACTCCGACGAAGTCGTCGTCTCGAGAGACCTCCAGGTAGAAGTCTTCGCGCACGAAGCGCTCCTCGACAAGGATTGGTTCATTCTCCGGGGAGGCGTAGAAGGCCTGGTTCGCGATGGTCCAACCCACCGCAGCGCCCGTGCTCGCCTTGAGCACTTCGCGAGCGGCGACGTGCGCTCGTGCGAGTCGCCGACCGATCTCGGGATCCGGAGCAGGCAGCACGGGTTGCGTTCCGCCCTCAGCGCCGTCGGTGGTCGGGCTTTGCCATTCGGATACATCGCCGTGCTCCACTGCTTGCACGAGGCTGCTCATCATCGCCAGCATGTTGGGCTCGTTGATCGTGCACACCCATTCGACCCCGTCCAGGATGGGAGCGACGGCTTGGACGTACGCGCGGAACCGGTCGACGGCACTGTCGACGAGCCAACCGCCTTCTGCGGAGAACCACTGCGGTGTACTGAAGTGCTGGAGGGTGATCACAGGCGTGAGTCCCAAGCGGAAAGCCTCGTCGATCATGCGTCGATAGTGCTGCAGTTCAGCTTGGGAGAATTGTCCGGGTGCAGGTTCGATTCGTGCCCATTCGATGCCGAACCGGTAGGCGGTGAGTCCGGCATCGGCCACCAAGCGCATGTCTTCCCCGTACCGGTGGTAGCTGTCCAGAGCGTCGCCGCTTGGTTCCATGCCGGGCGTGGAGAGTTCGAGGGCCCACCAGTCGCGGTTGACGTTGTTCCCTTCGATCTGGTGCGGAGCGGTGGACGCGCCCCAGAGGAAGGAGGGAGGCGATGCGGGCATGGTGTGCCTTTCCGAGGTCGGACCCGCGACGGGTCGTGGTGTGTGCTGCGCGAGGGGCCGAGAGCGCGCCGCGCGGCTCTCGGCCCGATGTGAATGGCGGACGGGGTCGTCGTGTTACGTCGCGACCTGTGTGAGGAGCTGACGGACGGTGTCTTCGCCGTTCACGCCACCGGCGCCGAAGCTAATCATCGTGCGAAGCGGCATGTCTTCGATGAGCTTCAAGGTGTCCGAATCCGTGGGAAGACCGCCCGTGCCGGACATCGACGAGAAGAGTTCGCGCACCACCGTGTTCCCCAGGGGGTGGGACAGCCATTCCCCGATGGTGGATTCGGGTGCGAGCGCGACGACAGGCTCCGGGGTGAACAAGACGATGGACTGCTCGAGCGACAGGTCGCGGGAGTGACGGCCGACGGTGACCGCGTAGGAACCGGGTGTCACCGTCCAGCCGCTGGCGCCCCACCAGGCGAACGCCCTCTCGCCCAGCTCGAAGGTCACAGTCGTGCGCTCACCTGGGGCGAGGTGCACCTTCCTGAAGGCGCGCAGTTCGCGAGGCGCGCGGGTCACCCTCGGTCGATCTTCGCCGACGTAGACCTGCACGACATCGCTGCCTGCACGCGAACCGGTGTTCTCGACAGTGACTTCGACGACGACGTGGGCTGTCGTGGGATCCGCGACGGTCACGCGCAGGTCGCTGTACGCGAACGTGGTGTACCCCAGACCGAAACCGAACGGATAGGCCACGTCCCGCTCCGTGATGTCGTACCACCGGTAGCCGACCGATACGCCTTCCCCGTAGTGCACGGTTCCGTTGGAGCCGGGCCAATTGACGTACGCGGGGGTGTGAGCCAGGGACACGGGGATGGTCTCAGCGAGGCGCCCGCCGGGCTCGGCGACACCGAACACGATGTCCGCTGCCGCAGTGCCGGACGCCTGGCCCGCGAGCCACATCTCGAGGATCGCCGGCGCTGTGCCTCGGATGCCTTCGAGAGAGACCACCGATCCGTTGCTGAGGACCACGGCGATGTTCGGGTTGACAGCGTGTACAGCCTCGAAGAGCTCGCGCTGATTGCCGGGAAGGAGAAGGTCTGTCCGGTCGAAGCCCTCGGATTCGGCTGCATCGGGAAGGCCCAGGAACAGCAGAACGATGTCGCTGGTACGAGCGATCTCGGTTGCTTCTGTCCGAAGAGCAGCGTCGTCACCATCATCGATGGTGAATCCGGGCGCGAACCTTACGTCACGCGTTGTCGCTGCCCTGATCGCGGTGAGCGCGTCGTCGAGGCGCGTGGGAACGATGTGGGAGCTTCCTGCACCCTGATACCGAGGGGTGCGCGCGAACTCCCCGATCACCGCGATGCTGCCGCCGTGTGTGGCGTCTAGGGGAAGCAGGTCGCCCTCGTTGGCGAGGAGCACGGATCCTGCCGCAGCCAGTTCACGTGCCAACTGATGGTGCGACTCGTGATCCGCTGTCACCGCTGTGCGGTCGTCGCGGAGGCGGTCGTGAACGGTGAGGATGCGGGAGACCGCCTGGTCGAGGAGCGATTCGTCGAGCTCGCCCGCGGTGACGGCGGCTTCGATGAGGCTCGGGCCTCGATTGCCCGAGGTGGGCATCTCCAGGTCAAGGCCGGCGGCGACGCCCGCGACGGGGTCGACGACGGCACCCCAATCCGACACGACGTATCCGTCGAACCCCCACTCGTCGCGGAGCAGACCCGTGAGGAGCCACCGGTTCTGCGACGCGTAGGTGCCGTTAATCTTGTTGTACGAGCACATGACGGTCGCCGGTCGTGAGTCGCGAACGACTTGCTCGAATGCGGGGAGATAGATTTCCCGCAGTGTGCGCTCATCAACCTCCGCGCTGATGCGCATACGGTTGGTCTCTTGGTTGTTCGCCGCGAAGTGTTTGACCGATGCCCCAACGCCCTGGGACTGGACGCCGCGAACCCACGCCGCGCCGAGCGCACCGGAAAGCAGCGGGTCCTCGGAGAAGTACTCGAAGTTCCTTCCGCACAACGGAGAGCGCTTGATGTTCACTCCCGGGCCGAGGAGCACGTCCACGCCCAGCTGTCGGGATTCGGCACCCAACGCCAGTCCCATTCTCTCGAGGAGCGACGGGTCCCAGCTCGATCCGGTCGATGCGGCCGTGGGGAAGCTGGTGGCAGGCTCACTGTCGTTGATCCCCAGGTGATCAGAGCCTGCCCGTTGGTGACGCACTCCGTGCGGGCCGTCCGTGAGGGTGGCGGACTCGATGTTGTGCTTTTCGATAGCGCGAGTCGTCCAGAACGCTGCTCCGGAAACGAGCTCAGCCTTCTCACGGAGGGAGAGGTGGGGGACGGTGGGATGCACGACGTTCCTTTCTGGTGCCGGGTATGTCGGCGAGATATGGATGAGGCGGAGAACCGACGCCTCGCGGCGGGGCGGG
>NZ_JBLVOB010000006.1:824991-848941 GCF_053543555.1 Microbacterium xerophyticum | reverse complement strand
CCGCCGCGCGGCTGGGCTGGCAGGTGTGAAACGAACTGCCAGCCCAGCCCTTGCGGAGTTACTTGACGCGTTTGACCGGGAGGATGACGACCGCGGCGATGAAGACGATTGGTGCCGCAACCAGCCACACGATCCCGTAACCACCGGAGAGTGCGACCAGCTGCCCCGCGAGAACGGGGGCAAGCGCCTGGCCGAGGTTGCCGCCGAGAGCAGACATGCCGAGGTCGCGTCCGGCGGTGCGCTTGTCCTTGATGACGTCGATGAAGAGCGCCTGATCGACGACCATGTAGGCGCCGAACGCTGTTCCCGCGATGATCCCCTGGATGATGAGAGCGGGAACAGTCGGGGAGAAGAACGGGATCAGCAGAGACAAGCCCAGCAGGATGGACGACCAGAATACGAACGGCTTGCGTCGGCCGATCTTGTCCGACCACTTGCCCACGACGGCGATGGCCACGATGGTGCCGGGGATGCCGACCAGCCCGATGACAGGAGCAAGCGCGGTGGCTTCCGCTGCGCTGAGGGCCGGCTGCACATAGCTCTGCAGCATGAAGAAGCTGAAGGCGGTCGAGATGCCGTACCCGCACATCATCACGACCTTGCCGATCCACACCCACCGGTAGTCCGCGTCGCGCAGGGGGACGAGGAACGACGCGAAGAACTGTCCGAGCTTGATCGGCTCAACCTCCAGATCCTTCGAAGACCGGTCGGGCGCAAAGAGCAGGAACAGCGCGACAAACACGAGAATGACGACAGCGAAGACGATGTAGATGTTCAATTGCACGAGACCGTACAGCGCCCCAGCGGCGACACTTCCGAGAACGCCGCCAACCATGCCAGCGAGTCCGGAGAACGTACTGGCCGTGCCGATGCTCCGCTCGGGGACGCGGTCAGCGACGGTCGCCGTCAGGGGTCCTTGCACCATGTTGAACAACGCCTGCACAGCCGCCCACAGAAGGACGATCAACGCGATGGACGTCGAGTATCGCAAGGCGACGAGAGCGAGCAATCCTACTGCAGCACCGAATGCCATCCACGGAGCGCGGCGTCCGAAGCGCGAACGCGTACGGTCCGAGAGCACCCCTGCAATCGGCTGAACGAGCATGGTGACGAAGACACCGACCGCCGTCACGATGGAGAGGTTCTGGGCGCGGGCAGCTTCGAACTGTGCGTAGAGACCGAGCAGCCGTGACTGCTCAGCGGTCGCGGTGGCCGTTCCCGCGTCAATCTGCGCCTTGAGCGTCTGCAACTCCACGAGATTCGTGTTGGCGTCCGCACCGGTGAACCAGGTTGCGAACTCGATTGCTTGAACGTGGTTCGGAAGAACGATGCCGAGCATCGCCCCCCACAAAGCGAACACAGGCAGCGCGGCGAGGACGTACCACAACAGGTACGACCGGAAGCGCCATTTCTGAGTATAGATCGCAGAAGTGCCTTTCAGGTTCGGCTCTACGACCGACGGCTCGGGCTGGACACTGGGCATCATTGCTCCTCGTTAGTCTGGGGGGCGAGCGCCCCAAAACATAGTATGGGCATGTTTTGGCCGCCTCGTCAACTTTGTTATTCCGTCCGATGGAGGAGTGATCAGCTCGAAAAGCGGTTCTATCCGTAAAGTTCGGCTCCGTGGCATACGATGTCGGTATGGCTGAAGAGAGAGCGAAGCGGGGTCCGTACGCGAAGACCCAGCAGCGCCGAGCATCTATCGCTGCTGCGGCCTTAGACCTCATCAATGAGCGCGGCGACGCCCGCGTGGGCTTCGCGGAGGTGGCCGAACGGGCCGGCGTCAGCGAAGCAACCGTCGTCTATCACTTTCCGACTCGGGACCATGTGCTCGTCGCGGCGCTCGAAGAGGCCGACGAGGTCAACAGCCGTGTGTTCGAAGAAGCAGACATGCGCAATATGGACGTCGCCGAGGTCGTGTCGATGCTCGCGACCACGTCAGCGGGCCACCCGCAGCGCATGCGCCTCTACACCAGCCAAGCTGCCAACGCGTCGGACCCCGATCACCCGGCACATGCATGGTTCGTGAAGCATCAACAGGGCACCAGGGACTACTTCGCTTGGGTGCTTCGCCGAGATCAAGCGGCGGGCCGCGCTCACGAGGATGTGGACCCTGATCAGTTCGCGCGCCAGATGATCGCCCTCTGGGATGGGCTCCAGATGCAGAAATTGTCCGATCCCGCACTCGACCTACCCGAACAGGTCACTGACGCATATCGAAGCTTGGCCCGTGTGGATCTCGTCGATGCGCGCCGAGCCCTAGAGTCCCTCGTCGCCGGATTATAGGCTTCATGGCTTCGGGGGATACGCCCAAGGCACTACGTAGTGTATCCCGGACGTTATGTGGCGTAGCGCACACGCCTTTGGGGTTAGGTGGCGTTGAGTGTCACGACGAACGACTGAGATAGTCGCTGCCAGCCCCGCTGCGCAGGGCGAGGGTAGTTAAGCGGGGGGGGCGGTTCGAGCGCATCGGTCCCTGATGGCGACCTGCAGCCGGAATCCTCGGCGTTGCCAGAGCCACCGCTACCTTCCCTCCCTCGAGTAGCGTCGTGGTGCCGCTCGCGCTAAACGCGTTGCTTCCTTGTGGCCTGTATGCTGATCCACCTTCGGGGCCGAGACTCGTACCTTGAACAGGTCCGTGTCGCCGTGTTTGGACAGCGCCATGGACATGCGCGCCTCGTCAGGCGGGAACGTTCGAGTGTGCGACGACATGTGAGTAGTCCGCGCGACAGACAAGATGAAGCGGAGTCGCAGACTCGGGTGTTTCCGCGTGCGATTGCGGCCGTGATCGTGGTCTCACACTCAGATGGAGTTGCCCCGGCTGCTGCCACGCTGCCGCGTTGGCCAGCTCGCTGGTTACCGGCGCCGTCCTACATCTTCGGGGTGCAGCGGTTCGCTCGAACGGGTTGTCACGCGTCTTGCAAGCGAGGCGCGCCGCCTCCTGAAAGTGACCTCAGGAGTCACCGCTCCCACGGGCTGCGGAGCTCACCTTCGGGGTGAGGAGAGGCGGTGCCTGGTGACGGTTTCGATGCGGGTGATGTCCGCCGGCGACGGCTACAAGTACCTCCTGCGCACCGTCGCTACCGGCGACGGTGATCGGGTGCTTTCCACACCGTTGACGAGGTACTACACGGAGGAAGGAACACCACCGGGCCGATGGCTCGGATCGGCCGTCATCGCACTCGGCGGCGGAACAATCACTGTCGGTGACGAGGTCTCTGAGTTGCAGCTTCAACGTCTGATTGGGCAGGGCCGCGACCCGGTGACAGATCAGGCGCTCGGTATCCCGTATCGGAAGTATCCGACGGTGACCGAGCGGATCGAACACCGCACGTCGCGGCTCGACGCCGACCTTCCCGTGACTGACCGTGCCGAGGCGGTCGCCGCAATCGCGGCTGAGGAGAGCGCCCGTGGGGTGCGGAAGGCGGTTGCGGGGTTCGATTTCACGTTCTCGATTCCGAAGTCCGCGTCCGTGCTGTGGGCGGTGTCCGACGCGGGCATGCAATCGTTGATTGCGGAGGCGCATCACGCGGCGGTTGCGGCGATGGTTGCGTTCATCGAGCGCGAGGTTGCTGCAACCCGAGTCGGCGCAGCAGGGCGCAATGGGGCGGTTGCGCAGGCCGATGTGTCCGGGGTGATCGCGACCGCGTTCGATCATTACGACTCGCGAGCGGGTGATCCGCATCTGCACACGCATGTGGTGATCTCGAACAAGGTGCAGACCGTCCACGATGGCAAATGGCGCTCCCTCGACGGTCGCCCCCTTCACGCCGCGACCGTCGCTCTCTCCGAACTCCATGAAGCTGTCTTCGCTGATCACCTCACCCGTGCCTTCGGCGTCGGATGGGAGGCGCGTGACATGGGACGTGACCGCAACCCCGCTTGGGCGATCACCACCGTGCCCGAGCGACTGGTGGCGGAGTTCTCATCGAGGTCTAGGCAGATTGACGAGGAGAAGAACCGGCTGATCGCCGAGTACGTTGCGCGTCACGGTCGGCAGCCGTCGCTGGCGACGGTCATCAAGTTGCGTGCGCAGGCGACGTTGGCGACCCGGCCGGAGAAGCATGTCCGTTCCCTAGCGGACCTCACCGGCGAGTGGCGGGAACGTGCGTCGCACCTTCTTGGTGAAGACGCCACCGGCTGGGCTCACACCGTCACCGCGAACGACACCCCTATGCTGTTGCGCGCTGACGATGTGCCGTTGGACGTGATCGCCTCGCTCGGGCGCAGCGTGGTGGAGGCGGTCGGTGAGAAGCGGTCGACCTGGCGGCGCTGGAACCTCACAGCCGAAGCTGCCCGACAGACCATGCCGTACCGGTTCGCCACCACGCAGGATCGTGAAACTGTCGTCGGGATGGTGGTCGATGCCGCCGAGCACGCCTCGATCCAGCTCACACCGCCCGAACTCACCTCCAGCCCGACCGTGTTCCGTCGGGCCGACGACAGCAGCAGATTCCGACCAGCCGCGTCGACGGTCTACTCATCGCCGGACATCCTTGCGGCGGAAGACAGGCTCCTCGAGCGCGCCCGCACCATGACATCACCCACCGTGCCGGTCGAGGTGATCGAAAGGGTCACCCGTCGCCCGGACCGCGACGGTCGGCTCCTCGCCGACGACCAAGCCGCCACCCTCACCTGGGTAGCGATCTCCGGCCGAGTAGTGGACGTCTTGGTCGGCCCGGCTGGGGCGGGGAAGACCACAGCGATGCGCGCCCTACGCACGGCGTGGGAGCGAGAGTATGGGCGCGGCAGCGTGATCGGCCTGGCACCGTCGGCGGTTGCCGCGCAGGTCCTCTCTGATGATCTCGGTATCCGGACGGAGAACACCGCGAAGTGGTGGCAAGACCATCAGAACGCAGGCGCGTCCTTCCGCGAGGGGCAGCTCGTGATTCTGGATGAAGCCTCCCTTGCCGGCACCCTCTCGCTTGACCGGATCACAGCGCACGCAGCCGAGGTGGGGGCGAAGGTGCTGTTGGTGGGTGACTGGGCGCAACTGCAATCCGTCACCGCCGGCGGTGCGTTCTCCCTCCTCGTCCACGACCGCAACGACGCCCCCGAACTGCTCGACGTGCACCGCTTCGTCAACGACTGGGAGAAGACCGCCTCCCTCGACCTTCGCCACAGCCACACCGAAGCCATCGACACCTACGCCACCCACGGCCGCATCACCGGCGGGAACACTGAGGCGATGATCGACGCCGCCTACACTGCCTGGCGCGCCGACACCCTCGCCGGGGCTTCAACGGTACTGATCGCGGACTCAACCGAGTCCGTCCACGCCTTGAATCAGCGTGCCCGCGCTGATCTCATCCTCGATGGGACCGTGAATGCCCGCCGTGAAGTCGCCCTCCAAGGCGCCGCCCGTGCCGGGGTCGGGGACACGATCATCACCAGGAAGAACGACCGCCGGCTCCACACCCCGCGGGGATGGGTGCGAAACGGGGACCGCTGGACCGTCACCGACATTCGCGATGACGGATCACTGACCGCCCGCCGTGCCGACAGTCGGGGCACCGTGATCCTCCCCGCCGATTATGTCTCCGATCACGTCGATCTGGGATACGCAGTCACGGCGCACAGAGCACAAGGCATCACCACTGACACCTCCCATGTGCTCGCTGATTCGTCTACGACGCGGGAAGACCTGTATGTCTCGATGACTCGCGGGAGCCAGTCGAACCTCGTCTACGTCGCCACCGACCGCCCCGACGATAACCACACCACCCCGCACCCCGCGGACGATCCTGACGCCACCGCGCGGAGCGTGCTCAACGGGGTGCTGCAGCACGTCGGCGCGGAACTCTCCGCGCACGAGACCATCGCCGCCGAACACGAGACCTGGGGATCGGTGGGACAGCTCGCGGCCGAGTACGAGACGATCGCGCAAGCCGCCCAGCAGGACCGCTTCGCCACCCTCATCCGCGAATCCGGTCTTACCCCGGACGATGCAGAAGACACGATCCGATCCGACGCATTCGGTGCCCTCACCGCCGAGCTCCGGCGGGCTGAGGCGAACCACCACAACGTCGACGCTCTCATGCCGCGCGTCGTGGCAGCTCGCGGGTTCGGCGACGCTGATGACATCGCCGCCGTCCTTCACCACCGCCTCGCCCGAGCTGCCGAGAGGCCGGCTGGTTCTGGTCGTACTCGCAAGGTCCACCGTCTGATCGTCGGTCTCATCCCCGAAGCAACCGGGCCCATGTCAGCCGAGATGCGGAAGGCCCTCACGGAGCGGCGCGAGCTGATCCAGCAACGTGCCGAAGCCGTCCTCGACCAAGCGATCACTGAACGGCAGGAATGGGCGCTCGCGCTCGGAGACACACCGGCAGAGACGAGAGCAGCGGCAGCGTGGAAACGGCAAGCGCGAACGGTCGCCGCGTATCGCGACCGTTACGGCATCACCGCACCCACGCCGCTCGGCCCAGCGCCCGATAGCGATGCGCAGAAGATCGACGCAGCACGAGCGAAAGCCGCCCTTGCGCGCCTCCAGGATCTCCGTTCTCAGAAGAGTGTCGGGCAGGCACAAGTGAAGCACCGAGAGGGCGCCTCCCGAGGGCTGTGACCGGCGCTCTTCCGCTTGTCAGTAGTGCGACGTACAGTGGAAGGACAAGCAAGGCGACTTTCAAATATGTGTCGCCGTCACCCCGGAGCGTGACGGTATGACGGCCTCCGGGCAGTCCTTCAAGGTTCTTTGTCGCCAGACCCTTAGAAGAGGACTGCCGTCATGATCCGCTCACTCTGGGCCCTCAGCACCCACATCCGCGCATTCCTGCGCCGCTACATGCCCACCAACATCGCCCTCGACGCCATCCGCACCCGCCGAGGACTCAAATGGGGCGTGCCCGCAATGCTGCTTGCCGTGCCGTACCTGCTCATCGCGAGCACCTGCACGAACCTCATCCACAACGGCGCGCACGAATGGATGAACCTCATCCTGCTGCTCTGTATCTGGAACGCGCTCAAGTTCTTATGGATCGGACCGGTCAGCCTGGTGCATCTCGTACGAGCCAACGCGCGTAAGCACCGCGCTCACCAGGCTGTTCAGCGCTCGTGATCGGGGTCCTACCAAGCCCGACTCGAGTTCTCGCTCATAGTTGGAATTCATTGACGGGGCGCACCGCGTGACTACCTCGATCGTCCACCTTCGAGACTTGAGGGATGAACGACGAACCACACGCCAGCCCCCACGAACTTGAACCCCTCCTGAACGTCAACGAACTCGCCGCCTACCTGGGCGTGCCTGTCTCCACCATCTACGACTGGCGTACCAATGGGAAAGGCCCCCGGGCCTACCGATTCGGAAAACGGATCATGTTCGGTGCCAACGACGTTCGCGCATGGATGGACACCATGCGCGAACCTACCGGCGCCGCCACCTTTCCCGAACCCACCGAGTCCGCACGTGGGTAGGCCCCGCACTCCGATCGGCACCTTCGGAGTCATCGCCACCCGAGCACAGCCCCGAGGCAACTACGTCTCAAAGGCCCGCTACCGAGACTGGGACGGCAAGAACCGGCTCGTGCAGAGCACCGGACCATCCCGCTCAGCTGCCGAACGGAAACTGAAGCAGAAACTCGCCGAACGCACCCTCTACCAGCCTGGCTTCAACGGGATGAGCGCCGACAGCCCCTTCCCAGAACTCGTCGCCTACTGGCTCGAAGACATGGAGATCGAAGACCGACTCTCACGAACCACTAGAAACCTGTACGAGCGAGACATGCGCACCCTCGTCCTCCCAGCCTTCAAAGACCTCACGCTCCGCGAGATCGGCGTCGCCCGCTGCGACCACTTCCTCAAACACCTCGCTAAACGCAGCTACAGTCGCGCCAAGCACGCCCGCGTCGCCCTCCGCCTCGCACTCGCGCTCGCGGTCCGTCACGAGATCCTGCCCCGCAATCCGATGGATCATGTCTCACGTTTGCACAGGAAGAAGACCATCCCGGATGCGTTCACGATCGGGGAGGTTCAGGAGATCCGGGTAGCGATCAAGGCCTGGGAGTCCCGGCGGATACTGGCGGGGCCGAGGCCTGATCGGCAACTCGGGCAGATCGTCAAGGTCATGCTGGGCACCTCCGCTCGTATTGGAGAGGTTCTCGCCATCCGACTCCAGGACATTGATCTCGACGGCCTGATCCCGACGGCACGGATCTCAGGGACGATCATCAGCCGCAAAGGCGAGCCGACGCACCGGCAGGACCACCCGAAGACGGATCGCTCGGTCCGCCGCGTCGCACTCCCATCGTTCACGCTACACGCGATCCGATCCCGGCTCCTCCGCACCGGCGAGACAGAACCGGGCGCGCTCTTGTTCAGCACCCGGAGCGGGACGCCGCATACGACGAACAACGTGCGTCGGCTTCTGCGCGACGTCATGGACGAGGCCGGAGTCGACAACGTCACCCCGCACCGGTTCCGCCGCACCGTCGCCACCGTCATCAACGACGCTCAAGGTGCGCTTCTAGCCTCCGAACTCCTGGGCCACACCGACCCGCGGATCACGATGCAGCACTACATCCAGCGCAATGAGACCGTGAACCCCGCCACCGCGGAGTATCTCGAGCAAGCCTTCGGCAGGGCTGGGTAAGAGTCGCGAGGTTTGATACCCGCAATCGCCGTTGTCATGACCTGATGTCGATGGAGAGGGGGAACCGACAACAAGGACGCATTGGCTGAATCAGCTCCGGAATCGCTGATTCTGGGGCTCCCATACTGCCCGGATGCGATAGCGCACCTACCTGGCGACAGTCCAGTGATCTTCCTGGACGCGACCCGCCGGAGGTGCCTGGGTATGCGTGAACAGCCGACTGTACGACTAACGGTCATTCCGATCTCACTCGCTGACGCGAACGCATTCGTTGAAACTCATCACCGGCATCACAAGAAGGTCGTTGGGCATAAGTTCTCAATCGGTGTTGTCGACGAATCGGGTGAGATGAGAGGCATCGCTATCGTCGGGCGCCCCGTCTCACGGCATCGAGACGATGGATTTACCCTCGAAGTCACGAGGCTGGCAACCGATGGATGCGCGAACGCGCCGTCATCGCTCTACTCCGCGGCTTGGAGAGCGGGCCGCGCAATGGGGTACCGAAGAATCGGAACCTATACGCTCGCGACCGAACCTGGAATCAGCTTGCGAGCCGCTGGCTGGCGCGTCGTGCACGAAGTCCGGGGCGCCTCATGGAGCCGCCCTGGACGACCGCGCACTGACAAGCACCCCACGGTCGACAAACGGCTCTGGGAACCTGAGTCGCCGCAACGACCAGCATCGCTGAGATCGAGCAGCACCCCAAGAAGACTCTAGTTACGCCTCAGCACTGAGCACGTCTATGCCTGCCGCCGTGACATGCAACTCGTTGGCGTTCGGGTGATCTGGGTGGTTGCGGCGCTCCAGAAGTCCCTGCGCTTCGAGCGCCTCGACCTGACGCCGCGTCGCGGCCGGGGTAGCGCGCACCAGACGCGCGAGCTTCGACACCGTGACACCAGGGCTGAGCCTTACAAAGGTCAGCAACCGGACCTGCCTCTCGTCCACCGACTCCATACTTCTCAGAGTACCGATCAAGCCATCTTTCTCTTGTCCGGACGATCGGCGGGAACCGTGACCTCTAGAGAGTGAGGGCAGCACGAGCCCGGCGAGGTTCATCGACTTTGTCGGAGGCCGCTGCTATCCTCGAACATACAACTGCAGACCAAGAGAGCCTTGGGTCCGAGCCGGCCAACAGCGCCGTCACGAACGCATCCTGAGACTTGAACCTCTGTCGCGGCACCCGCCGTGAGGCTCTCCTTCCAACGAAAGGATTGAGCCCCGTGGGTGAAGGCCATCATTTCGGCGATCTGACCATCGCCGACATCAAGAAGTTGCACTCCATCGTGAAGCGCAAGTCGAATCGTCTTCTCACCCGAGAAGACCATGAAGACATCGTCTCGAAGATTCTCGAAGACGCCGTCCGAGGAAGTCGCAAGACCGGTACTCCGCTTGTGAAGCTCGCCTTCACGTACAGCCAGTACGTCAGCTACTACACGCGACCGCTCGACAACGTCATGGAGCACGTCCGAAACCAGCAGCCCCTCGTCTACGACGAGCAGGGCGACCTCGCGGAAGAGTCCGACGTCCCGGACAGCCGTGTCGACTTCACAGGACCGATCGTGACTGACATCCTCAGCCGGCTCCCTGCCGCCGAACTGTCCGCCTTCCGCCCTGTGCTTGACGGTGCTAGCGCCTCGGAGGCCGCTACCGAGACCGGCATCTCCACAAGTACCACGCACGACCGGATCAAGCGCGCTCGTGCCTCACTCCGTCAGCTCTGGCTCGCGGCATAGATTTCACAGACCTGGGCCCATGCCCAGCCCACGCGGCGCAACCGTCGCCGCGCAACAGAGAGAAAAGGAACACATCATGAAGCAGCCCCTGAACACCGCAGCAGAGCATCTGGCGAGCCAGCGCGAGTACGTCAAGAAACGTCACCTCGAAGACCAGAAGGCCGCCGCCCAGATCGGCGGGACGGCAGGACTAGTGGACGAGAAGATGCTCGCCCAGTCAATGCGCTCTGTCCGCTACGCCGACGAAGCGCACGCCGCCGGTGACATCATCGACAACGCAATCGAAGCCGGAGCCTCCCAGGTCCACCTCGCCTACCGCACCGAGGGCGCGAAGATCACCGAGATCGCCTTCATCGACGACGCCGCAGGCATCGATCCGACCTTCCTCCCGCACGCGGTCAAGTGGGGCGGTTCCTCGAACGAGGGCAAGCGGAACGTCTTCGGACGTTTCGGCTTCGGCCTGCCCAGCGCCTCCGTCAACCGCGGACGCAAGTTCAGCGTCTACTCCCGCGCCGAGACCGACGAGACCTTCTCCAAGGTGACCGTCGACCTGGACAACCTCGCAATGAAGGGCGAAGTTGTTCAACTGCCGAAGGTCAGCCAGGAGAACCTCCCGGATTGGATCGCCGACTACATCAACTCCGGCAAAGTCAGTGGTGGAGTGGACGCCGTCCGCACGGTCGTGATCTGGAGCACCCTGGATCGGCTCGCATGGGTCAACAAGCAGCAGTCCTCCGGACGCTTCCGCGAGCAGTTGGGTATCACCTACGCGGGCTGGCTGGACGTCTGCAAGCTCTACGTCGACGGCGAGGCCGTCGAGCCGGTCGATGTGCTGTTCACCACGCCCGGCTACCGCTACTACGAGATCCCCGACTTCCCGAACGCCGAATCGCACAGCCCCATCCGCTTCACGGCCAAGGACTCGGACGGCAATGAGCACGCCGTCACTGTTCGCTTCTCACTGCTGAGCACAGCTGCCCACGATGCTGTCGTTCGCACGGGAGGAAAGGGTAAGCCGCCGATGGTTCGTCGGCGTATTCGCAAGGAGTACAACGGCTTCTTCGTGACCCGCAACGGACGCTTCATTGAAACCGCTAAGCCGGATATTCTCACCTGGAGTGTGTACGCACGGCAGGTCGGCGTAGCTCTCGACTTCCCGCCGGAACTCGACGAACTCTTCGGCGTCACCCCAGACAAGCAGACGATCATCTTCGACGAGCGCGTTGAACGAATGCTCGACGCCGCTGGAGTAATCCGGGCCCATAAGGCACTGGTCGCAGAAGTGACCCGGCAACGCTCCCAGGAGAAGGCCGAACGGGATGCCGCCGCAAACGACGGCGATGGAACCCGAGCCTCCGAGGCGACTATCGCAAAGGCAGTGGAGAAGGAGGTCAAGCGCACCCGCAAGGCGAGCAAGGAGTCGCAGGAGGAAGCCCAGCGGAACTTCGATGACACCGTCAAGCGCCTCGCGAAGGAGACCGGGGTCGACGAGAAGGACGTCGCCAAGGCCCAGGAGCGCAAGCACCGTGAGAAGCCGTACAAGGTGGAGTTCAGCACCGACGCCGAGGACGACCCGTTCTACACGCCGCTCATGGTCGGCAGCCAGACCGTGCTTCGTATCAACCAGGCCCACGCCTGGTACCGCGAGCTCTACAGCAAGCTGAACGATGACCAGGCCGAGTTGCGCTCGGGACTCGAACTGATGCTGTGGGTGCTGGCGACCAATGAACTGGACGCCACCGGCGATCAGAAGATCTTCTACCGCGCCGAGCGTCGAGCTTGGTCCCGGCAGTTGTCCACAGCGTTCGACCTTCATCCCGCAGTGTTCAACAACGCTGCCTCCCGAGAGGACGTCGAGGAGGTCGACCCGGCGGCTTGGGTCGAGGACGAATTTGCCGAAGACGACGAGTTCGCTGACGACTTCGAGTCGGAAGACGAGGCCAAGTAGATGACGGAAGCAACGCCGGGCGGCGCAAGCCGCCCGGCGCAGCCCCGACTCGCCTATCCATCCTCCTACGCCGAAGAACTCAAGCACCGAGTGCTTGACGAACTAGCGATGGTGCAGGGGCGGATCAAGGTGGCCGAGACCCTGGACCCGAACATGGCGAAGGAAGAGTTCAGAAAGGCGCACGGCAGCCAACGCGGCGCACGCTTGCAGTCAGCTCGAAAGTGGTTGCTTGGTCGCGAAGACGACCTCATGCAGAACTTCGCCAATGGTGACGAAATCGATCCCGCTCGGATCGATCCGGTTGTTATCCCTGTGCGAACGCCGCAAGACGTCGACGTGTTTAAGTACGCCACTCTGCAGTGGTCAGTGCCGGTCTCAAACGGGTACGGGCGCCGCACCCGCTTCCTCGTGAGGGACCGGCAGAACGGCAAGCTCATCGCGATATTTGCCTTGGGGGACCCAGTTATCGCGCAATCCGCCCGGGACACAGCCATCGGATGGAGTACCGAGCAGCGAAACAACCGGCTCTACAACGTGTACGACGCATTCGTTCTCGGTGCCGTTGAGCCTTACCGGCAGCTACTGGGAGGGAAACTCGCCGCACTACTGACAATCTCCAACGAGACCCGCGACTTCCTCTTCCACAAGTACGACGGGCAAGAAACCGGCATCCGAAAGCAGATCAAAGATCCCACCCCCGTCCTCATCACGACATCCTCAGCACTCGGCCGGTCATCGGTCTACAACCGCATCACCTTCGAGGGTGCACTGATGTTCCGCTCGGTTGGTTTCACCAAGGGGTACGGTCACTTCCAGTTCTCTGACGAACTCTTCGTGGAACTGCGCGACTACGTCCGCGACGTCGTGCTCGACGACCCTAACGCGAAAGTCGGATCGACCGTGTACGGAAGCGGCCCCAACTGGCGCTTCCGGATCATCCGCACAGCACTCACGCAGTTGGAGATCCCAGCAGAGAACCTGCAACACAACATCAAGCGCGAAGTGTTTCTCGCCCCGACAGCGGTCGGGTGGGACGCCTACCTCCGCGGCGAGACCAACGAGATCGAGCCCTTCGACCTACCTACGGAACGGATCGGCGAGTACTACCGTAACCGCTGGGCGATCGGCCGTGCAGAGCGTCGGCCCGGATTTGCGCTCTGGAATCGTGAAGAAGCCAGGCTCCTGCCGAAGGCGTCCCTAGGCCTCACCTCGACCGTTGCGCCGACTCCAGGACGAGTAGACATGGGCGCATACTCACTCGCAATCGGCACCGCAGCTCGCGTTGTCCACGGCCGTACCCCTGCTGGGGCCGTTTCGGATGGTGTCGCCTACATCAGCCGTCTTGAAGGACCCGGCCTCGCGATTAGTGCGGCCGACATCGCATGGGCCAACGGCGAACGCGAAGTACGAGGATGGGACCGCCACGACTCCGATCCAGTGCTGGAAGACGTGATCGGTCGACTCCGAATCGGCGTACATCCCGCCGAACGATTCAAAACCCAATCCGTCATGGAGCTACGTACCGCGGTCCGCAAGGCTGGAGCGCAGTCCAACGTTGCCAAGACCACCTCGGTTGAGCTCTCGGAATCAGTTGGTTTCGATGTCGCGGCGACGTTCGACAAGTTGGCCGAAGCTATGGTCGGCACGCGCGAGTCTCTACTCAAGGACACCGGCACACGGCGCGGGCAACTCTGCGTCGTCTTCGACGACTCAGACCGCGTCACGCCGACGCTTGCATGGGCAATCACGAGACCCCTCAGTCTCCTGCTAGCCGACAACCGGGAGAAGCCGACGGCTCCTGTATTGCAGAGGAAGCCGCCCCGGATGGAGGACATGAATGTCGACAGAAGCGCGACGGGCCCGGCATGACCTCCATCTTCGTTTGGCCGTCATGCGCCGCGATAGCTACACATGCAACCACTGCGGGCACGTTGGCAAGCTCCACGAAATGGAAGTTGATCACGTCATCCCATGGTCCTGGGGTGGGTCCGATGAGTTCGACAATCTGCAGGCGCTCTGCGGACCATGTAATCGGCGAAAGGGCGCTCGATACGAGGGATAGCGTGCGACTTCTCGGATGGACGGTGGTCTTGTCAAGTGCCTAGCTCACAGATACAACGAATCGCGATACTGCCGTCAATTCAAAACCGGGTATGGGCTCGTTCCGCGGGCCGTTGCGTGCTCTGTGCCGCCTACCTGATCGACGCTAGGAGCTTCTTCCACTCCCGTACCGTTGCAGAGCTTGCCCACAACGTCGGAGCCACTGACGGCGCCAAGTCTCCGAGAGGAACGTCGTCGTTGTCACTTCGAGAGCGCTCGGCCGAAGAGAACATCCTTCTGCTTTGCCACGAATGCCATCGACGAATCGATGATCCTGAAATGGTCGGCTTCTTCACGGCCGAGTATCTCCGCGATGCAAAGATGACGCACGAACGCCGTGTCAGAGAAGTTACTGAGTTCGCAACCCTTCGACCAGCCGCCATCCTCAAAGTCACCGGGAAGATACGAGGAACGCTCGCTCCAGCTTCTGCCAGACAGATTGCCGAAGCGCTCCACCCGCTCCACCTAACGGGCTTCGGTGAAGCCACCCGTACAGGTATGTACGAAGTCGTGCTTGACGATCCTGAAGACGCCGACTGGTCGTGGACGAGGGGCATTCAGCGCATCGATCAAGCCGTAGATTCGCTCCAGGCCGCGACCGAGGCCGCCGACGTCGAGGTGGCGGCGGTGTTCGCGCTCGCCCCGATCCCTCTGCTCGTACACCTTGGCTCCCGCCTCGACGACAAGAGCGAAACTGTCCTCTTCCGCCGTGCGAGATCTGACGACGCGCGAGCATGGGTCTGGGCCACTGACGAAGCGCACACGCCGGCGTACGACGTGTCCATAACCAACAACGACTTAAACGCACAGCCGTTGGACGAGATTCTCTTGACCGTGAACGTAACCGCGGACGTCAAGCTTGACGAGATCCCTCCGCAGGTTCGCGGCTTGCCCCGTGTAGCGCTCAATCTTGCGACTGAAACGCCCGGCCCCGGCGTGATCGACACCAGGGCCGCACTCGACCAGTTTTCGGACGGCTGGCAACGCGCGCTTGCCCTCGTGGAGAAAGAGTTCCCGAAAGCCTCTCGCGTGCACGTCGTTGCAGCTGTCCCGGCGCCAGCGGCGATCCAGATGGGGCGACTCCACATGCGCGACGCCCAACCCGAACTCGCCATCTATCAACGAACGAGCGCACAAGGCTACGTAAACGCGCTCACGGTCGGCTAAGAACCAGGGGAGACCGCATGGAACTCGAGAACTACTTCACCGCCTTTCTTCAGAACACGGTGAACCTCAAGCAATGGAAACTGAATCAGCTCGCCGGTCGAGTGAGCGCCATCGTGGATGCTCTAAAGAAGGACGCGGTGATTGGTCCTCTCTACCAAGACCACATCCCGCAGGGATCATGGGCCCACGAGACGATCATCACGCCCGTCGGAACGCTAGACGAGTTCGACGCCGACTTTCTTCTCCACGTCGAGGAAGTTCCTGAGTGGTCAGAGAGCCCAAAAGAATACCTGCGAGAGGTGCGAGCCGCTTTCAAACGGAACACCACCTATCAGTCGATGCTTCAGAGGAAGAATCGCTGTGTCCGGATCGACTACGCGAATGACTGTCATGTCGATGTGGTCCCGTACCTTGTGCGCGATGACGGGTCTCAAGTCATCGTCAGCTACAAAGAGAATAAGTTTGAGGACACCAACCCGGCTGGATTCACGTCATGGATGAAGGAAAAGGATGACATCACGAACGGAAACCTCCGTCGAGTCATCCGCCTTCTGAAATACATTCGGGACTACAAGAACACCTTCGACTGTCCGTCGGTGATCCTCACAACACTTCTCGGTGGACGAGTTCAAGCCTTCGACACTGAGGCTCGGTACGCCTCAGTTGGGTCAACTCTGGTCGCCCTTCTCGAAGACCTGGACTCTTGGCTGCGCTGGCACGAGCAGATGCCTACACTCGAAGACCCGAGCTGTCTTGGGACCTACTTCAACCACCGATGGACTCAAGAGAAGTACGCAAACTTCCGTGTGCAGGTACAGCGCTACGCCGAGTGGGCGAGACAAGCGCTTGTCGAAGACGATGAAGACACGAGCGCCAACCTTTGGCGCAAACTCTTCGGCGACGCTTTTGCCGCTGACGAGAACGTAAGACTGGCGAAGTCGCTTGAGCACAGCGGGCAGCAGGAGAAAGCCCTTGTTCTTCGGGCACCCGACGAGGAATTCATTCACGAGCACTACGCATATGCGGGCGGCTACAGCGCGCGGATCGATGCTTTCGTGCTTCGGGACTCCGGACGTGTAGCGCGCTCGCTCCGCCTCGACGGCCGAGTCGAGAAGAACCGTGATCTCCTCTTCCGAGTAGTGACTGATGCTCCTGGAGGTTTTGATGTCATCTGGAAGGTCCGCAACAACGGAGAAGAAGCAGAAAAAGTAGGGCAACTCCGGGGCCAGCTCCTCGAAGGTGACGGCACGCAGAGCGTGGAACATCGCGAATCCACCAGCTACGCAGGGAACCACTTCGTTGAGGTGTACATCCTGCAAGGTGGACGTGTCATCGCTTCGGACCATCATGCAGTCGTTATCCGGTGAGTGAACATCGCACCAAAGCCGGTGCGGTTTACCTAGTGAACTCTCAATTGGAGACCGAGCGGGCTGGGTGCCGGCGCGTCTTCGTCGTTCATGACGATGCCCTCGTCTGAGGTACTCACGAAGATACGCCCCTACGGCGTAGTAGGTGGTTGTCGTGCGGCGATCAGTTGGGGCGAGCCTGAACTGCGGGCGCCGCAGTGCCTTGGGCGCCGAAACAGGCGGTCCCTCCCCAGGTCGCGGACGAAATGTCAGACGCGGTTGCTACCCTTGAAGCATGACAGTAGAGGCTCCAGCGGAGACGGGTCTTGCCCAACTCACGATCGCGCTGCGCAACGCGTGGTCGGCCGAGACATCCGTTGCTCCTGAAGCCTGGACGCCCTCAATTCCGTCGCAAGGGCAGTGCGCGGTCACGGCACTCGTCCTGCAGGACTACCTCGGTGGGGAACTCCGTCGCGGAATAGTGGACGGTGTCAGTCATTACTGGATCAAGTTGGACTCGGGGAAAGAGATTGATCTGACTCTTGACCAGTTCCGAAACCCCACAATTACTTCGACTAGTGTTCGAGAACGCGACTATCTTTTGTCGAGTGCGTCGACCAGCCGTCGTTACAAGTTGCTCGCTGACTCCGTAGCAAGACAGGTCCGTGAACATGGGCACGTCTGACCGCACCCTCTTTCTATACACCTCTAACATCCGGGAGCGATACGTTACGGACGCGCTCTCAGCCGTCGCGCTTCCGAACGGCGCACGGATTCGTTTTCGCTATGACCGTCGGCATGTCTCTGAAGAGTTGCGCAGAGAATGGCTCCGCCTAACAGGATTGGGCGCGCTGATACACCTTTCACTTCAGCACCCGCAGCGGTTTCATGAGTCTGCGTTCATCCCGTTGAGGTTGGCGACGGTAGTGGGCGCATCTGAACATGGTGAGATCCTGTCTATTGATCTCGAGTTAGGGGATTACTTCACCTTCCTCGGACTGCCGGTCGGTGCCGAGCCCGACAAGACTCAACGCTTGGAACTTGGCCACCGAATTAGCAAGTACTCGAAATTGCTTAGAACGTCTAGTCAGTATCCATCGCCCGACGATGAGGTGCCCCGGTCTGCAGGCTTTGGTCCAGGAGTTTCATCGCTCAAGAATGACCTAGAGGAAGCGAAGCTCCCTCTAGCATCGGGCAACGATGCTGCCTTCCGAGCGATCGTTGATTATCTTTCCTCCACGCTCACTAACCCAGAAAGGTTCTACTTTCGAGTTGTCGGAATACGTGACTTCGGCACCGGTGAGTTCGTGTGTGCAAAGGACGGCGAATTTTGGCTGACAACGGGGAATAGCTACATTCTGGAGATCTTCCACCGCCAGGAAAGCCTTGGGATGATCCCCGCGGAGCTAAGGCTCGCCGTGGGCGAAGGACTGAGCGCTCGTGATGTTGAGAGCCTGACCCTCACATCGGCGTACGACGCGTTTTCAGTTGTCATTGATGTGCCCAACCGCACTGATACGACCCGCAGCTACCTGGAAGTTGGGCCCCGCATTCCCTCGGAGGCCGCATCAATCCGCCTGAACGTTGTTCTGGCCCCATCCAACGCGCAGAAGTACGCGATTCCGGCGGCCGGAGCGGTTGCTGCTGGTGCCGTGGCATTCGCAGCGACCGATCTTGCGCCCAAAGATGGCTGGGGAGTTGGGTTTTCGGTTGCAGTTGCTGGAGCCGTATTCGGGCTAGGGCTATGGCAGACGAAGCGTGGCCTAAAAGTCCTTCCCTGAGTTCGAGTGAAGGGGACCAAAAAGGGACCAGAATCATGCAAACCGTGCATTTCGTGACGTGCTCTGCATGATCTGACCCGCGGAATTACGCGGTTTTCGATGAGTTTTGAACCGTTTGGACGCCTGGGGGTCAAGGGGTCGCAGGTTCAAATCCTGTCAGCCCGACCAAAAGCCCTGATGAGAAGCAATTTTCGTCAGGGCTTTCGTCGTATTTGGGGCCGAAAATGGCTTATGTACCCCGGAATGTACCCGCAAGGTTTTTGCGGACTATCCCGACACCCCGGCCTGCACGCGACGCGCTCGTAAGGCAGGTGAGGCGAAGACCCTCGTGATTCTGGGGTTTATCTGGTCGCTGCCGTATTGGATTGACCGGCGATTGGCGTATCGAATGACCGCTAACGACGGCGTAGAATCTTAGGTTTACGTCCAATCGCTGGGCATGATGCTCCTTGTCAGGTGGGCGTAGCCCACCTCGGGTGTATGCATGTCGTACTGCTAGGCAGCGCACGTCCGACGCGTAGTCGTATCCCGAGAGATCCCGTCAGACCCTGAATGATCCCGACCGACGCCCTGCGAAGCCCTGCGCGATCCCGAGAGATCCCGACGTATCTTTATCTCCATCCGGACCCTCGATGTGGTCCGCTCCATGAACCTGAGCCTAGAGCGAGGACGAGCTTTGTAGTGGCGACCGTAGCCGGGGGTTAAGCGATGCGCAGCTTCCAGCGATCTCTGGGCTGTCCACCCTGCTGCAGCTTGATGACGCCAGCGAGCTTCAGCCGGTCTACAACGGCTCTCAAGGACTGCGTATTGCCAACCTCGAACGCCTGACCCGCAGCCCCTGCGAATCCGGCGAAGTCGCCGGACATCGAACCGAGGATCCCCATGACCGTCTGCACGCTGATCGAACCAGCCTGCTCCTTCAGTTGCCAAACGACATCCTCGTGGTTGCTGACAGCAGGCGCGAGAAGAGTGAGTGCCTCCGTCGACAACGTGACGCCCAAGGTTCGTGCGGTCCGCGCAGCCGCGACCAGGAACGATTGACCCGCTGCGTGTGCGAACTCAGCCTCGGCGCGGGCGAAATCGACCAGCTGATCAAGAAGTGCATGTTTAGTTGCATCCGGAACGCTCTTCTCGCGTAGGACGTCCGCGGCACGACCCTGCACCAAGGGTGGAGTGATGAAAGCCGCAGCATCCGCGGACACCTGCAGAGCAGGGCCGATCGCATCCCAGCCGGCACCAGCGAAGTGGGTGAACGCCTCCTCGATGTCGTCGACCACACGCTCTCGCAGCAATTCAGCCAGCAGATCGTCCTGGGTCGCTTCGACTTCACTGAGGTCAAACCCGGGACCGTTCGGCGCATCCAAGAGCTGCTTAGCCAGTAGCACTCGCTGCCGCGCTTCGAGCACCGCATGTGCGTTCAGGAGGAGCGGGATCACAGGTGCAAGCTGCTTTGTGGTCGCATCCTCCAAGCCAGCGACGTCGAGCACCTCCCCATCGTCGTCCGTGAACAGCGCCATAAGCGCATCGTCAACACCGATCTCGGTTGAGTACGCCTCGAGGTTCGTGAAGTTCGGTACGGCGCACAACCGAGCCACGACGGTCGACCATGCATCATGATCAACCTCGTTGACGTCAGGCAGGGCTGCACTCTCTGCGGTGGCGTCGAGGAATGCCTCCAGCCCATCGGCTGACCAGTCTTCGTGCTGCGCGTTGACGACCCGAGCGAGAACCCCCGGAGACTCGCAACTTGCCGTCGTGTGATGATCACTCTCGATCAATTCGAGGTAGTCCTCGATGTTCTCGGTGCAGTACGCCCAGACCGCGGGCTTGGCGATGAGGTTGTCTGCCCAGATCGGCGTCTCGTCGGACAACGCGGCAGCGGCGCGAAGGTTGTTGGCGTCGAGCGCGTACCGCTTCTCGCTGACCACCAACGCCTGAAGCTCCGGCGAGAGCACTCGGATGTTCGGGGCGATCGGCAATGCAGCCGTCAGGAAGGCGAAGAGGGTGTCCGCAGACACACCACGTGGGGTCTCGCGGAACGTCGGAATCTCCGTGTGCAAGCGCTCAATGAGTGCTCGCGCGTCGTCATCGAGCTCGAAAGCCTCCAAGCTGGATGCGTTCCGTAACGCGGCGTCGAGCAGGACCACCGTTGTCTCGTCGGCATCGATCACGCCCTCAGAGGCAATGAAGCTGAAGAGGGTCGGCCATGGCTTGGCTGCCAGCCGTGCGACCAGCGCCTCGCTCTGACTCTCCGGCGTGTTGAAGAACGTGACAAGGAACTGCTGTCCGTCCTCGTTGTCGGGCCGGGCCAGGACATCGATGAGGTCGTTCGACCTCGGATCTTCGATGGTCATGAGGTGGTTGACGATGTCGATGTTGAGAGCGGCCCGCGTGCGAAGGAAGTCAGCCGGGGCTTGCACCAGAACATTCTGTGCGTCCTCTGGGGTGAACTTGAACTGCACGTCCATCTCGTTGGGCCACACGCTGTTGCGGAAGAAGTTCGCCACGTCGACACCCAAGAACTTGCCGTAGAAGACGGTCGAGTATTCGGCATAGAACCGATCGATGTACCCTTGCTTGACGAGGTCAAGCGCAAGCTGCGACGGAAGCGTGTCCTTGGCAAGGATGGCAAAGGTCTTGTCGTTGAGCTTGTACTTCGTGCTCGCCGCAAGGTCTTCAAGGCTCGCACGAGGTAGTGAAGTGATCTCTGCGTTGATCTCAGCGATCCTGTCGTCATCTGTACGCGACGGTGAGTCTTGCCAGCTATCAGCGTCAGCGACCTCGGGAAACAACGCAGCGAGATTTGCACCTCGCAGACGCGTGTTCTCCCCGTTGCCCGAGCGATGACGGAATCTCAGCTCGACCTCTCCCGCCTGCCCAATCGGCTGCCAGAAGGATCGATCATTTGCCGCGTCAACGTCAAGCGCTACATCACCGACTGCGGCTGCAAGAAGCGTCATACTAGTCGTGGCCTGCAACGCCGTGAGCCGAGCTCCGAGCGTAGCTGCCAGAGTCTGCTGCTTCTGCCGCCGTGTTGCACCTCGAGCAAGATCTCCGCGTTCCGTCTGCAGGGTTTTGAGTGCCGCATCCACCAGATCTCGGCGCTTCTGATCCAGCATGTCGAGAGCACTACCTCGATGAGGGAGGGCCTCAAAGTCCGCAAGGTGGAAATTCTTGTAAACAACGAGAGCGAACAGGAGATCCGCTGTCAGCTCGGGCGCACGCTTCCTCTTGGTGCCATCGACCCACAGTAACCGCTCAGCATAGACGACAAACTCGTTGCCGATGTTGATCATCAGGCGCATGTCGGTGGTGTGCCGCGCCACGATGTCGATGAGACCAGGGCCGATCTCCATGCCCTCGCCCGTGGGAAGCTTTAGCTTTTCGAGTTCCGTCAGGAAGTGGTCGCGCGCGTTGTTGTGCGACAGGAACGGCACCACCGGAATGACGATCTCGAAAAACTTCGTCCGATTCGCTCGTTCCACCGCTTCAGACGCGGCGTCCTTCTTCTCCGGCCTCTTCGTGTCGGACGTGCTCGCACCTTCCTCGGTCTTCTTCGCGTCCTCGTCTTTCTCCTGCTGCTCATCGCCGAACTTCTCGAACAGGCTGTCCTTGATCGCGTAGACGAACCTGAGCGGCCGGTCCGTGCGCTTCCTCCAATACGCGGAGGTATTGACAAGAGTGTTCAACTCGCGTAGTGAATCGAAGATTTGTGGATCATTGAACCGATCAAGGTCCTCGAACACAACGATGTCCGGCTCTGTGGCTTCAAAGAATGCAAGCAACTCATCTAGATACTTGTCGAAAAACGAATCGCTCTTGCCTTCGAGGGAGATCGACGCCCCTCCGGCCGATACATGAGCCACAACACGATTGCCGATGTACCGTCGCACGAACACGAGTGCGGTGAACACCAGAGCGGAGAACACGATCATTGGCCACAAGAGACCGTCGGTCCAGAATGAATCCTCGCTAGGCCGCACGCCGAACAGCCACAGCAGACCGATGACAATAGTCGTCGCCAACACCGCTTCAAAGATCGTTCGCCACCACGACAGCTCAGGTGTGCGCGAGAACTCCGAACGACGGACCTCACCAGGATTCGCCCGGTAGACCAACTGCTTGACTAGTTCCTTCTGGATCCTGTTGGTCAAGCCCTCGTCTTTATCGGGCCCGAGCGTGTTAATGCTAATGCGCAGAACCTTCTTGGGCGAAGGCTTCTTGGTGTTCTTCTTCTTCGCCGTCTTTGCGGGGCTCGTGTCTTCGGTAGCCTTCGCCTCGGTGTTCTCAGACTGAGGCTCCTCCTGCTCCGTGATGAACTTGTCGAGGATGCTCGACTTGCCGGCTCCGTAGCGACCGGTGAGCGCGATGTTCTTGTTCCGTGGATCGATCACGGCCGCGTTGAGCCGGGCCACATAGGTCTTGTGGTAATCCTCGTCGTACTCCGGGGCAAGCGACCGCAGCTCGATATCCGTCACTCTGTCTCGGCCTCCATTTACCTGTGCTTCGAAGCTACGACTCGTGAGCGAGTGAAGCTCAGCAGCCAGCGCCAGATCTCGTCAAATCTAAGCTGCACTACCTTTCTGCTGATCGTAGCGGCGACAGCGGACGCCCCCCTGGGCTTGACGGCTGATTCTGGTCTTGATGGCTGCAACGGGTCATTTAAGCTCAGCTCGCGCTTTCGATGCGGCTCAAGAATGTTCGCGGCGACGTGAACCTAGATCGCCAGCTAAAGGAGCTCACTGCAGTCAGCTGCGAACGCATCTTCAATGAGGATGCCTCCGGTAAGAAGGTCGCTGTCCGCCCCGAGTAGGAGCGATGCCTCTCGTACTCTGCGCGATGGTGACCGCCTCGTGGTCGTCGAGCTATCCTGGCTCATACCGGCACGCGGACCCGCCTCGTACTGTGCCGGCTGACACGTAATCCACGCAGCGATCTCATCGACCGTACGTGACTCGACTGGGCAGTTGACGCGACCAGCAAGATCACGTTTTGGGCCTTCGACGGAGCAGCCTATGCGCAGCGACTCCGAACGCATCGCAATCGACCGGTCAGGCCCGATTTATCGACTCGCGGTGGCTCCAGAAGGCCGATTTTTGTACCCGCAAATGTGCCCGTAAGCTCCGGGATTGGTCGGTTTTGGCGGGAATCAGCGGGGAGACCTGACGCACCGAGTCTCGTACTCCCGCAAGGGAAAACCCCGGAATTCCGCGGATTGTCGAAAGTGCCTGCATTGCTTCAAGGGGTCGCAGGTTCAAATCCTGTCAGCCCGACCAAGAAGTGCCGGAAAC
>NZ_JBLVOB010000006.1:822527-824934 GCF_053543555.1 Microbacterium xerophyticum | reverse complement strand
GTTTCCGGCACTTCTCGTTGGTGAGAGTTGATCGGGCCTCAGTGCTCCCGCACGGCGTGCCGGCTCATGCTTCTACTGATCTCTGCAGAGCTTCGAGGTAGACGTGCACAGGCTGGGCACCGGAGATGCCCCACTTCCCGTCGATCACATGGAGGGGCACGCCGCTCGCGCCGAGTGCGCGGAGCCGGTCGCCGTCCTGATCGACCGCGACGCGGTGGCGGCGGTCGAGCAGGACCTGTCGTGCGTCCTCGGGATCCATGCCGATCTCGCGAGCAAGATCGACGAGTTCGTCGACGTGTCCGATGTGTCTCCCCTCGGTGAAGTACGCAGTGAAGAGTCGGCGGGTCAGTGCAGCCCGGTGTCCGCTCTGCTGGGCGTGATGGAGCAGTTCCAGGGCGAGGTGCGAGTTCGTCGGGCGGGTGAGGTCGGGACGGAAACTCAGTCCTTCGGCATGGGCGAGCTGTGTGAGTTGCGCGGTGACCGCCTCTACGCGTCCACGTCCAGGGGACGCGCCGGCGTGTTGTGCGATCTGATGCTCCTTGTCGATCTCGGTGGGCACGCCGGGGCGCAGCTCGAAGGACCGATACTTCACTTCGACCTGTCCGTCGAACGCTGCGACGGCCTTCTGAAACCTCGGATGCGCGATGAAGCACCACACGCACTGGGGATCGGACCACACTTCGACCTGCACGGGCCTGGTGACTGTGATTGTCATGATCAGCCCGCGTGCCGGGCGGTGTCGGCGTCAGCGAAGTCCTCTGCCAGGCCTTCGGGTTCATCCACCGGCTCCGCAGTCGGGTCAGCGCCCTTGGGGCCGCGGAAGAGGATGAAGATGACGAGGACGATCATGACGGCGACGCCGACCCACATGGCCTGCTGCCAGCCGGCGATGAACGCCTCGTTCGCTGCAGTGCGAATCTGCTCCGCGTACTCCCCGGCACTCTGGCTGACCGCAGTGGCGTTGGCGATGCCTTCGCGCGCTGTCGCCGCGAACTCTTCCGGCACACCTGAAAGGCGTCCGGCGATCGCACTCTGATATCCGGCCACCAGCACACCGCCCAGAAGCGCAATGCCCAGGGCCGCACCGAGCTCTCGGGAGAGGTCGTTCAGTGCCGACGCGACACCCTGCTGCTCCCGAGGAAGCGAGGAGGTGATCGCTTCGGTCGAGGGTGTCATCGCCAGGCCCGCGCCGAGTCCCATCGTGATGAGTCCGGGCAGCACGCTGAGGTACCCGCCGTCGGCGGACACGAATCCGGCCATGAGCGTGAGGCCCACCGTGGCGATGGTGAGTCCGATGACCATGGAGGCCCGAGCGCCGATGCGTGCTGTCAGCCGAGGGGCGAGCCCGGAGGCGAGCATCATCAGCAGTGCCATGGGCATCATGGCGAGTGTGGACAGCAGTCCGCTCCATCCGAGGACGACCTGGAAGAACGGGTACAGCACCAGGGATACCCCGCCCAGGACGCCGAACCACACGAGCAGGAGCGTCGCGCCGGACGAGAGTCCGCGCTTGCGGAAGTGTCGAATGTCCAGCAGCGGGAACCGGGTGCGCAACTCCCACACGATGAACACCACGGTGGCGAGCACAGCTGCGATCAGTGTGGTCAGCACCACCGGGTCGGTCCAGCCCACGGACGGTGCCTCGTGCAGAGCGAAGGTGAAGCCGACCGTCGCGACGATCGACGTCAGCGCTCCCAGGGCATCGAACCTGCCTGGCGCCTTCTCTCGGGAGTTCGGCACTGAGCGCGTGCCGATCAGCAGGGCAGCTGCGGTGAGCACGATGGGGAGCGCGAACAGCCAGCGCCAGGACGCGATGTCGACCAGCACGGCGGAGAGGTACATGCCGACGATGCCACCGCCCCCGGCGACGGCGCTCCACACCCCGATCGCCTTGGAGCGCTCCTTGTCCGGGAACGAGGAGGTGATCACCGACAGCGTGACGGGCATGATCAGTGCCGCACCGATGCCGCTGAACAGTCGGGATGCGATCATGACCTCCATGACCGGAGCGATGGCCCCGGCGATGTTCGCGACACCGAAGATCACGAGGCCCATGATGAGCACCGGCTTGCGCCCGAGGCGATCGCCCAGGGCTCCGAGCGGCAGGAGGAGGGCTGCGAGAGTGAGTGTGTAGGTGTTGATGATCCAGAGCACTTGTCCCTGTGATGCATCGAAGGTCGTCGCAAGCTGCGGCTGTGCGACGTTGAGACCGGTCACCGAGGCGACAACGGCCATCAAGGCGATGCCGACGGCCCAGAGAATCGCGCGTCTGCGACGGGGATCCTCGATGACGGGCGCATCGCCTTCTGCGTCGGCGTGAGTGATGGAGGTCATAGCGGGTGGTGTTTCCTTTCATGGTGATGTGCCCTGTGTGCGTGTTCGCAGGCAGGGCGAAGCGGGGGCGAGG
>NZ_JBLVOB010000006.1:809212-822501 GCF_053543555.1 Microbacterium xerophyticum | reverse complement strand
ACCTCCCCCCGCGAAGAGGGAAGGGTGGGTCAGGTGAGTCGGTGGACGCGGACGATCACGTCGCGCAATTGCACCGGGGAGCCGCCGGGACGGACCGTGCGGGTGTGCTCATACGCTGACTCGATCCGCCACTCCGGAGAGTCGAACAGGTTCGTGATCCCCTCCAGCGTTGCCGTCGCTCCCTCGGGATGGTCGTGTCCGTGGTGAACGTCGCGATGCTGGCCGTGGAGGTGCCCCACGATGAGGAGCGCTCCGCCAGGGGCGACCCAGGAGGCGATACGCCGGTACAACGGGAGCTGCCCGATCTGCGCATGCGCGTAGTTGGTGACCACGAGGTCCCAGGTCCGTCCCGGCTCCCACTTCGACAGGTCGGTTTCCACCCAGTCGACGCGCTCGCCCATACCGGCGGCAGCAGCACGGACCCGTGCCTCAGCCAGTGCGGTCGCGGGGATGTCGGCAGCCGTGACCTCCCCGCCTTGTTCGGCAAGCCAGAGTGCTTCGGTTCCTGTTCCGCAGCCCGCATCCAGAACCGTGCCGACGGGCAGATGCGCGGTCTCGGCTGTGAGATAGGGGTTGACCGGGAGTCGGCGTTCGTGGCCAGCGGTGGTGGGACCCCACTGATCCTCCCAGTAGTCCTTGTCGAACTCCGCCATCATGCGCTCGTCCGATCATGATCATGTGTGGTGCGCAAGGCGCAGTCCTCCCGTTTGTCCGTGATGTCAATAACAGGATCACCCAGATCACTCGAGTTGGCAATCTATCTTGCCGAATGGCAAAATAGGGGGATGACCCAACACTTCGATCAGACCCTCGACACGGTGGGCCTGCGCCTGAAGCATCTTCGGCTGCGTCGCGACATCACCCTGACCACACTCGCCGACGAGACCGGGATCTCGACGAGCACCCTCTCCCGGCTGGAAGCAGGCCTTCGGCGGCCGACGCTGGAGCAGCTGCTTCCGCTGGCCCGCTACTACGGCGTCACCCTCGACTCCCTGGTCGACGCGCCCCGCACCGCGAATCCCCGTATCGATCTGCGGCCGATCGCATGCGCTGACGGGTCGGTCATCATCCCGCTCACGCGCCGTCCCGGAGGCGTCCAGGCGTACAAGTTCGTTCTCCCGACCGGGAGCGACGACATGATGCCGGACCTGCGCTCACATGAAGGATTCGACTGGGCTTTCGTGCTCAACGGCACCCTGCGTCTGGTGCTCGGCGACCAGGATCTGCGATTGCAGGCAGGCGAAGCGGCTGAGTTCGACACCCGCACGCCGCACTGGTTCGGGGCCACGAGCGCGGGGCCGGTCGAGTACCTCAGCCTGGTCGGGAGGCAGGGCCAGCGCGCCCATGTGCACGCCTCCAGTGGCGACCACGAACACTGATACGGACTGACCGGCGGACAGGGTCAGCCCAGCAGGGTCACCCCGAATCCGGAGACGACGGTCCGCAGCTCGGCGAGAAAGCGCTGCGCCTGCTCGGTGAGGGGGATCGCCGAGTGACCGATCCACCCGATCTCGATTCGCTCGTCGACATCGAGCGGAATGGCGACGATCTCAGGGTCGAGGTCGTCGCTGATGATGCCTGTCGAGATGGTGTACCCGTCGAGACCGATCATGAGGTTGAAGATGGTCGCACGGTCGGAGACTCGGATCTCCTGCGGGCTCGAGAGGGTGGAGAGGATCTCCTCGGCGAAGTAGAACGAGTTGTTCGCGCCCTGGTCGAACGTGAGCCGCGGCACATCGGCGAGGTCGCCGAGGGTGACGCGATCACGAGAGGCGAGCGGGTTCTTGCGGGAGATGAAGATGTGCGGCTCGGCGACGAAGAGCGGATGGAAAGCGAGCCCGGAGTCCCGCAGCAGCTTGTCGATGACGTTGCGGTTGAAGTCGTTCCGGTAGAGGATCCCCAGCTCGCTGCGGAGGGTGCGGACGTCTTCGATGATGTCCCACGTGCGCGTCTCCCGCAGTGAGAACTCGTACTCGGCCGCCGAGGTCGCCTTCACCATCCGTACCAGCGCGTCGACGGCGAACGAGTAGTGCTGCGTCGACACCCCGAGCAGGCGCCGTGACGGAGGGCGCCCGAGGTATCGCTGTTCGAGGAGCGCCACCTGCTCGACGACCTGCCTGGCGTACCCGAGGAACTCCGCACCGTCGGTGGTGAGCGTCACGCCCCGGGCGGAGCGGAGGAGTAGCACGCGCCCCACTCTGCTCTCCAGATCCTTCATCGCCGCGGACATGGTGGGCTGGGCGACATAGAGCAGATCCGCGGCCGCGCTGATCGATCCCTCCGCGGCGACCTCGATGTAGTAGGTGAGTTGCTGCAGAGTGATGCCGCTCGAGCGCTTAGCCATAGGCTCAGACTATGTCACGGCATAGTCGCAGCACATTTCTCGATGGGCCGCGCAGCCGCCACCATGGAGATACCCCTGTTTGCGAGGCCGAGCCCGGCCGATCAGCTCACCGATTGGCACCTCCATGGCGCACGAATTCACGTTCCGAATCACGAAGACCCGTTTCGACGAGGACTACCGTCCATCGGACGATTCTCGGATCACCACGAATTTCGCCAACCTGGCGCGTGGTGAGCACCGTCAGCAGAATCTCCGCAACGCCCTGACGATGATCGACCGTCGGTTCAACGATCTCGCGGACTGGGACAACCCGAATCGCGGCCGCTACACGGTCGAACTCGAGATCGTGTCCGTCGCGGTGCAGTTCGCCGCAGAGGGTGAGGATCAGGAGTTCCCGCTGCTCGAGGTCCTGGACATCCGGATCCTCGACCGTCTCACCGGAAAGCGGAGTCAGGGGATCGTGGGGAACAACTTCTCGTCCTACGTCCGCGACTTCGACTTCAGTGTGCGGCTGCCGGCGGCCAGTGAGGCCGCGGGCGGGTTCGCCGTTCCCGCCGACTTCGGTGATCTGCACGGCAAGCTCTTCCAGCACTTCCTCGACTCGCCGGCCTACCGGGAGCGCTTCACCGGGTCGCCGGTCATCTGCATCAGTGTCTCGACGAGCAAGACGTACCGTCGCACCGAGAATCACCATCCGATCCTCGGCGTCGAGTACGAGCAGAAGGATCCCTCGCTGACCGACGAGTACTTCGGCAAGATGGGGCTCTCGGTCCGATACTTCATGCCGCGCGGCAGCGTCGCGCCGCTCGCGTTCTACTTCCGCGGCGATCTGCTCGGCGACTACACGAACCTCCAGCTCATCGGCACGATCAGCACGATGGAGACGTTCCAGAAGATCTACCGACCGGAGATCTACAACGCGAACTCGGCAGCGGCGAGCGTCTATCAACCGAGCCTCGAGCAGCAGGACTACTCGGTGACGAAGATCGCCTACGATCGCGACGAGCGCAGCAGGCTCGCGGCCGAGCAGGGGAACTATGCGAACGAACACCTCATGAAGCCGCACGGCGACCTTCTCGAGCAGTGGGCGGCCAACTCCCTCGTTCCTGTCGGATGACCAACGGAGAATCACCGACCATGAACACGCTGCTTCCCACCTCCATCGTCGGCAGCCTGCCGAAGCCGTCCTGGCTCGCCCAGCCTGAAACCCTCTGGTCCCCCTGGAAGTTGGAGGGTGACGCGCTGGTCGAAGGCACGCAGGATGCGCTGCGCATCGCCGTCCAGGAGCAGCGGCACGCGGGCATCGACATCATCAGCGACGGGGAGCAGACGCGCCAGCACTTCGTCACGACGTTCATCGAGCATCTCTCCGGTGTCGATTTCGAACAGCGGGAGACGGTCCGGATCCGCGACAGGTACGACGCGAGCGTGCCGACGGTCGTCGGCGCCGTGAGCCGCGAGAAGCCCGTGTTCGTCGAGGCCGCGAAGTTCCTCCGTCAGCAGACCGATCAGCCGATCAAGTGGGCACTGCCTGGCCCGATGACGATGATCGACACTCTCTACGACCGCCACTACAAGAGCCGCGAGAAACTGGCCTGGGAGTTCGCGTCGATCCTCAATCAAGAGGCGAGGGAACTCGAGGCGGCCGGAGTCGACATCATCCAGTTCGACGAGCCGTCCTTCAACGTCTTCTTCGATGACGTGCAGGACTGGGGCGTGGCAGCGCTGGAGAGGGCCGCTGAAGGTCTGCGCGCGGAGACCGTGGTGCACATCTGCTACGGCTACGGGATCAAGGCGAACACCGACTGGAAGGCGACTCTCGGGGAGGAGTGGCGCCAGTACGAGAAGTCGTTCCCGCTGCTGCAGCGATCGAGCATCGACACCATCTCCCTGGAGAGCCACCACTCCCACGTCCCGCTGGACCTCATCGAACTCATCCGGGGCAAGAAGATCATGCTCGGAGCCATCGACGTGGCCAGTCACACGATCGAAAGCCCGCAGGAAGTGGCGGACACCCTCCGGAACGCGCTCCGGTTCGTCGACGCCGACAAGCTCATTCCGAGCACGAACTGCGGCCTGGCGCCGCTGCCTCGTGACGTCGCGCGCGGGAAGCTTCGCGCGCTCAGCGCCGGTGCCGGCATCCTTCGCGAAGAACTCTTGACCGGGAAGCACTGACCGGCCGGGCTATCGATTGAGCGGGACGTGTCCCGCTCAATCGTCGATGTCGGTGCCGACGACGGCGAAGTCCGCGCTGAAGTCGATATCGATCGAGCGGTTGTCCGAGGTGAGGACCGAGGCGTCGTATGGGCTCACGTCGTCGCCGTCGACGTCGAGGTCCGTGATCGTGCCGTCGGCCTCGGCGAGTGCGGCGGTGACCAGCGAGCGGATCGTCTCGTCGTCCAGGCTCAGGCTGGCGGCCGTGTCGTCGCCGTCGGCCGGGTCGGTCGAGATGACCGAGGCTGCGAGCCCATCGTCGACGCGGACCTCGGTCTCGTCGCCTGCGGCGTTCGTCAACAGCACCTCCCAGGTGCCGTCGTGTTTCGCGTCGATCGACGTCACATCTCCGTCGGCGGCGTCGCGCGCGGCATCCGCGATCTCGATCAGCTCGTCGGCCGACGCTGTTCCGATGCTCGTGCCTGAGCCGCTGCCGTTCGAGGGCGCACCCCCGTCGTCAGCGCTGTCGTCGTGGTCGCTGTCGTCGCGGGACGCATCATCGTCGTGGGCCCCATCGTGGCGGGGGCCGTCGGATACCGATGAACTGTCGTCATCGCCGAACTCGTCGCCGACCGCCGCACCGATTGCGATGCCGCCGCCGGCGAGCAGCACGGCCGCCGCGATGCCGCCTCCGATGAGGAGTGCCCGCTTACGTCCCGGTTTCGCCTCGACGGGAGCCGAGGCCGGTGCCGCCGAGTGCGGCGCCTCGCCGGAAGTCGGCGTCACGGAAGCCGTCTGAGCGTCGGGCCCGGACTCCGGGGCGTGACGAGGGGCGTGGTCGGGAGTCTGGTCTGGGGTGGGTGTCTTGTCGTCCATATGATGATCGTCTCGCGCAGGCACTGAAGCCTTCCTGAAGCGTCCTGAAAGCTTCTTCAGGAACCGGAGATCAGTCGTCGAGTGGAAGCGTGAGCACGAAGCGGGCGCCGCCCCAGCGAGAGTCGTCGACCGCCAGAGCACCGTGGGCGGATCCTGCGATGCCGCGCGCGATCGCGAGGCCGAGTCCGCTGCCCCCGGCATCGCGGCTGCGCGCCTCGTCGAGCCGGACGAAGCGTTCGAAGATGCGCTCGCGCTCCTCGGCGGGGACGCCCGAGCCGTCGTCCTCGACCGTGACGAACACATGTCGATCCGATGGGGTCACGCCGATCGCGATTCGGCCGCGGCTGTGGCGGACAGCGTTGTCGGCGAGATTGCGCACGAGCTGACCCAGCAGGCGCGGGTCACCATGCACGCGCGCCGCGCGGATGCCGGATCCGTCGACCTCCAGCCCCGCCGCACGCAACCGACGCACCTCGCTGAGTGCGATGTCGTCGAGATCCACCGCCTCGCCGTGCGCGCTCGCGCCCTCGTCGAGCCGGGCGAGCAGCAGCAGCGACTCGACGATGCCCTGCAGGCGCAGCCCCTCCTCCGACACGACCTCGGCGAGCTCGCCGATGCTCGTCACGTCGGGGTGCGCCTGTGCGAGCTCTGCATGCTGACGGATGGTCGCGAGCGGGGAGCGCAGTTCATGCGACGCGTCCGACACGAACCGACGCTGCGCGGTGGCCGCGGCATCCAGTCGATCGAGCATGCCGTTCATGGTGGTCGCCAGCGCGGCGATCTCATCTCCCGTCTCCGGCACCGGCACGCGCTGGTGGAGGCGCTCAGCGGTGATGCCGTCGACGTGTTCGCGGATGCGCTCGACCGGGCGGAGCGCGCGGCCGACGACGAGCCACGTGGTCACCGCGACGAGGAGCAGGAGCAGCGGGACGGCGACGGCCAGCAGGGTCGAGACCGTCGTCAGGGTCTCGGCGTCGTCCTCCATCGAGACGGCGAGCACGAGAGTCTGGTCGCCGTCGAGGTCTTCCGAGACGACAAGCATCTGCTCCTCGTCGACGATGAGCGGCTGCGCGTCGTCGGAGACCGCGAGCGCGTTCGATCCCAGTGCTTCGCGGGCATCCTCGCTGGCGGCGCGGACGGACCCGTCTGGTCCGATGAGCTGCACGATCTCGTCGTCGACAGCGTCGACCACGTCGCCGCCGGTGCCGTCGACACGTTCGGCGAGTTCATCGAGGCGCAGCTCAGCCGCGCGCTCCGTGCTGCCATGGATGCTGGTGCTGAGAACGCCGTAGAACGAGAAGGCGCCGACGAGCAAGGCGACCGCGACGACAGAAGTCGCCCCGAGTGTCGTCCTGCCGCGCACCGAGCGCCATCCACGGCTAGCCACCGTCCGCCGCCAGCCGGTAGCCCGCACCGCGGATGGTCTCGATGGCCTCGCGGCCGAACGGCTTGTCGAGCTTACGGCGCAGGTGGCCGACATATACCTCGACGATGTTCGGGTCACCGTCGAAGTCGTCGTCCCAGACGCCGTCGATGAGTGCGCGCTTGGACAGCACCTGGCCACGATGGCGCATCAGGTACTCGAGCACGGAGAACTCCCGAGCGGTGAGCGTGACAGCGTTCTCACCGCGCCAGACGCGGTGCGCTGCGGGATCGAGCCGCAGATCGCCCGCTTCCAGGATCGTCGGGCGGGCGACGGCTCCTCGGCGTACGAGCGCGCGCAGCCGCGCCACCAGGATCGCGAACGAGAACGGTTTCGTGACGTAGTCGTCGGCCCCGGTCTCCAGCGCCTCGACCTGATCCCATTCGCCGTCCTTCGCGGTGAGCATCAGCACGGGCGTCCAGTTCTCCTCGGCGCGCAGCGCCTCGCAGACCTTCCACCCGCTCATACCGGGCATCATCAGATCGAGCACGATCGCGTCGTAGCGTACCTCCCGCGCCCGCCAGAGTCCGTCGACGCCGTTGTGCGCGACATCAACGGCGAACCCCTCGGCCTCGAGACCGCGGCGCACACCCTCGGCCAGGCGCACCTCGTCGTCCACCACCAGGATCCGCATTCCTCCAGTGTGGCCGTTCGACGCTGAATCCGGGCTGAAGCGAGGCGGTGGGCATCAGTGCGATGTCCCGTCGGTACCACGGTGCGCGGTTCTTCTTCGGAAAAGTCGTCGACGACTGCGGTCCCTCGTCTTCGCTTCTTCGCCGGCCTGTGCTTCGGCATCCGCCTTCCTGCGGGCCTCGACGGCACGGGTGGCTCTGCGAGCGCCCCATGCGACCACGGTGGCTTCGACGTCACGCGGCATGGTGATGAGGGGCGGCCCCGCGGGGAGTTGATAGCGGGCCCGGATGACCCGCTCGTTGAACTGCTCCACCTCATGGCGGACGGTCGCTTCGGTCGAGAGCTTGTCGAGTTCTGCATCCAGCGCAGCGTCATCTTTGCGGAGTTGGATGGAAGGCGGCAGCATCACGATCCGCTCCCGCTTCATGAGACTCTTGAGCCACCAATCCGGGTCATGGTGGTCTGGTAGATCCAGCGGCTTGCCGCTACCGGGCAGATCATCGAACTCGCCGCGCTCGATCGCCTTGCGTATATGCATGTCTGCGATCAGCGCGATCGCGACCTCGGTGTCGAACGCGAAGGCGGCCGGGTTGTAGAAAGTGAGAGGCGGGATTGATTCGGGCGGCGTCATCGACTCTCCTTCCGCTCCCTTTGTCAGTCAACTGTATTATGTCACTTGTCTTAAAAAGAGGGGTCAGGATGCCGAAGCAGGTCGATCACCGCGAACGACGCGAGTCCATCGCCCGTGCCCTGTGGGTGATCGCCGACCAGCACGGTTGGGCGAAGACGTCCATGCGCGAAGTCGCTCGGGAAGCAGGAGTCTCGCTGGGGCAGCTGCAGCACTATTTCTCGTCCCGCGCTGAGATGCTGACGTTCGCAATCGAGTTCACCGCCGATCAGACGTCCCGGCGGGTCGCGCAGGGCATCGCCGCACTCGACCACCCCCCGCATCCTCGCGATGTGCTGCGAGTGGTTCTCGTCGAGCTTCTTCCTCTTCGGCCCGACGCCCGGGCCACGAGTCGAATGAACGCAGCGTACGTTCTCGAGGCGATGCACGACCCGGCACTGCATCAGCAGGTCGCGGTCGGGTTACGCGACGGGCGCGCAATGGTCGAACGCCTGATCCGTGAGGCCTTGAGCCGCGGGCAGATACCAGCGAACCGCGATCCGGTGATCGAAACGGATCTCATTCTTTCGTTGACGGGCTTCGCACCGCTTCTTGAACTCGAGGTCATCGAACCGGAGGCGGCGCTCGCGGCCATCGACCAGCATCTCGATCGGCTTTTCGGTCTGGTGCCATAGGCATGCCCGAGCGTCGTATCGATGTATCCGGAGCACAGTCGAGTCCGCGGATGCTGTGCTCGCGCGACGCTGACGCGTTCCGAAGGCTCAAATAGGGTCGCAATATGGACATCTCCGACTTTCCCCCGGTCGATCTTCCGTCTCTCAGGTCGACCCTCGGCGAGCCGGGTGCCCCCACGACGCAGAAGATCACAGATTTCCTCGACGACAACTGTCTGGCATTCCTGGCGCACTCGCCGTTCTGCTGCCTGTCGACGGCGGACTCGGCGGGAAACTGCGACTGCTCGCCGCGCGGAGACTACCCGGGCTTCGTCCGCGCTCTCGATGAGCGCACGGTGGTGATCCCCGACCGGCTCGGCAACAGGATCGCCGATTCGATGACCAACATCCTCGACAACGGGCACGTCGGGCTGCTCTGCTTCGTCCCGGGCATGACCGAGACTCTGCGCATCAACGGCACGGCGACCGTCACGAACGACGCCTCGCTGCTGGCGATGCTGGAGCAGGACCACGCCGTCCCCGATCTGGCGATCGTCATCCGCACCGAGCAGGTGTATCTGCATTGCGGACGCGCGCTGCTGCGCGCCGGACTCTGGGATCCCGAGTTGCAGGATCTCGCGAACGAAGTGCCGAGCTCCGGTCAGATCTGGGCGAGCATGTCCGGATTCGCGCCCGAAGTCGGTGACGACATCAACGATGCGATGGCCAGCGCGTACCGGGCCCTGTACTGAATGCGCTCCCGGGCAGGCATGACGGAACTCGTCGTGCGCGAGATCATCACAGAGACCCCGTCCATCCGCAGCATCCGGCTGGAGTCCCCGGACGGATCGATCCTCCCGCCGTGGCAGCCGGGTTCGCATGTCGACCTCCAGCTGCTCACCCGGCACGAACGTCAGTACTCCCTGTGCGGGGATCCTGGCGACCTCACGTCCTACCTGATCGCCGTCCGCCGCGAACCGCGCTCGCGCGGCGGCTCGCACTACATCCATGGGTTCCTGCGCGTGGGCAGCCGCGTCTGGGTGCGTCCACCGCGCAACCTCTTCGCTCTCGCCGATGCACCCGCGTACCTCCTCCTCGCCGCAGGCATCGGCATCACGCCGATCCTCTCGATGGCGCGTCATCTCGCGGCGCAGGACGCGGACTGGCGGATGACGTATGCGACCCGCCACCGCGATGACATCGCGTTCGCGGACGAACTGGCTGCGCTCGGTGACAGCGTGACGACGCACGTCAGCGGTGAGTCCGGACGGCTCGATCTGCCGGCCCTTCTGTCCGCGCTCGCACCCGGCACCGCGGTCTACGCCTGCGGTCCGCAGGCGTTCATCGACGATCTCACCGGGCTGGCGGGGCTGCTGCCCGAAGGGAGCAGCATCCACGTCGAGCGATTCGAACCTCGACAGCGCGAGCACCGGCCGAACGCCCCGTTCACCGTCGTCTGCACGCGATCGGACCTCACCGTGGAGGTCCCGGCGAAGCGCTCGATGCTCGAGACCCTCCAAGGTGCTGGTGTTCCTGTCGAGGGCTCCTGTCTTCGCGGCATCTGCGGCTCATGCGCATTGAATGTTCTCGAGGGAGAGCCGGAGCACCGCGACTCGCTCAATGGCGATGATCAATCGACGACGATCTACCCGTGCGTCTCCCGTTCGCTTTCGCCGACACTCACCGTCGACGCCTGAGTGCGGGCAGAAGCGGCGCATGGCCGCCCCACAGGTCGGGTCGTTACCCTCGAATCATGCGCCGCATCGTCATCATCCCTCTTGTGCTCGCCGCAGGTCTTCTCGTCTCCGGCTGCTCGCAGGTCGCCCAGGTCGCAGGTGACGCCATGGGCGTCGACGTCGAGGCCACCTGCGCGACGATCGATGACGCGTACGCGCAGTACCAGACGCTGCTCGATCAGGGCGGGGCGTCGGCCGAGCAGGTCGATGCAGCCCGTGACGATCTCGTCGCGACTCTGGACACGCTGGCATCGGACGTCGACGGCCAACTCGGCGATCTCATCCGCTCGGGAGCGCAGCAGATCGGCGGCATGACCGATCTGCAGGCTCCGCAGACGATCGAAGCGATCGACCAGCTCAAGGACTCCGCGTCCGCGTTCTGCGGCTGACCCCGCACCGCGGGCACAGGGGAGGGGTGGTCAGGCGAGCTCTTCGCCCAGCATCCGTTCCGCCAGCCCTCGTGCCACCTCGAACGGCTGGGCGAACGTCTCCATGCCGACCGTGACGATCGCGCCCTCGTAGAGAAGCATCATCGCCCTGGCGGTGGATTCGGCGTCCGCGACACCCCCTTCGCGGCACAGTTCGGTGAAGAGCTCGTAGAGCCAGGCCTTCTGCCGAGCGACCTCGGGAAAGACGGGGTGGCCGTCGTGACCGTCGCCGATCTCGGCGCGGGCGTTGATCGCGCTGCATCCCTTCGGGCTGTTCTCATCAGACCAGCTGATCGCCGCGTCGAACACGGCGAGGATCCGTGCCGCCCCCGGCTCGGGCACGCGCGCGAGGTGCGCGGCGACGTGTGCGCGCCACCTCGCATCCCTGTGCTGCAGATACGCGACGACCAGCGACTCCTTCGATCCGAACCGGTCGTACAGCGTCTTCTTCGTGACGCCGGCGGCTTCGGCGATGGTGTCGACGCCGATCGCGTGGATGCCGTGCTCGTAGAAGAGCCGCGAGGCGGCGTCGAGCACACGAGTTGCACCCGGGGTCAGCGGGGCGAGGTCGGGAATGAGAACGGCCATGACATTGAGTATACCAACCTGTATAGTCGAACAGATGAGTAAACAGGTCGGTATAGTTCACGTCGGCGTGACCGTGATGGCGGGAGCGGGTTTCATCCTGAGCTGGAGCTCGGGCTTCCTCGTGCCGGCGATCGCCGCCGTCGATGTCTCGCCCCTTACCCTGCTCGTGTGGCGCTTCGTGCCGCTCGCCATCGTGTTGCTCGCGGTCGTCGCACTCAGCGGCGCAGGTAGAGGAGTGACGCGGGAAGATGTGCGGCGTCAATCGATCATCGGCCTCTTCGCGCAGTTCGGCTACTGCACCGCGGTGTACGCCGCTGTCGCGGAGGGCGTCGCCACCGGCACGACGGCGCTGATCGATGCCGTGCAGCCGCTCGTGGTCGCGATGCTCGTCGGCCCGCTGCTGGGTCTGCGAGTGCGAGGGGCGCAATGGGCGGGTCTCCTCATCGGCGCGGCCGGCGTCCTGCTGGTCGTGCGCTCGCAGCTCGACGACTCCACGGCGCACCCTGCCGCCTATCTATGGCCGGTGCTGGCAATGGTGTGCCTGATCGTCGGCACTTTTCTCCAGCGGCGATCCGAACCGCGAACGGGAACCCTTGTCACGCTCACCATTCACGTGACCGTGACCGCTGTCGTGCTCGTGCCGGGCGCCGCGCTGTTCGGCGCTCTCGTGCCACCGGCATCCGCCTCGTTCTGGCTCGCCTCCGCTTTCGCTGCACTCTTCCCGGCGCTCGTGGCGTACGGACTCTACTGGTGGTTGCTGCGTCGGGTCGGCATCACAGCTCTGAACGCGCTGCTCTTCCTGGTGGCGCCGACGACCGCGGCGGCAGGGGCGATCCTTCTCGGCGAGCCGCTCACGATCGTCACCCTGCTCGGATTCGCGTTGTGCGGTGCGGGGGTCGCCGTCGTGCTCACGAGCGAGGCGCGCGCCTCACGACCTCGTGCAGTGCGTGATCACGAACCGGGCGTTCCCGTGTAGAACCCGTAGGTCGCGTCGGCCATGCGGGCCGCCGTGCCACGGTCTTCTCCCGCCGCGACATTCGCGTCTGCCCAGCGATCAGACGCCGCGCGGGTGAACGCCTTGCCTTCGTCGGACAACGCCCACTGCTCGGCGTCTTCCGGAGAGACCCGGCCGTCCTGCGCGCCGAGGTGCAGCGCGAGGCCCAGCAGGCTCTGATCCCAGCCCACTCCGGTGGCGCCGGGGCCGAACGTGTCCCATATCTCGGCCGGCACGTCCGCGACACGTGCGGTGTGCTCGAGCTCGAAACGCGTGTGCGCGGGGTCCAGGGCCGTCAGTCGCACCCGAATCCACGAGATGCCGCCGCCGAACTCCCAGGTCGCGTGGTACTCCGCACCGCCGTCAGTCGGCGGCGTGCAGGAGAGGACCTCGCCGCTCGCGTTCCCGGTCAGCTGATAGCGGCCGCCGACGCGGAGATCTCCCGACACCGGCAGGAACCACCGTGCGATGCGATCGGCGTTCGTCGCGGCATCCCACACATCGTCGATGCCGGTCGGATAGTCCTGGGTGATCGTCTGGACCCGTGAAGGCGTTCCGTCGACCTCCTCGGTGCGCAGTGCGCGCGTCACGGAATTGATCTGTTCGTCGATGTCAACCATGGTCACTCCTCATCGTCAGGTGCTGAAACGGGTCTGTGCGTTCGCCGTCCGCGGGCCAGTTCAGTGCCCAGTGCGGCGAGCGGACCGCGCCAGAAGCGCTCGAACGGACTCAGCCATTCGCTCGCCTGCTGGAGTCCCTGCGGATCCACTGCGTACAGCCGTCTGGCGCCCGCGGGGCGCCCGGTCGCGAATCCGTGCTCTCGCAGCACCCG
>NZ_JBLVOB010000006.1:797538-809192 GCF_053543555.1 Microbacterium xerophyticum | reverse complement strand
GCACCCGCAGATGCTGCGCGACCGCCGGCTGGGAGATGCCGAACTCCTCTTCGATGACCGTGGAGATACTGCCGGCGGGCTCTTCTCCGTCTACCAGCAACTCGAGAATCCGCCTCCGAACGGGATCACTCAGGACGTCGAACGCGTGCATGGCTCAATGATTACGCGACGGCTTATATAAGTCAAGGCGTAACCATTCACAGAAGCAATTGGCTGAGGGGATGGACGAAGTAGCGCAGCGAGTACGCCTCCCAGACGGCGCCGATGATGAGCAGTGCGACTGCGGGCAGTGCGAGAAGTCCGATGCGCTGCAGGCCGCGGACGTATCCCTGACGGCGGTTCTTCGCTCCGATGCTGCGCGGGAACAGCCAGTACTTGCCCAGCAGGTATGCGCCGAGCAGCAGCAGTATGTAGGCCTGGAGCTCGATGATGAACGTCAGGGAGTGGGGGATGAGCGCCACCCACCCCTGGGCGGATGCCGGGACCAGGGTGATGCCCGTCTCGACCGCCCAGTATCCGAAGAACGCGAGACCGGCGAACGGCACGATGAGCGACGGCAGCACGATCGTCAGCAGACTGAGCCGGAAGACGTTCACGCCCAGGATCGTGAGTGCGAACAGGGGTGGGATGTTCACCAGCCAGCGCACCAATTCGCCGGTGCCGTCCTCTTCGAGGCCTGCGGTCTGTGCTGCATTGAGTTCGGGAAAGACCAGTCCGATCGCGAACCCGATGAGGGCGAGGCCGTACGCGGCGAGATTGATCACGAGATAGGCGCGCCGGTTGTCGCGGATGATCCGGAAGGGGCGGCGCCAGAAGGGAGCGGGTGCGGGCTGCTCGATGCGCGCGGATTGAGTTGTCATGCTCCTATCCCACTCCGCCCGCCGCTCTCCGTGAAGTGCCGGGCTGTCACTGGAAGGCATGACACCAGTCATTGCCGTCCAGGAGAAGTCATCGCATCCGGTTGAGGAGAGGCTTGCGGAATGTAAAGAATTCTGTACATTGGACATGTCAAGAATCTTTTACATGGAGGTCGTATGTCCAGGTCATCTGCTCGTTCCGCCACCCTCGTCGCCGGTGTCGGCCTCGCGCTCATGGCGGTGATCGCACCGATCGCCGTCTTCGTGGCGATTCCGGCCGGTCTCACCGGCTTGGCGGCACTCGTCGTGCTCACTGCCGCGATCCTCGACGTCGTCGTGGCTCTCGCACTGCTGCCGGTGTTCTCCGGACGCGCCCAGACGCTGGGGCACATCACCGCCGGGTTGCGCGTCGCCTATGCGGCCGTGTTCGCCGTCGCCGGCGCGAATCTGCTCGGCCGAGCAGATGTCGATGCATTCGAACGCATCTGGGACGCCGGACTGCTCCTGTTCGCCGCGCATCTCATCGCACTCAGCGCACTCATCTGGCGCTCGGAGGTCGTCGGTCGGTGGCTGTCCGTACTGGTGCTGATCGCAGGGCTCGGCTATCTCGTGGACGCCGTCATCGTCGCCGTCGCGCCGGGGCTCGGCGTGGAGGTCGGCAGCGTCACCTTCGTCGGGGAGGTCGCGCTCCTGTTGTGGCTGCTCATCCGAGGTGGGCGTCCGCGCCGCAACCGTGGCGCTGATCTGCTGACCGCAGACGCGGTGGCAGCCGAGCAGAGCGCTTAGCCTTCGCGAACTCCCTGCAGCTCGGCGATCATTCCGAACATCCTGTCGTCCATCTCGACCTGGGTCATGACGATGCAGATCGTGCCGTCCGGGTCCACGAAGAAGTCGGTGCCGAGACCGCCCGACCATCCGAAACGGCCACGGTGCGGACCGCCCGTGACGACCGAGACTCCGTACCCCCAGCCGGTGTTCTCCCAGAACCCGGGGAAGAAGCTGTCCGGCTGCTTCGCGGTCGCATCGACCTGATCGGTGCGCAGGGCGTCGCGCAGGTCGGTGTCGATCAGCCGTCCGTCGATCAGGGCGCGAAGGAACGCGTGGTAGTCGGCGAGGGTCGAGACGAGTTCCGAGTGGCTCGTGTCGAACGGCGCCGGAGCGGCGTAGAAGCCCGCACCACCCGGTTCCGACTGCTCATAGCCCTGCGCGCCGTGCCGGAACGCCGGAGGCAGACGGTGCGCCTGGTCCGCGGGCACAATGAACCCGGTGTCCGGCATCCCGACGGGCGTGAACACTGTCGCATCCAGCACTTCTTGAGTGCTTCGGTCGGTGACGCGGCCCAGCAGGATGCCGAGAATGCCGAACGAATGGTGATAGCGCCACGCTTCGCCCGGCTCGAAGGCGAGCGGGAGTGCGGCGAGCGTCTCGAGCCACTCCTGCGCGCCGCGATCCACCGGCTCGGCGCCGGCTTCGACACCTGCGTCGATCATCGCCTGTCGCAGCGGTGTGTCGGAGGTCATCATGCCGTAGCCCGACTGATTGGTGAGCAGGTGGCGCACGGTGATCGGGCGCCGCGCCGGCCTCGACTCGTCAAGGGGAGCATCCGGACGGGGGAGGACGCGCGGCGCGGCCAGCTCGGGGATCCACGTGGCGATCGGGTCGTCAAGGGCGATCACTCCGTCCTGCACGAGACGCAGGGCGGCGACCGCGGTGATCGCCTTCGTCATCGACTGGATGCGGAAGATCGCGTCCGCACCGAGAGGCGGGCCGCCCGGGGTCGTGAGGCCGACAGCGACCGGCTCGCACCCCTCTCCGATCGTGCCGACCGCTCCCGGCATCGTGCCGGCGTCGACGTGGCGGCTGAGGAGATCGTGCAGGGAATCGGACACGTGGGTGCTCCTTGATCGGACTGCGTGGGCCAAGAATAGCTCGGCCGCTGCGCGCACGCGTGTTCAGAATTCGGCAGGGACTTGCACCTACGATCGGAGGAACCGATCGGAGCACTCATGACGACGCTGTACTTCGCCAGACACGGCGAGACCGAGTGGCACGCAGAACATCGCTATGCGGGATCATCGGACGTCGCACTCGTGCCGGATGCGATCTCGCAGGCGGCGGGACTCGCCGCATGGGCGGGCACGGCAGAACTCGGCGCGATCGTCGCCTCTCCGCTGAGCAGGGCGCGATTGACGGCCGAGCCCGCAGCGGAGTCCGCCGGACTGCCGCTCCGCATCGACCCGCGTCTCGTGGAGATCGATTTCGGCCGGGGCGAGGGGATGTCGCCGGCGGAACTCGCGACGGCCTTCCCCGAGGATTGGGCCGGATTCGAACGGCACCCGGCGCAGTATCCGCTTCCGGGCGGTGAATCCGGACGCGACGGCATCGCCCGCGCCATGCCACTGCTCGACGAGCTCGCCGCCGAGTTCCCTGACGGCCGGGTGCTCATCGTCGGACATGCGACGCTGATGCGGCTCATACTCTGCGAGCTGGTCGGACTCGACCCCGACTGGTATCGCGACATCTTCCCGGCGCTCGACAACTCGGCGCTTCTCGAACTCGAGTTCCCGTATGCGGGGGAGTCCGACTGGCCAGGGCGCGCGCGCATCCTCGGCATCAATGTGCCGCCGATCTCGCACATCCCCAGGCCCCAGCTCCCGTCGTGAACGGCTGAGCTCACGACGTCGTCAGCGAACCTTCGTCGCCGGGATCCGGCAGCTCGCCACGCGCCCGTGCCACGACGATTCCCCGTTGCGAGGTCGGGAACCGCTCGAGCATCTCGCGCAGCTGCGCAGCTTCGACGTCGGCGCCGAAAGCCTCGGCACCCGGCTCCAGCATGATCCCCGCGGCGAGCGGCCCGGCGATGACCGGGTCGAAACCGAGGTCGTCCACGAGGTCGGCGACGATCGAGACCTGCGCTGCGTCATCGCCTGCGATCGCGATGGCCTTGCGTTCGGGGCTCCCGGCCGGTCGGGCCTCGTCCTCGAGATCCTGATAACCCATGTGGCTCAGCGCCTTGACGACGTGCGCGCCGATGAGATGCGCCTGGACGAGCTCGCTCGTCGAGGTACGCGGGTCGCTCAGGTCGTCGCGGATGCCGTCGGACGCCCACCAGTAGTTCATGGCGTCGATCACCAGGGTGTCGTCCAGCAGTTCGGCCGGCAGCATCCGGTACTGCCCCAGCGGCAGCGCCAGAACGACGGCATCCGCCTCGGCGGCGACCATCGCGACGGTCCCGGCCGTCGCGCCGATGGAACGCATGGCGGGAGCGATGAGGGCCGGCGCTCCGGAACCCGCGACGATGACCCGGTGACCTGCGGAGACCGCCAGGCGGGCGAGCACCGTGCCCAGTCGACCGGCTCCGATGACGCCGAGGGTCCGGGTCGTGCGCTCGTCGCTGCCCATCTGGTCATCGTACGACGCCGCGGACTGTAGCCCTCGGACACCGCATCAGCAACCCCCTGAACGCCTCGCGTCGGATCGAGGAGACTGACCGCAGCGGGATCGACGCATCGCTCGCTCCCCACGCGAAGGAGGAGACATGACATCGACACCTGGCATCGGATCCACCGAGGACCCGGACGACATGCAGCCGTTGCGCGATCGCGATGCGACGGCGCCTGCCGACCCGACCGACGACCCTGCGCAGGCCGAATGGGACCGCAGCGCAGCACTCGATGAGGGCGCGCCCGAAGAAGATCTCGCTGCGACGACGGCGACCGGTCGCGACCCGGACGAGATCCCCGCGGCGGACGACGAGATCCCGGCCGAAGACCTGCACGGGTCCGCGTCGCAGCCGGAGTCGCAGGGCGAGGATCCTGTCATCGCCGATATGGGCGATGAGGGAGAAGGCGATCTCGCGCCCGAGGACGCCTGATCGACACGGGAGGAGAACACGATGAGCACGCCTGAGTCACGCGCGTCCGCTGATGCGACTGATGCCGATCTGCAGGAGCAGCAGCGATCGGCGCTCGAGGACGGATTCGACCCGGAGCAGACCGCGCAGAGCGACCCGCCGGACGGTTCCAGGGCCGATGCCGACCCCGCCGACGTTCAGGAGCAGTCCCTCGAAGTGCCGGAGGAGGACGAGCGCCCACCGGAGTGAGGGTCACGGGTCAGGACACTCGTACGGTCGGATAGACGTCACGGATGTGCGAAACGAAGAAGCGGCCCTTGCTCTCGGCATCCATCAGCGCGCGGTGCACCGACGGTGCCACCGCGTGATACCGGTAGACGTCGCCGCTCGTGAACTCGATCTCCAGAAGCGCGAGCGCGTCGTCGTAGCCGACCGATCGGATGGCCGAGGATTCCACGCCGAGGCGTCTCATGAGAGGAAGCCTAAGCCGCGTCAGCGCGTCAGTCGACGGCAACCCTGTTGCGGCGCATCTGGCGGACCCGCAGCGTGATCCACACGGCGACCGCCACCACGACGACCGCGATCACGACCTTCTGGAACACGCCGGCGTACTCCTCGACGACGTGCCAGTTCGCGCCGAGGAAGTACCCCGCGAGGACGAAGATGGTGTTCCAGATCGCGCTGCCGGCTGTCGTGAGCAGCGTGAACCGCAGCAGCGGCATCCGCTCGATCCCCGCAGGAATCGAGATCAGACTGCGGAAGATGGGGATCATGCGGCCGAAGAAGACCGCCTTCGATCCGTGACGGCCGAACCACGCCTCGGTGCGTTCCACGTCTGCGACCTTGATCAGCGGCATCCGATCGGCGATCGCATACATGCGGCGCCGTCCCAGCCAGGCGCCGATGCCGTACAGGGCGAGGGCGCCGGCCACCGAGCCCGCCGTGGTCCAGATCAGCACCTCGATCAGACCCAACGTGCCCTGCGCCGCAGCGAACCCCGCGAGAGGCAGGATGACCTCGCTCGGCAGCGGGGGGAACAGATTCTCGAGCGCGATGGCGAGCCCTGCGCCGAAGCCTCCGAGAGTCTCCATGAGGGTGACCGCCCATGCGGCGATCGCGTTCAGGTTCTCGGCTCCGGCATCCATGCTCTCCAGGCTAGGAGGCCGAGCCTGAGGATCTCCGCTGAGTCACTGGATGTTCACCATCCGGAAGGAATGGCGTGAGCCGGGGCACCCAACACCGCACGGCGTGGGTGTAGTCGGCGTACTCGGCACCGAAGCGGTTCGCGAGATCGGCCTCCTCGAGCGGACGCACCACCCAGTTCCACACCAGCGAGCCGCACAGCGCGTAGACGACCACCAGCCAGGAATCGACCAGCAGTCCGACCGCCGCGCCCTGCGCGATCCCGGCCAGCGCCATCGGATTGCGCACGAACCGGTAGGGTCCGGCGATCACCAGCCGCCGCGCCGTCGCAGACGGCAACGGCGTTCCCTCTCCGCGCGTCGACATCGCCACCGCCGACCAGACGCCCAGTGCGCTGGCCGCCAGAAGGATCACCAGCCCCGACCATCGTGCGGCCTCCGGAAGGGGCAGATGCAGATTCCAACGACGCTCGATGACGGCGATGATCACCGGGAAGACCACGAGGAACAGCCCCCAGAACACGACCACCTGGCCCGTCGTGCGTGCCACATGCGCCGAGGTGGACGCCGATGGCGCCACGCGGATGGCGAACGGACCGAAGAGGATCCACTCCGTGGGCAGCCGGTCGAAGCGGATGAGCAGCCCGGCCCCGATGCCGGCGGCGGCCGCGGCGATCATCAGCAGTGCACCCCACCCGGCCTCGCCCGTCACCGTCGCGTACAGAGCCATGCCCGCCGCGACCAGTGCCGTCCACGCCGCGACGACCCACACCACCGGGCGCACACCGCATGCGACGAGCGCAGAGCCGATCACGAACAGGGGGATGTCGAGCCACGCGACGAGGATCGGATCCAGCGACCCGAGAGTGAGGGAGCGGATGCCGTCGCTGAAGAACACGCCCAGCCACCAGGCCGCACCCGCCACCGCCTGCACGGCGAAGTACAGTCGCCCCACGCGTGCATCGAGGCGGAGCGGGAAGGGCATGGCCCGAGTATAGGAGTCGGCGAGCTCGCGTCCCGGCACTGCCCCGCACGACCTTGCTCTTGCCCGGAGACCGGAAGTTCATAGGCTGGAGCCATGGACAGGACGCTCACGATCGCGGTGCCGGCACCGATTCCCCACGGGCATCGCATCGAGGTGGTCGAGCGGGTCGACGATGCGGGGTCGCGCTCGGTCGTCGTGGTCACCGACCTGGAGACGCGCATCCGCTATCGGCAGGATGCGTCGCCCGCCTCGGATGCCGCGACTTGGACCGGCCGGGTCATCGAATGCGTGATCGCCCCGACGAGAGCCGGGGTCAAGACCATGCTCGTCGTCGATCCGACGGGACCGGGCTCGGCAGAAGCCGACGTCGCGCTGCGCGGAGCGGATGCTGCGGCCGATGCCGCCAGGGTCGAGGCGCTCCGCTGGGGCGGGGCGGACACCGTTCCCGAGCCGGAGCCGCCGCGCTTCTGGTGAGTTCCGCTCTTCCGCCCCCGAGAGCACGGTGCTGATCAGGTGCGCTCGCGCAGCATCCGATCTCCGGAGTCGATGTACGCCTCGAACAGATCCGTGACGTCGCGCAGTCGTGAGACGGCGTGCTCGCCCTCGACCACGTCCTCTCCTGCGCGCCGCGTTCGAACGAACGCGCCCCCACGCTCGTGGCTCGCGGCCAGCAACTGCTCGAATCCACCCGCCGCCTCCACGAGAAGTCGCCTGCTGCCGGGCTGGGGGATCGTGCGCGCCAATCCCCACGAGACGAGTTCACGCACGGATGCGCTCACCGCGCCCGTGCTCAGCGAGAGCTCGGCGCGGAGCTGATCGGAGGTCACCGGGTCTGCGCTCGCGAGCAGGTGACCGTAGACGCGGCCGGTGGCGCGGGAGAGGTTCCAGGAGGTGAGCAGGTCGCCGACCGTGTTGATGAACCTCTGTCGGTCGTCATCCATGATTCGCACGTCCGATCCGGCTGGCCAGGAACTGCAGGATCACGTCGGAGACCTTCTCCGGCGCGTCGAGCGGGGAGATGTGACCGGCCGCGGGGATGACATGTTCGGCGATGTCCTCGGCACGCGCCCACCGCGGCATCGCGGTGCGGATGTTCCCCGTGTCGTCCTCCGCACCGCGGACGAGCGCGAGCGGCACGGGAGATCGTGCGCCGGGGTCGGGATCGACCAGCGAGAGTGTGGCGCGCCACACGTCGAGGAACACCGGTTTCGACATGCGTTCGAAGCACTCCCTGGCGTACGCGATGCCGGCCGGAGTCGTCGCGGAGGCCTTCGCCATGAGATCAGGGAGCCGTGATGCGGGTATCAGGGCGAGAAGCGGCGCGGCCAGGCGCAGCCCGAGGCGTTCCATGCTCGTCAGGGGCCCGGCGTTCCAGGTGGAGTCGATGACGATGAGCCCGCCTGCGAGAGCGGGCCGCTGCTTCACCACGGTCTGCGACAGGTTGCCGCCGAGGGAGTGGCCGATCAGCGTCGGGCGCTCGAGTTCGAGGTGCGCGACGAGCGACACGAGGTCATCGACAGCATCGGGCGCGCGGAAGCGGACGCCGTCGTCGAGAACCGATGCGCCGTGTCCGCGCAGATCCCATCGGATGACGCGGAAGCCGGCTCCCTGCGCGGCCTGCGCCTGGGCGTCGAACATCACGTGATCCACGCCGGCCCCATGCGTGAAGACGACGGGATGGCCGTCCCCACCGCTGTCGGAGTACCGCAGGTCGCAACCGGGCCGGGGCAGGTGCTGAGCTAAATTCACCATTTTCTGAAAATAGCAGAAGAACCTGTCGGGAGGGCCTCAGCGGAAATCGCGTGAGCGGTGCTCGATGCCGGTGCGCAGATCCTGGAATCCGTCTGCCAGCACGTTGATGACGCCCTCGGGGGAGCGCTCCAGCATTCCTCGTATGATCAGCGCCGGTGAGTCCCGCGCGACCCGTCGATAACGATTCCAGACCCCGGTGGAGCAGACCACGTTGACGAGGCCGTGCTCGTCCTCGAGGTTGAGGAACGTGACCCCCGCCGCCGTCGCCGGCCGCTGCCTGTGGGTGACGAGTCCGGCGACCTCGATGCGCCGGCCGACCTCATGATCGCGCAGCTGTGCGGCGGTGAGCACGCCCCGCTCGCTCAGTGCGGAGCGGAAATGCGCCATCGGGTGGTCATCCGTGGAGACGCCGGTGGCGGAGAGATCGGCGGCAAGCTGCTCATAGCTCGTCTGGTCGGTGAACAGCGGAGGCTGCACGGACACGGTAGTGCCCGGCAGGAAGCGGGCGCGATCCTCGGCGGCGGCGCCCGCGAGCCAGATCGCCTCCCGCCGCTTCAGCCCGAGGCATTCGAAGGCACCAGCCGTGGCCAGCGCCTCCAGCTGAGCGGATGTGGCATCCGTGCGCCGCACCAGGTCATGCAGGTCGCGATAGGGGCCGTTCTCCTCGCGTTCCGCGACGATGCGCTCGGCCATCGGCTTCCCGATCCCGCGCACCTCGCTGAGCCCCAGACGCACGGCGAAGGCTCCGTCACGACGGTGCGCTGCCGACTCATCCGGCGCATCGCGGTCGAAACGCGGCGGGTCCGGCTGCTCGTAGGCGAGGCAGGAGTCCCGGCCTGTGGGGCCGAGGGAATCCGACCTGTCTTCCGGGGACAGGGGCTCCAGGGAGTCGGTCGCCGCCGATGCGTGGAGGTCGGGCCTGCGCACCTCCACGCCGTGCCGCCTGGCATCGGCGGTGAGCGTCGACGCCGAGTAGAAGCCCATCGGCTGAGAGCGCAGGAGACCGGCGAGGAACGCGGCGGGGTAGTGCAGCTTCAGCCAGGAGCTGGCGTAGACGAGCAGCGCGAACGACAGCGAGTGCGACTCGGCGAACCCGAAGTTCGAGAACGCCTGGATCTGCTCGTAGATGCGATCGGACTGTTCATCGGAAAGCCCGTGCCGCGCCATGCCTGCGTACAGCTTGTCGCGGATGCTGTCGATCCGTTCCAGGCCGCGTTTGGAGCCCATGGCGCGCCGGAGCGTGTCGGCCTCGTCGGCCGTGCAGTCGCCGATCGTCGTGGCCATCTGGATGAGCTGCTCCTGGAAGATGGGGATGCCCAGGGTGCGCTCCAGAGCGGGCTTGAGGACCGGGTGCGGGTAGGGGATCTCCATCGGTGGCGTCGGAGCCTCACCGCGGGCCGCTCGCTGACGATTCTCCTCATCGATGCGGTCCTTCTCCATCTTGCGACGGACGAACGGGTGCACGGCACCGCCCTGGATGGGTCCGGGTCGGATGAGGGCGATCTGGATGGCGAGATCGTAGAAGCTGCGCGGCTGCAGTCGGGGGAGCAGCCCGATCTGCGCACGCGACTCCACCTGGAACACACCGATCGAATCGGCGCGGCAGAGCATGTCGTAGACCGCAGGCTCCTCCTTGGGGATCGTCTCCAGCCTCCACGTCTCCCCGGTGGAGGCGGCGATCAGCTCGAAGCAGCCCTGCAGAGCCGCGAGCATCCCCAGTCCCAGCAGATCGAACTTCACCAGACCCATCCATGCGGCATCGTCCTTGTCCCACTGGATGACCGTGCGATTCTCCATCCGGGCGTGCTCGACCGGCACGACCTCTCCCACCGGGCGCGCGGTGAGCACCATCCCGCCGGAGTGGATGCCGAGATGCCGCGGCGCCTTCAGCACCTCGCCGGCGTACTCCAGCACCGTCTCGGGGATGTCGTGGCCGTCCACTGGCATGAGGTCGGCACCCCAGCCGTCGACCTGGCGCGACCAGGCGTCCTGCTGCCCTGGGGAGTAGCCCAGCGCCCTCGCCATGTCGCGCACGGCGTTCTTCGGGCGGTACTGGATGACGTTCGCGACCTGCGCGGCGCACTCGCGGCCGTACTCGCCGTAGACCCACTGGATGATCTCCTCTCGCCGGCCGGAGTCGAAGTCGACGTCGATGTCCGGCTCCTCCTCGCGAGTGCTGGCGAGGAAGCGCTCGAACGGCAGGCCGTAGAGGATCGGGTCGACAGCGGTGATGCCGAGCAGATAGCAGACCGCGCTCGCCGCAGCCGAGCCCCGCCCCTGGCACAGGATGCCGCGGCGCTTCGCCTCGGTGACGATGCCGTGCACGATCAGGAAGTAACCGGGGAAGTCCTTCTCCGCGATCACGTTCAGCTCGCGTTCGATCCTGGCCCGCCCGTCGTCGTCGAGTCGTGGATACCGAGCGGGAACCGCATCCCACACCAGTCGGCGCAGCCAGCTCATCGGAGTGTGCCCCTCCGGCACTTTCTGCCTCGGCAGGTCGGGCCTGGCACGGCGCAGCGGGAAGGCGGACTCCTCGGCGAGGAGAAGCCCGTGCGAGATCGCACCGGGGTAGCGCTGGAATCGGGCGGTCATCTCGGCGCCGCTGCGCAGATGCGCCGCGCCGTGGGAGGGTAGCCACCCGTCCAGATCGTCCATGCTGCGCACCGCTCGTATCGCCGACATGGCCTCTGCGAGCCCGGCGCGCTGCGGAGTCGCGGAGTGCACGTTGTTCGTCGCCACCACGGGGAGGCGGTGCGCAGCGGCGAGGTCGGCGAGGGCGTCGTTGCGACGGGTGTCCTGCGGATCGCCGTGGTCGAAGAGCTCGACGGCGATGCTGTCGCGGCCGAACAGCTCGACGAGGCGGCGCAGCGGTGTCTCGGCGTCGCCTGCCGCGAGCCCCTGGCGCACACCACCCTTGCGGCATCCGGTGAGGATGGTCCAGTTCCCGTCCGCGCTCGCCGCCAGATCATCGAGGTCGTAGACCGGGCGCCCCTTCTCTCCGCCGCGCAGCTGCGCCCTGGTGATCGCTCCCGAGAGACGGTGATAGCCCTCGAGTCCGGGGGGGG
>NZ_JBLVOB010000006.1:777069-797474 GCF_053543555.1 Microbacterium xerophyticum | reverse complement strand
ATGCTCCCCCCCGGGGTCGGGAACGCCGCCCTGCGGAGCGGGGAGCCCGAGCGACAACTCGGCGCCGAAGACGGTCTGCAGCTGCTTCTGCGCTCCGCGCTGTCCTTCGGCTTGAGCCCTGGCCTTCATCAGATCGGCGACCTCGGCGAATCTGGCGGCGCCGTAGAAGCCGTCGTGGTCGGTGATGGCGAGCGCCGTGAGCCCGAGCCGCGTGGCCTCGGCGAGCAGTTCCTCGGCGGAGGACGCGCCGTCGAGGAACGAGTACGACGTGTGCGCGTGCAGCTCGGCGTAGGGGACCGCATCTTCGGGCGGAGTGACCGTCGGCGGAGCCGTCGGTGCGCGGCGACGGCTGACCGGCCCTGGGTCGGGTCGTGGCCGGGGCTCTGCCGGCTCGGAGGGCGCGCGCCCGCTGAGGGTCTGCTCGAGCTCCTTCCAGGTCAGCGGCGGGTTGTGCCAGCCCATCAGCGGTACCGCCCCTCGACCCACCACGAATCGTGCTCCCAGAGCACCAACCAGGCGCGCTGCGACTCGTCGACGATCTGGAGGCGCTGTGCGAGGCGCCCCTGAGTCTTGTCCCAGGTGCGCTCGCGCAGCGGCCATGGGCCCGCCCAGCCCGATACCGCTGCCTCTTCGATCCATGCGGGGGCGGCGGAGAGCGCACCACGCTCGTCCACCCGCGGCGGCGTGCCGTCCGCCGCGGTCACCCGTGCCGGCAGCGGCGGGTCGAACACCTCGGACGGATACGGCGGAGGCAGGCTGCCCGGCCATGGCAGGGCGGCATCGCGTTCCGGCGGCACTCTGTCTCCCCATGGCTGGAGCAGCTGTCGATCGGACAGCCGGCGTCCGCCGATGACGACGGGGGTGACGACGCCGCGATGGCCCAGCATCGCCTGCACCCGGGAGACGGCATGGTGCAGCCGCTGCTGCGGCCCCTGCCCGAAGAGGCCCGGCTGATGGTGGGCGCTGTCATCGACCCTGGTCGGTACGATCCGCACCTCGACGATGCCGGCCGACGTGCGATCAGGGGTCGCGAGGGCGGGCGTGCTCTTCGCGGGAGCGGAGAGCGACTCCAGCTGCCAGCGCACCCGATCGACCAGGTCACTCGCCTCGAAGGAGGTGGGGTGCAACCACACCCGCGACGAGATCGCCCCGTCGTCGTCGGTCAGGTCGATCCGCACCTCGGTGCACACCTGCGAGAGCTCGGCGAGAGCCGCGGTCACGGCATCCGCTGTCTGCCGCACCGCGAACGCCACCTGATCGGCCTGCTCGAGGGGGCTCTCGAACACGACTTCGCGTGCGAGCTCCGGTTCTGGATGCTGCGGCACCAGTGGCCGGGAATCGGCGCCGGACGCCAGGGCATGCAATCTCGCACCGCGCTCGCCCAGCCGGTCGCGGACGTCGGTCTCGGCGAGGGCGGCGAACTCCGCCAGGGTGCGGACGCCCAGTCTGCCGAGCAGGGCGGTGACCTCTTCGTCGCCCAGCGCCTGCACGGGGAGAGGGGCGAGGAACTCCCGCGCGCCGCCGGGCTCGACGACGAGAGCCGGCATCGCCAGACGCGCCGCCTGCTCTGCGGTGAAGAGCCCGTCGGCGATGGCGGCACGGGCATCGGGATGCTCGTGCTCGGCGAGGGCATCGATGAGGCGCAGCGCCGCCTGCTCCTCTCCGCCGTAGTAGCGGGCCGCACCGCGGGCGCGCAGTGCGGCGAGTCCTGGGCGCAGCGGCTGCACGCCGGGCACCAGCTCTTCCAGCAGGCGCAGCACGGGCAGGAACGCCCTCTCGTCACGACGGGGGTCGGCGGGAATCAGGCGCAGCGCAGGGGAGCGGGTCTGCGCGAGCCGGCGGCGCTGACCACGTCGTACGCCCTGTGCCCTGGCGGATGTCGAGCACGCGATCACGATGTTCCCCTGAACGACGGCGACCGGCTCCTCGGCGGGTGGCGCTCCGAGCGCCGCCCGCACCGGCCAGTCCGGCAGCCACAGCACGAGATGACGAGGAGGCATGCTCATCCGGCCACCGCCCACCTGTCGGATTCGGCGCTGATCGTCAGGGGTGCGGGTACGGGCAGCGGAGCCACCGGGCGCAGGGGCGCCGGAGCGGTGTCCACGCGGCCGAGCGAGGTGGGCATCCGCACCCGCACCCGGCTCGGGGCCTCATGCCTCCGCCCCGATGCGCGCAGGGTCACGGTGCGATCGGCGAGGAGGCCCCAGCCGGAGCCCAGGCCGTGCCATTCGGTCTCCTCCACGCGGATCGTCGCCTCGCTCTGCGGCCAGGGTGCCGTGACCAGCAGCGTGCAGCCGCGATCGCGCAGCCGCGCGTTCAGCCGGGCGATGTCGGCATCGGCGACCCTGCTGCGCGGGTGCACCGCGATGAGGGGGATCACCTCGGAGAGCGCGGTGGCGACCGTGAGCCAGCGCGGACCAGGGTCGGGTACGAGGACGAGACGCTCCAGCTCGACTCCGAACCCCGCCATCGCCTCGACGCCGATCGTGGGCATGCCGATGATCGCGCACCACGAACCCTTCTGCGAGGGGGCGGCGAGCAGAGCGCCCAGGAGACTCGGCGAGGGGGAGAGCGAGTAGGAGGAGCCGACCCGCAGGCCGGGATCGGGCAGAAGACCCTCCAGTGCGGGGTCGAGGGGGAGGAAGGGCACATCGCTGCGCCGCCGCTGCATGCGGGCGATCTCACCGCGCAGGCGATGCACCTCCTGAGCGCGCGAGGCCGTGCTCGTGCGGGAGGCGTCGCTCTCACGGAGGAGAGCGGAAGGGGCGGAGAGTGCGGTGCCCATGCATCCATCCTCGAATCTATCTACGAATAAAGCAAGTGGAACCATCATGGTAATTCGCACATCCGACAACCGTTCACCGGGTAGCGTTGACGCATGCAGATCGAGTTCGAGAGTCCGGTCACGCGCTGGGACAAGCGCGTGGAGTCGTGGTACTTCGCGACCCTGCCCGAAGAACTCTCGCTGGAGCTCCGCGAACTGCCCGCACCGAAACGGGGCTTCGGTTCGCTGCGCGTGCAGGCCAGGATCGGCGCCTCCATCTGGCGGACCTCGATCTTCTTCAGCGACAACGCCTTCGTGCTGCCGCTGAAGAAGGCGATCCGCGACGCGCAGGGCATAGAAGAAGGCGACATGCTCACCGTCGATCTCGACATCATCGATCTCTGACCCGCCCGGCGATACCGGGTTATCCACAGGCCCTCATCCACGGCATCCGCCGTTCTCGTAACCTTCGGGCATGCCCTCAGCCGTGACGCCGTACGACGTGGTCGTCGTGCTCGTGCACATCGCGCTGGCCGGCGTCGGCGTCTGGCTGCTCGCGATCGACGCGCGCACGCACCGGCTGCCCAACCGGATCGTGCTGCCGACGCTCGCGGCACTGCTGGCACTGGTGGGGGTCGACGCGCTGGTGACGGGCCGCAGCGGCCCACTGATCGGCGCCGTGATCGGCATGCTGGTGCTCGGCGGCGTCTACGCCGTGCTGCGCGGCGCGAGCAGGGGCGGCATCGGAGGGGGAGATGTGAAGCTCGCCGCGCTGATCGGCCTGATGCTGGGCTGGCACGGCTGGCAGGCGCTCGCCGTCGGCGCGGCATCCGCCTTCGTCCTCGGCGCGCTCTACGCCCTCGCCCTCATGGCACTGCGCAGGGCCGACCGCTCCACCCGCATCGCCTTCGGCCCCTGGATGATCATCGGCGCGGTACTCGGCGTCGCCGTGGCGTGAGCACCACGCCGCGCACTCAGGACTATGGTGAGCACATGGCAATCGCACGACTTCACGACGGCCCGCTCGACGGGCAGATCCTCCCGCTCGAAGACATCGAGCAGGACAGACTGATCGCACCGTACGGCGCGACCCAGGTCGTCTACCGACGAGGCACCGCAGCCGCGGCGAACACCGGCGCGAGCGACGGGCCCACCGAGGTCGGATTCTGGTTCGTCGAGTCCAGCGACGACATCACGCCCAGCGACGACTGACGCGACGCCTGAGAACAGTGACGACTGAGCCTTCTCGCACTGTCGAGGTCGAGCGCAAGTACGACGTCGACACCGATACGCCTCTTCCTGCCTGGGATGCGGTTCCCGGCGTGGATGCGGTGACCTCCGGCGAGCATCGCGCGCTCGATGCCGCATACCTCGACACGGTGGATGCCACGCTGTCGCGAGCCGGCGTGGCGCTGCGCCGCCGCACCGGTGGACCGGACGAGGGCTGGCACGTCAAGGGGCCGCGCGAGGGCGACGGGCGTCTCGAGCTCGGCTGGCCGCTGGGCGATTCCGACGCTGTGCCCGATGCCGTGACCACGGCCATCTCACGCTGGACGACCGATCCGCTCGCACCGCTCGCACGCATCCGCAACGATCGCACCGCCTACCTGCTCACCGGACAGGGCGGCATCGTCGCCGAGTTCGTCGACGATCACGTGCGTGCCACGGATCTCCGCTCCGGGACCGAGCGCGAATGGCGCGAATGGGAGATGGAGCTGGGCCCTGCCGCTCCGGCGGACACCGCAGGACGCGAGGCGTTCTTCGCCGCCGTCGAGGCCGCGGTCTTCGCGGCGGGCGGCAGGCACGCGGCATCCGGATCCAAACTCGCTCGCGCACTCGGCTTCTGAGCGCAAGCCCCTTCCCCGCGAAGGCAGTGTCGTGCTTGAGTGACACTCATGACGCCACCTGCTGTACTGCGCTCCATTCAGACGATCGTGCCGGAGACGGTGCTGGAGCAGGAGCAGGTACGAGACGTCTTCGCCGCGCAGCCCGAGATCAGCCGTCTCGCCAAGCGCATCGTCTCGGCGTCGTTCAACGGATCCGGGATCGACACCCGGCACACGGTGCTGGAGGAGCTTTCTTTCTCTTCCGAGGCCTCTTCGCCGCAGTTCTTCGACCGCGACACCGGCCTGCTGCTCGATCCGGGCACCAAGGCGCGCAACGAGGTGTACATCCGAGAGGCGGGACTGCTGTTCGTCGAGGCGGCCAGGCGCACGCTCGACGCCGATCCCGACATCACCGCCGCTGACGTCACTCACGTCATCACCGTCTCGTGCACCGGGTTCTACGCGCCGGGCCCGGACTACGAGATCGCACGCGCCCTCGGATTGCGGGAGGGCGTGCGCCGTCAGCATTTCGGTTTCATGGGCTGCTACGCCTCGATGCCGGCGCTGCGAGCGGCGAGCGAGTTCTGCGCCGGGGATCCGGATGCCGTGGTGCTGGTCGTCAGCGTCGAACTGTGCACGCTGCATCTGCGCTCCACCGATGACCCCGACATGATCGTCGCGACCTCGCTCTTCGCCGACGGCGCTGCGGCGGGCCTCGTCACCTCACGGACCTTCGACTCCGAGGTCGCCGGACTCGCTCTCGACCGCTTCCACACCGGCGTCATCCCCGAGGGCAAGAAGGACATGGCGTGGACGATCGGCGACAACGGCTTCGAGATGGTGCTTTCGACAGCCGTCCCGCAGCTCATCGGCGATCACATCCATGACGCGCTGCGGCCTCTGTACGCCGAGGAGGAGCCGCTGGCCGACGCGTTCGCCAAGGACGAGATCGGAGAGGTCATCGCGCATTGGGCGATCCATCCCGGTGGCCGGAGCATCCTGGACCGTGTGGAGGAGAAGCTGCTGCTGTCCGAGGCGCAGCTCGTGCCGGCGAGGGAAGTCCTGCGGGAGTACGGCAACATGTCCAGCGCCACGGTGCTCTTCGTCATGAGCCGGATCCTGGAGGATGCGCAGGGCGGGGAACGCGTGGCGGCGATGGCCTTCGGACCCGGTCTCACCGCCGAATCCGCGTTGATGACCGTCGTCGCGCCGGTGACGCAGCGGCATGAGGGCTGACCTCTCGGTCCGCGCCGTCGACGAGCGCGAGCTGATGGACGATCCGGATGCGGACCCTCAGATGCTCGAGCGCACCTACGAGCGCTTCGCCCTGATCAACGCGGTCGTCTCGCGATGGCGCGGTGTGTACCGGCGGGACATCCGTCCACTCGCCAGAAGACGGCCGATCACCCTGCTCGATGTCGGTGCGGGCGGCGGCGATGTGTCGCGCGCGCTCGCCGACTGGTCGCACGACGACGGACTGGCGATCGAGATCACCGCACTGGATGCCGATGCGAGAGCGATCCGGTGGGCACGCGGTCGCGGCGGAGCGGTGCAGTACCGCTGCGCGTACACGAGCGATCTCGTGGCTGCCGGTGAGACGTTCGACATCGTGATCTCCAACCATCTGCTGCACCATCTGAGCGACGGCGAACTGGGCGCGGTGATGCAGGATTCGGTCGCGCTCATCAACGAGGACGGACTCGTCATCCACCGGGACATCGCACGCAGCGGGTTCGCCTACCGAGGCTTCGCCGCCGCCACCCTGCCGTTCGCGAGGAATCTGCTCGCCGGATCGTTCATCCGCCCCGACGGGCTCGCCAGCATCCGCCGGGCGTACACGCCCGCCGAGCTCTCCGCCGTAGTGCCGCGCGGCTGGCAGGTGCGGACCGGTTTCCCCGCGCGGCTCGAACTGCGGTACGAGGGTGCAGATGCCGGATCATGACGTCGCAGTCGTCGGCGGCGGGCCCGTCGGACTGCTGCTGGCCTGCCTGCTGGCGCAGAGCGGCGTCGACGTCGCGGTGTTCGAACAGCGCACCTCGGATGACGACCGCTCCAGGGCGATCGGCATCCACCCTCCCGGCCGCGCTGCTCTCGACGCGGTCGGAGTGGGAGCGGAGGCCGCACGCCTGGCGCTGGCGCTGGACGGGGGCGATGTGCTCTGCGGAGGCCGCGTGCTCGCCTCGGTCTCCTTCACTCCTCGCCAGCAGGTGCTGATCCTTCCGCAGCGCCGCACGCATGCGCTGCTCTCGGAGCGCCTCGCCGATCTGCAGCCGGATGCTGTGCATCTCGGTCATGCGGTGAGCGACGTCCGTGATGAGGGTGAGGTCGTACGCCTGGCGGTCGAGTCGGAGGGCGTGGCCAGGGAGGTCACCGCATCCATCGTCGTCGCAGCGGACGGGGTGCGCAGCGGGGTACGCCGCCGCCTGGGCGTCGAGTGGCGGGAGACGCGCGGCAGCGGCACGTATGCGATGGCGGACGTCGCCGACGATGAGCCGGGCAGGAGGGTGAGCCTGTACTGCGAGCCCGCCGGCATCGTGGAGTCCTTTCCTCTCCCGGAGGGACGCAGACGCTGGGTGGTGGCCGATCCGCTGCAGCGGCTGCGCGATGAGGCGGCGTTCTCGCAGGAGATCGAGGAGCGCACCGGGATCCGGCCCGACCTCGCGCTCCCGCCGACGCCGTTTCGCGCGCGACAGCATCGTGCGGCGCGTGCGGGCGTTGGCCGTGTCGTACTCCTCGGTGACGCCCTTCATGAGACGAGTCCGATCGGTGGTCAGGGCATGAACCTCGGGTGGAACGCCGCGCGGCACCTCGCGGCGGCCATCGAGAAGTCGTCGGGAGGCACTGAGCCCGACTTCCGTGCCTACGGACGACGCGCGCTGCGCTCGGCCGCTCGGGCCCAGCGGCGTTCGTGGTTCTACATGAGCATGGGGGAGCCGGCCCACGGTGTCGGCCTTGGCACCCGCAACGCGGTGATCAGGGCACTCGGATCGCCTCCGCTGCGCCGCAGCGCCGCGGATCTGATCACCATGCGCGGTCTGTGAGGGGCACCCTATACTTCAGCGTGTGACCGACGCCGCCGCTGTTCCGCCACGTCGCGCACGTATCGGACGTCGGATAGGTCTCGCGTCGTTGGCGCTCGTCGTCGTCGCGCTGATGGTGGGAACTGTCTTCATCGTGGTGAAGCTTCCGCAGCCGTCCACAGCCCTCGCCGATGCGCCAAGGGGCGACCTGATCGTTGAGGGTGCCGAGGGCGAGTGGAGCGTCGGCGCGTTCACGGTGCGACTTGACACGGGGCTCAGCGTCACGCATCCCAGCGCGGCGACCACGGTCTGGGAGAGCCCGCATGGCGAGGGGTTCCTCGCCGCGGCAGAGGGAGCATCGAACATCATCGACGACCTCGGCCTGCTGCGCGTCAGCGACCGCCTGACGCAGCGATGGGCGGACCAGCGAATCACGACCGTGCACCCCGACGCGGATGGCTCGCTCGTTCTCGAAGGGACCCTCGAGGGCGACGGAGCCCTCGATTGGGAGATGCGCATGAGTGAGGCTGCGCCGGGACGTCTGGAGGTGTCGGTGCGGATCGACCCCGTCGCTGATCGGCTGTACTTTGCTGCGGCGCTCGGAGCGGAAGAGGGTGTGCACGGCTTGGGTGCGCAGTCGTCCGGATGGGATCTGCGCGGTACGCGTGTGGCACTCGTCCCCCGCGAGCAGGGCATCGGACGCGGGGAGCAACCCTTGTCGCTGCTCGTCGATCTCGCCGCGAGTGCCGCCGGCGGTCAGGACACGACGTATCTCACCAGTGCCGTCGGCGTCACCGACGCAGCGCGCAGCGTGGCGTACCGCGGCGACGCGATATCGTCCGTCGACCTGCGCTCCGACGACAGGATAACCTGGGAGGTGTGGGACGGCACGGCGACCTTCGCGCTGGCGGCCGCCGAGACTCCGTCGCAGGCGCTGGCGATCCAATCCGAATGGGCCGGCGCGGCTGCGCCGCCTCCACCGTGGACGGCCACTGGACTCATCGCAGGTCTCCAGGGCGGCACGGACGAGGTGCGGATGAAGATCGAGACACTGCAGTCGGCAGGCGTGCCGCTTGCCGCGGTGTGGTTGCAGGACTGGGTGGGACGGCGCACGACCGGCTTCGGCGAAAGACTGCAGTGGAACTGGAGCCTCGACGGGCGCCAGTACCCCGATTGGGAAGAGCTGATCGCAGAACTCGATGACCAGGGCATCCGAGTTCTCACCTATGTGAATCCCTCGCTCTCGGTCGACAGCGGTGCGGCATCCGCCTCGCGAGGCGGTCGCGATCTGTATTCAGAGGCGGAATCGGCCGGCTATCTCGCGCTCGCCGCGGACGGGAGCGTGCTCGATGCCGATCAGCACGGGTTCACCGCCGCCACCGTGGATCTGTCGAATCCCGCTGCTCGGGAGTGGTTCGCCGAGGTCATCGCAGACGAGGTCGCCGGCGCCGGGGCGTCCGGCTGGATGGCGGACTTCGCGGAGGGGCCGCCGCCGGATGCTGTGCTCGCCGGTGGCTCCGGGATCGACTGGCGCGTGCGGTGGCCGGTGCTGTGGCAGGAGGTGAACCAGCGTGCCATGGAGATCGCCGGTCTGACCGAGGACGGATTCGTCTGGCACCGCAGCGGGGGTACCACGTCCGCGGGCCTCGCCGATGCGCTCTGGCTCGGTGATCAGACGCAGGACTGGTCGCGCACCGACGGACTTGCCTCGACCGTGACCCTCACGCAGTCACTGGCTGCAAGCGGCATGACGCAGGTGCACGGCGACATCGGTGGTTACACGGGCGTCGATCTGCCGGTGCTGCCCGATGTCGCTCGCGATGATGAACTCGTGCTGCGATGGGCCGAGGCATCCGTGCTGCAGCCGGTGTTCCGCACCCACGAGGGCAACCGGCCGGCTTTCGCCGCACAACCGGCAGAGGATGCAGAGCTCGCCGCGAGACTCGGTCGCCTCACCCGGTTGTTCGTCGCGCTCGCACCCGAGCGGGATCGTCTGGCAGCCGAGGGACCGCTCGCCGCCGGAGCACAGCATCCCTGGATGCTCGATCCCGACGAAGAGCTGAATGGCGGCGCCGATGACGAACTGCAGTTGGGACCCGACGTGCTGCTCGCGCCCGTGCTCGAACCGGGTGCCGAGACGGTTGAAATCGTGCTGCCACCGGGCCACTGGCGTCACATCTGGTCGGGAGAGCGATACGGCGACACGGCCGAGGTCGTCCACGTCACCGTCGCCGCTCCTCTCGGGCAGCCTGCGCTGTTCGCTCGGGAAGGCACGGCGGTCGCGAACGAGCTCGCCGACTTCGTCGGGTCGGAGTGAGGCCGCTCCGCTCAGTACTGCTGCGGCGGCCGTGAATCCTGTTCTCCGTGCGCCGGCCAGCGCGCCATGGCCCGCTCAGCCATCGCGGTGATCGTCAGGGAGGGGTTCACCCCCGGGTTGGCCGGTACGGCGGCGCCGTCGACGACGTGCAGCCCCGGATAGCCCCAGATGCGGTGGTACGCGTCGACGACACCGTGTTGCGGGGAGGCGGAGACGATCGCGCCGCCGAGGAAATGCGCGGTCAACGGTATGCCGAACACCTCCGGCCACGAGCCGCGTGCCTCGGTCCGTATACCGCCTTCCTTCTCGAGCCGAGCCGCGATCGCCCTGGCGGCGAGGTGCGCGCCCGGCAGATACGAGGGATTCGGCTCGCCCTCGCCCTGCGCGCTGGTGAGGTGGTAGCGGCCGAAGCGCCGTTTCACCGAGAGCGTGAGCGAGTTGTCCGCGGTCTGCATGACGAGCGCGATGATGCCGCGCTCGCTCCAGCGCCGCAGGGAGCCGAGCCGGAGCGCGGTGAGGGGAGCGCGGAGCACCTGGCCGATCAGCGAGCCCAGCCGGGCGAAGAGCGGACGGCCTCCGTCTACCAGCCCGGTAGCGAGCATACCCATCAGGTTCGACCCGGGACCGTATCGCACGTTCTCCACGTGAGTGCGCTCGTCGACGTGGAAGGAGGTCGTGATCGCGACGCCGTCCGCGAGGCCGACATCGTCGGGTACGGCGACCGAGATGGCGCCGTCGAGCGCCTCGGAGTTGGTCCGGGTGAGGTGCCCGAGGGAATCGGGCAGCAGGGGGAGCGCACCGGTCGCCTTCATCCGGTGCAGGAGCGATTGCGTTCCCCAGGTGCCGCCGGCGAACACGACCTGTTCCGCCGTCACGGTGCGCGGTCGTCGGACCCACGCTCCGCTGCGCACAGTCGTCACTCGGTAGCCGCCGCCGGTCAGTGGCTTCACCTCGACGACCGTGCGCAACGGTTCGATCGTGACACCACGCCGTTCGGCGAGGGCGAGGTAGTTCTTCGCCAGAGTGTTCTTCGCTCCGACACGACAGCCCACCATGCAGTTGCCGCACAGCGTGCATCCGGTGCGTGCAGGGCCGTCGCCCGAGAAGTAGGGGTCGGGCGCGGTCACACCCGGCGTGCCGAAGTACACGCCGACCGGCGCGTGGCGGAACGTGCTGCCCACGCCGAGGTCCTCGGCGGCCCCGGCCATGATCCGCTCGACGGGGCCGGTGTGGGGGTAATGCTCCACGACGCCCAGCATCCGCCGTGCCGTCGCATAGTGCGGATCGAGTTCTCTCTCCCAATCGAATCCGTCGGGCCAGCGCGCATCGACGAAGAACTCAGCGCCGGGCCGGTAGAGCGTGTTCGCGTAGTTGAGCGATCCGCCGCCGACGCCGGCCCCGGCGAGGATCATGACGTGAGGCAGTTTGTGGATGCGCTGCACGCCGAAGCATCCGAGGGCGGGTGCCCACAGATAACGCCTGACATCCCATGAGGTCTTCGCGAAGTCGTCGTCCTCGAAGCGGCGTCCGGCTTCGTACACGTGCACGCGGTAGCCCTTCTCCACCGATCGCAGGGCAGCCACAGAGCCGCCGAAGCCAGAGCCGATGATCACGACGTCGTGATCGAAGCGTTCGTTCATCAGTGCGTCTTCCGCGGGTCGGGGGTCTCGTGATCGCCATCGGCGGAGGGCAGCAGGATGCTGAGCGCGGCGGGGATCACGCGGATCTTGACGCTCTCGGACCCGATGCGCTCGCCGTCGGCATAGACGACGAGTCCGGGAGCGGAGACGTCGACCTCGGCGGCGCGCAGGGTCGTCACCTGCGGCAGTCGCACATGCGTGCCGCGCAGCAGCCGCGGCAGAAGCCCGATCAAGGTGATCCTGCCGACGGGCGCGACGTGGACGACATCGAAGAGGCCGTCATGCGGATCGGCCTGCGGGCACACGGGCATCCCGCCGCCGTAGCTGCGGGTGTTGCCGACGGCGATCAGCGTGCCGTGCGAGAGCGCAATCTCGGCGCCGTCGGCGCGCAAGGCGAATGCCATGGGTCTCAAGCGGATCAGCTCGATGACCATCGCCAGGTAGTAACGGGCCCGGCCGCGCGGCCAGCGGAGGGAATTGGTGCGCTCACTCACCTTGGCGTCGAAGCCGAGGGCGGCGACGGTGAGGAAATGCGCGGCGCCGTCGGGGCAGATCGCTTCTCCGACGTCGAGAGACCGGGAGACTCCGTGCGCGGCGGCCATCGCGGCGACGGCGGCGGAATCGGGGGATCCGAAGGGGATGCCGAGAGCACGTGCGAGATCGTTGCCCGTGCCGGCCGGCACCAGCACGAGTGGGATGCCGGAGCCGACGAGCACATCGAGCACGATCGCCAGGGTTCCGTCGCCGCCGACGATCACGAGGGCGTCCGGTCGTGCAGCGACCGCTTCGACGGCGAATCGTCTGGTGTCGTCGACGGATGATCCTGTGCGCTCCGAGACACGCAGGCCGAGTTCACGCAGGCGTGCGACCGCGGCATCGCGGGCAGCGGTTCCTCTGCCGCGTCCTGATTCGGGATTGGCGAGGACGAAGACATGCCGCATGTCAGCTCCTCGCGCGGGCGACTGCCGGCAGCAGTGCCCCAGGATTCATGATCCCGGAGGGGTCGACTTCGTCCTTCACCGCACGCAGCAGACGGATCCCGCCCTCGCCGCCCACGCGCGAGAACCAGGGCGCGTGGTCCCGCCCCACCCCGTGATGATGGCTGATGGTGCCCCCGTGTGCGAGGATCGCGTCGTTCACGCCCGCTTTGATGCGGTTCCACTCGTCGAGCACATCGCCGCGCAGGTTCCCGATGATCGTGAAGTACAACGCCGCACCGGTGGGGTAGATGTGCGAGATGTGGCACATGATCAGCGATTTCGAGCCGTGCTCGCCGAATCCGGAGCGGATGGCGTCGGTGACGGCAGCCTTCAGACGGGGGAGGTCCGCCCAGGTGGCTGCGGTCTCCAGCGTCTCGCAGAAGGCACCGTGATCCAGCAGTGCATCGCGCAGGTAGGGGGCCCCGAATCGTCCGCGCGCCCATTCCTCCGCAGAGGCCGGCCCGGTCGGGCGTCCACCGGCGCCGGTGAGCACGCGTGCCGTGCGCTCGTGACGTTCTGCGACGGATGCGGCATCTCCTTCGAACACGGTGACCGCACTGCATCCCTTCGCCAGGGCTTTGCCAACGCGCCCGTGCTGCGCGAGACCGATCCCGGTCTCGGCCACGTCGGAGAGCCGGATGACCGTCGGTCCTGTGGCGAGCTGTGCCACGAGGCGGAGTGCATCGGCGCCGCGTTCGAAGTCAGGGAAGGTCCATCCCTCGTATCGGCGGGTCTCGGGCAGCGGATGCACCCGCACGCTCAGCTCGGTGATGACGCCGAGGATGCCCTCGGCTCCGAGGAAGAGGCGCATCAGATCCGGACCGGCGGCCGACCCCGGTGCCCCGCCGAGCGAGATCTCGCCGGTGGGCGTCGCGACGCGCAGCGCGGTGACCATCGTGTCGAATCGGCCGTTGCCGGCGGAGTTCTGGCCGGACGAGCGCGCCGATGCGAACCCTCCGAGTGTCGCGTAGAGGAAGCTCTGCGGAAAGTGTCCGAGTTCGAAGCCGTGCGCCGTCAGCAGCCGCTCGGCCTCCGGGCCTGTGGTCCCTGCCAGGAACCGGGCTTCGCCGCTGATCTCGTCGAAGTGCAGCGATCCGCTCAGACGCCGAAGATCCAGGGAGATGACGGCGCGATGACCGCCGCGCTCGGGTGCGAGGGCGCCGACGACGCTGGTCCCGCCGCCGAACGGGATCACGGCGATGTCATGTTCCGACGAGAAACCGAGCACGCGGAGCACCTCATCGTGATCACCAGGCGAGACGACCGCGTCCGGAACCGCCTGATGCGTTTGCCGGAGGCGAAGGAGATCGGGCGTCGATCGTCCACCGGAGTGGCGGATGCGCGCCTCATCATCGCTGTGAAGCGCATCGTCGCCGACGATCGAGATCAGGCCGGCGCGATCCTGCTCAGTGAGAGCGGAGGCGGCCACGACGACGTCGGCCAGCGCGGTCGGCGGTTCGGGGCGGCGGATGCGTCCGAGGATCGTGGGCAGCAGCGCGCGCACGGCCAGGGGAAGGTCCTTGGCTAACGCGGGATCGCCCCAGCCGTTCCAGCTCGTCGTCGATGCCGGTGTCGTCTCCGTCGTCATGCGTTACAGTGTGACACATCATGGAAGATCGTCAAGCAGTCATGGTGTCAGCCGGCGCATTCGAACCACCCGTGTGGGACGAGGTCGACGCGCGTCTGCTCGACGTAGCATCCGACCTGATCGCATCGCGCGGGACCGGCGGGTTCACGATCGCGGAACTCGCACGCGACGCGCGTGTGAGCCGGCCGACCATCTACCGGCGATGGGCCGGCACCGATGAGGTGGTGCGTGCGGCTCTGCTCAGGCAGACCGTGTCGATCATCATGAGGATGTCGACTGATGTGCGCACCGGCGCGCAGCTCGTGGCAGAAGTGATGCGCTTCGCCGAACTCTTCCGTCACGACCCCGTCTTCGGGCGGCTGCTGGATCGAGAGCCGGAGGCGTTCACGCAGTACAGCCTCGAGCGGGTCGGATCCAGCCAACGTGCGATGCTGCGCTGGCTCGAGCTCGCCATCGCCCGTGGTCAGACCGGAGGCACGGTCCGCGAAGGGGATCCGGGCGACATGTCGGTCATGCTGCTGCTCATCGTGCAGTCCGCCCTCCTCTCGCACCATGCGGTCTCGTCCTTGATCGGCGCCGCGGAGTGGGAGCGGGAGCTCACCCGCGCCGTGGAGGGGTATCTGCTCGCATGAGTCGACGAGGGGGGAACGAGGAAGCCGCCGGCGGGGTCAGGGCCTCGTCCATGCTGAACGTCTCGAGACGCGCTCGCGACCTGGAGACGCTCGCCGACGGCGGAGAGGTCGACCTGCTCGTGATCGGCGGCGGCGTGACCGGCGTCGGAGTGGCGTTGGATGCCGCGAGCCGTGGACTCTCCGTCGTCCTCGCCGAGGCGCACGATCTCGCATTCGGCACTAGCAGGTGGAGCTCGAAACTGGTGCACGGCGGGCTGCGCTACCTCGCATCCGGAGATCTGGCGGTCGCCCGCGAGAGCGCCGTCGAGCGCCACCTGCTCATGACGCGCATCGCGCCGCACCTCATCCGGCCGCTGCCGCAACTGCTCCCGTTCGTGGACGGTGTGTCGTTCAGACAGCGCACCGTCGGGAGCATCGGATTCCTGCTCGGCGACGGGTTGCGCCGCTTCGCCCGTACGCCAGGTGACGTGCTGCCGCATCCGCATCGCGCCTCGGTGGGGGAGTCGATCGGCATGTTCCCCGCTCTGAGCAGGCGCGGGCTGCGGGGCGGGATGGTCGCCTCCGACGGTCAGCTGATCGACGACGCCCGGCTCGTGACGGCGATCGCCAGGACCGCGGCTGCCCATGGCGCGAAGATCCTCACCCGCACGCGAGTGACGGACATCGATGGCGACGGTGCGACCCTGGAGGACGTGCTGGGCGGTGGCTCGCTGCGGGTGCGCGCCCGCGCCGTCGTCAACGCCGCAGGCGTGTGGGCGGCAGAGCTCGATCCCGACATCCGCCTCCGGCCCAGCAGGGGAACCCACATCGTCCTGGATGCTGCGGCCCTCGGCCATCCGACCGCTGCGCTGACCGCCCCGCACCCCGGATCGGTCAGTCGTTTCGTGTTCGCCCTGCCCACCCAGCTCGGACGAGTCATCGTCGGACTCACGGATGTGGACGCCCCCGATCCGATTCCGGACGTGCCTTCGCCGACCGATGACGAGATCGACTTCCTGCTGACCACGCTGTCACGCGTGCTGGAGCGTCCCCTCACGCGCAACGACGTTCGCGGATCGTTCGCCGGACTCCGTCCTCTCGTCGCATCCGGTACCGGCGACTCGACTGCGGACATCTCCCGTCGTCACCGCGTCGAGGTGTCGTCGAACGGCGCCGTCGGCATCCTCGGCGGCAAGCTCACGACGTATCGCGCCATGGCGAAGGATGCCGTCGACCTCGCCTGCCGGCAGGCAGGCATCGACGACCCAGGGTGCCGCACCGATCGTCTGCCGCTCGTCGGAGCATCCGGTTCGCCGGTGCCGATCGCGGACCCGGGCGCCTTCCGTCGTTCGTCGGCGACTCTCCGTGCACGCTATGGGGCGGAAGCCGCAGCAGTCCTCGCGGCGGGCGGCTCAGGCGGCGCGGGGCGCGTGGCCGAGGGCATCGACGTCATCCGCGCCGAGGTGGCGTTCGCGGTGCGCGGCGAAGGAGCGCTGGATTCCGATGATGTGCTCGACCGTCGGACGCGGATCGGACTGGTTCCCGCCGACAGGGATGCCGCGACCGAAGTGGTCGGCCAGGTCGTGGCCGAGACCCTTGCAGAGTTCCCGCGATAGGACAGGAATGAAGAAGAACCCGGCTTCCGAATCGAATTCGGAAGCCGGGTTCTTCTTGTCCGGTCTGTGCGGGCCGATCAGAAGTTGATCATGTGGCCGGCGAGGCCGTGGAAGCCCTCCTGCAGGGCTTCCGACAGCGTCGGGTGCGTGTGCACGTTGCGGGCGAGCTCGAGAGCGGTGAGGTCCCACTTCTGCGCCAGCGTCAGCTCGGGCAGGAGCTCGGAGACGTCGGGGCCGATCATGTGCGCCCCGATGAGCTCGAGGTGCTCGGCATCCGCGATCAGCTTGACGAAGCCCACGGGCTCGCCGAGGCCGTGCGCCTTGCCGTTGGCCATGAAGGGGAAGGTCGAGACCTTGATCTCGCGGCCCTCGTCCTTGGCCTGCTGCTCGGTGAGGCCGAACGAGGCGACCTGCGGCGAGCAGAACGTCGCACGCGGCATCATCCGGTAGTCACCCAGCGTCTGGGTCTCTGCCCCGCCGATGGTCTCGGCCGCGACGACACCCTGTGCCTCCGCGACGTGCGCGAGCTGCAGCTTCGCGGTGACGTCGCCGATCGCGTAGATCCCGTCGACGTTCGTCTTCATGTGATCGTCGATGTCGATCGCGCCGCGCTCGGTGAGCTTCACACCGGTCGCCTCGAGTCCGAAGCCCTCGACGTTCGGCGCGAAGCCGACGGACATGAGCACCTTGCCGGCCTCGATCGAGGCCTGGTTGCCGTCCTTGCCGGTGTAGGTGACCGTGACGGACGAGCCGTTGTCGACGACCTTCTCGACCTTGGTGGAGGTGAGGATGTCGACGCCGTAGTTCTTGTACTGCTTCGTGATCTCCTTCGACACGTCGGCATCCTCGTTGGGGAGTGCGCGGTCGAGGAACTCGATGATCGTGACCTTCACGCCGTAGTTGGTGAGGACGTAGGCGAACTCCATGCCGATGGCGCCCGCGCCGACGATGACGATCGAGTCGGGCAGCTCGCGGCTGAGGATCTGCTCCTCGTACGTGACGACGTTCTCGCTGAGCTCGACGCCAGGCAGCAGGCGCACCTTCGAGCCGGTCGCGATGATCGCGTTGTCGAACGTGACCTCTTCGGTCGTGCCATCGGCCTTGGCCACGGAGATGGCCTTCGGGCCGGTGAAGGTTCCGCGTCCGTCGAACTCGGTCACCTTGTTCTTCTTCATGAGGAAGTGGATGCCCTTGACCCGGCCGTTGGCGACCTCGCGCGAGCGGTCGAACGCCTTGCCGAAGTCGATCGTGAACTCACCGGAGATGCCGAAGAACTCGGCCTTGTGGTTCAGCGTGTGGGCGAGCTCTGCGTTCTTCAGGAGAGCCTTGGAAGGGATGCAGCCGACGTTGAGGCAGACACCGCCCCAGTACTTCTCTTCGATGACCGCGGTCTTCAGACCGAGCTGTGCGCTGCGGACTGCGGCGACGTACCCGCCGGGGCCCGCGCCGAGGATGACGACGTCGAAATGTGGCATGTCTAAAGCCTATCGCTCTGCAGGGGCGTCGGAATCGGAACGAGGGCCCGATGATCCGCGCCTGCCGCGGACGACCATGAAGATGATGAACGCCGCGATCAGCAGCACCACTGCGCCGCCGATGATCCAGGGCGCGGAGATCGAGAACCCGGAGGTCATGCTCGGATCCTCGGCAGCCGGCACCGTGGGGGCGGCCGTCGTGGTCTCTTCCGGCTCGGTCGTCGGCTCTGCAGCGGGCGGCGCATCTCCTGCCGCACCGGTGCTCACACTGAACCCGAACTCGCCGGAGGTCGGGTGCCCGTCGCTGGAGACGACCTTCCAGATCACGTGGTACTGACCGGCGGTTCCGCCCGAGGCGAGCGGCTGGACGACCATGGCGCCGTCCAGAGTCGCCTCCCCGTCGGTCACATCGTTGCCCTCGGCGTCGGTCACGACGACGTCGGTGGAGCCGTCGCCGCCGATGAGTGCGGCGCTGAAGGTCAGTGAGAGCTCGTCGGGAAGCGTCTCGACGGTCGAGTCCGCGGCCGGGTTCGAGTCGATGAGGGAGTCATGGGCCGCTGCGGGCTGGGGCCACGCGAAGAGCACGAGGAAGGCGGCGAGCAGCGTCGCGGCCAGCAGGATCGGGGCGGGGGAACGTCGAACTGTGAGGGTGCGCACAGTCCCAGCATAGGAAACCCCGGTGTGTGAGCGCTGACTCGCACAGACCCTCCCGGCGGCGGCGTGTGATCAGTTAGTCTGGACTCACGAGGAGGGCCACCGTGACAGACAACGACAGCCGATCAGCAGGCGACGCCGCAATTCATCGCGGCGGCGAACAGAGGCACGACGCGACGCAGACCTTCGGCCACGACTCCGATCTCTCCTTCGTGCCCTTCGGCGCAGAGCTCACCGACGTGGAGCAGACAGCGATCGCGGCACTGCCCGCCGGATCCGCACTACTGCTCGTCCGCTCCGGCGCGCTGGCGGGGGCCCGCTACCTGCTCGACACCGACGTCACCACCATCGGGCGTCACCCCGAGGCCGACATCTTCTTCGACGACGTCACGGTCTCGCGTCGTCACGCGGAGATCACCCGCAACGGCCATACCTTCGAGATCACCGATCAGCGCTCGCTCAACGGCACGTACGTCAACGGTGAGCGCGTCGATCGCAGCACACTGGAGAACGGCTACGAACTGCGAGTCGGCAAGTTCCGGCTGAACTTCTTCGCCTCGACCGCTGACTTCCCGGCGGCGAACGACTGATGGTGGCGCTTCACGCCCGCGATCGCTCTGCGTCCGCGGGTCTTCTGAGTATCGGTCAGGTACTCGCCCGCCTCACTCCAGAGTTCCCCGATCTCACCTCCAGCAAGCTGCGTTTCCTCGAGGTGCAGGGCATCGTCAGCCCGTCGCGCACCGACTCCGGCTACCGCAAGTTCTCGCAGGCGGACATCGACAGGCTGCGCCTCGGGCTCACCCTGCAACGCGACCACTACCTGCCGTTGAGCGTCATCCGCGAGCAGTTGGACGAGGCCGAGGCGAACGGTGACTCCGCAGCCGCGTTCCCGCCACCGCCGTCGATCACCCCCGCGCCGAGGCGCTATCGGCGCGATGAGCTGCTCTCGGCAGCCGGAGCAGGCCCGCAGATCCTGAACGACGCCATCAGCACGGGCATCATCGCGGCGGCCGAGACGTATCCGGAGACGACGGTCACCCTGCTGCGCGGCCTCGTCGCGCTCGACCGCCACGGGATCGAGCCGCGTCACCTGCGCACGCTGCGTCAGAGCGCGGAACGCGAGGTGTCGCTGATCGAATCGGCGATGTCGGCTCTGCTGCGACGAACGGATGCCACATCCAGGGGCAAGGCGCGCGAGATGGCGCCCGAGCTCGCGACGAAGATCGACGAAGTGCGCTCGCTCTTCGTCAGGGAAGCCCTCACCCGAGTGCTTTCGTAACGAACTGGTTGCGACACACCTTCGCCGATGGGCGGATGTCATTGCCGGTGCCGGGGCACTGCTCTAGCGTGGAGTTAATTGCTTCAGGGAGGACTTCATATGAATGCGGATGAGCTGTCAGGCGACCCGCGGTTCGTCACCGAACTCCTCTTCACGGACGGTCTGCCCGCGATGGATGACGAGGTCGGGTACCGCGGTGCTGTCGCTGCTCGCGCCGCCGGCATCACGTACCGTCAGCTCGACTACTGGGCACGTACCGAACTGGTGGAGCCCACCGTCCGCGGCGCGAGCGGATCTGGATCGCAGCGCATGTACGGCTTCCGCGACATCCTCGTGCTCAAGCTCGTCAAGCGTCTGCTCGACACCGGCATCTCGCTGCAGCAGATCCGCATCGCGGTCGAGCAGCTGCGTGCCGCAGGCATCCGCGACCTGGCCGGAACCACTCTGATGAGCGACGGCGCGTCCGTCTACCTGTGCACGTCGAACGACGAGGTCATCGACCTCGTCAGCCGCGGCCAGGGCGTCTTCGGCATCGCCGTGGGCAAGGTGCTGCGCGAGGTCGAATCGACGCTCGTGGAGTTCGACCCCACCGCGCCCGACCCCGTCGACGAACTCGGCGCGGGGGGCGCGAAGCG
>NZ_JBLVOB010000006.1:769409-776992 GCF_053543555.1 Microbacterium xerophyticum | reverse complement strand
CCCGTTTTTCGTGCGGTGCCGCTCAGGCCTGAGGTCCGGCCTCAGGCACCGGCACGCGGCCCGTGCGGATGATCCGGTCCAGGAGAAGGTCGAAGTCGGCTGCGAGCTCCTGAGCGGAGTCTCCCGGCCAGATGTGCAGCGGCTTCGCGGCACCCTGCGCCTGCTGCAGCGAGGTGCGCTCCGGCAGCTGGGGCGACAGCACCAGCGGGCCGAACATGTCGCGCAGTTCCTTGATGCGGAACTGGTGCTCGATCGACTGCGGGCGCACGCGGTTGACGACGATGCCGAGCGGCTGAAGGCGGGGGGAGAGGCCGCGACGGATCTCCTCGATCGCGCGCAGCGCACGGTCGGCGGCCGCCACGGAGAACAGCCCGGGCTCGGTGACCACCATGACGCGGTCGCTCGCAGCCCATGCCGTGCGGGTGAGGGCGTTCAGGGACGGTGCGCAGTCGACCAGCACCAGGTCGTAGTCGCTCTCGACCGCGGCCAGTGCCTCCTCGAGCTTCCAGACATCTCGCACGCTCGGGTGCGGGCCGTCGAAGTTGATCGCGGAAGGGCTGCCGATGAGCACATCGATCGTGCCGGGGTGCACCTTCGCCCAGCCGCTGGAGGTGATCGCCTGTCGGACGACTTTCTCCTTCGGGTTCGCCAGGACATCGGCGATGTTGAGTCGTCCGGCGACCTGGATGTCCATGCCTGTGGACACATCGGATTGCGGGTCGAGGTCGACGACGAGGGTCCGGACGCCTCGGGCGAAAGCCGCTGAGGCCAGTCCGAGAGTCACGGTCGTCTTGCCGACGCCTCCCTTGAGAGAGCTGACGCTGAGTACGTGCACGGACACCACGTTACCGTCCCCTAGGCTTGGAGAACACTCAGCCCCGCCCCGTGAGCGTCGTAAACGGCGTACAACGAGTCATCAGAGGTGTGCATGTTCCAGAAGATCCTTGTGGCCAACCGCGGTGAGATCGCAATCCGCGCGTTCAGAGCCGCGTTCGAAGTCGGGGCGCGCACGGTCGCGGTGTTCCCCTATGAGGACAGGGGCTCGCAGCATCGGCTCAAGGCCGATGAGGCGTATGAGATCGGTGAGCGCGGCCACCCCGTGCGCGCTTACCTCGACGTCGACGAGATCATCCGCGTCGCTCTCGAATCGGGAGCCGACGCGATCTACCCCGGATACGGATTCCTCTCGGAGAACCCCGAACTCGCCGAGAAGGCCGCGGCGAACGGCATCGTCTTCATCGGACCGCCGTCGAAGGTGCTCGAGATGGCCGGCAACAAGGTCGAGGCCAAGCATCACGCGATCGAGGCCGGAGTCCCCGTGCTGCGGTCCACCGAGGCGTCATCCGACGTGGAGGAGCTGGTCGCCCAGGCCGACGGCATCGGCTTCCCGGTCTTCGCGAAGGCCGTCGCCGGTGGTGGTGGCCGAGGCATGCGCCGCGTCGAGACGAAGGGCGAACTCGCCCCCGCGCTGGCCGAGGCCATGCGCGAAGCGGAGAGCGCCTTCGGGGACGCCCGGATGTTCCTGGAGCAGGCGGTCGTGCGCCCCCGTCACATCGAGGTGCAGATCCTCGCGGACAAGACCGGCGAGACCGTGCACCTGTTCGAACGCGACTGCTCGGTGCAGCGCCGGCACCAGAAGGTCGTCGAGATCGCGCCGGCACCGAACCTCGACGACAGCATCCGCACCGCTCTGCACGGATACGCGATCGCGTTCGCCCGATCGATCGGCTACGAGAACGCCGGAACCGTGGAGTTCCTGCTCGAGACAGCGGGGGAGCGCACGGGCGAGGTCGTCTTCATCGAGATGAACCCGCGCATCCAGGTCGAGCACACGGTGACCGAAGAGGTCACCGACGTCGACCTGGTGCAGTCCCAGATGCGGATCGCCGCCGGCGAGTCCCTCGCAGACCTCGGTCTGCAGCAGGGTGACATTCGTCTGCGCGGCGCTGCGCTGCAGTGCCGCATCACGACCGAGGACCCCACACAGGGTTTCCGCCCCGACACGGGCAAGATCACGACCTACCGTTCGCCCGGCGGTGCCGGCATCCGCCTCGACGGCGGCACCGTGCACCAGGGAGCGCAGATCAGTCCCCACTTCGACTCGATGCTCTCCAAGCTGACCTGCCGCGGACGCGACTTCGAAGCCGCGGTCGGCCGTGCGCGTCGTGCCCTGGCGGAGTTCCGCATCCGCGGTGTCTCCACGAATATCCCTTTCCTGGAAGCGCTGCTGGCAGACGAGGCGTTCGTCTCCGGCGATGTCAGCACGTCGTTCATCGACGAGCGCCCCGACCTGCTCCAGGGCAGGGTCTCGAAGGACCGGGGAACGAAGCTGCTGAACTGGCTGGTCGACGTCACCGTCAACAAGCCGAACGGTGCGCACCCCGGTGTCGCCGATCCCGTGACCAAGCTGCCGGCCGTCGATCTGCACGCCGAGCCGGTCGCGGGTTCCCGTCAGCGGCTGCTCGAGCTGGGGCCGGAGGGCTTCGCCGCGAACCTGCGCGCACAGAGCGCGCTGGCCATCACCGACACCACGTTCCGCGACGCGCATCAGTCGTTGCTCGCCACCCGCGTGCGCACACGCGATCTCGTCGCGGCCGCTCCCTACCTCGCCCGTCTCACCCCGGAACTTCTGTCGGTGGAGGCATGGGGCGGCGCGACCTACGACGTCGCACTCCGGTTCCTCGGTGAGGACCCGTGGGAGCGACTCGACAAGCTGCGCGCTGCGCTGCCGAACATCAACATCCAGATGCTGCTGCGCGGCCGGAACACCGTCGGCTACACGCCGTACCCCAGCGCGGTCACCGAGGCGTTCGTCTCAGAGGCGGCCACGAGCGGCGTCGACATCTTCCGCATCTTCGACGCCCTCAACGACGTCTCGCAGATGCGGCCGGCCATCGACGCCGTGCGCGCCACCGGCACCTCGATCGCCGAGGTCGCCGTCTGCTACACGGGCGATCTGCTGAACCCTGCCGAAGACCTCTACACGCTGGACTACTACCTCGGCCTCGCCGAGCAGATCGTGGACGCCGGAGCGCACGTACTCGCGATCAAGGACATGGCAGGCCTGCTGCGTCCGGCCGCAGCGGCCAAGCTGGTGACGGCGCTGCGCGAGCGCTTCGACCTGCCGGTGCATCTGCACACCCATGACACCCCCGGCGGACAGCTCGCGACCCTGCTCGCGGCCAGTGCGGCCGGCGTCGACGCGGTGGACGCGGCATCCGCACCGCTGTCGGGCACGACGAGCCAGCCCTCGTTGTCGTCGCTCGTGGCGGCCCTGGTCCATACGGATCGCGACAGCGGCATCGATCTGGATGCCGTCTCCGATCTCGAGCCGTACTGGGAGGCGGTGCGCAACCAGTACGCGCCGTTCGAGTCCGGCCTGCCCGGCCCCACCGGTCGGGTGTACCACCACGAGATCCCGGGCGGGCAGCTCTCCAACCTGCGTCAGCAGGCCAAGGCCCTCGGTCTGGCGGACGACTTCGAGCTCATCGAGGACATGTACGCCGCCGCCGATCGCATCCTCGGTCGTGTGCCGAAGGTGACGCCGTCGTCGAAGGTCGTCGGCGACCTCGCGCTGCATCTCGCCGCTGTCCGCGCCGATCCGGCGGACTTCGAGGCGAACCCCGAGAAGTACGACGTGCCGGACTCGGTCGTGGGCTTCATGGCGGGCGAACTGGGCGACCTCCCCGGCGGGTGGCCGGAACCCTTCCGGACCAAGGTGCTCGCCGGGCGCGAAGTACGCCTCGGCCTCACCGAGATCTCCTCCGACGACGAGAAGGCTTTGGCCGGCTCGAGCCTGGAGCGACGCGAACGACTGAACTCGCTGCTGTTCCCCGTGCCGACGCGGGAGTTCGCCCAGCAGCGCGAGGTCTTCGGCGACCTGTCGGTGCTCGACACCAGCGACTACCTCTACGGTCTCGTGCAGGGCCAGGAGCACCTGGTCGAGATCGACCGCGGCGTGCAGTTGTACGTCGGTCTCGAAGCCATCGGTGAGGCAGACGATCGCGGCATGCGCACGGTCATGACCACTCTGAACGGCCAGTTGCGCCCGGTGTTCGTGAGGGATCGATCCATCGCGGTCGATGCCCACGAGGTCGAGAAGGCCGACACCGCCAAGCCCGGTCAGGTCGCGGCACCGTTCTCGGGTGTGGTCTCGCTCAAGGTGGAGGTCGGGGTCACCGTGCGTGCGGGTGAGCCGGTCGCGTCGATCGAGGCGATGAAGATGGAAGCGGCCATCACCGCGCCCGTCGACGGCGTCGTGGAGCGGCTCGCGATCGGCGCCACCCAGCAGGTGGATGCGGGTGACCTTTTGGTCGTCATACGTCCAGCCCAGTAATCTTGTGCGAGCGACACGCTCGCACAAGCTTGGAGTGACACAGTGACACCGAAGAACGAATCAGACTCCGCGGAGGACGACAGCCGCGGCGTGCTCGACGAGGCCGCCTCGTTGGACACGACCGGCATCGGCATACTCGGGCAGACGGCGCAGGTGAGCGTCGCCCTTCCGCAGGATGAGGATGACGACCTGGTCGACGACGCGGTGGTCGACGGTGAGATCCTCTCGGAACTCATCGTCGACCCACCGCTCGAGGCCGCCGCGGTCTCGGTGGCCGACGAACGTGTCGGCCGGATCCAGGAAGACCGGATCGGGATCATCATCGAGCTGCCGGCGGAAGAGCCCGCGGCGACGGCGACCGACACGGTGCCGGTTCCTGAGGCCGATGACGACGTCGCCGAGGGTGTCATAGAGCCGGATGCGGCATCGGAGCCCGAGTCGGGATCAGAGCCGGGACGCGACGCGGAGCCGGCGGCGACGTCGGATTCGGACCGCGAGATCATCGTCGACCCCGTCATCGCGGCTGCTCCTGCCGCGACCGCCGCTCCGGCTGCTGCGGCCGCGAAGCCGAAGACCAAGAAGAAGCCTCGTGCTCGGCCTGCGGCGAAGCCAGAGCCGACAACGGCATCTGGGTCGGACACCGCACCCGAGCCGGCAACCGCGACTGAGTCGGAGATCGCATCCGAGACGGTCGCCGAGTCCCAGCCGGCATCCGAGCCCGTCTCCGCACCCGACGCAGAGCCGGCGGCCGCGTCCGAGGATGGAGCTGCGGACAAGTCGATGGAATCGGCCGCGCCACCGCGCGAAACGAAGAGCGGCGAAGCGAAGAGCGGCGAAGCGACGAACGGCGAGACAGGTCAGCGCGGCGAGAGCGCGACGTCGGCATGGATCGCTGCCGCGCTGAAGAAGGACGCCTCGTCGAACCCGACTCCGGCGCCGGCGGCATCCGTTCCTGCAGAGAAGGCGAAGAGCGAGACCGTGACGAACTCCCAAGAAGATCAGCATCCGGCCGGGAAGCCCGCAGAGACGGCGATCGCACAGCGACCCGCGGTCTCGCGACCGGAGGTGGCCCTGACCTCCAAGCGGCTCGGTGACCAGCTCGGCGAGTCGTCTCGCGAGTCAGCGGACCTGCTGACGGCCGACCGCCTGCTCGATCCGCATCAGGTGACGAAGCCCGAGCCGGAGGGTGCGTGGAGCCACTTCCTGTACGCCGCATCCGGACGACGCATCAACATCGGCGACGGCCGACGTGCACGCGAGCGCAAGGCGCTCACCGCACGCATCGCCGCACCGCTCGTGGGCGGCGCACGATTCGTGCCTGTGCTCTCCCGGAAGGGCGGGGTCGGCAAGACGACGATCACGGCGCTGCTCGGGATGGCACTGGCGGATGCGCGTGACGACAGGGTCATCGCGGTGGACGCGAACCCGGATCGCGGCACTCTGGCGGACCGGATCGTGCGCACGCACAGCAGGTCGGTGCGCGATCTCGTACGCATCCACGACGATGTCAAGGGATACCACGACGTGTCGTCCATCGTGGCCCGCGATTCGACGCGTCTCGACGTGCTCGCATCCGATGCGGATCCGCGCATCGCCGAGGCGTTCAGCGATGACGACTACCGTGATGTCGCCGACGTCGCGGCGCACTACTACTCCCTCGTGCTGACGGACACCGGCACGGGGATCGTGCACTCCGTGATGGGGGCGACCCTCGATCTCGCGGATCAGCTCATCATCGTCTCGGGCCTCAGCGTCGATGAGGCGCGACTCGCCTCCGAGACGCTGACATGGCTGGAGACCAACGGCTACGCCGAGTTGGCCCGACGGTCGATCGTCGTGCTCAACCAGTCGACCCCCGGCAGCCCGCTCGTGCGGCTCAACGAGCTCGAGGCGCACTTCGCCACGCGTGCGAAGAGCGTCGTGCGCATGCCGTACGACTCGCAGATCGCGGGCGGCGGTGCGATCGTGTTCGCCAACCTGCAGCCCGAGACGCGACAGGCGGCCCGCGAGCTCGCCGCCTCCCTCGTCGAGGGCCTCCGGGCGAGCGCGGCCTGATGGCGGTTCGCGAGATCCGGGTCTTCGGCGACCCTGTGCTGCGCACGGTGTGCGCGCCCATCACCGAGATCGACGAGGGCGTGCGGGCGCTCGTGGCCGACCTCGTCGACACCGTCGAGCTGCCAGGGCGGGCCGGCGTCGCGGCCCCGCAGATCGGCGTGGCCGTGCGCGCGTTCAGCTACAACATCGACGGCGACATCGGCTATGTGCTCAATCCCGTGTTGACCGAGGTGCGCGGTGAGCCGGTTCCGACGGGGGAGGGCTGCCTGTCCGTACCGGGACTCTGGCACGACGCCCTCCGTCATCCGTGGGCCAGGGTCGAGGGGATCGACCTCGACGGCAACCCGGTCGTCCTGGAGGGTGAGGGGCTGCTCGCCCAGGCGCTGCAGCACGAGACGGATCACCTCGACGGCACGCTCTACCTCAACAGGCTCTCGCCGGAGGACCGCAAGACCGCGATGCGCGAGGTCCGCGAGAGCGACTGGTTCTAGCGGCTTCACCGCCGAGACCCTTCTTCGCGCCGAGTCCCCGCCTGCTGCCGCACGCGGGGCGGGGACTCGGTGATGAAGCGGGGTCGCGGCGAAGTCAGCCGCCGATCGCGACGTTCGTGGTGTTGACCGGCTCGTCGTAGATGGATGCGACCTCGTCTGCGAAGTCCGCCATGATCACGTTGCGCTTGATCGACATCTTCGGCGTGAGGTGTCCGCTGTCCTCTGTCCACTCCTTGTCGAGGATCGTGAACTTGCGGATCGACTCCGCGCGCGACACGTTGCCGTTGGCGATGTCGACGGCGCGCTGAATCTCGGCCCTGACCGCCTCGTTCTTCGAGGCCTCTGCCAGCGTCATTCCGGCGGGCAGGCCGTTGTTGCCGAGCCATGTCGGCAGCATCTCGGAGTCGAGCGTGATCAGTGCGGAGATGAAGGGCTTCTGATCGCCGACGACGACGACCTGTCCGACGATCGGGTTGGCGCGGATCGGATCCTCGAGCGCGGCCGGTGCGACGTTCTTGCCGCCCGCCGTGACGATGATCTCCTTCTTGCGGCCGGTGACCGTGAGGAAGCCCTCTGAGTCGAAGCTGCCGATGTCGCCGGTGCGGAACCAGCCGTCGTGGAACGCTTCGGCGGTCGCCTCCGGATTGTTCCAGTACTCCTTGAAGACGTTGATGCCCTTGACCTCGATCTCGCCGTCGTCC
>NZ_JBLVOB010000006.1:746317-769360 GCF_053543555.1 Microbacterium xerophyticum | reverse complement strand
GCCCGCCGACGCCGGGGAGTGCGGGACCGACGGTGCCGATCTTCGACTTGTCGGCGAGGTTCACCGTCGCCGGTGCCGTCGTCTCGGTGAGGCCGTAACCCTCCAGGATCACGACGCCGAGGCTGTGGAAGAAGTGGCCGAGCCGCGGGCCCAGGGGAGCGGAGCCGGACACCGCGTAGACGATGTTGCCGCCCATGGCCGCGCGGAGCTTGCTGTAGACGAGCTTGTCGAACAGCGCGAACTTGATCTTCAGACCGAAGGGGATCTTCTTGCCCTCTTCGAGCAGACGCGAGTGCTCGATCGCGGCTGCAGCAGCGGCACGGAAGATCCTGCCCTTGCCGCCGGCTTCCGCCTTCTGCTCCGCCGAGTTGTAGACCTTCTCGAACACGCGCGGCACGGCGAGGAGGAAGGTCGGCTTGAACGAGCCCAGCGCCGGCAGCAGCTGCTTCGTGTCCGGCTGGTGGCCGGTGCGCACGCCGGCATGGATGTTCAGGTGCGAGATGAACCGGGCGAAGATGTGCGCGGTGGTGATGAACAGCAGGGTCGACGCGCCGGGGGTCTCCACGACGGCGTTGAGCGACTTGGCGGAGTTGCGGCACAGCTCGACGAAGTTGCTGTGCGTCAGCACGCAGCCCTTCGGGCGACCGGTCGAACCGGACGTGTAGATCAGTGTCGCGATGTCGGATCCGACGGCGATGTTGCGACGGCGCTCGATCTCCGCGTCCTCCACGGCGACGCCGGCAGCGGTGAGAGTGTCGATGGCCCCCAGATGCAACTGCCACACCTCGCGGATCAGCGGAAGATCGCCGCGGACCTCGTCGAGCTTGGCGAAGTGGTCCGCGGACTCCACGATGAGCGCGGTCGCCCCGGAGTCTTCGAGGATCCACTGGATCTGCGACGGAGAGCTGGTCTCGTAGATCGGCACCATGACGGCCCCGGCGTAGAACAGCGCGAAGTCGACCAGCGTCCACTCGTACGTGGTGCGCGCGAGGAAGCCGACCTTCTCTCCGGGCTGGATGCCCACGGCGACGAAGCCCTTGGCGAGGGCGATCACCGCGGTCTGGAAGTCGGCGGCGCTGATGTCGCTCCAGCCGTCGCCGGCCGGCACCGAGAACAGTGCCCGGTCGGGAGTCGCTTCGACGCGCTTCACGAGCAGGTCGGTGATGTTCGCGTCGGGATCAGCAGGGACGATCGCGGGAACTTCGAATTGAACCACGGCAACTCCTTCGGTACCGGTCGGGCACGGGTTTCCCCTGAGTCTAGGGCACATCCGTCCGTGAATCGGGTCAATTTTGGAATTGAGTCACGCGAAAGCTGACACTCAGTCGCGCCTCCTGGGGCGCGCTTTCACGAGTGTCATGACGGATGGTGCCGAGCCCGGGGATAGACTTCGTGACGATGTTCTACTGGCTGATGAAGTACGTCGTGATCGGCCCCGTGGTCAAGGCGATCTTCCGTCCCTGGATCGTGGGTCGCAGCAACGTGCCCCGCAACGGTGCCGCGATCCTCGCGAGCAACCACCTGTCGGTGTCCGACTCGGTGTTCCTCCCGCTGCTGATCGACCGGCCGATGTCCTTCCTCGCGAAGAGCGACTACTTCACCGGGCGCGGGCTCAAGGGCTGGGCCACGAAGTACTTCATGAAAGCCACGGGCCAGATCCCCATCGACCGCTCAGGCGGGAAGGCGTCCGAGGCCTCGCTGAACACGGGGCTTCAGGTGCTCGGCCGAGGAGACCTGCTCGGGATCTACCCGGAGGGCACACGCAGCCCGGACGGGAAGCTGTACCGCGGTCGCACGGGAATCGCGCGGATGGCGCTGGAAGCGAAGGTTCCCGTCATCCCAGTGGTCATGGTCGACACGGACTCGGCGATGCCGATCGGTCGCACCGTGCCGCGGATCGTCAGGGTGGGCATCGTCATCGGCGAGCCGCTGGACTTCTCACGATTCGAGGGCATGGAGAACGACCGCTACATCCTGCGATCGGTCACCGACGAGATCATGGTCGCGCTCCAGCGTCTGGGGGAGCAGCAGTACGACGACGTCTACGCCTCCTCCGTGAAGGACCGGCTTCCGCAGCGCTCCTGACGGCGAACCGGGGCGTCTCCGGCCAGTAAGCTGGGAAGATGCCTCAGCAGCTCGACGCCGCCCTGGATGCCTGGCGTGCACTCCCGATCAAGCAGCAGCCGTCCTGGCCCGATGCCGACCGCGTCGCAGACGTGTCGGCGCAGATCGCGGGGCTCCCGCCTCTCGTGTTCGCCGGTGAGGTCGACAACCTCCGCGACCGCCTTGCACGAGCGGCCTCCGGACAGGCGTTCCTGCTGCAGGGAGGCGACTGCGCAGAGACGTTCGCGGGAGCCACTGCCGAGCAGATCCGCAACCGGATCAAGACGGTGCTGCAGATGGCCGTCGTGCTCACATACGGCGCGTCGATGCCGATCGTGAAGATGGGCCGTATGGCCGGGCAGTTCGCCAAACCGCGCTCCAGCGACTCGGAGACCCGCGGAGACATCACGCTGCCCGCGTACCGCGGCGACATCGTGAACGGCTACGACTTCACCGAGGTCTCCCGCCAGGCCGACCCGGGTCGACTGCTGCAGGGGTACCACACGGCAGCGTCCACGTTGAACCTGATCCGCGCGTTCACGCAGGGCGGATTCGCCGACCTGCGCGAGGTGCACTCCTGGAACAAGGGCTTCGCGCAGAACCCCGCCAACCAGCGGTACGAGCGGATGGCATCTGAGATCGACCGTGCGATCAAGTTCATGGAGGCCGCGGGCGCGGACTTCGACGAGCTCAAGCGCGTCGAGTTCTTCACCGGCCACGAGGGTCTGCTGATGGACTACGAGAGCCCGATGACGCGCATCGACTCGCGCACGGACACGCCGTACAACACCTCGGCCCACTTCCTGTGGATCGGGGAGCGCACGCGCGACCTCGACGGCGCGCATGTCGACTACTTCTCGAAGATCCGAAACCCCATCGGCGTGAAGCTCGGGCCGACCACGACCCCTGAGACCGCACTCGCGCTGATCGACAAGCTCGACCCGAACCGCGAGCCGGGCCGTCTCACGTTCATCACCCGCATGGGGGCGGGCAAGATCCGTGACGCGCTTCCCCCGCTTCTCGAAGCGGTGCGCGAGTCAGGTGCGCAGCCGCTCTGGGTGACCGACCCCATGCACGGCAACGGCATCACGACTCCCACGGGCTACAAGACGCGCCGCTTCGACGACGTGGTCGACGAGGTGCGCGGCTTCTTCGAAGCCCATCGCGCGGTGGGCACCTTCCCCGGCGGCATCCACGTCGAGCTCACCGGAGACGACGTCACCGAGTGCCTCGGCGGGTCGGAGCACATCGACGAGGCCGCTCTGGCGACGCGCTACGAGAGCCTGTGCGATCCGCGACTGAACCACATGCAGAGCCTCGAACTCGCGTTCCTCGTTGCCGAGGAGCTCGAGAAGCGCTGAGTCTGCGCCTCTGCCACGGCATCGATCGATGTAGCGGATGCTGACCCGTCCAGTGGATGTCCGTCCGCGGGCATCTCCGGAAGAAGTAGCGAACCTAAGTCACCTCGAGCTGCAGGATCGGTGCGGGTCGCGACGTCAGCCAGTCGCGAATATGCGTACTTCAGTGCCGCGTTTGTGCTCGGATCCGACTGCCGGATCCGTGCGCGCCGCTGTGAAGATATCCCAGACGAGTTCAGGCGCGGCTGTCACTGCTTGGAACCCGGCTTCTTCGAGCTTCGCAATCGCGTCGCGAAGACTTAGGCCAGCCACTTCAGGGACCGGAATTGGTTGTGGACCGATGGATACAACGAGCGTCATCGTGTCGCCGGGCCGCCAGTTCGCGCCATCCTCGCGTTCGTAGGTGCTGATGACACGTCCCTCTTCGACGTCGTCACTGAACTCCTCGACTGTGGTCGTCTGTATGTCCTTCTCAGCCAGCGCCGACGACGCATCGGATGCGGTCATGCCCACGACATCGGGCAGACCGCCCAGAGAGACGATCAAGTGTGCGGTGTCGGCCTCGAAGACGTTGCATCCCTCACCGCATCCGACGTCGTCGCCGCCGGCACGCGGAGTGACACTGGCGTTGATCACGATGCCTTCGTCTGCTCGTGAGTAGAGCAGCAGGTCATCGTCTGAGACCGCGAGACCGAGATCCTTGAGGTAAGCGCGTGCCTCGTCAGCAGTCTTGCCGTTCAAAGGCTCTACAGCACGCGGCGCTGGACCCGTGGAGACAAAAACGCTCACTTCCGTGCCGCTGTCCAGCCGCTCACCGGCCGCGGGGTCGGTACGAATGACGACACCAGGGTCGATATCGACCGAACTCTCCTCCGCGGCGACAGGGACGAAGCCCTCGCCGGACAACGCGGCAGCTGCCTCGTCATAGCTCTGCCCTGCGACCTTCGGAACCGCCACGAGCGAACCGGGTCCTGACCCGAACCACCAGCCGACGCCACCGGCGAGGACCGCGAGCAGCAGAACGAGTGCCAGCAGGAATGCTCCGCGCGCACGGCGCTTCGACGTGCGCCGTCGCAGCACGGTCGCGTTGTCGAGCGGCTGTGACGGCGCCTGCGCCGGTGCATCGTCGATCACCATCGTCGACGGCATGACCTTGGTCAGGTCGCCCGAATCGCCCAGCGAGCGGATCGGCGTGGTCGCCGTCGTGACGGCCGCGGGGGAGACGCCGAGGGACCGCTCGATCTCCCGCAGTCGATCGAGCATCTCCTGCGCATCGTTCGGGCGCTCGTCCGGCGACTTCTCGGTCGACCACAGCACGAGTTCGTCGAGCTGCTCCGGCACACCGGGGTTGCGCGCACTCGGGCGCGGCACCGACTCGGTCGCGTGCTGGAAGGCGATCTGCATCGGCTGTTCGCCCTTGTACGGCTGCTCGCCGACGAGCATCTCGTACAGCATGATGCCGAGCGCATAGATGTCGCTGCGCGCGTCTGCAGTGCCGCGGGTGACGAGTTCGGGGGCGAGGTAGGCGATGGTGCCGAGCAGCTGCTGGCCCGTCGCGGTGTTCGCCGTCGTGGCGCGGGCGAGGCCGAAGTCACCGATCTTGATGCGGCCGTCCTCGGCGAGCAGCACATTCTCCGGCTTCACATCGCGATGCACGATGCCCGCCTTGTGCGCTGCTGCGAGGCCGGCGAGGATCGCGTCCATGATCGTGATGGTCTGCGCGATCGTGAGCCGGCGCTGCTCGCGCATCAGCTCGCGCAGCGTGATGCCGGGAAGGTATTCCATGACGAGATAGGCGAGTTCGCCGTCCTGGCCCTGGTCGAAGACGTTGACGACGTGCGGGTCGGCGAGCCGCGCGGCCGCGCGCGCCTCCTGGATGAACCGGCTCTGGAACACCGAGTCGTCGCTGAGATGGCCGTGCATCACCTTCAGCGCGATCCTGCGTTCGAGACGCAGATCGGTCGCCACGTAGACCGTGGCCATTCCGCCGCGAGCGATCCTGGCACGCACGCGATAGCGGCCGTCGACAAGCCGCCCGATGAGGGGATCAGCCTGCTGATTGGTCGTCACGTACAGAGTCTATGAATAAGTGGCTGACAGACCGCGGAGCGGCTCACCCTTTAGGCGATCGGATCGGCTGGGAATCAGCCATACAGCGCGATCCACTCGTAGGCCTGAGTCTCCCACTGGGCGTAGCGGTCCGGGTAGGCCGAGATCTGCACGGCCTGCGCGGCATCCTTGAAGGCCATGCCCTCCCAGCCAGCGATGTCGAGAAGGCCTCGGGTCGTCGTCCCGTTGGGGTCGTGCGCGCCGCCGTAGAAGACGCGGATGCTGCGATCGCGGTCCATGATCTGATCGGCCGTGCCCCAGCCGGTGCTCGGCCGCTGCTGGAAGAGGCCCAGCGAGTCGCGGTCTCCCCAGTCGAGGTTGCGCAGCCATGACTCGACCATGGACGTCGCCAGGGCGATCGCGATACCGCGATCGGACACGCCGAGCTCGCGCCCGATGCGGATGATCATCGCGGCGTTCTCCGCCTGAGGTGCGTTGAGCACGGCCGTCCGGGCCGGCGCGGTTGCGGCCGGCGCGGATGCGGCGGGCGCGGTCGTGGCCGCCGGCGCAGGCGCCGAGATGGCGATGCTCTGCCCCGGGTAGATGATCGACGCGGCGCTCAGGCCGTTCGCCGCGTAGATCGTGCTGACCGACACTCCGTGCTTCTGCGCGATGGCGAAGACGGTGTCGCCCGCCACGACCGTGTGCGTCGCGCCCGAGGGCTTCGGCGTGACGGCGGCGGGAGCCGCGGTCTGCGCCGGTGCCGCAGCGGGCGCTGCGGAGATCGTGATCGTCTGCCCTGGATAGATCACCGACGCGCTGCTCAGTCCGTTGGCGGCGAAGATCGACGCCACGGACGTTCCGTGCTTCTGCGCGATCGCGAAGATCGTATCGCCTGCCACCACGGTGTGCGTCGTTGAAGTGGAAGCGGGGGCGGCAGGAGCGGGCGCGGCAGGAGCGGGAGCGGAGGCCGGCGCCGTCACCCTGAGCGTCTGACCCGGGTAGATCACCGAGCGCCAGCCGAGACCGTTCCAGGTGAGCACATCGACCGTTCGCAGTCCGAAGCGCTGCGCGATCGAGAAGACGGTGTCGCCGTCCTGCACGGTGTAGTTCGTCGGATTCGTGGTGGCGGGCAGTACCCGCGGCAGTGCGGTGAGCCGGCTCTCCGAGCCGCGCTCAGCGGGTACCGCAGCGTGGGCCGGCGCGGCAGCGATCGCGCTTGCGAGCACGCCGAGGACGGCAGCGGGAACGCCGAGCTGGACGTATCCGGCATGGCTGTTCATCGTGTTCGGTCTCAAGGTTTCCCCCCCTTTGCTGACCCTGAAACGCTGACACGTATGTATACAGATGTCAATCAAAGTGGCTGATGTGACTGAAGTGATAGAAGTTCTGATGTGCGATGGGACGCCGAAGGTGAGATAGTCGAGACGTGTCTGAGACTGCCCCTGAACCCACGGCCATCGAGTGGCTGACGATGCCCGAACTCGTCGAGAGGCTCGACGAGCCGCTGGGGCGCGTGCGTCGGATGATCTCCGAGCAGTACCTGGTCGGATCGAGCAGGAACGGCGTCTTCGGCGTACCAGCGCAGTTCATCGTCGACGGTCACCCGTTGTCGTCGCTGCGCGGCACGATCATCGTCCTCACGGACGCCGGTTTCACCGATGACGAGGTGATCGACTGGCTGTTCTCTGAAGAGGAAGAGCTCGGACGGACGCCGATCGCAGCGCTCCTCGACGGACACAAGAGCGCAGTGCGCCGCGTCGCACGCACCCTCGCCTGAGCGGGCTCAGGCCGAGCGCACGGTCGCCGCGCGCGCGAGTTCGCGCAACTCGCCGACTGCCGCGTAGTCGAGTCGTGCCCCGGAAAGGGCGCGGTCTGCCTCCTGCGCATATGAGGTGATCAGCTCTTCGACCCTGGCCAGCGCCCCGGATTCTGCGATCGTCGCCTGCAAGGACGACACCTGATCTGCGGTGAGCGTCGGATCGCCGAGGAGTTCGTCGAGCAGGCGGCGCGCTGATGCATCCAACCGCTCGCGGGTGAAGGCGATGAGCACGGTGCGCTTGCCTTCGCGCAGGTCGTCACCGGCGGGCTTTCCCGTGACGGCGTGGTCGCCGAACACGCCGAGCACGTCGTCGCGCAGCTGGAACGCCATGCCGATCGGCCGCCCGAAACGGCGCAACGACTCCTGCTGAGCTCCATCAGCGCCCGCGAGCAGCGCGCCGAGCAGAAGGGGCTGTTCGATGCTGTACCGCGCCGACTTCAGCGACACCACGCGCAGTGCACGATCAGCATGATCCGCGACGGGGTTGACCGCCCACGCCGATTCCTCGGCGATGTCGAGGAACTGGCCTGTCGTGACGTCGCGACGCATGCGGGCGTACTCGCTGCGCACGGCCGGGGCGTGCACGGCATCCGACAACGCCTGCTCAAGGAGGTCGTCGCTCCACGCGACGAGGAGATCCCCCAGGAGGATCGCGGCGGCGCGCCCGAACGACTCTGCGTCCCCCGACCAGGCGAGCGACCTGTGCTGCTGCTCGAGCGCGCGGTGCGCCGCAGGGCGTCCGCGCCTGGTGTCCGAGTTGTCGATCAGATCGTCGTGCACGAGCGCGGCGGACTGGAAGATCTCCAGGGCGGCGCAGAGATCCCACAGGGCGTCCGTCTCGACGGCGTCATGATCGGAGAAACGCGCCACCGCGCGCCAGCCCGCGTGGCAGAACCGCGCTCTCAATCGTTTGCCGCCGCGCAGCGTGGCCGCCGCGGATGCGATGAACATCGCGGCATCCGGACCGTATTCGTCCGACTGCGGTCCGAGGGCGGCGAGGAAACGATCCAACCGAACGGAGACGGCGTCCTGGACAGGCGTGGAGGAGGGCACGATAATCAGCTTAGGTTCTCAGCCGATAACTAGCCTCGGCGGTTTTGCGAGCGTAGAATGAAAGACACTGAACCAAGGGGGGCGTCATGCCACTGTCTGAACAGGAGCAGCGTCTGCTCGACGAGATGGAACGCCATCTCTTGCACAACGACGCAGACATCGTAACCGCGCCCTCCGGCGATCGCACGCTCAGCTACCGCAACCTCGTGTACGGAGCCGTCCTGCTGCTCGTCGGCATCGGCGCTCTCGTCGCCGGTGTGGCGCTCGGCGGCCAGCTCGGCGCTGTCGCGAGCATCATCGTCGGAGTGATCGGGTTCGCCGCGATGGTGGCGGGCGTCATCCTCGCAGCCACACCGGTACGTCGAGTCGGTGGCACCCCTCGTCCCAAGACCGGAGCATCGACGAAGCCGCCACAGACTTCGGCCTCATTCATGGATCGTATGAACGACCGATGGGATCGTCGCCAAGACGGTCGCTGACCTCTCCGCTTTCACAGCCCGGATGCATTGAGCATCCGGGCTTTTTCTTTGTCCGGGCAGCGTTCGATGCCTCGCCGACGCGCCTGAGGCGCGATCTCCCTCCACCTTCCTCCACGGCCGTCTCCCGCTGATCGTGCCCGGAATCTCGGGGCTCTCTGACGGCCGCGGTGCGAGATATGCCATGCTCTACTCGTTTGCTCATATGAAAGTGGAGCAAAGTGGAGTAAAGTGGGGGACACCTCGAAGTTGGCCGGACACAGAGGGGGTGATGGCCGATGTTGCTGGGAACGCATTCACCGAAACTCGACGACAAGGGCCGAGTCATCCTGCCGGCGAAGTTCCGGGAAGACCTCGGTGGCGGCATCGTCGTCACCCGTGGTCAGGAACGATGCCTGTACGTCTTCAGCACGGCCGAGTTCGAGGCCATGCACGAGCGGATCCGGCAAGCACCGCTCAGCAACAAGCAGGCACGCGACTTCCTGCGCATGTTCCTCTCGGGAGCAAGCGCGGAGATGCCCGACAGTCAGAACCGCATCACCATCCCCGGCCACCTCCGCCAGTACGCGGGGCTCGAGAAGGAGCTCATCGTCACCGGTGTCGGCGCACATGCCGAGATCTGGGATGCCGCGGCGTGGAACGACTATCTCGCCGCCGGCGAGGACAACTACTCAGAACTCGAACAGGAGGTGATTCCGGGACTCTTCTGACCTCGACTGTGATGCCCCGCCGCTCCCGCCCCGACACACTTCCCCGGTGCCGGGTCGAGAAGCGGAGGGGGATCAGAGTCGAAGGTCACCCGAAAGATCATGAACCTTCGCGACATCCACACCCCGGTCCTCCTCGAGCGCTGCATCGAGCTGCTGGCACCCGCCCTGCAGCACGACGGAGCGGTGCTCGTCGACGCGACGCTCGGCATGGGCGGGCACTCCGAGGCGCTGCTCGAACGATTCGACAACATCCGGTTGATCGGTCTCGATCGCGACACCGACGCCCTGCGCATCGCCGGGCAGCGGCTCGAGCGTTTCGCGGACCGGATCACGCTCGTGCACACGGTGTACGACGAGATCGGGATCCACGCGCATGGCGCGTCGGGCATCCTGATGGACCTCGGCGTCTCGTCTCTGCAGCTCGATGAGGCCGAACGCGGGTTCGCCTATTCGAAGGATGCTCCGCTGGACATGCGCATGGACCAGACGAAGGGCACCACAGCGGCCGACGTCCTCGCGACGTACAGCGAGGGCAACCTCCGCCGCATCTTCGAGCGCTACGGCGAGGAGAAGCTCGCCGCACGCTACGCCCGCTTCATCGTGCAGGCCCGTGACGCGACGCCGCTCGTACGTTCGCAGGATCTCGTGGACCTGCTCCAGGCCGCGACACCGGCCGCCGCACAGCGCGCCGGCCACCCGGCCAAACGCGTGTTCCAGGCGCTGCGCATCGAGGTCAACTCCGAGCTCAGTGTGCTCGCCGATGCGATCCCCGCGGCGATGGACGCCCTGGCCGTCGGCGGACGGATCGTCGTGATGAGCTATCAGTCGCTCGAGGACCGCCTCGTGAAGCAGGCCTTCGCCGCAGCATCCGCCTCCACCGCTCCCGCGGGCCTCCCCGTCGAGCTTCCGCAGCATGCGCCGCGCTTCCGCACCATCACCAAGGGTGCCGAGCTCGCGAGCGACGAGGAGAAGGCCCGCAACCCCAGAGCCATTCCGGTGCGACTGCGCGCCGCCGAGCGAATCCGGGAGGCAGCATGAGCCGCCAGGCCACTGCAGCGCTGCTGCCGGAGCCGATCGCTCCCGCGCCGCGCGCGCCACGGAGGCTGAAGCCCGTCACCGCTCCGGCGCGGCGGGGCAAGCCGAAGCTCGCGTACGCACTCATCGCGCTGGGGGGAGCGGCAGCGATCGGCATCGCGCAGATCGGCCTGTCGCTCGCGATCACCCACGACTCGTTCGAACTGGCGGAACTGACGTCGCAGCAGCGCGAGCTGGACCTGCAGGCGAGCGCCCTGGAGGACGAGCTGGCGGGGACGAGCTCCCCGCAGCTGCTCGCGATCAAGGCAGCAGAGCTGGGGATGGTCGTCGCCGGCTCGGCGTCGTACCTGCGTCTGAGCGATTCCGCCGTTCTGGGCGCGAACACCGGCGCGGACGGCCTGTCCACGATCGATCCGAAGGGAACCGGCGCAGTGCACAACGCACTGCTCGAGCAGAAGACGCCCGTCGCCGCGACGGAGGACGACACCGCTGCATCCGCTGACGGCACCACCGAGACCGTGGATCCGAATCTTCCCCCGCCCATCACCGACGGACTCCCGAGCCCCACCACCCGCTGAACACCGATGGAGAGAGTGAAATGACGACACGAGCCACTCGCGGCCCACGGCGCCGTACCGTCGTCGCACTCGCGGTCATCCTCGCGGTGCTGTCGGCCTTCGTCGTGCGCCTCGTCGACATCCAGGTGGTCAGCGCCGACGATCACGTCGAGGACTCGCTGCAGGTGGGCCAGCTCGGCTCGACGGTGACTCTGCCGGGCAGCCGCGGATCGATCGTCGATGCGAACGGCACTCTGCTCGCATCCAGCATCACGGTCTACGACGCGCAGCTGGACCCGAAGGTCATGAAGCTGCTCGAGGACAACACCGAGAACCCGCCGAAGGTGGCCTGGTCCGACGCGGCCGATCAGATCGCGGCGATCACCGGGCAGGACGCGGAAGAGATACGGACAGGTGTCGCGGAGACGGTCGCGGCGGATCCGAGCTCGCAGTACTACCCGCTGAAGAAGGGCCTCAGCACCGAGAAGTATCTGGAGCTGCGCGAGCTCGGTCTCGTCTATCTGCACATGAAGCCGCGCGAGACGCGTGTCTATCCGAACGGCGCCGTCGCCGGCAACATCATCGGCTACGTCGACAGTGCGGGAGCCGGCCAGTCCGGTGTGGAGAAGCTCGAGACGCAGTGCCTCTCGCCCACCGACGGGGAGCGCACGTATCTGCGGGGCAAGGACGGCAACGTCATCCCCGGCAGCGACCGCACAGTCGACGCCCAGGACGGCGGATCCGTGCAGCTGACGATCAACAGCGATCTGCAGTGGTACCTGACGCAGATGATCGCTGAGGAATCGCAGAAGATGGGCGCCCAGTCGGGCACAGTGACGGTCGTCGAGGTGAAGACCGGAAAGATCAGGGCGGCCGCGGAATGGCCGTCGCTCGCCCCCAACGACCTCAACGCCTCGTCCCCGGAGGACTGGGGCACCAGGCTCTTCACCCACACGTTCGAGCCGGGTTCTCCGTTCAAGGCGATCACGGCCGCCGCCGTGCTGGATTCCGGCGCAGCCGACGTGACCACGACGGTGACCGCGTCGAGCAGGGAGACGTTCCCCAACGGCGCCGTCATCAACGATGCCTTCGTGCACGGAGCGGACAACTACACGCTCGCCGGCGGACTCATCGATTCGTCGAACGTCACGCTCTCGAAGTTCGGCACGATGATCGACCCGCAGGTGCGATTCGACTATCTGCAGAAGTTCGGCGTCGGCGAGAAGACGATCGGCTTCCCCGGCGAGGAACCAGGCGTCCTGCACCCGGCATCGGAGTGGGATGCCCAATCGTTGTACACCACGACCTTCGGACAGCACTTCACGGTCACGGCGCCTCAGCTCGCCGGCGCGTATCAGGCGCTCGCGAACGGCGGCGAGAAGATCGACCTGTCGCTCATCGAGTCCTGCACGGATCAGGACGGCGAGGTCGTGAAGCCCGACGCCCCCGAGCGCGAGCAGATCATCTCGGGGTCGACTGCCGCCACCGTGAGCAGGATGCTGGAGAACGGGGCCGTGCAGGGTGGTCTGTCGGAGATGATCGAGGTTCCCGGGTACCGCATCGGGATCAAGACCGGTACCGGTGAGGTGCCGGACGGGAACGGCGGGTACAAGCAGGGACTGTACTTCACGAGCATGGTGGGCTTCGCTCCGGTGGACGATCCGCAGTACGTGGTGGTGGTCACCCTCGATCAGCCGACTAAGGTTGTATCGTCCACCGCCACGGCATCCGCCTTCCAGCAGGCGATGACACAGGTGCTGAAGACCTACCGTGTCTCGCCCTCGACCGTCCCGATGGACGAGCTGCTTCCCAAGTTCAACTAGCCGGCACTGAGCCGCGCATGGAGATTTCATGATCGCCCTGACGCTTGCCGAGATCGCCGCGATCACCGGTGGCGACCTGCGTCTCGCAGACCTCGACACCCCCGAGACCACTGTGTCGGGCGTCGTCGACACCGACTCGAGGAACATGACCGCCGGCGGCGTGTTCATCGCCAAGCCCGGCGCCGAGACCGACGGGCATCGCTTCGTCGCAGCTGCGGCGCACGGCGGTGCGGCAGTGGCGATCGTCGAGCACATCGTGGATGCCCCGGTGTCGCAGATCGTCGTGCCGGATGCCGTCGCCGCACTCGCCGTCCTCGCGCGTGCCGTCGTCGCTCACGTGCGCGCCGAGGGCGCGTTGAAGATCGTCGGCATCACGGGTTCGAACGGCAAGACGACCACCAAGAACCTGCTCGCCCGCATCCTCGAGGACGAGGGCGAGACGATCGCACCGATCAACTCGTACAACAACGAGGTCGGCGCACCCGTGACCATGCTGCGCGTCACGGACACCACGCGGTACCTGGTGAGCGAGTTCGGTGCGGCGGGCCCTGGCAGCATCGCTCATCTGGCGGGACTGGTCGAACCGGACGTCGCGGTCGTCCTCATGGTCGGCATGGCCCATGCCGGCGGCTTCGGCGGTATCGAGGAGACCGCCAAGGCGAAGGCGGAGCTCATCGCGGCCTCGCGCCCTGGTGGCATCGCGATCCTGAACATCGACGACTCGAGGGTCGCCGGCATGCGTCACGCCGCTGTGACACGCGGCATGCGCGTGGTCGGATTCGGCCAGGATTCGTCCGCCGACATCCGCGCGACCGACGTCCAGGTGGCCGCGGACGGCACCAGGGCGACGATCACCACATCGGAGGAGAGTCTGCCCCTGCACCTGAAGGTGCTCGGTGCCCACCACATCACGAACGCCCTCGCCGCGATCGCCGCCGCGGGCGTCCTCGGTGTGCCTCTCGCCGATGCGATCGCGCGGATCGAGACGGTCCAGGTCGCCGAGCGCTGGCGCATGCAGCCCCTCGGGAACGATCGCGTGCGCATCATCAACGACGCCTACAACGCCAGCCCCGACTCCATGGCGGCTGCTCTGCGGACGCTCGCCCAGATCACCGGACCCGACGAGCGCACGGTCGCCGTTCTCGGCGCCATGAGCGAACTCGGCGAGAGCGCAGGGGAGGAGCACGACAGGATCGGGCTCCTCGCCGTCCGCCTGAACATCCGCCGCATCGTCGTGGTCGGTCCCGAAGCGCGCCGCCTCTACCTCTCCGTCGTCGGAGAGGGCTCCTGGGACAGCGAAGCCGTGCACCTTCCCGACCAGGACGCGGCCTACGAATACCTGCGCACCGAGCTCCGTGACGGAGATCGCGTGCTCGTGAAATCATCCAATTCCGTGGGCCTTCGGCATCTCGGCGATCGTCTGGGAGAATTGTTCTCGTGAGATCACTCCTCATGGCGGCTGCGATTTCGCTCGCCTTCACCCTGTTCCTGACTCCTGTCTTCCTCCGGCTGTTCCGCCGTTGGGGCTGGGGGCAGGTGATCCGCACCCCCGAAGACATCGCGAATCCGAGCCACAGCGCCAAACGGGGCACGCCGACCATGGGCGGTCTCATCTTCATCGTCGGCACGATCGTCGGCTACTTCGTCGGCGTCTACGCCGGTGGCAGCGAGCCCGCACTGTCGGCGCTCCTCGTGCTCTGGCTCATGATCGGCTTCGGAGCCGTCGGCTTCATCGACGACTACATGAAGGTGAAGTCCCAGCGCAGCCTCGGACTCTCCGGGTGGCGCAAGGTGATCGGCCAGCTCGTGGTGATGATCCCGTTCGGGGTGGTGGCGCTGAACTTCCCGAACCAGTTCGGTCAGCGGCCGGCGAGCGGCTACGTCTCGCTGTTCCGCGACATCACCTGGCTCGACATGTTCGCGTTCGGTGTCGTCATCGGGTGGATCGTGTACCTGATCTGGATCGCCGTGATCGGCATCGCCACGTCCAACAGCGTGAACCTCGCCGACGGTCTCGACGGTCTCGCATCCGGCGCCGGAGTGTTCGTCGTCGGCGCCTACAGCCTGATCGCCTTCTGGCAGTTCAAGCAGTCGTGCGCGAGCATCGGAGTCGATCCTGGCACGCTCGACGCGTGCTACGAAGTGCGGGATCCGTTCAGCCTCGCGATCGTGTCAGCGTCCTTCGCCGCAGGCCTCATCGGATTCCTCTGGTGGAACGCACCCAAGGCCAAGGTCTTCATGGGCGACGTCGGCTCGATGGCGATCGGCGGCGTCATCACCGCGATGGCGATCCTCACGCGCACCGAACTGCTCCTCTTCGTGATCGCCGGCGTGTTCGTGCTGTCATCCGGATCCGTCATCCTGCAGCGGCTGTACTTCAAGATCACCCGCGGCAAGCGGCTGTTCCTGATGAGCCCGTTCCATCATCACCTCGAGATGCGCGGCTGGTCGGAGATGACGATCGTCGTGCGCCTGTGGATCATCGCGGGTCTGCTCGCGGTCTCCGCGGTCGGCCTGTTCTACGTCGAATGGCTCACCGGAGTCGACGGATGAGCGACGCGCGTCTGGATGCCCTGACCAGCTGGCACGCGGATTGGAAGGGCCTGCGCGTCGCGGTGCTCGGCCTGTCGGTCACGGGATTCTCCGCAGCCGACACACTCGCCGAACTCGGCGCGGACGTCCTCGTGCTCTCGGAATCCGCCGCGGAGGAGTACGAGCGCCTCATCCCGGTGATCGGCGCGCGACTCGAGCTCGGCGCACTCGGCGAGGTGCCGCAGTCGCTGCGCGACTTCGATCCTGAGGTCGTCGTCGCATCACCAGGCTTCTCGCCGTCGCATCCGATCATCCGATGGACGCAGGATGAGGGAATCGCCCTGTGGGGCGATGTCGAACTCGCCTGGCGCGTACGCGACAAGGTCGTGCGCCAGGACGGGACCGCCGCGGACTGGGTGCTGATCACGGGCACCAACGGCAAGACGACGACGACGCAGCTCACCGCGACGCTGCTCGTCGAGGGCGGCCTGCGCGCGGCGCCGTGCGGCAACATCGGCGTCCCGGTCCTCGATGCCGTCCGCGACCCCGCCGGCTTCGACGTTCTCGTCGTGGAGCTCTCCAGTCATCAGCTCTGGTACATCGGTCAGAGCACGACCGCAGGCGAGCTCGTGCCGTATGCCTCCGTGTGCCTGAATCTCGCGGACGATCACCTGGTGTGGCACGGCAGCGCCGAGGCCTACCGAGACGCGAAGGCGTTCGTCTACCGGAACACGCGCGTCGCCTGCGTGTACAACAAGGCGGACGCCGCGACGCGGATCATGGTCGAGGAGGCCGACGTCACCGAGGGAGCACGGGCGATCGGGTTCGACCTCGGAGTACCGGGTCCGAGCGACCTCGGCGTCGTCGACGGCATCCTCGCCGACCGCGCGTTCCACCCTGACCGCACGCACAGCGCTCTCGAGCTCACCACGATCTCGGATCTCGCGGAGGCGGGGCTCGCCGCTCCCCACATCATCGAGAACATCCTCGCCGCCAGCGCGCTCGCGCGATCGCTCGGCACCGCGCCGGAAGCGATCCGGCGGGCGCTGCAGACCTTCCGCCTCGACGAGCACCGCATCCAGGTGGTCGCGCGCCACGCGGGCATCACCTGGGTCGACGACTCGAAGGCCACCAACCCGCACGCTGCGGCCTCTTCATTGCGCGCGTACCCCGGTGCCGTCTGGATCGTCGGCGGAGATCTCAAGGGCGTCGACCTCTCAGACCTCGTCGCCGATGCCGGGCGCACCGCCGGTGCAGCGCTCGTGATCGGCGTCGAGCGGGGCGAGGTCGTCGCGGCATTCGAGCGACACGCGCCAGCGGTGCCGGTGATCGAGGTCGTCACTGGCGAGACTGAAGATGTCATGACCCGCGTGGTGGAACTCGCCGCAGGGATCGCTGATGACGGGGGCACGGTTCTGCTGGCTCCCGCGGCGGCATCCTTCGACCAGTTCACCAGCTACGGGGATCGTGGCCGCCGCTTCGCCGACGCGGTGCGCAAGTGGATCGACCGGGGGAGCGCCGATGACACAGGTAGCCCGCCCGACGCGCACTGAGCAGGGACAGCGCCGAGGCCTCGCCGCACGCGTCTCACTGGGCCGCATCTTCACGCCGCCGTCGAGCGAGTTCATGCTCATCGCCTCCACAGCGCTGCTGCTGACCGTCTTCGGGATCATCATGGTGATCTCCGCGACCAGCGCCACGGAATCGGGCGTGATGGACACGGCCATCAAGCAGGCGATGTTCGCCGCGATCGGCATCCCCATGATGTTCCTGGTCAGCCGCCTGCCCGTGTCCTTCCTGAAGAAGATGGCCTGGCCAGCGCTCATCCTCGCGACGATGCTGCAGCTGCTCGTCTTCATCCCCGGTATCGGCGTCGAGAACGACGGCAACCGGAACTGGATCAACATCGCCGGTTTCTCGCTGCAGCCCTCGGAGTTCCTCAAGCTGGCGATCGCGCTGTGGGTGGCGTACGTGCTCCTGCGCAAACGCGTGCTGCTCGGCATCTGGCACCACGTCTTCATCCCCGTCATCCCGGTCTCGCTGCTCGCGATCGGGACGGTCATGGCCGGACACGACCTCGGCACCGTCATGGTGCTGGTGCTGATCCTGCTCGGCTGCCTGTTCTTCGCCGGGGTCAAGCTGCGCCTGTTCATCCTTCCTGTGCTGCTGGGCATCGTGGGCGTCATCGCCTTCGCGGTCGTGAGCCCCGACCGCATGCGGCGCATCTCGGCGGTCTGCTCCGACATGACCAACTACGAGAACGACTGCTATCAGTCGATCCATGCCGTGTGGGGAATGGCGAACGGCGGGATCTTCGGACTCGGTCTCGGCAACTCGCAGGAGAAGTACGGCTGGCTGCCGGCGGCGGCCAACGACTTCATTTTCGCCATCGTCGGGGAGGAGCTCGGCCTCATCGGGTGCCTCGTCGTCCTCGCCCTCTTCACGTTCTTCGCCGTCGGCGCCTTCCACATCATGCGCAAGACGACGGACCCGTTCATCCGCGTCGCGGCCGGTGGCATCACGGTCTGGATCCTCGGCCAGGCCCTCATCAACATCGGCGTCGTCATCGGGGTGTTCCCGGTGCTCGGCGTGCCGCTGCCATTCATGTCGCAGGGCGGCACAGCCCTGCTCGCGGTGCTGTTGGCATGCGGCGTGCTGCTGGCCTTCGCTCGCACGATCCCCGCATCCCCGCGGGGTAAAGTCACCAGGTGACCACGTACCTCCTCGCCGGCGGCGGCACCGCCGGCCACGTCAACCCCCTGCTCGCCGTCGCCGACTCACTGCGTGAGCGCGATTCCGAATCGACGGTCCTCGTGCTGGGGACCAAGGAGGGACTCGAGGCCAGACTCGTGCCCGAACGCGGTTACGAGCTGCTGATCGTCGACAAGGTGCCGTTCCCGCGCCGCCCGAACACGCAGGCACTGGCCTTCCCCGCACGCTTGCGCAGAGCGATCGCGCAGGTGCGCACGCACATCCGGGAGCACGGCGTCGACGTCGTCGTCGGTTTCGGCGGCTACGCATCGGCGCCCGCCTATGTGGCCGCGCGCCGGGAGAAGGTGCCGTTCGTGGTGCACGAGGCCAACGCGAAGCCCGGTCTGGCGAACGTGCTGGGCGCGCGCAGCGCCGCCGGCGTGGGCGTCGCCTTCGAAGGCACTCCGCTCAAGCGCGGCGAGGTGGTCGGCATGCCGCTGCGCCACGAGATCGTCGACCTCGACCGTGCGGCGAGCCGTTCGAAGGCGGCCGAGCATTTCGGCCTGGATGCTGCGCGGCCGGTGCTGCTGGTCTTCGGCGGTTCGCTCGGCGCGCAGCGGCTCAACGAGGCGCTGGCGGACTCATGGAAGGACGTGCTCGCTGCGGGATGGCAGCTGCTGCACGTGACAGGAGAGCGCAGCGACCTCGCCGATCCCGGAGTTCCCGGGTACGTCGTGCGCCGCTATGTCGACCGGATGGACCTGGCCTTCGCGCTTGCCGATCTGATCGTCTCCCGCGCGGGTTCCGCGACGGTGAGTGAGATCAGCGCCCTCGGCATCCCCGCCGTGTACGTGCCGTACGCGGTCGGAAACGGCGAGCAGCGGCTGAACGCCGCGTCGGCCGTGGCGGCAGGGGCTGCGACGCTTCTGGAAGACGGCGGCTTCACCGGCGAGACCGTGCGCGCCGCCGTGGTGCCGATGCTCGCGGATCGTGAGCGCATCGAGCGGATGGCACGGGCGGCGGAGCACGTCGGCACGCGTACCGGAACCGAGAACGTCGTCGCGATGATCGACCGTGCGCTGCGCGCCGCGAATTAGAATGGACAGGACATGATCAGACCTGACCTCTCCCTCCCGATTCCGGAGCAGATCACCGCAGCCCACTTCATCGGGATCGGCGGATCCGGGATGAGCGGACTCGCGAGGATGTTCCTCGACGCCGGCATCCGCGTGTCCGGATCGGATCGTGCGGACAGCGATGCGCTTCGATCGCTCGCCGCCGCGGGAGCCACTGTGCACGTCGGCCACGATGCGGCCCACTTGGGCGATGCCGACACCGTCGTGCACACCGGGGCGATCTGGCCGGAGAACCCCGAGTTCGTCACGGCGAAAGAGCGCGGGCTGCACGTCATCCATCGCTCGCAGGCCCTGCACTGGCTCATCGGAGGGCGACGGCTGGTCTCGGTCGCCGGTGCGCACGGAAAGACGACGTCGACCGGCATGATCGTCACAGCGCTGCAGTCGCTGCGCGTCGACCCGAGCTTCGTCAACGGCGGTGTGATCGAGCAGCTGGGCACGTCCAGCGCCTCCGGATCCGATGACCTCTTCGTGGTGGAGGCCGACGAGTCCGACGGCACCTTCCTGCTGTACGACACGGCGATCGCCCTGATCACGAACGTCGATCCCGACCACCTCGACCACTACGGATCCGATGACGCGTTCCACGACGCGTTCATCCGGTTCGCGGATGCGGCGAGCGAAGCGGTGGTCATCTCCAGTGACGATCCCGGCGCGCTTCGCGTCAAGGCAGGGCTGTCGCACCGCAACGTGATCAGCTTCGGCGTCGCGACGGACGCCGACGTGCGACTCACCGACATCTCGACGGCGGGCCCCGTGGCCGCCACCATCACGCACGAGGACCGCAGCGAGCGCCTTCAACTCGTCGTACCCGGCGCTCACAACGTGATCAACGCGGCAGGGGCCGTCGCCGTCCTGCTGACGCTCGGGCACGACCTCGCCGCCGCCGTGCGCGCCGTCGAAGGCTTCGCCGGTACCGTTCGCCGATTCGAGTTGCACGGCGTGGAGCGGGGGGTCAGCGTCTTCGACGACTACGCCCATCATCCGACCGAGGTGAAAGCGGCCCTCGAGGCCGCGCGCAGCGTCGTCGGCGACGGCCGACTCATCGCGATCCAGCAGCCGCACACGTACTCGCGCACCCAGCACATGTACCGGGAGTTCGCCGAGGTGCTCGAGACGTTCGCGGATCACACCGTCATGCTCGACGTCTACGGGGCGCGTGAAGACCCCGTTCCAGGCGTGACGGGGGCGCTCGTCAGCGACGCGTTCAACGACCAGGAGCACGTGCACTACGTCGCCGACTGGCAGGAGGCCGCCGACTACACGGCGACCGTGGCCCGCGAGGGCGACTACGTCATCACGCTCGGGTGCGGCAATGTGAACCTGATCATCCCGCAGGTGCTGGAATCGCTGCGGCGGACGACCGGAGCCTGAACCGTGCGTCGTCCGGCCCCGCTTCCGACTCCGCCGGAGCAGAAGGCGAAGCCCGAATCCGTCCGCCCATCACGCCGTGCGCGTGACAGGCAGACCGACGCGGGTCCGGCGGCGGAGCCTGTCGCGGTCGTCGACAGCCTGGATGACAAGCGAGCGGATGCCGCGGGCGCAGAGCAGGAATCGCTCGACGGTCTCACCGCGGGAGACGTGTGGCGCGCCGCGCGTGCCAGGCGCAAGGCCCTCCGCGCGGAGATCCGCCGGTTCACCCAGCGATCGAGGCGTCGGCGACTGATCTGGCTCTGCGCGATCGGCGCCGTGGTCCTGCTGATCGGCGGCAGCGTCGCAGCGGCGTACAGTCCGCTCTTCGCCGTCGAGAAGATCACCGTCGCAGGTGCGTCGACGCTGGACGCGGCGGCCGTGGAAGCGGCGCTGGATGATCAGCTGGGAACGCCGCTGGCGCTGGTCAGCGAGAGCGAGGTCAAGGCGGCGCTCATCGCGTTCCCGCTGATCGAGACCTATGCGCTCGAGGCCAAGCCACCGCACGACCTCGTCGTGCGCATCGTGGAGCGCACACCGATCGGCGTGATCGAGTCCGGAGCCGGGTTCACGCTCGTCGATGCCGCAGGCGTCGCGCTGTCCACGACGCAGGATCGCCCTGAGGGGCAGCCTGTGATCGCCGTCGACGGGGGGATCGAGTCGGCTGCGTTCGAATCGGTCGGGCTGGTCGTTCGCTCGCTGCCCGCAGACGTGCGTGCCCTGGTCACCGACGTGTCCGCGTCGACCCTGGACGACGTGACCCTCACGCTGTCGAGCGGTCTGACAGTGGTGTGGGGGAGCGCGGAGAAGTCCGTGGAGAAGGCGAGGACGTTGAGCTCGGCGATGCTGGCGAATCCGAACGCCAGGTCCATCGACGTGTCCTCTCCCGACGTCGTCGTCGCCGGCTGAGCGGACTGGATCGCCACCGCAGACCGTTCTGCACGTCAAAGCGGCGACACGCCCGTGTCGTTGCGCCCGCGCGGCCCCGCGGCGCATACCTTCGATCAAGAGAACGCAATACCGGGAAATACTTTACACCTCTAGTTGAGGTTTAAGGTTCACATTCGTTTCCAGGCTCGACACATCGGAGGCCGGCCATGAGCCAGAACCAGAACTACCTCGCCGTGATCAAGGTCGTCGGCGTCGGCGGTGGCGGCGTCAACGCCGTGAACCGCATGATCGATCTCGGCCTGCGCGGGGTCGAGTTCATCGCTGTCAACACCGACGCCCAGGCGCTGCTCATGAGCGACGCCGACGTCAAGCTCGATGTGGGCCGCGAACTCACCCGCGGTCTGGGTGCAGGAGCCGACCCTGAGGTCGGGCGCCGCGCCGCCGAGGACCACGCGGAGGAGATCGAACAGGCGCTCACCGGCGCCGACATGGTCTTCGTCACCGCGGGTGAAGGCGGTGGAACGGGTACCGGTGGCGCTCCCGTCGTCGCCCGCATCGCCAAGTCGATCGGCGCGCTGACCATCGGCGTCGTCACCAAGCCGTTCTCGTTCGAAGGCCGTCGCCGTCAGAGCCAGGCCGAAGCCGGCGTCTCCAAGCTGAAGGAAGAGGTCGACACCCTCATCGTGGTGCCGAACGACCGTCTGCTGGAGATCAGCGACCGCGGCATCTCGATGATCGAGGCGTTCGCCACCGCCGACCAGGTGCTCCTCGCCGGTGTGCAGGGCATCACTGACCTCATCACGACGCCCGGCCTCATCAACCTCGACTTCGCCGACGTCAAGTCGGTCATGCAGGGCGCAGGCTCGGCCCTCATGGGCATCGGCTCCGCTCGCGGCGCCGACCGTGCGATCAAGGCCGCGGAGCTCGCTGTCGAATCGCCGCTGCTGGAGGCCTCGATCGAGGGTGCGCACGGCGTTCTGCTCTCGATCCAGGGTGGATCGAACCTCGGCATCTTCGAGATCCACGACGCCGCCGATCTGGTCAAGGAGGCAGCGCACCCCGAGGCGAACATCATCTTCGGTACCGTCATCGACGACACTCTCGGCGACGAGGTGCGCGTCACGGTCATCGCGGCCGGCTTCGACGGGGGAGAGCCTTCCCTGCGACTCGACCCGATGGTCGTCTCGCGCCCGGCGGCGGACACCCTGCCCGAGGTCTCCCTCTCCGACGACACGGAGGCACCCGCAGCGGAGCAGCGGCCGAGTGAAGCTCCGCAGCAGCCGGCGCCTCGCATCCCGGCCACCAGCCTCGAGCCCGCTTTCGCGGATGACGACATCGACATCCCCGAGTTCCTGAAGTAGGGGCGCGTTGTCCGACCTCGCTGCGGGGGGGTCCGC
>NZ_JBLVOB010000006.1:725770-746248 GCF_053543555.1 Microbacterium xerophyticum | reverse complement strand
TTCTCAGATCGCGGACGCCGCGCGCAGTGCAGGGCGGGATGCCGCCGACATCACCCGCATCGTGGTGACCAAGTTCCATCCCGCTTCGCTCGTACGTGAACTGCACGACCTCGGCGTGCGAGACGTCGGCGAGAACCGGCAGCAGGAGCTCGTGTCGAAGCGAGCCGAGCTCGAGCAGGACCAGCCGTCGCTCGACGGACTGCACTGGCATTTCATCGGGCAGGCGCAGACCAACAAGGCCGCGTCGATCCGTCGGAACGCGGATGCTGTGCACTCCGTCGACCGCATCAAGCTCGCCGATTCGCTGCACCGTGCGTCGGACCACCCCGATGAGGGCGCACAGGGCGCACTCGACGTGCTCGTGCAGGTCAACCTCACCGAGGACGCCGGTCGCGGAGGCGCCGCACCCGACGATGCGCAGCGGCTCGCCGAGCACATCCTCGCTCTGCCCTCGCTTCGCCTGCGCGGCGTCATGGGCGTCGCGCCGCTCGACGAGGAACCGGCATCCGCCTTCGCGCGGTTGCGCGATGTCGCAGACGGCATCCGGTCGCTCGATGCGAGTGCCACATGGATCTCCGCCGGCATGACCGGCGACTTCGTCGAGGCGATCGCGGCGGGTGCGACACACCTGCGGATCGGCTCGGCAATCACAGGACCCCGGCCCGACCGGGGTTAACCTCGAATCAGATCAGCCCACGTCGAACACGGAGGACACGATGGGAAACCCGCTCAAGAAGACCATGGTGTACCTGGGACTCGCCGATGAGGAAGAGGCCTACGAGGAGCAGCTGGCACCGGCTCCCGCTCGGGCCAGCCGCGAGCGTGACCGCGATCGCGAACAGGAAGACGCGCCGCCGGCACCCGTGACGCCGTTGCGTCGCCCCGTCGCCGTGCGTCAGCCCTCTGCCGGCACGGTGAACGAGATCCTCACCGTGCACCCCAAGCAGTACCGCGACGCCCAGCTGATCGCCGAGAGCTTCCGCGAGGGTGTTCCCGTCATCATCAACCTGTCGCAGATGAGCGACGCAGACGCGCGTCGCCTGATCGACTTCGCCAGCGGTCTCTCCCTCGGCCTGTACGGCCGCATCGAGCGCGTCACCAGCAAGGTGTTCCTGCTCTCGCCGGAGAACATCGCAGTGTCGGGTCATGGCGGCATCGCGAGCGCAGATCCGGAGTCTGCGGGCTTCGATCAGTCATAAGCCGTGACCGCTCTGGTCTCGGTGATCGCATCGATCATTCATCTGGTCCTGCTGATCTACATCTTCGTGCTCTTCGCGCGCCTGATACTCGACTACATCCCGCTGTTCAATCGTGAATGGCGCCCCAAGGGCGCCGGCCTCATCGCGGCGGAAGCCGTGTACACGGTGACCGATCCTCCGATCCGGCTGTTCCGGCGCTTCATCCCTCCGCTGCGCATCGGCACGCTCTCATTGGACTTCGGATTCACCTTCACCATGCTCGCCGTGCTGATTCTGATGTCGATCGTGCGCGCGTTCATCTGAGCGCGCTGCGCGCCCTTCGCAGAGCTCTCACATCGCGTCACTTGCGAGCGGGGACTATGCTTGCTCGGAGGTGCGCGCCCCGGGTACGCGCCGGATCAATACCGAGCCACACTTCAGTCACTGGCAACAGAACTCATCGAAAGAGGAGCCGAGAACAATGGCACTGACCCCGGATGACGTCGTCACCAAGCAGTTCCAGCACGTCCGTTTCAAGGACGGCTTCGACCCGGACGAGGTCGACGACTTCCTCGACGAGATCGTCGTCGAGTGGCGCAAGGCCCTCGAGGAGAACGCTGAGCTGAAGGCGAAGCTCGCCGCCTACGAGTCCGGCGAGACCCCCGCTGCTGCTCCCGCCACGGCCGAAGAGACCCCCGCTGTCGTGGACGAGGTTCCCGCTCCCGTCGTGGCCGCAGCTCCCGCCCCCGCTCCTGCGGTCGAGGCTCCGGCCGCCGGCCCGACCACGGCCACGGCCGGCATCATCGAGCTGGCGCAGCGCCTGCACGACGAGCACGTCGCCGAGGGCGAGGCCAAGAAGAGCCAGCTGATCTCCGAGGCGCAGACCGAGGTCGACCGCATCCGCGCCGACGCTCAGGCCAAGGAGCGCGAGGAGTCCGCCCGCCTCGAGCGCGAGCGCAACACCCTCGAAGCACGCATCACCGAGCTCCGCAACTTCGAGCGCGACTACCGCACTCAGCTTCGCGGCTACATCGAGGGCCAGCTCCGCGATCTCGACGAGAAGTCGGCATCGACGGACTCGACCCCGGTCTCCGCCATCGGGCTGTAGGTCGTCCCTTTGCCAGGACGTCGTCCACTCAGTCGGTCGGCGGCCGGCATCATCGTCGCGATTCTCGCGGCAGTGGTGCTGGCCGCCGATCAGTTTGTGAAGCACCTCACTATCGAGCATCTGCCTCTGCACGAGGTCGTGCCGGTTCTCGGTGAGTTCCTTCAGCTGTACTACATCCGCAACTCCGGCGCGGCGTTCTCGCTCGGCAGCGAGGTGACGTGGATCTTCACGATCGCGCTCACCGTCGTCGCGGGGATCATCATCTGGAAGTCGTTCGGCCTGCGCTCCCGGCTGTGGGCCGTGGTGCTGGGTCTGCTGCTCGGCGGTGTGCTCGGCAACCTCACGGACCGACTGCTGCGCGAGCCGGGCTTCGCCGTCGGACATGTCGTGGACATGATCTCGATGCCGTGGATGATGCCGGCGATCTTCAACGTGGCCGACATCTTCATCGTCGGCGGCATGATCTCGGTCGCTCTGCTCGTCGTGCTGGGCCTGCGGTTCGACGGCACACGTGAGAAGGACGACGTCGCATCGGACGAGGATGCGACCGGCGAGGCGGAGGGCGACGACGTCGCCGAGAAGCCTGCCGCTCCGATCGACGCCGAGCCCGAACAGGCCTCCTGAGGATGCAATCCCGGTCGTTGCCGGTGCCGGACGGGCTCGAAGGCGCGCGTGTCGACGCCGCCCTGGCGAAGATGCTCGGTTTCTCCCGCACTTTCGCCGCAGAGGTCGCCGGGGCCGGTGGTGTGAGCCTGGACGGCGTGACACTGGGCAAGTCCGACCGTCTTCGCGCGGGCGGATGGCTGAGCGTCGAATGGCAGCCGAGGGAAGAGCCGAAGATCGTGCCGGTGGTGGTGCCCGAGCTGGGGATCATCCACGATGATGACGACATCGTCGTGGTGGACAAGCCGTCCGGTGTCGCGGCTCACCCGTCGCAGGGATGGGACGGTCCGACCGTTCTCGGGGCTCTGGCCGGCGCCGGCTTCCGGGTGGCCACCAGCGGTGCGGCCGAACGAGCGGGGATCGTGCATCGTCTGGATGTCGGCACGAGCGGCCTCATGGTCGTCGCGAAGACCGAATCCGCGTACTCGGCGTTGAAGCACGCGTTCAAGGAACGCACGGTCGAGAAGGTCTACCACGCAGTGGTGCAGGGACACCCCGACCCTCTTGCCGGCACGATCGATGCGCCGATCGGCAGGCATCCGAATCATTCATGGAAGTTCGCCGTCACGCCCTCTGGCAAGGACTCGGTAACTCACTACGAGACGCTCGAGGCGTTCCCTGGGGCGTCGTTGCTGGAGATCCATCTCGAGACCGGGCGCACGCATCAGATCCGTGTGCACATGGCCGCTCACCGGCATCCGTGCGTCGGCGATCCGCTCTACGGCGCCGACCCGACGATGGCGGCGCGGCTGGGGCTCACGAGGCAGTGGCTGCACGCGCACCGGCTCGGGTTCACGCATCCGGCCACAGGGGAGTGGGTGCAGTTCGAGTCGCCGTATCCCGCCGACTTCCTGCACGCCTTGGAGATCCTGCGCGGGGAGTGAGTGATCGCGTCCTCGGTCAGAGGGTGCTCACCCGAGCGGCTTCCACGACGGCGTCGAGGGTGCGACCGAGGAAGGCGACGAGTTCGGTGTCGTCGGCGGCCTCCTGCGTCGCGAGGGTCACGAGCACCTCTTCCGTGAACGCCACCCAGGCGCGCAGGGCGACCGTCAGCGCCTTGGAATCGGGGATGCCGAGCTCGGAGAGGGCGCCGCGGAGATGCTCGGCGTTGATCTCGCGGGATTCGTCGACGACCTCCCGCACTGTCTGGTCGCCGCTGGCGACGCCGCGGACGAGCGAGATGAAGGTGCCTCGATGTTCGCGCACGAAGGCCGCGAAACGCAGCAGCGTGTCGTCGATCCGCTCTCGTGGCGGCAACTCCGGCCGCGGCGCCGTCGCCTGCAGCATGGCGTCGCGTGCGGTCAGCACCACGGCGCGGTGCATCCCCTGCCGGGTGTCGAAGTAGTGGAACAGCAGCGCACGCGATACACCGGCCCGACGAGCCAGCTCATCGATCGTGAGTTCATCGAGCGGATGATCGGTGAGGAAGTTCACCCCGACTGCAATCAGCTGTGCCCGGCGTTCGTCTGGCGTCAGTCTGCTGCGGCGATCGTCGGGCATGCGTTCAGCCTATCCGTCGGCGTCTCGGTGCGATCGGTATTGACTCTGAGTCAATGACGATTATGCTCGAACAGATGTCGTCGAAGGTGACGGCTGTGAAGCCGGAGGATCGATGAAGTTCCCATCTCTCACCAAGTCCCATGCCGGCCGCGTGACTCTCGCTGCGGTTCCCGTCGGAGTCGTCGCGGCGTTGTTGCTCGGCGGCGTCGCACAGGGGTCGGTGCCCGTGTCCTTCGCGGTGTCGGGCAGCCAGTTCCAGATCGGTGCCAGTCAGCTCGAGGGCACCGGGTTCTCCCAGTACGCGGGCGTCGCGACCGACTCCGAGGGCGGTGAGCACACCGTCGCGATCGCCAACATCAAGAGCGCCACGCTGTCGGATCTCTGCCAGTCGGTGATCACCGAGACCCCACTGGGCACGGTCGGTGTGCTGATCAAGGCCGGCGGCGACGGCAACCCCGCATCCGCATCGGACCTCCAGATCGGGATGACGGGGCTCAAGGGCGATGCGACCTTCGGTAACATCCGCATCGGTGTGGACGCCTCGACAGTGACCACCGAGGCCAAGGGCGCAGCGGGCGACTTCGCTCAGGACGCCGACACCGTGTCGATCAGCAATCTGCAGCAGACGGCGTGGAGCACGCAGGCCGCGGTGTTCACGCTGACGGGCATGTCGCTCGAGCTCACGGACGGATCCGAGGCATGCTTCTGAGCGTGAAGCGGCAGGATGAGACACCGGCCGGCGAGCCGGCGCGCAGGCGCCGGAGAGCGGCCTCGGAGTCGAAGCAAGGCCGCTTCAGGACGTGGAGGCGGGAGCGGCCCTTCGTCGGCGGGCTCCTGATCGCGATCGCCGGAGTCGAGATGTTCTTCTCCGGTCAACTCGACCTCGGGCACCTGCATGTGCAGCTGGGCATCGAAGGACTGCAGGCCACCGTGATCCCGATCCTGCTCGTGCTCCTCGGCGTCCTGATCGTCATGATGCCGGCGCATCACATCTTCTACGGCGTGGTGGCTCTCGCAGTCGGCCTGTACGCGATCGTCGGGGTTAATCTGGGCGGTTTCCTGATCGGTACGATCCTCGCGTGCATCGGCGGTGTGCTCGCGGTGGCGTGGATGACGCCGCACGCACGGGCCGCTGCAAAGGAACGGGCGCTGCGGATGACTGACGACGATGTGAAGAGTGCGGAATCCGCGGCAGGGGAGAGGGCGTGATCTCTCGCAGACTGCGAGTGATCGGTGTGCTGACTGCGCTCGTGGTCGCAGTGCCGCTCGCCGCGGGTGCCGCGCCGTCGCCCCGGCACACCGGGTTCTGCGATTCGTTCCTGTCGTTCCTGTGCCCGAAGCCGACACCGACGCCGAGCGATCCGACGGCGCCTGTCGATCCGGCGGTGCCTGTCGATCCTGCCGCGCCGGCAGACCCGGATGCTGTGCCTCCCGCTGCACCCGCTCCGCCGCCCGCGTCGACCGAGCCCGTGCCGGCGCCCGTCGATGACGCTGCCCCGATCTTCACCGGCACCCCGGCGGCGATGCGCGCCGGCGGGCTGTCCTTCACCGGTCTGAAGGGGATCAGCATCGTCAGTGTTCCCACGGTCGACGGGGGATCGGTGCGTGCGCTGAAGATCAGCGCTGACTCGATCACGATCACCGTCTTCGCATTGACCGTGCGCCCGCCTGAGCACGACGGGCTCGTCACGAACGCCGACACCATGGAGCTCGCGGGCGATGTCTCGGTGTATCTCGGCTCGGTGTCCGCGTCATCGATGGGCGGCGCACCGCTGACGATCGGAACGGACACGCCTCCTCCGCTGGACGATGTCGCTCCTGGGCTGTTGGACGTGACGATGGGCCTCGTCGGCAGCACGGCGGACTCGATCCATTACACGAACACCGACCAGCGGATCGTCGAGGCCGAATAGCGATCGGGGTCCGTGGCGGATGTCGACGGCATCCGCCACACTGTCGGCATGAGCATCCGTGTCCGACCGGCGACGGTCTTCGACGACGTCGCAACGCTCGTCGGTCCGAAGAAGCCGACGTCGAACGTGTGCTTCTGCCTGAGCTATCGGCTGGGGAACAAGGAGAACATGGCACTGCGCGGAGAGGCGCGTGCCGCGCGCGTGCGCGAGCTGTGCGAGCACGATCCGCCACCGGGGGTGATCGCCTACCTCGATGATGAGCCCGTCGGATGGGCGGCGCTGCATCCTCGGCGAGACACGAGTTTCGCCCGCAACCGGCTGATCCCGCACGTCGACGATCTCGATGTCTGGTCGTTGTGGTGCTTCCGTGTGCGGCCCGGGCACCGCAAACAGGGCATCTCGCATGCGCTGATCGAGGGCGCCGTGGCTTACGCCCGTGAACGCGGCGCTCCGGCCATCGAGGGGTACCCCGTCGACAATCGCGGGGAGAAGGTGAATCTCACAATGGCGTACGTCGGCACGAAGGCGATGTTCGAGAAGGCGGGCTTCGTGCAGGCGGCCGAGACGAGCTCTGTGCTGAACGGATTCCCGCGGGTGCTGATGCGGCTCGACCTGACGTGATCGACTGCGCTAGGGACGAGGCGAAAGCCATATCAAAATGCCGGCGTCCCTGCCCCGACGTAGACTCGAAGACGTGGCATCCGACTCCTTCGTACACCTGCACGTGCACAGCGAGTACTCGATGCTGGATGGTGCTGCCAAGATCAACTCGATGACGCAGGCGGCTGCCGATTACGGCATGCCGGCCATCGCGGTCACCGATCACGGCAACACCTTCGCGGCCTTCGAGTTCTACAACGCGGCGAACAATGCGGGCGTGAAACCGATCATCGGCCTCGAGGCCTATGTCACCCCCGGAACCCATCGCAGCGACAAGTCGCGCGTGGCGTGGGGTTCCCCTGATCAGAAGCGCGACGACGTCTCCGGGTCCGGTGCCTACACCCACATGACCATGTGGAGTCAGAGCACCGAGGGCATGCACAACCTCTTCCGGCTGAGCTCGCTCTCGAGTCTCGAGGGCCAGTACTTCAAGCCCCGCATGGATCGCGAGCTGCTGCAGACATACGGCAAGGGGCTCATCGCCACGACCGGATGCCCGTCGGGCGAGATCCAGACGAGGCTGCGTCTCGGTCAGTACGACGCTGCGCGAGCGGCTGCGGCCGAGTTCCAGGACATCTTCGGCAAGGAGAACTACTTCGCCGAGATCATGGATCACGGGCTCTCGATCGAGCGCCGGATCATGACCGATCTGCTGCGCCTGGCGAAGGATCTCGGCATCCCGCTGGTCGGTACCAACGACTCGCACTACACGCATCAGCACGAGGCCGACGCGCACGCGGCACTGCTGTGCGTGCAGTCCGGATCGACGATGGATGACCCGAACCGCTTCAAGTTCGACGGGGACGGCTACTACATCAAGACCGCGCAGGAGATGCGCCAGCTCTTCCGCGACAACCCGGAGGCGTGCGACAACACGCTGCTCATCGCCGAGCGCTGCCAGGTCGACTTCAACACCTCCGCGAACTACATGCCGCGCTTCCCCGTGCCGGATGGCGAGACGGAGGACAGCTGGCTCATCAAGGAGGTCGAGGCAGGGCTGCACTACCGCTACCCGTCCGGCATCCCCGACAACGTGCGCAAGCGCGCCGAGTACGAAACCGGCATCATCCTGCAGATGGGGTTCCCCGGCTACTTCCTCGTCGTCGCCGACTTCATCAACTGGGCCAAGGACAACGGCATCCGCGTCGGTCCCGGCCGTGGTTCCGGTGCGGGATCGATGGTCGCGTACGCGATGAAGATCACCGACCTCGACCCGATCGAGCACGGTCTCATCTTCGAGCGATTCCTCAACCCCGACCGCGTCTCGATGCCCGACTTCGACGTCGACTTCGATGATCGTCGCCGCGGCGAGGTGATCGACTACGTCACCGAGAAGTACGGTTCCGAGCGCGTCGCGCAGATCGTCACGTACGGCACGATCAAGTCCAAGCAGGCCCTGAAGGATGCCGGACGCGTTCTGGGCTTCCCGTTCAGCATGGGGGAGCGCCTGACCAAGGCCATGCCGCCGCCCGTGATGGGCAAGGACATGCCTCTGGACGGCATGTTCGACTCGAAGCACCCCCGGTTCAAGGAGGCCAGCGAGTTCCGCACGCTGATCGAGACCGACCCCGAGGCGAAGACCGTCTTCGACCGCGCCGTCGGACTCGAAGGGCTGAAGCGGCAATGGGGTGTGCACGCCGCGGGCGTGATCATGTCGAGCGAGCCCCTGCTCGACATCATCCCCATCATGCGCCGCGAGCAGGACGGCCAGATCGTCACCCAGTTCGACTATCCGTCATGCGAGAGCCTCGGGCTCATCAAGATGGACTTCCTCGGGCTGCGCAACCTCACGATCATCTCGGATGCTCTCGACAACATCCGCACCAACAGGGGCGAGGAGCTCGATCTCGAGCACCTCGCACGCGACGACCAGGGCGCATACGATCTGCTCGCCCGCGGTGACTCGCTCGGGGTCTTCCAGCTCGACGGCGGACCGATGCGCTCCCTCATGCGCCTCATGAAGCCCGACAACTTCGGCGACATCTCGGCGCTCATCGCGCTGTACCGCCCGGGACCCATGGGTGCGAACTCGCACACGAACTACGCGCTGCGAAAGAACGGGCTGCAGCCGGTCACTCCGATCCATCCGGAGTTCACCGAGTCGCTCAAGGACATCCTCGACGAGTCGTACGGCCTCATCATCTACCAGGAGCAGGTGATGGCGATCGCGCAGAAGGTCGCCGGATTCTCCCTCGGTCAGGCAGACATCCTCCGCCGCGCGATGGGAAAGAAGAAGAAGTCGGAGCTGGACAAGCAGTTCGAGGGCTTCCAGGCGGGAATGCACGCCAACGGGTACTCCGATGGCGCGGTCAACGCGATCTGGGAGATCCTGCTGCCGTTCTCCGACTACGCGTTCAACAAAGCGCACTCCGCCGCGTACGGCGTCGTCTCGTACTGGACCGCCTACCTCAAGGCGCACTATCCCGCCGAGTACATGGCGGCGCTGCTCACGAGCGGCGGCGACTCCAAGGACAAGATGGCGATCTACCTCAACGAGTGCCGCCGCATGGGCATCCAGGTGCTGCCGCCTGACGTGCGCGAGTCGATCAACTTCTTCGCGGCAGTCGGCGACGACATCCGTTTCGGTCTCGGCGCAGTGCGCAACGTCGGCAGCAACGTCGTCGACGGGATCGTCAAGGCACGTGAGAAGAGCAACTTCGATTCCTTCCACGACTTCCTCAAGAAGGTGCCGCTGCACGTCTCGAACAAGCGCACGGTCGAGTCGCTGATCAAGGCCGGCGCATTCGACTCGATGGGCGACACGCGTCGTGCGCTCATGGAGATCCATGAGGATGCCACCGAGGCCGCCGTCGATCAGAAGCGCAACGAGGCCCAGGGCGCGATCGGGTTCGACTTCGACAGTCTGTACGACGCGGTTGAAGAGGCCGTTCCCGCCAAGGTCCCTGCGCGCCCCGAGTGGGTGAAGAAGGACAAACTCGCCTTCGAACGCGAGATGCTCGGCCTGTACGTCTCCGACCACCCTCTTGCAGGGCTCGAGGTGCCGCTGGCGAAGCACGCATCGATCTCGATCCACAACCTGCTCGCCTCTGAGGACCTGCAGGACGGCGACCAGGTCACCGTGGCCGGTCTCGTGACCAGCGTGCAGCACCGTGTGGCGAAGGCCAGCGGAAACCCCTACGGCATGATCACGATCGAGGACTTCAACGGCGAGGTCACCGTGATGTTCATGGGCAAGACCTACACTGAGTTCCAGCACACGCTGCAGCAGGACGCGATCCTCGCGGTGCGCGGCCGGGTCTCACGTCGTGACGACGGACTCAACCTGCATGCGCAGTCGGCCTTCTCTCCCGATGTCGGTTCGTTCGATGCGGCCGGTCCGCTCGCGCTGGTGCTCGCCGAGCAGCGCGCCACCGAGCGGGTGATGCACGACCTCGCCGAGGTGCTGCGCCGACACAACGGCGAGACCGAAGTGGTGCTGCGGGTGCACCGCGGCAGCACGGCGAAGGTGTTCGAGGTGCCGATGCCGGTGAAGGTCTCCGCCGATCTGTTCGGTGACCTGAAGTCGCTTCTCGGGCCAGCCTGCCTGGGGTGAATGGGTATTCCTGCACCATGCGCCTCCCGGATGCAGCGGGTAGTATCGGGACGCGTTGGGCGCACAAGCTCAGTCAGAGTGCGCCACGTTGAAAGGACCACGCTTCATGAGCACGGAATCCCCCCTGTCCGGCGAACCAGAGCCGTCCGACCCGATCGAGCCCGCAGCCGAGTCCGCACCCTTCGCGGACGACGACGGAGTGCTCTACGACGAAGAGGTCACTCCTCAGCACGGGTTCTTCGGCTTCACGCTGCGTGAGGTGCTCATCGTCGGCGTGTGGTTCATCGCCTTCGTCACCTCCTTCTTCCCGATCTACGGCTACGACGGCTCCGGATCGCTGTGGGCGCAGGGAATCCAGTGGGTCCTCGCTCTCGGATTGCCGACAGCCGCCGTGTTCCTCATCGTGCTGCGTCGCTTCTCCCCGGACGGCATCCGCAGGGTGGGGTCGCTCGGAATCGACCAGTTCGCGTCCGTCGCGTTCTCGGTGAGCGCCCTTTATTGGGCGACCGGCAACTGGGACCTCATGATGGTCTCAGCAGCCACAGGCGAGTTCGCGTTGACATGGCTCACGATCCTCCAGCTCGTCGCGGCGCTCGCGCTCGTCGTGCTCACGGTCTTCGCACCTCTGATCCCGAGTCTGCGCGAGGACTTCCATGGACGTCTGGTCACGCTCGCCCATCGCAACGCCAACCCGGTCAGGCCTGTGATCCAGCGTCCGCGTCCTGAGAAGGCCATCCCGGCCGCACCGGCGCCGTCGATCATCGATGAAGAACCCACCGATGAGCACCCGAGCGACGAGATCGCGCAGCTCGGACTCGGCGAGCGGGTGTCGTCGACTGCGCACGCATCGAGCGGTGATCTTCGCGGCACGTCGGGGTTCGGATCCGAGATCGGTCTCGGAACGACGGTGGGCGCAGACGACAGCGATTACGTCCCCGCATACGCACGCAGTTCGCGTGCTCAGTCCGAAGACGATCAGGACGTCGAGACGGACGCCGACGAGCTCACGGACGGCACCGCGTATGCGGACGGCACCGCGTATGCGGAGGATGCCGCGCCCGCTGCCGAGAACAGCACCGAGGTGATCGAGGATCTCGACACCACTTCGCCGCGCGCAGTGACTCAGCCGGATGCGGCGTCCACGGATGCGGCGTCCGATGCCGCGACTGTCGTGTCATCGCAGCCGTTCTGGGCTCTCGCGCCCACGGAGCGCGATGTGTACGACGAGCGCGGTGAGCCGCTGTTCCGCATCGGGCCGACCGCGTGGGCGCTTGTGGTCGAAGATCGAGGCGGCGCATACGTGATCCGACACGATGACGGTCGTATCGGCTACCTGCACGACATCGCAGACATCACGAAGGGCTGAAGTGCGAACGATCGATCTACGAGGGCAGAAGCTCTCGCCGGCTGACATGCTCGCCGCCGTGCCCCGCGCCACACAGGCCAGAGCCGAGGCGCTCGAGACTGCGGCGCGGATCGTCGATGACGTCCGTGCGCGCGGAGAGGTTGCGCTGCGCGAGCAGGCGGAGAAGTTCGACCGGGTCTCCGGGCACGCGATCCGCGTTCCGGCCGAGCACGTCGCAGCGGCTCTCTCCTCAGTCGACCCTGCCGTACGCGCTGCTCTCGAAGAAGCGATCCTGCGGGTGCGCCAGGGCTCCGCAGCCCAGGTCCCTGCCGAGCGGATGACCACGATCGGGCCGGGTGCGCGGATCGTTCAGCGCTGGCAGCCGGTCACGCGCGCAGGCGTGTACATTCCCGGCGGAAAGGCACCACTCGCGTCGAGTGTCGTCATGAATGTGGTCCCCGCGCAGGTCGCCGGCGTCACGAGCATCGCGCTCGCGTCTCCGCCGCAGTCCGACGGTCGGGTGCACCAGACGATCCTCGCCGCAGCGGCGCTTCTCGGCATCTCCGAGATCTACGCCATCGGTGGTGCCGGTGCGATCGGTGCCCTCGCCTGGGGTGTCGCGGACATCGGTCTCGACCCCGTCGACGTCGTGTCAGGCCCGGGCAACAACTACGTCGCCTCCGCAAAGCGTGCGGTCGCAGGGGTGGTCGGCACGGACTCGGAAGCGGGTGCGACCGAGATCCTCATCGTCGCGGATGCGGCGGCGGATGCGCGCCTCATCGCCGCCGACCTGATCAGCCAGGCCGAGCACGACGAGCAGGCCTCCGCCGTGCTCGTCACCGACAGTGATGAACTAGCCGAGCGGGTCGCGACCGAGGTCGAGCGATTCGCGACCGCAACGAGGCACAGCGAGCGCGTCGCGGTCTCGCTCGCCGGGCCGCAGTCGGCGATCGTCCTGGTCGATGACCGCGAGATGGCGACCTCCTTCAGTAACGCGTACGCCCCGGAGCACCTCGAGCTCCACCTGGCGGACGCCGAAGCGGCGGCATCCGGCTTCACCAGCGCCGGCGCCGTGTTCGTCGGCGACCAGACCCCGGTGAGTCTCGGCGACTACATGGCGGGCAGCAATCACGTCCTGCCGACCGGTGGCCAGGCCCGCTACGCGCCGGGCCTGGGGGCGTACACGTTCCTGCGCCCGCAGCAGGTGATCTCCTACGATCATGCAGCCCTCGCGGCCGTGCGCGAAGGGGTCGTCGCCCTCGCGAACGCCGAAGCGCTTCCCGCTCACGGCGAAGCGATCGAGGCCCGCTTCCAGGGAGCAGCCGGGGGAGCGACTACGCTGTAACACCATGCACTGCCCCTTCTGCCGTCATCCGGACTCCCGCGTGATCGACTCCCGCACGAGCGACGACGGACTCTCGATCCGCCGACGCCGTCAGTGCCCCGAGTGCGGGGGAAGATTCACCACCACCGAGACCGCGAGTCTCAACGTGATCAAGCGCTCAGGCGTGATGGAGCCCTTCAGCCGGGAGAAGGTCATCTCGGGCGTCCGCAAGGCGTGCCAGGGCAGGCCGGTGACCGAAGCCGACCTCGCGATCCTCGCCCAGCGGGTCGAGGAGGCGGTGCGCCAGACCGGTGTGTCGCAGCTCGACGCCAACGAGATCGGTCTCGCGATCCTCGGGCCGCTGCGCGACCTCGACGAAGTCGCGTATCTGCGCTTCGCGAGCGTCTACCAGGCCTTCGACTCGCTGGAGGACTTCGAGAGCGTCATCGGCGAGCTGCGCGCCGAGCATGCGGCGTCCCGACAGGATTCCGCCGACCGGTAATCTGGCAGGGATGTATCCGCTGCTCTTCCGCGCTGTCCTGACGCGCTTCGACCCCGAGTTCGCCCACCACGCCGCGATGGCGGTGATCCGAGTGCTCGGCGTCCCCCCGTTCTCGTGGGTCACGCGCACGATGACGTCGCCGTCGCCTGAGCTGCGGGTTCAGACGCTCGGGCTCACGTTCGAATCGCCCTTCGGCGTCGCCGCCGGGTTCGACAAGAACGCCGTGGGCGTGCGCGGACTCGCCGCCCTCGGGTTCGGGCATGTCGAGATCGGGACGATCACGGCTGTCGGACAGGACGGCAACCCGAAGCCGCGCCTGTTCCGTCTCGTGCCGGATCGAGCGGTGATCAACAGGATGGGCTTCAACAACGCCGGAGCCGACGCTGCGGCGCGCCGCCTCGAGAGGCTGCGCCGACGTCGCCCGAAGACGGTCATCGGCGTGAACATCGGCAAGAGCCGCATCGTCGAGGTGGAACACGCGACGGCCGACTACGTCGCCAGCACGACGAAGCTCGCACCCCTTGCCGACTACCTGGCCGTGAACGTGTCATCGCCCAACACGCCGGGCCTCCGCGGCCTGCAGGCGGTCGAGACTCTCGCACCACTGCTGCGCGCGGTCAAAGCCGCCGCCGGACCCACACCTCTGCTGGTGAAGATCGCTCCTGACCTGCCGGACGAGGAGATCGCCGCGATCGCGCGGCTCGCAGTGGCTGAAGGACTCGACGGCATCATCGCGCACAACACCACGATCAGTCGTGAGGGGCTGAGCACGAATGCCGCAGTCGTCGAAGCGGCCGGCGCGGGCGGACTCTCCGGAGCACCGCTGCGTGAGCGGTCGATGGAGGTGCTGCGAGTCGTGCGCGACGCCGTGCCGAGCGATTTCTGCGTGATCTCGGTGGGCGGCGTCGAGACATCATCCGACGTGCAGGAGCGACTGGATGCCGGTGCCACCCTGGTGCAGGGCTACACGGCGTTCCTCTACCGCGGACCGCTGTGGGCCCGTCAGATCAATCGAGGGCTCAGCCGGGGTACTGCCCGCGCTTGACCTGCGGCTTGGGCAGGCGCATGAAGCGCATCTGCAGTGCGCGCATCGCGGCGTACCAGCCGAGACCCTTCTCCATGCGGTCCTTGCCGAACTTGGCGGCGACCTTGCGCTTGACGCGGATGCCGAGCAGCACCATGTCGATCACGGCGATGACGATGAACGCCCACAGGCCGATGAACGCGAAGAACGAGAATGTCGGATCGGGCACGAGCGACACGAGGATCACGACGACCATGAGCGCCATGACCCACTCCGACAGGTGCCAGCCGGCGTCGACGTAGTCGCGCACCCAACGGCGCTGCGGACCCTTGTCGCGCGGCGGAAGGTACTTGTCCTCGCCTGCGGCCATGCCGGCCTGCGCGCGCTCGCGCTGCTCGCGCATCTGCTGCTTCGCAGCGGCGCGGGCCTCCTTCGTGTCGGCGACCAGCGGACGACGACGTGCGGCCTCCTGCTCGGCGCGGCTGGGCGTCGGGCGTCCCTTGCCGACGGTCGGCGTCTGGGCGGCCGCGTCGTCGTTCGTGGGTGGGGTGGAAGTGGCCACGAGGCTCCTCGGATAGAAATCGGTGTTCAGCCTTAAGATTACTCGCATGACTTCACAGACGCCGAACGTCGACCCAACGATCGAATCAGCAGTCACGGAGGCGGTGGCCATCGGCATCCCCTCGGCGCTGTCCGACCTGGGAGATCTCGTGCGGATCCCCGGTATCGCCTGGCCGTCGTTCGATCAGACCCAGCTCGAGCGCAGCGCGGAGCGCGTCGCGGCGCTCGCGACCGGCACCGGCGTCTTCGACGACGTCAAGGTGCTGCGTGCCGCGATACCCGGCACTGACGAGCACGGCCAGCCCGCAGTGCTGGCGACGCGGGCTGCGCGCAACGGCAAGCCGACGATCCTCCTCTACGCGCACCACGACGTGCAGCCTCCCGGGGCCGACGAGCTCTGGGAGACGCCGCCGTTCGAGCCGACAGTGCGCGACGGGCGCCTGTATGGGCGCGGAGCCGCCGACGACAAGGCCGGCATCATGGCGCACATCGCGTCGTTGCGAGCGGTCTCCGAGGTTCTCGGCGACGACCTTGAGCTCGGTGTCTCGTTGTTCATCGAGGGCGAGGAGGAGTACGGCTCACGGTCGTTCGCGCAGTTCCTCAGCGACAACGCCGATGCCCTGCGCGCTGACGCCATCGTCGTCGCCGACTCGGGCAACTGGGATTCGGTCACTCCGGGACTCACCGTGTCCCTGCGGGGGAACGCCCGCTTCGCGATGAAGGTGCGCACCCTCGACCACGCGTCGCACTCCGGGATGTTCGGGGGAGCGGTGCCCGATGCCATGATGGCCACGGTGCGCCTGCTCGCCACCCTCTGGGACGACGACGGCGCGGTGGCCGTCGACGGTCTCACGGAGACCGACACGCCGACGCCCGACTACACCGAGGAGACGCTGCGTGATGAGGCCGGGCTCCTTTCCGGCACGTCACCGATCGGACGGGGAACCATCCTGAGCCGGATCTGGAACAAGCCGGCCGTCACGGTCATCGGCATCGACGCGACCAGCGTGGCGTCGGCATCCAACACACTGCTGCCCGAGGTGACCGTGGTGATCAGCGCACGGGTGGCCCCCGGGCAGTCCGGCGAGGAAGCGTATTCCGCGCTGGAGTCGCATCTGCGCGCCCACGCGCCGTTCGGTGCGGAGCTGACCTTCTCCGACGTCGACCTCGGCAACGGCTTCCTCGTGGACACCAGCGGGTGGGCGGTCGGCCTCGCACGCCAGGCCATGGCGGACGGCTACGGCGCCGATCCCGTCGACCTCGGAGTGGGAGGATCCATCCCGTTCATCGCCGATCTCGTAAGGGAGTTCCCCGAGGCGCAGATCCTCGTCACCGGGGTGGAAGATCCGCACGCGCGGGCGCACAGTCCGAACGAGTCCCTGCACCTCGACACCTTCCGGCACGCGATCGCGACCGAAGCACTGCTGCTCACGCGCATGAACGAGATCAGGCAGTGATCGGCTCTCGCATCGAGATCAGCGCCCCTGCGGGCGCCCGAAGGTAGAATCAGAACACACCGCCGCCTGCACGCGCGGCCTGTCACAAGGAGCGACATGAGCGACACCACGCTGACCACAGAGACTTCGACCGCACACGGCGTCACCCTCACCGACGCCGCGGCGACCAAGGTGAAGAACCTCCTCGAGCAGGAGGGCCGCGACGACCTGCGCCTGCGCGTGGCCGTCCAGCCCGGCGGATGCTCGGGTCTGATCTACCAGCTGTACTTCGACGAGCGCTATCTCGAGGGCGACGAGACCGTCGACTTCGGCGGCGTGGAGGTCATCGTCGACAACATGAGCGTGCCGTACCTCGACGGCGCGGCGATCGATTTCAAGGACACGATCTCGGAGCAGGGCTTCACCATCGACAACCCGAATGCAGCGGGAAGTTGCGCATGTGGAGACAGCTTCCACTGAGTGCCAGCCGTGCCCGACCTGCGTGGTTGGCATGAATCAGGTGTGAGGTTGCCCTAGACTTGACTACGCCTTGTCCGTCATCTTGAAAGGTGCATCGTGCCCTCGAAACGCCGCCTTCGTTGGGTCGCCATTCCTGTGGGAATCGCGACAGCCGTGGCTCTGGCGGGATGTTCTCCCACCGAGCTTCACGGATTCCTCCCGGGCTTCGTAGAAGACGGCACCGCCGCGACGAACCAGACCGACCGCGTAGCCGGCCTCTGGGTCAATTCCTGGATCGTCCTCCTCGCGGTCGGCATGATCACGTGGGCTCTGATGGGCTGGGCTGCTGTCGCATACCGCCGTCGCAAGGGCCAGACCGGCCTGCCGGTGCAGATGCGCTACAACATGCCGATCGAGATCTTCTACACGGTGATCCCGTTGATCCTCGTGATGGGGATGTTCTTCTTCACGGCGCGCGACCAGGCCGAGATCGAGACGCAGTGGGACGACGCAGACGTCGAGATCACCGCGATCGGCAAGCAGTGGGCGTTCGACTTCATGTACGCCGGCGAGGACGACGATCTGTCCGACGCGGTGTGGACGATGGGTGTGCAGGCTCAGCCCGATGCCGAGGGCAACATCGACACCGAGAAGCTGCCGACGCTGGTCCTCCCGGTCGACCAGAAGGTGCACATCAGCCTTCAGTCCCGTGACGTCATCCACTCCTTCTGGATCATCGACTTCCTCTACAAGAAGGACATGTACATCGGGAAGGACAACTCCTGGTCCTTCATCCCGACACGCGTGGGAGAGTACGCCGGCAAGTGCGCCGAGCTCTGCGGCGAGTACCACTCGATGATGCTCTTCAACGTGAAGGTCGTGGAGCAGGACGAGTACGACGCCTACGTCGAGTCTCTCCGCGAAGAAGGCAACACCGGCGACATCACGGACGCGTACAACCGTCTGAACAACCTCCCCGGCACGACAGGAACGACGTCCGAGACGGACTCCGAGGAAGAGGGAGAGTAAACCTCATGTCGACCAACTCCGCAGCAGGCGACGTCCACGGATCCCGCCCCACAGCCATCCCGGCCCGTCAGGCCGCGTTGATGAGCTCCTCGCGCGTCGAGCAGAAGGGCAACATCGTCGTCAAGTGGATCACCTCCACTGACCACAAGACCATCGGGTACATGTACCTGATCGCCTCGGTGCTCTTCTTCCTCCTCGGCGGTGTGATGGCGCTCGTCATCCGCGCCGAGCTGTTCGCTCCCGGGATGCAGATCGTCCCCACCAAGGAGCAGTACAACCAGCTGTTCACCATGCACGGCACGATCATGCTTCTCATGTTCGCGACGCCGCTGTTCGCCGGATTCGCCAACGCGATCCTCCCGCTGCAGCTCGGTGCGCCGGATGTGGCGTTCCCGCGTCTGAACGCGTTCGCCTTCTGGCTGTTCACGTTCGGTTCCATCATCGCGATCGCCGGCTTCCTCACCCCCCAGGGCGCTGCGTCGTTCGGCTGGTTCGCATATCAGCCGCTCGCGAGCGCCACCTTCACGCCCGGCGCCGGTGGAAACCTCTGGATGGTCGGACTCGGCATGTCCGGTTTCGGAACCATCCTCGGTGCCGTGAACTTCATCACCACGGTCATCACGATGCGCGCCCCCGGCATGACGATGTGGCGCATGCCGATCTTCAGCTGGAACACGCTGATCACGAGCCTGTTGATCCTCATGGCCTTCCCGGTGCTCGCAGCCGCGATCTTCGCCGCCGCAGCCGACCGCATCCTGGGTGCGCACATCTACGACCCGGCAAACGGCGGTGTGCTGCTGTGGCAGCACCTGTTCTGGTTCTTCGGCCACCCCGAGGTGTATATCATCGCGCTGCCGTTCTTCGGCATCGTCTCGGAGATCTTCCCGGTGTTCAGCCGCAAGCCGATCTTCGGATACAAGACCCTCGTCTACGCGACGATCGCGATCGCGGCTCTGTCCGTCGCGGTGTGGGCGCACCACATGTACGTCACCGGTTCCGTGCTGCTGCCGTTCTTCGCGCTCATGACCATGCTGATCGCGGTGCCGACGGGTGTGAAGATCTTCAATTGGATCGGAACGCTCTGGCGAGGTTCGGTGACTTTCGAGACGCCGATGGTCTTCGCACTGGGCTTCCTCGTGTCGTTCGTCTTCGGCGGTCTGACCGGTGTCATCCTCGCGGCGCCGCCGCTGGACTTCCACCTCAGCGACTCGTACTTCGTGGTCGCGCACTTCCACTACGTCGTGTTCGGCACCGTCGTGTTCGCGATGTTCGCCGGCTTCTACTTCTGGTGGCCCAAGTGGACCGGGCGCATGCTGAACGAGCGTCTCGGCTATGTGCACTTCTGGATGCTGTTCGTCGGTTTCCACATGACCTTCCTCATCCAGCACTGGCTGGGCGTGGACGGTATGGTGCGCCGCTACGCGGACTACTCGGCAGCTGACGGCTGGACCTGGGGCAACCAGGTCTCGACGATCGGCGCGATCATCCTCGGAGCCTCCATGCTCCCGTTCTTCCTGAACGTGTGGATCACGGCGCGCAAGGCGCCCAAGGTCATGGTCAACGACCCGTGGGGTTACGGAGCGTCGCTCGAGTGGGCGACCAGCTGCCCGCCGCCGCGTCACAACTTCACGTCGATCCCGCGCATCCGCAGCGAGCGTCCCGCGTTCGATCTGAATCACCCCGAGGCTGCGGAGCATCCTGTCGCCGCCCCGGAGCCGGCCCTTGCCGGTGCGAGCGGAGAGGCCAAGTAAGCCATGCGATCAAATGTCGTCCTCTGGTGGGTTCTCACCGTCTTCTTCCTCATCGTCGCGGTGGTGTACACGGGGTGGAACATCCTGGCTCACCCCGACCTCGAGCTCGTCAACCGAATCGAGTGGGTGGGCTCGGTAGCACTGCTGTTCACCGCCTTCATGGGCGCGATGGTGGCCGTGTACCTCCAGCGCACGCACAAGGCTCAGGGCGGCGAGCTGCCCGAGGACATCCTGACCGCCGACATCGATGACGGAGATCCTGAGCTCGGTGAGTTCAGCCCGTGGTCCTGGTGGCCCATCGTTCTCGCGGCTTCTGCCGCGGTGTTCCTGATCGGCATGGCCGTCGGACACTTCCTCCTGCCGATCGGCGTCGCCATCTTCGTCGTCGCGATCGTCGGCTGGGTCTACGAGTACTACCGAGGGAACTTCGCTCGCTGAGCAGTCCCCACGAGCACTGAGAAGGGCCCCCGCC
>NZ_JBLVOB010000006.1:692227-725750 GCF_053543555.1 Microbacterium xerophyticum | reverse complement strand
ATCCGGGGGCCCTTCTGCCGCTCGGCAGGGAAGTGGTTCAGGCGTGCGTGCGGATGCGGGCGACTCCGGTGAGCGGGTCGATGGGCCGTCGATGGATGCCGTCGGCATCGGCGACCGGATACCCTTCGCGCACCCAGTACTCGAATCCGCCGATCAGTTCTCGTACGGTGAAGCCGAGCTTCGCGAACTCCAGGGCACCCTTGGCTCCTGCGTTGCAGCCAGGGCTCCAGCAGTACACGATCACTTCGCTGCCGGACGCGATCTCCGCCGGCGCCCGCGTCGCGATCTCGCTGTAGTGCATGTGCACGGCCTCAGGGATGCGTCCCTGCGCCCACGCCTCGTCGGAGCGGACGTCGATGACCACGACATCGTCAGAGGCCTTCAGACGGGCGTACAGGTCGCTCGCGTCGGTCTCGTACGCGAGCTTGGCGGCGAAGTAGTCAGCACGATCGATCATGGTTTCAGCCTATTGCGCTGCTGCGACCCGCCACCGCCCCGGCCCGGACGCCGTACGTAGGATTTCCGCCATACTTCAGCGGTACCCTTCGGACGCGTCCTCAGTCGTCTGCGACCGCCGCGATCGCTTCGATCTCGACGAGCTGCTGATCGTATCCGAGCACAGTGACGCCGAGGAGCGTGCTGGGCACGTCGTGATCGCCGAAAGCAGCGTGGACCACGTCCCATGCATCGACCAGATCCTGCTGTGCGGACGAGGCCACCAGCACGCGCGTGCTGATGACGTCGGTCAGCGACGCGCCTGCCGCACGGAGCGCCTCGGTCAAGGTCTCGACGCAACGAGACGCCTGACCGGCATAGTCGTCCGGGAACGCCGTCGATCCGTCGTCGTTGAGCGGGCATGCACCGGCGAGGAAGATCAGCCGTGACTGCGATGGAGCTGTCGCCGCGTAGGAATATGGGGCATCGACGAGCGTGGAAGAGCGGATGAGACGAACGACGGAGGACATCCTTCGAGCGTAACGAAGAAGGGCCCCGACCGTGCTCCGAAGAGCGACGGCCGGGGCCCAGTGGGCGGCGTCGTTACTCGCCGTCCTCCGACTTCTTCTCGGGCGTTCCGACCTCGCCGTGCGCCGAGCCCTTCTTGGGCTTCTTCACCGGGTCGGTGGCGATCACCGAGCTGGGGGTGTTGGCGGTCTCGTCGATGTGCGTCTCGGCCGGAGCGGTCAGGGGAGCGTCAGGGACACCTGCGCGCTCGTGGGCTCCCTGGATCTCTTCGGCCTCTGCCTCGTCCATGTGGGCCGTGACGTGGCTCTGGTGCGCGTCCGCCGCGGCGACCTCGGCCTGCGTGAGCGGGGCGAGACGGTCCTCGAAGAACCAGCGCGAGATGGACGAGCGCAGGTTCTCCGTCCACGGGATGCGTCCCTTGTCGTTCGGGCGCACGACGAGCGGCTCGTAGCCGTCGACATCGATGAGCTTCCAGCGGTCGTAGGTGTCGACCGGCTGGTGCACCTCGATGTACTCGCCTCCGGGAAGGCGGACGATGCGACCGGACTCGTAACCGTGCAGCACGATCTCACGGTCCTTCTTCTGCAGCGCGATGCAGATGCGCTTCGTGATGAAGTAGCCGAGGATCGGGCCGAGGAACAGCAGCGCCTGCAGCGCGTGGATCACGCCTTCCATCGTGAGCATGAAGTGCGTCGCGATGAGGTCGGAGGATGCTGCAGCCCACAGGACCGCGTAGAAGATGACGCCGGCGGCGCCGATCGCGGTGCGCGTGGCGGCGTTGCGGGGACGCTGTGCGAGGTGGTGCTCCCGCTTGTCTCCGGTGATCCACGCCTCGAGGAACGGGTAGATCGCGACGGCGACGATGAACAGTCCGAGCACCAGCACCGGAACGATGATTCCGAACGACCAGGTGTGACCGAGGAGGACGAGGTCCCAGTTCGACGGCGCGAGGCGCAGGGCCCCGTCCGCGAATCCGATGTACCAGTCCGGCTGGGTACCCGCCGAGACGGGGGAGGGGTCGTATGGTCCGTACGCCCAGATCGGGTTGATCTGGACGAATGTCGCTATCAGCACGATCGAGCCGAAGACGATGAACAGGTAGCCGCCCATCTTCGACATGTACACCGGCATCATCGGGTAGCCGACGACGTTGTCGTTCGTGCGGCCGGGGCCGGCGAACTGGGTGTGCTTGTTGATGACCATCAGCATCAAGTGCACGACGATCAGGGCGATGACCAGCATCGGCAGCAGCAGGATGTGCAACGAGTACAGGCGACCCACGATGTCGGTGCCGGGGAACTCGCCGCCGAAGATCAGGAAGGACGTCCAGGTGCCGATGAGGGGGAGGCCCTTGACCATGCCGTCGATGATGCGCAGGCCGTTGCCCGAGAGCAGGTCGTCAGGCAGCGAGTAGCCGGTGAAGCCCTCGGCGAGAGCCAGGATGAACAGCACGAAGCCGATCACCCAGTTCAGCTCACGCGGCTTGCGGAACGCGCCGGTGAAGAACACGCGCAGCATGTGGATGCCGATGCCGGCGACGAACACGAGAGCCGCCCAGTGGTGGATCTGGCGAACCAGCAGGCCACCGCGCAGATCGAAGGAGATGTGCAGCGTCGATTCGAGCGCTGCCGACATCTCGATGCCGCGCATGGGGGCGTACGCACCCGTGTAGTGGGTCTCGACCATCGACGCCTGGAAGAAGAACGTCAGGAACGAGCCCGAGATGAAGACGACGACGAAGCTCCACAGCGCGATCTCGCCGAGCATGAACGACCAGTGGTCGGGGAAGATCTTGCGACCCAGCTCCTTGACGAAGCCCGAGAGGCTGGTCCGCTCGTCGATGTAGTTCGCCGCTCCACCGACGAAGCGGCCGCCGAGAGGCGCCTTGTTGTCCTTGTCCTCTTTGGACAGCGTTGCGGTGCTCAATGGCGCTCCCAGAAGCTCGGGCCGACAGGCTCGGTGAAGTCGCTGCGTGCGACGAGGTAGCCCTCATCGTCGACCGTGATCGGCAGCTGCGGCAGTGGACGGGCAGCCGGTCCGAAGATGACCTTCGCGTGATCGGTGACGTCGAACTGCGACTGGTGACACGGGCACAGCAGGTGGTGCGTCTGCTGCTCGTACAGCGCGACAGGGCAGCCCACGTGCGTGCAGACCTTGGAGTACGCGACGATTCCGTCGTACGACCAGTCCTTGCGGTCCTCGGCCTCGACGAGCTGCTCAGGACGAAGGCGCATCATCAGCACGATCGCCTTGGCCTTCTCCTCGAGGTAGCCGTCGTGGTGGCTGAGCTCGGCGAGATCCTCGGGGATCACGTGGAAGGCCGAGCCGAGGGTGACGTCAGCAGCACGGATGGGTGTGCCGTCGGGGTCGCGGACCAGACGCTGTCCCTCCGCCCACATCGTGTGCTTGAGCAGCACGACCGGGTCGCCGGCCGTGGGGTCGTCCGGGGTGCTGTGCGGTGCGAGACCGCGGAAGAGAGCGACACCGGGGATGATCGACGCGACCACGGCTGCGAACAGCGAGTTGCGGATCATGGTGCGGCGTCCGAAGCCGGACTCCTCGTTGGCGTCGGCGAACGCCTGGACGGCCGCCTCGCGCGTCGAGTCCTTGCCCCGGGTGGGGTGGCGGTGCTCGACGAACTCCTTGTCGGACATCAGCGCCTTGGACCAGTGGATGGCCCCGATGCCGAGGGAGAGCAGCGCCAGTGCGATGCCGAGTCCGATGAAGAGGTTGTTGTAACGGATCGAGACCATCGAGCCGTCTTCGATCGGGAACAGCATGTACGCGGCGACGGCCCAGATGCTGCCGGCGAGCGACAGGTAGAACAGTGTGTAGACCGTGCGGACCGCGCGCTTCTCAGCCTTGGGGTCCTTGTCGGTCATCCGCTCACGGTGTGGCGGCAGCCCCGGGTTCTGCACGGGATCGCTGACTGCGACACCCAGCCCCGGTGAGGGCTGGTAGGCCCGGTCAAGGGCCTTCGAGTCGTCGTCGTGTGCCATGGTGCTCCTCGTACGTTCCTCTTCGATGAATAAGCGTCAGTTGGACTTCGCCGTGATCCACACGGTGATGGCGACGAGGCCACCGATACCGAAGATCCAGACGAACAGGCCCTCCGAGACGGGGCCAAGGTTGCCGAGCGTGAAGCCGCCGACCGAAACCGACTCCTGCTGGAAGAGCAGCGCGGAGATGATGTCGCGCTTGTCCTCGTCGGACAGGTTCATGTCTCCGAACACCGGCATGTTCTGCGGGCCGGTGACCATCGCCGCGTAGATGTGCAGCGCGCTGGTCGAGGTCAGTGCCGGGGCGTACTTGCCCTCGGTGAGAGCACCGCCGGCCGCCGACACGTTGTGGCACATGGCGCAGTTGACACGGAACAGCTCGGCTCCGTGTGCGACATCGCCTTCGCCGTCGAGGATCTCATCGTCGGGGAACGTCGGGCCGGGCGCCTCGGACTGCACGTAGGCGGCCATCGCGTCGATCTGCGGCTGCGTGAACTGCGGGCTCTTCTGAGGAGCCTGCGGTCCCTGCATCTGCAGCGGCATGCGGCCGGTCGCCAGCTGGAACTCGACGGACAGTTCGCCGACGCCGTACAGGCTCGGACCGTTGTCGGTTCCCTGCAGGTCGAGACCGTGGCAGGTGGCGCAGTTCGCCTGGAACAGCTTCTCGCCGTCCTCGATGCTGAGCTCGGTGCTCGCGCTCGTCTGAGTGTCGGTGGCGGCGATGGCCGCTGACGCTCCGGCGTAGATGCCTCCCGTGATGAGGAGGCCGGCACCGATCAGTGCCGCAGCCGCCAGGGGGCTACGGCGTCCGTTCGAGCGACGCTTCTTCTCTCGTGCCATTTCGCAGGTCAGCTCCGCTCTTATTTCAGGAAGTAGATGACGAAGAACAGCACGATCCAGACGACGTCGACGAAGTGCCAGTAGTAGGACACAACGATCGAGGAGGTCGCCTCCTTGTGCGTGAAGTTCTTCACTGCGAACGCGCGGCCCATGATGAGCAGGAACGCGATGAGTCCGCCGGTGACGTGGAGGGCGTGGAAGCCCGTGGTCAGGTAGAAGGCCGAGGCGTAGGAGTCCGCCTGGATCGGCATGCCCTCAGCGACGAGCTGCGCGTACTCCCAGACCTGACCGGAGACGAAGATCGCACCGAGTGCGAACGTGAGCCAGAACCACTCGATCATTCCCCAGCCGAAGAGGCGTCGACGGCCTGCGCCGTTCACCTGGCCCTTCGCGATGCGGTACGGCTGAAGGTCTTCCGCCGCGAACACGCCCATCTGGCAGGTCACGGACGAGAGCACGAGGATCGCGGTGTTGACACCCGCGAATGTCACGTTGAGCAGCTCCGTGCGGTCTGCCCAGAGCTCGGGAGACGTGCTGCGGAGGGTGAAGTAGATCGCGAACAGTCCCGCGAAGAACATCACCTCGCTGCCGAGCCACACGATGGTGCCGACAGCTACCGAATTCGGGCGCTTGATCGTTCTTGCCGCCGGGGCATAGGTCGCTGAGGTGGTCACCCCTCCATTATGGCCGATCTGCGAGCGTGATTCTTGCATCGGCAGGGCCCGATTCCCCGAACCGAGGCTTAGGGGACCCTAAGAAGTCCCTGCGAATCCTCGGTGAATTCAAGGGAAATCAAGGATGCACGTCAGCGAGGCTCTGCGCAAGGAATTTATTCGCGCCGATAGGATCGCAGACATGCTTGATTCCCCGACCTGGCCGGATGTGCTCACCACGCTCCTGGAGGGGCGCGATCTCAGCGTGTGGGAGTCCACGTGGGCCATGCGCCAGGTTATGCAGGGGAACGTCTCGGATGCCAAGCTCGCCGGCTTCCTGGTCGCTCTGCGGGCCAAGGGCGAGACGATCGATGAGATCGTCGGATTCCGCGACGCCATCCTCGAGGCCGCTGTTCCGTTGCCGGTCTCCTCCAACGTGCTCGACATCGTCGGGACCGGCGGCGATCGCGTGGGTACCGTCAACGTCTCGACGACCGCCGCGATCATCATCGGCGCGACCGGCATCCCTGTGGTCAAGCACGGCAACAGGGCTGCCAGCTCGGCGTCCGGGTCATCCGACGTGCTGGGTGCCCTGGGCCTTCAGCTCTCGCTCTCTCCCGAAGAGGTCGCGGCCGTGCTCGACCGCACCGGCATCACGTTCGCATGGGCTGCTGCCTTCCACCCCGGGTTCAAGCACGCCGGCAACGCCAGAGGAGAGCTCGGCGTGCCCACCGTGTTCAACATGCTGGGCCCGCTCTGCAACCCCGCTCGCGCGGAGGCGAACGCTGTCGGCGTCGCTCAGCTCGAGCGAGTCCCTCTGATCACGGGTGTGTTCCGCACCCGCGGGGCGACCGCGCTCGTCTTCCGCGGCGATGACGGTCTCGACGAGTTGACGACCACCGGCCACAGCCGCATCTGGGAAGTCAGCCTCGGCGACATCCACGAGCACGACCTCGATCCTCGTGATCTCGGCATCCCGACCGCAGAGCTCGCGGACCTCATCGGAGGATCGCCCGAGCACAACGCCGGCGTGCTCCGCGACACTCTCGAGGGCACGAAGGGCCCGGTGCGCGACATCGTGCTGCTGAACGCCGCAGCGGGGATCGTCGCATTCGAACTGTCCCAGGATTCGACGCAGGTGCAGCGTCCGATCCTCGATCGCCTTCGTGACGGGTACGCGCGTGCGGAGGCGGCGATCGATGACGGCAGCGCCGCTGCCAAGCTGACGGCGTGGGTCGACGCGACGCGAGAGCTCGCCTCTGCGTGAACGATCATGGATCCCGTAGACGCGCTGCTTGAGATCGCGACCCTGCTCGAGCGGGAGCGCGCCTCGCGATACCGGGCGAAGGCCTTCCGCCAGGCTGCGGCGACCCTGCAGGGGTTGTCCGACGACGTGCGCAACGATCCCACACGACTCCGTGCGGCCAAGGGCATCGGCGAGTCGACCTTCGCCGTGATCCGTCAGGCGCAGACCGGTGAGACTCCGGACTACCTGGTGGAGCTGCGCGGCGAGGTCGAACCGGAACGCGCCTCCGTACTCCGTGGGAAGCTGCGCGGCGACCTGCACGCCCACACGGACTGGTCGGACGGGACGACCTCGATCGCCACGATGGCCGCGGCCGCGCGAGCTCTCGGGCATGAATACCTGGCGATCACCGATCACTCGCCGCGGCTCAGAGTCGCCCGTGGGCTGTCCGCCGAACGGTTGCGTGAGCAGATGCCGCTCGTGCGCGGTGAATCGGCAGACGGCTTCACGATGTTCGCCGGGATCGAGGTCGACATCCTCGAAGACGGCGCCCTCGATCAGGACCCGGAACTGCTGAGTGCGCTCGACATCGTGGTCGCCTCCGTGCATTCCAAGTTGCGCATGGAACCGAGGCCGATGACCGCGCGCATGATCGCCGCGGTGAGGAGTCCTCACGTCAACGTGCTCGGGCACTGCACCGGGAGGCTGGTGCAAGGGGATCGCGGCACACGGCCGCCCTCGCAGTTCGACGCCCGCGCGGTGTTCGACGAATGTGCCGAGAACGGAGTCGCAGTAGAGATCAATGCGCGACCCGAGCGGCAGGATCCGCCGGATGAGCTGATCGCGATCGCGCTGGATGCCGGGTGCCTGTTCTCGCTCGACTCCGATGCGCATGCGCCGGGGCAGCTGTCGCTGCTCGACTACGGCGCCGAGCGTGCCGAGAAGGCCGGGGTGCCGGCCGAGCGGATCGTGACGACGTGGGGCGTGGACCGGCTGAGAGCCTGGGCCGAGTAGCTTGCTGACTCGGCCGCCGCGTCAACGGCCGAGGGCCGCGATGGCGCGGTCCATCGACGAGCCGAGATTCCACTTCTGCGCGAGCGCGATGGCGGCGTCCGCCTCTGAGGGGTCGAGTGCGCGCACCGGATCGATGGGGGGTGCGATGTCGAGCCCGCGTGCGACCTCGACCACCGTCGGCGCGACATCGAGGTAGAGGGAGGCGGCGAGGATCTTCGCGCGCAGCCCGGCGCTCATACCCTCGCCTGCTTCCGCCGCCGCGCGGATGCCGGCGAGATCGCCGTGCGTCTGCAGAAGCGTGGCCGCGGTCTTCTCCCCGACGCCTGGAACCCCGGGCAGGCCGTCGGAGGCGTCGCCCCGCATGGTCGCGAAGTCGGCGTACTGCGAGGGGAGCACGCCGTACTTCGCGACGACGCTCACCTCGGTGAGGACTTCGAGGTTGCTCATGCCTCGCGCCGTGTAGACGATGCGGATGCCGCGATCATCGTCGATCAGCTGGAACAGGTCGCGGTCGCCGGTGACGATGTCGACCGGCATGGTCGCGAGCGTGGCGAGGGTGCCGATGACGTCGTCGGCCTCATGCGCCGTGACCCCGATGATCGGGATGCCGAGGGCGGTCAGTTCTTCGCGGATCAGCGGGATCTGGGCTTCGAGCGGGTCGGGCACTTCTTCGACGTCCGGACCGGCTGGCACGATCTCGACGACTCGATGCGCCTTGTAGCTGGGGATGAGGTCGACGCGCCACTGCGGACGCCAGTCATCGTCCCAGCACGCGACGATGTGCGTCGGCTCGTACAGGGTGACGAGCTTGGCGATCATGTCGAGCAGCCCGCGCGCGGCGTTGATGGGGGAGCCGTCGGGGGCCTTCACCTTGTCCGGAACGCCGTAGAAGGCACGGAAGTAGAGGGAAGCGGTGTCCAGCAGCATCAGCCTGTCGCTCATGGGATCAGCATGTCACAGCGCCTCGACGGATCCGGCGTCAGCAGCCGGGGGAGTCGGGCGCCTGCTCGCAGGTGTGCGCCACCAGAGCCGTGTGTGCCTCGAAGATGCGGACCTCCTGCGCAGCGCCCGACGAGGTGACCTCGCCCGGGATCGGGAACCAGCCGATGCCGAAGTCGACCTCCGCCGTGTAGCGCACATCGACCGCTGCGGAGTAGGTGCCGCGCTCGGCGTAGGTGTGGCTCGTAGGGGTGGGTGTGAACTGGGCTTGTCCGAGGTCGGCCCATGATCGACCTCCCTCGGCGGTCGTCGTGGTCGTGCCGTCGCCGAATGTGAAGTCGTAGCCGACGGGGGTGAACCTCACCGCGACGGGGAACCCGAACAGCGAGTCGTTCACGGTGTGGACGGATGCTGCCGCCACGAAGTTCGTCGGCAGACCGACGACCCCGACATTGTCGGGCTCTGCGGAGATCGCGGAGCCCGCGGGAGCGAAGCGGGCGACATCGGCGATCGTGACGGCGGGGATCGCGGGGGCCGCGGCTTCCTCTGCCGGAGTCTCTTCGGCTTCTTCCTCCTGCGCACGGAAGCACTGGATGTACGAGTCCCAGTCGTTCAGACACTGCGCGAAATTGAACTCCGGAGGAGGCGCCCACCCCGGGGGAGGTGTCCAATCCGAGTCCGTACCGGGATCGGAGTCGCCTATGGGAGAGGTCCCAGGATCGCCGGGGTGACCTGGTGTGTTGTGGGTACCGTCCACGATGACCCCGTTCGGATCGACTCCCGCGATGACATCGAGCCCGCCCACGCCATCGTCGTCAGTCACGGCACCGAGCACGAGCGTGCTGGCTAGTATCGCCGTTACGAAGAGGCGCATGAATCACCCTGTTCGCGATCGGCGTGGTCGATAAGTAAGTCGCCGTCTTGGGATCTCACAAAAGTTACTTGTAAGGCATTGATGTCGGGACGATCAGCGGGGACCACGGATTGCCCGGCCTCGTCCGAGATGCCGGAGTCACTGACGTCGACGCAGACGATCGCAGTAACCTCGACGTAAGGCTCCTCTGAGTTCATTCCTTCGAACGAAGCAACGCGAGTTTCGCCCCAGAGCGTGTAATTCTCGGCCTGTAGTTGAGAGAAAGTCTTGCGGTCGGCTGCTTCAAAGTTGCCACTCGTTAAGTCGTACAGTGCTTCAAAAGTCTCGACATTGCTTGTGTCGATTTCGTTCAATGCGTTCGTATACTCCCGATAGACCTCTTCGGCCGCGGCGAATGCTTCTTCCTCCGACGCGAATGCCGCGGTCGGCGTCGGGGTCGGCTCCGGGGTCGGCGTGCAGGCGCTCAGGGCGGTTGCCACGAGTGCGAGCAGTGCCAGCATCCGGATCCGGCTCGTCTTCGATCGGGGGAGGGTCACCCGTTCACGCTAACGCGAAGCGCCCGCATCCGCCGGAGTTATCCACAGCAGCGTTCAGGACGAATCTCTGATAATCTGAAGTGTCACTCGTGGCGTGCACTCGCATGCCCGTTGATTGAAAATCCAATTCCATTCGCTTCAGGCGATCACTCATGCGTGCATGAGCGCCCGTGGCCCGAGTACCCACCCAACAAGGACAACCCACTACATGACTACCGCAACGACCGCCCCGGCCACCAAGCAGGTCGCCATCAACGACATCGGATCTGCTGAGGACTTCCTGGCCGCGGTCGAGAAGACTCTGAAGTTCTTCAACGACGGCGACATCATCGAAGGCACGATCGTCAAGATCGACCGCGATGAGGTTCTGCTCGACGTCGGTTACAAGACCGAGGGTGTCATCCCCTCCCGCGAACTCTCCATCAAGCACGACGTCGACCCCAACGAGGTCGTCAAGGTCGGCGACGAGGTCGAGGCTCTTGTTCTCCAAAAGGAGGACAAGGAAGGCCGTCTGATCCTGTCCAAGAAGCGTGCGCAGTACGAGCGCGCCTGGGGCGACGTCGAGAAGATCAAGGAAGACGACGGCGTCGTCACCGGTACGGTCATCGAGGTCGTCAAGGGTGGACTCATCGTCGACATCGGCCTGCGCGGCTTCCTGCCGGCATCGCTCATCGAGCTGCGCCGCGTCCGCGACCTGACCCCGTACCTGGGCCAGGAGATCGAGGCGAAGATCCTCGAGCTGGACAAGAACCGCAACAACGTCGTCCTCTCGCGCCGCGCTCTGCTCGAGCAGACGCAGTCCGAGTCGCGCACGACCTTCCTCAACAACCTCCACAAGGGCCAGGTCCGCAAGGGCACGGTCTCGTCGATCGTCAACTTCGGTGCGTTCGTCGACCTGGGTGGCGTTGACGGCCTCGTGCACGTCTCCGAGCTGTCCTGGAAGCACATCGAGCACGCATCCGAGGTCGTCGAGGTCGGCCAGGAGGTCACCGTCGAGATCCTCGAGGTGGACCTCGACCGCGAGCGCGTCTCCCTGTCGCTCAAGGCGACGCAGGAGGACCCGTGGCAGGTCTTCGCCCGCACCCACGCGATCGGCCAGATCGCACCGGGCAAGGTCACCAAGCTCGTTCCGTTCGGTGCGTTCGTCCGCGTCGCAGACGGCATCGAGGGCCTCGTGCACATCTCCGAGCTCTCCAGCAAGCACGTCGAGCTGGCTGAGCAGGTCGTGTCCGTCGGCGAAGAGGTCTTCGTCAAGGTCATCGACATCGACCTCGAGCGTCGTCGCATCTCGCTGTCGCTCAAGCAGGCCAACGAGTCGGTCGACCCCAACGGCACCGAGTTCGACCCGGCCCTGTACGGCATGCTCGCCGAGTACGACGAGAACGGCGAGTACAAGTACCCGGAGGGCTTCGACCCCGAGACCGGTGCGTGGAAGGAAGGCTTCGACTCCGCACGCGAGGCTTGGGAGCAGGAGTACGCTGCAGCCCAGACCCGCTGGGAGGCTCACAAGGTCGCGGTTGCCAAGGCAGCCGAGGCAGAGGCCGCTGCAGGCGACGACTTCGCCGCTGCACAGTCCTTCACGAGCGACTCCGGCGCCGGAACGCTTGCCGACGACGAGGCACTCGCGGCTCTGCGCGAGAAGCTCTCGGGCGGCAACGCGTAATAACGCCTCACACGGAACGGGTCGTCACCTTCGGGTGGCGGCCCGTTCCGCGTTAGCCCGCCGGATGCCGTGCGCGGTGTGACGGAACATTACGCCCGCTTTCGTAACATGGGTGCGCCTCCGCGACGATGGGGGTATGACATCCGCAGTCCTCGCCCCGCGCACCGGCGACGCGCCGGTCGCTCTGGGTGCGGCGAACGCCGTCCGCCTCGAGAACATCGAGCGCACGTTCCCGATGCCCGAGGGGCGACGCGAAGTGCTGCGCGGCGTCGACGTCGAACTGGCCCCCGGCGAGATCGTCGCAGTGGTCGGTCCGTCGGGCTGCGGGAAGTCGACGCTCCTGCGCCTCGTCGGAGGACTCGATTCGCCCACGAACGGACGCATCAGCCTCGACGGCACCGGCGTCACCGACACGGATGAGCGCACCGCCGTCGCCTTCCAGGAGCCCCGGCTGCTCCCATGGCGCACGCTGGCCCAGAACGTCGAGCTCGGCCTGCCCCGCGGCACACGGCGCCGCGACGGCCGTGAGCGCGTGCGGGAGCTGCTGCACCTCGTAGGTCTCGACCACGCCGCCGACCAGCATCCCCGTGAGGTGTCCGGGGGCATGGCGCAGCGCGCCTCGCTCGCCCGCGCCCTGGCGCGAAACCCGGGTGTCCTCCTGCTCGACGAACCGTTCGGTGCGCTCGACGCGCTCACGAGGCTGCGGATGCAGGACCTCCTGCTCGACATCCACGCCGCCGAACCCACCACCGTGCTCCTCGTCACCCATGACGTCGAGGAGGCCCTCTACCTCGCCGACCGCGTGCTGCTGCTGCGCTCGCTCGTCGGCGAAGCCGGCACTGGCGCGACATCCATCGCGCGCACGATAACCGTGCCCGGCATCCGCCCGCGTGACCGCGCCGATCGCGGCCTCGCGGACCTCCGCGCCGACCTTCTCGAAGGCCTCGGCGTCGACACCCACCACCGCATTTCCACCGAGGAGACCCGATGAGCACCATCACCCGCCGAATCGTCCCTGCGATCGCCATCGCCGGCACGATGATGCTCGTCGCCACCGGCTGCGTCGCCGGAGAGAACGCCGGTGCCTCTGAGTCCGACGGCTCCGCCGCGACGGGCGAGTGGTCGTCCGACACGCTCACGGTCGACTTCGCGACGTACAACCCACTGAGCCTCGTCATCAAGGACCAGGGCATCCTCGAGGACATCGTGGGCGACGACGTGGCCGTCGAGTGGGTGCAGTCCGCCGGATCCAACAAGGCCAACGAACTGCTGCGCTCCGGCTCGGTCGACGTCGGATCGACCGCCGGATCGGCCGCGCTGCTCGCCCGCGCGAACGGGTCGCCCATCCAGGTCATCGACATCTATTCGCAGCCGGAGTGGTCTGCCATCGTCACCGGTCCGGACAGCGACATCACCTCGCTGGAAGACCTCGCCGGCGCCTCCATCGCCGCGACGAAGGGCACCGACCCCTACTTCTTCCTGCTGCAGGCACTCGAAGAGGGCGGTCTCTCGCTCGACGACGTCGAGGTGCAGAACCTGCAGCACGCCGACGGTCGCGCGGCGCTCGACGGCGGCTCCGTCGACGCGTGGGCGGGCCTCGACCCGATCATGGCCGCAGCCGAGGTCGAGTCCGGTGACCAGCTCATCTACCGCAACGTCGACTTCAACACGTACGGGTTCCTCAACGCCACCGAGGACTTCATCGACAACCACGCCGACCTCGCACAGGCGGTCGTCGACGCCTATGAGCAGGCACGCGAGTGGGCCCTCGAGAACCCGGAGGAGACCGCTGCGCTGCTCGCGGAGGTCGCCGGCATCGACATCGAGGTCGCGACGACCGTGATCGAAGAGCGCTCCAACCTCGACGTGAGCGGCATCCCCGGCGATGCGCAGATCGAGGTGCTCGAGAAGATCGCTCCCGTGCTCGTCGACTCCGGCGATGTGCAGGGCGGCCAGGAGTCCGTCGACAAGGCGCTCGAGACGATCATCAACGCCACGTTCGCCGAGAAGGCGGCCAAGGGCGAATGACGGATATCGCCGACGCAACCGCACTCGAGGGCGCCAGGTGTGCTCTCGAGCTGCCCGGCGCCTCTGGGGGCCGGAGACCGGATGCCGGAACCCGAGGCATCTGGGATCGCACCGGCGCCCGCGTGGCCGCCGGGCTGATCCTGCCCGTCGTCATCCTCGTGGCATGGCAGTTCGCCACCACGAGCGGGCTGGTGCCGCCGTACCGTCTTCCCACACCGGCATCCGTCTTCACCGCAGGCGTCGAGCTCGCCGAGGCCGGCCAGCTGTGGACGCACATCGCGATCTCGGTGCAGCGTGTGCTGCTCGGCTTCGCGATCGGCTCTGTGATCGGCCTCGCCTTCGCCGGCTTCGTCGGGCTGTCCCGGCTCGGTGATGTGCTTCTCAGCCCGACCCTCGCGGCACTCCGCGCCGTGCCGTCGCTCGCCTGGGTGCCGCTGCTCATCCTGTGGCTGCAGATCGGCGAGGAATCGAAGGTCACGCTGATCGCGATCGGCGCGTTCTTCCCGGTGTACACGACGGTCGCCTCGGCGCTTCGGCACGTAGACCCCCAGCTGGTCGAGGCAGGGCGCTCGTTCAGCCTGCGCGGGTGGTCGTTGTTCCGCACGGTGCAGCTGCCGGCCGTGGTGCCATCGGTGGTCTCCGGCCTGCGCCTCGCACTGGCACAGGCATGGCTGTTCCTCGTCGCTGCCGAGCTCATCGCCTCGTCGATGGGGCTCGGATTCCTGCTCACCGACTCGCAGAACAGTGGCCGTGTCGATCGCATCCTGCTGTCGATCGTGTTGCTCGCGCTGCTCGGAACGATCACGAACGGGATTCTCGCTCTGGTCGAGAAGTACCTGCTCAAGAAATGGGCCTGAGGGTGAGCGAAGCACGACTGCTGGAGACCCGCGAATACGCGCCTCCGGCCGCGTTCACCGCGCAGGCGAACGTCACAGCTGAGACCTACGTCGAGGCGGATGCCGACCCCACCGCTTTCTGGGAGCGAGCTGCCGCGCGGCTCGACTGGGCCGAACCGTGGCACACCGCTCATGAGTGGGAGCCGCCCACAGACGGGGCGATCCCCGCGGCACGGTGGTTCCTCGGCGGAAAACTGAACGTCGCGTACAACTGCGTCGACCGCCACGTCGACGCCGGCCGCGGCGACAAGGTCGCGTTGCACTTCGAAGGCGAGCCGGGGGACCGGGCCGAAGTGACGTACGCAGATCTGCAGCGGCGCGTCTCGCAGGCCGCCAACGCCCTGCTCGCCCTCGGCATCGAACCGGGCGATCGCGTGGTGATCTACCTTCCGGTGCTCGTCGAGACGATCGTCATCACACTCGCCTGTGCGCGCATCGGCGCCGTGCACTCGCTCGTGTTCGGCGGCTTCTCCGCCGAGGCCGTGCGGTTCCGGCTCGAGGACACCGGAGCGAAGCTGCTCGTCACCAGCGACGGGCAGTTCCGCAGGGGCGTCGCGACCGAGGTGAAGACGACAGCGGATGCCGCGGCCGTCGACCTGGCCGACCTCGAGCACGTTCTCGTGCTGCGCCGCACCGGCCAGGACGTGCCATGGACCGAGGGTCGCGACCTCTGGTGGCACGACGTGGTCGACACCGCGCCGACGACGCACGACGCGCAGCCCTTCGACGCCGAGCATCCGCTCTTCATCATCTACACCTCAGGCACCACGGGGAAGCCGAAGGGCCTCGTCCACACGTCCGGCGGCTACCTGACGCACACGAGCTGGGCGCACTGGGCGCATTTCGACGCCAAGGCGGACGACGTGCACTGGTGCACCGCCGACCTGGCATGGGTCACCGCGCACACCTACGAGATCTACGGACCGCTCTCCAACGGACTCACCCAGGTGATCTACGAGGGCACACCCGACTCCCCGAACAGGGAGCGGCACCTCGAGATCATCGAACGCTATGGCGTGACGGTCTACTACACCGCACCGACGCTGATCCGCACGTTCATGACCTGGTTCGGTGCCGAGCTGCCCAGAGGGCACGACCTGTCCAGCCTGCGTCTGCTCGGAACGGTTGGCGAGGCGATCAACCCGGAGGCGTGGATCTGGTTCCGTCGCAACTTCGGCCGCGACGAGCTGCCGGTCGTCGACACGTGGTGGCAGTCCGAGACCGGGGCCGCGATGATCGCCCCGCTTCCCGGCGTCACGACCCTCAAGCCCGGATCCGCGACCGTGCCGCTGCCGGGCATCGACGCGACCGTCGTCGACGAGCACGGTCACGAGGTCGCACCAGGAAGCTCCGGAACGCTCGTCGTGCGCCGCCCCTGGCCAGGCATGGCACGAACCGTCTGGGGCGACCCGCAGCGCTACCGCGACGCGTACTGGGCGGCGTTCGCCGGTCACGGAGACTTCGGCGGCTACTACGTCGCGGGCGACGGCGCGACGAAGGACGCCGATGGTCACATCTGGCTCCTCGGCCGCCTCGACGACGTCGTGAACGTCTCCGGCCATCGCCTCTCCACGATCGAGATCGAGTCCGCCCTCGTCGCGCACGAGAGCGTGGGGGAGGCCGGTACCGCCGGCGTCTCCGATCCGGTGACCGGTCAGGCGGTGGTCGCCTTCGTGACGCCGTCCGGCGCGGCAGCGGTCACGGCATCCGCCCTGCGCGATCAGGTCGCGATCGCGATCGGGCCGGTCGCCAAGCCGAAGCACATCGTCGTCGTTCCCGACCTGCCCAAGACGCGCTCCGGGAAGATCATGCGCCGGCTGCTCGCGCAGCTGTGGGAGGCTGAACAGGATCGACGCGCGGGCCGGGAGCCGAAGGCGCTCGGAGACACGACATCACTGCAGAACCCGTGGGCCGTCGACGGCATCGCCGACGTGCTGGCCGCGGCCTAACCGAGGACGACATGACGGAAGAGCACCGCTTCGGGTTCCGCACCCGAGCACTCCACGCGGGCGGCACGCCCGACGCATCCACCGGCGCACGCGCGGTGCCGATCTACCAGACCACGTCGTTCGTCTTCGACGACGCGACGGATGCCGGCAACCTCTTCGCACTGCAGAAGTACGGCAACATCTACTCGCGCATCGGCAACCCCACCGTGGCTGCGCTCGAGGAGCGGCTGGCATCGCTGGAAGGCGGGATCGGCGCCGTGGCCCCGGCATCCGGCATGAGCGCCGAGTTCATCACCTTCGCCGCCCTTGTCGGCGCAGGTGACCACGTCGTCGCCTCCGCGCAGCTCTACGGCGGCACGGTCACGCAGTTGGATGTGACGCTACGCCGCTTCGGCGTCGAGACGACCTTCGTGCCGTCGAGCGACCCGGCCGACTACGCCGCCGCGATCCGCCCGGAGACCAAGGTCGTCTACGTCGAGATGATCGGCAACCCCTCGGGCGAGATCGCCGACATCGAAGGACTCGCGGCGGTCGCACACGAAGCCGGCGTGCCGCTCGTCGTCGACGCGACGCTCGCCACGCCGTACCTTGCGCGACCGCTCGAGCACGGCGCCGACATCGTGATCCACTCGGTCACGAAGTTCCTCGGCGGCCACGGCACGACACTCGGCGGCATCGTCATCGAGAAGGGCACGTTCGACTGGGGAAGCGGCAAGTTCCCGCAGATGACCGAGCCGGTCGAGTCGTACGGCGGTATCAAGTGGTGGGACAACTTCGGCGAGTACGGATTCCTCACCAAGCTCCGTACCGAGCAGTTGCGCGACATCGGTCCTGCGCTGAGCCCGCAGTCCGCGTTCAACCTGCTGCAGGGCGTCGAGACGCTGCCGCAGCGCATCGACGGGCACCTGGCCAACGCACGGATCGTCGCGGAGTGGCTGGACGCCGACCCTCGGGTGTCGTACGTCACGTGGGCGGGCCTCGACGGTCATCCGCACCGCGACCGCGCCGCCAAGTATCTTCCGCTCGGACCCGGATCGGTCTTCGCGTTCGGCGTCGCGGCCGATGACGGTCGCGCCGCGGGGGAGGCCGTGATCGAGAACCTGCAGCTCGCATCGCATCTGGCGAACATCGGCGATGCGCGCACGCTCGTGATCCATCCGGCATCCACGACCCATCGTCAGCTGACCGCGTCGCAGCTCGACGCCGCCGGCGTGCGCCCCGATCTGATCCGCATCTCGGTCGGCCTGGAAGACGCGGACGACATCATCTGGGATCTGGATCAGGCTCTCACCGCAGCGACAGGAGCGACCCGATGAGCACCTCGAATTCCGCGGACTCTTGCGCCCTTCCCGCACCGACGGATGCTGTCGCCTGCGCTCTGCCCGGTGCTGTAGTTGCCGCCGCCTCCGAGCGGACGTGGACCGGTCCGAATCAGCAGGAGCGCTTCGCGCTGCTGCGCCGTTCGAAGTCGATCGCGATCGTCGGGGCGTCCAACAACCCCGCACGCGCCTCGTACTTCGTGACGACCTATCTGCTGTCGAGTTCGCCGTATGACGTGTATCTCGTGAACCCTCGCGAGACGGAGATCCTCGGACAGCCGGTGTACGCGTCGCTCACCGACCTGCCTGTCGTGCCCGACATCGTCGACGTGTTCCGCAAGCACGACGATCTACCGGGCGTCGCGCAGGAGGCCATCGATGCGGGAGCCGCGACGCTGTGGCTCCAGCTCGGCTCATGGAACGAGGAAGCGGCCGCCCTCGCGGAGTCCGCCGGCCTCTCGGTCGTCATGGATCGCTGCATCAAGATCGAGCACGCGCGGTTCCATGGCGGCCTGCACCTCGCCGGTTTCGACACCGGTGTGATCAGCTCCAAGCGGCAGGTGCTCGCACGCTGAAGGTGAGTTTGTTCGCACCATTCACAATTTGGTCGAACTTGAGGCTCCTTGTTAGCCTCATCCCTGGGGAGAATGTAAATCTGGGGATCCGCTTCGCGGTGTCAACACGACCGTTCTCGGTGCGCGCATCGATGCGCTCGTGATCCTGGCATCAGTGACGGCCGATTGCGGGCGTCTTGTTGTGCGCTGGCCCATGCCAGTCACACGAACAAGGAGTCCGAAGTGGAAGAAATCAAGTCCTCGTTGTCTCGCCGCACGCTCGTCAAAGGTGCTGCATGGTCGATCCCGGTGATCGCTGCAGCAGTAGCGACGCCTCTCGCAGCCGCCAGCAACATCCCTGGTGGAGGCGCCTTGAGCGTCGGCTCGCTGGTCGAGTCGTCGGACAATATTCGCGACACGATCGCATCGGCGTCGAGTGCGCGAGTCGAGTCCTGCTTCCCGAGCAACATGTTCACGAAGCCGTTCGTCCTCACCGCAACGCTCACGTACGACGGCAGCGACAGTGCTTTCAATCTCGCGGGTTCTACTCACGTATCGGCGGGGAGCGTGTGGAGCGTGGTGTCGGTGACTGCGAACGTCGTCACGCTCACCGCGGTGCAGACGGTGAGTTGCTACGCAGGAATCACCGGGTTCGAGATCCAGTACAACGCCGGTGTCGTGCCGCCGCTGAACTCGCTGGTGATCAACATCAGCGGCGTGAGCACTGACGGCGAGATGAAGATCGATGGTCTCGTCTCCGCCGTGAACGCGCTCGGACCGGTGCAGGGGCCGAAGGTGCACGACACCGACCCGGCCTGAGTCCGCCGATGAGGGGTTCGGATCGATCCCGGACTCCTCATCTTCGAAGGGATCAGCTCGCGCGCTGAGGCTCGTCCGCCGCGAACCATAGACTGGCTCCATGCCTCTCATCGCGCTGACCGGGGGAATCGCCTCCGGTAAGTCCACGATCGCCCGTCGGCTCGAAGCGCATGGCGCGGTGGTCGTGGATGCGGATCAGATCGTGCGCGACGTGCAGGCCCCGGGTGCGCAAGTGCTCGGTGAGATCGCCACGGCATTCGGCGGGCATCTGATCGATGAAGAGGGCGCGTTGGACCGCGCGGCGCTCGGCGCGATCGTATTCTCCGACCCCGAGGCGCTCGCGCGGCTGAACGGTATCGTGCACCCCGCCGTCCGGCGAGAATCGCAGCGCAGATTCGAGGCCGCATTCGCCGAGAACCCGCACGCGATCGTCGTGTACGACGTGCCGCTGCTCGTCGAGGCCCGCGTCGATGATCACTGGGACGCCATCGTCGTCGCGCACGCCCCGGCGGAAGTGCGGCTGCGTCGTCTGATCGAGCTGCGCGGGATGCCGCCGCAGGAGGCGCAGAACCGCATCGACGCCCAGGTGCCGGACGAGAAGCGACTCGCGATCGCCGATGTCGTGATCGACACCGCGGGTTCTCTGGCGCAGACCGAGCAGCAGGTGGACGCGCTGTGGCGGCGTCTGACACAAGAGTGAACTCGGACGACCTCTTCGCGGGCCACCTTCCACGGACTCCGTCGTATCGACGTCTGATCGCCGGACTCTTCTTCGCGGGCGTCGCGACGTTCGCGCAGCTGTACTCGCTGCAGGCCGTACTGCCTCAGGTCGCCGCTGACCTGAACGTGCCCGCGGCGACAGCGGCGCTGACGGTTTCCGCCGCGACGCTCGGGATCGCCATCGCCGTGATCCCGTGGTCTCTCGTCGCCGACCGGATCGGGCGGATCCCCGCGATGGCGATCGGCATCATCGCCGCGACCTCGTTCGGGCTCGCGGCACCGCTCAGCACCGAGATCACGGTGCTGCTGGCACTGCGCCTCGGCGAGGGGCTCGCTCTCGGTGCCGTGCCCGCCGTGGCACTCGCCTACCTCAGCGAGGAAGTGCACGCACGGCACGTCGCGGCCGCCGCTGGCAGCTACACCGCGGGGACGACCGTCGGCGGGCTCACGGGGCGACTGGTGGCCGGCCCGATCGGGGAGGCGTTCGATTGGCGCATCGGCGTATGGAGCGTCACCGTGCTGTGCACTGCCGCGGCCGTGCTCTTCCTCTGGCTGGTGCCGCGAGCCCGGCGATTCGTCCCGGGGCGGATGCGGGCGGATGCCGGACCCGGTATGCGCGCACGCCTCTTCCGCGCCCTGCGCTCTCCACGCCTGCTGGCACTGTACGCGCAGGGCTTCCTTCTCATGGGTGCGTTCGTCGCGGTGTACAACTACCTCGGCTTCCATCTCATCGCCCCGCCCTTCCTGCTTCCGGTCTGGGTGGTGACGCTGCTGTTCCTCGCCTATCTGGCGGGAACGGTGTCGTCGCCGTTGGCGGGGTCGCTCGCCGTGCGGCACGGGCGTCGAACCGTGCTGCTCGGCGCGATCGGTCTGTTCATCACAGGGACGGCGCTGATGTACGTGCCGTCGCCGATCGTCATCCTCGTGGGTCTGGTCGTGTTCACCGCCGGTTTCTTCGGAGCCCACGCGATCGCCTCGAGCTGGGCTCCAGTGCTGGCCGATCCGGAGAGCCGCGCGCAGGCGCCTTCGCTGTACTACTTCGCCTACTACGCCGGCTCGAGCCTGTTCGGATGGGCCCTGGGCGTGGTGTTCGGCCAGGCGGGGTGGGAGTGGTTCCTCGCGCTGGTGATATTCATGGGCGTGCTCGCGGCGGTCATCGCCTTGGCGCTGCTGCGGTCCGATCGAGCGATCGATGCCTAGACTCGAGCCCGTGCGACACACCCTCCTCGATGCCTACGACTCCCAACTGCGCACGTCTTCGGAGATGCCGCGCTCCGCGCGCATCGTGCGCACCGGACCGTTGTGGTCGGCAGTTCTTCCTGGCGGACGCGGCTTCGTCACGTACGAGTCGCTCGATGGCGCCGATGAGGGTGCGATCGCCGCACTCGTGGATGCGGCTCTCGCGCACTTCGCCGCGTATCCCGAGGTCACGGTCATCGAATGGAAGACACGGGGGCATGACCTCGCGCCGGGCCTGCACGAGGCTCTCGTCTCGCGGGGCTTCGCACCGGACGAGCCCGAATCGATCATGATCGGCGAGGCCGCGCTGCTGGCCCAGGGCGCACCTGCTCCGGCGGGAGTGGAGATCCGGCAGGTGCGGGACGAGGCCGAGATCTGGGCGATGGAGGAGATGCAGGGCACCGTCTTCTGCGACCCCGGCTGGCGGGCGCGCGCCGAGGCGACGGTTGCCGAGTGGTCGGCCGGGTCCGGCATCGGCTTCTGGATCGCTCTGGTCGAGGGCGACGTCGTGAGCGCCGGGCGACTGGAACCGGTCGAGGACACCGAGTTCGCCGGGCTCTGGGGCGGGGCCACTCTGCGGCAGTGGCGTGGTCGCGGGATCTATCGGGCGCTGACGGCCAGACGTGCGCGTTCAGCGCTGCTGCAGGGCAAGAAGTACCTCAACGCCGACTGCACCGAGCTCTCACGGCCGATCCTCGAGCGGGCGGGCCTGATCAAGGTGTCGACCACCACGCCGTACATGCGCCGTCAGCCGTCCGCCTGAACAGCCGCCTGTCCGCTGCGGCGACGGCGCCGCCGGAAGAACATCGCGATCGCGATGATCAGGCCGACCAGCAGCAGCAGACCCGCCAGTACGGGGACGATGATGGCGAGCGCCGCGAGCAGGAATGACGCACCGTCCTCGGCCGTGCTCAGCACCGGCGCTGCGAGTCCGCCCGTCACCGTGTTCGCCGTCACTCGCGCAGTGGCCTTGACGATGTGCACGATCAGGGCGATCACGATGCCGGTGACGATGGGCACCCACGTGTTCTCCGAGAAGAAGGATGAGGGGTCGTCGACGGCCACGGTCTCCGCGCTGGCACCCGCACCGAACACGATGCCGCCCGAAGCCGGCCGCAGAACGCTCTGGATGACGTCGTTGATCGAGTCCAGTGCGGGGATCTTGTCGGCGACGACCTCGAGCAGCAGCAGGATGCCGAGGATCCAGAGGGCGAGGTCGCTCGAGATCCATGACCATCCGGAAGGGAGATTCACAGCCGGAAGGAATCGGTCGGCGAGGCCCAGCAGGAAGAGCGGCATCCAGGCGTTCAGCCCGGCCGATGCCGCGAGGCTGGAGCCGATCAGGAACTCGATCACGACCTCACTATAGGGCGACGGCACGATGTCACCGCGGTGCTGGCGCGATCGGCGACCCCGATGTCCGAGGCTCCGCATACGCTGGAACCATGCAACCCACGCGCAGCGTCCGTCCGTTCGAGGTGATCAGCGAGTACGAGCCGGCCGGTGACCAGCCGCAGGCGATCGCCGAGCTCGCCTCGCGCATCAACGCCGGCGAGACCGATGTCGTGCTGCTCGGCGCCACCGGTACCGGCAAGTCGGCGACGACGGCCTGGCTGGTCGAGCAGGTGCAGCGCCCCACGCTGGTGCTCGCGCACAACAAGACTCTGGCGGCCCAGCTGGCGAACGAGTTCAGAGAGCTCATGCCGAACAACGCGGTCGAGTACTTCGTCTCGTACTACGACTACTACCAGCCAGAGGCATACGTGCCGCAGACCGACACCTTCATCGAGAAGGACTCGTCGATCAACGCCGAGGTCGAACGCCTGCGCCACTCCACGACGAACTCGCTGCTCTCCCGCCGCGACGTGATCGTGGTCTCGACCGTGTCGTGCATCTACGGTCTCGGTGCGCCGGAGGAGTATCTGCGGGCGATGGTCGCGCTCCAGGTGGGGGAGCGGTACGACCGCGACGCCCTCATCCGCCAGTTCATCGCGATGCAGTACAACCGCAACGACGTCGACTTCTCCCGAGGCAACTTCCGCGTGCGCGGCGACACGATCGAGATCATCCCGGTGTACGAAGAGCACGCGATCCGCATCGAGCTGTTCGGTGACGAGATCGAGGCGTTGTACACGCTGCATCCGCTCACCGGCGAGGTCATCGAGAAGCTCGATGCCGTGCCGATCTTCCCGGCATCGCACTATGTCGCCGGCACCGACGTTGTCCAGCGCGCGATCGGCACCATCGAGGACGAGCTCGCCGATCGTCTGAAGGAGTTCGAACGACAGGGCAAACTGCTCGAAGCGCAGCGACTGCGCATGCGCACCACCTTCGACCTCGAGATGCTGCAGCAGCTCGGGTTCTGCTCCGGCATCGAGAACTACTCCCGCCATATGGACGGGCGCGCGCCGGGAGAGCCGCCGCACACGCTTCTCGACTTCTTCCCCGACGACTTCCTGATGGTGATCGACGAGTCGCACGTCACGGTGCCGCAGATCGGAGCCATGTACGAAGGCGACGCGTCGCGCAAGCGGACACTGGTCGACCATGGCTTCCGCCTGCCCAGCGCGATGGACAATCGTCCTCTGCGATTCGACGAGTTCAAGAACCGCATCGGGCAGACGGTGTACCTCTCGGCGACCCCCGGCAAGTACGAGATGGGCATCGCCGACGGTGTTGTCGAGCAGATCATCCGTCCGACCGGACTCGTCGACCCCGAGATCATCGTCAAGCCCTCCAAGGGGCAGATCGACGACCTGCTGGAAGAGATCCGCGTGCGCGCAGGGCGTGATGAGCGCGTGCTCGTCACGACGCTGACGAAGAAGATGGCAGAAGAGCTCACCGACTTCCTCGGCGAGCACGGGGTGCGGGTACGGTACCTGCACTCCGACGTCGACACGCTGCGACGGGTCGAGTTGCTCAGCGAACTCCGCTCCGGCGTCTACGACGTGCTCGTCGGCATCAACCTGCTGCGCGAAGGACTCGACCTCCCCGAGGTGTCGCTGGTCGCGATCCTGGATGCCGACAAGGAGGGGTTCCTGCGCTCCGGCACGTCCCTCATCCAGACGATCGGCCGTGCCGCTCGAAACGTGTCCGGCCAGGTGCACATGTACGCCGACAAGATGACCGACTCGATGGCGAAGGCCATCGAGGAGACGGACCGCCGTCGAGAGAAGCAGGTCGCGTACAACAAGGAGCGCGGCATCGACCCGCAGCCGCTGCGCAAGAGGATCGCCGACATCACCGACGTGCTGGCACGCGAGGCGTCAGACACGGAAGACATGCTGCGCAGCAAGAACAGGACGAAGTCCGGGCGCGGCAAGAGCCCGACGCCCCAGCTGCGCCGTGAAGGGATCGCCGCTGAGGGCGCCGATCAGCTGGAGGACATGATCAAGGATCTCTCCGACCAGATGCTCGCGGCGGCGGCCGAGCTGAAGTTCGAGCTCGCCGGCCGGCTTCGCGACGAGGTGCAGGACCTCAAGAAAGAGCTGCGCGCCATGGAACGCGCTGGGCACGCGTAGGAGCGGGGAACGAGCATGGATGCCGTCGCAGCTGAGCTCGCCGATCGTGTCCGTGCGCTGCTGATGTCGGAGCCCGGGCTCGAGGAGAAGCGCATGTTCGGCACGCGCGCCTTCCTGCTGCACGGTCGAATTCTCGTGGGAGTGCGGAAAGAGGGCGTCCTCCTCGTGCGTGTCAGCGAGGAGAGGGGCGCTGAGCTGCTGACCGAGCCGGGCGTCTCGATCGCGGTGATGGGTGCGAAGACGATGGGGCCGAGCTGGTTGGACGTGGCAGCGGCGGCCACCGAGAACGATGAGTCACTGATGCGATGGATCGATGCGGCGCGCGAGAGTGCAGAGGCGAAGCCCTGACGAGCGCCTGATCGATCAGGGGCAGTGCATGAGCGGCTTCGGGCCGGACCGGTCGATCTCGTGCGCGCTCATGGGCTGGCCGCACAGCGGACACGCCCGCTCGGCTCGTTGCGATGCCGTCGGCGGAGGGGTGGCTTCGTAAGGCCCGACAGCGGCCGGGCCAGCGAGGCGGATGAGGTTCTTGTTGAACCAGCGATACAGCCCACCCGCTTCGCGGATGCGTGTGCGGAGCGGCACTCGGTCTGAACTGTTCGGCATGTTCCTTAGTGTACTAATGATTAGCCCGTCTGTATAATCGGGATGTGACCGATTCGGATGACCTGCTCAGACTCGAGAACCAGCTCTGCTTCGCGCTCGTGACCGCAGCGCGCAACGTCGTGGCGATCTACCGCCCGATCCTCGAGCCTCTCGGGCTCACCCACCCGCAGTACCTGGTGATGCTCGCTCTGTGGGAACGGTCACCGCGTTCGCTCAACGACCTCGCCGCAGACCTCGCGATGGATCCGGCCACTGCCTCGCCTTTGGTCAAGCGGCTCGAGAAGGAGGGCCTGATCGTTCGGGAGCGCAGCGCCGAAGACGAGAGGCGCCTCGACATCCGCCTGACGGAGGCAGGGCAGGCGCTGCGACAGCGGGCCCTCGACGTCCCGCGGCAGGTGATGGCGGCGGTGCGCATGGACATCGAGCAGGTGGCCGCCCTGCGCGATGGGTTGTCGCCGTTCGCGGGTCGCACTCCGATCGACGGTGTCCTCACGCCCTAGCGCTCCGGCGCCCGGCTCCGTGGAACCGTTCCTGAAGACGGACACAGAGCCGATGTCCGTGGCCCCTCGTAGACTTGTGCGGTGCCCATTGTCCCCGTTGCCACCCCCAGCAAACTCAGTGTTCGCGGCGCCCGCGTCCACAATCTCAAGAACGTCGACATCGACATCCCTCGCGACTCGATGGTCGTCTTCACCGGCCTGTCAGGGTCGGGAAAGTCGAGCCTCGCGTTCGACACGATCTTCGCCGAAGGCCAGCGTCGCTACGTCGAATCGCTGAGCGCGTACGCGCGGCAGTTCCTCGGCCAGGTGGATCGTCCGGACGTCGACTTCATCGAGGGTCTGAGCCCTGCGGTCTCGATCGACCAGAAGTCAACGAACCGCAACCCGCGCTCGACCGTCGGCACGATCACCGAGATCTACGACTACATGCGCCTGCTGTGGGCACGCATCGGCATCCCGCACTGCCCAGAGTGCGGTGAGAAGATCCAGCGGCAGACGGTGCAGCAGATCGCGGATCAGCTCATGGAGCTGCCTGAGCGCACGCGCTATCAGATCGTCGCTCCGATCGTGTCCCAGAAGAAGGGCGAGTTCGTCGATCTGTTCCGCGAGCTCGGCGCCAAGGGGTACTCGCGGGCCATCGTCGACGGCGATCTCATCCAGCTCGCCGAGCCGCCGACGCTCAAGAAGAGCTACAAGCACGACATCGCGGTCGTGGTCGACCGGCTCGTGGCGTCCGACGACATCCTCGGTCGGGTCACCGACTCGGTAGAGACTGCTCTCGGGCTCGCCGGCGGCGTCGTACAGGTCAACTTCGTGGATGAAGAGGGCGACGACGCATGGCAGTCGTACTCCGAGAAGCTGGCCTGCCCGAACGGGCACGCGATCACGCTGACCGAGATCGAGCCGCGCACCTTCTCGTTCAACGCTCCGTTCGGCGCCTGCCCGACATGCTCCGGCCTCGGCACGCGCATGTCCGTCGACGTCGACCTGATGCTCGACGACGAGGAGCTCTCGATCCGCGAGGGCGCCATCATCCCGTGGACCACGCAGGGCAAGGGACTCTTCCAGTACTACGAGCGTCTGCTCGAGGGCCTCGCGCGCGATCTGAAGTTCGACCTCGACACCCCATGGAAAGACCTGCGCGTCGATGTGCAGGACGCGATCCTCCGCGGTGACAACTACAAGGTCACCGTCAAGTGGAAGAACCGCTACGGCCGTGAGATGCGGTACGCCTCCGGCTTCGAGGGCGTCGTGCCCTACATCGAGCGCCAGTACGCCCAGGCCGAGAGCGACAACCAGCGCGCGCGCTGGGCCGAGTACCTCCGTGAGGTGCCGTGCCCGACGTGCGACGGCAACAGGCTCAAGCCCGAGGTGCTCGCGGTCAAGGTGCACGGGCACTCGATCGCCGAGGTCTCCCACCTGAGCCTCGCCGATGCCCGCGGCTTCATGGAGACGCTGACCCTCACCGATCGCGAGGCGAAGATCGCGGCGCAGGTGCTGCGCGAGATCCGGCTGCGTCTCGACTTCCTGCTGCAGGTGGGGCTCGCCTATCTGAACCTCAGCCGCGCGGCCGGCTCCCTCTCCGGCGGTGAGGCCCAGCGCATCCGACTGGCGACCCAGATCGGATCGGGACTCACCGGCGTGCTCTACGTGCTCGACGAGCCGTCGATCGGTCTGCACCAGCGGGACAACCGACGCCTGATCCAGACGCTGCAGACGCTGCGCGACCTCGGCAACACTCTGATCGTCGTCGAGCATGACGAAGAGACGATCGAGGCGGCCGACTGGGTCGTCGACATCGGACCGGGTGCGGGTGTCAACGGCGGTGCCGTCGTGCACTCCGGCCCATACTCGGCGCTGCTCACGGAGACCGAGTCGATGACCGCCGACTACCTCTCGGGTCGCCGCGAGATCCCGACTCCCAAGAAGCGCCGCAAGATCGACAAGAAGCGGATGCTGAGCGTCGTCGGTGCGCGCGCGAACAACCTGCGCAACGTCACGGCCGAGTTCCCGCTCGGCGTGCTCACCGCCGTCACCGGTGTGAGCGGCTCGGGCAAGTCGTCGCTGGTCAACGACATCCTCTACCGGGTCCTCGCGTCCAAGCTCAACGGGGCACGCACGCTCGCGGGCAAACACACCCGTGTCACCGGTCTCGACAACCTCGACAAGGTGGTGCACGTCGATCAGGCGCCGATCGGCCGCACCCCGCGCTCGAACCCCGCCACCTATACGGGCGTCTTCGACCGCATCCGCACGCTGTTCAGCGAGACGCCCGAGGCGAAGGTGCGCGGTTACCAGCCGGGCCGATTCAGCTTCAACGTCAAGGGCGGTCGCTGCGACGCATGCTCCGGCGACGGCACGATCAAGATCGAGATGAACTTCCTGCCCGACGTGTACGTCGACTGCGAGGTCTGCCACGGCAAGCGGTACAACCGCGACACGCTCGCAGTGCACTACAAGGGCAAGAACATCGCCGAGGTGCTCGAGATGCCGATCGTGGAGGCGGCCGAGTTCTTCGAGCCGATCCAGGCGATCCACCGGTACATGAAGACGCTCGTCGACGTCGGCCTCGGCTACGTTCGACTCGGCCAGTCGGCGACGACGCTCTCCGGGGGCGAGGCGCAGCGCGTCAAGCTCGCCACCGAGCTTCAGCGTCGCAGCAACGGCCGCAGCATCTACGTGCTCGACGAGCCGACCACGGGCCTGCACTTCGAGGACGTCCGCAAGCTCCTCGAGGTGCTGAACGGGCTGGTCGACAAGGGCAACACGGTGATCGTGATCGAGCACAACCTCGATGTCATCAAGTCCGCGGACTGGGTCATCGACCTCGGCCCTGAGGGCGGCTCCGGCGGCGGTCAGATCCTCGCCACCGGCACGCCCGAGCAGATCGCGCGTGTCGAGGAGAGCCACACCGGCATGTTCCTCGGAGAGATCCTCGGCGCGGGACGCGGGGCGCGGAAGGCCAGCTGATGGCCGACGTGCTCCCGTACAAACCCTCGCAGGGGGAGATCCCGACCGATCCCGGTGTGTACCGCTTCCGGGACGCAGAGGGGCGCGTGCTGTACGTCGGCAAGGCCAAGAATCTGCGGCAGCGGCTGTCGAACTACTTCGCGCCGTTGCGCACCCTGCACGAGCGCACCAGACGGATGGTCACCACTGCCTCCTCGGTGGAGTGGACGGTCGTCCCGACCGACGTCGATTCACTGCAGCTCGAATACATGTGGATCAAGGAGTACGATCCGCCGTTCAACGTGCGCTACAAGGACGACAAGTCGTACCCGTTCATGGCGGTGACGCTGGGAGACGAGGCGCCGCGCGTGCTGGTCACGCGCAACCGCAGGATCCCACGCGCGCGCTACTTCGGCCCTTATCCGAAGGTGTGGGCGGTGCACGAGACCATCGATCTGATGATCAAGGCGTTCCCGATCCGCACCTGCAGCGATGCGAGCTACAAGCGCGCCATGGCGACAGGGCGACCGTGCTTCCCCGGACAGATCGGCAAGTGCGGCGGGCCGTGCTCCATGAAGGTCTCGATCGAAGAGCATCGGGCGATGGTCGACGACTTCGTCGCGTTCATGGCCGGGGGCGACGAGCGCTTCACGAAAGAGCTCACGAAGCGGATGCTGTCGGCGTCGGCCGCCATGGACTACGAGGCGGCCGCGAAGTACCGTGACCAGCTCGCCTCGATCGAGGCCGTGCTGGGCAAGAGCTCGCTGGTGCTGCCCTCCGACGAGGATGCCGATCTGTTCGGCATCGCGGAGGACGAACTCGCGGCGACCGTGCAGCACTTCGTGATCCGCGGAGGGCGCGTGCGCGGGGTACGAGCCACGACGATCGAGAAGGAGATCGACATCTCCGGGGGCGACCTCGTCGAGCAGGTGCTGCAGCGCACATACGGCGAAGGGGTCGACGTGCCCCGCCGCATCCTTGTGCCCTCGCTTCCCGACGACGCCGCCGAGCTCGAGGTCTGGCTGCGGGAGCGGCGCGGACGCAAGGTCGAGATAGCCGTCGCACAGCGCGGTCAGCGCGCGGAGCTCATGCGCAACGCGACCCTCAATGCGACCCAGGCCCTCATCCGTCACAAGACCAGGCGCACGAGCGATTACGTCGCGCGCACGCAGGCGCTCACCGACCTGCAGGAGGCATTGGACCTCGAGACGGCACCGCTGCGCATCGAATGCTTCGACATCTCGCATCTCGGCGGCACGAACGTCGTCGCTTCCATGGTGGTGTTCGAGGACGGGCTGCCGCGCAAAGACCAGTACCGCTCCTTCAACATCGCCGAGACCACTGACGACACCGACTCGATGTACCAAGTGCTCATGCGGCGCCTGGCGTACCTCGATCGGCCCGAGGAGGATCCGGTCGCCGAACCGCCGGCCGACCCGCTGTCGGACAGTGAGGACGTCGTGGCCGTCGCGCGGAAGAAGCCCCGGTTCTCGTACCCGCCTCAACTGCTGCTCGTCGACGGCGGCAAGCCTCAGGTCGAGGCGGCGGCGCGGGCCCTGCGTGACGCCGGACACACCGAGATCGGGCTGTGCGGGATCGCGAAGCGGTTGGAGGAGGTGTGGCTGCCGGGTGAGGACTTCCCGGTCATCCTGCCTCGCACCAGTGAGGCGCTCTACCTGCTGCAGCGTCTTCGCGACGAAGCGCATCGGTTCGCGATCATCCACCAGCGCAAGCGCCGCAGGCGCGACATCACCACGGTGCTGGAAGAGGTACCAGGACTCGGCGCATCGCGCATCAAAGTGCTGTTGAAGCACTTCGGTTCGGTGACGGCGCTGCGCGGTGCGAGCTCCGAGGAGATCCAGCAGGTGCAGGGGATCGGACCGGCACTGGCCCAGAGCATCCACACGCACCTCGCGAATCGATAGGCTGGTCTCCAGAGCGAGAGCTGATCTTCACAGGGAGGAACCGTCGATGACCGTCGAGGAGAAGAACGAGTTCCTCATCGTCACCGGCATGTCCGGTGCAGGGCGCTCCACCGTGGCCAACGCCCTGGAGGATCTGGGCTGGTACGTGGTGGACAACCTCCCGCCGCAGATGCTGCGCCCACTGCTCGATCTGACCGACCTCGGCGGGGGAGCGCTGCCCAAGGTCGCCGCGGTCGTCGACGTGCGCGGTCGCAATCTGTTCAACGATTTCCCCGAGGTCGCGCGTGCGCTGCGTTCGCGCGGCAGCGTGCGCGTGGTGTTCCTCGACGCATCGGACGACGTGCTGGTGCGCCGGTTCGAGTCTGTGAGGCGACCGCACCCCCTGCAGGAGGACGGCACGCTGCTCGACGGCATCCGGCTCGAGCGCTCACGCCTGACGTTGGTGCGCGAAGCGGCCGACATCGTCATCGACACCTCGTCGCTCAACATCCATCAGCTCGCGACGCAGGTGTTCGAGGCGTTCTCCGATGAAGGAGCGGCACGGCACAGGCTGACGATCCTGAGCTTCGGCTTCAAATACGGTCTGCCTACCGACGTCGATCTCGTCGCAGACATGCGCTTCCTGCCCAACCCGTTCTGGAACGATGACCTGCGCGGTCTCACCGGGCAGGATGCTCCGGTTCGCGACTACGTGCTCTCGCGCGAAGGGGCAACGGAGTTCCTCGACGCATACGCCGCTGCGCTCGCACCGGTGCTCGAGGGGTACCAGCGGGAGAACAAGGGTCATTCCACCGTCGCGATCGGCTGCACGGGCGGTAAGCACCGTTCGGTGGCCACTGCGGAAGAGCTTGCGAAACGGCTCTCCTCGATCCCGGGCGTGGCGGTCAATGTCCGTCACCGAGACCTCGGCCGCGAGTAGAACGGCGCGACGCCCGGTAAACTGTTCCTTTGCGTCGCGATCCGGCGCATGACGCTTTACAAGGAGTCCCGTGGCACTAACCACCGACGTCAAGGCTGAGCTCGTCAGCATCCGCAACGCACCCCCGACGGTGCGCGTCGCGGAAGTCACCGCAATCCTCCGGTTCGCCGGCGGACTCCACTCGATCGCCGGTCGCGTCGCGGTCGAGGCAGAGGTGGACGCCGACCTGCTCGCTCGTCGTGTCGCGCGCGATCTCGCGGAGATATACGGGGTGCGCCCCGAGATCGCGCAGGTGCAGTCCGCCAGCTCGCACGACGGAGCACGCTACGCCGTCCGCGTGATCGCAGCGGGAGAGACGCTCGCGCGCCAGACCGGACTGCTCGATCAGCGCCGCCGCCCCGTGCGCGGACTCCCCAACAGGCTCACGACGGGATCCCGCGAGGAGATCGCCGGGCTGTGGCGCGGTGCGTTCCTCGCTGCGGGTTCGCTCTCCGAGCCGGGGCGCTCCGCGATGCTCGAGGTCTCCTGCCCGACGTCCGAGGCGGCGATGGCGCTCGTCGGCGCCGCGCACCGGCTCGGCGTCGCGGCCAAGGCCCGCGAAGTGCGCGGCCTGCCGCGCGTCGTCGTGCGCGAGGGGGAGGCGATCCGCTCGATCCTCAGCCAGATGGGTGCCCAGAAGACGGCAGCCGCGTGGGAGGAGATGCGTCAGCGCCGCGAGGTGCGCGCAGGCGTCAACCGCCTGGTGAACTTCGACGACGCGAACCTTCGTCGCTCCGCGCAGGCGGCGGTCGCGGCGTGCGCGCGAGTCGAACGCGCGCTGGAGATCCTCGCCGCGGACGTGCCGGACCACCTGCGTGTCGCCGGCGAACTGCGTCTCGCGCACCGCGACGCGAGCCTCGACGAACTCGGTCACCACGCGGACCCGCCGCTCACGAAGGATGCTGTGGCCGGACGCATCCGTCGCCTCCTGGCGATGGCCGACAAGCGCGCGCAGCAGGAGGGCATCCCCAGCACGGAGGACGCCGTACCCGCAGGGCTCGACGTCTGAATCGACGGCGTCTTTTCTCGTCATCCGCGGAAGGATCCGTACCGACCTGTCGTTGACGTCAGTAGGATGAAAAAGTCTGCTCCGCACCGCACACGGGTGGCGCGGGGGACCGACAAGCGCCGCGGCGCGGCGCGGATTGGATGAAAGCGACATGGCGATCTACACGCTCCCCGACCTTCCCTACGACTTCGCAGCTCTTGAGCCGCACATCAGCGGAAAGATCATGGAACTGCACCATGACAAGCATCACCAGGCGTATGTCACCGGCGCCAACACGGCGTTGGAGCAGCTCGCTGAGGCGCGCGAAAGCGGCAACCTCGCGAACGTGAACAAGCTCGAGAAGGACCTCGCGTTCAACCTCGGCGGTCACGTGAACCACTCGATCTTCTGGACCAACCTCTCCCCGAACGGCGGCGGGCAGCCCGAGGGCGAGCTCAAGGCGGCGATCGACGAGTTCTTCGGCTCCTTCGACAAGTTCCAGGCGCACTTCACTGCAGCTGCCACCGGCATCCAGGGCTCCGGCTGGGCGGTGCTGAGCTGGGACACGATCGGCCAGCGCCTGATCATCCAGCAGCTGTTCGACCAGCAGTCCAACACCGCGCAGGGCACGATCCCGGTCTTCCAGCTCGACATGTGGGAGCACGCCTTCTACCTCGACTACCTCAACGTCAAGGCGGACTACGTCAAGGCCGTGTGGAACATCGCCGACTGGCAGAACGTCGCTCAGCGCCTCGACGTCGCCCGTAAGCAGACGAACGGCCTGCTGGTACTGTCGTAACCAAGACGGGGGGGGCCGACGGACTG
>NZ_JBLVOB010000006.1:689065-692182 GCF_053543555.1 Microbacterium xerophyticum | reverse complement strand
ACCCGTCGGGCACGCCGTCGTCCACGAATTCTCTATTGAAAACGCGCGAAAGCGCACGAGAAACACAGGAGACCTGAGTGTCTGTAAAGATCGGCATCAACGGCTTCGGCCGTATCGGACGCAACTACTTCCGCGCGGCTCTCGCGCAGGGAGCAGACCTTGAGATCGTCGCGGTCAACGACCTCACCGACAACAAGTCGCTTGCGCACCTGCTGAAGTACGACTCCGTGGGCGGCGTCCTGGATGCCGAGATCAGCTACGACGACGACAGCATCACGGTCGACGGCAAGAAGATCAAGGCATTCGCCGAGCGGGACCCCGCCAACCTTCCCTGGGGTGAGCTGGGTGTCGACATCGTCATCGAGTCGACGGGCTTCTTCACCAAGGCCGACCTCGCCAAGAAGCACATCGATGCCGGCGCGAAGAAGGTTCTCATCTCGGCCCCGGCCACGGGTGCTGACGGCACGTTCGTCATCGGCGTGAACGAGGAGACCTACGACCCGGCCAACCACCACATCATCTCCAACGCCTCCTGCACCACGAACGCGCTCGCACCGCTCGCCAAGGTGTTCAACGACGCGTTCGGCATCGAGCGCGGCTTCATGATGACGGCGCACGCCTACACCGCCGACCAGAACCTTCAGGACGGCCCGCACAGCGACCTGCACCGCGCTCGCGCTGCGGCGATCAACATCGTTCCCGCCTCCACGGGTGCGGCGAAGGCGATCGGCCTGGTCCTCCCTGAGCTGGACGGCAAGCTGAGCGGCTCGTCGTACCGCGTGCCGGTTCCCACCGGCTCCATCGTCGACCTGACCCTCGTCACCGAGCGCACCGACCTCACGGTCGATGAGATCAACGAGGCCTACCGCAAGGCTGCAGCCGAAGGAAGCCTCGTCGGCTACCTGCAGTACAACGCGGACCCGATCGTCTCCAGTGACATCCAGCACAACCAGCACTCGTCGATCTTCGACTCGACGCTCACGAACGTCAGCGGCAACCTGGTCAAGGTCTCCAGCTGGTACGACAACGAGTGGGGTTACTCCAACCGTCTCGTCGACCTCACCGAGTACGTCGCAGAGCGCATCTGAGTTCCTCATGACTCTGCGCACCCTGGATTCACTGGGTTCGCTCGAAGGCAAGCGCGTCATCGTCCGTTGTGACCTCAACGTCCCCCTGAAGGACGGCGTCATAACGGACGACGGGCGTGTGCGCGCTTCGCTGCCGACTCTCAACGCCCTCATCAATGCGGGTGCACGAGTGATCGTGTGCTCGCACCTCGGCCGTCCTGACGGATCGCCCAACCCGCAGTACAGCCTCGCGCCCGTCGCGCAGCGACTGTCGGAGCTTCTCGGCAAGCCGGTCGCGTTCGCGCGCGACACCGTCGGCGAGTCGGCGAAGGAAGCGGTCGCCTCGCTCGAGGACGGCGGCATCGTCGTGCTCGAGAACCTCCGCTTCAACGCGGGGGAGACGGCGAAGGACGACGCCGAGCGTCACGCGTTCGCCGCAGAGCTCGCCGAACTGGGCGACGCTCTCGTCTCCGACGGCTTCGGGGTCGTGCACCGCAAGCAGGCGAGCGTCTACGACCTCGCCGAGATCCTGCCGTCCGCGGCCGGTCTGCTGATCGCCACCGAACTGGATGTGCTGGACCGGCTCACGGAGAAGCCAGAACGCCCCTACACGGTCGTGCTCGGCGGATCGAAGGTGAGCGACAAGCTCGGTGTGATCTCGCACCTGCTTCCGCGCGTCGATCGGATCCTCGTCGGCGGCGGAATGCTGTTCACGTTCCTCAAGGCGCAAGGACACGCAGTGGGTTCGAGCCTCCTTGAGGAGGACCAGCTCGAGACCGTGCGCGGTTACCTCGCAGAGGCCGCCGACCGCGGCGTCGAGATCGTGCTGCCCACCGACGTCGTCGTCGCCGAGTCGTTCTCAGCGGATGCTGCGCACGAGATCACGGCGGCGGATGCGATCGAGAGCACGGCATTCGGAGCATCCGGCATCGGCCTCGACATCGGCCCGGAGACCGCTCAGGCGTTCGCCGATGCGATCCGCGGTTCGAAGACGGTGTTCTGGAACGGCCCGATGGGCGTGTTCGAGTTCCCGGCGTTCGCCGCAGGAACCAAGGCCGTCGCGCAGGCGCTCACCGAGGTCGACGGCCTCGGAGTCGTCGGCGGCGGTGACTCAGCGGCCGCCGTGCGTCAGCTCGGTTTCACTGATGACCGGTTCGGTCACATCTCGACGGGCGGAGGCGCAAGCCTCGAGTTCCTCGAGGGCAAGAAGCTACCCGGCCTGGAGGTGCTCGGATGGGCAACAGCATGATCACCCGGACCCCGCTGATCGCGGGCAACTGGAAGATGAATCTCGACCACCTGCAGGCGGTGGCGTTCGTGCAGAAGCTGCACTGGGCGCTCAAGGACGCCAAGCATGAGGACGACTCGGTCGAGGTGGCGGTCTTCCCGCCCTTCACCGACATCCGCAGCGTGCAGACGCTGATCGACGCGGACAAGATCCCCTTCGCACTCGGTGCGCAGGACGTCTCGGCGCACGACTCGGGCGCGTACACCGGTGAGGTGTCCGGCGCGTTCCTCGCGAAGCTCGATGCGAAGTACGTCATCATCGGCCACTCCGAGCGCCGTGAATACCACGCCGAGGGCGACGATGTCGTGGCGGCGAAGGTGCAGGCAGCGCTCAAGCACGGGCTCGTCCCGGTGATCTGCGTCGGCGAGACCGCTGAGGACCTCGAGAAGTTCGGCGCGAGCGCCGTTCCGGCCGGACAGCTGGAGGCGGCGCTGAATGGTGTCCCGGCATCCGCTGACATCGTCGTCGCCTACGAGCCCGTCTGGGCGATCGGCTCCGGTCAGGCTGCGACGCCTCAGCAGGCGCAGGATGTCTGCGCGGCACTGCGCGCAGTCCTGGCGAAGTCGCTCGACGAGGACGCGGCAGCACGTACCCGCATCCTCTACGGCGGATCGGTGAAGGCGGCCAACATCGCCAGCTTCATGCGCGAACCCGATGTGGACGGCGCTCTCGTCGGTGGGGCGAGCCTCGTCGTCGACGACTTCGCGGCAATCATCCGGTTCGAAAAGCACGTCGGAGTGTAAGTGGTGGGGGGGGGGGGGG
>NZ_JBLVOB010000006.1:653019-689045 GCF_053543555.1 Microbacterium xerophyticum | reverse complement strand
AAGTGGTGACGGGGCTGCGGCCCCGTCACTGCGTATACTTGACCCTTACGGGCAGACAACAGCCCCTTCGAAAGGCTCTTCTTCGTGGCAATTCTTGAGTTCGTCCTTCAGGTCCTGCTGGGCATCACCAGCGTCCTGCTGACACTCCTCATCCTTCTCCACAAGGGCCGCGGTGGCGGTCTGTCCGACATGTTCGGCGGTGGGATGACCTCTGCTGTCGGCTCGTCCGGTCTCGCAGAGCGCAATCTCAACCGTTTCACCATCGTTCTGGCGCTGCTCTGGTTCATCTCCATCGTCGCGCTCGGACTCATCACGAAACTCGAGGTGATCTGACCATGGCCAGTGGAGGAAACGCGATCCGCGGAACCCGGGTGGGCTCGGGCCCGATGGGCGAGCAGGACCACGGCTACCACGCCGACCGCATCGCGGTGTCGTACTGGGACGGCCTCGGAAACGAGACGGTCCGCTACTTCGCCGCTGGTCTTCCCGAAGAGGAGATCCCGGACACGATCGATCACCCGCAGTCCGGACTTCCCGCCGGCCGCGACAAGGCGAATCCGCCAGCGCTGGCGAAGAACGAGCCGTACAAGACGCACCTCGCCTATGTGAAGGAGCGTCGCACCGACGACGAGGCGTCGCAGCTTCTCGACGACGCGCTCACGCAGTTGCGCGAACGCCGCGGACAGGCCTGAAATAGGTCTTGCTCTGGAGATGACCGCCGTGAGCCGGGGCTTGCGACGGTCATTTCCTATTGTGGCTACGCTGCAGGGCAGGTCGTGTTCAGCCCCAGCAGGACGACGTTCAGTTGGAATGTCTTCGGTGCGGAGATCCAAGTGCTTCCGGCATAGCCGTTGTAGATGCGGATCGTGTACGTCCCGCCGAGCAGGTCGCCGAGATTGACGAGGCCGAGAAGCTTCGCAGTGCTGAAGGTGGCTTCATACTGGTAGGCGTTGTTCGCATTTCCGGTCTGCGTGATCACACTTCCCGCGGTGCCCTGCACATCCGTTCCCGTGACGCCGTTCTTCACGATCTGGATCTGCTGACCGCCCTGCTGCGGCGATGACCAGGTCAGCCGGACGGACTGCAGACCGACGACGATGACGCTGGCGGGTACGCAGGTCGCATTGGACGGCGCGACCAGCGTCGCCGCACTGATGGTGCCTCCCGACGCGTACTCGGCTTTCGACCACGCAGCCTCGGTCTGCTCGATCGTCACGTCGCCGGCTCCGGCGCAGAGCGCGACGACGGCGAGCATCGCACCCGCGATAGCGCCGGTGCGAAACCGACCCATCATGTCGAGGCCTCATCGTCGACCGCCCGCGTGCGACGATGCCGAGCGATCAGCGTCACGCCGAGGCCGATGAGGATCGCAGCGGGGGCAGCGAGGATCATCCAGGGCTGTCCGCCGGTTGCCGCGAGGCCATCACTGCCGTTGATCGTGTCGTCGATCACGATCTGTCCGGCCGCGGCGCGGACCGTCACCGATACGGTTGCGGAGGCGACGTTCGCATCCAGCACCGCCGTCAGCCCGACGCGCAGATGCGTCGTCGACGGTGTCGCCTCCTCGACGAGCACGTCCCAGCTGCCGTCGAGGGCAACCAGCGCCGTCTCGCGCAGCATCCGCTCCTCGTCCGCGCACTGCGCACCTGACCAAGCCACGCTGCAGGCGCGAACCTCAGCGCTGAGCGAGAGCACCTCGGAGCCGCTCGCGGAGAGGTCGATAATCAGTTCACCGTCGTCGGGAGCAGGACCGGCGTCGACATCGATATGCCAGTAGAGCGGCTCCACAGCATCCAATGAATACGTCGCAGCTGTGTCGAGATCAGACTGCAGGGTGAGCAGATCCGTGGTTGCCTGCGCCTGCGGGGGTGCCCACGCCATCGCGCTGGCTCCCAGCACAACACTGACCGCGGCCAAACCGGCAGCGCGGCGTGCGCGGCGGGTCTGCGGTTCGTCCTCAGCGGGCTTGACCGGCGCAGGACGCGGCTCTCTCGGCCAGAACGCCCAGGTGACCAGCACCGCCGCGCCGATCGTTATGCCCCCAAGCACGAAGGGGTTGCCGAACCAGACGATCACATTCGCGAGATAGGGGACTGAACCGCGGACGATGCGCGCATCCGAGACCGTGTAGGGCAGCGGATCGTCGGCGTCGTTCGCGTCGCCGCGCATGGTGATCTTGCGCTGGTCGGCGGATTGGCCATCGCTCACGCTTGTGACCCGATGTGTCACCGGCAAGTCGCCCGGCCTGTCGACTGTCACGACATCGCCGACCGCCAGAGCAGATGCGGGGACCTCTTGGACCAGTGCGACAGATCCTGCGGGAATGGTCGGCGACATGGATCCGGTCTTGAACATGATGAGCGAGTAGCCACCGGTGAAGGCGAGGACGACGAGCACGATGCATGCAACGCCGCCGAGCGCGAGCACCGTGAGGACGACCTCACGGACGACTCGTCCGACGCGGACAGCCCCGCGCGCTATGGTGCTCATGTGTTCCTCATCACCCGGTCGTGCCGGTGAAGGTCCAGGTCGGGGTCACGATTCCGCCTTGAGCCGTGCTGGGCGAATCGGCTCGGACGGTGACGACAATGCAGTAGTTCACCACGTTGGTGCCGTTGGACTGCAGCGTCTGAACAGGCAGGGTGGCGGGTACGTTGCCGATCCCGGTGTAAGTGATCCCACCCGTCGTCGCTGCAGTGCAGGTCGGCGTCGTGCTCACCCCCGCCGTCGTCGGAATGATGCGCACGTCGAGAGAATCTCGTAGCGCATCACCGTTCGCGCCGTTCGTCGGCGCTGCAACAGCGGTCAGTTGCACGGTGCCCGGCACTGTCCCGGCGGTAGTGATCTGGATCCATGCCGCCCGGCTCTGCCCCGGGTAGAGATTCGTCGCTCCGAGAGGCAATGTCACGGCGTTGGCGGCCGTGGGGTGTTCGGCGAACGTCGGTGCAGACGCTGTGCGCGACACGATCGAGAACGTTCCGGCCGTGATCTGTGACGACGCGAACTCGTTGTCCGTCCACGCGGCGAGGGTCGCGGATGCGCCGAACCCGAGCACGAGCGCGCCGATGAGGAGCGCCCGCGCACGAGCGAACGTGCGCCGACGCCGCGACGTCAGAGCTGAGCGCCGTGAACCACGACTTTCGACTACTGGGATTCTGCTGTCCACTGCCAGGTCACAGTGCCCTCGGCGGCCTGCACAAGGTCATTTCCCGCAGTCACCTGAAGGCAATAGTTGATGGGTGCGGCCGTCGCGTCCGTGCCGGCCGTGATCGTGGTCGGGAGTGTGGCGCTGCCGGCTGTGAACGTCGTCGCGTCGCAAACGGTTCCCGTGATCACGTGGGTCTCCGCGGCCAGGTTCGCTGCGTTGGCCCCGGCGGTGGTCGGTGCGACGTTCGTGAGGTCGCCATCAGTGGTTCCGACAAGCCGGATGGAGTACAGGGCGTACACGCTGTCGCCTGGCGCGAGATTGTCAGCGTCGACCGTGAAGTCGAGCGTGGCTCCAGGATCGGTGTCGTGGCTGGCCCATCCGCTCGTCCCGTCGGTCGATCCCTGAAGATCGAATGACCCGGCGGTGAACGTCCCGGTCGCGAACTCCGAATCGTTCCAAGCGGCCAGCGTCACTGCTGCGCCGACGCCGAGCACGAGGCCGCCCGCCAGAATGGCATAGATCTTGTTCCTTCGTGAAGCATCCATCTTTATCCCCTCTCGTCAGCCGCTTGGGTAGGGCGCCTGTTTCGCAAACCCTAACCTGCAAGTCGGCGATCGGCCAGCAGCAGCATCGCAACGTAATGACAACGAATGCAATGCAGTCGCATGAACGAACCCGGTCGAGCGTGACTGGCGTCAGCGGCACCCGGCGGCGGCGTCGATCATCGACTGCGGGGGAGCGCCGTAGGCCGACGTGCCGTTCGCGGCATCCGTGAACCCCATGCTGATCGCCCAGGCAGTGGCCCACGCCTCGATGTTCGCCTGGTCGGAGTCGTCGTACATCCCGTCGCACTTGACGCTGATGGCATGGCCGACCTCGTGCGCGACGAGTGCTTGACTTCGTGACCCTGGCCAGTAGGCGGCGACCGAGTCCGACAGCTCGATGGTCGCGTAACCGGGATCCTGATACCACCACGTGGCATAGCCACCCATACTGTCGCCGTAACCGTACCCGTTGACGAGTTCGGACCAGTCGAAGTCGAGAAGCACCCCGGGCGCGAGGGATCGCGCGAACTCCTCCACCTCCAGGCGCGCGCTGTACAGCGGCCCGCTCTTCTCCGCGAGCTCTGCCTGTTCCGACACCAGCATCTGCGATGCGGCAGCCTCGAGGTCGGCGTATGCGGCTGACGCAGCCTCGTCCAGGGCGCCGTCGCTGAGCTGCACCCGCTCGGCTGCCGAGCGCAGTGCGATGATGTCGAGGTTCCGTGCGGAGATGTGCGCTGCTTCGAAGCCCGCCGCGGCGTCAGCCGCCGATGCGACCGCCGCCGCACCCGCTTCTGAGACCGCGCTCGACGCCTTGCCGGCGTGCTCGCCGGCGGTGTCGAAGTCTTCGTCGAGAGCCTCGGCCTCATCGCGTTCCGAGTTCAGCTGCGCCGTCTCACCGAACAGCTCCCATGCCCACGCAGGCTTGTCCCCGGTGGACGGCAGCTCCTGCTCCCGCACCGCGGCGCCGTCTGTCATCGTCGTCTGCGCCTCTTCGACGGCTGCGACCAGTGCATCCTTCGATGCGGTGTCCATGAGCGTTCCGCTGTCGGCCTCTACGACCCCCGAAGCGACGGCGAGCGTGCCGTCAAGAGCGGCGAGCTCCTCGTCGAGGACGAGGCCGCTGTCCTCGGCGCCGTCGACCGCGGTCTCGAACCCGCTGAGGGCGTCGTCGTAGCCCAGGTTCGCGCTCACCTGGACCGCGGTGCATGCCGCCGCGAGCACGACGATGCCGACGCCGGTCCAGATCAACCCTGCACGTCTTCCGCGTGGTCTCGGAGCGGATGCGGGGGCGACTGACGAGCCGAACACGGTACCGAGATCGTGACCACCAGATGGAGGAGGAGCAGCCGTTGCGGTCACGAATCCTCCTGAGGAAAGTGGAGGGGCTGACGAGAATCGAACTCGCATCATCTGTTTGGAAGACAGAGGCTTTACCACTAAGCTACAGCCCCGGATGCCGCCCCTCGAGAGGGTGCGGGAACCGACTCCACAATCATAGCGGACGATGAGCGACCCGCTGTCCGTTAGACTCGACAAGGCCGTTCCCGCGCGCGGGGTCACGGGGCGTAGCTCAGCTTGGTAGAGCGCCCGCTTTGGGAGCGGGAAGTCGCAGGTTCAAATCCTGTCGCCCCGACCACGGCCCTCCATACCTCACGACCGCATCATCACGCGGAAATCACAAGGAGAACACACAAGCATGGCGAACAGCACCGTTGAGAAGCTGACCCCGACCCGGGCCAAGCTCACCATCACGGTCACCCCGGACGACCTCAAGCCCAGCGTCGCGCACGCCTATGAGCACATCGCCCAGGACGTCCAGATCCCCGGCTTCCGCAAGGGCAAGGTTCCCGCCCCGATCATCGACCAGCGCATCGGTCGCGGCGCTGTGATCGAGCACGCCGTCAACGAGGGCCTCGACAAGTTCTTCCGCGAGGCTGCCAATGAGCAGAAGCTGCGCGTCGTCGGTCGTCCCTCCGCTGACATCACCCAGTGGCCGAACGAGAAGGACTTCTCCGGCGACCTGATCGTCGAGGTCGAGGTCGACGTCCGCCCGGAGATCGAGGTTCCCTCGTTCGACGACATCACGCTCACGGTCGACGCCGTCGAGACCGATGAGGCCGCGCTCGACGCCGAGCTCGACACTCTGCGTGCCCGCTTCGGCACTCTCATCCCTGTCGACCGTCCGGCTGCGAAGGGCGACTTTGTCGAGCTCGACCTCGTCGCCACGATCGACGGTGCAGAGATCGACCGTGCCGAGGGCGTTTCCTACGAGGTCGGCTCCGGTGAGCTTCTCGAAGGCATCGACGACGCCATCGAATCCCTCACCGCCGGTGAGGACACCACGTTCAACTCCAAGCTCGTCGGCGGAGACCACGCCGGTTCCGAGGCCGAGGTGTCCGTCTCCGTCAAGGCTGTCAAGGAGCGCGAGCTTCCCGAGGCCGACGACGACTTCGCGCAGATCGCGAGCGAGTTCGACACGATCGCAGAGCTCCGTGCGAGCCTCGCCGAGCGCGTGAGCGAGCAGGCCGTCTTCGGTCAGGGCTCCGCCGCCCGCGACCAGCTCATCGAGACGCTTCTCGAGAAGATCGACATCCCCGTTCCGCCGAAGCTCATCGAGGACGAGGTGCACAACCACCTCGAGTCGGAGAACCGTCTTGAGGACGACGAGCACCGCGCAGAGGTGACCGAGGCGAGCGAGAAGCAGTTCCGCACGCAGGTCCTCCTCGACACGATCGCCGAGCAGGCCGACGTGCAGGTCTCGCAGGAGGAGTTGAGCCAGTACATCGTCCAGTCCGCTGCGCAATACGGCATGGCTCCTCAGGAGTTCGTCGAGGCTCTGCAGTCGTCGAACCAGCTTCCGGCGCTCGCCGGCGAGGTCGCTCGCAACAAGGCCCTCGCTGTCGCGCTCGGCAAGGTGAAGGTCGTCGACTCCAACGGCAAGACCGTGGACCTGTCGGGCTTCGTCGCCGTCGATGACGAGGACGAGCAGGCCGAGGCCGAGGCCGAGGCCGCGGCGGACGAGAAGCCCGCCAAGAAGGCCCCCGCCAAGAAGCCTGCTGCGAAGAAGGCCGACGACGCCGCGGAGAAGCCCGCTGCGAAGAAGGCTCCGGCGAAGAAGGCCGCGGCCGCGGACGACGCGGAGAAGCCCGCTGCCAAGAAGCCCGCTGCCAAGAAGGCGCCCGCCAAGAAGGCTGCCGACAAGGCCGAGTGATCTCACACCGATCGTGACGGAAGGACGGATGCCACGGCATCCGTCCTTCCGCGTATGAGGAGCAACATGGACGACTGGCAGGACCGCGTGGATGCGGTCTGGGCGGACGACGCCCTCTCGGACGACGACAGGGTCAGGGCGATCGACTCACTCGCGCTCGAGCGGGAGTACGAAGATGCCGTCGCGCTGTTCGAACGCGCAGGCGCCAGAGACTCCGCCGGCGCGGAGATGGCCGCGGTGTCCTACTACCGTCGCGCTCTCGCAGCCGGTCTCGACGAGTCCCGTCGGGCTCAGGCCACGATTCAATTGGCCAGCACCCTGCGCAACCTCGGTCGCATCGACGAGAGTCTGCAGATGCTGAAGGAGGAGCGCGAACGAGGGGGAGCGCTCAGCGACGAAGCCACGGCGTTCTACGCACTCGCTCTCGTCTCGTCCGGCGACAGCGCGGCCGCGGCATCCGTCGCTCTGGAGGCGCTGGCCCCGCACCTCAGCCAGTACCGGCGTTCGGTGACGGCATACGCACGCGAGATCGGCGAGCGCGACGCCTGATATGCCGACGGCGAACACGGCCTGGGCGCCGCGCGCGCGCCGGTAGATTCGAATCACCGAACACGGAAACAGGAGCTGACATGGCTGCAGAACCCCTCCTCGCGACGAGCGTCTTCGACAGGCTGCTGAAGGATCGCATCATCTGGCTGGGCTCAGAGGTGCGTGACGAGAACGCCAACGAGATCTGCGCGAAGATCCTTCTTCTCGCTGCAGAAGACTCTGAGAAGGACATCTACCTCTACATCAACTCGCCCGGTGGCTCGATCACCGCCGGCATGGCCATCTACGACACGATGCAGTACGTCTCGAACGACATCGTCACCGTCGGCATCGGCATGGCCGCCTCGATGGGGCAGCTGCTGCTCACCAGCGGCACCAAGGGCAAGCGCTACATCACCCCGAACGCACGCGTGCTGCTGCACCAGCCGCATGGCGGCTTCGGCGGCACGTCGAGCGACATCCAGACCCAGGCCCAGCTCATCCTTTCGATGAAGCGGCGCCTCGCGGAGATCACGGCCGGCCAGACCGGCAAGACCGTCGAGCAGATCAACGAGGACGGCGACCGCGACCGCTGGTTCACCGCTGACGAGGCACTCGAGTACGGTTTCGTCGACCACATCCGTGAGCACGCCAGTGACGTGACCGGCGGCGGCGGAACCGACCAGGACGCCAACTAAGCGGATTCGAAAGGACTCCTATGTACACCCCCACCTTCCAATCCGCCGGCAACCTGCCGTCCAGCCGCTACGTGCTCCCGCAGTTCGAGGAGCGCACCGCCTACGGCTTCAAGCGTCAGGACCCGTACAACAAGCTCTTCGAAGACCGCGTGATCTTCCTGGGCGTGCAGGTCGACGACGCGTCAGCCGATGACGTGATGGCTCAGCTCCTCGTTCTGGAGAGCCAGGACGCCGAGCGCGACATCACGATGTACATCAACTCGCCCGGTGGCTCGTTCACCGCGATGACGGCGATCTACGACACGATGCAGTACGTCGCGCCGCAGATCCAGACGGTCGTCCTCGGACAGGCGGCATCCGCAGCATCCGTGCTGCTCGCCGCCGGTGCGCCCGGCAAGCGCCTCGCGCTGCCGAACGCCCGCGTGCTGATCCACCAGCCCGCCATGGGCGAGGCGGGCCAGGGCCAGGCGTCCGACATCGAGATCCAGGCGGCGGAGATCCTCCGCATGCGCACCTGGCTCGAGGAGACGATGGCGGCGCACACCGGGAAGCCGGTCGAGCAGGTCAACCGCGACATCGACCGCGACAACATCCTGTCTGCGGCCGAGGCGCTGGAGTACGGCATCGTCGACCAGGTGCTCACGACGCGCAAGCGCGCGTAGCATCCGATCCAAGGGGCGGCGGTCTTCGGACCGTCGCCCCTTTTCCGTGCCCTCCGCGTGTGCGCTTCGCTCGGAGAAGTGCGCGTGCTTCGGAGCGATTCCCCCCGATTCCTCCGAGCGAAGCGCACATCTCCGAACGAAAAGCATGGTGGTGCGCGCGAGGGGAGCGCAGGGCGAGCGCGGGCGAGACCCACGAATGTGCAGCGCCGCCTCCGCGTTATGCGCATATGAGCAGGCGCATGCGCGCGTGCGTGCTCACGCGTACGCTGGACGAGGAAGGGAGGATGCCGTGGATGAAGACCTGCTCACTGTGCGAGTCGCCGAGCTGTACTACGACGAGGCGAAGACGCAGGACGAGATCGGCGCCCTCCTGAAGATCTCACGGTGGAAGGTGGGACGGCTCCTCACGCAGGCACGTGAGAAGGGCATCGTGCGGATCGAGATCGTGCATCCGCGCGCACGCAGACTCGGCCTCGAGCGCGAGCTGACCGAGCGTTTCGGTCTCGTGGATGCCGTCATCGTGCCGATGCCGGACGACGAGAGCGCCACGCTCGATCGCGTCGCTCAGGCCGCAGCGGACCACCTCACGGCTCTTCGCCCGGTACCGCGCACGCTGGGCGTGAGTTGGGGCCGTACGCTGACGGCCGTCGCAGAGGCGCTGCCCGACGGATGGGCGAACGGTGTGACGGTGGTGCAGCTCAACGGCGGTGTGAGCCTCAACCGGCGTTCAGGAGGGGCAGCGAGTCTCGCGATGACGATCGCCCAGCGCGCCGGTGGCCAGGCCACGCTGCTGCCGAGCCCCGCGATCCTCGAACGCGTCGAGACCAAGCAGGCGATCGAGTCGGATCGCACCGTCTCCGCCATCCTCGAGCACGCCGCGGCCGCACAGACCTACCTCTTCTCCGCCGGCCCCGCTGACGCGTCATCCGCCCACGTCGAGAACGGCTATCTGACCGCCGCCGACGTCGAGGAGCTTGCTCGGCGCGGCGCCGTCGGAGACGTGCTGGGCCGATATGTCGACGCGGACGGCAACATCGTCGATCCGCAGCTCGACGCACGCACGGTCGGCGTCGACCTCGATCGCCTGCGCTCAGCGAAGCAGGCGATCTTCGTCACCGCCGGCGCCCCGAAACATGACATCACGCGTACAGTCGTGACCAGCGGCCTTTGCAGCGTTCTGGTCACCGATGAGAACACAGCCCGAGCATTGTTGGAGGAACGATGACGACCAAAGAACTCACCCGCCGCACTGCGGTGGATGTGCTGGGCGGAGAGCCCGACGATGCCACTCTGCGTCGATTCCTGCATGGACTGCCCGGCGTGGACGCGACCGGTCTCGAGCAGCGCGCAGCAGGACTCGGCACCCGTTCGATCAAGACGACGTCGAAGGCATGGGCGATCGACAAGATCATCTCACTGATCGATCTCACCACCCTCGAGGGTGCGGACACCCCCGGCAAGGTACGTTCGCTCGTGGCCAAGGCGAAGACACCGGATGCCGGTGACCCGGCGACACCGCTCGTCGCGGCCGTCTGCGTATACGGCGACATGGTCGGATACGCCATCGACGCCCTCGGCGCGCTGCATGGTGACCCCGACGACGGAAAGATCTCGGTCGCCGCGGTCGCGACGGCGTTCCCGAGCGGCCGCTCCTCGCTCGCGATCAAGCTCGCCGACACCGCTGAGGCGGTCGCCGCGGGCGCCGACGAGATCGACATGGTGATCGATCGAGGAGCGTTCCTCTCGGGGCGCTACGGACTCGTGTTCGATCAGATCTCAGCAGTGAAGGAGGCGTGCCGCCGTGAGGACGGCAGCTACGCCTCGCTCAAGGTGATCCTCGAGACCGGTGAGCTCAACACCTACGACAACATCAAGCGGGCATCGTGGCTCGGCATCCTCGCGGGCGGCGACTTCATCAAGACGTCCACGGGCAAGGTGCAGCCCGCGGCCACGCTGCCCACCACGCTGCTCATGCTCGAGACCGTGCGCGACTGGTACCGGGCGACCGGCGAGAAGATCGGTGTGAAGCCGGCCGGCGGCATCCGCACCTCCAAGGACGCCATCAAGTACATCGTCACGGTCGCGGAGACCGCGGGGGAGGACTGGCTGCAGCCGCATCTGTTCCGATTCGGCGCCTCGAGCCTGCTGAACGATGTGCTGCTGCAGCGGCAGAAGATGACCACCGGCCACTACTCCGGCCCCGACTACGTCACGATCGACTGAGGACCAGACATGTCATTCCTGGAATACGCCCCGGCGCCCGAATCGAAGGCGATCCTGAACCTGCGCGACAGCTACGGGCTGTTCATCGACGGCGAGTTCGTCGACGGGTCGGGCAAGAGCTTCACGACCATCTCCCCGGCCGACGAATCGCACATCGCAGAGATCGCCGGAGCCTCGGACGAGGACATCGATCGCGCCGTCGCCGCGGCCCGCCGTGCCTACGACAAGATGTGGTCGAAGATGAGCGGTCGCGACCGAGGCAAGTACCTTTTCCGCATCGCCCGTCTCGTGCAGGAGCGCGCTCGCGAACTCGCCGTGGCCGAGAGCCTCGACAACGGCAAGCCCATCAAGGAGAGCCGCGACGTCGACGTGCCGCTCGTCGCATCGTGGTTCTTCTACTACGCGGGCTGGGCCGACAAGCTCGATCACGCCGGTCTCGGTGCGGATCCGCGTGCGCTGGGTGTCGCGGGGCAGATCATCCCGTGGAACTTCCCGCTGCTGATGCTCGCGTGGAAGATCGCACCGGCTCTCGCCGCGGGGAACACGGTGGTCCTCAAGCCCGCTGAGACGACGCCGCTGACCGCGCTCATCTTCGCGGAGATCCTGCAGCAGGCCGACCTTCCCGCCGGTGTCGTCAACATCGTCACCGGCGCCGGTTCGACCGGAGCGACCCTCGTGCGTCACCCGGATGTCGACAAGGTCGCCTTCACGGGGTCGACCGGCGTCGGGCGCGACATCGCCCGCGCCGTCGCGGGTACGGGCAAGAAGGTCACGCTCGAGCTCGGCGGCAAGGCGGCGAACATCGTGTTCGACGACGCGCCGATCGATCAGGCCGTCGAGGGCATCGTCAACGGCATCTTCTTCAACCAGGGGCACGTGTGCTGCGCCGGCAGCCGGCTTCTCGTGCAGGAGTCGATCCACGATGAGGTCATCGACCGCCTGAAGGCGCGACTGTCGACGCTCCGTCTCGGTGACCCGCTCGACAAGAACACCGACATCGGCGCCATCAACTCCGCCGCGCAGCTCGATCGCATCCGCGAACTCAGCGACATCGGCGAAGCCGAAGGCGCCGAGCGCTGGACGGCCGACTGCGTCATCCCCGACAAGGGGTTCTGGTTCGCTCCGACGATCTTCACCGGCGTCGAAGCATCCCACCGCATCGCCCGCGACGAGGTGTTCGGTCCTGTACTGTCGGTACTCACATTCCGTACCCCCGCCGAGGCGATCGCCAAGGCGAACAACACGCCGTACGGCCTTTCGGCCGGCATCTGGACCGACAAGGGATCGCGCATCCTCGCCGTCGCCGACCAGCTGCGCGCCGGTGTCGTGTGGGCGAACACCTTCAACAGGTTCGACCCTGCGAGTCCGTTCGGCGGCTACAAGGAATCCGGATACGGCCGCGAGGGCGGCCGACACGGTCTCACCGCATACCTGAAGGGGGCTTCGGCATGAGCAAGCGACTGACTGTTCCGAAGACGTACAAGCTCGCGATCGGCGGAAAGTTCCCGCGCAGCGAGTCGGGTCGCACCTACGAGGTGCTCTCGAGCAAGGGCGCATTCCTCGCGAATGCTGCCAAAGGCTCTCGCAAGGACGCTCGGGATGCCGTGGTCGCCGCTCGCTCGGCGGTCAAGGGCTGGTCCGGCGCGACGGCGTACAACCGCGGGCAGGTGCTCTACCGCGTCGCAGAAGTGCTCGAGGGCCGACGCGCGCAGTTCGTCGACGAGATCGTGGCTCAGGAGGGCGTATCAGCCGCAGCCGCCGGGGCACAGGTCGATGAGGCTGTCGACCTCTGGGTCTGGTACGCGGGGTGGTGCGACAAGTACACCCAGGTCGCAGGAGACGCCAACCCCGTCTCAGGCCCGTACTTCAACATCTCGGTGCCGGAGCCGACCGGGGTCGTGGCCATCGTCGCGCCGCAGCGATCGGCATTGCTCGGACTCGTCTCGGTGGTCGCTCCCGCTCTGGTCGCAGGCAACGCCGTCGTCGTGATCGCGAGCGAGCAGCATCCGCTCTCCGCCATCAGCTTCGCTGAGGTGCTCGCGACGAGCGATGTGCCAGGGGGCGTCGTGAATGTTCTCACCGGCTCGCCTGCGGAGATCGCACCGTGGCTCGCGTCGCATGCCGACGTCAACGCGCTCGACCTCGCCGGCGCTGACGGGCTGGATTGGGTCGACCTGCAGATCGCGGCCGCCGACACGCTCAAGCGCGTGCTCACGCCCGGTGAGGTGACGGCTTCGCCGGAGCGGATCGCGGCGTTCACCGAGACGAAGACGGTGTGGCACCCGAAGAGCATGGTGTGATCGGACCGCGCCAATGCGGTCCAGTGTCTGATGGAGAGGTTAGGCTCGAAGATGTCTCTCAGGCTCTCCAAGGAGGATGCGCATGGCCCGAATCGGTGAAAGCGCTGACCTGTTCAAGTGCTCGTTCTGCGGAAAGAGCCAGAAGCAGGTCCAGCAGCTGATCGCTGGCCCCGGTGTGTACATCTGCGACGAATGCGTCGAGCTGTGCAACGAGATCATCGAAGAGCGCATGGCGGAGTCGTCCGCCGCGGGCGTCGCAGATTTCGATCTGCCCAAGCCCCGCGAGATCTTCTCGTTCCTCGAGGAATACGTGGTCGGTCAGGATTCCGCGAAGCGCTCGCTCGCGGTCGCCGTGTACAACCACTACACGCGCGTCCGCGCGCACGGCACGCTGCAGCTCGCTGAGCAGAAGGCCGACGAGGTCGAGATCGCCAAGAGCAACATCCTGATGATCGGTCCGACCGGTTGCGGCAAGACGTATCTTGCCCAGACCCTAGCCAAGCGACTCAACGTGCCCTTCGCGGTCGCGGATGCGACGGCACTCACCGAGGCAGGCTATGTCGGTGAAGATGTCGAGAACATCCTGCTCAAGCTCATCCAGGCCGCGGATTACGACGTGAAGCGCGCCGAGCAGGGCATCATCTACATCGACGAGATCGACAAGATCGCCCGCAAGGCCGAGAACCCCTCCATCACGCGAGACGTGTCGGGCGAGGGCGTTCAGCAGGCGCTGCTCAAGATCATCGAGGGCACCACCGCCTCGGTACCGCCGCAGGGCGGACGCAAGCACCCGCACCAGGAATTCCTGCAGATCGACACGACGAACGTGCTGTTCATCGTCGCCGGCGCCTTCGCAGGTCTCGAAGACATCGTGTCCGCACGCGTCGGCAAGCACGGGGTCGGATTCGGCGCTCCGCTGCATGACAAGTCGAAGGATCTCGATCTGTTCAGCGAAGTGCTGCCCGAAGACCTGCACAAGTTCGGGCTGATCCCCGAGTTCATCGGGCGTCTACCGATCATCGCCTCGGTTTCGCCGCTCGACCAGGCCGCACTGATCGACATCCTCACCGGACCGCGCAACGCACTCGTCAAGCAGTACCAGCGCATGTTCGAGATCGACGGCGTCGAGCTCGAGTTCGACGAAGACGCACTGCGGTCGATCGCTGACCTGGCCGTCGAGCGCAAGACGGGTGCCCGCGGGCTCCGCGCGATCCTCGAAGACGTGCTCGGACCGATCATGTTCGAGATCCCGTCGGCCGAAGACGTCAAGAAGGTCGTCGTCACTCGTGCGGCGGTCGATGAGGGTGCGCCGCCTACGGTCGTGATGGAGCGCAAGCGCAAGAGCGCGTGAGCGCGGCGGGCCGCAGTCCCGAACCATGGCGGACGATCTCCAGCAGGACGATCGTCGACGACCGCTGGATCCGGTTGCGCGCCGACGAATGCGTGGATGCTGCCGGACGCACGATCTCGCCGTTCTATGTGCTCGAGCCGCACGAATGGATCTCGGTGCTCGCCGTCGACGTCGCTGGCGACGCGGTTCTTGTGGAGGAGTACCGCCACGGCGCAGGAATCGTCGCGTTGGGCACCGTCGGCGGTGCAGTCGAAGTCGCTGAGGATCCGCATGATGCTGCGGCAAGGGAGCTCCTCGAGGAGACGGGGTATATCGCCGACAAAGTGATCGCTCTCGGCGCGACGTGGGCGAACTTCGGCAATCATACGAACCGCGTCCATCACTTCCTCGCCGTCGACTGCGCGCAAGTGGCGGGGCAGTCATTGGATGACACGGAGCTGATCAACGTTCGCGTGATGCCGTTCGAGGGTCTGGGGGAGCACCTGCAGCAGAGCTATCATCAGCTGACCTGGTTCAAGGCACTGCCGTACCTCTGACATTGATGTCCGAGACGGGCTCTAGGGTGAGCGCATGCGCAGCTTCCGAGTCTCGGTTCCCGAAGATGTCATCGTCGATCTTCGTCAGCGCCTGTCACGCTCGCGCCTGCTGCCCGACTCACCGCGGCGCCCCGCGACCGGGATGAATGCGGCATACCTTCGCGAACTGGTCGATTCGTGGAGCACGTTCGACTGGCCGGCCCGTGAGGAGTGGCTCAATCAGCATCCGCAGTTCATCGCGGACGTCGAGGGCACCGACGTGCATTTCGCCCACTTGCGATCTGAGCGCCCCGATGCTCCGGCGCTGCTGGTGATGCACGGCTGGCCGCACACGTTCGCCTTGCAGCTCGAGTTCGCCCGACTGCTTCCGGATTTCCACGTGGTCGTTCCGAGCATGCCGGGTTTCGCGTTCTCCGCACCGTACGACGGCACGATGACGGAGTCCGTGATGGCCCGATTGATGCACGCGCTGATGAGCGACGTGCTGGGTTATGAGCGCTATCTCACGTACGGCGAAGACATCTCTGCGAATGTGAGCGATCTGATCGCTGCGACGTATCCGGCGCACGTGCACGGCATCCTCGCGACGCATGCGCACTTCGGCACCGACGAGGAGCGGGCAGGGGTCGAGGATCCGGCGGCACGTGCCTTCTTCGACCGGCTGTCGGCGAGCGGCGGGCCGCACGGCGCCTATGGGCACATTCAGGGGACGCGCCCCGACACACTTGCTGCGGCGTTGAACGATTCTCCGGCGGGGCTCCTGGCGTGGCTGGTGGAGAAGCTCGTCGAGTGGAGTGACACGCCGACGGGACGACCCGAAGTGCTCGAGCACAGGATCTCCCGTGACCGCATCCTCACCGAGGCGATGATCTATTGGTCGACGCAGAGCATCGCCACGTCGTTCAGGCGATACTTCGATGCCGAAGAAGATCAACGGATACCGCCGGTCGAGGTGCCGGCCGCGATCGCCATCCAGCGGCACGAGCACGACTATCCCGAGAGTGTCGCACGAAGCTTCTACCGCGACCTGCGCTCATTCGATCGGATGCCGGAGGGCGGACATTTCGCGGTCGCTGAGGTACCGCAGGCGATGGCTGCCAGGATGCGTGACTTCGCTCGTGAACTCGGGCTGCTGTCCGCCTGAACGCGTACCGTCGGTCGCAGATCTGCACGATCTTCGCAGGCTATCCCCGAATCTCTGCGAGGCTGATGCACATCTGCGAAGGAAGCGCCCCGGTGCTCACCCCCCGAGTCCCCGGCGGGTGAGCAGCGGCGCGATCTCGGCGTCGCGGCCCCGGAAGTCGCGGTACGCCTCAAGGGGATCCTTCGAGCCGCCCACCCCCAACAAGCGTGCACGGAAGCGATCGCCGTTCTCGCGCGTGAGACCGCCGTTCTCGCGGAACCATTCCACGGTGTCGGCGTCGAGCACCTCGCTCCAGATGTACGAGTAGTACCCCGCGCTGTAGCCGCCGGAGAACACGTGCGCGAAGTACGTGGAGGAGTACCGCGTCGGCACCGCGGTGTTGTCGAGCCCGATCTCTGCGAGTGCGGCCGCCTCGAACGCGGCGACATCACCGATCTGCGCATCGGTGCCCACCCGGTGCCACGCCTGATCGAGCCATGCCGCGGCGAGGTACTCGCTCGTGTCGTGCCCCTGGTTGAACGCCTCTGTCGCGCGCAGCCGCTCGACGATAGCCGCATCCAGCGGCTCGCCCGTCTCGTAGTGGCGCGCATAGTTGTCGAGAACCTCCGGCCACAGGATCCACATCTCGTTCACCTGGCTCGGGAACTCCACGAAGTCGCGGAACACATTGGTCCCCGCGAAGTGCGGGTAGTTGACCGTCGCGAACAGGCCATGCAGTGCGTGCCCGAACTCATGGAACAGGGTCGTGACCTCGTCGAGCGTCAACAGCGTCGGCTGCCCATCGCCCGGCTGCGACACGTTCAGGTTGTTCACGACGACTGGTGCGGTGCCGCGAAGCGCCGATTGGCTGACGATCGGATTCATCCACGCCCCGCCTCGTTTGGAGTCGCGGGTGTAGAGGTCGAGCACGTACAGGCCGAGCGCACTGCCGCCGGCGTTGTGCACCTCGAAGATGCGCGCACCAGGGTGGTATGCGACGAGATCCGCACGCTCGGTGAACGTCACGCCGTACAGCTGCGTCGCCGCGTGGAAGACACCGTCCTGCAACACCCGCTCGGCTTCGAACCAGGGGCGCAGTGCCGCCGTGTCGATGTCGTACTTCGCGCTGCGCACCTTCTCGGTGAAGAAGGCCCAGTCGTGCGCCTCCAGCGCGAACGGCTGCTCCTCGGTCTCGTCGATGATCGCCTGGAGCGCCTCCTGCTCGGCACGGGCGTTGGATGCTGCGGCCGGTGCGAGCCGGTGAAGCAGATCCGACACGGCCTCCGGCGTCCCGGCGGTCTCGTCGGCGGTCACATAGGCGGCGTGCGAGGGATAGCCGAGCAGTGCCGCGCGCTCGGCACGCAGCGCGACGATCTCCTTCAGCACGGCGCGGTTGTCGTTCGCGTTGCCGCGGATACCGCGCGAGCGGGAGGCCTCCATGATGAGACGGCGGCTCTCACGGTTCGTCAATGACGCGAGGTAGGGGTGCCCAGTGAAGAGCGGCAGCGAGATCAGGAAGCGTCCATCGTGACCGCGTTCGGTCGCCGCCCTCGCGGCAGCCGAGAGCTCGCCGTCGGTGAGCCCGTCCAGCGCCTCGGCGTTCTCGAACAGCACGGCGAGGTCATTGGTGTCGGCGAGCAGATTCTTCTCGAACGTCGTCGTGAGTGTCGACAGCTGCTGGTTCAGCGCGGTGAGCCGCGACTTCGCTTCCTCGTCAAGGGCGGCTCCGGCGTGCGTCATCTCGCGGAAGTGCCGCTGGACCAGATAGCGGCTCTCGCCGTCGAGCTCAAGTTCATCGAGCTGCTCGTGCAGGGTCTTGACCCGCCAGTACAGCTGCGCGTCGAGGCGGATGGCATCCTCGTGCGCCGCCATCAGCGGGGCGAGTTCCTCGTCGATCGCCTGGATCTCGTCCGTGGCATCGGCTGAGCTCACCGTGTAGAAGGCGTGCGCGATGCGATCCAGAGCTGCACCGGACTGCTCGAGCGGCACCATCGTGTTCTCGAACGTGGGCATCGATCGCACCATCGTGATGCGCCGGATCTCGGCGAGATGCTCATCGAACGCCGCGCGGAAGGCCGGCATGTAGTGCTCGGGCCGGATCGCGCCGTAGTCCGGGAGGGCGTAAGGGAGAGCGGATGGCGTCAGGAGCGGGTTCACGGCATCGGTCATCCCACGAGCCTATGGCCAACTCGAAAAACAATGCAAAGAATCACTTGCAAAGAAATGCTTGCAAAGGTATCTTTGCAGTATGACCGAGAACAGTAAGACCCCCGCACCGCAACGCCGGGTGCTGGACGCCGGCGCTCTCCGTGCCCTGTCGCACCCGTTGCGGGTGCGGATCTTCGACATCCTCGCTCAGGAAGGCCCGCAGACCGCGAGCACGCTCGCCGAGATCCTGGGGGAGTCCTCCGGTGCGACCAGCTATCACTTGCGGGCGCTGGCGCGGCATGATCTGATTCGCGAGCTCGCCGGCGAGCACGGTGGACGCGAACGCTGGTGGGAGCGTCCGGTGGGCGGCATCGTCTACGACTCGCGAGCTGTGCAAGGCTCTCCCGCGGGCGAAGCCGCGCTTCAGGTCGCCGTCGCGGAGGTGCATCGCCGTCGCCACGAAGAACTGATGGAGTTCTTCAGCGGCCGCATCGACAAGGAACCGGCCGAGTGGGCCGATGCGAGCTCGTCGATGACCAGCGGCATCAGCATGACCGCTGAGCAGACGATCGACCTCATCAAGAGGATCGAGGCCGTCATCGATGAGGTTTCTGAGACCTATCGCGGACAGAAGGGTGAAGGCGTTCGCCGCGTCAGCGTGCGTGCAGACGTCTTCCCCCTGAAGAATCTCACGACAAAGAAGGAGGCCGCATCGTGAGCGCAGTGGCCATCACCCGGGTGATCCCGGTACCGAGGGGCGCATCCCTGATCGAACGCGCGTCCATACGCCTCGCGGCCGCGATCACACGCTGGGCCACGCGGCGTGCAGAGCGCCGAGAGGACCGGCGTGCGACGATGCTCACCGCGATCCAGGCTGAGCAGACGCGAAGGACCGATCCTCTGGCGACGGAGCACCTGCTCGCACAGGTGGGTCTGATGGGGCGCTGAGGTCGAGCGCGCTCAGTCCTGGAAGGGTCGGGCGACGACCTCGCCGGATGCCGTGACCAGCACTTCCCACCCCGCATCCAGCTCTGCGATCGGGCGGCCCTCCAGCCACGTGAGGGTCCACATGCCGGTGATGCCCTGCGCCTCGACCTCGGCGATGGCGGGCTTCAGAACAGCGGGAACGGATGCCGGGGCAGTCGAACCCGTCGCCCAACGCGTGCCGAGTTGCATCAGCTCGCCTCCACGGGAGCCAGTTCGATCTCCGTGACGGCGAGCTCGTCGCCCTCCGCGAACTCGAGCACGGCGATGCGGCCGACGGCACGCAGATCGTCCGCTGCGGAGCGCAGAGCTTCGAGGGTCTCCGCCGGGGCGACGATCACCGCACGTGACACCGGCGTCTTCTGAGAGGCCTTCGCCTCGGTCTTGGCGCGACGGATGCCGATCAGCGCGGCGCTCGCGGCAGCCAGAACCGCGGCGTCGCCTTCGGTGCCGAGCGGCTCCGGCCAGGACGCCGTGTGGATCGAGCCCTCTTCGAACCAGCTCCACGACTCCTCCGTGGCGAACGACACGACGGGTGCCAGCAGGCGCAGCAGCGTCGAAAGCGCGATCCGCAGCGCGAGCGCGGCGGAAGGCTGGCCGACATGGGTCTGGTCGTACGCGCGCTCCTTGACGAGCTCGAGGTAGTCGTCGCAGAAGGCCCAGAAGAACGACTCGGTGATCTCCAGCGCGCGGGCGTGGTCGAACGCGTCGAACGCCTTGGTCGTCTCGCGGACCACGTCGTCGAGCGCCGTCAGCATGGACGCGTCCAGCGCGTGCGTCACCTGCGCGCCCTCCGGCACCGGGAACGACAGCACGAACTTCGCCGCGTTGAGCACCTTGATCGCCAGACGGCGGCCGATCTTCATCTGCGTCGGGTTCTGCGGATCGAAGGCGGCATCCACTCCGAGGCGGCTGGAGGCCGCCCAGTAGCGCACGGCATCCGACCCGTGCTTCTCGAGGATGTCTGCGGGCGTGACCACGTTGCCCTTCGACTTCGACATCTTCTTGCGGTCGGGGTCGACGATGAAGCCGGAGATCGAGGCGTGCTTCCACGGCGACCTGCCGTCTTCGAGCGTCGAGCGCAGCATGGTCGAGAACAGCCAGGTGCGGATGATGTCCTGCGCCTGGGGGCGCACGTCGAACGGGGCGACGAGGCTCCACAGCTCCTCGTCACGCTGCCATCCACCGGCCAGCTGCGGGGTCAGAGACGAGGTGGCCCAGGTGTCGAGGATGTCGGTCTCGGCCTCGAAACCGCCCGCGACGCCGCGCTGGTCCTCGGTATAGCCGGCCGGCACATCGCTGGTCGGGTCGATGGGCAGCTGCTCCGGCGACGCCATCAGCACGCGGTCGTAGTCGCGTTCGCCGTTCTCGTCCAGGCCGTACCAGACCGGGAGCGGCACGCCGAAGAAACGCTGACGCGAGACGAGCCAGTCGCCCGTGAGGCCGCCGACCCAGTTCTCGTAGCGCACGCGCATGAAATCGGGGTGCCACTGCAGCTGCTTGCCGTGCGCGATGAGCTGGTCGCGGAGTGCCTCGTCACGGGCGCCGTTGCGGATGTACCACTGACGCGTCGAGACGATCTCGAGCGGGCGATCGCCCTTCTCGAAGAACTTCACGGCATGGTTGAAGGGCTTGGAGACCTCGAGCAGCTCGCCCGACTCCTCCAGCAGCTCGACGACGCGCTTCCTGGCGCTGAAGACGGTCTTGCCCGCAAGCTCCGCGTAAGCGGCGGTGCCGGCATCCGATTCGATCGCTTCCGGAGCATCCGCGATCACGCGACCGTCGAGGCCCAGGATCGTGCGGATCGGCAGATCGAGCTCGCGCCACCAGATCATGTCTGTGACGTCGCCGAACGTGCAGACCATCGCGATGCCGGAGCCCTTGTCCTGCTGCGCGAGGTGATGCGCGAGCACCGGGACCTCGACGTCGAACAGGGGCGTGCGCACTGTCGAGCCGAAATACGGCTGGTAGCGCTCGTCGTCGGGGTGCGCCACAAGAGCCACGCACGCCGCGAGCAGCTCCGGGCGCGTCGTCTCGATGTGGATGTCACCCGAGCCATCGGACTTGTGGAACGCGATGCGGTGGTACGACGCCTGCTGTTCGCGATCCTCGAGCTCGGCCTGCGCGATGGCGGATCGGAAGTCGACATCCCACAGCGTCGGCGCGAGCGCCTGGTACGCCTCGCCGCGCTCGTGGTTGCGGATGAAGCCGAGCTGGCTCTGGCGGATCGTCTCGTCGGAGATCGTGCGGTACGTCTGCGTCCAATCGACGCTGAGGCCCATCTGGCGGAATACATCCTCGAACTGCTTCTCGTCCTCCACGGTGAGGCGCTCGCACAGCTCGATGAAGTTGCGGCGGCTGATGGGCTGCTGGTCGGCGGCCTTCAGGCTCTTCGCGTTGCCTTCGAAGGGCGGGGTGAAGTCCGGGTCGTAGGGGAGCGTCGGGTCGACGCGCACGCCGTAGAAGTTCTGCACGCGGCGCTCGGTGGGCAGGCCGTTGTCGTCCCAGCCGATCGGGTAGAACACGCTCTTGCCGCGCATGCGCTCGTAGCGCGCCTTGACGTCGGTGTGCGTGTACGAGAACACGTGGCCGATGTGCAGAGAACCGGATGCCGTCGGCGGGGGCGTGTCGATCGAGTACACGCCTTCGCGTCCGAGCTCTGCGGCGCGCAGGCGATCGAACAGGTACGTTCCCTGCTCGGCCCAGACGCCGTCCCACTTCGCCTCGAGACCTTCGAGTGCGGGCTTGTCGGGGATCTGGTTCTGGACGGTTGCCGACATGGAGGTCTCCTTGCGCGATGTATGCGGCACTGTGTGAGCGTGCCTGAGTGTGGGTTGTGACAGCCAGTCTACCGAAGGCGGTCAGGGCCGGATGCCGACGTAGATCGACTGAGTCCAACAAACCAGGGCTAGAATCGAGAGACCCCCTTCACTCTTCCTGAGGACTCGCATGCCCACTCCGCACGTGCGCCGTATTCTGCCCATCACCGCGCTCGCCGCGGTCGCCGCCCTGACGCTGAGCGCCTGCGCCGGTCCCGCGGATTCTTCCGGCGGTGACAGCGGCGGGGAAGTGATCTGGGCCATCGAGGGCGCGAACCTGTCCGCCGGGCACATGGACCCGCAGACGAGTCAGCTCGACGTGTCGAGCATGGTGCAGCGGGTCGTGCTCGACTCGCTGGTGTTCCAGGAGTCGGACGGCTCGTTCTCTCCATGGCTGGCCACCGACTGGACCGTTTCCGAAGACGGCACGACGTACACGTTCGATCTGCGCGACGACGTCACCTTCCACGACGGAGAGCCGTTCGACGCGGAGGCGGTGAAGGCGAACTTCGATCGAATCGCCGACCCTGAGACGGCATCCGCCCAGGCCGAGAGCATGCTCGGTGGCGAGTTCTACGCCGGTACGGAGGTCATCGACGAGCACACCGTCGAGGTCAGCTTCAGCCAGCCGTACGCGCCGTTCCTGCAAGCCGCCAGCACCCCGTTGCTCGGCTTCTACTCGCCGGCGGTGCTGGAGGGCTCCGCCGATCAGCTCAAGGCCGGCGGTCCCGACGTCACAGTGGGGACGGGCCCGTTCGAACTGACCGAGTACACGCCCGACCAGGAGATCGTCTACACCCGCAACCCCGACTACGCGTGGGGCCCGGGGGGAGCGGAAGCCGCGCAGTTCGAGACGCTGCGCGTCGAGATCCTGCCGGAGGCGTCCGTGCGCGCCGGCGTCGTGGAAAGCGGCGAGGCCGACCTCGCCAGCAACATCCCGCCGAACCTCGCCGCCGAGTTGCCCGACACGCTCGCGGTCGACTCGAACGAGTATCCCGGGCTTCCCTACTCGCTCTACCTGAACGAGAAGTACGGCGTCTTCGCCGACGAGAAGGTGCGACAGGCGTTCGCCCGTGGCATCGACGTCGACGCGGCCGTCGAGGAGATCTTCTTCGGCCAGTTCCCGCGTGCCTGGAGCATCCTCGGTTCGACGACGCCCGGATACGACGCCTCGCTCGAGGGCGACCGGCCGTTCGACCAGGATGAGGCGAACAGCCTGCTGGACGAGGCCGGCTGGACCGAGCGCGACAGCGACGGCATCCGCATGAAGGACGGGCAGCGTCTCTCGGTGCGTTGGATCGCGTACACGCCGGTGTCCGACGACAACGCGGCGCTGGCCAACGCCATCCAGTCCGACCTCGCCGACATCGGCTTCGAGGTCGTGCGAGAGGTGCTCGAGCCCGGCGCCTACAACGAGCAGTACGGGCCCAAGACCTTCGACCTCACCGACTGGGGCTTCTCCGGCGTCGACGGCGATCTGCTGCGCAGCCACCTGCACACCGACGGATTCCAGAACGCCTCGCAGGTCGCCGACCCGGAGATCGACGGACTGCTCGAAGAGGGCATCGCGACCAGCGACGTCGACGCGCGGGCCGCGATCTACCAGCAACTGCAGCAGTGGAATGCTGAGTACACTGCGATCGTGCCGCTCTACAGCCCGTCGCTCATCACCGCCGTGAACGACACCGTCTCGGGTCTCGAGTACGACCTGTACGGGCGCCCGCTGTTCTACGAGGTCACGGTCGGCTGATCCGGTCGTGAAGCCTCTGCTCGCCCGGATCGCAGGACTCGCGGCATCCGTCATCATCGTCCTGTGGGGCGCGGCGACGCTCGCCTTCCTCGCCTTCAGGGTGATCCCGGGCGACCCGGTCTCGGTGATGCTGGGGCCGCAGGCCCAGGTGAGTGAGGCGGTCAAAGACGGCATCCGTGCCGAGCTGAGGCTGGACCGCCCGCCGCTGGAGCAGTACTTCTCGTACCTGGGGCAACTGCTGCAGGGAAATCTGGGCGAGTCGTACCAGCTGCGGATGCCGGTGACCGAGGTGATCGGTCGGCAGCTCGGTGCGACGGTGCAGCTGACGGCGCTCGCGCTCGTGATCGCGGTGGTGCTCGCCCTCGCCGTGGCGCTGTTCGCCCGCGGACGGGTCTCGCGCGGAATCGTCGCAGGGGTCGAACTGGTCGTGCTGTCCTCACCGGTGTTCTGGATCGGCATCCTGCTGCTCAGCGTGTTCGCGTTCGGCCTCGGCTGGTTCCCGGTTTCCGGTACGCGCAACCCGGCCACGATCATCCTGCCGGCGGTCACCCTGGCACTGCCCGTCGCTGCTCTGCTCGGCCAGGTGCTGCGCGACGGCATCGAGGCGGCCGAGCGGCAGCCGTGGGCGATGACCGTGCGGGCGCGCGGAGCAGGACAGGTGCGGCTCACCGCGCATCACACGCTGCGCCACGGTGCTGCAGGAGCACTCACCCTCGCCGCCTATCTGGTCGGGTCGCTGCTCGGAGGCGCGGTGCTCGTGGAGACGGTGTTCGCCAGGCCCGGCCTCGGGCGGGTGACGCTGTCGGCGATCACCGACCGCGACCTCCCTGTCATCACCGGGATCATCCTGTTCAGCGCGCTCGTGTTCGTCGTCGTCAATCTCATCGTCGAACTGCTCTATCCGGTGCTCGACCCTCGGATGCGACCGGTCGAGGCGCGGGTACGGGAGGTGCGGACATGAGCGTTTCTGCTCGTGCGGACATCGATCGGCGCGTGCGCGTGTCGTCGCGCGGGACCGGCCCGCGGCGCGCGCTGCTGTGGGCGGCGCTCGCCATCCTCGCCGTCGTGGCCGTCATGGCACTGTTCCCGCAGCTGGTCGCGACGCAGGACCCGTTGCGCACGGATGTGCGGGCGGCGCTGGCGCCGCCCAGCGCGGCGCACCTGTTCGGCACGGATCAGAGCGGACGCGACGTGTTCTCGCGCGTCGTCCACGGCGCAGGGCGTTCGGTGGGCATCGGACTGCTCGCCACCGCGCTCGCATTGGTGATCGGCCTCGTCGTCGGCGCGTTGTCCGGCATCGCCCCGCGGGCGGTGGATGCCACGGTCATGCGCGTCACGGACGTGCTGCTCGCCTTCCCTGAGTTCCTCGTCGCGCTCGTGGTGGTCGCGATCCTCGGACCGGGCCCGACCAACGTCGCGATCGCGGTGACGATCGCCGCCGTGCCCGTGTACGTGCGGCTCGCGCGGGTGCAGACGCGCTCGCTCTCCCTCGCCGAGCACGTCGAGGCCGCGCGCATTCTCGGGGTGCCGCCGATGCGGGCGTTCGTCCGGCACGTTGTCCCCGGAGTGCTCGGCTCACTCAGCGTGCTGGCGACGATCGGGATCGGCTCCAGCATCCTCGCGGCCGCCGGCCTCAGTTTCCTCGGACTCGGACCGACCGAACCGTCGCCCGAATGGGGACTCATGCTCTCGGGTGGACGCAACGTGCTCGGCACGGCATGGTGGATCGCGGTGTTCCCCGGTGTCGCGATCACGCTGACGGTGGTGTCGGCGACCATCGTCGGCCGCAGCCTGCGGGCCAGCGCCGAGGGGAGGGCGGGATGAGCGCACTCGTCGTGCAGGGGCTGTCGGTGACGGTGCAGGGGATGCTGCTCGTCGACGGCGTCTCGTTCCAGGTCGCCGCAGGGGAGTGCGTGGCGATCGTCGGGGAGTCCGGCGCGGGCAAGACGATCACCGCATCCGCCCTGCTCGGACTGACGCCTGACTCGGCACGCGTCACCGCAGACGTGCTGAGCATCGACGGCGTGGACGCGCGCGCGTTCTCGGAGAGCGAGTGGCGTGACCTGCGGGGCAACCGTGTCGGCTTGGTCTCGCAGGACGCGCTGGTGTCGCTGGATCCGCTACGGCGCGTCGGTTCAGAGGTGGCCGAACCGCTCGCGATCCACACGCGCCTCTCGCGACGCGAGCGCCGCGAACGCGCGATCGACCTGCTCGAGTCGGTGTCGATGACGGATGCTGCGCGCCGGGCCGGTCAGTACCCCCATGAGCTCTCGGGCGGCCTGCGGCAACGGGCGTTGATCGCATCCGCGCTCGCCGGTGAGCCAGCGGTGCTCGTCGCGGATGAGCCGACCACGGCTCTCGACGCCACGGTGCAGGCGCGGGTGCTCGCGCTGCTGCGTTCGATCGCGGACGCCGGCACCGCGGTGATCTTCATCACTCACGACATCGCGGCCGTGCGGCGGGTCGCGGACCGCGTGCTCGTGATGCGGGCGGGGCGCGTCGTCGAGCAGGGATCGGCGGCCGAGGTGCTGAGTGCACCGCAGCACGAGTACACCCGTGAGCTCATCACCGCGACGACGCACGCCCCGCGCGCCGATCGATTCGGGCTCGGCGATGCCGTGCTCACCGGCGTCGAGGTGTCCAAGGCGTTCGCGGGTGCTCCGGCGGTCGACGGCGCGTCGTTCACGTTGCTTCAGGGGCAGACGCTCGGGATCGTGGGGGAGTCGGGGTCGGGCAAGACGACGCTCGCGCGCATGATCGTCGGTGTGGACCGGCCCGACTCGGGAGAACTGCGCTGGAGCGGCGGACCGGGTGCGCATCGAGTGCAGCTCGTGCATCAGAATCCGCTCGGCGCGTTCGATCCGCGCTGGACCGTCGGGCGGTCACTGCGCGAGGCGCTCGAGGCGGGCGGCGTGCCGCGTGCAGCCCGGGCCGCCCGCGTCGCGGAGTTGATGACGGAGGTCGGGCTCGACCCCGTGCTCGCGCGACGTCGGCCCGCCGCGCTGTCAGGCGGGCAGCGGCAGCGTGCGGCGATCGCTCGGGCGCTCGCCGCAGACCCCGACGTCCTGGTGCTCGACGAACCGGTATCCGCGCTGGACCCGTCGGTGCGGGAGAAGGTGCTGAAGTTGCTCGGACGTCTGCAGCGCGATCGCGAGCTGACCATGATCTTCATCTCGCACGACCTCGACGTGGTCGCCGCGGTCTCCGACGACGTGCTCGTGATGCAGGACGGGGTGGTCGTCGAGCAGGGGCCCGTCGCCGCGGTGTTCGCTGCGCCGCAGCATCCGTTCACTCAGGAACTGCTCGCCGCGGGGCGGTGATGACCCGTTTCGATCTCAGTCCGCGACCTGGATGCCGACCCCGGCGGCCAGGGCCGGGGCGAGCTGCTGCACCTGGAACGTGGTGAGCGTGGTGCCGCGAAGGCCGTTCGTGTCCGTGAACGCGATGGCGTCGAGTCCGCGCAGGTCGACGTCGCTCGCCCTGAGCCCACGCGGGTCGATCTCGTCGCTGCGGCAGTCGTCGAAGAGCACGCGGCTGAGTTCGGCCTGCGGCATGTCGAGGGTGCGGATCGTGCATCCGGCGAACAGCAGATCGGTGCCCTTCGCACCGCCGAGGTTGAGGTAGTCCACGCGCAGATCGCGCAGTTCGAGCTCATCGATGCGGGCACCGCTGAGGTCGAGGGTTCCTATGCGGCCGCCGGAGATGCGCAGGCGGCGGATGCCGGAGTTGCGCAGACTCAGCGATGCGATGCGAACCCGGGTCATCTCGACATCGAGGATCGTGGCACCGACCAGATCGACGCCGTCGGCGTCAGCGGCGATGACGCACTGCTCGAGCGAGGCGTAGGCGAGGTCGACCGTGCCGGCGAGGTCGAGCCGCGCGGCCAGCAGATCTGCACTGCGTGCGGGCGCGGCATCGGCGAGATGGGGCGGGATGTCAGGGGCGGAGACACGAGGAGCGGCGGGGGAGTCGGAGCGGGGCACTCCTCGAGCGTATGGGGTGGCGCGGACACGGCACGACGCCTCAGCCGCACGCGTTCGTTCGCAGTTGTGCGCTTCAGCCACAGCGAATCCTTGAATCTCTGCGACTGAAGGTCACATCTGCGAGGCACGGGTATGAGACGACTCTGCCTGCACAGCAGCGCGGACCACGACGTGGTGCACAGATCACGCGATCACCAGGGCGCCGCACGGTGCACAGCTGACAGGATCTGCCGGTATGCGGGTGAACCAGGTGGCGAAGGAAGTGCGCGAGCGCGGAGGCATCTGTCGCGCGTCGACGGTGCGTGACCGGGGTTACAGCCGACGTGAGATCGACGCAGCGGTGAGCGCGGGCCTTCTGAACAGGCCGATCCGGGGATGGCTCGCGATCCCCGGGACGGATGCTGATCTGCTCCGGGCAGTACGAGCCGGGGTGGTGCTCAGTTGTGTCACGCAGGCGCGGCGGTTGGGGCTCTGGGTTCACGATCGGAGCCCCCGACTCCATGCTGCGGCAACCCCTGGCAGCGCAGGCCATAAGCCGAAGGACATGGTCGTGCACTGGTTCACGCCTGTCGTGCCACGGCATCCGGACGCGCTCGTGGACCCGATCGAGAACGTACTCGCCGCCGTGAGCGCGTGCGAACCGTTCGAACAGGCGCTTGCGACCTGGGAGTCGGCGCTCAACAAGAATCTCGTGACGCTGGAGTCGCTGCGCCGATTCACGTGGAAGCCTCGCGCTCGTCGCATCCTCGACCAGGCCACGCCGTTCGCGGATGCCGGGCTCGAAACGTACCTGCGACCGAGGCTTCGCTGGCTGCGCCTGCCGATCCGTGTCCAGACCTGGATCCACGGGCACCGAGTCGACGTGTTGATCGGGGCGCGTCTGGTCGTCCAGATCGACGGCGGCACGCACGTCGGCGCACAGCGAAACGAGGACAATCGGCACGATGCCGAGCTGCGACTCATGGGGTATCACGTCATCCGCGTCGGCTATCAGCAGGTCATGAACGAGTGGGAGCATGTGCAGGACGTCATCATGCGCGCAGTGGCGCAGGGCATGCACCTCGCCGCCTGATCGCAGATGTGCGCTCCACTCGCAGAGATCTCGCGGATTCTTCCGAGCGAAGCGCACAACTGCGACGCACCGCACGCCGCGTGCCGCCGCGTACAATGGATGCACACGCGTTGATCCGGCCATCACCGGGGAGCTCTCGGAAGAACAGCCGCAAGGCCCAGTAGAACCGAGCGGGGCAGGCCCGTCATCGCCGCAGTGAGAGTGGCAGTGCCGTGAGGCACCGCACGCGAGGTGGTACCGCGGTCCGAGAGGATCGTCCTCGCACGGAGCATCCGCCACGAGCACTGCGAGCACACATGACCTACCCCAGAACCTCATCCTTCGGCCCGGCCGCCGATGTCGTCCCCAGCCCTCGATTCCCGCAGATCGAGCGCGAGGTGCTCGACTTCTGGGAGCAGGACGACACGTTCCGCGCATCCATCGCCCAGCGCGAGGGCGCCGAGGAATGGGTCTTCTACGACGGCCCTCCGTTCGCCAACGGTCTGCCGCACTACGGCCACCTGCTCACCGGATACGCCAAGGACCTCTTCCCGCGTTTCCAGACCATGATCGGCAAGAAGGTCGATCGCGTCTTCGGCTGGGACACGCACGGTCTGCCCGCTGAGCTCGAGGCCATGAAGCAGCTCGGCATCACCGAGAAGAGCGAGATCGAGGCCATGGGCATCGACGTCTTCAACGCGAAGGCGCGCGAGTCCGTGCTCACCTACACGGACCAGTGGCAGGACTACGTCACCCGCCAGGCGCGCTGGGTCGACTTCGAGCGCGGATACAAGACGCTCGACACGAACTACATGGAGAGCGTGCTCTGGGCGTTCAAGACCCTGTACGACAAGGGCCTCGCGTACGAGGGCTACCGAGTGCTGCCCTATTGCTGGCGCGACGAGACTCCGCTCAGCGCTCACGAGCTGCGCATGGATGACGACGTCTACAAGATGCGTCAGGACCCTTCGGTCACCGTCACGTTCCCCCTCACCGGCGCGAAGGCCGAGTCGCTCGGTCTCACCGGGGTGCGCGCTCTCGCGTGGACGACGACCCCGTGGACGCTGCCGACCAACCTCGCGCTCGCCGTGGGGCCGGAGATCGAGTACGTCGTCCTTCCCGCTGGCCCTGCCGGAGCTGCGGACGTCCACAACGAGGGCGAGACGGTCGAGGCATCGGCTCATCGCTACCTGCTCGCGCGCGACCTGCTGGCCGGCTACGCCAAGGACCTCGGCTACGAGTCGGCAGCGGATGCCGTGGCCGCCGTCGACGCGACCGTCACGGGCGCGCAGCTGCAGGACGTCACCTACGACCGGCTGTTCGACTACTACGCCGACACCGAGACCTACGGTACCGAGAACGCCTGGCGCATCCTCGCCGACGACTACGTCACCACCACGGACGGCACGGGCATCGTCCACCAGGCTCCGGCCTACGGTGAGGACGACCAGCGCGTGGCGGGGGCGGCCGGTATCCCCACGATCATCTCGCTCGACGACGGCGGGCGCTTCCTGCCCAACGTCACCGATGTCGCCGGCGAGCTGTGGATGGACGCGAACCGTCCGCTCATCCGTCAGCTCAAGGACGAGGGCCGCCTCGTCCGTGAAGCGAGCTACGAGCACTCCTACCCGCACTGCTGGCGGTGCCGGAACCCCCTGATCTACAAGGCCGTCTCGAGCTGGTTCATCCGAGTGACGGACATCAAGGACAAGATGCTCGCGAACAACGAGCAGATCACCTGGGTGCCCGAGAACGTCAAGCACGGTCAGTTCGGCAAGTGGCTCGAGGGCGCGCGCGACTGGTCGATCAGCCGCAACCGCTACTGGGGCTCGCCGATCCCGATCTGGAAGAGCGACGATCCTGAGCACCCTCGCGTCGACGCCTACGGCTCGCTGGAAGATCTGGAGCGCGACTTCGGAACCCTTCCGCGCAACCCGGAGGGCGAGGTCGACCTGCACCGGCCGTACATCGACGAGCTGACGCGACCCAACCCCGACGACCCCAGCGGGAAGTCGACCATGCGGCGCATCGAGGACGTCTTCGACGTCTGGTTCGACTCCGGATCGATGCCGTACGCGCAGGTGCACTACCCGTTCGAGAACCAGGAGTGGTTCGACTCGCACTCACCCGCCGACTTCATCGTCGAGTACATCGGGCAGACCCGTGGCTGGTTCTACCTGATGCACGTGCTGTCGACCGCCCTGTTCGACCGGCCGGCGTTCACCGGCGTCAGCTGCCACGGCATCGTGCTCGGCAGCGACGGCTACAAGATGTCGAAGTCCCTGCGCAACTACCCGGACGTCTCGGAAGTGCTCGACCGCGACGGATCCGACGCGATGCGCTGGTTCCTGATGTCGAGTTCCGTGCTGCGCGGCGGCAACCTCGCCGTCACGGAGGAGGGCATCCGCGCCGGCGTGCGCGAGTTCCTGCTGCCGCTGTGGAGCTCGTGGTACTTCTTCGCCACGTATGCGAACGCCTCGGACGGCGGCTACGAGGCCGAGTGGCGCACCGACTCGACCGACGTGCTCGACCGGTACATCCTGGCGCGCACCGGCGACCTCGCCCGAGAGGTACGCGCCGATCTCGAAGGGCTCGACTCGACCACGGCATCCGCTCGCCTCCGCGACTTCGCCGAGGTGCTGACCAACTGGTACATCCGCCGCTCGCGCGATCGGTTCTGGACCGGCGTGACCGACGACCCAAAGAGCCGCGAGGCGTTCGACACGCTGTACACCGTGCTCGAGACGCTCACCCGCGTCGCCGCACCTCTCGTACCGCTGATCAGCGAGCGGGTGTGGCAGGGGCTCACCGGCGGGCGCAGCGTGCACCTGACCGATTGGCCGGATGCCGACGCCTTCCCCGCCGCGGATGACATCCAGGGCGCAATGGATGCTGTGCGCGAGCTCTCCAGCGTCGGCAACGCCCTGCGCAAGAAGGAGAAGCTGCGCGTGCGTCTGCCGCTCGCGCGCTTCAGCGTCGTCTCGCCTCTGGCCGGTTCGCTCGGCCAGTTCGAGGACATCCTCCGCGACGAGCTGAACGTGAAGTCGGTGGAGCTCGTGCAGCTCACCGATACGGCGGCGGTCGAGTACGGCATCAGCCACCGGCTGAGCGTCAACGCTCGTGCGGCAGGACCTCGTCTGGGCAAGCAGGTGCAGCACGTGATCGCCGGCGCCAGGGCCGGGCTCTGGGAGGAGAAGGACGGAACGGTCATCGTCGACGGCATCGCGCTCGAGCCCGCCGAGTACGAGCTCGCGCTCGAGACGACTGGACGGCCGGAGGGCGAGGCGCTCGCGATCGTGCCGAGCGGCGGCTTCGTGCTGCTCGATACGCAGACCACGCCCGAACTCGAATCCGAGGGCATGGCCCGTGACGCGATCCGCGTCGTGCAGGAGGCTCGGAAGAACGCCGGTCTCGATGTCAGCGACCGCATCGTGCTGGCGCTCAACGTCTCGCCGGAGAACGCCGACGCGTTGCGCTCGCACGCCGACCTGATCGCGGGGGAGACGCTCGCCATCGCCTTCGCCGTGCAGCCGACGGACGACATGGACGAGCTGGTGAAGGACGTCACCAACCCCGGCGACGGCGTGTTCCGCACCGGGGCCACCGCGCTCGGGTCGGACAAGTCGGCGATCATCGTGACGATCGACTCCCACATCGAAGGAGCATCCGCATGAACGACCGCGCACGCGCAGACGCCGTCTACGAGGCGCTGCTGAGCAGGGCGGGGGAACGGTGGGTGCAGCCGCGCAAGGAGCGCACCGCACGCATCCTCGAACTCCTCGACGACCCGCAGAAGACGTACCGGGTCATCCACATCACCGGTACCAACGGCAAGACGTCGACCGCTCGGATGATCGAGAGCCTGCTGCGCGCCCACGGATTGCGCACCGGGCTGTTCACGAGCCCGCATCTGGAGCGCTTCACGGAGCGGATCATGATCGACGGCGAACCGGTCGAGGACGGCGCGATCGCCGATGCGTGGGACGAGATCGAGCCCTTCGTGTCCATCGTGGATGCCGAGCTCGAGAAGGCCGGCGATGCGCCCCTGACGTTCTTCGAGCTGCTCACGGTGCTGGCGTTCGTCGCGGCATCGGATGCTCCGGTCGACGTCCTCGTGCTCGAAGTGGGCATGGGCGGCTCGTGGGACTCCACGAACACCGCCGACGGAGACGTCGCCGTGTTCGCGCCGATCGCCATCGATCATGCCGACAGGCTCGGCGACACGATCACTGCGATCGCGGAGGTCAAGGCCGGGATCATCAAGGACGGCGCCGCCGTGGTGTCGGCCCAGCAGCCCGCAGAGGCCGCTGAGGTGCTGCGCGGGGCCGCCGCGGAGAAGAATGCGACGATCGCGTTCGAGGGCGATGAATTCGGCCTGACGGAGCAGAAGCTCGCGGTCGGCGGCCAGCTGCTGACGATACGCGGCCTCGCCGGCGCCTACGTCGAGGAGTACCTGCCGCTGTACGGCGCGCATCAGGGGCACAACGCGGCCCTCGCCGTGGCGGCCGTCGAATCGTTGATCGGCGCGGGCTCTCAGCACATCGCGGGCGACATCATCACCGAGGGCCTGCAGGGGGCGACCTCTCCTGGACGACTCCAGCTGCTGGGAATCGCGCCGACGGTCGTCGTCGACGCGGCCCACAACCCGCATGGCGCCAAGGCGCTGGCCCAGTCGCTCGATGACAGCTTCGACTTCGACGAGTGGGGGCTCGTACTGGGCATCCTCGCCGACAAGGATGCCGCGGGCATCATCGCCGAACTCGCACCGGCTGCGGCTCACGTGTTCGCGACCGCGCCCGAGACCGAGCGCGCGAGCGACGCCGACGCGATCGCCGACCTCGTCGAGGCCTCAGGGCACCGCGCATCCGTGCACCCCTCACTGGCCGACGCCGCGGACGCGGCGCGCGAGTGGGCCGCCACGTCGGAGCGTCGCGCCGTCGTGATCGCAGGGTCCATCGTGCTGGCAGGCGAGGCGATCGCGCTGGCGGAGGAAGAGGACTGGAAGTCGGGGTGGCGCGCATGAGCGACGCCCCCGCGCCGCGACCGGCCCGTGCGCCGCGCACGCTGGTGCAGAAGCTCGCCCCGATCGTGCTGGGATTCGAAGCCATCGTCGTGCTGCTCGTCGGGCTCACGATCTTCGGCCTGAACTCCCTGCCGTGGGGCCTGCCGCAGTGGTGGGCGATCATCGGAGGCGTCATCGTGGCGCTCGCGATGGTGGCCGTCGCCGGGATGATCACCAGGCCCTGGGCGATCAGCGCCGGTTGGGCGCTGCAGGTGATCGTGGCGCTGTCCGCGTTCTTCGTGCCCGCCATCCTGCTCGTCGTGCTGGTTTTCGGCGGCATGTGGGCGTATGCGACGATCATGGGGGCCCGTCTGGACGCACGACGTCCGGCGGAGCAGAGCCGACTGACCGAAGAAACCGATACTCACACAGAGAGCGATTGACATGGCCACCGAAGAAACACTCGTCCTCGTCAAGCCCGACGGCGTCGCCCGCGGCCTCACCGGCGCGATCCTCGCCCGCATCGAGGCGAAGGGGTACGCACTGGTCGACATCCGCCTGGTCGAGCCCGACCGCGACGTGCTCGCCGAGCACTACGCCGAGCACGAGGGCAAGCCGTTCTACGAGCCGCTGCTCGAGTTCATGATGTCCGGCCCGTCCGTGGCGATCCGGCTGGCGGGCAACCGCGTGATCGAGGGGTTCCGCTCGCTCGCGGGCACCACCGACCCCACGAGTGCCGCGCCGGGCACGATCCGTGGCGACTTCGGCCGAGACTGGGGCCTCGCCGTGCAGCAGAACCTCGTGCACGGCTCCGACAGCCCCGAGTCCGCCGCGCGCGAGCTCGGAATCTGGTTCGACTGACCTTCAACGGGCTCAGCCCGAAACGCGAAGCCCGCCGTGCTCCTGCGCAGGAGGCGGCGGGCTTCGTCGTGGGGCCTTGCTGCCTCAGAACAGGATCTTCGCCATCTCGCCGAGGAAGTCGAGTCCCTGCAGCTGCGCCATCAGCACGATGAGTGCGAAGGCGAGGATCGTGGCGAGCGGAACCCATGGCATCAGACGCCCCGCGCGATCGCGCGTCTTCTCGGAACCGCCGAAAGTGCCGTTGCGGAGCAGATGCACCATCGTGGCGAAGAAGGTCGGGATCGTCACCGCCCACGTCACCATGCACCAGGGGCACAGCACGAACAGGTCGTAGAGGCTCTGCGCGATCAGCCAGCAGACGAACCCGAACGCGAAGGTGATGCCGGCACCGAAAAGGGCCCAGAACCACCGCGGGAAGCGGGCGCCGGCGAGAACGGCCACGCCCACCACGAGCGGCGCCATCCATCCGGTGAGGCCGATCAGCGGGTTGGGGAATCCGAAGACAGCCCCCTGCCAGGACTGCAGGTTCGTGCTGCACTGGATGAAGGGGCTGAGATCGCAGGCGAGCGCGTCCTGGGGGTTCTCCAGCAGCGCGAACTTCTCCACGGTGAGCTGGAACGCGGCCCACCAGCCGATCACACTGGCGATGATCAGCCAGATTCCGAAGCCGACGGGGCGGGTGCGCTGCTCGCTCATGAGTGCGATTATCTCAGCGGATCCTATGGATCCCCAGGCCCGCCGCACCGGGCGAACCCGTACGCGCTCCGCCGCGCAGAAGTGAGCGGATGCCGCGAACTGCTCAACAAGGTGCGATAATGACATCTGATGCATCGCGCGGCGCCGCCGCAAAACGCATCGACGCAGACTTCGGGGTCCAATGCCCCTCGCGATCAGAGCCATGAGCCGGTCGCAAACCGAGTGAGTTCGCGGCACCCGCGGGTGTCGCATGAGATTTCGCGGAGCACCCGGTGCTCCGCGCAGGGAGTTAGCCAGAGATGGCCGATGAGAACAATGACAACAACACCCCTACCCTCGACGCGCACACGGAGGCTCCGGTAACACCGGAGGAGACGCTCTCCGCGCCGGACACGGTCGCGGCGCCC
>NZ_JBLVOB010000006.1:639064-652946 GCF_053543555.1 Microbacterium xerophyticum | reverse complement strand
CCCCCCACGACTCGGTCTCCGAGGCGGTCGAGCCGATCGCCGACGCGGCTGAGCCTGCCGAGCCTGCCGACGACGCGGCTCCCGCCGCGGAGGGTGAGCCCGCCGCTGAGGCTGAGGCGGCGCCCGTTGCAGAAGCGGAGCCCGCCGCAGAGGCTGAGCCCGCCGCAGAGGATGAGCCCGCCCCTGAAGCGGAGCCCGCCCCTGAAGCGGAGCCCGCCGAGAAGGCCGAAGCCAGCGTCGACGAGGCGCCGGCCGCGCCGAAGAAGCCCGAACCGGTCACCGCGGTGACGCTCGGTCTGATCCCCGAGGTCTTCGTCTCGCAGGTCTCGACCCAGCTGCGCTTCTATGCGCCCGAGATCGTTCCGCTGCCCGCACTGCCCGGCCGTCGTGAGAGCGATTCGCGAGGCGACTCCCGCGGAGGACGCGACCGCGACGCCCGCGACAGCGATGAGGACGAAGCGCCGTCGGCACGCCGCGGACGTCGTCGCCGGGGCGGCAGCAATGACGGTGACGATCAGCGCGACGAGCCGCGTCAGCGTCAGCGCGCGGTCGAGTACATCACCGAGCCGAAGGCCATCAAGGGGTCGACGCGGCTCGAGGCGAAGAAGCAGCGCCGTCGCGACGGTCGGGATGCAGGGCGTCGCCGTCCGGTCGTGACCGAGGCGGAGTTCCTCGCACGTCGCGAGTCCGTCGACCGCAAGATGGTCGTGCGGTCCAAGAACTCGCGCACCCAGATCGGCGTGCTCGAGGACGGCGTGCTCGTCGAGCACTACGTCGCCCGCAACCAGGACGCATCGCTGATCGGCAACGTCTACCTCGGCCGCGTGCAGAACGTGCTGCCGAGCATGGAAGCGGCCTTCGTCGACATCGGTCGCGGCCGCAACGCGGTGCTCTACTCCGGCGAGGTCGACTGGGACGGTGTCGAGACCGGCAACCAGCCGCGTCGCATCGAATTGGCGCTCAAGCCGGGCGATCGCGTCCTCGTGCAGGTCACGAAGGACCCGGTGGGCCATAAGGGCGCCCGTCTGACGAGCCAGATCTCCCTCCCTGGCCGCTACCTCGTGTACGTGCCCAACGGGTCGATGAACGGCATCTCCCGCAAGCTCCCCGACAACGAGCGCGCCCGCCTCAAGCGCATCCTCAAGGAGGTGCTGCCGGAGTCCTCCGGCGTCATCGTGCGCACCGCTGCGGAAGGGGCCACCGAGGACCAGCTGACGCGCGACGTGCAGCGCCTCACCACCCAGTGGGAGCACATCCGCAAGCAGGTCGAGAACCAGTCGGCGCCGTCGCTGCTGCACGCCGAGCCCGACCTTCTCGTCAAGATCGTCCGTGACGTCTTCAACGAGGACTTCACGAAGATGCTGATCCAGGGCGAGGATGCTCAGCAGACCATCCGTGCGTACCTGGAGAGCGTCGCGCCCGACCTGCTCGAGCGCGTCGAGCCCTACGAGGACGAGACGGATCCGTTCGATGCGTTCCGCATCACGGAGCAGATCGAGAAGGCGCTGGACCGCAAGGTGTGGCTGCCCTCCGGAGGCTCGCTCGTCATCGACCGCACCGAGGCGATGACCGTCGTCGACGTCAACACCGGCAAGTTCGTCGGCTCGGGCGGCAACCTCGAAGAGACGGTCACCAAGAACAACCTCGAGGCTGCGGAGGAGATCGTCCGTCAGCTGCGACTGCGCGACATCGGTGGCATCATCGTCGTCGACTTCATCGACATGGTGCTCGAGTCCAACCGAGACCTCGTGCTCCGCCGCCTGATCGAATGCCTCAGCCGCGACCGCACCAAGCACCAGGTCGCCGAGGTCACCTCGCTCGGCCTCGTGCAGATGACGCGCAAGAAGCTCGGCCTCGGTCTGCTCGAGACCTTCAGCGAGCCGTGCGAGGTCTGCGCGGGTCGCGGCGTGGTCGTCCACCACGACCCGGTGGTCAAGCACCGCACGAGCTCAGGCAACGGCGGGTCGTCGAGCAATCGCCGTCAGCGCGGAGGCAACGGTCAGCAGAGCCAGGGCGCTCAGGCGTCGAGCACGGCGACTCACAGCATCCCCGAGGGGGCCAAGACGGCGCTCGCGCAGATCGCAGCCTCGACGCGCGCGCCCAGCGGCGACGCCGTCGCCGAGCCGACGCCGGTCGTCGAACCCGAACAGCCCGCAGCGGCCGAAAGGCCGAAGAAGCCCCGCAAGAAGCGCTCGTCCGAGCGCGGCAAGGCGGCGCCGAAGACGCAGGCCGAGCAGCTGCTCGACTCGGTGCTGGATGCCCTTCCCGAGCCGAAGGCCCCCGGTCAGGGCCGCAACAGGCGCCGGGTGACGACGGCGGCGCTCACTGGCACCCCGGTGTCAGTCAACTCGTCGGCGACCGCGGTCGCGAGCGGGGATCCGGAGTCCTGAGGCGATCAGCCTCCTCGTGAGCTCCTTCCCGCCGACGTGCACAGCGCCGGCGGCGATGAGCCGGGGGAGGGCATCGGCGGGAACGTCGTAGTGATCCAGGTCGAAGGCGCGAGCCGGAAGGTCGTTCGCGAGCGCGAAAGCGTGCAATTCCGCGAGGCTGTGCTCGCTGACCAGGTGCGCCCAGAGCCGTCCGTGTGCGGGCCAGATGGGGTCATCGATCAGAACGGTCACTCGGCGATCCTACGGCGCTGGACACGCGGTCCGGCTCGCTTTGCGGCTGGGCCATCTATCCGGTAAAGTTGTCCTTTGGTGCGCGAGCTGAGTCGTCCCCACGGGCGGCGCCGTACAACCGGGCTCGCACCCGTCGGACTTGCGACGAACGCAGGCACAGTCTTCCCGTGAGATTTACGGAGCCGTGAGCTCCCCAACGAAACAGGTATGAAGTGGTTTACGCAGTAGTGCGCGCCGGTGGACGGCAGGAGAAGGTCGAGGTCGGCACGATCGTTCAGCTCGACCGTGTCAAGGCGGCCCAGGGCGAGAAGATCGAGCTGGCAGCAGTGCTCCTCGTCGACGGCGCCACGGTGACCACCGACGCCGACAAGCTCGCGAAGGTCAAGGTGACCGCCGAGGTCATCGGAAACCTCCGCGGCCCGAAGATCATCATCCAGAAGTTCAAGAACAAGACCGGCTACAAGAAGCGCCAGGGCCACCGTCAGGACCTCACGCGCGTCAAGATCACCGGCATCAAGTAAGCACAGAAGAGGCTCAGGACATGGCACACAAAAAGGGCGCAAGCTCCACCCGCAACGGTCGTGACTCCAACGCCCAGCGACTTGGCGTGAAGCGCTTCGGCGGTCAGCAGGTCAGCGCAGGCGAGATCATCGTCCGTCAGCGCGGCACCCACTTCCACCCCGGCGTCAACGTCGGCCGTGGTGGTGACGACACGCTGTTCGCTCTTGAGGCGGGCGCTGTCGCTTTCGGCGCGAAGGGCGGCCGCAAGGTCGTCAACATCGTCGCCGCTGCTGCCGAGTAATCGCAGCACAGCACACATCCGGTTCGGGGCGGGCTTCGGCTCGCCCCGTCCGCGTATCTGAGGGGTAATCCAGACATGGTCTCGTTCGTCGACACGGTGACGCTGCATCTGCGCGCCGGCAAGGGCGGCAACGGCTGTGTCTCCGTTCACCGTGAGAAGTTCAAGCCCCTCGGAGGTCCCGACGGCGGCAACGGCGGCAACGGCGGCGACATCGTGCTCGTCGCCGACACCCAGACCGGCACGCTGCTGTCGTACCACCACTCGCCGCACCGCAAGTCCGCCAACGGCGGCTTCGGCATGGGCGATCACCGCTCCGGTTTCGATGGCGAAGCGCTGGAGCTTCCGGTGCCGGTGGGCACCGTCGTCAAGACCACCGACGGCGAGGTCCTCGTCGACCTGGTCGTCCCCGGCGATCGCTTCGTCGTCGCGCAGGGCGGACGCGGTGGGCTCGGAAACGCCGCCCTGGCCACCACCAAGCGCAAGGCTCCCGGTTTCGCGCTGCTCGGCACTCCCGGCTTCGAGGGCGACATCGTCCTCGAGCTCAAGACGGTCGCAGACGTCGCGCTCGTCGGATACCCGTCCGCCGGCAAGTCGAGTCTGATCGCCGCGGTCTCCGCCGCTCGCCCCAAGATCGCCGACTACCCGTTCACGACGCTGCACCCGAACCTCGGTGTCGTCCAGGCGGGCGAAGCCCGGTACACGGTCGCCGACGTGCCCGGTCTCATCGAAGGCGCGAGCGAAGGACGCGGTCTCGGACTCGAGTTCCTCCGCCACGTCGAGCGCTGTTCCGCGCTGCTGCACGTGCTCGACTGCGCGACCCTCGAGCCCGGCCGCGACCCGATCTCGGATCTTGACGTCATCCTCGGCGAACTCGCCGCCTACGAGGTGCCGGAGGGGCAGACCCCTCTGCTCGAGCGCCCGCAGCTGGTGGCCCTCAACAAGGTCGACGTTCCCGAAGCGCGCGACCTCGCCGATCTGGTGCGTCCCGAACTCGAGGCCCGCGGGTTCCGCGTCTTCGACATCTCGACCGTCTCGCACGAGGGCCTGCGCCCGCTGACATTCGCACTCGGTGAGATCGTCGAGAAGCACCGCGCCGAGGCAGCGGTCGAGGTTCCCACGGAGCGGGTCGTCATCCGCCCCAAGGGTTCGGAGAAGCCGTTCACGATCCGCGTCGAGGGCGGCTCGTACGGCACGTACTACCGCATCCTCGGCGAGAAGCCGGTGCGCTGGGTGCAGCAGACCGACTTCCAGAACGAGGAGGCCGTCGGCTACCTCGCCGATCGTCTCGAACGCCTCGGCGTCGAGACCGAGCTGTTCCGTCTGGGCGCGACCCCCGGCGCAACCGTCGTCATCGGCGAGGGCGAGGGGCTCGTGTTCGACTGGGAGCCGGCCATGTCGTCGGCGGCGGAGCTCATGACCGCCCCGCGCGGCACCGACCCGCGTCTTGCCCCGAACGCCCGCCGCACGACGACCGAACGTCGCGAGAAGTACTACGAGCGGATGGACGCCAAGGCGGCGATCCGTGCCGAGCAGGATCTGAAGCGGCGTGTCACGGTCGAGGAGGACTTCGACGGAGACGGCGCATGACCGCACGCACGCGCGCGGAGCTGGCGACGGCCGAGCGCATCGTGGTGAAGGTCGGTTCTTCGTCGATCAGCGGTGAGTCCTCGTGGCGCATCCCGATGATCGTCCACGCCCTGGCGTCGGCGCATGCGCGCGGATGCGAGATCGTGCTCGTCTCATCGGGTGCCATCGCGACCGGCATCCCCTTCCTCGACCTGGATGCCAGGCCCACCGACCTTGCGACGCAGCAGGCGGCGGCCGCCGTGGGTCAGAACATCCTCGTCTACCGCTACCAGGAGGCCCTGCGGCCGTTCAAGGTCGTCGCCGGGCAGGTGCTGCTCACCACCGGTGACCTCGAGAACCCGACATCGCGCAGCAACGCACGGCGGGCGATGGAGCGACTGCTCGGCCTGCGGATCCTTCCGATCGTGAACGAGAACGACACGGTCGCGACCCAGGAGATCCGCTTCGGCGACAACGACCGGCTCGCGGCTCTGGTCGCCCAGCTCATCCAGGCGGATGCACTGGTGCTGCTCAGCGACATCGAAGCGCTCTACACGAAGCCGCCGACCGAGCCGGATGCGGAGCCGATCGAACTCATCTCGGCGGACGCGGATCTTGCAGGCCTCGAGTTCGGGGCGACCGTCGTGAACAGCGTCGGGACGGGTGGCGCGGCCACCAAGGTGTCCGCTGCGCGGCTGGCCGCGGCATCCGGGATCGGTGTGCTCGTCACGAGCGCCGACCTCGTCGCCGAGGCACTCAGGGGTCACGACATCGGCACGTGGTTCGAGCCGCTGGTGACCGCGGCGGACTGAGGCGTCATCGAGCGCTGAGACGTCATCGAACGCTCGGACGCCGACGGCCGTCGGTAGAATGACCGGATGATCGATGCCGCGTCAGAGACCACTTCTTCGACCGAGCCCTCTGGGACGTCCGAGTCGTCGCAGGCCCTCCTCCCGGTGGCGACGGAGGAGACCGTGCAGGATCGTCTCGTACGAGCCAAAGAGGCATCCCGTGAGACCGCGCGCCTGACCAGCGACGACAAGGCACGCGCGCTGGAGGCGATCGCACTGGCACTCGAGGCGAACAGCGCCGTCATCATCGCGGCCAACGCGCGCGACATCGAACGCGGTCGCGCCGACGGCATAGGGGAGGGGCTGATCGATCGTCTGCGCCTCGACGAGAAGCGCGTCGCCGCTCTCGCATCGGCGGTGCGGGACGTGGCCGCCCTCGCGGACCCGGTCGGACAGGTCGTGGGCGGACATCGCATGCCGAACGGCGTCGCTCTCGAGCAGGTTCGGGTGCCCTTCGGGGTTGTCGGAGTGATCTACGAGGCGCGTCCCAATGTCACGGTCGACATCGCGGCCCTGGCGCTGTGCTCGGGCAACGCCAGTGTGTTGAGGGGTGGAAGCGCCGCCCGCGATTCCAACACGGTCCTGGTGCGCGTGATGCGCGATGCTCTCGCGGGCGTCGGCGTCACGCCGGAGGCGATCCAGACGGTCGACGACTTCGGTCGGGACGGCGCGAAGGCGCTCATGCGCGGCCGTGGATTCATCGACGTGCTCGTGCCGCGTGGAAGCGCATCCCTGATCGAGACCGTCGTCACGGAGTCGATCGTGCCGGTGATCGAGACCGGAGCGGGCAACGTGCACATCGTGCTCGACGAATCGGCGCCGGACGACTGGGCCAGGGAGATCGTCGTGAACGCCAAGGTGCAGCGCCCCAGCGTCTGCAATGCCGTGGAGACGGTGCTCGTGCTGCGGCAGGCGGCACCTCATCTCGTCCCTATGGTCGCCAGCGCACTGCACAGCGAGGGCGTCGCGATCCACGGCGACGACATCGTCGCAGGGATGGTGGCGAACATCATCCCCGCCACCGAGGAGGACTGGGCCACCGAGTACCTCAGCCTCGACATCGCGATGAAGGTCGTCGACACTCTCGACGATGCACTCGCGCACATCCGCCGCTACAGCACAGGGCACACGGAGTCGATCGTGACGACCGACTCCCGGAACGCCGAGCGGTTCCTCGCCGAAGTCGACTCCGCGGTCGTCATGGTGAACGCGTCCACCCGGTTCACCGACGGGGGCGAATTCGGATTCGGCGCGGAGGTCGGCATCTCCACCCAGAAGCTGCATGCGCGTGGTCCGATGGGCCTCGCCGAGCTCACGAGCACGAAGTGGCTGGCGCGTGGGTCGGGTCAGACGCGCGCCTGAGCGATAGGATGGGGGAGCGTCTTCTCGCAACCGGTCACGAAACGGAGTCAGGATGAACCTCGTCGCACAGATTGCGATGGCTGCAGCCGAAACTGAGCACCACGGGAACGTGGCGATGGAGACCCTCATCTTCGGCGTCATCGCCGCGGCACTGTTCGCACTGCTCGGCCTCGTCACGTTCTCGTACCGCAACGTCGCGAACCGTCACTCCGCCAAGGCCGAGGCCTGGGCCGAGAAGCACGGCAAGGACGGCCACGGGGCAGGGCACGGCCACTAGGGCGTATGGAGACCACGACCACGCGCGCCCCGAGAATCGGAGTGATGGGCGGAACCTTCGACCCGATCCACCACGGGCACCTGGTCGCGGCGAGCGAGGTCGCGCACTCCTTCGACCTCGATGAGGTGGTGTTCGTCCCCACCGGTCATCCGTGGCAGAAATCGAACGTCACCCCGAGCGAGCACCGCTATCTCATGACGGTCATCGCCACCGCTTCGAACCCGCAGTTCACGGTGAGCAGGGTCGACATCAATCGTGACGGTCCCACCTACACGATCGACACTCTGCGAGATCTGAAGCAGGAGCGCCCCGATGCTGAGCTGTTCTTCATCACCGGAGCCGATGCCATAGCGCAAATTCTCAGTTGGAGGGACCATGATGAGTTGTGGGAGTTGGCCCACTTCGTCGCGGTATCCCGTCCAGGACACGTCCTCAGCACAGATGGACTGCCGAGCGAGAACGTCAGCCAATTGGAGGTCCCGGCCCTCTCGATCTCGTCGACAGCCTGTCGCGAACGGGTAGGCGATGATCAGCCGGTCTGGTATCTCGTCCCCGACGGGGTCGTTCAGTACATAGCAAAGCATCACCTGTATCGGAGCAAGGCATGAGCACATCGGATCAGCAGGGGAGAACGCCGCTGACCCGCAAGCAGCTGCGGGAGATCCGTCTCACCGGCACCACGCCGGTGATCAGCGAGGAAGAGGCGGCGGCAGCCGCGGCCGAAGCGCAACCTGCCCCGGTCGTTCCCGTGCCCCGATCCGCTCAGCCAGTGGAAGTCCCGCCCGCGCCGACCCCCGATGGCGACGTCGATCTGAACGATGCCCCGCTGACCCGTCGTCGGGCTCGCGAGCAGGAGCGCATCCGCACCGCGTCCGTTCCCGTGATCACGGATGACGAAGCGGCATCGGCCGAGCAAACGCAGCAGGCGGAGAAGGACGATGCCACTGACGACGAGGTCGTCTCGGGTGTGCCTTCGTTCGCCAAGCCCGCCACGGAGCAGCAGATCTCCGCTGATGCCGGCGACGACGACGACCAGGACGACCTCGATGAAGAGGCCATCGACATCGTGCCCGTGAGCGCGGCCGTCGCCGCGGACTCCGTCGGCGAGATGCCCCTCGACGCCGACGAAGACGCGGACGAAGCCGCCGTCGACATCGAGCAGGCCGCCGAGCAAGAGGGCGATGTCGCCCCGATCAGCGCCTCGACTCCCGATGCGAGCGGTGACGACGACGAGCAGGAGGCCGACGACCTTCCCGTCGCCGAACCGGTCGAGACGGGCGAGAACCACGTCGTCAGCCCGACGTTCGGAAACGGACTTCTCGCGGAGAAGAGCGAGGTGCCGTCGTTCGCGCCTTCGTTCGACGAGCTCATCACCGCGGACTCCGGCGGTTCCCAGCACCTTGCTCCGAACACGCTGATCTTCACCCCGTCGCCAGGAGAAGGGTCCCTCTCGGGACCGGTCGCCTCGACGGGCGAGATCCTCGTGACGGGCAGTTACGAGCTTCCGCGCGGGATCGGCTCGCAGGGGCACGCGCACGGCGCTGCAGACGGCAAAGAGTCGGATGCGGTCCTCATCGATGGAGAGCTGCCACCGGCATCCTCCCCGACGCCGATCGCGGCGAGTTCTGCGATCAGCACGATCAAACCTGCCGGTGAGGTCATCCGACCGCCGGCGCCTGAAAAGGGCAACAAGCTCATGCTGATCTTGGCGATCACCGCCGGCGGGCTCGCGCTCGCTCTGGCGGTTGCGCTCATCGTCGCATTCACCACGAATATATTCAATTGATGCAATCACCTGAAAACGCCGAGGAGATGCTGCAGCTCGCAGCATCCGCCGCCATCTCCAAGGGCGGGGAGGATCTCGTCGCGCTGAACGTGTCGGAGCCGCTTCCGCTCGTGGACATCTTCCTCATCGTCACCGGCAACAGCGAGCGCAACGTCGCCGCCATCGCCGATGAGATCGAGGACAAGCTCATCGAATCGGGGCACAAGCGCGTCCGTCGCGAGGGACGCCAGGAGGCCCGCTGGGTGCTTCTGGACTTCGGCGATCTCATCGTGCACGTGTTCCACTCGGAAGAGCGGGTCTACTACGGCCTCGAGCGCCTCTGGAAGGACTGCCCGGTCGTTCCGATCGACGTGTCCGAGCCCGCGGTCGACCGCCCCTGACGTGGCTCCGCTTCTGACATGACGGTGCACCTGATCACCGGTGCCGGATCGGGCATCGGCGCGGCGCTGGCTCGCCGTCTGCTGGATCGAGGCGACGAGCTCGTGCTCTTCGCGAGGGATGCAGGGCGTGCGCGAGAGATCGCGGCCCAGTTCCCCGGCGCGTCGACCCTGGTCGGCGATCTGGCGCAGCCTGGCCGTATCTCCTGGGCGTTGTCGAAGCAGAATCTTCCCGAACGCATCGACTCGCTCATCCACGTGGCTGGCGTCGTCGATCTGGGGAGCGTCGCCGATCTCTCGCCGACGCTGTGGGAGCGGCAGCTCGCCGTCAACCTGGTCGCTCCGGCGGAACTCACCCGCCTGCTCCTTCCCGTGCTGCGGGTCTCGCGCGGGCAGGTGGTGTTCGTCAACTCCGGAGCGGGCCTGCGCGCTCACGCGGACTGGTCAGCCTACGCCGCCTCAAAGCACGGCCTCAAGGCTCTCGCTGACGCCCTGAGGGCGGAGGAGGCCGAGAACGGGGTGCGCGTGACGTCGGTGTTCCCCGGGCGCACGTCCACGCCCATGCAGGCCCGCGTGCACAGGCAGGAGGGGCGCGAGTACGATCCCGAGCTCTTCATCGATCCCGACTCCGTGGCGACCACGATCCTCACCGCTCTCGATCTGCCGCGCGATGCGCAGATCGTCGACCTCTCGGTGCGGCCGGCCGGAAGCGATCGACAGTAGCGGATCCGTTCACCCGTGCAGCCGGTAGCGCAGCTCCGGTCGTCCGACGCCGCCGTAGGTCGGGGAGCTCACCGCGAGTCCCGACTCGACGAGGCGCTCGAGATAGCGCCGGGCACTGACCCGTGACATCCCGAGCACATCGGCGAGCTCGCTGGCCGACAGCGGGGCGGAGCGGTCCTTCATCGCCTGGACGACGCTCTGGAGCGTCACGCGCGAGACGCCCTTGCGCTGCCCTGCCATGGCGATGGCATCGCGCCGCATGAGCGCATCGACGCTCGCCTGATCCAGCTCGCCGGTCGTGGTGAACTCGGCGTCGCGTGCGAGCACGCGCCACACGTCGTCGAGCCGATCGTGCAGCGTCCGCATCGGGAAGGGCTTCACCACGTAGTGGTGCACGCCATGGGCCCTGGCGCGGCGCACCGTCTCCAGGTCGCGCGCCGCCGTGACGGCGACGACCTCGACGTGCGCGCCGGCGGAACGCGCGCGCCGAAGCACGGTCATGCCCGACATGTCCGGCAGGTAGACATCGAGCAGCATGACGTCGGGATCGAGCTCGTCGAGCAGGCGCAGGGCGTCCGCTCCGGTGGGGGCGACGCCGACGACCTCGAAATGCGGATGCCGTTCCACGAAGCCCCTGGTGACGTGGGCCACCGCGAAGTCGTCTTCCACGATGAGGGTGCGCAGCCGTGTCATGCGTCGGCCTCGACGAGCGCGGATGCGGGGATCCGCACGGTGAAACGCGCACCGCCGCTGCGGGACGGGGAGAGCTCGACAGAACCGCCGAGCCGGTCGACGATCCGAGCGACCAGCGTCAACCCGTAGCCGCGCTGGCGATCATCGGACTTGGTCGAATAGCCGAGGCGGAAGACGTCGCCGCGCCGTTCCATCGGCACGCCGGGACCGTCGTCCTCGACGTCGATGCGGATGCCGTCATCAGCGCTCTGTTCGATGGAAATGGCCACATGACCGCCGCGGCCGACCGCATCGAGGGCGTTGTCGAGAAGATTGCCGACCACTGTTCCCACGTCGCCGTCGCCAGGGCGGACGGGCAGAGCACTGTCGTCCGAGATGGTGAGGTCCACACCCAGTTCCCGCGCCCGCGCGCGCTTGGCCAGCAGGATCGCGGCGAGTTCGATGTCCTGCACGCCGTCTGGCGCGTCCAACCGGCTGAGCGCGCCGCCGGCTCCGGCGCGATCGACGACGCGGCGGGCGGCATCGAACTCTCCGAGCTCGATCAGACCGCCGATCGTGTGCAGGGTGTTGGAGAACTCGTGCTGCTGCGCCCGCAGGCCCTCGGCGAGGCTCTGGGCGCCCGCGAGCTCGCGCAGCGCGTGATCGAGTTCCGTGCGATCCATCAGCGTCACCACCGTTCCCACACGCCTCTCCTGCACTCGCACGGGTGCGGCCCTCGCGACCAGCACGCGCTCACCGGAAAGCACGAGGCGCTGCGGCGCGTCGTCGTCGTCGATCTCCGTCTCGGCGATGAGGGCGGCCAGCCCGTCCAGCAGCTCAGGGGCCGGACGCCCGACCGCGTTCGCAGGCCCGGACAGGCCCAGCAGCCTGGCCGCGGAATCGTTGCACAGAGAGACCACCCCGTGCTCGTCGAGCGCGAGCATGCCCTCGCGGATCCCGTGCAGCGTCGCCTCCCTCGTCTCCAGCAGGCCGCGGATCTCGTCCGGCTCGAGGCCGTAGATGCGGCGGCGCACCATACGCGCCACTCCTGTCGAGGCGATCACCCCGATCACTGTCGCGACGCCGAGGGCGAGGAGGAACCCGGTGATGTCGCCCAGGAAGTCCGCACGGATGTCGGATTCCAGGATGCCGACGGACACCTGACCGATCACGTCGCCGTCGGGATCGAACACCGGAACCTTCACACGCCAGGACTCGCCGAGCGTGCCGGTCTGGGTTCCGACGTACGTCTCACCGGAGAGGGCGACGCTCGGGTCAGTCGAGACCGGCTCGCCGATGCGGTCCGGGTTCGGATGCGAGAAGCGGATGCCGTGATCGTCGGTCACCACCACGTACGCCACATTGGACGAGTCACGGATGAGCTCGGCGATCGGCTGGATCACCGTGGCCGGATCAGGCGAGCCGTAGGCCTCGACGATCGTCGGCAGCTGGGCGACCGACTGCGCCACGGCCACCATGCGCTCCTGCGACGCCTCGCGGATCTGCCGCTCCTGCATCAGCATCGCGGCGAGTCCCGCCGTCAGCACGATCGCGAGCACGATGACGACCTGCAGCAGCACGAGCTGCGTGCGGAGCGTCATCGCCTTCACCACCCTCCCATGCTAGGCGAGCGGAGGCGACGGCCGACGGTTACGAAAAGACCATAACTCGTCGTTCTGAACAGAACACGCAGCGCCGATCGCAGGAGTTCTAGGCTCGCGTCACCTGCTCCCGGCATCGGCGTCGGGCGGAAGGACTCGAGGAGGAGTTCATGACACAGCACACTCGCACCCGCACTCGATTCGCGCTCGGCGCGGTGGTCGCGGTCGCGTCACTGGGACTCGCGGCATGCACGGGAGCATCGACCGCAGGCGGCGGTGGCACCGGTGGTGACGGCGGCGGGTCGAGCATCGACAGCGTCGCGGTGATCGCACCGGCCGACCCGGGTGGCGGATGGGATCAGACCGCGCGGGCCTTCGGCCAGGCCCTGAACGACGAATCGCTCGTCTCCTCCGCGCCGGTGTCGAACATCGGCGGAGCCGGCGGCACCGTCGGACTCGCCTCCCTCGCCACCGAGGGCGCCCCGAACACTCTCATGATCACCGGCAGTGTGATGGTCGGCGCTGTGGAGACGAACGCGTCCGACGTGCGCATCGAAGACATGACCCCCATCGCGAAGCTCACTGAGGAGCCGCTGGTCATCGTCGTGCCGAAGGACAGCCCCTACGACACGCTGGAGGACTTCATCGACGCGTGGGTCGAGGAGGGCGCGGGAATGGCCGTCACCGGAGGATCCGCCGGCGGCATCGATCACATCCTCGCGGCGCTGCTGCTCACCGACGCGGGCGTGGATGCCGCGGATGTGCCCAGCACGCTCAACTACATCGCCAACTCCGGCGGTGGCGAGGCGCTCACGATGCTGCTCGGCGGACAGGTGCAGGCGGGCATCTCCGGCGTGGGCGAGTTCGCGCAGCAGGTGGAGGCGGGCGATCTGAAGGCGCTCGCGGTGTCGTCCGGCGAGCCGGCACTGCTGCTGCCCGACGTGCCTACGCTCACGGATGAGGGCGTCGAGCTCGTCGTCACCAACTGGCGCGGACTCATCGCCCCCGGGGACATCTCGGACGACGAGAAGAAGGCGCTCGAGGAACTCGTGACCACGGTGCACGACAGCGCAGCGTGGACCGAGACCCTGGACACCAATGGGTGGACCGACGCGTTCCTCGTCGGCGACGAGTTCGCGACCTTCCTGGACGGCGACATCTCCACGACGACCGAGACGCTGAAGACGATCGGGCTCATCGAATGACGAGCCAGATCACCACGGGAGCGTCGGCGGTCGCCGGGG
>NZ_JBLVOB010000006.1:633070-639011 GCF_053543555.1 Microbacterium xerophyticum | reverse complement strand
GGGCGCCGGCGCCCCCCGGTCGCGCCGGCTCGGCGAGCTCGTCTTCGTCGGAGTGATCGTCGTGTTCGCCGGCGTGGCACTGGTGATGACCGGCTTCATCCGCGAGCCGGTCGGCTCCTCGAACGTCCTCGGCGCACGCGTGGTGCCGTACGCTGTCACCGGCCTCATGCTGCTGGCTTCGGTCGCGGCGTTCGTGGCGGTGCTCCGTGGCGACGTGGGGGCTCCGGATGAGGGCGAGGACGTCGACACCGAGGCGCGCACGTCGTGGAAGACAGTGGGGCTCCTCGCCCTGGCGTTCGCCTCTCTCATGATCGTGATCCCGATCGCCGGGTGGCCTGCCGCCGTGGTCGTGCTCTTCGCCGGCGCCTCGCTGGCGCTCGGAGCATCGAGCTGGTGGAAGGCGCTCCTGCTCGGACTCGGACTCGGCGTGCTGACGCAGCTGCTGTTCGGGAACCTGCTCGGATTGTCCCTGCCTCCGTTCGGCACCATCCTGCCGGGCCTGGTCGAGGGCACGGGGGTGCTCGGTGGATAGTCTGCAGTTGCTCATGGACGGCTTCGCGACGGCGCTGCAGCCGCAGTACCTGCTGTTCGCGTTCGTCGGCGTGCTGCTGGGCACCGCGGTCGGCGTGCTTCCCGGTATCGGGCCGGCCATGACCGTCGCTCTGCTGCTCCCGCTGACGTACACGCTGGATGTGACCAGCGCGATCATCATGTTCGCCGGCATCTACTACGGCGGCATGTACGGAGGATCGACGACGTCGATCCTCTTGAACACACCGGGGGAATCGGCATCCATCGTCACCGCCCTCGAAGGCAACAAGATGGCGCGGATGGGCAGGGCCACCGCCGCGCTGGCCACAGCGGCGATCGGCTCGTTCATCGCCGGCACGATCGCCACGGCGCTGCTCACGCTGTTCGCGCCGTTCATCGCCGACTTCGCCGTGACACTCGGCCCTGCCGACTACTTCGCCCTGATGATCGTCGCCTTCCTCACCGTGGGCGCGCTGCTCGGTGCGAGTCCGATCCGGGGCATCGTGTCGCTGTCGATCGGTCTGTTCCTGGGGCTGATCGGCACAGACACGCTGACCGGGCAGGCGCGCTTCACCTTCAGCATCCCGAACCTGGGTGACGGGATCGACGTCGTGATCGTCGCGGTCGGCCTGTTCGCGGTCGGTGAGGCGCTCTACGTCGGCTCGCGCCTGCGCAGCGGGGCTCTGCCGATCATCCCCGTCTCCGGCAGCTGGCGCTCGTGGATGAAGAAGAGCGACTGGAAGAGGTCGTGGAAGCCGTGGCTGCGCGGCACGGCGATCGGATTCCCGATCGGAGCGATTCCCGCCGGTGGCGCGGACGTCGCGACGTTCCTGTCGTACGCGACCGAGAAGAAGCTCGCGAAGGATCCCTACCGGAAGCAGTTCGGCAAGGGAGCGATCGAGGGAGTGGCGGGCCCTGAGGCGGCCAACAACGCGGCCGCGGCGGGTGTGCTGGTGCCGCTGCTGACCTTGGGACTGCCGACGACCGCGACGGCTGCGATCATCATCTCGGCGTTCCAGACCTACGGCATCCGCCCTGGTCCGCTGCTGTTCGACAGTCAGCCCGCGCTGGTGTGGGCGCTGATCGCGAGCCTCTACATCGGCAACGTCGTGCTGATCATCCTCAACCTGCCGCTGGTCGGAATGTGGGCGAAGGTGCTGCAGATTCCGCGCCCGTACCTGTACGCCGGGATCCTGGTCTTCGCGGGGCTCGGCGCATACGCGGCGAACTTCACGATCTTCGACATCGGCGTGCTGCTCCTGCTCGGGGTGATCGGGTTCTTCATGCGCCGGCACGGCTATCCCGTGTCGCCGATGGTGGTCGGAGCGATCCTGGGCCCGATGGCGGAGGAGCAGTTGCGCAAGGCCATGGCGATCAGTCAGGGAGATGCGCTGTACCTGGTGCACAGCCCGATCTCGATCGTGATCTACTCGGCGATGGTGCTGATCATCGTGCTCGGCATCTGGCTCAAGCACCGCCAGGCCAGGTTCGAGGCCGCGCTGTCCGACATCGACACCGCGACGATCCGCACCGTGGATGAGGAGATCGCCCAGCAGCTGCGCAAGCAGTGAACGCGGGTGGGCGGCAGCGTGATCCTGCTGCCGCCCATCCGTTCGACCGGGTGAGGGCCATCAGATGATCTGACGGCCCTCCCGCTTGGCCTCGCGCGCGTCCTTCACGAACGCGCGGATGATCACGGCGAGTGCACCGATGACGATCACCGGCCATACGAGCACGTATGCGGTCATGAGGAAGATGTCCATCATGCGTCCTTTCCTGCGAGTGCAGCGTCTCCCGCGGCATCCGCATCGTTCGCGAGACGCTCAGTGGTGAGCATGGTCTCGGTCTCGGCGGTGTCGAACTCGCCAGTGCGCTCCTTGATGAGGGCGAAGTCGAACCTCCTGGTCCTGTTCGACATCGTCAGCGCCACGCACACGATCGTGCTCACCGCGTATGCGACCAGCGATCCGGACAGCACCGGATAGGTGTGCAGGAAACCGATCGCGAACGGAGCGGATGCCACGATGGACACCGCACCGACGCCGATGGCGACCCTCAGGCCGAAGAATCCGAACGACATGAGCGCCAGAACCACGCCGATGCCGATCACCGACAGCACATCGCTGACGATTCCGAGGCCGCCGGAGAGATCGACCCATTCGAAGCGCACCGGGAGGAACGCGGCGAGGGCTGCGACGACCGCGACGCTGAAGGCGACGTTCGTGACGCGGTTCCAGTAGAAGCTCGCGATCACCGGGAACACCAGTGCACCCCACATGGCGCCGACGAACACCAGCAGGTCGAGGATGTTGAACTGCATCGACGCGAAACCGAGTGCCGCAGCGGTTGCACCGACCATGGTCAGTCGCCCCACCAGGAGCATCGTCTTCGGGTTCGCGTTCTTCTTGCCGGCGATGTTCTGACCGTAGATGTCGGCCATCATGATCGACGAGAGCGCAGTCATGTCGGCATCCGCCGTCGATGACAGCGAGCCGATGATCATCACGAAGAACACGCAGATCAGCACTGGGCTGAGATAGGTCGCGGCCATCTGCGGGATCAGATTGTTGACGTCGCCGTCCATCGGCTGGATGCCGGCGTACAGGGCGATGACGCCCAGCATTCCGACGCCGATGATGGTCGCGCCGTAGCCGACGGTCGCGGTGATGAACGTCTTCTTGATGAGGTCCTCACGCACCGCGAACAGACGCTGTGCGATCGTCTGGTTCCCGATCGCGTAGGCGAGCACCGCGGCGATGTACGGGGCGCCCTGGTTGAAGAACGCGTCGGAGGAGAAGAAGTCGCCCTGCTGCGGGGTGAGATTCGACGCTCCGGTGACGAACAGATCGGGGCCGCCGGCGGCGAAGAAGATCACCGGGATGATGATCGCCACGGCCCCCAGCATCGCCAGCACCTGCGCGAAGTCGGTGAGCACCGATGCGCGGAATCCCGACCACAGCGTGTACGCCAGAACACCGATCGCGATCGCGACGATGCCCTGGGCGAATGTGAACGGCGACAGCATCGCGATGAGCGCGCCGCCGGCGATCAGGTTCGAGGTGAGGCTGATCAGGCTGCCGAGCACGTTGGAGCCGGCGAGCATGAGCTGACTCGAGCGGCCGTGCCGCGCGAACATGACCTCGGCGATCGTGTGCGCTTTCGGAGCCACCTTGCGGATGCGGCGGCCGAAGGGGTAGATGAGCAGGATCATCAACGCGCCCCAGAGCCCGTAGTGGATGGGGCCGGAGATCCCGTAGGTGTAGCCGGAAGTGGCCGAGGCGTACATCGACGACGCCCAGATCCAGGTCGCCGTCATGGATGCGGCGGAGATGCCGAAGCCGATCTTGCCGCCGCCGGTCATGTAGCCGTCGGCGTTTTCGTTCTTCCGCGAGATGCGGATCGACATGTAGAGGCTGCCGCCGAAGAACAGCAGCATGAGCAGGACCACGATCGGTCCTGAGAGTGTGTGGAGGTCTCCCACCGGGTGTTCTCACTTTCTCGTCTTGGATGCGGCGATGCCGCTGGTCGGATGAGAAAGCGCTGGCTAAGTGGGGGAGTAGACGGTGGGGACTCTGGTGGACATCGAGAGATCTGATGCTGTGAGCATGGCGAACGAACCTGGGCCACTGAGGCGCATATGAGCGCGCAGACGAGAGGCCCGGGGTGCGGCTCCTTTCTCATGGTCGTGCGCGGGCACGCCGAACGTCGGCGCATCCTCGGCGGGATTCGAATCGTCGCGGTGAGCGCGCAGACGGGCGCGCTTCGCGTGGGAGCGCGCAGCGCCCCCTGCTCATGCATGCACGAGCATTCTTTCCACCATAGCAAATTCCCAGGGAACTCCCGGCGACCGGGTGGGATCAGCGGAACAGCACGACGATGTACACGGCGAACAGCGCCAGGTGCGCGGCCCCGTGCACGGATGTCACGCGCTTCGCCGCGAACGTGCCCACCGACAGCAGCAACGTCACGCCGAGCAGAAGCAGATCCGCCGGGGTCTCGGCCAGGATCACCGGCTGCCCGGTGAACATGCCGATGATGAGGACGGCGGGAATCGTCAGGCCGACGGTGGAGACGAGCGCGCCGTGGCAGAGGTTGACCACGCGTTGCGCCTCACCCCCGAGTGCCGCGCGAACGGCGGTGATCGACTCCGGGAGGAAGACGATGGCCGCGATGAGGACGCCGGCGAGTGCCGGCGGCGCGCCCAGACGGCCGAGGCCGTCATCGAGCAGGCTCGCCATGTCGTGGGAGAGCAGCACGATCGGGATGACGGTGATCACGAGGAGCGACAGACGGACCGTCACCTCAGTGCGGTGCCGGCGGAGGATCTCCCTGATGTCTGACGCCTCGGGTCGTGATCGAGGAACACGTGCCGCAGGAGCTCGCACACGATCGTCCACCTCGGTGAAGTCGTTCGCCTGCGCGCCCATCTGGCGGAACAGGAAGAACCCGTACAACGCGAGTGTGAGCAGGATGATCGGGATCTCCTGCGCGAGCGTGTACGCGCCGTTCTCACCGATGAGCGCCGGCAGCGCGAAGGCGAGTGCGGTGAGGACGATGAGCATCGCGAGGTACGCCGACGTCCCCGTGCGGTTGTGGGACATCCCGCCGTGACGCATGCCGCCGAGCAGCAGCGCGAGGCCGATCACGAGGTTCAGGATGATCATCGACACCGCCATGACGGAGTCGCGGGCGATCGTGGCGTGCTCTCCCGGTCCCAGCATCACGGCCGAGATGAGGATGACCTCGATGAGCACGATCGACAGCGTGAGCACGAGCGAGCCGTAGGGGTCGCCGAGTCGATGCGCGAGGGCTTCGGCCTGCTTCACGACGCCGAAAGCGCACACCAGGATGACGGCGATGATCACACCGAGCGCGATGACCAGAAGAGGCGCGGGGACCGGCACCTCGAGGACGGGGGCGGCGAGCAGCAGGGCGCCGAACGCACCCCATCCGAGCGCGATCCGGACGATGTCGGATGCGCTGATGAACTGCCGGAGAATTGTCAGAGGCATGCAGGGCTCCTATGGGGCCGTCCCCTGAAGATGAATCCTGCGCGGGTCGTCCAGCGCGATTTGTTCACTCAAGAGTAGCAACACGCCGAGCTGAGTGATTGTGTGGTGGACCTGAGGGGACTCGAACCCCTGACCCCCTGCATGCCATGCAGGTGCGCTACCAGCTGCGCCACAGGCCCATCTTCGCCGCCCGCGTGAGCGGGGCAACTTGAAAAGAATACAACAGGTGAAGCGGCCACCGCCAATCGAGCGGCATGACCGTGTCGCGCACCGCGATCGCCGGGAACACTCCCGGCGATGCATGCGTTGTCATAGACATGCAGCTATTGGAGAGTGTCGTCATCGGTGCAGGGCAGGCCGGTCTCTCCACTTCGTACCATCTGAAGCGACTCGGCATC
>NZ_JBLVOB010000006.1:581379-633035 GCF_053543555.1 Microbacterium xerophyticum | reverse complement strand
TGCTCGATGCGAACCGGGCCCCCGGTGGCGCGTGGCAGCACCGCTGGGATGCACTCAGCATGAACGACGTCCACGGCGTCGCGGAGCTTCCCGGATCCACACCACCGGCGAGAGATGCGAAGCGCGCCAACATCGTGGTCCCGGCATCCTTCGCGGAGTACGAGCGCGCGCACGACCTGCCGGTCATCCGGCCGATCCATGTCGACAGGGTGACCGACGACGATGGGATGCTGGTGGTGCACGCCGGCGGGAGCGAGTGGCGCACGCGCACTGTCGTCAACGCCACCGGAACCTGGACGCAGCCGTTCCTGCCGCACTACCCGGGGATGGAGACGTTCATCGGCGAGCAGATGCACACCGTGGACTATCCCGGGCCCGATCACTTCCGCGGTGAACGCGTGCTGGTCGTCGGCGGGGGAGCATCCGCCGTCCAGTTCCTCGGTGCGCTGGCTCCGATCACCGACACGCTGTGGGCCACCCGTCGTGAGCCGATCTGGCGTGGCGACGATTTCACGCCGGATGCCGGCGCGGCCGCCGTCGCCCTCGTCGAGCAGCGTGTCGCGCAGGGACTGCCCCCGCAGAGCGTCGTGAGTGTGACCGGACTCATGCTGCGCCCGCAGGAGCGCGAAGCGGAGCGGCTGGGCGCCTACGCCGATCGGCGGCCCATGTTCGAGCGGATAGAGCCCGACGGAGTCCGCTGGGCCGATGGTTCGTTCGAACGGGTGGATGCGATCCTCTGGGCGACGGGCTTCCGCCCCGCGATCGGCCACCTCGCGCCGTTGCACCTTCGCAGTGAGGCGGGTGGCATCCAGCTCGATCGCGGCGGGCGGGGGACGACGGCGGTCAAGGATCCTCGCGTGCAGATGGTGGGTTACGGGCCGTCGGCGAGCACGATCGGTGCGAATCGGGCCGGCCGCACCGCGGCCAAGGGCTTGCAGCGGGCGCTGTCGAAGACGACCGCGACCGTCGCCGACGTGCGCGATCTGTGATCGGGAGACACGACGCTCGATAGCCTTGGCCCATGATCCGAATCGTCGTCATGGGTGTCTGGCTGCTCCTGTCGGCCTGGTTGCTGGTCTGGGTGGGCGAAGGTCTCCTGGGCGTCGATCAGCGCTCGTCGATCCTCCCGTTCATGGGCGAGGACACGCTCGGGGCACCGATATTCATCGGGGTGGCGTGGGGGCTCATCCTGACGTTCGGCGGGACGATGGGCGCGCTCGTCCCGCGCGGTCGACTGCGCGGGGAGACCCAGCTCGGCGTCGGACGCGTCATCGATGTGAGCCGCACGGGTCTCACCGTGAACGACGTGCCTCAGTACGACCTCTTCGTGCGGGGGGCGCCCGCCGACGGCCCCGAGTTCGTGAGCCGTCTGAGAACCCTGATCGATCCGGTCGGACAGGGCTCGATCGAACCAGGACTCGTGCTGCCGGTCCGGTACAGCCTCGCCGACCACGATGACGTGGAGATCGCGGACATGGAGAACTCCACCGTGCGCGAGGCGATGCTCGAATGGCGGATCCGACGCGGTCTGATCGCGCCGCATCTCGTGCGCGCTCGGCGGGCAGGACTGCAGGCGCCGGCATCCGTGCTCGCGATCCGACCCACCGGTGTGCGCCGTGAGGGCCAGAGCGAGCTCGCGCTGCGACTGCTCGTTTCGCCGGAGGGGCAGCAGAGCTGGGAGGCGGACACGACCGTCTTCGTCTATCCGGAAGCGCTGTCCCGCGTGCAGGTCGGCTCACCGGTATGGGCGCGCTACCTGCGTGACGACCCTCAGACGGTCGCCATGACGATCGAACGGGAGGACACGGCGTGAACCCCATGGACACCCTGATCTGGCTGCTCAATTTCCCCGTCGGCCACGCCTATCCGATGGTCTTCATCGCGGGGTTCTCGCTCATGGGGCTCGGAGTGCTCTCGTTCCGCGGCGTGGGAGGCGCGAACCCGAAGCTGACGGCGATGCGCGAACGGGAGGGCCTGCCCGAAGCACGCAGTGCCGGTGGCGTCGGACACCTCGCCGCCCGCGTGCAGCGGTTCGGATTCCGCATCCTCGCCGTCGTCATGGTCTCCGGTCTGGTCATGGGCATCCTCGCCCTGACCGGAGTACCGCTGACGCGCGCGTACATCCACGAGAACGGCGTGCCGACGACAGGTTCCATGGACGGTGACTGGGTGACGTTCTCGACGGCGGGCGGGCAGACCTTCACGATCGAGAGCGACTTCTTCTCGCCGGCGGTGTATCCGGACACCGGCGCATGGGTGTCGTCGGACGCTCCTGTCGTCGTGAGATACCTTCCCTCTCACCCGCAGGCGTTCGTCATCGACACGACCCAGCTTCCCCGATGAGCGCGATGCGCGGGCCGGTCCGCACTCCACGGTGCGGGATCGGCCCGTCCGCGAGCTCTGGCCGTTAGCCTGGACATCGAGCCGTCAGACAGGAGATCCTCATGTCCAGAATCATCGTCTTCGGCGGCCACGGCCGCATCGCCCTTCTGCTCGCGCCGCTGCTGGTCGCGAACGGCGACGAGGTGACAGCCGTCATCCGCAATCCCGCGCACACCGCAGATGTCGAGGCAGCGGGCGCGAGCGCGCTCGTGGCCGACGTCGAGGCGATGGATGCTGCGGCACTCGCCGAGATCGTCCGCGGTCATGACGCGATCGTGTGGTCGGCCGGTGCCGGCGGGGGAGATCCGGAGCGCACCTACGCGGTGGACCGTGATGCGGCGATCCGCACCATGTACGCCGCCCCGCTCGCGGGTGTGCGCCGCTACGTGATGGTCTCGTGGCTCGGGTCGAAGGCGGACCACGGCGTTCCGAAGGAGGACTCCTTCTTCGCGTACGCCGATGCGAAGTGGGCCGCGGACGAGCATCTGCGCGGCAGTCAGCTCGACGGCACCATCCTCGGCCCCGGCACGCTCACGTTCGACGAGCCGACCGGACGCATCGAACTGGATCCGCACGGCCGCGGAGCGGTATCACGTGCGGACGTCGCAGCCGTGATCGTCGCGGCTCTCGACGAGCCGCTGACGATCGGTCGGACCATCCGCTTCGGCAACGGCGACGCCGAGACGTCCGAGCCCATCGAGACGGCGCTCGCGCGCTGACCGTCCTGGCACCAGGTCTCAGGGGTGCTTCGACGGCTGCGCGCACATGATCAGCAGTGCGATGCTGCCGAACGGGGCGAGGCAGATGAAGATCCATGCCCAGTGGAAGCCGGCATCGCGCAGACGCCTGACCGTCACGGCCACCAACGGCACGAGCGAGGCCATGGCGAACGCCCACAGCGCGAGCAGCGCCAGCCACCCGACGAACGGGATCCACACGACCAGGAGCGCCGAGAACGCGACGATCAGTGAGGCGAGCTGGGCGTACCAGAACTCGGGGCGGCTCGCACGGCCGTCGAAGCGGGCGTACTTCTGCACGCACACGCGCACCGCGTCGAAGATGTCGCGCACGACCGGACGCGAATCCGCCGGGCCGCGCCAGACACCGACGGGAACGCCCACGGGGACCTGCTGCGGATAGAGCACCATCGGCGCAGCAGCAGGAACGATCGTCTCTGGCACCGGTCGGGTGTGCGCCGTCCACGCGACGCCGTCCCAGTACCGCAGGAACCGTGCTCCCGACGGATCCGGATACCAGTTCGCGGGCTGCACGTGCGGTGTCGACATAGGGTCCCCTCCGCCACACATTCAAGCATGTCGGGCGTCGGATCGCAGACGTAGGGTGGACGCATGCGCCGTCGACTCCCGTACCGCGTCGCCGCGGCATCGGCGGCGGTGCTCGCGGTCTCGATCGCTCTCGCCCCGACAACGGCGGGCGCGACGGCGATGGTCGGCGCGACGGCGCCGGGGACGGCGGGACCGCGTCCGGCGGTGGTCGAGCCGGCGGATGCCGGCGGAGCATCCGAGACGGCAGAGCGGCTCGTGTCGCAGATGACCACTGCGCAGCAGGCGTCGAGCGTCGTGATGGGCCATATTCCGTCCACCGACACGGCGTCCCTGACCGCATACATGGACTCCGGTCTGGGCGGTTTCATCCTGATGGGCGCGAACATCCCGGCGAGCGAGGCCGAGCTGCGGGCGGTGACGGCAGCTCTGACGACCGATCCCGCACGTGCACCGCTGGTCGCGATCGATCAGGAGGGCGGGATCGTCTCACGATTGCCATGGGATGAGTTCTTCGCCTCGCAGACGCTCAAGGACAGGCCGGCCGCCGAGACCGCTGCCGCGTTCGCCGCGCGCGCATCGCTGGTGGCGCGCACGGGCGCCAACGTCAACTTCGGCATCGTCGCCGACACCACGGCCGACAGCTCGTCGTTCATCCACGGCCGCTCGCTCGGAGCCGATCCGGCGTCGGCGGCCGAACGCGTCGCGGCGGCCGTGACCGCAGAAGAGCCGTTCGTCGCGTCCACGATCAAGCACTTCCCCGGCCACGGAGCAGCTCCCGGTGACTCCCACTCGTTGATTCCCCGCACCGACAAGACTCTGGAGGAGTGGCGCCGCACGGACGCCCTGCCCTTCATCGCCGGCATCGACGCCGGGGCCTCGGTGCTGATGTTCGGTCACCTGGACTACGCGGCCGTGGACGCGAAGCCCGCATCGCTCTCCGCGCGCTGGCATGAGATCGCCCGTGATGAGCTCGGCTTCGAGGGCGTCATGGTCACCGATGATCTCGGCATGCTGCAGTCGACCGGCATCGCCGAGTACGCGGATCCGGTCGCGAACGCCGTCGCGGCGATCGTCGCCGGCAACGCCCTGGTGCTGATGATCGCGCATTCCACTCCTGAGACGGCCGATCGGCGCGCGGCGGGCATCGCGGCTGCCGTCGACGACGGCGCACTCGCGGCCGATCGTCTTCAGGATGCTGCGGAGCGCGTCATGACACTGCGACTGGAGCGCGCGGCGTCCGGCGCCGTCTGGGCGCTCTGCGCGACCTGCACTCCGGTGCCCTGACCGTCTCCGAGCCAGGCGGCGAGCAGCAGTCGGCGCAGTGCATTGCCGCGCTCGGCGAACCCGCGCTGGCGGCGCACGTACTCGGCCTTGCCGTCCGCGGTCTCGATGGGCACGGGTACGACGCCCCAGGCGGACAGATCGTACGGCGCGGCCTCCATGTCGAGCAGGCGGATGTCGCGGGCCAGTTCGAACGCGTCGAGCAGCAGCTCGCCCGGCACGAGCGGACCGAGCTTCATGGCCCACTTGTACACATCCATGCCCGCATGCAGGCACCCCGGCTGTTCGAACTCCGGCTGGTCGGCGCGACTGAGCGCACGTCGATTGCGCGGCACGGCCTCCGGTGTGAAGAAGCGGAACGCATCGAAGTGCGTGCATCGCAGCTCGTGCGCCTCCACGACCGCATCGGTACCGCCCTGTCCCAGTCGCAGCGGGGCGGTGTGCCGGTGTTCCGTGTCGCGGTAGACCATCGCCCACTCATGCAGTCCGAAGCACCCGAACTGCCCCGGCCGGGCCGCCGTGCGGCGCAGCATCCGCTCGATGAGATCCGCGAGCGCGGATTTCTCGATCGCGAAGGCACCTGCGTCCGGCATGGCGGAACCCGGATCGGTCCCGGGCGAGTACCAGCGCCAGTCGAGCCTGTCCTGGGCGTCGTCGAGCTGCACTCCGGCTCCGGGATGCCAACGGCGCAACTGCGAGGGCGAGTACGAGTAGTAGGTGAAGAGGAAGTCCCACACCGGATGCTTCTCGCCCCGTCGTGCGCGTTCGCGGTGCGCGGCTGTCAGCGCGTCGACGCGCTCGTGGTGCGCACGCTCGCGCGCCGTCCACGTCACGCGATCGAGAATGAGAGCGGACATCTCGTCAGTGCAGGATGCCCGCGTCGGTGAGGCGCTCCCGGAGCCCGGCCCCGTCGGATGCCGCGACCCACGGCGCCGCGTCGTCGGAGTGGTCGTCCGACTCCGAGCGCCCACCGGCGAGGATCGCCTCGGTCGGCGACAGGCGGCGGATCGCCACACCGGCGACCGAATCGGGGTTCTCCTGCATGAATTCGGTGTAGATCGCCTCGTCGTGCTGCCCGTCGTCACCGATCAGCAGCCACTTCACGTTCGGGAACTCGGCCGCCAGGCGGCGAAGGTTGGTGAGCTTGTGCTCGCGTCCGCTGCGGAACCACCGGTCATGCGTGGGGCCCCAGTCGGTGAGGAGCATCGAACCGGTCGGGAACAGGTGGCGGCTCATGAACCGGCTCAACGTCGGCGCCACGTTCCACGCGCCGGTGGAGAGGTAGATCATCGGGGCGCCGGGGTGCTGGCGCATCAGCTGCTCGAGCAGCACGGCCATGCCAGGCACAGGAAGGCGGGCGTGCTCGTCGACGACGAAGGAGTTCCACGCGGCGATGAAGGGCCTCGGCAGGGCGGTCACCATGACGGTGTCGTCGATGTCGGACAGCACGCCGAAGTCCACCTCGTCACCCACGATGAAGGCCGTGGCCTCGACCGGGGCCTGACCCTCGACCGACATCGTGAACGTCTGCCAGCCGGAGGGCAGCTCCGCGTCGATCACGGTATCGACGACGCCGCCGCGGTCGGCGACGACCTCGTGCGTGCGACCGGCGACGGTGATCTGCACGTTCGCGAAGCTGACGGGGATGCCGACGAAGCTGCGCCAGCCCCGCACGCTGGCGTACTCGCCGTTCTCGGTGCGGCGCTGCGGGGGCACGATCAGCACTCTGCCGACGACGCGCACCCATCCGCTGCCGCCGTATCCGGCGAAGGGCAGCACGGTCGCGGTGCGCCCACGCCGGCGCGCCCTGCTCTCCCGCCAGACGTGCAGGCGGTGCTCCAAACGTGCGAACCAGTGGATCCTGGCGTTGGGGGCGCTGTCTTCGGACATCGCCTCAGTCTTTCATGCCGGAGGAGGCGTCCTCATCTGCGTCCTCCACGACGACATGCATGTGGCGGCTCTCCCAACGCGTGAGCAGTTTCTTGCCGATGAAGATGAGGAGCAGGAACGCCACGATGATGCCGACGAAGATGTAGCCGGCGAAGTGCACCTGGTCGACGAGATCGCGGAAGCTGCCCGCCGCGAGAGAGGTGACGCTGACGTAGGCGGTCGCCCAGATGAGACACGCGGGTGCCGTCCATGCCAGGAAGCGCCGGTAGGAGTACGCGCTCATCCCGACGGTGAGCGGGACGAGGGAGTGCAGCACCGGCAGGAAGCGCGAGAGGAAGATCGCGAGTCCGCCACGTCGCCGCAGGTATCGTTCGGCGCGCTCCCAGTGCGATTCGCCGATCCGTCGTCCGATCCACGATCGCCGGATGCGAGGACCGAGCCACCGCCCCAGCCAGAATCCGATGCTCTCGCCGATCAGCGCCCCGATCACGACGGCGACGACCATCGCCACGGTCTCGACGACGCCCTCCACGCCCATGGACGCGATGATCACGATCGTGTCGCCCGGAACGATGAGGCCGATCAGGATGCTGGTCTCCAGCATGACGGCCAGACCCGCGATGAGCGTGCGAGCGACAGGGTCGACGGCCTGCACGGCGTCGAGGATCCACAGCAGGATGTCGTCCACACGGTCGAGAATACGTGCTCCCGCGCACCGTACGCTGAGAACGTGACCCGCCATCCTCCGCTCGAGCCGCGTCGTACGGACGCGGCCGTCGATGTCGAGACGCTGTTCCGGTCGCTCGCGGCGGTCCACGAGGACGTGTTCTGGCTGGATGCCGGTGCCGGGGCCACGGACGGCTGGAGCATGCTCGGGGTGGGGGAGCGCGACGCGCGCGGGCCGCGGGATGTCCGGCTCGATGCCGCGGGCACCGCCGTCTCCGACGGGCCTCCGCTGCGGGGAGGCTGGGTCGGATGGCTGGACTACGAGAGCGGTGCGGCCGCCGCAGGCGCTCCGGCAGCGCGTTCGGAGGGAGGACCGGCATGGCTGCGCGTGACCGCGGCGGTGGCGGTGGACCACGCGACCGGTGCGGTGTGGGAGATCGGTGAACCGTCGCCGCTCCTGGCCGTGACGAGGGACCGCAACGAGACAGGACGGGTGGAGCGGGAAGCGCATCGACCTGGCGGAGCGGAGGCGCGCACGGCATCCGCTCGTCACACCCCCGGCGAGTACGCAGCGCTGATCCAGCGGTGCCGAGACGCCATCCGCGCCGGTACCGCGTATCAGCTGTGCCTCACCACCCGGTTCCACGTCGATGGCGTGCACGACGAGATCGAGGCGTACCTGCGGTTGCGCACCGCGACTCCCGCCCATCACGGCGGATTCGTGCGCATCGGTGGCAGAGCGCTCCTGAGCGCGAGCCCTGAGACGTTCCTGCATGCGTCCGGCGGCCTGATCCGCACCCGTCCCATCAAGGGCACCCGCCCGCGCGGCGCGGATCCGGCATCCGACCGCGCGCTCGCCGCGGAGCTGCTGGCCAGCGAGAAGGAGCGCGCCGAGAACGTCATGATCGTCGACCTCATGCGCAACGATCTCTCCCGTGTGTGCGTTCCCGGCAGCATCCGCGTCGAAGGACTGTGGGAGGTGGAGTCGTATCCCGCCGTGCACCAGCTCGTCAGCACCGTGAGCGGGCAGGCGGTGGACGGGCTCACGGTCGGGCGGCTGTGGGATGCGGCGTTCCCCGCCGGCAGCATGACCGGCGCTCCGAAGCTGTCGGCGATGACCCGGCTGCACGGGCTGGAGGGTGGAGCGCCCCGCGGTGTGTACAGCGGGTGCTTCGGCTACGTCGGAGTGGACGGCGCGATGGATCTCGCGATGGTGATCCGCAGCATCCTGGTGGACGGTGAGCGCGCGGTGGTCGGTGCCGGCGGGGGCATCACGTGGGGGTCCGATCCCGATGCCGAGGTCGACGAGGTGGCGACCAAAGCGCGGGCCCCGTTGGCGGCTCTGGGCGCGGAACTGCCGGAAGCCTGGCGCCGGTAGGGATCCGATATCCTGGAAGTTCCTGACTTCTGCAGTTCGAAATGAATCTGTGCAGTCCGCTCCCTGAGATTGGCCGTTCGTTGTCTGAAAATCTGTCGTCCTCCGCCGAGCCCGTCGACGAGTCGTCGTCGGCGCACGCCATCCAAGCCAAGTGGCAGAAGTACTGGGCGGACGATGAGACGTTCCTCGCAGGAGGCGCCGACGACAGCCGCCCGCGCAAGTACGTGCTGGCGATGTTCCCGTACCCCTCGGGCGACCTCCACATGGGGCACGCCGAGAACTATCTCTACTCCGACATCGTGGCGCGCTTCTGGCGTCACCGCGGCCACAACGTGCTGAACCCGATCGGCTGGGACTCGTTCGGCCTGCCCGCCGAGAACGCCGCTATCCGCCGCGGCGCAGATCCTCGCGAGTGGACGTACCAGAACATCGCGCAGCAGAAGTCCGCATTCCAGTCGTACGGTGTGTCGTTCGACTGGAGCCGCGAGCTGCACACCTCCGATCCGGAGTACTACCACTGGAATCAGTGGCTGTTCCTCAAGCTCCACGAGCGCGGGCTGGCGTACCGCAAGAAGAGCCCCGTCAACTGGTGCCCGAACGACCAGACAGTGCTCGCGAACGAGCAGGTCGTTGACGGGCGCTGCGAGCGCTGCGGCGCCGAGGTCATCAAGAAGAAGCTGACGCAGTGGTACTTCAAGATCACCGATTACGCCGACCGTCTGCTGGACGACCTGAATCAGCTCGAGGGATCGTGGCCGCACAAGGTGCTGCAGATGCAGCGCAACTGGATCGGTCGCTCGATCGGTGCGGACGTCGACTTCGTGATCGAGGGTCGCGATGAGCCGGTGACGGTCTTCTCGACGCGCCCCGACACCCTGCACGGTGCGACGTTCTTCGTGGTCGCCCCGGACGCCGACCTCGCGTCCGAGCTGGTGGCGGATGCCTCGGATGAGGTGCGCGAGAGCTTCGCGGAGTATCTGGCCAAGGTGCAGAAGACCACCGACATCGATCGGCAGGCCACCGACCGGCCGAAGACCGGCGTGTTCCTGGAGCGCTACGCGGTCAACCCCGTGAACGGCGAGAAGCTGCCGATCTGGGCCGCCGACTACGTGCTCGCCGACTACGGTCATGGTGCCGTGATGGCAGTTCCCGCCCATGACCAGCGCGACCTCGACTTCGCACGCGCCTTCGACCTGCCTGTCAAGGTCGTCGTCGACACCACCGCGCCGATCACGGGCGCCATGCCGGTCATCGAGGTCGACGACGACGGCGTGCCGATCGACACGCTGCCGAGCCTGGACGACCAGCATCCGTCGGTCACCGGCATCGCCCTGACCGGTGAAGGCCGGATGATCAACTCCGGAGACCTGAACGGTCTGTCCAAGCGCAACGCGGTCGCTCGCGCGATCGAGCAGCTCACCGCGAACGGCACGGGCCGTGCGGCGAAGAACTACCGCCTGCGCGACTGGCTGATCTCTCGTCAGCGGTTCTGGGGCACGCCGATCCCGATGCTGCACCACGAGGACGGCGAGGTGACGCCCGTTCCCGAGGCTCAGCTGCCGGTCACGCTGCCGAGCGTGGAGGGTCTCGACCTGTCGCCGAAGGGCACGTCGCCACTGGGGGCGGCGGAGTCGTGGGTGCGGACGGTCGACCCCGTCTCCGGAGACCCGGTGCTGCGCGATCCCGACACCATGGACACGTTCGTGGACAGCTCGTGGTACTTCCTGCGGTTCCTCTCACCGAACAGCGACCAGTTCGCGTTCGACGCGAAGGAAGCCGCACGCTGGGCTCCCGTCGACACGTACATCGGCGGTGTCGAGCACGCGATCCTGCACCTGCTCTACGCGCGCTTCATCACCAAGGTGCTCTTCGACATGGGGCTGATCGACTTCACCGAGCCGTTCTCGAGCCTCATCAACCAGGGCATGGTGATCCTGAACGGCGCGAAGATGTCCAAGAGCAAGGGAAACCTCGTGCTCTTCCAGGACGAGCTCGGCGCATACGGTGCGGATGCCGTGCGCGTAGGCATGGCCTTCGCAGGGCCCGTCGAGGACGACAAGGACTGGGCCGACGTCTCGATGACCGGCGCCCAGAAGTTCCTCGCGCGTGCGCTGCGCGTCAGCCATGACGTCGCGAGCCCTGTCGACGTGCTGTTCAAGGGCGGGGATGCCGCGCTGCGCCGCGGTACGCACCGCCTGCTCGCCGACGCGCCCGCGCTGGTCGAGCACACGAAGTTCAACGTGCTCGTCGCACGACTGATGGAACTCGTGAACCTGACCCGCAAGACGATCGACGCAGGCAGCGGCGCGGCGGACCCCGCAGTGCGCGAGGCCGCTGAGACGGTCGCCGTGATGCTCGACCTCATCGCTCCGCACACCGCGGAGGAGATGTGGGAGATCCTCGGGCACGAGCCCTCCGTCGGACTCGTACCCTGGCGTCAGGCCGATCCGACGCTGCTCGTGGAGGACTCGGTCACCGCGGTCGTGCAGATAGCCGGCAAGGTGCGCGCGCAGCTCGAGGTGCCCGCCCGCATCAGCGAGGCGGAGCTCGAGGCGCTCGCACGCGCGGACGAGCGCGTCATCCGTGCGCTCGGTGACAAGGAGATCGTGCGGGTCATCGTTCGCGCTCCGAAGATCGTGAGCTTCGCCGTCAAGGGCTGAGGCTCGGCGACCGCTGCCCAGTCGCTCTGCACCGGAATCCGATCGGCTGAACTGTCCACGGACCAGGGGAATCCGGCGACCGCGCGAGCGGCCGTGCGCCTAGCGTTGCGGGGTGCCAGCGACTGAACACGTGCCCGTCCCCGCGGCGCGATCGAGGCTGCGACTGAGCATAGGTGCCGCCGTCGTGCTCGGGCTCGTCGTGCTGTCGGCCGCGGTCGGACTCGGCATCATGCGAGGTCAGGCGCAGCCGGTGCAGAACGTGCCGCTCACGGAGACCTCCGAGGACGTCGCCGTCGACGGCGAGCTGTACGTGCACGTGCTCGGGCAGGTCGCGCAGCCCGGCCTGTACATGCTCGAGCTCGACGCCCGCGTCGTCGACGCCCTCGCTGCGGCCGGAGGGACTCTCGACGACGCCGACCTCCAGTCCGTCAATCTCGCCAGGCCGCTCAGCGACGGCGAGCAGCTGATCGTGCCCGTGGCGGGCGCGGCGGAGCCGGGAGAGGCGACGGCACCCGTCGGTGACGGTCTGATCGACCTGAACAACGCCGATCAGGCGGCTCTGGAGACTCTTCCGCGCATCGGACCGGCCTTGGCGCAGCGGATCATCGAATGGCGCGACACCAACGGTCGGTTCCAGTCGGTCGACGACCTTCTCGCGGTGCCCGGCATCGGCGAGAAGATGCTCGCCGGTCTCGCGGAACTGGTGCGGGTGTGACGGCCGGTATCCGATCGCGCGACCTGCGGCTCGTGCCGATCGCGGCCGTCGTCTGGGCCGTGTCCCTGATCTGCGTGTTCCTGCCCGGCGCACCATGGTGGTGCGTGATCGGGTGCGCACTGGCGGGTGCGGCGGCGTTCGGGATGCTGGTGCGCGCGCACATGCGCGGTGAGGTGCGAGCGCGGGGCGGACTGCTCGCCGTGCTCGCGGTGGCCGCTGCGGCAGCGGCCATCACGGCGGCGCTCGCGATGCCGCAGCGTGAGATCGCCGGGGAGCTCGATGGGCGGGTGGTCGACGTCTACGCCGAGATCTCGTCGTCGTCCACGAGCGGGAGCGACGGCCTGGCGTGGTTCGACGCGCAGACGACGCATGCGGGCACTCCGAACCGTCCCGAACCCCTGACCGTGCCGATCCGCATCGGAGTGGAACGCGTGCCGGGGCTGGACCTCGGCGCCGTCATCCGTGTCACGGGGCAGGTCATGATCACGGATCCGGGTGAGCGCGCGGCGCTGGTGATGTTCGGCACCGAGGTCGAGATCATCACCCCGGCGCAGGGCGTCTTCGCCGTCGCGGCTCAGGTGCGCGAGGACTTCGTCGCGCGTGCGGTCCGGCTGCCGGAGCCGGGCGCCGGGCTGCTGCCGGGACTCGCCGTCGGGGACACCAGAGCGGTGACGCAGGAGCTCGACGACGCCATGCTCGCGTCAGGGCTGAGCCATCTCACCGCGGTCTCCGGGGCGAACTGCGCGATCGTGGTCGGCGCGGTGTTCTGGCTCGTCGCGCTGTGCGGCGGCGGGCGCACGCTGCGGGTCGCCATCGCGTTGAGCGCTCTCGCCGCGTTCGTCGTGCTCGTGACGCCCGAGCCCAGCGTGATCAGGGCCGCGGTGATGGCGGCCACGGCGATGCTCGCCGTTCTCTGCGGTCGGCCGAGCGCAGGCGTCGGAGTGCTCTGCCTCGCTGCGACCGGCATCCTCATCGTCGATCCGTGGCTCGCCGCGACCCCGGGGTTCGCCCTGTCGGCGGCGGCGACCGGGGCGTTGATCGTGCTCGCGCCGCCGCTGGCGCGCGGTCTCACCAGATGGATGCCGCAGCCGCTCGCCCTGGCGATCGCGATCCCGCTCGCAGCGCAGCTGGTCTGCGGACCGATCATCGCGCTGTTCTCCGAGCAGCAGTCGATCGTCGCGATCATCGCGAACATGATCGCCGATCCCGCTGCGCCGCTGGCCACGGTGATCGGTCTGCTCGCGTGCCTGGCTGCGCCCATTCCGCTGCTGGCCGATCTGCTCGCGGCGTGCGCATGGCTGCCGGCTGCGTGGATCTCCACGACCGCAACGGTGACGGCAGGGCTGCCAGGAGCGCAGGTGGCGGTGATCCCCGGCATCCCGGCCGCGCTGCTGGTCGCGGTGCTGAGCGCCGCGACCGGCATGGTCCTCTGCACGGACGGGATCGCTGCGCGCCGTGGCGTGCGCGGCGTCTCGGGCCTGGTGCTCGTCGTCGCCCTGGCACTGGCCGGCGCTCGGATGCTGCTCACCGGTCCGCTCGTGGGCGCCACGGTGCCGGAGGCATGGGCGATCGCGGCCTGCGATGTCGGGCAGGGCGATGCGCTCGTGGTCCGATCGGAGCGGCAGGTGGCGCTGATCGACACCGGGATGGAGGTGGAGCCGCTGTCGTCGTGTCTGAACGCACTCGGGATCGGCAGGATCGATCTGCTCGTGCTCACCCACTTCGACGCCGATCATGTCGGCGCCGCGTCTTCGGTCGTGGGCCGCGTCGGCACAGTGCTGCACGGCCCGGTGGGATCTCCGGAGGACGCGCTTCTGCTGAGCGAACTCGAGAGCGGTGGCGCGGCGCTCGTGGAGGCATCGACCGGGATGCGCGGCACTCTGGGCGCGTCATCGTGGCGGGTGCTGTGGCCGCGGAAGGATTCGGCGGCGTTCCCTGCGGGCAACGACGCCAGCGTCGTGCTCGAGTTCGACGGGGGAGAGGTGCCGCGCTCGCTCTTCCTCGGCGATCTCTCGGCCACACCTCAACGGATGCTGCGCGAGCAGCTGCGCGGCGCGTACGCGGTGGTGAAGGTGGCTCACCACGGCAGCGCCGATCAGGACACCGGCCTGTACGAGCTTCTCCGGCCGACTGCGGCGATCTTCAGCGCCGGCGCGGACAACGACTACGGTCATCCGAGAGCGGAGACGCTGGCGCTGCTGGATGCGGCAGGCGCCGTGCCGCTGCGCACCGATCTGCAGGGACGGATCCTGATCGGCCTGGACGCCGACGAACTCGTGCTGTGGACCGAGCGCACCGCTGATCCCGTCGATGCCGGTGAGCCCGCCGACGAGCCGGTCGATGTCGATGACCACCGGTAAGCTCGGATCATGGCCGCTCCCCGTTCTTCAGCCCGTGGCGGTGCGAAGGCGACCAAGATCCCGCAGGTGTCGTGGCGAGACCCGCGGCCGGCGCCGATCGTGCTGGTGTTCGGACCCGAAGAGGTCTGCGCCGAACGCGCGATCGCGGGTATCCGCGACTATCTGCGCGCTGAAGACCCTGCGCTCGAGATCAGCGACGTGCGCGCCGACGATTACGCGCCGGGCACGCTCCTGTCGCTCACCTCGCCCTCGCTGTTCGGCGAGCCGCGGCTCGTGCGCGTGTCCGGAGTGGAGAAGTGCTCGGACGCCTTCCTGCAGGAAGCCGTCTCGTACCTGGCGAACCCGCAGGAGGGCGCCACCGTGCTGCTGCGTCACACCGGCGCCAGCGTGCGCGGCAAGAAGCTGCTCGACGCGCTACGGGCCGGAACCGGCGGCGGCATCGAGATCCCGTGCCTCGCGGTCAAGCGCGACGGCGATCGCGTCGACTTCGCGGCGGGTGAGTTCGCGGCCGCGAAGAAGCGCATCGCACCGGCAGCGCTGCGCGCACTCGTCTCGGCTTTCGCCGATGACCTCACCGAGCTCGCTGCGGCCTGTCAGCAGCTGATCCGCGACGTCGACGGCGACATCGCGGAAGAGACCGTGACCAAGTACTACGGCGGGCGGGTCGAGGTCTCGGCGTTCGTCGTCGCCGACACGGCGATCTCGGGGCGATACGGTGAGGCTCTCATCGCGCTGCGGCACGCGCTCGACTCCGGAGCGGATCCGGTGCCGATGGTGGCGGCGTTCGCCATGAAGCTGCGGACCATGGCACGCGTGGCCGGCCAGCGCGAACCGAGCCGCAGCCTCGCCCAGCGGCTGGGCATGAAGGACTGGCAGGTCGATCGGGCCAGGCGCGACCTGAGCGGATGGAACGAGCGCTCCTTGGGCCTCGCGATCCAGGCCACCGCGCGGGCGGACGCAGAGGTCAAGGGCGCGGCGCGCGATCCGATCTTCGCGCTGGAGCGCATGGTGACGGTCATCGCCACCCGCGCGCCGTTCGGGGAGTAACTCAGGCGCGCCTGAGCGAGCGCCCGAGAAACGAAAGAACCCGCCCCAGCGGGACGGGTTCTTTCAGACGTTCTCAGTTCAGAGAGCGGCGACCTGCTTGGCGATCGAGGACTTGCGGTTCGCAGCCTGGTTCGCGTGCAGCACGCCCTTGCTGACGGCCTTGTCGAGCTTCTTCGACGCGACCTTCAGCGATGCCTCGGCAGCAGCCTTGTCGCCCTTGGCGATGGCCTCGCGGGTACCACGGACGAGGGTCTTGAGTTCGCTCTTGACGGCCTTGTTGCGCGCCGTAGCCTTCTCGTTGGTCTTGTTGCGCTTGATCTGCGACTTGATGTTTGCCACGCGTGGAAACTTTCGTTCAGGGATGGATGGGATGTGCCGTAAGCAGGAAGAGGGCTGCTGTTCGGCGGTCGTGAGGGAAGAACCCACACGCAAGCCAAGAACCAACTCTACCAGGTCTGACGGGATTCCATCGCGCGCCACTGTCGCTGAGCCCCGTGCATGCGGCATGCTGAGCGCTATCGACCCGAAGGAGTCATCCATGACGGATGCGACTGCCCGAACCTTCACCGTACCGGCCGGGCTGCGGTGGTCCGCCGCAACGGCCGCGTTCCAGGTCGAGGGCGCGCGCCGCTCTGACGGACGTGGCCGCTCCATCTGGGACGACTTCGTCGACACCGAGGGACTCGTGCGGGACGGCTCGAACGCGGAGCCGGGGCCCGACAGCTACCACCGCTGCGGCGAGGACATCGCGCTGTTGCGGGGTCTGGGTGTGGATCGATACCGCTTCTCGATCTCGTGGGTGCGTGTGCAGCCCGACGGCCGCGGTGCGGCGGAGACCAGGGGCCTCGCCTACTACGACCGACTGGTCGACGGGCTTCTGGACGCGGGGATCGAGCCGTTCCCCACGCTGTACCACTGGGATCTCCCCTCCGCGCTGGAAGCCGATGGCGGATGGCTCGAGAGAGACACCGCCGAACGTTTCGCCGCGTACACCGGGATCGTGGCCGCCGCACTGGGGGACCGCGTGAAGAACTGGTACACGATCAACGAACCGGTCTCGACGTCGTTGCAGGGCTACGCGATCGGCGAGCTCGCGCCGGGTCGTCAGCTGCTCTTCGACTCGCTGCCCACCGTGCACCATCAGCTGCTCGCGCACGGACGCGCTGCAGCGGTGCTGCGTGCGCATGGTGCGGCAGCCGTCGGCATCGTGAACAATCACACCTGGGTGCAGCCTGCGACAGAGTCGGAGGCGGATCATGGTGCTGCGCACCTGTACGACCTGATCCACAATCGCCTCTTCGCCGATCCGGTGCTCACGGGCGCCTACCCGGATCTCACCGGGCTCGGTATCGAGATGCCGGTGCGCGACGGCGACATGGAACTGATCTCGGCGGCATCGGAGTTCTACGGAGTGAACTTCTACAACCCCACGACGATCGCGGCATCCCCGGAAGGTGTACCGGTGCCGTTCGTGCAGGTTCCGACGCCCGGCGCAGAGCACACCGGCTTCGGTGAGCTGTGGGGGATTCAGCCCAGCGCGCTCACCGCGTTCCTGACGGATGCCGCGCGTCGCTACGGCGAGCGTCTGCCTCCCGTCATCATCGGCGAGAACGGGGCATCCTTCCCCGAACCGGACGAGGTCGGCGCAGCGCTGGACGACACTCGGCGGATCGACTATCTCGCCTCTCACATCGCCGCGGTGGCGGATGCCGTGGCCCAAGGCGTCCGGATCGACGAGTACACGGTGTGGAGTCTGCTCGACAACTTCGAATGGGCGGACGGCTACACGCAGCGCTTCGGACTGGTGCACGTGGACCAGCGCACCTCGACGCGCACACCCAAGGCGTCGTACGAATGGTATCGACGGCTCATCGCCGAGGCCGAGTCCGTGCGGGCGCGATCATGAAGGCGCTGATACCGCGAGACGGTCGTGTGGGCGGCGCATGGCTCGCGCTGTTCGCGCTCGCCTGGCTGGCCGTGTGGACCGTGCAGCTCACGCCCGTGCAGCTGCTGCTGCCGTTGCAGCTGGACACTCCGGGCGGTGAGGGGGACTGGATCACGGGCGTCGTGTGGTCGGGGCTCATCCTCTCCGTCGGCGGGATCGCCGGTGTGGTCGCCGGGCCCGTCGCCGGGATGCTCTCGGACCGCACGGGTTCGCGGTGGGGCAGGCGGAGACCGTGGGCGGTGGGCGGGTCAGCTCTGACCGCCGCGTCCCTGCTGCTCACCGGCACGGCCACCGAGCCCCTGACCGTGGGAGCGGCGTGGATCGGCGTCTCCGTCGGCATCGCCGTGATCTCTGCGGCACTCACGGCGATGATCGCGGATCAGGTGTTCGCGCAGCGGGGCACGGCATCCGCCTTCGTGAGCTCGGCGCAGGCGGTCGGGATCGTCGTCGGAGTCGGTGCGGTGGTGCTGCTCGGACTCGGCATCGGCGCGAGCTATGCCGTGCTGGCCGTGTTCATCCTCGTGGTCGGAGTCGGCACGGCTCTGCTGCTGCCCGACCCGCCTGCCACCGGAGGACGCGCAGCAGTGCAGCGGAGCTGGCGGGAGAGATTCGGGGTGCTGCGGGACCGGAACTTCATGTGGGTGCTGGCGAGCCGGCTCACCGTCAACATCGGCAACGCGCTGGGCACGGCGCTGCTGCTGTTCTTCCTGCTCTACGGTGTCGGATCGCCGGCGGCGACGGCCGAGGACGATCTGCTCGTGCTGATCGTGATCTACACGGTCTTCGTGGTCGTGGCTTCGCTCGTCGCCGGCTCACTCTCCGACCGGACCGGCCGCCGCAAGCCGATCGTGATCATCGCCGCTCTCGTGCAGGCGCTGTCGGCCGTCATGATCCTCGTCTCGCCGACGTTCATCGGAACCGCGATCGCGGCAGGTGTCATGGGCGTCGGATACGGCGCGTACATGGCGGTGAGCCTGGCCCTCGCCACGGATCTGCTCCCGCGAGTGGAAGACCACGCACGCGACCTCGGCATCGTCAACGTCTCCGCGAGCCTCGGTCAGCTGCTGGGCCCGCTGCTCGGAGCCGGGCTCGTGGCGCTGGTCGGCGGCTTCTGGCTGCTCTTCCTCGTCGCGGGCGTCCTGTCCGTCGTCGGCGCGATCATGACGGTCGCCGTGCACCCTGCTCGAGCGTCGCGACTGCCACATCCAGCAGCGCGTTGAACACTCGGGGCCGCATGGCCGTCACGAGATGAGAGGTGCGAGGGACCACGATGAGCTCGGAGTGCGGCGTGAGCCGCGAGAACAGCCGCTCCTGAGAGCGCAGCTGGTCGAACTGGCCGTTGATCCACCACAGCGGCATCCGGAGCCGGTGCACATCCGCCGCGAGATCGAGCGCAGCGAGGCTCGCGAGTGCGACATCCTGCGCATCGAATGCGTAGCCACCGGCGGCGAAGTCGGCCCTGGTCTCATCGGGCAGCGTGGCCGCGAGCACCTGCGTCGTCAGCCACAGGCCCTTGTCCGGCAGAGCATTGAACCGACGTGCGAGGAAACGGTACGCGGCGAGGCCCGCGCCACGGGGGAGCGCCGTGCACGACGCGCCGATGAAGCCGGCGACAGGCGGCGGAGAGCCCTCGGCGCCGGCGTAGGCGATCGAGAGCAGCCCGCCCATGGAATGCCCCACGAGCAGCACAGGGCCTCGCGTCGCGGCATCCCGCACCGCCGTGTCGATCGCGGTCATCGCCGCGTCGAGCACGAAGCCCTCGGCGATGCGTGTGCCGTGCCCCGGCAGGTCGACCGCGGTCGCTGTGACGCCACGATCCGCGAGGTGCGAGAGCTGCGCGCGCCACATCGTGGCGGATGTGCGGATGCCGTGCACGAAGACGACCTGGATGCCCATGGATACAGCATAGAAAAGCGGGGCCGGTGGATGGACCACCGACCCCGCTCAGAGTGCTGCGAAGTGCTTACTTCTCCCAGCCCACGTTCTCCACCGGCGTGATGCCGAAGAGGTCCTGACCCACGTAGGGCTCGGGGGTGAGGTTGGCGAGACCCTTCTTGGCAACGGTGATGTTCGGGCCGTTGTAGAGCGGGATGACGCCCCAGGTCTCAGCGATGATCTCGGCCTCGAGCTTCATCGACGCAGCGGTCCATTCCTCGGCCGTCGTCTTGGACTCGACCTCGTCCTTGATCTTCTGGTCGATCTCCGGCGTTCCGGTGGCGGACAGGTTCAGGCCGCTGTCGGAGCAGTAGAGCTGGCAGAACCACGCCGGTCCGAACGGGTCGGAGTCGGTGAAGCGCAGGCCGACGACGTCCCAGTTCTTCGAGGTCAGATCCGCACCGAAGTCAGTCGACGGACGGATGTCGATCTGGAGGTCGATTCCGAGCTCCTTCTGCTGTGCCTGGAGCGACTTGGCGATGGCCTCCTGAGTGGGGTCGTCGCTGAAGACCGGGTAGGTGACCGTGAACTTCTCGCCGTCCTTCTCGCGGATGCCGTCTTCGCCTTCGACCCAACCGGCCTCGTCGAGCAGCTTCTTGGCCTCGTCGACGTCGTACTTGAGGCCGGCCTCGGCGAACGAGTCGCTGTAGCCTTCCTGGAACCCGTACATGTTGAGCGAGCCTGCAGGCTCCTCCTCATATCCGAGGCCGTTCCAGGCGATCTCCTTCTGCTGATCGATGTTGATGCCGAGGAAGAAGGCCTTGCGCACGTCGAGGTCGGCGAACTGCGGCTTGTCGGCGTCGACCATGATGATGGTCTTCGCGGTCTGCTGGGCGCGGTAGATGACCGAGTCCTCGACGTCCTCGACCTGAGACAGGCGGTCCTTGGAACCTGCGACGACCGTGTCGATCTCGCCGTTCTTGTAGGCGTTGAGCGATGCCGACGCCTCCATGGCCTGGAAGGTCACCTCGTCGAGCAGCGGCTCATTGCCCCACCACTCCGGGTTCGGCTTGAACGAGACGAAGCCTGCATTCGTGTCGAGCTTGTCGACCGTGTACGGGCCGGCACCCCACTCGGGGTGCAGCTCGCCGATGAACGCCTCGTTGAAGAGCTCGGGCGTGTTGATGGCCGGGTGCACGAGTCCGCCGGTGAGGAACGCCATCGACGGCCAGGCGTATTCTCCGTCGAAGGTGACGACAGCGGTCTTCGCCGTCTCGCCCTGCTCGACCGTCTTGATCTGCTTGTAGCCGTCCGTGGCGTTGGGCGCGTAGCCCTCTTCCGAAGAACGGTTGGCGATCCAGGTGTTCTCGACCGACTTCCAGTCCATGTCGGTGCCGTCGTTCCAGTGGGCCTCGTCCGTGAACGTGAACGTGACGGTCGTGTTGCCGTCGACGTCCTCGATCTTCCATTCGTCGAGGTACGCGTCGTTCTTGGAGAGCTCGCCCTCCGGGCTCACCAGCAGGATCTGCGGCATGTACCAGTACGCCACACGCATGGTGTCGGCGGTTCCGTCGCTGTGGAACTGGTTCAGCTGCTCGGGGATCTCGTTGATGGGGAAGCGGACTTCTCCACCCTGCTGCAGGTTCTCGCGAGGTTGCGGGTTGAAGTCCGCCGCCTGCGTCTCCACGGGCTCGTCGCCACCGTCGCCACTGTTGTCGCCGGTGCCGCTCGCGCAGCCCGCGAGGGCAAGTGCGAGGACGCCGCTGAACGCGATCGCCCCCATCAGCTTGTGCTGCTTCATGGTTCTCCTTCCGCCTTTCGGCGTGTCATACAGGGAAGAATAGTTCGGACGCTCACCGAATGCGTGTGGCCGCAGTGAATCGCGCCTAACTGTTATCGGACGGTGACCAGCTGTCATCGGCCGGAAACATGCTCAGACCGATGAGGTCTCGACCTGCATGGTCTCCGGGTTGAACGTGAGCCGCTCGCGTGTGCGCTCGATGTCGGGATCCGGCACCGGGATGGCAGACAGGAGGGCCTTCGTGTACGGATGCTGCGGGTTCTCGAAGATGTCGTCGACATCGCCGTGCTCGACGAAATCGCCGAGGTACATGACGGCGACGCGGTCGGCGATGTGGCGCACCACCGAGAGGTCGTGCGCCACGAACAAGTACGAGACGCCGAGCTTGGCCTTGAGCTCGTCGAGCAAGTTGATGACGCCGGCCTGGATCGAGACGTCGAGTGCCGACACGGGCTCGTCGAGGACGATGATCTTCGGGTTCGTCGACAGCGCACGGGCGATGCCGATGCGCTGACGCTGGCCGCCGGAGAACGCGCCGGGGAACCTGTCGATGTGGGCGGGGTTGAGTCCCACCAGATCCATGAGTTCCTTGACGCGACGGTGCACCTCATCCTTCGAGGTGCCGATGGCGCGCAATGGCTCGGCGATGACATCGGCCACCGTCATGCGCGGGTCGAGGGCGCCCATCGGGTCCTGGAACACGATCTGGATGTCGCGGCGGACCTTGCGTTCGATCGAGTGACTGGTGATGTCGTTGACGCTGGTGCCGTTGATGATGATGTCGCCGTCGTTCTGCTTTACGAGGTCCATGATCTGCAGCAGCGTCGTGGTCTTCCCGCTGCCGGACTCGCCGACGATCGCCATGGTCTCGGCTTCGCGGACGTCGAAGCTCACGCTCTTGACCGCGTGCACCTCGCCGACCTTGCGCTTGAAGAACGCACCCTTCATGAGGGGGAAGACCTTGTTCATGTTGCGGACGTCGAGCGTGATCGGACGCTGCTCGCGCGGCGTGCGGGTCAGGTCGCTCTCCGGGATCTCCGGCACGGGGTAGACGGGGAGACCGCCGATGAGCCCGTTCTCGTCGATCTCGTGCGCGCGGATGCACGCCGCCTGGTGGGCAGCATCGGTCAGCGACGGCACATCGAGCAGCTCGGGCTCGCGCTGGCGGCATGCGTCGACCACGATCGGGCAACGGTCGGCGAACGGGCACGCGTCAGGCAGGTTGATCAGCAGCGGCGGGTTGCCCTTGATCGGGGTCAGCGGCTCCTTCTCGGCCTTGTCCACGCGGGGGATCGCGCCGAGCAGTCCGATCGAGTACGGCATCCGCGTGTTGTGGAACAGTTCGCGGACCGGCGCGTGCTCGATGGGCTTGCCCGCGTACATCACCATGACGTCGTCTGCCAGCCGGGCGACGACACCCATGTCGTGGGTGATCATGATCGTCGCAGCACCGGTCTCGGCCTGTGCCTTCTCGATGAGGTCGAGGATCTGCGCCTGGATCGTGACGTCGAGCGCCGTGGTGGGCTCGTCAGCGATGATCAGCTTCGGGTTGTTGGCCATCGCGATGGCGATCACCACGCGCTGGCGCATGCCGCCGGAGAACTCGTGCGGGAAGCCCTTCATGCGCTTCTCCGGCTGCGTGATGCCGACCACGCGCAGCAGTTCGATCGCGCGATCCCACGCTTCCTGCTTCGACATGCTGCGGTGCACGGTGAGCGCCTCGATCAGCTGGTCGCCGACGGTGAACACCGGAGTGAGCGACGTCAGCGGATCCTGGAAGATCATGGCGATGCCGTTGCCGCGGATGACAGACATCTGCTTGTCCGACTTGCCCAGCAGTTCCTGGCCGTCGTACACGATCGAACCCGTGACGCGGGCGTTCTCGTCGAGGAGTCCCATGATCGCGAGCGAGGTGACCGACTTGCCTGAACCGGACTCACCCACGATGCCGAGCGTCTTGCCCGCCTCGAGGTCGAAGGAGACGCCGCGGACGGCGTCGACGCGGCCGGCCTCGGAGGGGAAGCTGACCGTGAGATCACGGACGGAGAGAACAGTGCTCATGCGCGGCCTCCTGCTGCCGAAGTGGGATCGAGCGCGTCGCGCAGGCCGTCGGCGACGAGCGCCATCGAGACGGTCAGCAGCGTCAGGGCGGCGGCCGGGAAGTAGAACAACCACGGGGCGCTCGTGATGGTGTTCGCGCCGGAGCCGATCAGTGAACCGAGCGACACATCGGGGATCTTGACGCCGAAGCCGATGAACGACAGGCCGGTCTCGGCCATGACCGCGCCGACGATGCCGAGCGTGAAGTTGATCACGAGCAGCGAGCCGATGTTCGGGAGCAGGTGGCGGATGACGATCGTCATGCCGCGCACGCCCATGTAACGGGCCGCGTGGATGTATTCGCGCTCGCGCAGGGAGAGCGCGGTCGTCCAGATGACGCGCGCCGGGAAGTACCAGCCCACGACGAAGATCATGATCAGCGCGATCACTCGCCAGTCGCCACCCGAGCGGTTCGACAGCAGCGAGAGGATGAGGAAGCTCGGGATCACCATCATGAAGTGGATGATCGTGAGGCTGATCTTCTCGGTCCAGCCGCCGAAGTACGCCGCGGCCGTGCCGACCAGGGCACTGATGACGGTCGTTCCCACCGACACGGTCACGGCGATCATCAATGAGCGCTGCGTGCCGACGGCGACTTGCGCGAAGATGTCGTTCCCGGATGCCGTGGTGCCGAACCAGTGTTCGAGCGACGGAGGAGTACCGAGGTTGAGGAAGTCGAGTTCGATGTGATCGTACTTCGCGATGAGCGGACCGATGATCGCGAACAGGACGAGCAGCACGAAGATCACGATGCCGCCGACGGCGGGCTTGTTGCGCATGAAGCGCCGGGTGTACAGCGTCCACTTCGACATCGGCTTGCCGTCGGACTTCTCGGCGATCACGGGGTCTGCGGGTGCCTCGACGGTGGGGTCGATCATTTCGCTCATGGTCAGCTCACCCTCACTCGCGGGTCGAGAACGACGACCACGATGTCGGAGAGGATCGCTCCGAGCGCGGTCAGAAGGCCGGCGAATGCCGCGGTGGCGACGACGCCGTTGATGTCGCTCTTCGTGATGGTCTCGATGAAGTACTTGCCCATGCCGTTCCACGCGAAGATCGACTCGGTGAGGATCGCGCCGGTGAACACGGCCGGGATGCTGAACGCCACCTGCGTCGCCACCGGGATGAGCGAGGTGCGCAGTGCGTGCTTGCGGATCGCCTGCTGCTTGGTGAGCCCCTTGGCCCTCGCGGTGCGCACATAGTCGGCGTTGATGTTGTCGAGCAGCAACGAGCGCTGCAGGAAGTGCGTTCCCGCGTAACCGACGATGATGAGCGCGATGGTCGGCAGCGTCACGTGCTGGAGCTTGTCTATCAGGACGGGGAAGAAGCCTTCCACCCCCTGGCTGGAGGCGCCCGTCACGTAGAAGACCCGCACGCCGAGCCAGTCGTTCAATGCGATCGCGAGAAGCACGATGCCGAGCGCCGCGACGATGACGTTGATGTTCATCGTGATGATCGAGGTCGCCTGACCGATGCGGTCGGCGAGCTTGTACTGCCTAGACGCGGTGTACACGCCGAGCGCGATGCCGAGCACGGTCATGATGATCGTCGCACCGAGCACGAGCTCGGCGCTCACCCACATGCGGTAGGCGAGCTGCTCGTTCACCGAGCCGCCCGTCGGGCTCACGCCCCAGTCCCAGCGGAAGATCACCCCGCTGAACCAGTTCCACCACCGCTCCCAGATCGGGACGTTGGAGTCCAGATTGCGGGGGAGGAGAAGGTTGGAGATCTGCTCTTCGCTGAGCGGGGGCCTACGACCGACGAAGTTGTTCCGGGGGTTGAGGAAGCCCCAAGCCAGGAAGAACGTCAGATTGGTCGCGACCACGATCATCAACAACCAGCCGAGGGTACGGCGGAGGAGATACTTGATCAAGGTTTTGTCTTTCTCTTTTACAACGCGCTCGGGATCGTCCGATGCGACGTCGAATCGGGAGGATCGCCCGTGGCACTCAGTCCCACAGATCTGAACCAAGGCAACCTCGGGAGACTATCACCCGTCAAGTCGAATCGGGGATTAGGGCCCCCTGAACGTAGAATCGTCGGAACATGTCCCCACGCGCTCTCACTCCGCTCTCGCCTGCCGCGACGCCGCCTTCGCAGATCCGCAATTTCTGCATCATCGCCCACATCGATCACGGCAAGTCGACCCTCGCCGACCGCATGCTCCAGATCACCGGCGTCGTCTCCGACCGCGACATGCGGGCGCAGTACCTCGACCGCATGGACATCGAGCGCGAGCGCGGGATCACCATCAAGAGCCAGGCGGTGCGGATGCCGTGGCAGGACGACTCCCAGACGTTCGCGCTCAACATGATCGACACACCTGGCCACGTCGACTTCACGTACGAGGTGTCGCGCTCGCTGGCCGCCTGCGAGGGCGCGATCCTGCTCGTGGACGCGGCGCAGGGGATCGAGGCGCAGACGCTCGCGAACCTCTATCTCGCGCTCGAGAACGATCTGCACATCATCCCGGTCCTGAACAAGATCGATCTGCCTGCTGCGGACCCGGACAAGTTCGCCAAGGAGCTCGCGGATCTCATCGGCGGACGCCCTGAGGACGTGCTGCGTGTGTCGGGCAAGACCGGCGTGGGCGTGGAAGAGCTGCTCGACCGCATCGTGCGCGACATCCCTGCGCCCAAGGGCGACGCGGATGCTCCGGCGCGCGCCATGATCTTCGACTCCGTCTACGACGCCTACCGCGGCGTCGTCACCTACGTGCGGATGATCGACGGCAGTCTGTCCCCGCGCGAGCGCATCCAGATGATGTCGACGCACGCGAACCCCGAGCTCCTCGAGATCGGCGTCTCCAGCCCTGAGCCGATCCCCTCCGACGGACTGGGTGTCGGTGAGGTGGGCTACCTCATCACCGGTGTGAAGGATGTGCGGCAGTCGAAGGTCGGCGACACCGTCACGACCAGTCGCGGCGGAGCGACCCAAGCGCTTCCGGGCTACACCGACCCCAAGCCGATGGTGTACTCCGGTCTGTACCCGATCGACGGCAGCGACTACTCGGAGCTCCGCGAGGCGCTCGACAAGCTGAAGCTGTCCGATGCCTCCCTCGTGTACGAGCCCGAGACGTCGGTGGCCCTCGGCTTCGGCTTCCGTTGCGGGTTCCTGGGCCTGCTGCACCTCGAGATCATCACCGAGCGGCTCGCGCGCGAGTTCGACCTCGACCTCATCACCACCGCTCCGAGCGTGATCTACGAGGTGACCACCGACACGGGCGAGAAGGTGACGGTGACCAACCCGAGCGAGTACCCCGACGGCAGGGTCGCGTCGGTCGCCGAGCCCATGGTGAAGGCGGCGATCCTCCTTCCGAAGGACTACGTCGGCACCGTGATGGAACTGTGCCAGACGCGCCGCGGCTCTCTGCTGGGCATGGAGTACTTCTCCGAGGAGCGGGTGGAGCTGAGATACAACATCCCCCTCGGCGAGATCGTGTTCGACTTCTTCGATCAGCTGAAGTCGAAGACCCAGGGCTACGCGAGCCTCGACTACGAGCCCTCCGGCCAGCAGGCCGCCGACCTCGTGAAGGTCGACGTGCTGCTGCAGGGCGACAAGGTCGACGCGTTCAGCGCGATCGTGCACCGCGACAAGGCGTACGCCTACGGCACGCTCATGGCGGAGCGGCTGCGCAAGCTGATCCCTCGCCAGAACTTCGAGGTTCCGATCCAGGCGGCGATCGGTGCGCGGATCATCGCCCGCGAGACGATCAGGGCCCTGCGCAAGGACGTGCTCGCCAAGTGCTACGGCGGTGACATCAGCCGTAAGCGCAAACTGCTCGAGAAGCAGAAGGAGGGCAAGAAGCGCATGAAGATGGTCGGCCGCGTCGAGGTCCCCCAGGAGGCGTTCATCGCCGCGCTGAGCGGTGACGTCGACGGCAAGGACAAGAAGTAGCATTGCACCTCCCGCGGCGCGGGAGGTGTCCGTTCAGGTAACCCGAAGTAGGCTGGAACTCATGCGGCGCGGGACTTTCCGAGACGACACGGTGGATTATGCCGCCGTCGGGGCCACTCATGCCCCTGACCTGATGCAGTACCCGCCGGAGCGCAGCGTGCCGGCCGAGGACTCCTGGCGCATCGGCAGCGGCGAGGAACGATTCCGCTCCGCCGGTGAGGCGCTGTTGTCGTGGACGGCGCAGCGGGCGGCCGGGCTCGGCATCGAAGACGTGCGCCCCGCTGCCGGTCCGGCATACTCCGGGGTCAGCTTCGATGCGGAGGGCAATCCGATCGCGCCGAGCACGCGCGAGATCGAGCAGCGCTTCGACGCGGAGGGCGTGCCGTTCGTAGGACCGGGCATGACTCTGCGCCTGCATGGGCGGGTCGCCGGAATGCGTGCCGATGCTGAACTCCGCGTCATCTCGGTGACCGAGGAACCGCGGCGGATCGGATTCGTGCTCGGCACGGTCGGCGGGTCTGTCGTCAGCGGTGAGGAGCTCTTCGAGATCGAGTGGCGCGAGGGCACCGACGAGGTCTGGTTCACGGTCCGCGCGTTCGACGCACCCAACGCCTTGATCTATCGGATGCTGCGTACGCTCGTGAAGCGTCGCCGCAAAGAGCTCTTCGCGCGCTACCTCCGCGCGATCTCTCCGCTGTACGCGACGCCGCTGTGATGGCGCGACTCTGATGGCCGGGCCCCTGCCGCTCGGCGACCCCGCGCCGTCCGACGGCCGGCTTCCCGCCGACCTGCCGATCGATGCGGAGGTGCCCTTCTCGGCATACCTGCACATCCCGTTCTGCCGCGTGCGCTGCGGATACTGCGATTTCAACACGTACACGTCCGGTGAGCTGCGCGGTGCGCGGCAGGAGGACTACGCCGACACGCTCTCCGCAGAGATCGCGCTCGCCCGACGGGTGCTCTCCGATGCGGGCGCACTGCGCCCGATGGACACGGTGTTCTTCGGCGGCGGAACGCCGACGCTGCTGCCGGCCGGAGACCTGGCGCGGATGCTGGAGCGCGCGGTCGACGCGTTCGGGGTGGCCGACGGAGCCGAGGTCACGGTGGAGGCCAATCCCGACACGGTCACGCCCGAGGTCGCGCGAACGCTCGCGGATGCAGGGGTGACCAGGCTGTCGGTCGGCATGCAGTCCGCCGTTCCGCACGTGCTGGCCGCGCTCGACCGGACCCACCAGCCCGAGAACGTGCGCACGGCGGTCGACGCCGCGAAGGACGCGGGGCTCGCCGTCAGCGTGGATCTGATCTACGGCGCGCCGGGGGAGTCCCTCGCCGACTGGGAGGCATCGCTGGATGACGCGCTCGCTCTGGATTCCGACCACATCTCCGCCTACGCACTGATCATCGAGGACGGCACGAAGCTCGCGCGTCAGATCCGTCGCGGCGAGGTGCCGATGCCGGACGACGACCTGCAGGCCGACATGTACGAGCTCGCCGACGCGCGTCTCGCGGCCGCGGGATTCGACTGGTACGAGCTGAGCAACTGGGCACGCAGCGACGAGCAGCGCTCGCGGCACAACCTTGCGTACTGGCGGGGGAGCGACTGGTGGGGTTTCGGTCCCGGCGCGCACAGCCACGTCGCGGGACTCCGCTGGTGGAACGTGAAGCATCCTGCCGCGTACGCGCAGCGGATCGCGGCATCCGAATCGCCGGCGGCGGGAACCGAGCGTCCCGATGCGCAGGCGCACCTGCTGGAGCGCGTGCTGCTGGAGAGCAGGCTCGCGGAGGGTCTCGCGATCGCCGATGTTCCCGAGCACAATCGTGATCGCGTCGCAGGTCTCATCGCCGACGGACTGATCGACGGCGTCGCCGCGCTGCGCGGACGTGTGCGTCTCACACTGCGAGGACGGATGCTCGCGGATGCCGTGGTGCGCGCGCTGACCGACTGACGCGTGCTGCGGGTCTCCCGCCGGCTCTCAGCGCGCGCGGGGTAGAATTGGCACTCCGAGTATTCGAGTGCCAGATGGGAGGGTGCGACATGGTCACTGAACGCGGTCTTCAGGTTCTCAGAGCCATCGTGCAGGACTACGTCGAGTCGCACGAGCCCGTCGGCAGCAAGTCGATCGTCGACCGGCATTCGTTCGGCGTCTCGGCCGCGACGATCCGCAACGACATGGCGCAACTCGAGGACGAAGAGCTGATAACCGCGCCGCACACGTCCTCGGGGCGTGTGCCGACCGACAAGGGATACCGCGTCTTCGTCAACCATCTGGCGCAGCTGCGCCCGCTCTCGTCAGCGCAGCGCAGCGCCATCGAGTCGTTCCTCACCGATCCGACCGACCTCGACGATCTGATGGCGCGCACCGTCAGGGTGCTGACGCAGCTCACCGGTCAGGTCGCGCTCGCACAGTACCCCTCGTTCGCGCGGGCGCACCTGACACACATCGAGCTCGTCGCGCTCGCACCCAACCGACTGCTCGTGGTGCTCGTCACGGATGCCGGCGGCGTCTCGCAGCGCATCGCGGGTCTGCCCATCGATCTCGATGACGAGGATGTCGCTGTGCTGCGCGCCCGTCTGTCGGCGCTGCTCACCGGTCAGTCGGTGCGCGAGGCGTCCGATCGGGTGCAGCTGCTCGTCGACGGGCAGAGCGACAACCGCACGGACGCGGCGGTGCGGGTGCTCGGGGGCATCATCGGCGAGGAGCTCGCCGAGTTCCGGCAGGAGCGCCTGGTCATGGCGGGAGCGGCGACACTCGCGCGTCGCGAGCAGGATTTCCGCGGCAGCATCCATCCGCTGCTGGCAGCCATCGAAGAGCAGGTGACGCTGCTGCGTCTGATGAGTGAGATGGTCACCGACGAGCACGGGCTCGCGGCGAGCATCGGCACGGAGAACGAGCCGTTCGGGCTCCCCGAGGCCTCGATCGTGGCGAGCAACTACCTGACGCCAGGCGGCACGGCGCGGGTCGGCGTGATGGGCCCGACGCGCATGGACTATCCGAGCAATCTCGCGGCGGCGCGGGCTGTGGCCCGTTATCTGTCGCGAATGCTCGATGAGGACGAAGCGAGCCGCTGACGCGGACCGCTCGACAGTTTGCACATGCAGGAAGGTGATTGTGGCGGACCACTATGAGGTTCTCGGGGTGTCGCGTGACGCGACGACGGACGAGATCAAGAAGGCGTACCGGAAGCTCGCTCGACAGCTGCACCCGGATGTGAATCCAGGCGAGGACGCGGCCGAGCGCTTCAAGAGCGTGACCCACGCCTACGACGTGCTCAGCGATGACGAATCGCGTCGTCGCTACGACATGGGCGGTGGCGACGGCGCCGGTGGCGGCGACTTCGGCGGTTTCGGAGGTTTCGGCGACATCTTCGAGACGTTCTTCGGAGCAGCCCAGGGCGGCGGCAGGGGAGGCCGGCCGCGGTCCCGTCGCGAACGCGGCCAGGACGCCCTGGTTCGCGTCACGCTCGACCTCGGCGACGTCGTGTTCGGGGCGCACCGTGACATCGAGGTCGACACGGCGGTGCTGTGCGAGACCTGTCAGGGCTCATGCACGCAGCCGGGCACCTCGCCCGTGACCTGCGACATCTGCGGCGGCACAGGGCACGTGCAGCGCCAGGTGCGCAGTCTGCTCGGCAACGTCGTGACGTCGCAGCCGTGCGGCAGCTGCGAGGGCTACGGCACCACGATCCCTCACCCGTGCGGCACGTGCGCCGGCCAGGGCCGCGTGCGCTCTCGTCGCACCGTCTCGCTCGACATCCCCTCGGGTGTCGAGACCGGTCTGCGCCTGCAGCTGCCGGGCTCTGGCGAGGTCGGCAGGGCGGGCGGCCCGAACGGCGATCTCTACGTGGAGGTCACCGTCTCGCCCCACGCCGCCTTCAGCCGTGACGGCGACGATCTGCTCGCGACGCTCGAGGTGTCGATGACCGACGCGATCCTCGGCACGGAGACGGCGATCGACGGCCTCGACGGCAAGGTGGATCTCGAGATCCGTCCGGGCGTCCAGTCCGGCGACGTGCTCACGATCAAGGGCCGCGGCATCACGCCGCTGCGCGGCACCCAGCGCGGCGACCTTCGAGTAGGCGTGCAGGTCGTGACACCGACCAAGCTCGACTCGTCGCAGCGCGCGCTGATCGAGGACTTCGCGAAGAAGCAGAAGGCGCCCGGTCCGCAGCTCGCACAGTTCCAACAGGGGCTGTTCTCGAAGCTGCGCGACAGATTCCGCCACTGATCGGAGGCCCCCATGGCGTTGCACTTCCTGGTGGAGAGCTCGGGCTCGGCATCGATCGGCGACATCGTGTCCTTGACGGGTACCGAGGCCAAGCATGCGGCGGTCGTGCGGCGACTGCGCGTCGGTGAGACCGTGACGATCGGCGACGGCGCAGGTACGTGGCTGGACGGTGCGGTCACGGACGTGTCAGCGTCACGTGTCGACGTGAGGATCACCGGCCGTGTCCAGGCAGAGGCCCCCTCGACGCGACTCGTGCTCGTGCAGGCCCTCGCGAAGGGCGATCGCGACGAACTCGCGGTGCAGGCGGCGTGCGAGTTGGGCGTCGATGAGGTCGTGCCGTGGCAGGCAGCGCGGAGCATCTCGCGCTGGGAGGGCCCGAAAGCCGTCAAGGGGCGCGACCGGTGGGGCGCGATCGTCCGGGAGGCGGCCAAGCAGGCGCATCGCGCATGGGTGCCGGAGGTGTCAGCCCCTCTCACGACGGCGCAGCTCGTTGCGCAGACCGAGGGGCAGCGGATGCTGGTACTCGATCCGACCGCCGACTCGCGGCTGTCGTCGGTCAGGCCGGACCACCGCGACATCGTGCTCATCGTCGGGCCTGAGGGCGGGATCGCCCCGGAGGAGCTCGCGACGTTCGAGGCCGCCGGTGCCGAACGGGTCCGCCTCGGCGACACCGTGCTGCGCACATCGACGGCAGGCCCCGCGGCGATCGCCGTGCTGTCCGCGACGCTCGGTCGCTGGTAGCGCGCGACGTCCCGCGCTGCTCGGCCCGCGGTGCTTCGCTCCACCCACGACGTCCCTGCGGGTCGTTGAGCGAGCGCAGCGAGACGAAACGGCTTGAGCGAGGAGCGGCAGCGACGAGTCGAAAGCTGCACTTATCCACAGCGCCCAGCGCAGCGTCGGCACCGTGAACCACGGTGCCGGGATGGCACACACGTACATGCTTCGTTGCTGCGACGGCACTCTGTACGTCGGCAGCACGATAGACCTCGACCAGCGACTCGCACAGCACCAGGCGGGCATGGGTGCCGAGTACACCAAGCGACGGCTGCCGGTGAGTCTCTTCTGGTGCGGTGAGTTCGACGGCATCGACGAGGCATTCGCGTGGGAGAAGCATCTCCAGGGATGGAGCCACGCCAAACGCGTCGCTTTCGCACAGGGCGGACTCGACGCAGTGATCGGATGGCAGGCGCGACAACGACGTGAGAAGAAGCGTCCGGCTTCGACTCGCTGACGCTCGCTCAGCCCGTTTCGTCTCGCTGCGCTCGCTCAACGACCCGCGGACAGGGTGCGTTCGCGGGCGACCCGCGAAGGGGGCTGCGCTCGTGGAGGATTCCATCCGTGCGTTGGCCGCGCCCCGTAGACTGGGAACATGACGGAACCCTCGATCTTCACCCGCATCCTCAACGGTGACGTTCCCGGTGAGATCATCGCGTCCACGGGGAAGCTGTTCGCCATTCGCGACATCGCACCGCAGGCACCCGTTCACCTGCTCGTGATCCCGAAGACCGAGCAGTACCGCGATGTCACCGAGCTCGCCGCGGGCGACCCGGAGCTGCTCGCCGAGCTGATCTCGTTCGCCGGTCAGCTCGCCGCTGACCACGCCGACGGCGATTTCCGTCTGGTCTTCAACACCGGCGCCAACGCCGGGCAGACCGTGTTCCACGTCCACGCGCACATCCTCGCGGGCGGACTGACCGAGAAGAGCCTCGTTGCCTGACCCCAACTCTGCCCAGACCGTCGAGCGGATCTATGTCGACGGGATCGCCATGGTGCAGCTGCTCGGACCGCAGGACCGGCTGCTTCGGATGCTCGAGAAGGAGCACACCGAGGTGCAGGTGCTCGTGCGCGGCAACGAGATCACCCTGACCGGTGCGGCCGCACCCGTCGCCGCTGCGAAGACCCTGGTGGAGGAACTGCTCACGATGACCAGAGACGGCTACGATCTCGCGCCGAGCGATGTGCAGAGCTCCGCCCGCATGCTGCGGCAGGAGGGCGGCCCGCGACCGAGCGAGGTGCTCGGCGAGGCGATCCTGTCGACGCGCGGCCGTGTGATCCGCCCGAAGACCGAGGGGCAGAAGGACTACGTCGACGCGATCGAGGAGAACACGATCGTCTTCGGCATCGGCCCCGCGGGAACGGGGAAGACCTACCTCGCGATGGCGAAGGCCGTGCAGGCGCTGCAGCGCAAGGAGGTCACCCGCATCATCCTCACGCGTCCGGCCGTGGAGGCGGGGGAGCGGCTCGGGTTCCTGCCGGGCACGCTCAACGACAAGATCGACCCGTATCTTCGCCCGCTCTACGACGCCCTCAACGAGATGATGGATCCCGATGTCGTCCCCCGGCTCATGGCGACGGGGACGATCGAGGTCGCGCCGCTCGCCTATATGCGAGGCCGCACGCTCAACGACTCGTTCGTCGTGCTCGACGAGGCGCAGAACACCACCCCCGAGCAGATGAAGATGTTCCTCACCCGTCTCGGCTTCGGCACGAAGATGGTCGTCACCGGAGACATCACGCAGGTGGACCTGCCGCAGGGAGCATCCGGCCTCCGTCTCGTCACGCGCGTGCTGGACGACATCGAGGACATCCACTTCGCCCGCCTCACCAGCGCGGACGTCGTGCGTCACTCGCTGGTCGGCCGGATCGTGGACGCGTACAGCGAGTACGACGAGCAGCGCACGGCGCAGCGCGCGGAGCGCGAGCAGGCCCACGAGTTCGCGAATCGCGCGGAGCGCCGTGCAGGGTTGCGCCCCGGTCCGAGGGACCGCGCGCCGAAACGAGGACACTCATCATGATCGAGATCAACAACGAATCGGCCATCGAGGTCGACGAGACGGTGCTGCAGCGCCTCACGGACTACAACCTCGCCCAGCTGCACGTCAGCGCTGACGCGGAAGTCGCGATCGTCCTGGTCGACGAGGGCGCCATGGAGGCCCTCCACGTGCAGTGGATGGACGAACCGGGCCCGACCGACGTGCTCAGCTTCCCGATGGACGAGCTGCGCCCCGGCACCGAGGACCGCCCGACGCCTCCCGGGCTGCTCGGCGACATCGTGCTGTGCCCGCAGGTCGCCGAGACCCAGGCGCAGGCCGCCGGCCACACCCTGATGGACGAGCTCATCCTCCTCACGACCCACGGGCTGCTGCACCTGCTCGGATACGATCACGCCGAACCCGAAGAGGAGCGTGAGATGTTCGGGCTGCAGAAGGAGCTGATCCAAGGGTTCGCGCGCGTCGAACACGGCCGATGACCGAGATCCTCCTGCTTCTGGGCGCCGTCCTGCTGGTCGCGTTCGGCGGACTCATGGCGTCCATCGACGCCGCGTACAGCGTCACCTCGCGCGGTGATCTCGCCGAGATGGCGTCCGAGGGACGCAGGGCGCAAGCCCTCTCCCGCATCGCCGACGATCTGGACGCCCACGTCAACGCCATCGCGTTCATCCGCGTCCTCGTGGAGGTGACCGCCGCGGTGCTCGTCACCGTCGCGTTCACGATCATGTTCGAGAACCTCTGGTGGGCCATGCTCGCCGCGGCGATCCTCATGACGGGCATCACCTTCGTACTGGTCGGCGCGAGTCCGCGCACGTTCGGACGACAGCGCTCGGAGGGCATGATCCGCGGCACGGCGTCGATCGTCCGCGGACTGCGCCTCATCCTCGGTCCGATCGCCCAGGGCCTGGTCGTGCTGGGCAACAAGGTCACCCCTGGAACAGGACGCAGCTCGTTCGCGAACGAGGACCAGCTCCTCAGCATGGTCGACGAGGCGGCCTCGAACGATCTCATCGAAGAGGACGACCGCGACCTCATCCACTCCGTGTTCGATTTCACCGACCAGTTCGTGCGCGCCGTCATGGTGCCGCGCACCGAGATGGTGACGGTCGATGCCGAGGCGACGAACAGCGAGGCGATGGCCCTGTTCCTGCAACGCGGCGTATCGCGGATGCCGGTGGTCGATGATGACGCGGACGACGTCGTCGGCGTGCTCTACCTCAAAGACCTGGTCCAGTTCGCGTATCGCGACGACAGCGCCTGGCGCACGGCGTCGATCCGACCGATCGCGAGGCCTGCCACCTTCGTGCCGGAGTCGATGCGGGCGGAGACGCTGCTGCAGCAGATGAAGCGCGATGCCGTGCACGTCTGCCTCGTCATCGACGAGCACGGCGGCATCTCCGGCCTCGTCACGCTCGAGGATCTGATCGAGGAGCTCGTCGGGGAGATCTCGGACGAGTACGACCACGCCGCCGCGGAGGTCGTGGAACTGGGCGATGGTCGCTACCGTGTCAGCGCGCGGTTGTCGTTGGACGACGTGGGCGATCTCTTCGGCATCGAGCTCGAGGACGAGGACGTCGACTCGATCGGCGGGCTGCTCGGTAAAGCCGTCGATCAGATCCCGCAACCGGGAGTGACGGCGACGATCGACGGGCTCGTCCTGACCGGTGGCGCGTCGCGCGGCCGGGGCAGGGGCATCGCCACGGTGTTCGTGGAACGGGCGGCCGGCACCAATGAGGACACGCACGATGGAGAGACACGATGACTGAGATCACCCGCAGCGGATTCGCGACCTTCGTCGGGCGTCCCAACGTCGGAAAGTCCACCCTGACGAACGCTCTGGTGGGCGAGAAGATCGCCATCACCAGCGAGAAGCCGCAGACGACCAGGCGCGCCATCCGCGGCATCCTGAACCGTCCTGCCGGTCAGCTCGTGATCGTCGACACCCCGGGGATCCACAAGCCCCGCACGCTGCTCGGAGAGCGACTCAACGACCTCGTGGAGCAGGTGCTGGGCGATGTCGACGTGATCGGCTTCTGCGTGCCGGCGACGGAGAAGGTCGGGCCGGGCGATCGCCGGATCGCCGCCTCGCTGGACGGGTACGGACGCGCGAAGAAGGTCGCGATCGTCACGAAGACCGACATCGCCGATCGCGACCAGATCACCGAGCGTCTGATCGAGGTCGATGCGCTGCGCGAGGACTGGGCCGCCGTCATACCGTTGTCCGCGCTCACGCGTGAGCAGCTCGATGTGCTCACCGATGAGATGCTCGCGATGATGCCGGAGGGGCCTGCGCTGTACCCCGAGGGGATCACGACCGACGAGTCCCAGGAGGATCGGATCGCGGAGATGATCCGCGAAGCCGCGCTGGAGGGCGTGCGCGATGAGCTGCCGCACTCGATCGCAGTGGTCATCGACGATGTGGCTCCACGCGAGAACAGCGATCTCACCGACGTCCACGCCCAGATCGTCGTCGAACGCGACAGCCAGAAGGCGATCATCATCGGCCACAAGGGCAAGCGCCTGGCGGATGTCGGCAAGCGTGCCCGCGTCGGGATCGAAGAGCTGCTCGGCACCAGGGTCTTCCTCGCGCTGCATGTGAAGGTCGCCAAGGAATGGCAGCGCGACCCGAAGCAGTTGGGCAAGCTCGGGTTCTGACATGGCGAAGCACTGGGTCGCGACGCGGCCGGGAACACCCGACACGTGGGAGCTCGTCGAGTACGACGTGAGCGCGCCCGGCCAGGGCGAGGTCACCGTCCGCGTGCATGCGGCCGGGATGAACCCGTCGGACTACAAACGCGTCGCAGCGAACGCGACCGTCGAGTTCCCGTTCCCCATCGGCGGTGAGATCTCGGGCGAGATCACGGCGATCGGCCCGGACACCGTGATCGGCTCCGGCACCGCGCAGGTGGGCGACGAGGTCATCGCCTACCGGGTCAAGGGCGGATACGCCACCGAGCTCACGATCCCGGCGGAGAAGGCGTTCGCAAAGCCCACGACCCTCACCCACGCGGCCGCAGCGAACCTCCTGCTCGCCGGCACGACCGCCAGGGAGATGCTCGTCCTGACGGCCGCGCAGGCGGGGGAGACCATCCTGCTGCACGGGGCATCCGGTGCGGTGGGTGTGAGCGTGCTGCAGCAGGCCGCGCACCGCGGGATTCACGTGATCGGCACCGCCAGCGAGGCCCGTTTCGACGAGGTGCGTCGTTTCGGCGGTACGCCGATCGTCTACGGGGAGGGCCTCGTCGAGCGCGCGCGTGCGGTCACGGACGCTCCGATCGTCGCCGCGCTGGACGCCGTCGGCACGGACGAAGCCGTCGACGCATCACTGGAACTCGTGCGCGATCGTGAACGCATCGTCACGATCGCAGCCGCTCGGCGTGCGGAACGTGACGGCTTCCGCTGGATCGCAGGGGTATTGCCGGACAGTCAGCGTTTTCGCGACAGCATCCGCGGCGAACTCGTGGCTCTCGCGCAGCAGGGACTCCTCGAGGTGCCGGTCGCTCGCACCTATCCGTTGGCCGATGCGCGCGAAGGCGTACGTCTTCTGGCTGAGGGCCATCCCGGTGGAAAACTCGCACTCATCGTGTGACGCGGTGCGTGAGCATGATCACACCCTGCTAGCATGACCACATGCCATTCGGCGGACTGCTTCTTCTTAGCTGCCGCGACGAGTCCTCAAACTAGGGCCTTCCTCGTCGCGGCGCTTGTGTTGGCCCGATCATTCTGACGAAGAGAAGAAGCCCATCATGCACAAGTCCCAGCGCCCGTCCGCGATGCCGATCCACAAGTACCGGCCGTTCCACGAGCTCATCACCGTCGATCTTCCCGACCGCACCTGGCCGTCCCAGCGCATCACCGAAGCACCCCGCTGGTGCGCGGTCGATCTGCGCGACGGCAATCAGGCGCTCATCGATCCGATGTCGCCAGAGCGCAAGCGCGTCATGTTCCAGCTGCTGGTCGACATGGGCTACAAGGAGATCGAGGTCGGTTTCCCGTCGGCCAGCCAGACCGACTTCGACTTCGTGCGTCAGCTGATCGAAGAGGACCTCATCCCCGACGACGTAACCATCCAGGTGCTGACCCAGGCGCGCGATCATCTGATCGAGCGCACCTACGAGTCGATCGCCGGCGCGAAGCAGGCGATCGTGCACCTGTACAACTCCACCAGCATCCTGCAGCGCGACGTCGTGTTCCGCACCGACAAGCAGGGCATCATCGACATCGCACTCGAGGGCGCACGTCTGTGCCGCGAGTACGAGAAGCGCATCCCCGAGACTCAGGTGTACTACGAGTACTCGCCGGAGAGCTACACGGGGACCGAGCTCGAGTTCGCCCTCGACATCTGCAACCAGGTCATCGAGGTCTTCGAGCCGACGCCGGATCGCAAGGTCATCATCAATCTGCCCGCCACGGTCGAGATGGCCTCGCCGAACGTCTACGCCGACTCGATCGAGTGGATGAGCCGTCGCCTCGCCCACCGCGAGAACATCATCCTCTCGCTGCACCCCCACAACGACAGGGGCACGGCGATCGCCGCGGCGGAGCTCGGGTACATGGCCGGTGCCGATCGCATCGAGGGCTGCCTGTTCGGCAACGGCGAGCGCACCGGCAACGTCGACCTCGTCGCCCTCGGCATCAACATGTTCACGCAGGGCATCGACCCGCAGATCGACTTCAGCGACATCGATCAGGTCAAGCGCACAGTCGAGTACTGCAACCAGCTGCCGGTGCCGGAGCGCAGCCCCTGGGCGGGAGATCTCGTCTTCACCGCCTTCAGCGGCTCGCACCAGGACGCCATCAAGAAGGGCTTCGAGGCGATGGCCGCCGAGGCGAATGCCGCGGGCAAGACGGTCGATGAGATCGAGTGGGCGGTGCCGTACCTGCCGATCGACCCGAAGGACCTCGGCCGCTCGTACGAGGCCGTCATCCGCGTCAACTCGCAGTCCGGCAAGGGCGGCGTCGCCTACCTGCTGAAGACCGACCACGCGATCGACCTGCCGCGCAAGCTCCAGATCGAGTTCTCCGGCGTCGTGCAGTCCAAGACGGACGCCGAGGGCGGTGAGGTCACCAGCGACCAGATCTGGTCGATCTTCAACGACGAGTACCTCCCGTCGGATGACGCCGATGCGAAGTGGGGTCGCTTCGAGCTGCTCGCGACGCAGACGCGCAGCGACATGTCGGGCGACGTCGTGCTCGATGTCACCCTTCGTGACGAGGAGCAGCAGCACACGGTGTCCGGCCACGGCAACGGTCCCGTCGCCGCGTTCGTGGAGGTGCTGCGCGCTCAGGGCTTCGAGATCACGGTCTACGACTACGTCGAGCACGCTCTCAGCTCGGGCGGTGACGCGCAGGCCGCGGCCTACGTCGAGCTCCAGGTGGGCGACGAGCGCCTGTGGGGTGTCGGTATCGACGGCGACATCTCCACGGCGAGCCTGAAGGCGATCGTCTCCGGTGTGAACCGTTCGATCCGCACCCGTCAGTCGGAGCTCGCCGCAGTCTGAACCGATCGTGCGCTACGGCTTCACGATCGGGATGGCGCCGGTCTCTGCCGCCACCTTGCGGCGGTAGAGACGGCGCTGCTCCGGCAGTGAGACGTCGAAGATCACGGCGAGCACACGGATCACCGCGGTCACCACGAGGCCGATGATGCCCGCGATCGTGATGCTGACGCCGAAGGCGTGCACCGTGACGATCACGCTGCACCCGAGAAGGGCGGCGACCGCGTAGAGCGAGCCGACGTGCATGATCGCGACGGGCAGCCCCATGATGACGTCGCGCAGGATGCTGCCGCCCACAGCGGCGCATGCGCCGATGAAGACCGCAGGCACGGGCGGAACACCCAGACCGAGTGCCTTGCTGGTGCCAAAAGCACCGAACATTCCGATGACGACGGCATCGAGACCCACGATGACGGCGTTCGCCCGGTTCAGGAGACCGGCCAGCAGCATGCCGATGATGGCGGCGCCACCGGCGGCGATGAGATACCAGTTGTTCTGCAGCGTCGCCGGTGGCTGTCCGAGCAGGAGATCGCGGATGAGGCCGCCGCCCATTCCGATGAGGATGCCGATGATCGCCACACCGAGCAGGTCGAGTCGTCGCTGGCCCTGGAACCCGGAGGCGAACATCGCCCCCTGGATGCCGCCCAGGCCGACGCCGAGAAGGTCCGCCCAGAGCGGAATGGTGAAGAGCGGTTCGGTCACGCATCCATTCTGTCGTGGACGGAGGATAATCGGACAGTGCCCACCTATCGAGATGAAGCGGTGATCCTGCGCACTCACAAGCTGGGTGAGGCGGACCGGATCGTCACCATGCTCTCTCGGCGCAACGGCAAGATCCGCGCCGTCGCCAAGGGGGTGCGGCGCACGTCGTCGAAGTTCGGCTCCCGGCTCGAGCCCTTCATGGTCGCCGATCTGCAGCTGTATCAGGGCCGGTCGCTCGACATCGTGCAGCAGGCGGAGTCGCTGGGCGCGTACGGCGCCGACATCGCCGCGCACTACGACCGGTTCACATCGGCGAACGCGATGGTGGAGACGGCCGACCGTCTGAGCGACGCCGAGGCGACGCCGGAGCAGTACCTGCTGCTCGTCGGCGGCCTCCGTGCGCTCTCTCGCGGCGAGCACGCCCCGCGCAGCATCCTGGACTCCTACCTGCTGCGGGTGATGGCGCTCTCGGGCTGGGCGCCTTCGCTCAGCGATTGCGCGCGGTGCGCCGCGCCAGGTCCTCACACGCACTTCGTCGGCCAGCTCGGCGGCCTCGTGTGCCCGAACTGCGCTCCCGCAGGCAGCCCCCGTGTGTCGCAGTCCACGCTGCAGCTGCTGCGGGCCCTCATGCAGGGGGAGTGGGAGGCTGTCGATGCGGCGCCGCACGCGGAGACCGCCGCCGCATCCGGGCTCGTGTCGGCATATGCCCAGTTCCACCTGGAACGCGGCATCCGCTCGCTCGCCCATGTCTCAGACTCGTCTCGAGAGGACGCGCGTTGACCCCGAAGCCGTACACGCACATGGACGCTGTCGCGTACCGTCCGCTGGATTGGACCGGCGTGCACCCGCCCGCGTTCGCCAAGGTGCCGGAGCACGTGGCCATAGTGATGGACGGCAACGGTCGCTGGGCCAACAAGCGTGGCCTCACCCGGATCGAGGGGCACAAGGCCGGTGAGGAGGTGCTGCTCGACGTCGTCGCCGGCGCCATCCAGGCAGGGGTGAAGCACCTGTCGGTCTATGCGTTCTCGACCGAGAACTGGGCGCGCTCGCCCGAAGAGGTGCGCTTCCTGATGGGATACAACCGCGACGTGCTGCATCGTCGGCGCGACCAGCTCAACGAGTGGGGCGTGCGCATCCGCTGGGCAGGGCGGAAACCGCGACTGTGGGGATCGGTGATCAAAGAGCTCCAGCGCGCCGAGGATCTCACGAAGGGCAACGACGTGCTGACCCTCACGATGTGCGTGAACTACGGCGGGCGCGTCGAACTGGTCGATGCCATGCGCTCACTGGCGACCGAGGTGGCGGCGGGCCGGCTCAAGCCGAAGGCGATCACCGAGAAGATGATCGGCCGGCAGCTGTACGTGCCGGAGATCCCTGATGTGGATCTGTTCCTCCGCAGCTCCGGGGAGCAGCGCACCTCGAACTTCCTGCTGTGGCAGTCGGCGTACGCGGAGATGGTGTTCCTCGACACGCTCTGGCCCGACTTCTCCCGCCAGGAACTGTGGCGGGCGATCGAGATCTACGTGTCGCGCGATCGCCGCTTCGGCGGTGCGGTGGACGCACCCTCCGCCTGAGCCTCGCTTCGGCCCCTCAACCAGCGTTCCGTCTCGCGCGGATGCGTGAGACGCACGATCGTGAGATGCGGATGCTCTGTTTCGATCTGCGGCATCCGGTCGATCCACTTATAGCGGGTGCGGTGCTGCCAGTCGAGGATGTTTTCGTCGCCGCGCACGGTGAGCGCATGCCACAGATTCGGCTCGACGTTGCCGTTCCAGAGCGTCGTGCGGAGGATGCGACGTTTCCAAGTGCGACGGATCAAACGGGAGCGCACCACCCGATACGGGTAATCGAGCCAGAGCGCGAGCTGTGCGCGCGGTGTCATGATCTCGTCGGTGCCCTTCGAGGTGTACTGCCACTCGGTGATCCAGCGGTCCGTCGCGGCGAACGAGCGGACATCGTCGAGGAACTCAGGGCGGGGGATCCAGTCCGGGCCGTGGAAGAGCGCATCGATCTCGATGTGCTCGAGCGACCACGTCTTTGCCAGACGGCGTGCGAGTGTCGTCTTCCCCGAGCCGGTGACGCCGGCGATCAGCACGCGCTCGGGGCGGAAGGGGAGCGGATCGTCGGCCGAGAGCATCCGAAGATGCTACCAACGGAATACTCGCGCCATCGAGAAGGTTCCAACAGAGGTGAGCCAACCTATCTCGATCGACATCTGGTCCGACATCGCCTGCCCCTGGTGCTACATCGGCAAGCGCAATCTCGAAACGGGCCTCGCAGCCGTCGCAGGAGACGAGGATGCTCCTGAGGTCTCGGTGACCTTCCACTCGTTCGAGCTCTCGCCCGACACCCCTGTCGACTTCGACGGCGACGAGATCGACTTCCTCGCCGGGCACAAGGGCATGCCTCGCGAGCAGGTGCAGGGCATGCTCGACAACGTCACCGGCATTGCGAAGAACGCCGGTCTGGAGTACCGCTTCGATCTGCTGAAGCACACGAACACGGTCAAGGCCCACGAGCTGCTGCACCATGCCAAGGCCAACGGTCTGCAGCACGAGATGGAGGAGCGCCTGATGTCGGCGTACTTCACCGAGGGCAAGCACGTCGGCCGCATCGACGATCTCGTCGAACTCGCCGTCGAGGTCGGGCTGGATGTCGATGAGGCCCGTGCGGCGCTCGCGAGCGACCGGCACCTCCCCGCCGTCCGACAGGACCAGGCGCAGGCTCGTGCCTACGGCATCCAGGGCGTGCCGTTCTTCGTGATCGACGGCCAGTACGGAATCAGCGGTGCGCAGCCTCCGGAGACGTTCGAGAACGTGCTGCGCGATCTCTGGGCGAAGCGCGGCGACAGCGACGCCGTGCCGGCCGATCAGGAAGAAGCCGCGGTCTAGCGGACCAGGGCGCCCTCGATCGCCTCGACGATCTCGGGGGCGTCCGGCTTCTGCTTCGGACGGAAGCGCTTGACGGAACCGTCCGGCAGCACGAGGAACTTCTCGAAGTTCCATTCCACGCGGCCGGCCTTGCCACCGGCATCCTGCGTCTGCTTGAGAGCCTTGTAGAGCTCGGTGGCGTTCCTGCCGTTGACCTTGACCTTGTCGTTCACGGGGAAGGTCACGCCGTACGTGGTGGAGCAGAACTCCAGGATCTGCTCCATGGAGCCCGGTTCCTGACCCATGAACTGGTTGCTCGGGAAGCCGACGACGCTGAAGCCGCGGTCGCCGTACGTGCGCTGCAGCTGCTCGAGCTGCTCGTACTGCGGCGTGAGACCGCATTTCGACGCCACGTTGACGACGAGAAGCACGTCGGCATCGAAGTCGTCGAGAGTCTTCTCGGTGCCCTTCGCGTCCGTGAACGGGATCTTGCGTACGTTGGAATCGGTCATATCCACAGCCTATGACGAGGTGCGGCGCCGAGGGCCGCAGGGGTGGGAGAATGGGAGGGATATGACTCTCGCTTCTGCCCCCGCTCGCGCCCTGCGCATCGGCCCGATCGACCTCGACGTGCCGGTCGTCCTCGCTCCCATGGCGGGCATCACGAACACCGCGTTCCGCCTCCTGTGCCGTGAGTACGGCGCCGGCCTCTACGTCAGCGAGATGATCACGTCGCGCGCGCTCGTCGAGCGCAACGACACGACGATGCGGCTCATCCGCCACCACGAGAGCGAGACGCCGCGGTCGATCCAGCTGTACGGCGTCGACCCCAAGACCATCGCCGAAGCCGTGCGCATCATCGTCGCGGAGGACCACGCCGACCACGTCGACCTGAACTTCGGATGCCCGGTGCCGAAGGTCACCCGCAAGGGCGGGGGCGCCGCGCTGCCCTGGAAGACGGGCCTGTTCGCCGAGATCGTCGACCAGGCGGTCAAGGCAGCCGGAGACATCCCGCTGACCGTCAAGATGCGCAAGGGGATCGACGCCGATCACCTCACCTTCCTCGACGCGGGCCGCGCGGCAGAGGACGCCGGTGCGGCTGCCGTTGCGCTGCACGCCCGCACCGCGAGCGAGTTCTACTCGGGGCACGCCGACTGGAACGCGATCGGCGAACTGAAACAGGCCGTGACGAGCATTCCCGTGCTCGGCAACGGAGACATCTGGTCGGCGGATGACGCCGTGCGCATGATGGCCGAGACCGACTGCGACGGCGTCGTGGTCGGGCGCGGATGCCTCGGCAGGCCGTGGCTGTTCGGCGACCTCGCCGCGGCGTTCGGAGCGGAGTCCCGTCCCGTCGACGCGACCCTCGGGTTCGTCGCCGACGCGTTCCGTCGGCACGCGCAACTGCTCGTCGAGTTCCTCGACGATGAAGACCACGGATGCCGCGACATCCGCAAGCACGTCGCCTGGTACTTCAAGGGCTACCCGGTGGGAAGCGACATCCGCACGGGGCTCGCCACCGCGCAGAGCCTCGCGCACATCGACGACCTCCTCGGCCAGCTCGATCGGGATGCGCCGTACCCCGGAGCAGATGCCGAGGGCCAGCGCGGTCGTGCCGGTCGGCCCAAGCGCCCCGCGCTGCCCGACAAGTGGCTGGAGTCGCGCGAGGTCGCCGCCGACACCGGCGAGATGCTGCGCGGAGCGGAGATCGAGAACAGTGGTGGTTGATCGCTCGACCGCTGAGCCCGTCGAAGCGTCGGGCACCGCGCGCACCGACGGCTACGAAGCGCGCGACACCGCACGATTCTTCAGCGAGCAGCATCGTTCCGAACGCGACGATTTCGCGCGAGACCGTGCACGTGTGCTGCATTCGGCCGGGCTTCGCCGTCTGGCCGCCAAGACGCAGGTGCTCAGCCCCGCGAGCACAGCCGACTTCGCCCGCAACCGGCTGACCCACTCGCTCGAGGTCGCCCAGGTCGGTCGAGAGCTCGCCGTCGCGCTCGGCGTCTCGGCGGATGTCGTGGACACCGCCTGCCTCAGTCACGACCTGGGGCATCCGCCCTTCGGGCACAACGGCGAGCGCGCACTGAACGAGTGGGCCGAGCCCATCGGCGGGTTCGAGGGGAATGCGCAGTCCCTGCGCATCCTCACCCGTCTGGAGGCGAAGGTCCTCGACGCCGACGGGCACTCCGTCGGCCTCAACCTCACCAGGGCGAGCCTCGACGCGACCTGCAAGTATCCGTGGACGGTCGACAGCCCGATCCCCGATCCTGGCGGACGCCTGAAGTTCGGCGTGTATCCCGAGGACGAGGAGGTGTTCCGCTGGATGCGCGAAGGGGCCCCCGGGCGCCTGCGGTGCATCGAGGCGGAGATCATGGATCTCTCCGACGACATCGCGTACTCCGTGCACGACTTCGAGGACGCGATCGTCAACGGTTATCTCGATGTCGCGGTGCTGTCGGACCCGAAGGAGCACGATGCGCTGGTCGGGCGCATCCAGCAGTGGGTCGGCTACGACTTCACCAGGGAAGAACTCGCCGATGCGCTGTACCGCCTGACGACTCAGCCGATGTGGCTGGGATCGTTCGATCGTTCCCGGCGCGACCTCGCCGGCCTGAAGAACCTCACCAGCGACCTGATCGGCCGGTTCGCGCGCGCCGCGGTCGCAGCCACGCGTGAGACGTACCGCGGCCCTGTGCTCGCCCGCTACAGCGCGCACGTGGTCGTGCCACGCGTCGTCGAGGCCGAGATCGCCGTGCTCAAGGGCATCATGGGCCAGGCCATCGTCACGATCGATGCGCGCAAAGGCGTCTACAAGGAGCAGCGCCGCGTCCTCAAGCGGCTGGCGGATGCGCTCTGGTCGACGGATGCCCTGTGGACCGCGGGCGCCGACGTGCTCGAACCCGCGTACGCCGCCGACTTCCATGACGCGTCCACGGATGCGGAGCGCGCTCGAGTGGTCGTGGACCAGATCGCCAGCCTCACCGACCAGACGGCGCTGGACTGGCACAGCCGTCTCGTGGGGGATGTCGATCCCGCCGAGGTCGGCATCTGGTCTCCGCGCCACGTCCGGCCCCGGCCGCGCGGTCACGAGCCCGAGCATGCCGTCGCCGAAAGGGCGCGCTGATGCCGAGGATCCGGCAGGCCGACGTCGATGAGGTCAAGGCCCGCACGAACATCGGTGACATCGTGGGTGAGCGCGTCGCACTGAAGTCCGCCGGTGTCGGCTCGCTCAAGGGTCTGTGCCCTTTCCACGACGAGAAGAGCCCGAGTTTCCACGTCAGGCCGCAGGTCGGCTACTACCACTGCTTCGGCTGCGGCGAGTCGGGTGACGTGTACTCGTTCCTGCGCGAGATGGACCATGTCAGCTTCACGGAGGCCGTCGAACGCCTCGCCGGCCGCATCGGGTACACGCTGCACTATGAGGACGGCGGCGCCGCACCTGAGAACAGCGGTCGCAGCAGGCTCTACGCGGCCAACACCGCCGCGGCGGAGTTCTTCCGCGGGCAGCTGCTGTCGGCCGAAGCGGAGACCGGTCGGAAGTTCCTCGGCGAACGCGGGTTCGACGCCGGTGCCGCAGCCCATTTCGGCGTGGGATACGCGCCGCGCGGCTGGGACGGGATGATGAAGGCCCTCACCGCGCAGGGCTTCACCCGTGATGAGCTGCTCGCGGCCGGACTCGTCTCGCAGGGGCAGCGCGGCGTGTACGACCGGTTCCGCGGTCGTCTGGTGTGGCCGATCCGCGATGTGACCGGCCAGACGATCGGTTTCGGCGCACGCAAGCTCTACGACGACGACCAGGGGCCGAAGTACCTGAACACCCCCGAGACGATCATCTACAAGAAGGCGCAGGTGCTCTACGGGCTCGACCTGGCCAAGCGCGACATCTCGCGCGGCGACCCGCGCAGGGTCGTGGTGGTCGAGGGGTACACCGACGTCATGGCATGTCACCTCGCAGGTCTCACGACCGCCGTCGCGACCTGTGGAACGGCGTTCGGCGCCGAGCACATCAAGGTGCTGCGCCGCGTGATGGGCGACGACAACGCCTCGGGTGAGGTCGTCTTCACGTTCGACGGTGACGAGGCGGGGCAGAAGGCGGCGCTGCGCGCCTTCACGGAGGACGACCGCTTCAACGCGCAGACCTTCGTCGCCGTTGCACCCAACGGCCTCGATCCGTGCGATCTGCGGCTGCAGCGCGGCGACGCGGCGGTGCGCGGGCTCATGGACGCGAAGGTGCCGATGTTCGAGTTCGCGATCGACCGGCGGCTCGCTGGTTTCGATCTCGCGACGGTCGAGGGGCAGGTCGGCGCGCTGCGCGCCGCAGCGCCGATCGTCGCCGAGATCCGCGATCGTCTGCTGCGACCGGGGTACGAACGCGTGCTCGCACGGCGCCTGGGCATGGACCCCACCGAGGTGCGCGCCGAAGTCGAACGCGCGGCACGCGGTGCGAATCACGCGCCCGCGCGACGTGAGACCGCCGAGCCTGCAAAGGAGAGCGCGGAGCCGGCGGCGGTCGCGCCCGTCACCCTGGCCGGCCTGCCCCGCACGGCCGACGTCGCGCTCGAGCGCGGCGCGCTGATGGGGGCGCTCCAGTACGGTCATCAGGTCGATCAGGAAACGCTGACCCGCGCATTCGAGGTGCCGTTCCGCCACCCGGCACTGGAGGCGATCCGCGAGGTCATCATGGCCGCGCAGGACCGGACTCGGGTCGGCTGGGCGATGGATGCCGTCAACGCCGTGCGCGAACCGTACCGCTCGCTCGCGGGGGAGTTGCTGATGTCGCCGTTCCCCGCACGCGACGAACAGGGTGCCGTCGCCTCGACGGCGGATCTCTGTCGCCGTATGATCCTGCGAGGCCTCGATCGCGAGAAGAACGAGCTGCTCGGAGCCGTGCAGAGAGTGCCAGCCGATTCCGACGGGGGCCGAGCGCTGCGGATGCGACTGAGAGATCTCGACATCGAGCGCCAGCGCTTCACCGAGTCGTAACGGCTCGGATCACCGATTCAGGGGAGGATGGAACCCATGTCCCGCACGCACCACTCCTCCCACGCGATCGAATGCTCCGACCTGGTCATAGATCGCATCGGACACGGCGCCCCCACGCGTGCCGTCGACGGGGTGACGTTCGCGCTGTCCCCTGGAGAGCTCATCTGCGTCGCCGGTCCCACCGGATCCGGCAAGTCGACGCTGGTCGCGGCGCTCGCAGGTTCGACGGACCCGTCGGTGCGCATCGTCGGCGGAACCGCCGAGGTCTGCGGCGTGAACGTGCGCAAGCCTGGCCGCCGGCACCGTGAGCTGACTTATCTCACCGGCTTCATCCCGCAGGGCGCCGGCGCGGATCTGCCGCCCACACTCACGGTGAGCGAAGTGATCGCGGAGCCGATCCTGATCCGTGAGAAGCGCGTCAACAGCAAGGCTCTCTCGATCCGCATCGCGACGCTGCTGGACGAGCTGCATCTGCCGCTGGGCACTGCGGCGAAGTTCCCGTACGAACTCAGCGCCGGGATGCGTCAGCGCGTCGCGATAGCCAGGGCGTTCGTGCTGGAGCCGCGGGTGCTGATCGCCGACGAGCCGCTCGCGAATCTCGATCTCGAAGTGCGCCCGGTGGTGTTCGACGCGATCACCCGTCGTCGTAAGGAGCAGGGGATGGGCGCGCTGCTCGTCACGAACGACGCCGCCTTCATCCGTGAGCTCAACGCGGAGACCCTGATGCTCCGCGCCGGTCATGTGGTCGCCCGCGGAGTGGGAAAGGACCTGCTCTGGGTCCCCAACGCCGAGGCGGACTCGCTCGGCCGCTGACCTGCGGCCGACACGCCCGAGAAGGGTTCCCGGTGTCACGACCACCCTCGGGTGTTTGCTAAGATTGTGGAGTTGCTTCGGCGACATCGCCTGATCCCCAATAGCTCAATTGGCAGAGCAGCCGACTGTTAATCGGCAGGTTATTGGTTCGAGTCCAATTTGGGGAGCCAGATCAGAAGGCCCTCATCCTGCAGCCGCGGGATGAGGGCCTTCTCTTCTGAACGGCCCGCGGGTTCCGGAAGTCGAGCGGCGCTGCAAGAATGACGGCATGCGCTTCATGCTGATGCAGACGTACGGTCCGACCGTCTCGGACAGCCCGCCGATGACCGAGTGGACGGCACCCCGGGCGCAGGCGCACATCGCGTTCCAGCAAGAGCTGAACGCGCGGCTGACCGAACTCGGCGAGCTGATCGACGCTGTCGGGCTCGCCGGCCCAGAGGCCGCGCGGATCGTGACGAGCGACGGCGGCACGCCGGTCGTCACCGATGGACCGTTCCCCGAGACGAAGGAGCTGCTGGCCGGATACCGGCTGGTCGATGTCGAGTCGTGGGATCGTGCGCTCGAGATCGCCGCGCAGGTCTCGGCGGCACCCGGTCCGGACGGAGCGCCCCTGCAGGCGCCCATCGAGGGGCGGCCGGTGGCCGGCGCGCCGACGACCGACGACCAGTGACGTCGGAGCCGGATCGTCGCACGCTCGAGCGCCTGCTGCGCGAGCACGCCCCGCGGGCCCTCGCGATCGTCGCCAGCCGGTACCGCGACTTCGACGGGGCAGAGGATGCCGTGCAGGAGGCGCTCATCGTCGCCGCCGAGCAGTGGCGATCCGGGCTCCCGGACGATCCGCGCGCGTGGCTCGTGACGGTGGCATCCCGACGGCTCGTCGACGCGTACCGTTCCGCCGATGCGCGAAGGAGGCGCGAACGAAAGGCGTGGGACGTCGGGAATGCGCCGGCGGCCGATGAGCCCGCCACCGGCGACGTCGACGATTCACTCGCCCTCGTGCTGCTGTGCTGCCACCCTGCCCTGACCCCTGGCGCTGCCATCCCGCTGACGCTTCGAGCGGTGGGCGGACTCACGACGCGCGAGATCGCGGCGGCATTCCTCGTGCCGGAGGCGACGATGGCGCAGCGGATCAGCCGGGCGAAGGCGACGCTGCGGGCAGCCGGCGGGCGCTTCGAGCCGCCGCCGGACGACGACCGTCACGTGCGCACGCGATCTGCGCTGCACGTGCTGTACCTGATGTTCAACGAGGGCTACGTCGCGAGCGAGGGCGAAGACCTCGCTCGCCCCGACCTCGCTGCAGAGGCGATCCGGCTCGCACGGATGCTGCATTCCTCATTGCCCGACGACCCGGAAGTCGCGGGCCTGATCGCCTTGATGCTGCTCACCGAGGCGCGCCGCCCGTCGCGCGTCGACGGTGGAGGGCGTCTCGTGTCGCTTGCCGAACAGGACCGCTCCCGCTGGAACTCCGCTCACATCGCCGAGGGCGTCGTGCTGCTCACCGACGCGATGCGCCGCGGCGAAGTGGGCGAATACCAGCTGCAGGCGGCGATCGCCGCGGTCCACGATCAGGCACCGACCTACGCCGACACCGACTGGCCCCGCATCGCGGGCCTCTACCGTGCGCTCGGCCGTCTCGCCGACAATCCGATTGTCGGCCTCAACGCCGCCGTCGCCGTCGCGATGACCCAGGGCATTCCCGCCGCTCTGCAGGAACTGGATGTCGCCTCAGCCGCACTCGGCGATCACCACCGCATCCACGCGGTACGCGCCCACCTGTACGAGCTCGCCGGGGACAGCGTGGGGGAGCCGCCGCGTTCCGTGCCGCGGCTGCCCGCACAGCCAACGAGGCGGAACGGCGTTACCTCCTGAATGCAGAAACTCGGCTCTCGGACCGGTCCGGAGAAGAAACTCGATAAATCTTCGGCGCGGATGTCGAGAACGGTGGACCGGCTCCGACTCCCTGATGAAGCCGCCGAGCGGGCGGCACTACGGAAGGAAACCGAAATGCCTCGCATCACCCCCAACCTCTGGTTCGACGGACAGGCCCTCGACGCGGCGGAGCACTACGCGTCGGTCTTCCCGGACTCGCGCATCACCGACGTCAGCCGCATGGGTGACGACGGACCCGTCATCACCGTCTCGTTCGAGCTCGACGGGCAGGCGTTCCTCGGGCTCAACGGCGGCCCCGAGTTCAGCTTCACCGAGGCGGTGTCGTTCGTCATCGACTGCGCCGACCAGGCCGAGGTCGACCGCTACTGGGACGAACTCGTCTCCCAGGGTGGCGAGGAGGGCCGCTGCGGCTGGCTGAAGGACCGCTTCGGCCTCTCGTGGCAGGTCGTGCCGAGAGCACTCGTCGAACTGCTCACCGACCCCGACCCTCGTCGCGCGACGGCTGCGGGGATTGCGCTGCGAAGCATGCGCCGTATCGACGTCGCCGCCCTGCACGCGGCCGCCGACGCCGCGGCGTGACCGATGTCGTGACGGCGGAAACCAGGAGAGGCCTCGTC
>NZ_JBLVOB010000006.1:560143-581330 GCF_053543555.1 Microbacterium xerophyticum | reverse complement strand
CCCCCCCTCTCCTGGTTTGTCAGTCGATGTTCAGCGTGCGGCGCCCTTGAGCGTGCCGGTGACCTCGAGCGAAGCCTGCGGGTCCTCGGGGTCGGGCTCGTAGATCACGCACTGCACGAGGCGGTCGTCGGCCTGGGTCCAGGTCTGCTCGGTGGGGGTGAGCCACCAGAAGTCGAGTGCGGAGTCGTAGTAGTCGATGCCGACGAACTCGCTGAACGCGGGGACGCACTGCGCCTCGACCTCGGCGGTGATCTCCTCGTCGGTGGGAAGGTCGCCTTCCGGGAGGTCGAACTCGAAGAAGACCTCGTCTGCGTGCGGCTCGGAGCAGGGAACGACGTCGGCGTCGGTGATCTCGCCGGAGGTGTCGCTCGCGGGCATGCAGTCGCCGACCTTGAGGGAGAAGATGTCGATCGTGTCGCCCTCGGTGACCTCACCGGTCTCTTCATCGCGCTGAGCGTCGTTGCCGCCGCCCACGATGAGGTTGTTAAGCGCGCTGCAACCGCTGAGCGCGATGCTCAACGCGACGGCGGTTCCAGCGAGTGCCAGCGCTCGTCGATTGCGCAGTTTCATCATGTGAGTTCCCCTCCGAGGACTTTGTCTGCAGCGGGCACCGATGTCCCGCCCCCAACCGGAACCGTACTCATCCTGAACCTGAGGCGCAACTTTGAATTCGTTATGCAGAAGCTGTACGTCTTCAGGCGTCGAGGTCGTCGACTCCCGGCATCCAACTCGCGCCGGGCTTGCCCCAGCCGCGCTTGCGGGCGATCTTCTGCACCGTCTTCCAGTCGCCGTCCGAGAGCCTGTCCACATAGAGGATGCCGTCGAGGTGATCGAACTCGTGCTGCATGATGCGGGCACGCCACCCGTCCACCTCGATCCGCACGTCTGCGCCGTCCAGATCGGTGGCGGTCACGAGCACGCGGTCCGCCCGGCGCAGCGGGAACCGCTCACCGGGAAAGGACAGGCAGCCCTCGGACTCCTCGTCCGGGTCGGGAACGCCGGGTTCCGGGGGAGACATCCACAGCACGGGGTTGACGAGCACACCTCGCCACGGCTGATCATCGTCATCGACGTAGGAGTACGTGTAGATGCGAAGGGGCACGCCGACCTGAGGGGCCGCGAGACCGACACCGGGTGCGGCATCCATCGTCTCGAACATGTCGGCGACGAGGGTGCGGATGTCGTCGTCTATCTCGCCGACGGGCGATGCGGGGGAGTGCAGAACGGTGTCGCCCATGATGCGAATCGGTAGAACAGCCACGCCACAACCCTACTGCGGGCCAAGTGCCCGGTAGTGTTTCAGTGTGAGTGCGGGCGCGTGGATGTCAGGGGCGGAAGTCGGCGACCAGCTTGTCGGTGCCTTCCAGAACCCTGGGTTGCTTCTCGGCATTCCTCTCGCGCTGGCCGGTGCGGTGTTCATGTCGCTCGGAGCGCAGTACCAGCACCGCGGAGTCGAGAAGGTCGAACGCCTCAGCGGCGCCGACGGCGCGAGCGGGCTGAGCGTCGAGCAGCTCAAGCGACTGCTCACCCGCCCGTCATGGATCCTCGGCACGCTCATGCTGGGTCTCGCGATCGTGTGCCAGCTCGCGGCGCTGTCCGTCGCGCCGCTCATCGTCGTGCAGCCGCTCGGAGCCATCGCGCTCGTGATCACCACGCTGCTCAACGCACGGGTCTCGGGGCACTCGCCGACCAGAAGATCGCTCATCGCGATCGGGGCGTGCGTCGGCGGCATCTTCATCTTCGTGTTCTTCGCGGCGATCTTCGCCGTCGAGCAGGACATCACAGATCGCGAGCTCTTCGTGATCCTGGCGATCCTGCTGGTCGTGATCATCGTGCTCGGCGGATGCTGGCTGATCCTGCGCCACCGGATGCGGGCACTGTTCTACGTCGTCGGCGCCGGAATCCTCTACGGGTTCGTGGCGACGCTCGCCAAGGCCGTGATCAAGCGCGTCCAGGCCGAGGAGTTCGACTGGGTGACGCTGGTGTGCGTGATCGCCCTGATCGCGGCGTCGGCGGTGGGGGCGTACTTCGTCCAGACCGCCTACAGCTCCGGACCACCCGACCTCGTGATCGCCGGATTGACGGTCGTCGACCCGATGATCGCGGTGCTGATCGGCATGCTCGTCCTCGGTGAGGCCGCTGCGGCGCCGCCATGGGTGCTGGTGTGCTTCGGCATCGCCGGTGCGATCGCCATCTGGGGAGTCGTCGGGCTCGCCAGGTATCACCCGCAGGTGCTCAGCGAGAGCCAGGAGCTCGGGATCACGCGGGGGAGCGGACCCTCGAACTCCGCGGGCACGGCCACCGGGGAACGCGATCCCGGCCGCGACCCCGGATCAGCACCGGAACGCGATCAGTAGGCCTGGTCGATGAGGTCTTCCGAGACCTCTGAGGCCGCAGCCTGATCGACGAAGAAGATCGTGCGCTTGCGCCCCTTCGCGCCCGCTGCGGGCACGTTGGTGTAGCTGGCGCCGGCGAGGGCCAGGCCCAGGGCGGAGGCCTTGTCCGTGCCCGTGAGCACCAGCCAGACGCGCTTGGAGGAGTTGATCACCGGACGCGTCAGCGTGACGCGCTCCGGCGGCGGCTTCGGGGAGTCGCGCACCGGCAGCGCCGCCGCATCCGTCTCCGTCACCTCGGAGCGATCGGGGAACAGCGAGGCGATGTGTCCGTCCGGTCCGACGCCGAGGAAGCACACCGCGAACGACGGCCAGTCATGCTCCTCGTCACCGAACCTGGCGAGTTCAGAGGCATAGGCCTGAGCGGCTTCGTCGAGCGTCATACCGTCATCGGCGGCGGCGATCTCATGGATGTTCTGCGCAGGCACTTCGATACGATCCAGCAGCGCCTCGCGGGACTGCAGCGCGTTGCGATCCTGATCGGCGCGAGCGACGAAGCGCTCGTCGCCCCACCAGAAGTGCACGAGCGACCAGTCGATCCGATCGACCTTCGGATGCGCGGCGACGGCGCGAAGGACCGTGCTCCCCATCGACCCCCCTGTGAGGGCGATGTGGGCGATCCGGCCGTTCTTCGTGCGCGCCTTCACGCGGGTCAGGAAACGATCCGCGACCCGTTCGGCGACGGCTGCAGGCGTCGCCTCCACGCCGACCAGCTTCTCGGCAGAAGATGCCTGCATGTCGCTCACTCTCCGGTCTCGGGCGGACCCAGCTTCTCCCAGCCCTCGGTGATGACTCGACCGTACAGGACGTCGGGGTCCAGACGACGCAACTCCTCCGCCAGGCACTCCCTGAGGGTGCGGCGCGGCAGGTGCAGGTCGTGCTCAGGCTGTCCCGGCTGCGTGAGGACGGCATCGCCGGGGACCGGTCGCTGCAGCAGGATGTCGCCGCTCGAGCGGGTGAGCCGGACCGATTTGATGCCTTCGTCCCACTCCTCGCGCTTCTCGTACGCCCAGCGGACGGGGACGTCGAGGGCGAGCTGGAGCCACGCCGCGAGCAGCGCGGTGGACGGCGAGGATGCCGCGCCGCGCACCTCGACGGTCGTGACCTCCTCGAACGGCGGCTGATCGAGCACGGCGGCGAGCTGCTCGCGCCAGTGCGTCAGACGCGTCCACGCGAGGTCGGTGTCACCGGGGGCGTGCGAACGCCCGAGGGACTCGATCTGCGCACGCACGTCGATGGCGGTGGCGGCGTCGGTGATGCGGCGCTGCGCGATGCGCCCGAGGGGCGTTGCGGAGGGCTCTTCCGGCGCGTCATCCGGCCACCAGGCCACGACGGGCGCGTCCGGGAGCAGAAGACCGGTGAGGAGGCTCTCCTGGTTGCTCGCCGCGTCGCCGTGCGCACGGAGCACGACCACTTCGCTCGCGCCGGCGTCGCCGCCGACACGGATCTGGGCATCGAGTCGTGCGTCACCGTCGCGCTCGGACAGCACGATGACCCGCATCGGGTGCTCGCGGGACGCGTCATTGGCCGCTTCGATGGCCTCTTCGGCCATGTCCTCGCGTGCGGCGATGACCAGCGTGAGCACGCGGCCGAGGGCGACGGCGCCGCCCTCCTCGCGCAGCTTGACGAGGTGCTTGGCGACCTGGCTGACGGTCGTATCGGGAAGGTCGATGATCACGGTCGTCTCCAGACTCGTCCGTCGCGGGCCAGGAGGGCGTCGGCGGAAGCCGGGCCCCACGAACCGGGTGCGTACTGCTCCACCGGCGTGTCCTGCGATGCCCAGTACTTCTCCACCGGGTCGAGGATCTTCCAGGACAGCTCGACCTCTTCGTGGCGGGGGAACAGCGGCGGGTCGCCGAGAAGCACATCGAGGATGAGCCGCTCATACGCTTCAGGGCTGGCTTCGGTGAAGGCGTGGCCGTACCCGAAGTCCATGGTCACGTCACGCACGTTGCTGCCCGCGCCCGGCACCTTGGAACCGAACCGGATGGTGACGCCCTCGTCGGGCTGCACGCGGATGACGAGCGCGTTCTGACCGAGCTCGGCAGTGTTCGAGCGTCCGAACAGGTGCTGCGGCGCGCGCTTGAACACCACGGCGATCTCGGTGACGCGGCGTCCGAGGCGCTTGCCGGTGCGCAGATAGAACGGGACGTCGGCCCAGCGCCGCGGGTTGATGTCGAGCTTGACGGCGGCATAGGTCTCCGTCGATGACTCCGGGCTCATCCCGTCCTCATCGAGGAATCCGGTGACTTGCTCGCCACCCTGCCATCCGCCCGCGTACTGACCGCGTGCTGTGGCGAGCGAGAGATCCTCGGGGAGGGTCACCGCGGCGAGGACCTTCTCCTTCTCCGCACGCAGGTGCTCTGCGCTCAGGCTGATCGGCTCCTCCATCGCGGTGAGCGCGAGCAGCTGCAGGAGATGGTTCTGGATGACGTCGCGTGCAGCGCCGACGCCGTCGTAGTATCCGGCGCGACCGCCGCCGCCGATGTCCTCGGCCATCGTGATCTGCACGTGGTCGACGTAGTTGCGGTTCCAGATCGGCTCGTACAGCTCGTTGGCGAAGCGCAGAGCGAGGATGTTCTGCACCGTCTCCTTGCCGAGATAGTGGTCGATCCGGAAGATCGCATCAGCCGGGAACGCGACTTCGAGCGCCTCGTTCAGATCACGAGCCGATTCGAGGTCGTGGCCGAACGGCTTCTCGATCACGACGCGCCGCCACCGCTCATCGCCTTCGTCATCGCCGACCAGCCCGGATTCCTTCAGCTGCTTGGTGACGACGGGGAACGACTTCGGCGGGATCGAGAGGTAGTACGCGTGGTTTCCCATCGTGCCGCGTTCGACGTCGAGCTTCTCGACGGTCTCGCGGAGTTTCACGAACGACTCGGGGTTGTCGAACTCGCCGGAGACGAAGCGGATGCCTTGCAGCAGCTGCTGCCAGGTCTCCTCACGGAACTCGGTGCGCGCGTGCTGCTTCACCGCGTCGTAGACGACCTGGGCGAAGTCCTGATCCTCCCAGTCGCGGCGTGCGAAGCCGACGAGGGCGAAGCCTGGCGGCAGCAGCCCTCGGTTCGCCAGGTCGTACACGGCCGGCATGAGTTTCTTGCGCGACAGGTCGCCGGTCACGCCGAAGATCACCAGCGCGCTGGGACCTGCGATGCGATTGAGGCGACGGTCGTCTGGGTCGCGCAGCGGGTTCTGGCCGCGTGATACGGGAACGGTCATCGGCGGGGGATTCTCCTACGACTACTTCTGGGCGGCTTCGAAGAGGGCGAGCACGTCGGCCGAGTCCTCTGTGATCGTCAGGGAGACGACGGGACGACCGTGCTCGGCGAGCACACCGGCGTCGCCGGCAGCCTGCGCCTGGATGAGCTGTCCGAACGTGAACGGACGCTCCGGGATCTCGAGATCGACGTCGGTGCGCTCCAGGATCTGCAGGAACACGCCCTGTGCGGGACCGCCCTTGTGATACTGGCCGGTCGAATGCAGGAAGCGCGGTCCCCATCCGAACGTGGTCGGGCGACCGGAGTCGGCGGCGACCAGTTCGCGCAGGCCCTGCAGCTGCGGGAGCTCCAGGCGGTTGACGTACGCCTGGATCGACACGTAGCCGTCCTCCGGCAACTGGGCCCACAGGGCGTCCAGTACGGCCTCGATGTTGCCGGACACCGCGAGCGCGGGATCCGACACGCGCACCTCGATGCCGCTCTCGACGAACGCCGGAGCAGTGGGCTCGGGGCGCGCATCCAGAAGACCACGGGTGGCGACCTTGGCGGACTCGACGTCGGGCTGGTTGAACGGATCGATGCCGAGCAGGTGTCCGGCGATCGCCGTCGCGTACTCCCAGACGATGAGGTTCGCACCGAGCGACCCGCTCACGAGAACTTCGCCCTCGTGACGTTCGCGCAGGTGGAACTCGTTCGCGTCGTCGACCAGGCGCACGATCTGCAGGTCGGCCGGAACAGCATCCAGCTCCGGCGAGACCGGCAGCAGCACGACGGGCAGGATTCCTGTGCCGTCCTTGCCGGTGGACTCCGCGATCAGCTGCTCGATCCAGTCCGGCAGACCGTTGATGTGCGTGCCGTCGGTGATCAGGCCCAGCTTGTCGCGTCGCGGGTTCGTGCCGGCGATCGCCGCGCCGAGACGCAGGGCCGGGTTGTCCGCAGCGTCGACGGCGACCTGGAGCAGCGTGGCCTCGGCCTCGTCGAGCAGCTCTGAGATGTCGGCGCCGGCGAGGCCGGACGGCACCAGGCCGAAGGCCGTGAGCGCCGAATAGCGGCCGCCGACGTTCGGGTCGGCGTTGAACACGCGGTACCCGGCCTCGCGGGCGGACGCATCCAGCGGCGAGCCTGGGTCGGTGACGACGACGATCCGCTCCACGGGGTCGATGCCCAAGTCGCGGAACGCCGTCTCGAAGGTGCGACGCTGGGAGTCGGTCTCGACCGTGGACCCCGACTTCGACGACACGACCAGCACGGTCTGCTCGAGACCCTCATCCAGTGCGGCGAGCACCTGGCCCGGCGCAGTCGAATCGAGGATCGTGAGCGCGACACCCGCGGTCTGCGTGATCACCTCTGGCGCGAGCGACGATCCGCCCATGCCGGCGAGCACGACGCGGGTGACGCCCTTGGAATGCAGTTCATCGCGAAGTGCGACGATCTCAGGAACGAGCGGCCGTGACACCGAGACGGCTTCCACCCAGCCGAGACGCTTGGCGGCCTCCTCCTCGGCGGCCTCGCCCCAGAGCGTCGAGTCGAAGCCCGTGATGCGCGATGCGATGAGATCGCCGACAAGTCGGGGGACGACCGCGTCGATCGCCGACTTCGCGGCGCCCGACGCGTGGATCGAGAACGTCATCGCTGCGCCTCGAGCCCCTCGGCGACCTGGGTGAGCAGGTCGTGCCAGGAGTCGATGAACTTCGCGACGCCCTCGTCCTCGAGCACCTGAGTGACATCGGCGAAGTCGACGCCGACCTTCTCGAGCCCGGCGAAGACCTCACGGGCCTCCTCGTAACCGCCGGTGATCGTGTCGCCGGTGATGACGCCGTGATCGAAGGTCGCCTCGAGCGTCTTCTCCGGCATCGTGTTGACGACGCCCTCCGCGACGAGCTCGGTGACGTACAGAGTGTCGGGCAGCGCCGGGTCCTTGACGCCGGTCGAGGCCCACAGCGGGCGCTGCAGGTTGGCGCCGGCGTCCAGGAGGGTCTTTGCGCGATCGCCGGCGAACGTCTTCTCGAAAAGCTCGTAGGCGAGCCGCGCGTTGGCGAGGCCTGCCTTGCTCTTGAGGGCGAGCGCCTCATCGGTGCCGATGGCCGAGAGGCGCTTGTCGGTCTCGGTGTCCACCCGCGACACGAAGAACGAGGCGACCGAGTGGATCGTCGACAGGTCGATGCCGGCGGCCTTGGCCGTCTCGAGACCCGTGAGATACGCGTCGATGACGTCGGCGTAGCGGTCCAGGCTGAAGATCAGGGTGACGTTGACGCTGATGCCCGCACCGATCGCCTCCGCGATGGCCGGAAGGCCGGCCTTGGTCGCCGGGATCTTGACGAGCAGGTTCGGGCGGTCGATCTCCGCCCACAGCTGCTTGGCCTGTGCCACGGTGCCATCGGTGTCGTGTGCGAGGTCGGGGGAGACCTCGATCGAGACGCGGCCGTCCACGTGCCCGGACTTCTCCCACACGGGGCGGAAGACGTCCAGCGCTGCACCGACGTCCTGCGTGGTGGCCGCGAACACGGCTTCCTCGGCAGTCGCACCCGATGCGGCCAGTTCGGTGACCTGCGCGTCGTACGACGTGTCGTCGGGGTTGGTGATCGCCCCGGCGAAGATGGTCGGGTTCGTGGTGACGCCCACGACGTTGCGGGACTCGATCAGCTCCGCGAGGTTCCCGGAGTTGATCCGGGTGCGGGAGAGGTCATCCAGCCAGATGCTGACGCCTGCGGCTGCGAGGTCTGCGGTGGGGGTGCTCATGCGTTCTCCTTGACAGTTGCGCGTGCCGCCTCGACGACGGCCTCGGCGGTGATGCCGAACTCCTGGAACAGTGTCTTGTAATCGGCGGATGCGCCGAAGTGATCGATCGCGACCGAGCGGCCCTTGTCTCCGACGATGCCGCGCCACGTGAGCGCAGAGCCCGCCTCGACGGACACCCGAGCGGTGACGGCTGCAGGCAGCACCGACTCGCGGTACGCGGCGTCCTGCTCCTCGAACCACTCCAGCGACGGAGCCGACACGACGCGGGCGTTGATGCCGTCAGCGGCGAGCGTCTCGCGTGCTGCGACGGCGAGCTGCACCTCGGATCCCGTCGCGATGAGGATGACGTCCGGGGTGCCGTTCGGCGCCTCGGCGAGCACGTAGGCGCCCTTGGTCGCGTTGTCGGCGGACGCGAACACGTCGCCGGATGCTGCGCCCTCTCCGCGCTCGAACACGGGGATGTTCTGACGGGTGAGGGCGATGCCTGCCGGCCCAGCGTGGCGGCGGAGGAGTTCGAGCCAGACGACCGAGGTCTCGTTCGCGTCCGCAGGTCGCACCACCGCGAAGTTCGGGATGGCGCGCAGCGTCGCGAGCTGCTCGATCGGCTGGTGGGTCGGACCGTCTTCTCCGAGCGCGACCGAGTCGTGCGTCCAGACGAAGATGCTCGGGATGTTCATCAGCGCGGCCAGTCGCACCGACGGGCGCATGTAGTCGCTGAAGATCAGGAACGTGCCGCCGAAGGCGCGCGTCGGACCGTGCAGGACGATGCCGTTGACGATCGCTCCCATGGCGTGCTCGCGGATGCCGAAGTGCAGCACGCGCCCGTAGGGGTTGCCCGACCACTCGTGCGTCGACCACTCGGCCGGGATGAACGAGGGGGCGTTCTTGATCGTGGTGAGGTTCGATTCGGCGAGGTCGGCCGAACCACCCCACAGCTCGGGAAGCTCGGCAGCCAGGGCGTTGATGACCTGGCCGGACGCGGCGCGGGTGGAGACTTCCTTGCCCGCCTCGAAGGCCGGCAGCGCGGCGGCGATGTCCGTCGGCAGGTCCTTGGCCAGGAGTCGGTCGAGCAGAGTCTTGCGCTCGGGGTTCGCGGCGGCCCATGCGTCGAAGGACTCCTGCCAGGCGGCACGGGCTTCGGAGGCGCGGTCGGCCAGCGCGCGGGTGTGCGCGATGACCTCGTCAGCGACGACGAAGGTCTGCTCCGGGTCGAAGCCCAGCACCTTCTTGGTCGCCGCGAGCTCGTCTGCGCCGAGAGCCGAACCGTGGATCTTGCCCGTGTTCTGCTTGCCGGGCGACGGCCAGCCGATGATGGTCTTCAGGATGATGAGCGACGGCTTGTCCGTCTCGCCCTTCGCGGCCTCGACGGCGGCGGAGAGCTCAGCGAGGTCTTCGACGTACTCGCCGCTCTTCTTCCAGTCGACGGTCTGGACGTGCCAGCCGTACGCCTCGTAGCGCGCCGCGACGTCCTCGGTGAAGGCGACGTTCGTGTCGTCCTCGATCGAGATCTGGTTGGAGTCGTAGAACGCGATGAGGTTGCCCAGCTGCTGGTGACCGGCGAGTGAGCCCGCCTCGCTGGTGACGCCTTCCTGCAGGTCGCCGTCACCGGCGATCACGTACACGAAGTGATCGAACGGGCTCGTGCCCTCGGCGGCCTCCGGGTCGAACAGGCCGCGCTCGTAGCGTGCCGCGTACGCGAAGCCGACGGCCGACGCCAGGCCCTGACCCAGCGGCCCTGTCGTGATCTCCACACCCTTGGTGTGGCCGAACTCGGGGTGACCCGGAGTCTTCGAGCCCCACGTGCGCAGCGACTTCAGGTCGTCGAGCTCGAGGCCGAAGCCGCCCAGGTAGAGCTGGACGTACTGCGTCAGGGAGGAGTGACCCGCGGAGAGGATGAATCGGTCCCGGCCGAGCCAGTCGGTGTCAGCCGGGTCGTGGCGCAGAACGCGCTGGTAGAGGAGGTAGGCGAGAGGAGCAAGGCTCATCGCTGTGCCAGGGTGACCGTTGCCGACCTTCTCGACAGCATCCGCCGCCAGAATCCGTGCGGTGTCCACCGCGCGCCGGTCAATCTCTTCCCACTGCAATTCCGACAAGGTCATGCCCTTTCCAACGGTTACGAGGGCGCCCGAATTCCCTGCGCCTCCGCAACGTCACGGACAGGAGCACAGCGCCGGGCGCGCGAGTGGTTTCAGCATAGCGGGGCACGGCGGAGCGTGAAACGACTCTTACGTCGCAAGTCGCGCCACCGGCGTGTCCTAGACTGGAAGGGTTGGCGGAGTGTGCGCTGGGAGGCGATCGATATCTCGACTATGTCCGAGGCGACGGCGGTGAAACGGCCGATCGGCCAGACGATCAAGGCATACGTCTCGTTGACGAAGCCGCGCGTGCTCGAGCTTCTGCTCGTCTCCACCGTGCCCGTCATGTTCCTCGCCGAAGGCGGGATGCCCAACCTGTGGCTCGTGCTCGCGACGGTGATCGGCGGCTCGATGAGCGCAGGGTCCGCGGCGTCGTTCAACATGTACCTCGATCGGGACATGGACGCCCACATGCACCGCACGGCGAAGCGTCCGCTGGTCACCGGCGAGATCTCGCCGCGCGCCGCGCTGATCTTCTCCTGGACTCTCGCCGTGGCATCCACTCTCTGGCTGCTCGCGACGACGAACTGGCTGACAGCCGCGCTGTCGGTGGCAGCGATCTTCTTCTACGTCGTGATCTACACGATGATCCTCAAGCGCCGTACCGAGCAGAACATCATCTGGGGCGGAATCGCCGGGTGCTTCCCCGTCGTGATCGGTTGGTCCGCTGTCACCGGTGATGTGGCGTGGCCCGCCGTCGTGCTGTTCGCGCTGGTGTTCCTGTGGACGCCGGCGCACTACTGGCCGCTGTCGATGAAGTACCGCGACGACTACGAGGGCGCCGACGTCCCCATGCTCGGCGTCACCCGCAACGCGTCCCAGGTCGGACTCCAGGTCATCCTGTACGCATGGGCCACGCTCGCGTGCTCGCTGCTGCTGATCCCGGTGGCCGACATGGGTCTGGTGTACTCCGTGTCCGCGGTGGTGTTCGGCGGGTGGTTCGTGTACGAGTCGCACCGGCTGTACTCGCAGGCGGTGCGTGGAACGAACCCGCGTCCGATGCGGGTGTTCCACGCCTCCATCACCTACCTGACGCTGATATTCGTGGCCGTGGCGGTCGACCCGCTGCTGCCGTTCTGATCCTCTTCGGCGTCATCGTCTGCGGTCTCGGCCGCTGAATCGGTCGGGGCTTCGGCGTCTTCGTGCGCCGCGTCCGTGCGTGATCCGGTAGCCTCATCGGCCTGCGCGGACCAGTCGATCTGCTCGACGACGGCCGGGGCGGCGTGGGGGACGAGCGACTTCGCCGCCGCAAGCGCGAGCGTGAGGAGCACTCCGATCACTCCGGCTCCCAGCAGCGCGGCGCCGACGACGATCCACGGCTGGCCGACATAGACCTCGACCCCGGTCGCCGTTCCGTCCAGCAGGCGAGCGGTCATGGTGGCGGTGTTGTCGGAGATGATCCAGCCGCCGACGGCGGCGGAAGCGAGCGAGAGGACGAGCAGGAGCCAGTACGAGACGCTGCGTGTGAGTGATTTCTTCATGCCGACGAGCCTCACGGACGCGTTGATGCGCGCGCTGTGCAGCGCTTATGCGCGGCCTGTGCGCACGGCCCCGACCCCGCTCTCCTCAGGGCATCGGACGCTTCATGCGCAGCACCGTCACGGTGTACGCCGCCGCCGAGAGCGACGCGAGCACCATGTGGATGCCCACCAGCAGCTCCGGCAATCCCTCACGCGACTGCCAGATGCCGACCCCGACCTGCACGACGATCGCGGCCACGAGCACCAGCAGCCAGCGGCGCGGAGCGAGCTGTCGCACCCATGCGATCACGGTCAGGGCCGCGACCAGGGCGGCGAGGACGTACCCGGGCCAGGAGTGCACATGCGCGAGGATCGTGGCGTCGAAGCCGTCGCGCACGACGTTCGCGTCGCCGGAGTGCGGTCCGGAGCCTGTCGTCAGCACGCCGAAGAAGATGGTCACGGCCAGCGCGAGGCCGGTGATGTGCGACAGGATCGCGAACCAGCGGGGCACGACGCGCTCGCGGTTCGTGCCGGGCTCGTACATCCGCACCAGATACGCAGCGGTCACGCACACCAGGAGGAGCGACGATGCGTAGTGGAAGCCCACGATGTAGGGATTGAGGCCCGTGAGCACGGTGATGCCTCCGACGAAGGCCTGCGCGACCACGCCGATCAGCACGATCCACGCGAGCAGGGTCAGATCGCGTCGACGGGGAGTGATCCGCATCGAGTGCACGGCGCCCACCACCGTCGCCAGCAGCAGTCCGAGTGAGAAGAACGGGAATGCCGGGACCCCGGCCGCCCAGGCCACGGCGAAGCAGAGCACGCCTGCGCCGATTCCTCCGAGCGCGAACCACAGTGCGGCCTTGAGCGAGCGGCGTCCGCCGACGGCGGTCAACGTGAGCAGGAGCACGGCGATCGCGATGATGCCGACCACGCCCGTCATCGTCCGGTTCCCGAACTCGATGACGCCGTGGATGCCCTGCTCCGGTGTCGGCACCAGCGATTCCGGCGTGCACAGCGGCCACTCAGAGCATCCGAGACCGGACCCGGTCAGACGCACGGCTCCGCCGGTCGCGATGATGATCACCTCGGCGATGAACGACAGCCACGCCAGCACTCGCAGCGGTCGGCCGAAGGCTGGGGAGTGGCTGTCCCCGCGGCCCTCGTATGGTGAAGTGGCGGCGCGCGCTGCGGTGTCGGGCATGTGTCCTCCGGTTCCGCGCCCGAGCGTACGGGCGCGGCCCGTTTGTCAGGGGGAACCTGTAGAATCGGATTGTTGCGATGCCCGCGGAAAGCGCGAGGTGCATCACCAACAGTTTAGGCGCGAAGAATGCGTCCGTGATGAGGCCCACCAGCGGCACCCACACCCGTGAACTCGAGCGGGCCATGAGGTGTCGGGGCGGATGACACCGTTGAGGCCTGACAAGGAGAGTGTGATGTCGGATGTGCTGATCGACCGCCCGGAGCTCGATGGTCTGGGGGTGTACGAGTTCGGCTGGCACGATGAGGACGCCGCAGGCGCCATCGCGAAGCGAGGTCTCTCCGAAGACGTCGTTCGCGGCATCTCCGCGCTCAAGAACGAACCCGAATGGATGCTGAAGACCCGTATGAAGGGCCTGTCGCTGTTCGGGCGCAAGCCGATGCCGACGTGGGGTGCAGATCTCAGCGACATCGACTTCGACAACATCAAGTACTTCGTCCGCTCCACCGAGAAGCAGGCGCAGTCGTGGGAAGACCTTCCCGCCGAGATCCGTGAGACCTACGAGCGTCTCGGGATCCCGGAGGCCGAGCGCCAGCGCCTCGTCGCCGGTGTGGCCGCGCAGTACGAGTCCGAGGTCGTCTACCACCAGATCCGTGAAGACCTCGAGCAGCAGGGCGTCATCTTCATGGACACCGACACGGCGCTGCGCGAGCACCCCGAGTTCTTCGAGGAGTACTTCGGCAGCGTGATCCCGGCCGGTGACAACAAGTTCGCCGCGCTCAACACGGCCGTCTGGTCGGGCGGATCGTTCGTGTACGTGCCCAAGGGCGTGCACGTCGAGATCCCGCTGCAGGCCTACTTCCGCATCAACACCGAGAACATGGGGCAGTTCGAGCGGACCCTGATCATCGCCGACGAGGACAGCTACGTCCACTACATCGAGGGCTGCACGGCCCCGATCTACAAGTCGGACTCGCTGCACTCCGCCGTGGTGGAGATCATCGTGAAGAAGAACGCACGCGTTCGCTACACGACGATCCAGAACTGGTCGAACAACGTCTACAACCTCGTCACCAAGCGCGCGGTCGCCCATGAGGGCGCCACCATGGAGTGGGTCGACGGCAACATCGGCTCCAAGGTCACGATGAAGTACCCGTCGATCTACCTGATGGGTGAGCACGCCAAGGGCGAGACGCTCTCCGTCGCCTTCGCCGGCCCCGGCCAGCACCAGGACGCCGGCGCGAAGATGATCCACATGGCTCCGTACACGCAGTCCTCGATCGTCTCCAAGTCGATCGCCCGCGGCGGTGGTCGCGCCGGCTATCGCGGCGAGGTCCGAGTGGACGCCAACGCGCACCACTCCGCGAACACCGTGCGCTGCGACGCCTTGCTGGTCGACACCAAGTCCCGCTCCGACACGTATCCGGCGATCGACATCCGCGTCGACGACGTGCAGCTCGGCCACGAGGCCACCGTCTCGAAGGTCAGCGAAGAGCAGCTCTTCTACCTGCAGTCCCGCGGCATGCCCGAGGACGAGGCGATGGCGATGATCGTGCGAGGCTTCATCGAGCCGATCGCGCGCGAGCTGCCGATGGAATACGCCATGGAACTGAACAAGCTCATCGAGATGGGCATGGAAGGATCGGTCGGCTAAATGGCGGCCTCGACGACAGCGCCCAGCGAGGCGCAGCAGACGAACGCGCCCCAGGCAGGCGCGCACATCGACCCGGCCGCGCAGGTCGCGGCTGCCGGATTCGTTCCGGTGCAGACGCGTTCGGCGCGACCCCGCTCATTCGAGCCGGGCGACTTCGGTGCACCGACCGGCCGTGAGGTCAACTGGAAGCACACCCCGGTCGACCGTCTCTCGGGCATGTTCGCCGTCGCGGCTCAGAACGACGGCGTCGACTACGAGATCACGACCGGCGATCAGTACATCGCCGAGCCGCTGACCGCCGGCACCGCGCCGCGCGGCGAGCACTTCCTCTCCGAGGACGTCGTCTCGGCCGTCGCATGGCAGGGCGCGAGCGAGTCCCTCCACGTGCGCATCCCGCGCGAGGAGGAGGTCGCAGAGCCGATCGTCGTGACGATCACGGGCAAGGGGGCGGACGCGAGAGCCGATGCCCACATCGTGATCGAGGCGCTCGAGCACAGCTCGGCCACGGTGATCCTGCGTCACCTCGGGTCCGCGCAGTACGCCCAGAACGTCGAGATCATCGCGCGCGCCGGGTCCCGGCTGACCGTCGTGTCGGTGCAGCGCTGGGACGACGACGCCGTGCACGCCGCATCGCACCAGGCCCGCGTCGACAATGACGCCGTGCTCAAGCACTTCGTGGTCAGCTTCGGCGGCGGACTCGTGCGAGTGAACCCGAACGTCGAGCTCGCGGGCAGCGGCTCGGAGGGCTACCTCTACGGACTCTCGTACGCGGATGCGGGGCAGCACCTGGAGAGTCAGGTCTACCTGCACCACAAGGGCGCCCACACCAAGGGCGACGTGCTGTACAAGGGCGCGCTGCAGGGCGAGAGCGCGCACAGCGTGTGGATCGGCGACGTGCTGATCGGTGCGGACGCCACCGGCACCGACTCGTACGAGGCGAACCGCAACCTGGTGCTCACCGAAGGCGCTCGCGCCGACTCGATCCCCAACCTGGAGATCGAGACCGGCGACATCCTCGGTGCGGGCCACGCGAGCGCGACCGGTCGTTTCGACGACGAGCAGCTGTTCTACCTGCAGGCACGAGGGATCACCGAGGAAGAGGCACGCCGTCTCGTCGTCCTCGGCTTCCTCACCGACATCGTGCAGCGGCTCGGCATTCCGGCCCTCGAGGAGGAGCTGCTCATCGCCATCGAGGCCGAGCTCGCGGCGGTGAGCGCATGAGCGCACAGCGCGCCTGCGGTCTGAGCGAGCTCGAGCAGGACACCCCGTTGCGCGTGGAGCTCGACGGCGTGCCGATGGCCGTCGTGCTCGACTCTGCGGGTGAGGTGCACGCCATCGGCGACACCTGCACCCACGGCGAGATCTCCCTCTCCGAAGGCTTCGTGGAGGGCGACACGCTGGAATGCTGGGCGCACGGCTCCGCGTTCTCTCTGCGCACCGGCATCCCCCAGAATCTCCCCGCATATGAGCCCGTACCGGTCTACGTCGTCGAGATCGACGGCGACGACGTGCTCATCGATCCGACTGTAACTAAGGAAGTCTGAATGTCTGTTCTCGAGATCCGCGACCTGTACGTCACGGTCGACACCGAGGCCGGGACGACCCCGATCCTCAACGGCATCACCCTCACGATGAACACGGGTGAGACGCACGCCATCATGGGCCCGAACGGTTCGGGCAAGTCCACACTGGCGTACACGATCGCCGGCCACCCCAAGTACACCGTCACGAGCGGGTCGATCACCTTCGACGGTGAGGACGTCCTCGCCATGACCGTGGACGAGCGTGCGCGGGCCGGTCTGTTCCTCGCCATGCAGTACCCGGTCGAGATCCCCGGCGTCACCGTGACGAACTTCCTGCGTACGGCCAAGACGGCTCTCGACGGTGAGGCACCGTCGATCCGCTCGTGGACCAAGGACGTCAAGGGCGCCATGACGAACCTCCGCATGGACCCGAAGTTCGCGCAGCGCAACGTCAACGAGGGCTTCTCCGGCGGCGAGAAGAAGCGCCACGAGATCCTGCAGCTCGAGGTGCTCAAGCCGAAGTTCGCGATCCTCGACGAGACCGACTCCGGTCTCGATGTCGATGCGCTGAAGATCGTCTCGGAAGGCGTGAACCGCGCCAAGGAGAACACCGGTCTCGGCGTCCTGCTGATCACGCACTACACCCGCATCCTCCGCTACATCCGTCCTGACCACGTGCACGTGGTCGTCGCGGGCAAGATCGTGGAAGAAGGCGGTCCTGAGCTCGCCGACCGGCTCGAGGACGAGGGATACGACCGTTTCCTCGACCCTGCAGCCCCGATAGAGGCGTAGGCTGATCGCATGACCGCGACTCTTGCTCCTGAGAAGTTCGACGAGGTCACCGAGGCTCTCAAGGACGTGATGGATCCGGAACTCGGGATCAACGTCGTCGATCTCGGACTCATCTACGATCTCGCCTGGGACGACGAGAACGACGCACTCGTGATCCACATGACGCTCACGAGCGCTGGCTGCCCGCTCACCGACGTGCTCGAGGAGCAGACGGCGCAGGCCCTCGACTCGGTCGTCGACCGATTCCGCATCAACTGGGTGTGGATGCCGCCGTGGGGTCCCGAGCGGATCACCGACGACGGGCGCGACATGATGCGTGCGCTCGGCTTCGCCATCTGACACCGCCGTGAGCGCGTCGGTCCGAGCTCTCCCGCTCGAGCAGTTGCGCGAGCGCACGAGCGAGAAGTGGCGGGAGTATCCCGCCGATGTCCTGCCGTTGTTCGTGGCGGAGACCGACTTCCCGCTGGCTCCGGCGATCGCGCGGGCCCTCGAGCGCGCGGTCGCGACCGGCGACACCGGTTACGTCGCCTCGCGCACACCACTCGCAGCGGCGTACGCGGAGTTCGCTGAACGGCGGTTCGGATGGACGCCGGATCCCGGGCGCATGCGCTCGACCGCCGACGTCAGCATGGGCATCGTGGAGATCCTCCGGCGCGTTACGTCACCGGGCGAACGTGTGATCGTGATGCCGCCCGTGTACCCGCCGTTCTACGATCTCGTGGAGGAAGCCGGCGCGGTCGTCGAGCGCGTGCCGCTGCGCGACACAGGAACGGCGTGGGAGATCGACCTCGACGGCATCCGCACAGCGCTCGAGGGCGGCGCACGCGCCGTGCTGCTGTGCAGCCCGCACAATCCGACCGGTACCGTGCACTCCGCTGTCTCCCTCGCACGTCTCGCCGAGCTCGCCGCTGCGCACGGGGCGGCGGTGGTCTCCGATGAGATTCACGCGCCGCTCGCTCAGCCGGAAGCCGGATTCACACCGTTCCTCGCTGTGTCGGATGCCGCGCGCGAGATCGGGTACGCCCTCGTCAGCGCGAGCAAGGCGTTCAATCTGGCTGGGCTCAAGTGCGCTCTGATGGTCACGGCATCCGATGACCCGACGCGGGTGGTGCGCTCTCTGCCGATAGAGGTGGAGTGGCGTACCGGCCAGTTCGGTGTTCTCGCCGCCGTCGCGGCGTTCAGTGCAGAGAGCGATGAGTGGCTCGACGGCCTGCTCTCGACCCTTGACGACAACCGGCGTCTCGTCGCGGATCTCATCGCCGCCCATCTTCCCGGCGCGCGCTATCGGATGCCGGACGCCGGCTACCTCGCATGGATCGACCTGACCGACCTCGGTTGGGGCGAGAACCCCGCCAGACGGATCCTGCGTGAGGCGAAGGTCGCACTGCACTACGGATCCGCCTTCGGTGCGGAGGGCGCAGGTCACGTGCGGGTGAACTTCGGCACGAGCCCCGAGATACTCTCGGAGGCCTTCGAGCGCATCGCCGCGATGCCGGAGCTGTGACCGACGTCGGTCGTCGAGGCGCCCTGCCCGGGCCGTGCCAGTCGCAGTGAGACGATCAGCAGCGCCACGGCAATCATCGCGGTGACCGGCGTCGTGCCGATGACCAGCAGGCCGACGATGGCCACCGTACCGATGGCACTCGCCGCGACGAGTCGTGCGGCGGAGCGCGTCGGGGTGGGGATCCGTCGCGCTTCGATCCCGGCGAGCAGGAAGGCGATGCCGGCCGTCAGCACCACGACGGTCACGAGCCACATCGGCCTCGTCATCCACCACTCGACGCTGCTGGGCTCGGGCAGAGCGATGCCCGTCGTCATCGCGAACACGGCGGAGACGCCCGCCATGGCCAGGAGCACCGGCATGTGCCAGAGGTAGATCGTCATCGCGCGGGGAGTGACGAAGGTGAGGAAGCGGTGCGGGAGGGGGAGCCTGCTCCATCTTTCGACGCGCTCGCGCATGATCGACAGCACCATGGTGTGCGCGACTCCTACCAGGAGGAGCGAGGCGGTGGGAGGATTGATGTTCGCGATCAGGTCGGGGGAGTAGACGCCCGTCACGAAGGTGACGATCAGCGCGGCCACTGCTCCCGCGGCCACCACGGTCCTGGTGCGGCGGCTCAGTGCATCGATACGTCCGTCAGCGAAGAAGAAGCCGAGCTGCTGCAGTGCGAGCCAGACGAACGCGAGATTCATGAAGCCGAAGCCGTCGATGCCCGTCGTGTTCCGCACGGCGTCGACTGCCACGGCCGTGGCGACCATCAGAGTGATCGTCATCCAGGGCGCGCGGCGGTGGGCGGCCGCGAAGAGCGGCAGCAGAGCCTGGCAGAGCAGGAACACACCGAGGAACCAGAGCGGCTGCCCGTAGCGGTATCCCGCTATCGCGACGAGGTCGGCGGGAACCCCGTTGAGCAGGAGCACCGTCAGTACGACACCCACGATGCCGATCGTGAACACCGCGGGCAGAACGAGCCGGTGGATGCGGGCTGCGACGAACTCCCGCGCGGTGCCGCCGCGCTGCTGCGCGCGTCGAAGCGCCGTGTAGCCGGCGAATCCGCCGATGACGAAGAACAGCGGCATGACCTGGAGCACCCAGCTCAGCGGCGTGATCCATGCGGCGCCGTCGCTCGCATTGGCGAACAGCGGGCCCGCGTCGGTGACGGTGACACCCACCATCAGCGAGTGCAGTACGACGACGCCGCGCACGCACAGCGCTCGGACCAGGTCGATGCCGGTGTCGCGCGTCGGCGTGCTCGTCGTGATGCTGGATCGCAGTTCTGCGATGGCCATGAAGTCCTCCTCGGTGGGTGTTCGAGGAGGTTATTCACGCAGTGACCAGGGGCGCATCACCCTGCGGGGTCGACGTGACCCCTACCGCGGTAGGGGCGGATCAGGCGGGTTCGGCGAGGCCGGTGTCGTAGGCGAAGATCACGGCCTGCACACGGTCGCGCGCGCCGATCTTGGCGAGGACCTTGCCCACGTGGGTCTTCACGGTCTGCTCTGCGATGAACAGCGCCGCGGCGATCTCGCTGTTCGAGCGGCCCTGCCCGATGAGCACGAGCACCTCTCGTTCGCGGTCGGTCAGCTCTGCGAGCAGATTTCCGGATGCGGTGGTGCGCGGCTTCTGCGCAGCGAACTGCGCGATCATCCGTCTGGTCACACTCGGCGACAACAGCGCGTCGCCCGCGGCGATCACGCGCACGGCATGGACGAGCTCTTCAGGCAGGGCGTCTTTCAGCAGGAAGCCGCTGGCACCGGCCTGCAGGGCGTCGTAGACGTAATCGTCGATGTCGAACGTCGTGAGCATGAGGATGCGCGGCACCTTGGCCGCGGGGTACCCCGGGCCCAGGATGCGCCTCGTCGCCTCGATGCCGTCGAGCTCCGGCATCCGCACGTCCATCAGGATGACGTCGGGATCGAGCCTGGCCGCGAGCGAGACAGCCTCGGCACCGTCCGATGCCTGGCCGGTGACCGTGATGCCCTCGTGCGCGTCGAGGAGTGCGGCGAACCCGGCGCGCACCATCGCCTGATCGTCGGCGATGAGGACTTCGATGCTCACACACTCTCCTGCTCGGACATCCATGGGAGCGCTGCGGCGACAGTCCAGCCGCCGTCCGCATCCGGACCGGCCTCCAGAGTACCGTCGACGAGTGCGACGCGTTCGCGCATTCCGCGGAGCCCGTGCCCACCGGACGCCACCGACCCAGGGGAGACGGATGCCTCACCGGTCGCGGCGGTGTTGTGCACTCGGAGGCGGATCGCCGTGTCGTCCGTGCGGACGCTCACCGAGACGCGAGAGCCGGGGGCGTGCCGCACGGCGTTGCTCAGGGCCTCCTGGACGATGCGGAACGCGGCGATCTGCACGCCGGCCGGCGCCGTGGTGACATCTGCGGTGACCAGCTCCAGCCCGACATCCACTCCCGCGCGGCGGATGCTGTCCACGAGTGCGGGAATGTCCTCGATCCCCTTCTGCGGCGCGAGCTCGGCGGACTGGTCCTCCGTGCGCAGCACACCCAGCAGTCGCCGCATCTCGGTGAGCGATGAACGCGCGGTCGCGGCGCGGTCGTCG
>NZ_JBLVOB010000006.1:523110-560102 GCF_053543555.1 Microbacterium xerophyticum | reverse complement strand
AACGCGCGGGCGCGGCGAGGTCGTCGAACTCGGCCGCGACCTCGCTGGGAAGATCCGACAGCCGGTATCGGGCGGTGGACGCCTGCACCTGGATCACCGACATGCTGTGCGCGACCACATCGTGCAGTTCACGGGCGATCCGGGTGCGCTCCTCGACGAGTTCCCTGCGGGCCTGCTCTTCCGCGGTGTGCTCGCGCTGCCGGGTGAGCTCGTCGCCCAGGCGCAGCCGCGCTGCCAGCAGCGCCGCGATGAGGTAGATGCCGCCGACGACGGAGGTGGTGACGATGAGGGAGTTCGCGCTCGGCACGGTCGGGAGCATGATCGACGCGACGAGCCCCGACCCTGTGCCCAGCGCGAACATGATCAGGCCGCGGCGCCATCCGTGCTGGAAGGTGAGGGCGGCCACGGTGACGGCGAAGGAGATGAGCATCGGCACCGACCACGGCCACGGCGCGGTGAGCGCGGCATCTCTGCTGATGGTCAGAGGCACCAGTACAGCCGTCACGGTGAACATGATGATCGCCAGGTTCGGGTACCGGACGCCGACGAGCGCGGCAGTGACCGCGACCGCCGCGAGCATCATCATGATCGGAACCGAGCTCGCGTACAGCGCGACGTGCACGGGGACCATGACCGAGTACAGCGCGATCGCGATCACCGAGAGAATCACGACCATCACCGTGCGGCGGCTGATCGGAGGGCGAGCGGCCCTGGCGCGCTCCTTCTGCTCGCGCCGATTCTTCTTCAGTTCGCGCTTGTGCTCGCGTTTCTCGATTCGGGCGGCCCTCATGGGTGTCATCCTGTCACCCCGGCCGGGTCGCCGGCGCGAGCCTCATCGGCGACGACGGATCCGGCGTCGGATGCTGCGACGCCTCGGCGACGGCGGACGGCCGAGGCCACCCGATCGATCACGAAGCCCAGCACCAGCGCGAAGGTGACGCCGATGACGACGCTGAGCAGGGGCTGATCCTCGAGCCAGTGGCCGGCGAGCAGGCCGATGCCTGCGCTGTAGGCCGCCCATGTCACGCCGCCGATCATGCTCAGCGGCAGGAATCGTCGCCACGAGTAGCCGAGCGCGCCGGCCGACATGTTCACGGCGACGCGGCCCACCGGGATGTAGCGGGCGCCGAGGATCAGGGGAGCGCCGTTGCGGGACAGTGTGCGCTGCGCGCGGTCGAAGGCGGCGGCGACCTTGGGACGGCGCATCCATGCGAAGCGGGTGGTGCCGAGTGAGCGGCCGATCGCGTAGGCGATGTTGTCGCCGATGATCGCTCCGAGCGCCGCGACGGCGATCAGGAGCGGGATGTTCGTCTCCCCGGTGGATGCCGCCACCGCCGCAGCGGCGACGAGCACGGTCTCACTCGGAATGGGAGGGAAGAAGCCATCGATCACAGCCGTCGCGAACATCACGAGGTAGAGCCATGGTGAGGCTGCGGCTTGAAGGATGAGGTCGTTGATGATGTCCACCCGTAGAACGTACGTATCGGCCGGGTGCGCACACATCACCCTCAGGTATCGAGGTCGTCATACTGCGGAGGGGTCTTGTCCATGTGCCTGTGGGCGTCCTGACAGACGGGCCGACCTATACTGAGAGGCTGGCCCGGTGTCTTCACACTTCGCGGGCCACTCCACCCCTCCCTGACGAAACGGAGCATCGCTGTGCTTGCCGTGCACGACCTCGAGATTCGCGTTGGCGCCCGCCTCCTCATGGATGGCGTGTCGTTCCGCGTCTCCGACGGCGACAAGATCGGTCTGGTCGGACGCAACGGCGCCGGCAAGACCACTCTGACGAAGGTGCTCGCAGGCGACGTGCTGCCCTCCGACGGCAAGGTCACGAAGTCCGGCGAACTCGGCTATCTTCCTCAGGATCCCCGCACCGGTGACCCGGAGATGCTCGCACGTACGCGCATCCTCGATGCGCGAGGCCTCGGCACGATCCAGCTCGGCCTGGCCAAGGCCGCCGAGGACATGGCGTCCTCCGACCCTGCGGTCGCCGACAAGGCGATGCGCCGATTCGGGAACCTCACCGAGCAGTTCGAAGGACTCGGCGGCTACGCGGCCGAGGCGGAGGCGGCATCCATCGCGAACAACCTCTCCCTGCCGGATCGGATCCTCGACCAGCCGCTCTCGACGCTCTCCGGCGGTCAGCGCCGACGCATCGAGCTCGCGCGCATCCTGTTCTCGGATGCCCAGACGATGATCCTCGATGAGCCCACCAACCACCTCGATGCCGACAGCGTCGTGTGGCTGCGCGAGTTCCTCAAGAACTACAAGGGCGGGCTGATCGTGATCAGCCACGATGTCGAACTCGTCGGCGAGACGGTCAACAGGGTGTTCTACCTCGACGCGAACCGTCAGAGCATCGACATCTACAACATGAACTGGAAGAACTACCTGCGCCAGCGGGTGGCGGACGAAGAACGTCGCAAGAAGGAGCGCGCGAACGCCGAGAAGAAGGCGACGACCCTGCAGCAGCAGGCCGCGCGATTCGGCGCGAAGGCGTCCAAGGCCGCAGCAGCCCACCAGATGGTGGCTCGTGCCGAGAAGCTGCTCGCCGGGCTCGATGACGTGCGCGAGGTCGATCGGGTCGCGAAGCTGCGCTTCCCCAAGCCGGCGCCGTGCGGGAAGACCCCGATGATGGCGACCGGGCTGTCGAAGTCGTACGGCTCGCTGGAGATCTTCACGGATGTCGACTTGGCGATCGACCGCGGATCCAAGGTCGTCGTCCTCGGCCTCAACGGTGCGGGGAAGACGACCCTGTTGAGGATGCTCGCCGGTGTCGATCAGCCGGACACGGGGGAGCTGCAGCCCGGCTTCGGCGTCAAGATCGGCTATTACGCGCAGGAGCACGAGAACCTCGACGTCGAACGGTCCGTGCTGCAGAACATGGTCTCGGCGGCTCCGCACATCACCGAGATGGAGGCGCGACGTGTTCTGGGTTCGTTCCTCTTCACGGGCGACGATGTGCTCAAGCCCGCTGGTGTCCTCTCCGGCGGCGAGAAGACGCGCCTGTCCCTGGCGACCCTCGTCGTGTCCTCTGCGAACCTGCTGCTGCTCGATGAGCCGACGAACAACCTCGATCCGGCCTCCCGCGAGGAGATCCTCGACGCTCTGGCGCACTACGAGGGCGCCGTGGTGCTCGTCTCGCACGATCCGGGCGCCGTGCAGTCGCTCAATCCCGAGCGCGTGCTGATCCTGCCCGACGGTGTCGAGGACATCTGGAGCCAGGAGTACCAGGACCTTATCGAGCTCGCGTAGCCCACCGCGTGCTGCTGTTAGCGTCGAGGTATGACGAGGCAGCAACTGGCGAAGTCGTTCGAGAACATCGGCGAGGAGTACGACCGGTTCCGGCCGGGTTTCCCCGACGCCGCTGCGGCCGAGATCCTTCCGTCCCACGTGCGCGCGGTGCTCGATCTCGGGGCGGGCACCGGCAAGTTCACCGCGCTGCTGCCCGCTCGTGCCGGCCGGGTGATCGCCGTCGAGCCGTCCGAGGCGATGCTCGACGTGCTGCGGGCGAAGCTTCCCGGCGTCGAAGCGATCGCGGCGGGTGCGGAGAGCATTCCGCTGCCGGACGCATCGGTGGATGCCGTCACCGTGGCGCAGGCCTTCCACTGGTTCGACCGGGATCCGGCGTGCGCCGAGATCGTACGAGTGCTGGTGCGGGGCGGGACTCTGGGGCTGCTCTGGAACCACTCCGATCCTGACTGCGCGTGGGACCGCGCCTGCCATCGGATCGCGCACCCGGCCGTGGCCGAGAAGGACGCAACGACCGATTCCGCAGCGGACGAGCTGCCCGGCTTCACCTTCGACCGCAGGGCCGAGATCGCATGGTCGGAGAACATCACCCGTGCCGACTACATCGCCCGTTGGCTCACCGTGAGCAGTTTCCTGGTCGCCGACGACGAGACCCGCGCGCAGATGGTGGCTCGACTCGAGGCGATTCTGGATGCTGATCCCCAGACCGCGGGTCGCACGCGGTTCGAGCTCCCGATGCTGACGGACGTGTTCGTCTACACGGCCTCCTGACCGCGGATCAGGTCCCGTTCGCGAGGGCGCCTGCGCTCCGCCGCGTCTACAGCATCCGTTCCGAGTGGGCGGTGACGTCGAACACCGCTCCCAGCGGATGCCGCAGCGCGAGTGCCTGAGCGGCATTCAGTCCACGCAGCTCTGCGCGCAGCATCCGTCCGATCATCTCGTGCGTGACCAGGACCGGGGTCCCCTCGGCTTCCCAACCGCACGTCGACAGGGCCTTGCGCGCACGACCCCGTGCGATCGCATAGCTCTCGCCGCCGCCGGGAAAGGCCCATCCGTATCGATTCTCCGCGCGGGCCGCCCTCGCTCCCGGGAAGGCCTCCTCGATCTCCGCACGCGTCATCCCTGCCATCGCGCCCATATGGAGCTCGCTGAGCTCCGGCACCTCGATGAGATCGGCGCCGAGCCGCTCGGCGATGATGACCGCTGTCCGCAGCGCTCGGCCCAGCGGACTGGAGCACACCGTGCGCACTCCGAGCGGCACGAGTCGCTCTGCGACCGCCGACGCCTGGGCGATCCCCTCGGCCGTCAGACCCGAATCGAGCTGTCCGTGCAACCGTCCCTCGAGGTTCCACCGCGTCTGACCGTGGCGGACCATCAGCAGGCGCTGCGGCACGTGACGGTCCTCCGGGATCATGCCCTCAGATTGGCATATCCGGACGCGAAACCGGAGTCCTCAGTCCACGCCGAGGAACGAGCGATCGGTGAGCACGATCGGACCGTCCTCTGTGACGGCGATCGTGTGCTCGGAGTGAGCGCCGCGCGAACCGTCGACGCTGCGCAGGGTCCAGCCATCGGGGTCGGTGACGAGTTCGTCCGTGGTGGCGAGCAACCAGGGCTCGATCGCGAACACGAGACCGGCGCGCAGCGGGAACCCGCGTCCCGCGCGCCCGTCGTTCGGGATGTGCGGGTCGCCGTGCATGATGCGGCCGACGCCGTGCCCGCCGAAGTCGGTGTTGATGGAATAGCCCTCGGCGTGCGAGATCGCTGCGATCGCCGCCGAGATGTCGCCGATGCGATGGCCGACCGTCGCGGTCTCGATCGCCGCATCCAGCGCACGCTGCGTGGTGTCGATGAGACGGAGATCCTCATCCCGAGGCGTGCCCACCACGAACGACACGGCGGAGTCGGCGACCCAGCCGTCGACCGAGACGGCGAAGTCCAAGGTCACCAGGTCGCCGTCGCGCAGAGTGTAGTCGTGGGGGAGTCCGTGCAGCACCGCATCGTTGATCGAGGTGCAGATGACCTTGCCGAAGGGGCTGGCGCCGAACGAAGGGTGGTAGTCGATGTAGCACGACTCCGCTCCGCGTGCGCGGATCATGTCGTGCGCCCGCTGATCGATCGAGAGGAGATTCGTTCCGATCCTGGTCTCGTCGCGCAACGTCGCCAGTGTCTCGGCGACGAATCGTCCGGCCGCTCGCATCTCGTCGATCTCGGCAGGGGTGCGCAGTTCGATCATGGTGTTCCTCTCGTCCCCTCCATTCTCTCCGATCTGCGCGGCCTGTCCGATCGCGCCCGTCCATGCTCACAGCGAACACCCGCCGTGCGCGCAGGCGAGCGTCGTACGATCTGAGCATGTGGTTGCGACGCGCTTTCTACCGATGGCTGATGCCGGCGGCTTTCGTGCTGCCGCTGTGGCTGCTGATCGGCTGGGGCATCTTCAACGCCGGGGGATGGGCGTTCCTCTGGGTTCTCTTCATCGCGATCCCGTCCGTCTTCATCGGTCAGCTCACGCTCACACTGCTGGTGCGCGCGCGTGCATCCGTGCGCGAGACGCGCATGGTCTCCTGGTGGGACGTGCTCGGCTTCACGGTGTGGCACGCGCTGACGATCGCGGTCGGATGCTATCCGCAGGCGTGGTTCCCGCTTCTGCTCACCGGAGCCATCGTCGTGGCGCTCGCCATGTTCTGGCTGGTGCTGAGGCAGCTGTGGGACGAGGCGCGCGGTGCGGTCGGCATCAGCGTCACCACTCCGGCCGGCACGATGCCGACAGCCGAGCGGCCGCAGCCTGCGGCCGAGCCCCGGCGCCCGCGGCAGCCGAGCGCTCAGGGCGATGTCTTCGTCATCCGGGAGAAGCCGGCCTCGGAGCACTGATCCGTGTTTTGGCGCCATGCCGGATCCATGGCAGAATAGATCTTTGTGCCGTCACCGGCTCTGCCCCAGGGGAGCCCGCGGTCGCATCATGCGCCGTAAAGCACACATTCACGTAATCCTTCCATTCCATGCATCCGACCTGAGGCGAGTGCAGAGAGAGACGATCATGCAGATCCTGGACGCCGTCGACGCGGCTTCGCTCCGTTCCGACATTCCTGTCTTCAACCCCGGTGACACCGTCAAGGTGCACGTGAACATCACCGAGGGCACCCGCTCCCGTGTCCAGGTCTTCCAGGGCATCGTCATCGGCCGCCAGGGCGATGGCGTGCGCGAGACCTTCACGGTCCGCAAGATCAGCTTCCAGGTGGGCGTCGAGCGCACCTTCCCCGTGCACAGCCCGGTGATCGACCACATCGAGGTCGTCACCCGTGGCGACGTGCGTCGCGCGAAGCTCTACTACCTGCGCGAGCTCCGTGGCAAGAAGGCCAAGATCAAGGAGAAGCGCGGCTGACAGCCGCCCGCTTCTCAAAGGCACCCCGGGACACAGCGTCCCGGGGTGCCTTTGTTCGTCCAGGAGTGTGCGAACCTAGATGATGCCGTCAGAGCGCGGTGCGAAGAACCCCTGAAGGAATGCGATGACGACTGAATCCGCCCCCGACGTGCGCCCCAGGAGGCGACGCGGATTCCTGATCTTCCTTCGAGACGTGCTGGTGATCATCGTCATCGCCGCGCTGGTGTCCTTCCTCGTGAAGACCTTCGTGGTGCGCTCGTTCTACATCCCGTCCGCATCGATGGAGCGCACGCTTCTCGTCAACGACCGGATCCTCGTCGACGAGCTGACGCCGAGGTGGACGGGCTACGAACGCGGCGATGTCGTGGTGTTCCAGGACCCCGGCGGGTGGCTCCCCGCGCACGCGCAGGAGCCGGCAGGCCCGCCGCTCGTCGAAGCCGTCGACTCCCTGCTCACGCTGATCGGCCTCTCCGCCTCCGACAGCGAGGACCATCTCGTGAAGCGCCTGATCGGGCTGCCGGGCGATCACGTGGTCTGCTGCAACTCCCTCGGCCAGATCGAGATCAACGGCGCCCCGATCGACGAGCTGTCCTATCTGAACCTGCCCGAGGGCGATACCGCGGCATCGAATGAGCCCTTCGACGTCACTGTTCCGGTGGATTCGCTCTGGCTGATGGGCGACAACCGCGACCGATCGCAGGATGCACGCGCTCATCAGGACCTCCCCAGTGGTGGCTTCGTGCCGCTGGACAACGTTGTGGGCAAGACCTTCCTGACCACCTGGCCGCTCGACCGGATCGGCACGGTCGACGGCCATCACGACATCTTCAACGGCGTACCGGAACCGCAGGGATGACCGTCGTCGCGCCAACGCTGCGCCTCGAGCGCAAGCTGCTCGCCGAGTTCGACCTGATCATCGCGCTCGACGAGGTCGGTCGGGGTGCACTGGCCGGACCTGTCGCCGTCGGCGCGTCGGTGATGGATGCCGCGGGCTGCAGGCGCCGCGTCCCCGAAGGGCTCCGCGACTCGAAACTCGTCACCGAGAGACGCCGGCCCGACGTGGCGGCCAGGGCTGCGTCGTGGGTGCAGGCCTCCGGTGTCGGCTGGGCCACGGCGGCCGAGATCGATGATGCGGGCATCATGCATGCGCTGGGACTCGCGGCCTCCCGAGCGATCGACGCGGTCGTCGCCCTCGGTGCGTCGCTCGACGGCGCGCTGGTGATACTCGACGGCAACCACGACTACGTGTCCCGTGTGCACCCGGCTCCGCTGGAGGTGCGCTCGGTGATCAAGGGCGACCGCGACTGCGCCTCGGTGTCCGCGGCATCCGTGATCGCCAAGGTCGCACGGGACTCCCACATGACCGAACTGCACGTCGATCACCCCGCATATCAGTGGGATCGCAACAAGGGATACGCGAGCCTCGAGCACCGCGCCGCGATCAGGGACGGTGGCCTCTCGCCCTTCCATCGGGCATCGTGGGCGATCGCCGATGCCCCCACGCTCTTCTGAACTCATAGGATGGACTCATCATGGACGAAGAGGCATTCGACGATTACGACCGCGAACTCGAACTCGCACTGTTCCGCGAGTATCGCGACGTCGTGGGGCAGTTCCAGTATGTCGTCGAGACCGAGCGCCGGTTCTACCTCGCGAACGAGGTGAATGTCGTCCGCCGGGACACGGAGCACGACTTCTACTTCGAGATCTCGATGACCGATGTGTGGGTCTGGGACATCTACCGTGCCGACCGGTTCGTGAAGGCGGTCAGGGTGCTGACGTTCAAGGACGTCAACGTCGAAGAGCTGCAGCGACGGGAGTTCGAGCTCCCCGAGGAGCTGTCGCTCGACGGCAAGTGACTCTTCCGGCACGGTGATTCTTTTCCGTGCGGAATCCACAGCTCGTGCGAATCACGCGGGCGACGATCCGGAGATCGCGCGCATGCTGTCTCCATGGCAGCGAAAGACGACCTCGGTCGCGCAGGTGAAGACCGCGCGGCACAGCACCTGACGGCCCGCGGGTATCGGATCCTCGACCGCAATTGGCGCTGCGCGCAGGGCGAGCTCGACATCGTCGCCGAGCACGACGGCGTGCTGGGGATCGTCGAGGTCAAGACGAGGCGCAGCACCGGTTACGGCCATCCGTTCGACGCGATCGACGAGCGCAAACGGCAACGACTGTGGCGCCTCGGGTACGCGTGGGCGGCCGAGCACCCCGGGCTCGCCGGGCATCGGATGCTGCGCCTCGAGATCATCGGGATCATAGGTGCAAACCCGGCGACCGGTGTGCTCGAGCATCTCGTGGATCTGCGATGAAGACGGCGCGCACCTGGGCAGTGGCGCTCACCGGTGTGGACGGCCATCTCGTCGAGATCGAGGCGGACGTGTCGAATCAGACGCCGGGGTTCAAGATCGTGGGACTGCCGGACAAGGCGCTCGGCGAAGCCGCCCAGCGCGTGCACAACGCCGTGACCAATGCACAGCTGCAGCTCACCCGCCGCCGACTGACGGTGAACCTTTCGCCGGCGAGCCTGCCCAAGCACGGCAGCGGTTTCGATCTCGGCATCGCCGTGTCGGCCGTGGCCACGGGCGGAGTGCTCGACGCCGCGTCGATCGCGCGCACCGTGCACATCGGCGAGCTGGGACTGGACGGCCGGGTGCGCCCCGTTCCGGGGGTGCTTCCCGCGGTGTTCGCGGCCGCACGTGCGGGTTTCGAACGGGTCATCGTGCCTCACGCCAATGAAGCCGAGGCGAAGCTGGTCCCTGGGATGCAGGTGCGCGCGGCGACGACGCTCGCCGAAGTGGCGATGTGGCACGGCGCCGACATCGCGCCGGCAGACGTGGAGCCCGTGGCGGCGGCCGTCGCGCCGCGACCCGAGTCCGAGACGCTCGATCTCGCCGACGTCGTCGGGCAGGAGGAGGCCGTCGAGGCCCTGATCGTGGCCGCGGCCGGCGGGCATCACCTGCTGATGAGCGGCCCGCCAGGAGCCGGGAAGACCATGCTGGCGCGTCGGCTGCCCGGCATACTGCCCCCGCTGAGCGAGGAAGCCGCCCTCGAGGTCGCATCCATCAGATCGCTCTCCGGCGGGTTCGTCGACGTCCTCGACGACCTGCCGCCCCTGGAAGCACCGCATCACAGCACCTCTGTGGCGGCGCTCGTCGGCGGCGGATCGAGAGCCGTCCGGCCGGGTGCGATCGTTCGCGCGCATCGAGGCGTGCTGTTCCTCGACGAGGCCGCCGAGTTCTCGCGTGTCGCGCTGGATGCCCTGCGTCAACCTCTCGAGTCGGGGAGCATCGAGATCGACCGCTCCGGATTCCGGGCGCGATTCCCCGCGCGGTTCCAGCTGGCGCTGGCGACCAACCCGTGCCCGTGCGGCAACCATGGCGTGCGCGGTGCGGAGTGCATCTGCCCGCCGATCGCGATCCGGCGGTACTCCGAACGATTGTCGGGACCGTTGCGGGATCGTATCGACATCGACCTGCAGGTCGCACGCGTCGCCGCCTCGCGTGCGACGACGGCCGAGCGCCCGGTGACGACCTCGGCACACGCCAGGGCACGGGTGCGCGAAGCGCGGGATCGCGCATCCCGGCGCTGGGCGGAGACCCCATGGGCGGTGAACGCCGAGGTGGCCGGATCCCATCTGCGACAGGGGGCCCTGCGGCTCCCGACCGATGTGCGCGCTCCTCTCGACCGTGCGCTCGAGCGCGGACTGCTCACGTTGCGCGGCTACGACCGCGTGCTGCGGTTGGCCTGGACCATGGCGGACCTCGCCGGGGTGGACCGTCCTGGCCGTGACGAGCTCGGGCGCGCGCTCTTCCTGAAGAAAGGACTCATCCCGTGATCGACACGCTGCTCGCAGACACCGAGGCGTTCGCGGCGGCACGTCTCGCCCGACCGGATGACGATCCGGCGCAGACGCTGGCGCGTGTCAGCTGGGGCGTGATAGCCGAGCCCGGCGACGGAGTGGCCGGCGCGCTCATCGCGCGACTGGGCGCCGTCGACGCGCTGCGCGTCGCGCTGGATGATTCGCGATTCGCGCTGTCGGACCGCGTCATCGGCGAAGCGCAGCGGCGTTGGCGGCCACGGGCGAGACAGCGCGACGTCGTGCGGTCATTGCAGGGTGCGCACGAGGTGGGGGCGCGGCTGCTCCTGCCGGGGGATCCGGAATGGCCGGAGTCGATCGACGACCTCGGCGAGCACGCGCCGGTGCTGCTGTGGGTCCGCGGCGACGTCGGCCGGCTGTCCATGACTGAACGGGTCTCGATCGTCGGCGCACGAGCGGCGAGTGCATACGGCGAGTCGGTGGCCTCCGAGTTCGCCGGGGATCTGGCGGCGTCCGGCACCCTCGTGGTGTCCGGGGGTGCGTACGGCATCGACGGAGCGGCTCATCGTGCCGCACTCGGTGTGGGAGGCGGAACGGTCGCGTTCCTCGCCGGAGGGGTCGATCGTGCTTATCCCGCCGGACATCAGCAGTTGTTCGAACGGATCCGATCGACAGGAGCCATGGTGAGCGAACTTCCGTGCGGTGCGGCACCGACCAAATGGAGGTTCCTCGCGCGAAACCGCCTCATCGCCGCGCTGGGCATGGCGACGGTCGTCGTGGAGGCAGGCTGGCGCAGCGGGTCGTTGAACACTGCGGGTCACGCGGCGGCGCTCGGCAGGCCGCTCGGGGCGGTGCCGGGGCCGGTGACCTCAGCGGCGTCCGCCGGGTGCCATCGGCTGCTGCGCGAGTACGATGCGCGCTGCGTGACGAGCACCGAGGAGGTGCGGGAACTGCTCGGTATCGATGCGACGCGTGCGGGCGGCGGCGGCGCGGCCAGGGTCGATCCCGATCAGACCCGACTCATCGACGCGATGAGCACACGCACGCCCCGCTCCGCCGCAGAACTCGCGCGGATCGCCGGGCTGTCGGAGGATCGGGTGCGCGCGCTGCTGGGCCTGCTGTCGCTGGAAGAGCGCGTGCGCGGCGACGAGGCCGGGTGGCGGCTGCGGACCGGGTGAACGCTCCGCGATACGGGTGAGCAGCAGGTTCACTCCGGCATCGTTCTGCGGATCTCACCGTCTCACCGCGACGGCGAGGCGCCTCGTCCCACTGAGCACTGCGAGGCATGCTGGATGCATGGACCTCGATGCCGCAGCCGACGCGTTCACCACGCATCTGGCGCAGGTGCGCCGGCTCTCAGCGGCGACTGTGCGCGCGTACCGCTCGGACCTTCGCGATCTCTCGGATGCGGTCGAGGGCAGGCCGCTCGCCGACGTCGATCTCGAGGCGCTGCGGGACTGGCTCTGGCGTGCCACGCAACGCGGCGACGCCCGTTCCACGCTGGCGAGACGCGCCGCAGCCGCCCGCTCCTTCTTCGCGTGGGCGAAGGACGAGGAACTGATCAGCGTGGATCCGAGCCTGCGCCTGATCGCGCCGAAGCGGGGCCGGACGCTTCCCGCCGTCGCGTCGCAGGACGGCATGAGCACTCTGCTGGACGCCTACCGCGACGCGGCGACCGACGGCGACCCTGCACGTCTTCGGGACCACGCGATACTCGAGCTCCTGTACGGCTCCGGCATGCGGGTCTCCGAGCTGTGCGGGATCGACGTCGACGATCTTGATCTGGATCGCGCCACGGTGCGGGTGCTCGGCAAGGGCTCGAAGGAGCGCGTGGTGCCGTACGGGACACCCGCTCGCGATGCTCTCGGCGCATACCTCACGCGGGCGCGCAGCGCGCTGGCCGCGCGTGCACAACGTCCGACACCGGCCGTCTTCCTCGGAGCGCGCGGCGGGCGGCTCGGCCCGCGCGCCGTCTACACGCTGGTCGCGCAGGCACTCGGACCGATCATCGGCGCCGAGGCGGTCGGACCGCACGCGCTCCGGCACTCCGCCGCCACGCATCTCCTCGACGGCGGTGCCGATCTCAGGGCGGTGCAGGAGATCCTCGGGCACGCGAGCCTGGGGACCACGCAGATCTACACGCACGTCTCCTCGGAGCGGCTCACAGCAACCTACCGACTCGCCCACCCTCGGGCATGAACGCGTCCGTCGAATCGGCGGCCGGACGCTGAGCGCAGCAGGGCAGCAGGATCGCGCGGGGGACATCGCCGAACATCAGCATCGGATTGATGTACACGTCGTCGTAGCGCACGCCGAGATGCAGTTGACCGAGGGGAGTGTGGCCACCGTGCGCGACGACGCCCACCTCTTCGCCTGCGGTGACCGCGGTGCCTGGCGCGAGCGTCGACGTCACGGGCTCGAGCGTCGTCACGATGCCGCCACCGTGGTCGATCGTGACCAGCGGGCGGTCCACCACGACGCCGCGGAAGGCCACGACCCCGGCCCCGGGCGCGCGGACGACGCCGCCCACGGCGGCGTACACGTCGATGCCGCGGTGACCGGGGCCGTAGTCGTGCGCGGGCGCACGGAACGGCGTGATGACGGATCGTCCTCCGTCGACCGGCCACACCCATGGTGGATCCGGCGTCGGCGGTACGAGCGACGCTGCGGGGAGCACGCACAGCAGCAGCACGAGAACGAGGAGGTTCCGCGCCGTGGAGATCCTGGGGTTGCCGCCGCCCTGAGTCCGCATCAGACCATCCTGGGATCTCCGCCGCGGATGCGTGGGGGAGAACCCGCATCCGGGGGAGAATCAGCGAAGACCGCGTCATGTGCAGAAGCAGCCGACGCCGAGGGATCCTGTACACTGGAGGTCGCACCTCGATCATCGGGGTGACTACGCGTGCCCAGAGCGATCGAAGTCCGCACGGACGAGATCGTGGCATCCACCCCCTCAGGTCCTGCTCGCAAGAGCGGGTGGGAGTGCGCCGGGCACCAGGCATGCCGATCATCCGATCGGCGAGAACAACCTCAACGGCGCCAGGCGCGCCAGAACAAGGAGACGACCATGGCTGTGGTCACCATCCGCCAGCTGCTCGACAGCGGCGTGCACTTCGGACACCAGACCCGTCGGTGGAACCCGAAGGTCAAGCGCTTCATCCTCACCGAGCGCAGCGGCATCCACATCATCGACCTTCAGCAGTCGCTGGGGTACATCGACAACGCCTACGACTTCGTCAAGGAGACCGTCGCCCACGGCGGCACCATCCTCTTCGTCGGCACCAAGAAGCAGGCCCAGGAGATCCTGGCCGAACAGGCCACCCGCGTCGGCCAGCCCTTCGTCAACCAGCGGTGGCTCGGTGGTCTCCTCACCAACTTCCAGACGATCTCCAAGCGTCTCGCACGCATGAAGGAGCTCGAGGAGCTCGACTACGAGACGCCCGCGAACAGCGGCTTCACCAAGAAGGAACTGCTGCTCAAGAAGCGCGAGCTCGACAAGCTGCACAAGTCCCTCGGCGGTATCCGCAACCTGACCAAGACGCCTTCGGCTCTGTGGGTCGTCGACGCCAAGCGCGAGCACCTGGCCATCGACGAGGCCAAGAAGCTCGGCATCCCCGTGATCGGCATCCTCGACACGAACGCCGACCCCGACGACTTCCAGTACCCGATCCCCGGCAACGACGACGCGATCCGCTCCGTCTCGCTGCTGACCCGCATCATCGCCGACGCAGCGGCCGAAGGCCTGCAGCAGAAGCACAACCCCGAGTCGGGCGACGCTGAGCCGCTGGCTGAGTGGGAGAAGGAACTTCTCGAGACGCCTGCTGAGGGTGCTGAGGCTCCCGCAGCGGAGACCGCCGCTGAAGAGGCTCCGGCCGCTGAGGCGACCGAGACCGTCGAAGAGGCTCCCGCCGCTGAGGCGACCGAGGCCGAGGCGACCGAGGCTCCGGCCGAGGCCGACGCCAAGTAATTCCGCGTTCACACACATCACGAAGCAAGGAGCCACCACACATGGCCAACTTCACCATCGCCGACATCAAGGCGCTGCGTGAGCAGCTCGGCACCGGAATGGTCGACACGAAGAAGGCGCTCGAGGAAGCCGAAGGCGACCGCGAGAAGGCCGTCGAGATCCTCCGCCTCAAGGGTGCGAAGGGCAACGCGAAGCGTGCCGATCGTTCCACGAGCGAGGGCCTCGTCGTCGCTCGTGAGCAGGACGGCGGCGTCACGCTGATCGAGCTCGCCTGCGAGACCGACTTCGTCGCGAAGAACGAGCGCTTCATCGCGCTGGCCGACAAGGTCGCAGACGCCGCTGCCGCGGCGAAGGCGAACTCGGTCGATGACGCCCTCGCGGCATCCGCAGGCGGCCAGAGCGTCGGAGACCTGATCTCCGAAGAGGCGGCCATCATCGGCGAGAAGGTCGAACTGCGACAGGTGCGCACGGTCACCGGCGACGCCGTCGAGGTCTACCTGCACCGCACCAGTAAGGACCTGCCTCCGCAGATCGGCGTCGTCGTCGCCTACACGGGCAGCGACGCGGAGACCGCACGCAGCATCGCTCAGCACATCTCGTTCGCGAACCCGTCGTACCTCAGCCGGGACGATGTGCCGGCCGATGCCGTCGAGAAGGAGCGCGAGATCGTCACAGAGATCTCGCGCAACGAGGGCAAGCCAGAGGCCGCCCTGCCGAAGATCGTCGAAGGCCGCGTGTCCGCGTTCATCAAGCAGGTCGCCCTGCTCGAGCAGGACTACGCCAAGGACAACAAGCTCTCTGTCGCCCAGGTGGCGAAGGACGCCGGTATCACCGTGACGGACTTCGCGCGCTTCAAGGTCGGCGCGTAGCAGTTGTGAAGGGGTTCGGATCCGATGTGATCCGAACCCCTTTTCCATGCCCACAAGGCACTATCTTGAATCGGGACGAGAGGACCACCCACCCATGACTGAACGCACCGGACGCCGACGCGTCCTTCTCAAGCTCTCCGGCGAAGCATTCGGGGCCGGACAGCTGGGCGTGAACCCCGACGTCGTCGGTCAGATCGCGCGTGACATCGCCGCAGCGGTGGATCAGGTCGAGGTCGCGATCGTGGTCGGCGGTGGCAACTTCTTCCGCGGCGCGGAGCTGAGCCAGCGCGGCATGGACCGCGGCCGTGCCGACTACATGGGCATGCTCGGCACAGTGATGAACGCCCTGGCGCTGCAGGACTTCCTCGAGCAGGCGGGCGCCGCCACTCGCGTGCAGTCGGCGATCTCGATGACGCAGGTCGCCGAGCCCTACATCCCGCGCCGCGCAGAACGGCACCTGGAGAAGGGGCGCGTCGTGATCTTCGGCGCCGGTGCGGGTCTGCCGTACTTCTCGACCGACACGGTCGCCGCGCAGCGGGCACTGGAGATCGGCGCCGACGAGGTTCTCGTCGCCAAGAACGGCGTGGACGCCATCTACACCGCCGACCCCAACAAGGACACCACGGCCACCCGCATCGAGCAGGTCACCTACCGGGATGCGCTGCAGCGCGGCCTCAAGGTCGTCGACTCGACGGCGTTCAGCCTGTGCATGGACAACAACATGGACATGCGCGTGTTCGGCATGGAACCGGTGGGCAACGTGACCCGCGCGATCCTCGGTGAGCCGATCGGCACACGCGTCACCGCCTGAGTGCATTACGCAGGGTGTGACCCCACGCCCGGATAGAATTGCTGGAACACCCCGACGATAGGAGTCACCGTGATCGCGGATGTCCTCGCTGAAACCACCTCCCGCATGACGCGTGCTGTCGAAGCCGCCAAGGAGGACTTCGCCACTGTGCGCACGGGTCGCGCGAACCCGCAGATGTTCCAGAAGGTGATGGTGGACTATTACGGCTCGCCCACCCCGCTGGCGCAGCTCGCGTCCTTGGCGAACCCTGAGGCGCGTTCGCTCGTGATCACGCCGTACGACAAGTCTGCGCTCAAGGCGATCGAGCAGGCGGTCCGCGACATGCCCAACCTCGGTGCGAACCCGACGAACGACGGCAACATCGTGCGCGTGACCATGCCGGAGCTCACCGCAGAGCGCCGCAAGGAGTACGTCAAGATCGTCCGTTCCAAGGGCGAGGACGCGAAGGTGCAGATCCGCGGGATCCGCCGCAAGTCCAAGGACGAGCTCGACGCGCTCAAGAGCGACGTCGGTGAGGATGAGATCGCGCGCGGTGAGAAGGAGCTCGACGCCCTGACGCGTCAGCACGTCGATCTCATCGACGACGCCCTCAAGCGCAAAGAGACCGAGCTGCTCGAGGTTTAATCGAGGATGAGCGACGCAGTCGGTTCCGATGACGAGCAGCGCCCGTTGACGCGGCGCGAGGCCCGTGACGGAGCGACCCCGGAAGCCGGCGTCCCCTTCGTGGACGAGACGGCGATCCCGCCGCGTCCGCCGCTCCCACGCAGTGCTGCGCATCCGACCGATCCGGCCGCCGCCGTTCGGGGACAACTGCGTCAGGCGCGGGGGGAGTTCGAGACCCACGTGACGCAGGCCCGCGAGCACCTCGACCAGGCGAACGAACGGATCAAGGCGAGAACCGGTCGTGATCTGATCCTCGCGATCCTCGTGGGGCTGGGATTCGGCGCGATACTGCTGGCCTCCCTGATGTTCATCAAGGAGCTCTTCGTGCCGATCGCGCTGGCGATCGCCGTGCTCGGCATCTTCGAGCTCACGCGCGCGCTGGGGGCCGCGGGTCGCAGGGTCGACATCGTCCCGCAGATCATCGCCGGCGTCGCCCTGGTGCTGGCTGGTTACTTCGCACCGCCGTGGCTCATCTGGGTGACGCTGCTCTTCGCCGTCGTGCTCGTGATCGTCTGGCGCCTTCTGGCGCAGATGCTCTCGAAGGACGGCCGCACCTACGGCGACGTCCTCACGGATGTCATCGTGAGCGGCTTCGTTCAGATCTACGTGCCGTTCCTCACCGGGGTCGCGCTTCTGCTGCTCGCTCAGGAGGGCGGACAGTGGTGGGTGCTCGCGTTCATCGGGATCGCGGTCGCATCCGACACGGGTGCGTATGCGGCCGGACTCGCTTTCGGGAAGCATCCGATGGCTCCGCGCATCAGCCCCAAGAAGACGTGGGAAGGCTTCGCAGGGGCGGTCGTCGCCGCGATCGCGGCCGGTGTGCTGCTCGCCATCTTCCTGCTGAATCTGCCGTGGTGGGCGGGAGTGCTCTTCGGCGTCGCCATCCTGCTCTCAGCGACCCTGGGTGATCTCGGCGAATCGATGATCAAGCGCGACATCGGGATCAAGGACATGAGTTCGTGGTTGCCGGGTCACGGGGGGCTCCTCGATCGACTGGACAGCATCCTGCCGTCGACGATCCCGGCCCTGAGCCTCTACTTCCTCCTTTCACCATGGGTGACGCTGCCATGACTTCGGATACGGTGAACGATGTGAACGAGATCGACGACGACAACACGACGACGCCGGCGTTCCGCACGGTGAGCGGCCGTGAACGCGGATACCACCGCACTGCCGTGGACACCTTCCTGGCCGCCGCGCGCGACAGCTTCGAGCAGAACGCGGACGATCTGTCCGCCGCCGATGTGCGGATCGCGTCGTTCCCGCTGGTGAAGGGCGGCTACAACATCGCCGAGGTGGACGCCGCACTCGGTCGTGTCGAGGACGCACTCGCGGCACGGCAGCGCGAGCGCACGGTCCGCACGGAGGGTGCGGAGGCCTGGGTCGTGCAGGCACGATCCGAGGCGCAGGTGATCCTCGATCATCTCGCTCGCAGCCGACGGCACAAGTTCGCGCGAACGGGTTTCCTCTCGTTCGGCTACCGCATCGACGAGGTCGATCACGTGGCGGCGCGCATCGTCCGTTATCTGCGCGACGGCGATGAGCTCTCGGTCGAGCAGCTGCGATCCGCCGCATTCCGGATGCAGCGCGGCGGTTACCGCGAGGAGCAGGTCGACGCGCTGCTGGACGCCACCATCGATGTGATCCTCGCCGTCCGCTGATCTTTCACCGAGCATTCGGATGGAGGTATCAGGTGCGCCTGGATACACTGGAGCTATTGTGACTTCCGGTACCGAGATCGAGCCCACCGTCGCCAGCGCTGCGCCGGCGAGGTCTGCAACCCCGCGATCGCCTGTGCGCCCGCGTGGCCGCTGGTCGCGGCGTCGCGGCGTCGTCGGCGGTTTCGCGGCATTCGGAGTGGTCGCCTTCGCTGCGGCGATCGTCGCTCCGACAGGTATGGCTCTGGCGGATCCGCCCACTGCGGACGTGCAGACGCCGTTCTCGCTCGCCGCTCAGGACACGCAGGATCTGACTGTCACCACGGGTGCGTCGATCGAGACCGTCACACGCGGCGCCTATGACGTCTACGTGACGCCGACCCCCACTCCGACTCCAGAGCCGGAGCCCGAGCCGGCGTCCGCAGAGTCGTCCGAATCGTCCGGCGGCGGACCCGGCCCGGTGTATTACACGGGCGGCGGAGCACCGGCCGAGTGGATGGCCGCTGCGGGCATCGCCTCAGGTGATTGGGGCTACGTGGACTACATCGTCGCCAAGGAGAGCGGTTGGAACCCCAACGCGACCAACTCCTCTTCCGGTGCGTGCGGACTCGTCCAGGCGCTCCCGTGCAGCAAGGTTCCCGGTAACGGCTACGACCCGGTCGACAACCTGCGATGGGCGAACGGCTACGCCACGGGCCGCTACGGCAGCTGGGCCGGCGCGTACGAGTTCTGGATCAACAACAACTGGTGGTAATGCTCCGACATGCCCCGCTCCCACAGAAGGCGCCAGGAGCGCCCGGACACTGACGACTCCTTCGACAGGCTGCTGGCGGGGTGGAAGCGCAGCGAGACCCGTCACGGGCGTGAGTGGGTCGTGCAGCCGGTCTCGACGCAGCAGGCGCAGAAGGATTACACCTGCCCCGGATGCCGCGGCGTCATCGTCGCCGGCACCGCGCACCAGGTCGTATGGCGTGCGGACGGAGTGCTCGGCGATGCCGCCGATCTCGCCGCGCGCCGGCACTGGCACACCCACTGCTGGCGGATGGCGTGAGCATGGAGATCCGCGGACCTCTGGAGCTGCCGGCATCGCGGGAGCCGGTCGAGCTCTTCACGGCGGATGAGCTGACGCTCGTGGGCGAACTGGCGCTGCCGGAGGCCGCTGCGCCCGTCGCGACGCTGGTGACGCTGCATCCGCTTCCGACCGCCGGCGGGTTCATGGATTCGCACATCGTGCGCAAGACCGCCGCGCGACTGCCTGCTCTCGCCGACCTGGCCGTGCTCCGATTCAACACCCGTGGCACGAGTTCACCGCGCGGGACCAGCCAGGGGAGGTTCGACGGCGGCGAGGCGGAGCAGTTCGACGTCGCCGCGGCGATGGATCTCGTTCGAGAGAGGGCGCTGCCGCGGCCCTGGCTCCTCGGCTGGTCGTTCGGCACCGAGCTCGCGCTGAAGTACGGGCGGGAGCACGACATCGAGGGCATCATCCTGCTCTCGCCCCCTCTGCACAGGGCCACGGCGAGCGACATCGCGGCATGGGCGGATGACGATCGCCGCGTGATCGCGCTGATCCCCGAGTTCGATGACTACCTGCGACCCACGGAGGCGCGCGAGCGATTCTCGTCGATACCCGACATCACCCTGATCGACGTCGAGGGCGGCTCTCACCTCTGGGTCGGCGAGGCGCAGGTGCGCCGTGTCCTCACCGAGATCGTGGCGGTCGTGAACCCGGATGCCCTGCCGCTGCCGAACGAGTGGCCCTGAGGATCCAGGCCGGCCGCGTCATCTCTCGTTCATGCGGGGGATGAGCACCTGGCGGTAGATGATCAGGATGCTGGCCGCGACCGGGATCGCGATCAGGGCGCCGAGCAGCCCGAGCAGTGATCCGCCGGCGAGCGCCGCGACCACGACCACCGCGCCGGGCACGGACACCGCGCGGCTCATGATGCGCGGCGAGATGATGTACGCCTCGATCTGCATGTAGATCAGATAGTAGATGCCTGCCGCGAGCGCCGTCGCCGGCGACCCGAGGCCGGGGATGAGGCATGCGAGCACGATGATCGTCGAGCCGGTGAGCGTACCCACCAGCGGGATGAGGGAGAAGAAGAACGCGACGACTGCGAGCACTGCGGCGAACGGGGCGTCGATGATGCTGAGGAAGACCGCGCTGAGCACACCGTTGATCATCCCGAGCGTGACCTGGCCCATCACGTAGTACCCGACCGAATCGGTGATCTGCTCCGCCAGATCGATGAAGCGCGGTCGGCGCGAGGCGGGGACGAGCTGATACACCGACCTCTTGAGCGAAGGGGTGGACGCCGTCAGGTAGATCGTCAGGATCAGCACGATGAAGGCACCGAACAGACCGGTCACGAGGTTGAGGCTCACCGCGATGACGCCCCCGGTGATGTCTCCCATGTTGGCGAGGAGCCAGTCCTGCGCCTCGGTAAGGATGCGATCGATGTCGAGGGCGGGGAACACCGCTCCCAGCCATTCGCGCAGGTCGCCCCAGATGTCGTTGCTCGACTGGACGAGCTTCGTGATCTGCTCGACGAGCTGGCTCACCTGATCGATGATGATCGGGAGCACGATGAGGACGATTCCGGCGAAGATGCCCAGCACTCCGAGGATCGTGACGATGACCGCGAGCCATCGGGGGAGTTTGCGGCGCTCGAGGAAGGAGATGACCGGATCCAGTCCGAGACTGATGAACAGCGCGGTCCCGACGTACAGCAGCACAGTGGAGAGCGATTGCACGCTGCCGATCAGCAGGATGCCCAGTCCCACGCCGAGCGTGGCCACCAGGGCCGTGCGGAACGGATTGTGAAGCTTCATGCGCTCTCCTCGAGAAGACTGCTCTCAGGGTAGTCGTGAAGTGGCGACGTGAATTCGCGACGTGCCGATGGGTCGGGGTTGCCGCCCCTCGTAGTCAACACTCAGCCAGTTTCGATAGTCTGAAACGTCGAGCGGAGACCCGGGCGAGGCGCCTGGGTCACGTAAGGAGACTTTTCGTGCGTTTCGTGTGGGCCGTCGTGGCCTTCGTCCTGGCCACGCTTCTCATCGGAGCGGGCATCGCTCAGCGAACCATCTTCATGGGCCCATCGGCCCAGCAGACGGAACTGAGCGTGGAGGAGCCGGCTCCGTACCTGCTCGTCGACGGTGCTGTGCTCCGAGAGAACCCGGGGCAGCAGACCCTCCTGATCCGTGGTGAGGGAGACATCTTCGCCGCGTACGGCCGCACCGCCGACCTCGAAGCCTGGCTCTCGGATGCCACGTACAACTCGGTGAAGCTCGACTCGGACGGCACGACCGCGAGCACGCTCGTCGAGCCGGAAGACGCGGCCGCCGAGCCGGAGGAGGGCGCCGAAGGCGAGGCTGCACCGGAGGAAGGTCGCAACCCTGCGGGATCGGACCTCTGGCTGGACTCCTTCAGCGAAGCCGATCAGCTCATCACCGACATGCAGCTTCCCGCCGGCATGAGTGTCCTGATCGCCAAGGACGGCACGCAGGACGCGCCGGAGGACGTCGTCGTCTCGTGGCCGCTGGATCGCTCCACACCGTGGGTCGGTCCGCTCATCGTGGCAGGCGGTGCCGTGCTGCTGTTCGGCCTCGTCATGTACGTGCTGGCCATCCGTCATCAGCGGAGGGGACGGGGCCCGCGGCGCAAGGGACCTGGGCCGCTCCCGGCGACCGAGCCCATCGACCTGTCGGTGGAGCCGGCACCGGTGCGCAGAGCCATCGCGACGCCTGAAGGGGCGGAGCCCTCATCCGATGAGGTGCCCGCCGAGGGGTCGCCCGCCGATAAGGGCGCGCCGAAGAGCGAGCGCCGTGCGCACGCCGTCCAACGACGTCTGCTCGTGCTGCCGGCATTCGGAGTCGCCGCCCTGCTGTTCGCCGGTTGCTCGAGCGACTCCTGGCCGCAGTTCGGCGAAGCCTCGCCCACACCTTCGCCGACGCAGACGGTGATCACGCCGGAGAACCAGAAGCCTCCGGCAGTCACCGAGGCTCAGGCGTCGCGCATCCTCAAGAACATCGCGGCGACCCTGACGGATGCGGACACCGCTCTGGACATCGACCTCGCGGGGACGCGACTCGACGGCGCCGCGCTGGCCGCCAGGACCACGGACTACACGCTGCGCGCCACTCTCACCGACCGCGCCCTGCCGGCGCCGATCCCGACGGACGTCATCGAGGTCCTGCTCCCGCAGGCCACGGACGAATGGCCCCGCACGGTGCTGGTGCTCAGCAAGAGCAAGAGCGACGAGACGGTGCCGCCCGTCATCCTCACCATGACGCAGGCCGATCCGTGGTCGAACTACAAGGTCAACAACATCGCCGAGATGCAGGCGTCGGCCGAAGTGCCGGAGCTCGCTCCGGCATGGCTGGGCACCAGTCTCATCACCGAGAACGCATCCGCGTTCCTCGCGCTCGCACCCGACGAAGTCGCTACGGCCTTCGCCGACGTGGTCGACGCGGGGGAGAAGAGCGAATACCGCTCCCTCTTCGATCCGGTGAGCATCACCCTCGCGGATTCCATCGCCGCGAGCCGCGCGGCCGTCACCCAGTCCCTCATCGACAACGGCGCCGCCGAGACCTCGAAGACGGCGTTCGACATCGTGGCCGGCACGGCTCCGCCCGTCGCCCTCGCAACGCTCGACAGCGGCGCGATCGTGGCGGTGTCGACGATCGACAGTGAGACGATCACGCCGACCTCGACCGATGCGGTGATCAAGTTCGGCGAGAATCCCGAGGCGAAGACGCTCACCGGTGTCGAAGAGGCAGCCAAGGGCGTCGTGACCACATACGGCCTCCAGTTGTTCTTCTCGGTGCCTGCTCAGGGTTCGACCGAGCAGATCCGTCTCCTCGCTGTACACCAGGACATCCTCGACGTGGAAGTGATCAAATGACCGACATCTCACCCGCTGCCCTTCGTGGCGCCGTCGACCTCTCGAGCCTGCGCAACCGTCCGGCGCCCACCGCGGATGCGGCTCCCGCCGCGGCGGGTGGCAACGGCGCCGGGTCGGGAGGATTCATCGTCGATGTGACGGACGCCACCTTCGGCCAGATCATGGAGCTCTCCCGCACGGTGCCGATCGTGGTCGACCTGTGGGCCGAATGGTGCGGACCCTGCAAGCAGCTCAGCCCGATCCTGGAGAAGGTCGTCACCGAGCTCGCGGGACGCGTCGTGCTGGCGAAGGTCGACGTCGACGCGAACCCGCAGCTCGCGCAGAGCTTCCGGGCGCAGTCCATCCCGATGGTCGTCGCGCTGATCGCTGGCCAGCCGGTCCCGATGTTCACCGGTGCGGTGCCGGAGGAGCAGGTGCGACAGGTGTTCGACCAGCTGCTGCAGGTGGCCGCGCAGAACGGTGTCACGGGCTCGGTCCCTGGCGCCCCGGCTGACGCGGATGGCGCCGACGAGGCCGAAGAGCCCCAGGAGCCGCCGCTGCCGCCCCTGCACGCAGAGGCCTTCGCCGCGATCGAAGCCGGCGACTTCCCCGCCGCGATCACAGCCTACGAGAAGGCTCTCGCGGAGAACCCGCGCGACGAGGATGCGCGCGCCGGACTCGGTCAGGTGCGCCTTCTCGACCGCGTGCAGGGTCTCGACCTGCAGCAGGCTCGCGCTGCGGCCGCCGCTGCGCCACTCGACGTGAACGCCCAGTTCGCCGTCGCCGATCTCGACATCTCCGGCGGACATGTGGAGGACGCATTCGGTCGGCTGCTCGATCTGTTCGCCGCGCTGCCGTCCGACGAGCGCGCACCGGTGCGTGAGCGACTCGTCGAGCTGTTCGGGCTCATCGGCGCCAACGATCCGCGTGTGATCGCGGCGCGCAACCGCCTGTCGTCACTGCTGTTCTGATCGCTCCAGCTCTGCGGGTCAGCTCCGGTGCCGGAGCCAGATCGTCGACAGGGGCGGAAGGGTGAGCTTCGTCTTCGGCGTGCCGTGATCGCCGTCCACGTGGGCGGCGACCCGGCCGTAGTTGCCGATGCCGGACCCTCCGAACTCCACGGCATCCGTGTTGAGGATCTCATCCCAGACGCCCTCGACCGGTACGTCGAGGGGGAGGGACGGACGTTCGACGCCGGCGAAGTTGCTGATGACGATGACACGACCGCCGTGCTCGTCACGACGCTCGAACGCGATCACGTTCGGATCCCACGACGGAGCGCCGAGGCGACGGAATCGCGCGCTGTCGCCGTCTCGCTCCCACAGCGGAGCGCTCGCGCGGTACACGCCGTTCATCTCGCCGACGAAGTGCTGCAACTGCGCGTGGGACGGCTGATCCAGCAGCCACCAATCGAGCGAGCGCGACTCGGACCATTCCGCGAGCTGGCCGAACTCCTGTCCCATGAAGAGCAGGTTCTTGCCGGGGTGCCCCCACATGTACGCCAGGTACGCGCGGACGTTGGCGAGCTTGTGCGCGTGATCTCCCGGCATCTTCGACAGCAGGCTGCCCTTGCCGTGCACCACCTCGTCGTGGCTGATCGGGAGCAGATAGTTCTCGCCGAACGCGTACACGAACGAGAACGTCATCTCGCCCTCGTGGTGCGCACGGTACATCGGATCGCGGGCGATGTACTGGAGGGAGTCGTTCATCCAGCCCATGTTCCACTTGAACCCGAAGCCCAGACCCGCGTGATCGGTGGAACCGGTGACACCGGGGAAGCTGGTCGATTCCTCTGCGATCATCACGATTCCGGGGTGCGCGCGGTACGCGGTCGCATTGACCTCCTGGAGGAAGCGGATCGCCTCGAGGTTCTCCCGGCCGCCGTGGACATTGGGCTCCCACTCTCCGTCGCGCCGTGAATAGTCGAGGTAGAGCATCGAAGCCACGGCATCCACGCGCAGACCGTCGATGTGGAACTGGTCGAACCAGTAGAGGGCATTGGCGACGAGGAAGCCGCGCACCTCCGGCCTGCCGTAGTCGAAGATCAGCGTGCCCCAGTCCTGGTGCTCCCCGCGCCGCGGATCGGGATGCTCGTACAGCGGCAGGCCGTCGAACCTGGCCAGTGCGAAATCATCCTTGGGGAAGTGCCCCGGCACCCAGTCGAGGATCACGCCGATGCCGGCCTGATGCAGCCGATCGATGAGGTGGCGCAGATCGTCCGGGCTCCCGAACCGCGCTGTCGGCGCGTAGTAGCCGCTGACCTGGTAGCCCCAGGAACCGCCGAAGGGATGCTCGGCGAGCGGCATGAACTCCACGTGCGTGAAGCCGGTGTCCAGGACGTGCGAGATGAGCGGTTCGGCGATCTCGCGGTAACCGAGTCCTTCTCGCCACGAGCCCAGGTGCACTTCGTAGATCGACATGGGCTGGGCGACGGCGTGCGTGGCAGCCCTTCTCGTCATCCAGGCGCCGTCGCCCCAGGAGTACGCGGAGAACGGCACCGCCGAGGCCGTCTCCGGCGGAACCTGGGTGCGCTGCGCCATCGGGTCGGCCTTGAGGATCCAGCGGCCGTCCTTGGTGAGGATCTGATACTTGTAGAGCGATCCAGGGGTGAGGTCGGGGATGAACAGCTCCCAGATCCCGCTCACACCCATCGAGCGCATGCTGTGGCCTTCGCCGCTCCATCCGTTGTGCTCTCCGACGATGCGCACAGCGCGGGCATTCGGCGCCCACACGGCGAACGAGACGCCGATCTCGCCGTCGAACAGGTGCACGTTGGCGCCCAGGACCTCCCACAGCCGCTCGTGGCGCCCCTCCGCGATCAGATGCAGATCGAGGTCGCCGATGCTCGGAAGATGGCGGTACGGGTCGCCGACGATCTGCTCTTCCTCGTCGGTGTACGTCGTCGCGACGCGGTACGCGACCGGTGATCCCTCATGCTGTCCCTCCCATATGCCGTGAGCGGCATGGACCAGCGGCAGCCTGGTGCCGTCCGAGAACACCGCAGCCACGCTCTCCGCCAGCGGTCGCCGCACGCGGATCGTCGTGTGGGTGCGTCCGGTCGGATCCTGCACGGGGTGCGCGCCGAGCACGTCGTGCGGTGCATGGTGCGCACCCTCGGCCACGCTCTCCCAATCGGGTGATGTGATGACGTCCTCGATGTCGCTCATGATCGTCCTTTCACCTTGAGGATGTGGACCGGCTCGGTGAATGCATCGAGCCTGACGAAGTCGTGATCGGACCACGTCCACACGGCACCGGTGATGAGATCCTCGACCTCGAAGCGATCACCGGGCTCGACGCCCCAGATGCGGGTGTCGAGGTGCACCGTGGTCTCGCGCACGGAATGCGGGTCGACGTTCACGACGACGATGACGGTGTCGTCCGCGCCGGTCCCGGTGAACGCGGCGTCCAGATGCTTCGAATAGACCAGGATGCTGTCGTCATCGCTCCAGTGCACGTCGAGGTTGCGCAGCTGTCGCAGCGCGGGGTGCGCGGCGCGGATCTCGTTCAGGCGTCGGAGGAACGGCGCCAGTGAGTCGCCGGACGCCTCGGCACCGGCGAAGTCGCGCAGCTTGTACTCGTACTTCTCATTGTCGATGTTCTCCTCCGAGCCCGGCCGCGCCACGTTCTCGTACAGCTCGTAGCCGGCGTAGACGCCGTAGGTGGGCGCCGCCGTCGCCGCGATGGCCGCACGGATGCGATACGCGGCCCGACCGCCGAACTGCAGGTACTCCGTGAGGATGTCCGGGGTGTTCACGAACAGGTTCGGCCTCAGGAAGTCCGCCGTGTCCTCGGCGAGGCCAGTGAGGAACTCCTCGAGTTCGCGTTTCGTGTTGCGCCAGGTGAAGTAGGTGTAGCTCTGCTGGAACCCCGCCGCGGCGAGTCCTCGCAGCGGGGCGGGACGGGTGAACGCCTCCGCGAGGAACACGACATCAGGATGCGCGGCGGTGACCTGCGCGATCAACCACTCCCAGAACCAGAGCGGCTTGGTGTGCGGATTGTCCACCCGGAAGATCGAGACGCCCTGCGACACCCAGTGCTCGACGATGCGCAGCACTTCGGCGGAGAGCCCGTCGGGATCGTCGTCGAAGTTCAGCGGGTAGATGTCCTGATACTTCTTCGGCGGGTTCTCGGCGTAGGCGATCGTTCCGTCGGGGAGAGTGGTGAACCACTCCGGGTGCGAGGCGACCCACGGATGATCGGGCGAGGCCTGGAGGGCGAGGTCCAACGCGACCTCCACACCGAGCTTGCGCGCTTGGCGCACGAAGAACCGGAAGTCCGCGAGGGAACCGAGATCGGGGTGGATCGCGTCGTGGCCGCCCTCGGCTGCGCCGATCGCCCATGGAGAGCCCGGGTCGTCCGGCGCGGCGTCGAGCGTGTTGTTCGGGCCTTTGCGATGGGTCCTGCCGATCGGGTGGATCGGGGGCAGGTACAGCACGTCGAAACCCATCGCCGCGACGGCGGGAAGGCGCTTCGCTGCGGTGCGGAACGTGCCGCTCTTGATGCTGCCGTCCGCGCGACGCCTGGCGCACTCTGATCGCGGGAAGAATTCGTACCAGGCACCGACGCCTGCTGCTGCCCGCTCGACGATCAGCGTCTGCTCGCGCGTCGCCGATGTGAGCGAGGTGAGCGGCCGCGCGTCGAACAGCGCGGCGAGGTCGGGATCGGTGGCGATCGAAAGGGCGGTGGAGGCATCCGCCCCGTCGAGTGCTGACGCGACCTCCTTGAGGCGCGTGCGTTCGCCTGCCGGACGGAGCTTCTCGGCCGCCGCGCGTGCGAACAGCCGGCGTCCGAGCGCCGCCATCACCTCGACGTCGACCCCCGCGGCGATCTTGACGGATGCGGCGTGGGCCCACGTGGCGTGGTCGTCGGCGAACGCCTCGAACCGGTACCGCCAGGTGCCCTGCCTGTCCAGGGCGATAGCGGCCTCCCAGCGGTCGGTGCCGTCTCCGATGGCCGTCAGCCGGTGCAGACTCTCCTGTCCGTCCGGCGCGGTCAGGCGCACGTGCACCCCGATCCGGTCGTGCCCCTCCCGGAACGCCACGACACGGAACGGCACGACCTCGCCGGCGAACGCCTTCGCGGAGAAACCGCCCGGCGCGGCCGGCTGCGGTTCGGCCAGCGGGATGCGCCCGGTCAGCGTGTGATCGAGCCCGCCGGACGCCGGCGTGCGCTCAGCGGCGGCACGCGGCCGCAGCGGGATCTGTGCGGGGCTTCGAAGCTCCGCGGGACGATTGCCAGAACGTGCAGCCACACCCTGAATGTACCGCGCCTCGACCGGTGCCGACACCCGTGGGCGTGTCGTGCTCCCGAGGCCCTATTCGACGCGGAAGAGGCGCATCGAGGTACCGGTCATGGCCAGCACGTCGCCGGGCGAGAACGTCTCCGATGCAGCATCCGGACGCTCATCGGCGCTCGACCACAGCGAGACGAAGCGCGTGGCGTCCTCGACCGCCGGCAGCGTGATGTCGATGGGGGCCTCGATGCCGTGCACCACGAGGAGGATGCGGTTCGGCTGCTCGTCGACGGGAGTCGATGCCGCCACGTACTGCAGTGTGCGATTACCGGGGTCGGTCCACTGCGCCTGCTCCATCGTCTCGCCGTCCTGGTTGTACCAGTCCATCACCGAGGCGTTCGGGGTGTGCTCGCCGAGGCGGGCGTACCGACTCGGCCGAAGCGCGGGGTTCTCCCTGCGCACGCGGGTGAGCGCGGCGACATGCGCACGCAGGTCGTTCTGCCAGTCCTCGTGCTCCCAACTCATCCACGTGAGATCCGAGTCGTGCGCATAGGCGTTGTTGTTGCCGCGCTGGGTGCGGCCGTTCTCATCCCCGGCGGTGAGCATGGGGATGCCGGCCGAGAGCAGGAGCGTACCGAGCAGGTTCCGCATCGCCTTACGGCGGGCCGCCTTGATCGAGGGGTCATCGGTGGGGCCCTCGACGCCGTGGTTGAACGCGCGGTTCATGTCGGCGCCGTCGCGGTTGTCCTCGCCGTTGGCCTCATTGTGCTTGACGTCGTACGAGACGAGATCGCGCAGGGTGAAGCCGTCGTGCGCGGTGACGAAGTTCACGCTCGCGAGCGGACCTCGGGCTTCGCTGAAGGTGTTCGACGAGCCGGCGAGTCGCGTGGCGAACCCGCCGATGCCGACAGGCGCCGAAGCACGGCGCGCGTAGTCGATGTCGCTGAGCCAGAAGTTGCGTACCCGATCCCGGTAGCGATCGTTCCACTCGTGCCAGCCGTCCGGGAAGTTGCCCGTCTGCCAGCCGCCCATACCGACGTCCCATGGCTCGGCGATGAGCTTGACGCCCTTCAGTGCCGGATCGTCCCTGATCGCCAGCAGCAGGGGGTGCTCGCGCGAGTACTCATGCGACGCATCCCGGCCGAGTGCTGCGGCGAGGTCGAATCGGAAGCCGTCGATCTGCATCTCCTGCGCCCAGTACCGGAGCGAATCGAGGACCAGTCGTGCCCCGGCATCCATCGCGGTGTTGAGCGTGTTGCCGATCCCGGTGGTGTCCACGTACACCCCGTCGGCCTGCTGGCGGTAGTAGGCGGCGTTGTCGATGCCTCGAAGGCTCGAGCGCGGTCCGCCGATGCCCTCTTCCGAGGTGTGGTTGTAGACGACGTCGAGGATGACCTCGATGCCTCCTTCGTGCAGCAGCTTGACCATGCCCTTGAACTCGGCGAGGACGGCCTCGGGGCCCTCCTTGCGTGCGTCCTCGGTGGCATAGGCCGCGTGAGGGGTGAAGAAGTTGAGGGTGTTGTACCCCCAGTAGTTCGTGAGTCCGCGCTCGAGCAGGCGGGGCTCCGGGACGAACGCGTGCACGGGCAGGAGCTCGATGGAGGTCACCCCGATCGAATGGAAGTACTCGATCATCGTGGGGTGCGCGAGGCCGGCGTAGGTGCCGTGCAGCGCGGGCGGCACGTCGGGGTGGCGCTTGGTGATCCCCTTGAGGTGCGCCTCGTAGATCACCGTGCGATCGAGCGGGATGCCTGGCTTGCGGGATCCGCCCCAGTCGAAGCCGTCGACGATGACGACCGAGCGCCATTCCTCGTAGCCGTCGCCCTGGGCGAGGCCTCTGGCGTACGGGTCGAGCAGCAGGGTCTCGGGGTTGAAGGTGTTGCCAGGACCGTGCGGTCCGCCCACACGGACGGCGTACCGGGTTCCCGGCTGCAGCAGCTCGGTGGTCACCTCCCAGACGTCACCAGGGCCGCGGACCAGGTCGACTTCGTCGGTGACCCAGTCGAGGTCGGTCTCATCGAAGACGACGAGTTCGATCGAGGATGCGTGCTGCGACCAGACGCGCAGTGTCGCGACGCCGTCGTGCAGACGGACTCCGAGATCGTCGAGGGCGGCACCGCCGGGCGCGGTGAAGTCATGGGACTCAGGCATGAGTACAGATTAGGCGGGATGTGTTGCAGTCTCATGACAGTGAGTACTCGGTTCCACTCGTCGTGTCGCGAGAAGTGCCATGTCGTCAGAAATGCGGGAGAGTTGAGGGATGCGGTTCTATCTCGATCATGCGGCGACAACGCCGTTGCGCCCTGAGGCGCGGGATGCATGGCTGGCCGCCACCGAGGTCGTCGGCAACGCTTCCTCGACGCACGGCGCAGGTCAGGATGCCCGTCGGCTGCTGGAGGAGTCGCGGGAGCGGATCGCCGCGGTTCTCGGCAGCGACCCCATCGAGGTCGTGCTGACCTCCGGCGGCACCGAATCCATCAACACCGCGCTGCGCGGGCTGTGGGCTGCGCGCCCAGCGGATGCCGATGCGATCGTCCTGCCCGACGGCGAGCATCACGCGAGCATGGACACCGTGTCCGCTCTCGCCGCAGAGGGTGCAGCGGTGCGGCGCGTGCCGCTGACCGGGACGGGCCGTATCGAGGCGGACGCGTTCACGGAGGCGCTCGCGGGTGCGGCGCTGGCGACGGCGCTCGTCGCGAACAACGAGGTGGGCACGGTCAACGACGTGGCCGCTCTCGCGGACGCAGCCGCAGCGGCGCGCGTCCCGCTCCACCTCGATGCGGTGGCGGCACTCGGGCATGCCGCGTTGTCGTTCCGCGATCTGCGAGCGGATGCCCCGGCGGGGGCGGGACTGGTCGCGATGAGCGCGGCTGGCCACAAGATCGGCGCCCCAGTGGGCGTCGGTGCGCTCGTCGTCGCTCGTACCGCCCGACTCACCGGACTGCTGCACGGAGGTGCGCAGCAGCGTGGACTTCGAGCAGGGACGCAGGATGTCGCCGGTGCCGCGGCCTTCGCCGTCGCCCTGGAGCTCGCGGAGGCGGAGCGCGAAGCAGAAGGGGCGCGGCTCACGGGACTGCGTGATCGTCTGATCGGCGGCATCCGCACCGCTGTTCCCTCGGCCGAACTGCTCGGAGACCCGGTCGACCGCCTGCCGAACAACGTGCACGTGCTGTTCCCCGGAGCGGTGGGGGAGAGCCTGCTCTTCCTGCTCGATGTCGCAGGGGTCGCGGCATCCACCGGTTCGGCATGCCAGGCCGGAGTCGCCGAGCCCTCGCACGTCGTCATGGCGATGGGGCGCAGCGAGCAGGACGCCCGCAGCGTGCTGCGCTTCACGCTCGGCCGCACGTCGACCGATGCGGATGTCGACGCCGTGCTCGCGGCGATCGCGGACGCGTATGCGCGCGCATCCGGGTCCGCATCAGCTTCACGCTCGTAGACTGGACGAATGCGAATTCTTGCGGCGATGAGCGGCGGCGTCGACTCGGCCGTCGCTGCGGCCCGCGCCGTGGAGGCCGGCCACGACGTCACCGGCGTGCACCTCGCCCTCTCGAGGGCCGGTGGCACGCTGCGCACTGGCAGCAGGGGCTGCTGCACGATCGAGGACGCCATGGATGCGCGCAGGGCCTCGGACAAGCTCGGGATCCCGTTCTACGTCTGGGACTTCTCCGAACGGTTCCGCGACGACGTGATCGATGACTTCATCTCCGAGTACCAGGCCGGTCGCACCCCCAACCCCTGTATGCGCTGCAATGAGAAGATCAAGTTCGCCGCGCTGCTGGAGCGCGCGATCGAACTCGGCTTCGATGCCGTGTGCACGGGCCATTACGCGACGCTCATCGACGGCGAGGACGGGCTGGAGCTGCATCGGGCATCCGACAACGCGAAGGATCAGTCCTACGTGCTGGGCGTGCTCACTGCCGAGCAGCTCGCTCACACGTACTTCCCGCTCGGCTCGACGCCGTCGAAGGCCCTGGTGCGGGCCGAGGCGGCCGAGCGCGGGCTCAGCGTCGCGCAGAAGCCCGACAGCCATGACATCTGCTTCATCCCCGACGGCGACACGCGCGGATGGCTGGCCGAGAAGGTCGGGGCTGAGCAGGGCGAGATCCTGGACCGCTCCGGCGCGGTGGTCGGCTCGCACGACGGCGCACACGCGTTCACCGTCGGTCAGCGCCGCGGCCTCAAGCTCGGCGTGCCTGCGGCCGACGGCAAGCCGCGGTTCGTGCTCGAGGTGCGTCCGGTGTCGAACACCGTTGTGGTCGGACCCAAGGAGGCGCTGGCGATCGGCGAGATCTCGGGGGAGCGGTACTCGTGGGCCGGTGCCGCCCCGACGGCATCGGAGTTCGACTGCCACGTGCAGATCCGCGCGCACTCCGAGCCGGTTCCGGCGCGTGCGACGGTCTCGGCGGACGGCGTGGACGTCGTGCCGGAAGTGGCCCTCGACGGCGTCGCCCCTGGACAGACCGCGGTGCTCTACATCGGCACCCGCGTGCTCGGGCAGTTCACGATCGACAGGACGGTCTCGGCGGTTCCGGTCGACGCGTGAGTCAGGCTTCGGATGTCGGTGCCCGCTCGTAGACTGGGACCGTGCCGGAGAACATCTCGCTGGAAGACGCCCGCGTCGAAGCTGACGACCTGACCACGCGAATCCTCGAGGCGAAGGACGCGTACTACGGTCGCGACACCTCGCTGGTCGACGACGCCACGTACGACGGCTGGATGCATCGACTCGAAGAGCTCGAGCGACTGCATCCCGAGCTGCAGGGGCAGGACTCGCCGACGCAGATGGTCGGTGCGGCCGAGGTCACCGGCCTCGCGACGATCGAGCATGCGGAGCGCATGCTGAGCCTCGACAACGTCTTCTCGATCGACGAGCTGCGCGAGTGGGCCGCGAAGACGCAGTCCTCGTCCGGCCGCGAGGTCGCCTGGCTCACCGAACTGAAGATCGACGGCCTGGCGATCAACCTGCGATACGAGAACGGCACCCTCACATCGGCCGCGACGCGCGGTGACGGCAGGGTCGGTGAGATCGTCACGGAGAACGCGCTCCGCCTCGCCGACATCCCCGAGAAGCTGATCGGTGAGGGGCATCCGCCCATCGTGGAGGTGCGCGGCGAGGTGTTCATCCCGGTCGCGGCCTTCGAACAGCTCAACGCGGCGCAGGCGTCGTTCCGCGACCGCGCGTACGCCGACACGCTGTCGCGGTGGGATGCACGAGGCGGCACCAAGAAGCCGTTCGAGGAGGAGAAGGCGCGGGCGGCCGCCGCGCGGCGCTTCCCCGCCTTCGCCAACCCCCGCAACGCCGCGAGCGGTGGCCTGCGGCAGCAGATCGATAAGAAGAGCGGGCTCGAACTCGAAGCAGGACTGCTGCGCGTGAACTCGCTGTCGCTGTACGTGCACGGCATCGGCGCATGGCCGAATCCGCCCGTCGATTCGCAGAGCGAGATCTACGATCTGCTGGCCTCTTGGGGATTGCCGATGAGCCCGCACTCGAAGGTCTGCCACGGAATCGACGAGGTCGTCGCCTTCGTCGAGCACTTCGGCGAGCACCGGCACGACATCGAGCACGAGCTCGACGGCATCGTGGTAAAGGTCGACGAGCTGGCGCTGCACGACGAGCTGGGTATGACCAGTCGTGCTCCGCGCTGGGCGATCGCCTACAAGTACCCGCCCGAGGAGGTGCAGACGAAGCTGCTCGACATCGTCGTCTCGGTCGGACGCACCGGACGCGCGACGCCGTTCGCCGTCATGGCACCCGCGCATGTCGCGGGATCCGTCGTGCGCCAGGCGACGCTGCACAACAAGGACGTCGTGAAGGCCAAGGGCGTTCTGATCGGCGACACGGTCGTGCTGCGCAAGGCCGGCGACGTCATCCCCGAGGTGCTGGGGCCGGTCGTCGAGAAGCGCGACGGCACCGAACGCGAGTTCGTCATGCCGGACGGATGCCCCGAATGCGGAACACCGCTGCGCCCGATGAAAGAGGGCGACATCGACCTGCGCTGCCCGAACGCGCGCTCGTGCCCTGCACAGGTGCGGGGTCGCGTCGAGCACATCGGCTCGCGCGGCGCGCTCGACATCGAGGTGCTCGGCGAGGTGACTGCGGCAGCTCTCACGCAGGCCGAGGCGCCGGCTGTCGCCCCGCTGGACACCGAGGCCGGTCTCTTCTCGCTCACGTTGGAGGACCTCGTACCCATCTCCGTCGTCGTGCGCGATGCCGAGACGGGGCTGCCGAAGGAGGACGAGGACGGTCTCGTCAAGACCCGATCGCCGTTCCGCCGCAATCCGACAGCGGCCGAGAAGAAGACCGGAGTGGAAGGTCCGCAGCCGTCGTCTCAGGCGGTCAAGCTGCTGGCCGAGCTGGAGAAGGCCAAGACGAAGGATCTCTGGCGGCTGCTGGTCTCACTGAACATCCGCCATGTCGGTCCTGTCGCGGCCCGCGCGCTGGCGCAGTGGTTCGGGTCGCTCGATGCGATCCGCGCGGCATCTCGTGAGGAGCTCGCCGCCGTCGAAGGCGTCGGAGGGATCATCGCCGACTCGCTGCTGGCCTGGTTCGAGGTCGACTGGCACGTCGACATCGTCGATCGATGGTCAGCCGCAGGAGTGCGGTGGACGACTCCGGGTCACCCCGGCCCTGGGGCGGCGACGGTCGAGGGCGGAGTGCTCGAGGGGCTTACGGTCGTCGCGACCGGTTCGCTCGACGGGTACACCCGCGACGGCGCGCAGGAGGCGATCATCAACGCCGGCGGCAAGGCCGCCTCGAGCGTCTCGAAGAAGACCGACTTCGTCGCGGCCGGTCCCGGTGCCGGCTCCAAGCTCGGAAAGGCGGAGGAACTCGGCATCCGCATCCTGGACGCCGCCCAGTTCCACATCCTCGTCACCGAGGGTCCGGACGCGCTGGACAGCTGATCAGGCGGTCGGGCGGATCTCGAATCCTCCCGCCGTGCGTGCCGGCACCTCGGTCACCGTCACCTCGTCGACCTGCGCACCGGACGGGCCCTAAGCCATCGCGTCGAGAATGGACCGCACCTCAGCATCCGCCCCGTGCAGCTCGGCTTCCACCGTTCCGTCGCGGGTGTTGCGAACCCAGCCGGTCACCGAGTGAGCCGTCGCCGCGTCTTGTGTGAACCACCGGAACCCGACGCCCTGCACTCGTCCGCGCACGACTGCTCGTACCGACCTCATCGTTCAAGGATGCCACCGGGTCGAAGCCCGAGCGAGGCCGTGAGATCGTCGCCCACTCGGATCGGGAAGAGGTCAGTCCTTGTGGCGCGGCTTGCGGTAAGGCTTGTCGTCGCGGGCGGGGCGGTCGCCGTAGGACGGTCGCTCGCGGCGCTCGTAGCCGCCGCGCGATGCGCCGTCGCTGCTGCTGCGGCGCCCCGGGGCCCCGCGGTCGGCCTTGATCTCGATCAGGCGGCCGGAGATGCGGGTGTCCTTGAGCTTGTCGAGCACCGAAGGGCTGAGGTTCGCGGGCAACTCGACGATCGAGAAGTCCGGGTTGATCTTGATCCCCCCGAAGTCATCGCGCCCGAGGCCGCCCTCGTTGGCCAGCGCGCCGACGATCTGCCGGGGCTCGACCCGGTGACGGCGGCCGACCTCGATGCGGTACGGTGCGTAGTCGCTGCGGCTGCGGCGCTCGGTGCGTGGCCCGGTGCCCCGCTCCGGACGATCACCCGAATCACGGCGGGGACGGTTGTCGCGCTCGACTGCTGCGGTCAGCGGGTCGTTCGCGGGGTCGAGCAGCAGCGGCGTCTTGCCCTGCGCGACGACGGCGAGCGCGGCGGCGACGTCACCCTCTGGCACATCGTGGTTGCGCACGTAGTGGGCGACGATGTCTCGGAAGGCCTCGATACGGCTCGTCTCGGCGAGCGCCGCGGTGATGCCGTCGTCGAAGCGCGCGAGACGCGTGGTGTTGACGTCCGCGGTGCTCGGCAGCGTCATCTGGGTCGGCGCCTGACGGGTCGCCTTCTCGATGCTCTTGAGCAGGTAGCGCTCGCGCGGCGTGATGAAGCTGATCGCGTCGCCGGTGCGGCCGGCGCGACCGGTGCGGCCGATGCGGTGCGTGTACGACTCGGTGTCGGTCGGGATGTCGTAGTTGACGACGTGGCTGATGCGTTCGACGTCGAGACCACGGGCGGCGACATCGGTCGCGACGAGGATGTCGAGCTTGCCGTCCTTGAGCTGGTTGATGCTGCGCTCACGCTGCACCTGTGCCACGTCGCCGTTGATGGCGGCGGCGGAGTAGCCGCGCGCCCGCAGCTTCTCGGCGAGGGTCTCGGTCTCGTTCTTCGTGCGCACGAACACGATCATGCCGTCGAAGTTCTCGACCTCGAGGATGCGCGTGAGTGCATCGACCTTCTGCTGGTACGAGACGACGAGGTAGCGCTGGGTGATGTTCTTGTTCGTCGCCGTCTTCGACTTGATCGTGATCTCTTCCGCCTCGCGCAGGTA
>NZ_JBLVOB010000006.1:511495-523090 GCF_053543555.1 Microbacterium xerophyticum | reverse complement strand
TGCTGCGCGAGGCGTCGGATCTGCGCCGGCATCGTCGCCGAGAACAGGGCGACCTGCTTCTCGGTCGGCGTCTGGGCGAGGATCTGCTCGACGTCTTCGGCGAAGCCCATCTTCAGCATCTCGTCGGCCTCATCGAGCACGAGGTACTTGAGTTCGGAGAGGTCGAGCGTGCCCTTGGCCAAGTGGTCCATGATGCGGCCGGGGGTTCCGACGACGATGTGCACGCCGCGTCGCAGTGCCGAGAGCTGAACGCCGTAGCCCTGGCCGCCGTAGACCGGCAGCACGTGCACGCCCTTCATCTTCGTGGCGTACGACTCGAACGCCTCGCAGACCTGGAGCGCGAGCTCACGGGTCGGTGCCAGCACCAGCGCCTGCGGCGTCTTCTGCGACACGTCGAGACGTTCGAGCACCGGCAGCGCGAACGCCGCGGTCTTGCCGGTACCGGTCTGCGCCATGCCGACGACGTCGCGGCCGCCGAGCAGGGTGGGGATGGTGGCCGCCTGGATGGGCGACGGGGTCTCGTATCCGAGGCCGCGGATCGCCGCGAGGACTGGTCCGGTGATGCCGAGTTCCTCGAATCCGGGGGTCGCGGGGGATTCGTCGGTGGGCTCGTTCAACTCTGCATCTTCAGGGGTCACTACCTAAAGGTAGCGCGTCGAGTCCCTGCTCACCTGTGAAGACGCGGCGTCAGCTCCCGCTCGTCAGCGATTCGAGCTTCTCCTTCACCTGACGACGCAGCACCTTGCCGATCAGCGACTTCGGCAGTTCGTCGACCACGAATATCCTCCGCGGGACTTTGTAGGCGGTGAGGATGCTGCGTGCGAACTGGCGGATGGCCTCCTCATCGAGTTCGGCGCCGGCGTCCAGGACGACCGCGGCGACCACCTCTTCACCGGAGTGGTCGCTGTGCAGGCCGACCACTGCGGCGTCCGCCACCGACGGGTGCTGCCGCAGGGCGTTCTCGACCTCGGTCGGTGCGACGTTGAAGCCACCGGTGACGATGAGTTCCTTGATGCGGTCGACGATCCGCACGAATCCCTTCTCGTCGATCGTCACGATATCGCCGGTGCGATACCAGCCGTCGACGAACGACTCCTCGGTGGCTTCCGGCTTGCCGTAGTAGCCGCCGAACACCTGCGGTCCGCGCACCACGAGTTCGCCAGGAGCGCCGGGCTCGACGTCCTCGGTCGGATTCTCCGGGTCCACGACACGGCACTCGGTGCCCGGGAGCGGAAGCCCCACCGTGCCGGGGACGCGGTGCTCCGCCACCGGATTCGCCATCAGCACGGGCGAGCATTCGCTGAGACCGTAACCCTCGACGAGGTAGCCGCCGGTGGCCTCCTCGAACGGCACGACCAATTCGTGCGGGAGGGCCATCGCACCGGAGATCGCGACTTCAGTGCCGGCGAGCGAGATGCCTCTGGCCTCGGCGGCCTTGAGCAGCCGATCTGCGATCGGGGGCACGAGCGGCAGGAAGGTCGCCGGGTGCTTCTTCACGACGTCGAGGACCAGCTCGGGATCGAACTTCGGGAAGAGCACGAGGCGCGCGCCCATCGACATCGCGAACGTCAGGCAGAGCGTCAGGCCGTAGGCGTGGAACATGGGCAGCACGGCGTACACGACGCAGCCGTGACCGCGTCGGATCGACGGCACCCAAGCCTTCGCCTGCGCGGCGTTGGAGAGGAGGTTGCGGTGGGTCAGCGCGGCACCTTTGGGTGTGCCGGTCGTACCGGAGGTGTACTGGATGATCGCGAGATCGTCGGTCGTGGGCTTCGGATGCGACGCGGGCAGCGGCGTCGCGCCGACGACCTGCTTCCACGGGATCGCACCGCGCACCTTCTCTGTGAGCGCGGCGCGGGACTCGCGTGCCTTCGCGATCGGCAGGGTCAGGGCGATCCGTGTGAGCAGCGGCATCGCCGTCGTGACGTCCACCGACACCAGCGACGTGACGGCGAGGTCTTCGGGGAACTCCTGCACGGTCTTCACGACCTTGCTCCACACGATCGCGTGCTTGGCCCCGTGATCCTCGAACTGCTTGCGCAGCTCTCGCGGCGTGTACAGCGGGTTGTGCTCGACGACCACCGCGCCGAGGCGCAGGACGGCGTAGAACGCGATGATGTGCTGCGGACAGTTCGGCAGCACGATCGCGACAGGGTCTCCCTGGCCGACGCCCAGATCGCGCAGGCCCGAGGCGGCGCGGTCGATGGCGCTCTGCAGCTCGGCGTACGTCGTCTCCTGCCCGAAGAACTGCAGCGCGACAGCATCCGGATAGTCGCGTGCGGACGCCGCGACGATGTCGACGAGTGAACCGTCGACGGGGGAGAGCTCTTCGGGCACACCCTCGGCGTAGCTGGCGACCCATGGACGAGGGGGATCGAACGTCGTCATGGCGACAGCCTATTGCGCCGCACGGCCAGGACGGCGCGCGGGGCCGTCGATGGTGCGAACTAGACTGGGGTGGTGTCTGAAATCACCCCTGATCTCGTGCGCCATCTCGGCATGCTCGCACGCATCCAGCTGAACGACGACGAGGTGACGCGGCTCACGGGCCAGCTCGATGCCATCGTCGACAACATCGCGAAGGTGTCGGAGGTGGCGACGTCGGATGTGGCGGCCACCAGCCACCCCATCCCGCTCGCGAACGTCTTCCGCCCCGATGTGGTCGGCGAGACTCTCACGCACGAGCAGGTGCTGCAGAATGCGCCGGATGCCGCGGACGGCCGTTTCCGCGTGACCGCGATCCTCGGGGAGGAGCAGTGAGCGATCTGATCCGTCTGACAGCCGCGGAGCTCGCGGACAGGCTCGCCGCAGGCGACGTCTCCAGCCGTGAGGCCACGCAGGCCCACCTCGACCGCATCGCGGCGGTCGACGGCGATGTGCACGCATTCCTGCACGTGAACGAGGGCGCTCTCGCCGCTGCCGACGCGGTCGACGACGCTCGGGCAGCGGGAGAGCGGCTGCACCCGCTCGCCGGTGTGCCGCTCGCGATCAAGGACGTCCTGGTCACCACCGATCAGCCGACCACGAGCGGGTCGAGGATCCTCGAGGGCTACATGTCGCCGTACGACGCGACGGTCGTCGCGCGTGCACGTGCGGCCGGTCTCGTACCGCTCGGCAAGACCAACATGGACGAGTTCGCGATGGGCTCGTCCACCGAGCACTCCGCGTACGGCCCGACACGCAACCCGTGGGATCTCGATCGGATCCCCGGCGGTTCCGGCGGTGGCTCGGCCGCTGCCGTCGCCGCCTTCGAAGCACCGCTCGCGCTCGGCTCCGACACCGGCGGTTCGATCCGCCAGCCCGCGCACGTCACCGGTACAGTCGGCATCAAGCCGACCTACGGCGGCGTCAGCCGCTACGGTGCGATCGCATTGGCCTCCAGCCTCGACCAGGTCGGTCCCGTCACACGTACGGTGCTCGACTCGGGTCTGCTGCACGACGTCATCGGCGGTCATGACCCCAAGGACTCCACCTCGCTCACCGACGCCTGGCCGTCGTTCGCGGATGCAGCCCGTGAGGGCGCACGTGGCGATGTGCTCAAGGGACTGAAGGTCGGCATCATCAAGGAGCTGCCGGACTCGGGCTTCCAGCCCGGCGTCGCCGCATCCTTCCGCGCGTCGCTCGACCTGCTCGAAGCCCACGGCGCCGAGATCGTCGAGATCTCCACGCCGCACTTCGAGTACGGCGTCGCCGCCTATTACCTGATCCTCCCCGCCGAGGCATCCAGCAACCTGGCGAAGTTCGACTCGGTGCGCTTCGGCCTGCGGGTCACCCCTGACGGCAACCCCACGGTGGAGGACGTCATGTCGGCCACGCGCGAGGCCGGGTTCGGCGACGAGGTCAAGCGCCGCATCATCCTGGGGACGTACGCACTGTCGGCGGGTTACTACGACGCGTACTACGGCAGCGCGCAGAAGGTGCGCACGCTGATCCAGAAGGACTTCGACGACGCGTTCGCACAGGTCGACGTCATCGCGACGCCGTCCGCGCCGACCACGGCGTTCAAGATCGGCGAGAAGATCGACGACCCGCTGCAGATGTACCTGAACGACGTCACGACGATCCCGGCGAACCTCGCCGGCGTCCCCGGCATCTCGATCCCTTCCGGGCTCGCAGAGGAGGACGGCATGCCCGTCGGCATCCAGTTCCTCGCCCCGGCGCACGAGGACGCCCGTCTGTACCGCGTCGGTGCAGCGCTCGAGACCGCACTCGTCGACTCGTGGGGTGCTCCTCTGCTCACCCGCGCACCCCAGCTCGCAGGAGGGACCCGCTGATGGCTGCCGCAGCAAAGCTGATGGACTTCGACAAGGCCCTCGAGCTGTTCGAGCCGGTGCTCGGATTCGAGGTGCACGTCGAGCTCAACACGAACACGAAGATGTTCTCCGACGCGCCGAACCCGGCCAACGAGAAATATCACGCGGCGGAGCCGAACACGCTGATCGCACCCGTCGACATGGGCCTTCCCGGTGCCATGCCCGTCGTGAACGAGACGGCGATCCGCTCGTCGATCAGCCTCGGCCTCGCGCTGGGCTGCTCGATCGCGGAGTCGAGCCGCTTCGCCAGGAAGAACTACTTCTACCCCGATCTCGGCAAGAACTACCAGATCTCGCAGTACGACGAGCCGATCGCCTACCGCGGATCGGTCGTCGTCGAGCTCGAGGACGGCACGCTCGTGACCGTGCCGATCGAGCGCGCGCACATGGAGGAGGACGCCGGAAAGCTCACCCACATGGGTGGGGCGACCGGCCGCATCCAGGGTGCGGAGTACTCGCTGGTCGACTACAACCGCGCCGGTGTACCGCTGGTCGAGATCGTCACCGACATCATCTACGGCACCGAGCACCGTGCGCCGGAGGTCGCGAAGGCGTATGTCTCCACGATCCGCGACATCGTGCGCAGCCTCGGCATCTCGGAGGCGCGACTCGAACGCGGCAACCTGCGGTGCGATGCGAACGTCTCGCTGCGGCCGCGTGTCGCGGAGGGCGAGCAGCCGGCGCCGCTGGGCACGCGCACCGAGACGAAGAACGTCAACTCGATGCGCTCGGTCGAGCGCGCAGTGCGGCACGAGATCCAGCGTCAGGCGCAGATCCTCGCCGACGGCGGCACGATCATCCAGGAGACCCGTCACTGGCACGAGGACACCGGCACGACGTCTCCGGGGCGGCCGAAGTCCGACGCGGACGACTACCGGTACTTCCCCGAGCCCGACCTGCTGCCGGTGCAGCCCACGAGCGAACTGATCGAGGAGCTGCGGGCCGAGCTGCCCGAGCAGCCAGTGGCGCGACGTCGCCGGCTCAAGGCGGAGTGGAACTTCACCGACCTGGAGTTCCAGGACGTGCGCAACGGCAACCTGATCGACGAGGTCGAGGCGACCATCGCCGCCGGCGCCACGCCGGCCGCCGCGCGCAAGTGGTGGACCGGTGAGATCTCCCGCCTCGCGAACTCCCAGGACAAGGATGCCGCAGGCCTCATCTCCCCTGAGAACGTCGCCGCGCTGCAGAAGCTCATCGATGAGGGGACGCTCACCGACAAGCTCGCCCGCCAGGTGCTCGAAGGCGTCATCGCCGGTGAAGGCACCCCGCAGGAGGTCGTCGACGGGCGCGGACTCGCCGTCGTCTCGGATGACGGAGCTCTCATCGCCGCGATCGACGATGCGCTCGCAGCGCAGCCCGACGTCATGGCGAAGATCAAGGACGGCAAGGTCCAGGCCGCCGGCGCGGTCATCGGCGCCGTCATGAAGGCCATGAAGGGGCAGGCGGATGCCGCTCGCGTGCGGGAGCTCATCCTGGAGCGCGCCGCGCAGTAGTCGTCGACCCGACACTTCGGGAGGTCGCACCCGCGCCGCCTGTCACTTCGGGGGCCGACACGCCAAATGTCGGACTGATTCTCGTGGTCCGTCCGACATCTGGCGTGTCAGCCCCCAGTCTGTGACCGATGTCGGTGACCTCGGGGAGAATGGAAGCATGGGGCGCGGTGACGGACGAGGCAGGCTCGTCTCTCCTGACGGTGCCGACGACACGGGCACACGCATCCTCCACGTCGACATGGATGCCTTCTATGCCGCCGTCGAGGTGATGGACGACCCATCCCTGCGGGGCCTGCCGTTGATCATCGGGGCATCTGACGGGCGATCGGTCGTGTCCAGTGCGTCGTATGAGGCGCGCAGATACGGAGTTCGCGCTGCGATGCCGGTGAGTCAGGCGATGCGCCTGTGTCCGAGCGCCAGGATCGTCATGCCGCACTTCGACCGCTATCAGGCGGTGTCGCGCCAGGTGATGGAGATCTTCGAATCGATCACGCCGCTCGTCGAGCCGCTCTCCGTCGACGAGGCGTTCCTCGACGTGCAGGGCGTCCGCCGTCTGTGGGGGAGCCCGGGGCAGATCGCACGGCTCGTCAGAGAGCGCGTGCAGGCTGAAGTCGGCATCAGCTGCAGCGTCGGCGTCGCCGCGACCAAACACGTCGCCAAGATGGCATCGACGATCTCGAAACCGGACGGGATGCTCATCGTCACCGCTGCGGACACACTCGACTTCCTCGCACCCCGATCGGTGCGAACGATGTGGGGCGTGGGACCGAAGGCGTCGGACGCGTTGGAGGCGCGCGGCATCCGCACGATCGGCGACATCCGCGACTCACCGCAGGACATGCTCGACCGCGCCGTCGGACCGGCGCTGGGAGCGCGCATCGCCCAGCTCGCCCGTGGAGAGGACGCGAGGGCTGTCGAGACCGAACGGGTCGAGAAGAGCGTCGGGCACGAGGAGACGTTCGACGTCGACGTGACCGACCGCGAATTCCTTCGTGCCGAGCTGCTCCGACTCGCCGATCGAGTCGCTGTGCGGCTTCGCAAGGCCTCGTGGGAGTGCGCGACTGTCGCGATCAAGATCCGCTTCGACGACTTCACCACGTTGAGCCGGTCCCAGACGCTCGCCGAGCCCACATCCGTCGGGCAGCGCATCGGCGAGGCGGCGCAGAAGCTGTACGAGTCGATCGACCGGCGCGATCCCGTGCGACTGGTCGGCGTGCGCGCCGAGAGACTCCGCCCGGCCGGTGGAGCGGCCTTCGCGCTGTGGGACGACGACGAGCACTGGCGCAAGGTCGAGGGCGCTCTCGACGACGCCAGGGCCCGTTTCGGCAGCGCCACGATCACACGTGCCCGGCATGTCGGTCGCGGCGATGGACGCGGAACCGTCCGGCATCCGAAGGATCACGGCTTCGATTGAGCTCCCGGTCCGGCCTTCCGTCGACTAGCGTGGACTCATGCCGAACATCGCACTGGACCTCGGAAAGCAAGTCGCATCCTTCGGCGTGAAGAGCGCCTACGGAGAGCCGCAGGATGTCGACGGAGTGAGCATCACACCGGTCGCGCTGACCTGGGCGGGCTTCGGCGGCGGCTCGGACGAAACCGGGAACGGTGGCGGGGGAGGCGGAGGCGTCTCCATTCCCGTCGGGGTATACGTCCGCCGCGAAGAGGGTCTGCGCTTCGAGCCGAACCTGGTGGCGCTGCTGGCCGTGGCGATCCCGTTCGTGTGGGTCGCAGGGCGTGCGCTCTCCCGCGTGATCCGTGCCCTCAAGAAATGACGACCCGGTCGCGCAGGCTCTTCAGCGCGCGGCCGTCGGCATCATCGACGCCATCATCGCGGTCGAAGCATCCAATCCCGTCGTCCTGATCGACGGCCGCGCCGGTGCCGGGAAGACGACTCTGTCCCGCATGGTCGCAGCGAACTGGCCCCTGGCCGGGCGCCCGCAGCTGATCGCGCTGGACTCGCTCTATCCAGGATGGGACGGCCTCGACGCCGGTGTGGAACGCGCACTGCACGACATCCTGCGGCCGCATGCGCGCGGGCTGCTCAGCACGTGGCGCCGGTGGGATTGGGAGCTGGAGACCGACGCTGAGGCGCATGCCGTCACGCCCGCCCTCGGGGTCATCCTCGAAGGATGCGGGGCCGTGAACCCGGCGACAGCGCGCCTCGCAGATGTCAGCGTATGGGTTGAGGCTCCGGACGCTGCACGCAAGCGGCGCGCTCTCGACCGCGACGGTGACGGATTCCGCCCGCACTGGGATCGCTGGGCCGCGCAGGAGCAGAGGCATCTGGATCGCGACGATCCGCGTGCGCTCGCGACGCTGCGGGTCACGATCCCCTGATCGACTTCTCGCTGGTCGGCTCCGTCTGGATCAGCCGACCATGCCGCCACTGTGGACGAGTCGGACCTCGACACCGGCGGAGCCGCGGATGGCGGGGTTGGTGCCCGCGATCGCGAGCGCGTCATCCCACGTCTCCGCCTCGATGATGTAGACGCCGGCAACCACCTGCGCTGCATCGACGAACGGGCCGTCGGTCACTCCCTCGGCGCGGATCGATCGAGCGAGGTCTCGAGGAGTGAACGCCCACGCGGCCTTCATCGCACCGGACTCGGCGAGCTCGTCGCCGTGTCCGTTCGGCTCGGCGAGGTCTTCCTCGGACGCATCGAGGGCGTGTGCGGAGTCGTCGGTGTAGATCAGGACTGCATACTGCGGCATGGCATCTCCGATGATGATGAGCTTCTCTTACTGCGCAGAGTACTCGTCGTGCGCGTCGGCGAGAGCGATCAGACCGTCGAGACGGAAGCCCAGCCAGTCGTACACGCCGAATCGCGGATCCTCCAGGTCGTGCTCATCGTCTTCCGCAGTGATCTCCAGCGGGTGGCGATCACGAGACGCAGGGCAGTGAGCGTGCGCAACCAGGAATCGACATCGGGAGCCGGGATCACGACATCGCGCTGGGCGAGTGCCTCGTCCTCGGCGAGATCCTCGGCCGCGGTCGTGAGGAACGGCGTCAGCCCGTTGCGCACGACGGCAGCGTCCGCCGTTCGCCTGTCGAGAAGGTCGTCGTGGGTGGCGGCGGAGAACTCCGCCGACGCCTCGGCATCCTCAGGATAAGGATCCGGCGTGAGCCGGGTCAGTCCTGGATCGGGTTCTCCGTCGAAGCCCGTGAGCATGTCGGTGAACTCTTCGACGAGACCGGCCAGGTGGATGCCCTCCACGACGGCGAGAGAGAGGCGGATCACGGGATCGGTCATTGCGGGGCCTTCCTCACCGTCGCCCACAGGCCGTAGTCGTGCATGGCCTGCGCGTGCACCTCCATCGTCTCGCGGGGACCGGTTGCGACGATCGCGTGACCGTCGTTGTGCACGGCGAGCATGAGCGTCGTGGCGTGCTCGGCCGAGTACCCGAAGTACGTGCGGAAGACCCGCGCGACGTAGCTCATCAGATTCACGGGATCGTTCCAGACCACGACCTGCCATGGTTCGAGGGGAGCCGCCCGGAGGTCGGTGACCTCGCCGAGGTCGGGCGTTGCGATCGGAATGCTCATGCCCATCCCATCTCGTGCAGCTGCGTGTCGTCGATGCCGAAGAAATGCGCAATCTCGTGGACCAGCGTCGTGTGGATCTCTTCGCGGAGTTCCTGTTCATCTTCGCACTCCGCGAGATGCGATTCACGGAACAGGATGATGCGATCGGGCAGTTCGCCCATGCCGTACTGGCCGCGCTCGGTCAGCGCGAGACCGTCGTACATCCCCAGCAGATCGAGACTCCCGTCCTCCGGGCGGTCCTCGACGACGAAGATCAGATTCTCCAGGCCGCTCACCATCTCATCGGGCAGTCTGTCGAGCTCGTCGACGACGAGCTGCTCGAAGGTCGCGGCATCCATTTCCATCATCGACAAGCCTATGGCCCGGCAGGGGTCAGTGGACGAACAGCAGCAGTGCGGCGACGGCGAGGAAGAGCACACCGAAGACGGTGTTCAGGATCCGCTGACCGCGTGCCGTTCCCGTCACGCGCTGGAACGGCCGCGCCGCGGTCGCGAAGAATCCCCACATCACGAGCACATCCACGGTGACGACCGTCGCGATCAGGATCAGATATTGGGGGAGTGCGGGCTGATCGAGTCGGATGAACTGCGGGATGAAGGCGAGGAAGAACACGATCGCCTTCGGATTGAGCAGATTGACCCAGAAGCCTCGTCTGATCATCGACCAGCGGCTCGTCGGCAGCCGAGGCGCGTCTGCCGCCTTCTCGCCGGCATCGCGGACGCGGGTCAGGATCAGCCTGAGCCCGAGGTAGGCGAGGTACGCCGCACCCGCGTATCGGATAAGGGCGAACAGCACGGGCGATCGCGAGACGATGAGGCCCACACCAGCCGCGACGATCACGACGTGCACGATCAGAGCCACCTGCAGGCCGATCACGCCCCATATCGAGCGCCGCCACCCTTCGGTGAGCGACGTCGACATCGTGTTGATGGCGCCGGCCCCCGGGGTGAAACTGATGACGGCCGATGCCGCGAGCAGGGAGAGCCAGACCGTCAGTGACACCAGGCAATCCTATGGCGGCGTTCACGCATGCATGCGCGCACCCTTGAGCAGACGGTCCACCACGTTCTTCGGTCCGCGCAGCGCGACGCCGACCAGGTCGAGCTCGTCGGCCGATACCTCCGCGACGGCCGCGCGATTGGCCTCGTCGTGGGACGTCGAGAAGAGTTCGCTGATGTACACCGCGACGGCGACATCATCCCTCGCGGTGGCCTTCGCCCTGGCTCTGGCGAGCAGCGCGGAATCCGCGGTCATGACGAGGACGGGCTGGCGGAGCATCGGCAGGTACTCGGTGCCATCGTGGTCGCGGTACGGCTGGCCGACGAGTCCAGGGCCACTGGTGGCGATCCCGCTCATGAGGAAGGCTGTCACGTTGAGCTCCTGCCAGGCTTTGAGATCGTCGCGCAGCACCACGGCCACTTTCGTGTCGAATCGGTATGGCGACGATTCCGCATCGGGAGCGGTGGCGAGGGAGGTCATCCTCCGATTCTGAGCCGTCGCCCGATGCAGGTCTTGTACGTTTCTTGCATGGGCGATTCGATCCGTGCGTGGCATCCGGCCGTGTCGGGACTGCGCGAGGTGCTGCACGCGTCGTTCGACGACCACGCGTATCCGATGCACGCGCACGATGACTGGACTGTGCTGCTGATCGACAGCGGTGCCGTGTCGTACGACTTGGAGCGGGTCCGCCATCTCGCGCTCCCGGACGCGGTGACCGTGCTGCCGCCCGGGGTTCCGCATGACGGGCGCTCTGCCACCAGGGGACGAGGGTTCCGCAAACGCGTGCTGTACCTCGAATCCTCGTGGTTGCCGAAGACGGCGCCGTCCGTCGCGGCCGCGAACCCGACATTCGACGACGTCGAGATCGTGGCGGCGGTGCGATCGATCCATCGTGCGCTGCGCGAGCCTGCGGAGCTCCTGGATGCCGAGCACGAGACGCACGTGCTCCGCGAGCGCCTGCTGATGAGGGTGGACACGCCGGTGCACCGGGCGGCAGACACCCCGCTCGCGAGGCGAGCACGTGCGCTGCTGGATGATCGTGCGCTGGAGGGATTCAGCATCGCCGACGTCGCCGCAGAACTCGGTGCGCACCCGAGCCATCTCACGCGGTCATTCACCCGTGCGTACGGAATGCCACCGCACCGGTACCTGATCAGCCGACGGGTCGATCATGCCCGTCGGCTTCTGGTCGATGGCTGGAAACCGGCGGATGCCGCGGCATCCGCCGGGTTCCATGATCAGGCCC
>NZ_JBLVOB010000006.1:509168-511475 GCF_053543555.1 Microbacterium xerophyticum | reverse complement strand
GTCGATGGCTGGAAACCGGCGGATGCCGCGGCATCCGCCGGTTTCCATGATCAGGCCCATCTCACCCGGCACTTCCGCAGGATCCTGGGAACGACGCCGGCGCGCTTCGCAGCCGCCTGAGCTCACGCTTCGGGGTTCGCGTGGGACAGATCGACTCTTCTGAGCAGTTGCGCGTTGAGAGCGACCACGATCGTCGAGAGCGACATCAGGATCGCGCCGACCGACATCGGCAGAACGAAGCCGACGGGGGCGAGCACTCCGGCGGCCAACGGCACGGAGATCAGGTTGTAGCCGGCGGCCCACCAGAGGTTCTGGGTCATCTTCCGGTAGCTCGCACGGGAGAGGTCGATCACCGACAGCACCGAGCGCGGGTCGTCGCCGGCGAGGATCACGCCTGCTGAGGCGATCGCGACGTCCGTACCCGCGCCGATCGCGATGCCGACGTCGGCCTGCGCGAGAGCGGGTGCGTCGTTGACCCCGTCACCGACCATCGCGACGCGGTGCCCTTCCGCCTGCAGCTCACGCACCTTGGACGCCTTGTCCTCCGGCCGCACACCGGCGTAGACGCGGTCGATGTCGAGCTCGGCGGCCACCGCGGACGCCACCGCCTCTGCATCGCCGGTGATCATCACGACCTGCACGCCGCGAGCGTGGAGGGCGGCGACGGCCTCACGCGATTCGGGACGGATCTCGTCGGCCAGGCGCAGCGCGCCGGCCACCCGGCCGTCCACCAGTACGTGGAGGATGATCGCGCCTTCCTGGCGCCAGTCGTCCGCGATGGGCCGCTCTTCGCCCTTCTCCTGTTCGAGGAGCCGAGGACCGCCGACCTGCACGGTCTCACCGTCTACGACGGCGCGCACGCCGATCGCCGGCGATGACGAGAAGTCGGACGCGGCCGGGACGCTGATACCCCGTGCTGCGGCCGCGCCGACGATGGCCTTCGCGAGCGGGTGCTCTGAATCGCTCTCGGCTGCGGCTGCGAGTGCGAGCAGAGCGTCGCTGGAACGGTCCGCCGTGGTGTCCACGGCGGTGACTGTGGGCGCACCCTTTGTGAGGGTTCCGGTCTTGTCGAACAGCACGACGTCGACGGTCCGCATGCTCTCCAGCGCGAGTCGGTCCTTGACGAGGACGCCAGCTCGCGCAGCGCGCTCCGTCGCGATCGAGACCACCAGCGGGATGGCGAGGCCGAGCGCGTGAGGGCAGGCGATCACGAGGACAGTGACGGTGCGGATGATCGCCTGATCCGGCATTCCGAGCGTCGACCACGCCACGGCGGTGATGGCCGCCGCTCCGAGCGCGAACCAGAAGAGCCACCCTGCGGCCTTGTCGGCGATCCGCTGCGCGCGCGACGAGGAGTTCTGCGCTGCCGTGACCAGTCGCTGGATGCCGGCGAGCGCGGTGTCAGCGCCGACCGCGGTGATCTCGACGCGCAGGCCGGAGTCGGTCGCCACGGTACCGGCGACCACCTGGTCGCCGACGGTGCGACGCACAGTCTGGGATTCACCGGTGATCATCGATTCGTCGAGGTGCGCGCTGCCTTCGCGGATCGTGCCGTCGGCAGGCAGCCGGGAGCCCGGCCTGACCATCACGAGGTCGCCTTGGCGCAATGCGTCGGGGGACACAGTCGTGATCGTGTCGCCGTCGATGCGTTCGGCTTCGTCGGGGAGCAGTGCGGCGAGCGAATCGAGCGCCGAGCTCGTCTGAGCGAGCGAACGCATCTCGACCCAGTGTCCGAGCAGCATGATGACGATCAGCAGGGCGAGTTCCCACCAGAACTCGAGCTCGTGGTGAAGAATGCCGAGGGTCGCGCCCCAGGAGGCGAAGAAGGCCACCGTGATCGCGAGCGCGATCAGCAGCATCATGCCAGGAGTGCGGGCGCGAAGCTCAGAGACAGCGCCGGAGAGGAACGGAGCGCCTCCCCATGCGTACATCACCGTGCCGAGCACTGCGGAGACCCACACCGTCCACTCGGGGAGCTGATACCCGAGCACCATGCCGAACATCGGGGACGTGGCGACGACCGGTACCGCGACGATGAGCATGATCCAGAACAGGCGTCGGAACTGACCGACGTGATCGGCATGGTCGTGATGCCCGTGCGAAGCGTGTTCGGCAGGAGCCTTCGTGTGCGCGTCGTGCTCGTGCGCAGCCGGCTCATGCTCGGCATGCTCCCGTACGACGTGCATGTGATCGTCGTGGTGTGCGTGCGTCATGATCTCATCCTTCCGAAGGGGTCGATCAGTCACAACCGTATACCCCTAGGGGGTATTCCCGAAAGGGGCACGTGCACGAAGAAGGGGCCCCCTC
>NZ_JBLVOB010000006.1:499581-509123 GCF_053543555.1 Microbacterium xerophyticum | reverse complement strand
GGCCCCTTCTTCGTGATTGGGGTGGCTAACGGGGCTTGAACCCGCGACCCCCGCGACCACAACGCGGTGCTCTACCAACTGAGCTATAGCCACCATGTGCCTACCGGAGCAGGCAACCAGACGATTCTATTACACGTCTGAGGTGAACGACGACACGGTGCGTTCTGCGATCGCACGAGCCTCGTCGCTGGACGGACCTGGCTCTGCCACGAAGACCGCCTCGCGGTAGTACTGCATCTCGCGGATGGACTCGAGTATGTCTGCGAGGGCGCGGTGGCCGCCGTCTTTGGCCGGTGCCTGGAAGAACACGCGGGGGTACCAGCGGCGGGAGAGCTCCTTGACGCTGGAGACGTCGACATTGCGGTAATGCAGCCACTGATCGATCTGCGGCATGTACTTCGCGAGGAACATGCGATCGGTGCCGATCGTGTTGCCCGCCAGGGGCGCCTTGCGCTCGAGCGGCACGAATCGCTTGATGTACTCGAGGGTCTGGGCCTCGGCGTCCGCCAGGGATACTCCGTGGGGGATCTCGTTGATCAGCCCGGACGACTCGTGCATCTTCGTCACGAAATCGTTCATGTTGGCCAACGCCGAGTCGTTGGGCCTGATGACGACCTGGAAGCCGGGGTCGAGCGGACGAAGCTCGAAATCCGTGATGACGACGGCGATCTCGACGAGTTCGTCAACCGAAAGATCGAGTCCCGTCATCTCGCAGTCGATCCAGACGAGTCGATCATTTTCGGACGCAGATACCATGCGCTCAGTCTACTGAGGGCATGGACATCGGCCGGATCGCGGTACCGTAGAAGTATTCGCCTCCGTAGCTCAGTGGAAGAGCATCGGTCTTCTAAGCCGTTGGTCGCAGGTTCGAACCCTGCCGGGGGCACCACACTCTGCTATCCGTTGCGAAGCGCCTGCACCGCGTCATCAGGGCGCCAGAACTCGCCGACGATGCGGAACGCGCCGGTCGCCAGATGCAGGCGCTCGGCGCGATAGCGCAGTCCGTGAGGATCGGCGACGATGCGAACGTGGCCGAGGATACGGCCGTCGGCGTCTTGGACCCGCCAGAGCTGTTCCGACGCTCTCACGAGCCGCTCTCTTCTCGACTCGAGCTGCGGGGTGGCATAACGCACCTCTGGCAGGTGCAGGATCTGTGTATCGGACATCTGGTTCTCCTTCCGGTTCGAACATATGACCGACCACGGACATCGAGGCCGTTGTGAGTCAGCAGCCTTTCCTCCACTGATCAGGTGTTCGTCGCTGTTGTCCACCGATCGCGGGTTATGCGCCCCGCTCGATGGGCACGACGAGGCACTCTGGGGTGATCCGGGCGCGTCCCGGCACAGATGGAAGAGGAGATTGACATGAACGACAACGTGACGATCCTGGGGCGCGTCGGCGCCGACCCGAAACGGAGCGAGACCGCGAACGGTGTCGCGGTGGTGAACTTCCGCGTCGCCAGTCCGCAACGACGCTTCGATGCGAAGACCCAGACGTGGCTCGAGACAGGCACCAATTGGTACAACGTCTCCGCGTTCCGTCAGCTCGCCGATCATGTGAAGGCGTCGCTGCACCAGGGCGACGGAGTCATCGTGACCGGGAAGCTCAAGCTGCGCGAATGGGAGAACGCGGAACGCAAGGGGATGAGCGCCGACATCGATGCCGAGGCGATCGGGCATGATCTGCGGTGGGGCGCCAGCGCCTTCGCGAAGGCGAGCCGCCCCGCAGCCGCGCCCGAATCATCGCACGCGGACGTCGACCTCGCGACCGGGGAGGTGTTCGGCGCCGAGCCCGATGCGGAAGCCGATGACTCCGACGGCGAGTCCGGGGACTCCACGGATCCTGCGATGGCGCTCGTCGGTGGCCCGTGGTCGGCCGAGGACTGATCCGGCGCAGCAGGCGCACCGGCTGACGTCCTGCGACACGGCGAGGTGGGGAGCACGACCGGGTCACCATAGACTCGGAGCGTGCCCCGTCGACTCCCCACCGCTCGTCTGCGTCTCATGGCGGCAGGCGCGGTCGTGGCGCTCGGTCTCGGCCTGGCCGCGTGCGCACCTGACTCGCCGGTGCAGCCGCCGTCGAGCCCGACCGCCGGCGCCGGATCCGCCTCGGCGGCGCCGACGGCGGAAGCACCGACCATTCAGCCCGACGGGACGGCAGAGGACAACCTCCCGCTCTTCTCCGCGATCACCGAGCAGGTGTGGTCGTCGGACGAACGCGCAGCCGGGCGTGCGTATATCGACGCTCTCACCGCGGCAGGTTTCGATCGCAACGCGATGCAGGTGACGAAGGACGTCACGACCGTGGGCAACCCCGTGGAGAGCCTGCAGTACTCGGTGCGCTGGGGCGAAGCGCACTGCCTCGTCGGACAGGTCGGTCCCTCGACGGGGGAGCCGGTCACCGCGGTCGTGGATCAACTCGCCGAAGGACGCTGCTTGATCGGCGAGACGCGACCGATCGACTGGTGATCCATAGCCGGTAGGCTGGAGTGTCGATCTTCGACGCCTACAAAAGGAGCGGTTCTCAGTGGCTGAGTACATCTACTCGATGGTTCGTGCGCGCAAGGCGGTGGGCGACAAGCTCATCCTCGATGACGTGACGATGTCATTCCTCCCGGGGGCGAAGATCGGCATGGTCGGCCCCAACGGCGCCGGTAAGTCGACGATCCTCAAGATCATGGCGGGTCTCGACCAGCCGTCCAACGGCGAGGCGAAGCTCACACCGGGCTTCAGCGTCGGCATCCTCATGCAGGAGCCCGAGCTCGACGAGTCCAAGACCGTCCTCGAGAACATCCAGGACGGCGTCGCGATCAAGGCGAAGCTCGACCGCTTCAACGAGATCTCCGCGCAGATGGCCGACCCCGACGCGGACTTCGACACGCTGCTCGCCGAGATGGGCGTGCTGCAGGAAGAGATCGACGCGGCAGACGGCTGGGATCTCGACTCCCAGCTCGACCAGGCCATGGACGCACTGCGCACTCCTCCGGGAGACGCCGAGATCGCTCCGCTCTCCGGTGGTGAGAAGCGCCGCGTCGCACTCGCCAAACTCCTCCTGCAGAAGCCCGACCTGCTGCTCCTCGACGAGCCCACCAACCACCTCGACGCCGAGAGCGTGCTCTGGCTCGAGCAGCACCTGCAGGCGTACAAGGGTGCCGTCATCGCCATCACCCACGACCGGTACTTCCTCGACAACGTCGCGGAGTGGATCGCCGAGGTCGACCGTGGCCGCCTCATCGGCTACGAGGGCAACTACTCCACGTACCTGGAGAAGAAGGGCGAGCGCCTCGCCATCCAGGGCAAGAAGGACGCCAAGCTCGCCAAGCGCCTGAAGGACGAGCTCGAGTGGGTTCGCTCCAGCGCCAAGGGGCGTCAGACCAAGTCCAAGGCGCGTCTTGCACGATACGAGGAGATGGCGACCGAGGCGGAGCGCACGAGGAAACTCGACTTCGAGGAGATCCAGATCCCCGCGGGTCCGCGTCTCGGCAGCGTCGTCATCGAGGCGAAGAACCTCAAGAAGGGCTTCGGCGACCGCACGCTGATCGACGGACTGAGCTTCAGCCTCCCGCCCAACGGCATCGTCGGCATCATCGGCGCCAACGGCGTCGGCAAGACCACGCTGTTCAAGACGATCGTCGGCCTGGAGCCGCTCGACGGCGGCGCCCTGAAGATCGGCGAGACGGTCAAGATCAGCTACGTCGACCAGTCCCGCTCCAACATCGATCCGGACAAGAACCTGTGGGAGGTCGTGTCCGACGGACTCGACTTCATCACGGTCGGCAAGACGGAGATCCCCTCCCGCGCCTACGTGTCGAAGTTCGGCTTCAAGGGTCCGGATCAGCAGAAGAAGGCCGGTGTCCTCTCCGGTGGAGAGCGCAACCGCCTGAACCTCGCCCTGACGCTGAAGGAGGGCGGCAACCTGCTGCTCCTCGACGAGCCCACCAACGACCTCGACATCGAGACGCTGAGCTCCCTCGAGAACGCCCTGCTCGAGTTCCCCGGTTGCGCTGTGGTCATCACGCACGACCGGTGGTTCCTCGACCGCATCGCGACGCACATCCTCGCCTATGAGGGCACGGACGAGAACCCGGCTCAGTGGCACTGGTTCGAGGGCAACTTCGAGTCCTACGAGAAGAACAAGATCGAACGTCTCGGCCCGGACGCGGCGAACCCGCACCGTTCCACGCACCGCAAGCTGACGCGTGACTGACGCTCCCACCGGCGCCGCGTCGAGGCTGCACGTCCCCATCCACCTGCGATGGGGCGATCTCGACGCGTTCAACCACGTCAACAACACCTCGATGCTCAAACTCCTCGAGGAGGCGCGTGTGCGCGCCTTCTGGAAGGCGGAGGAGGGCGAGACGGCGCCACCGACGGCCGTACTCAACTCCGGCATCGAGGCGGGCACTCTGACGCTCATCGCGCGGCAGGAGATCGAGTACCTCGCGCCTGTGCCGTATCAGCGTCGTCCGCTCGAAGTGCAGATGTGGTTCGGCAAGCTCGGCGGTTCCAGCCTCGAGGTCTGCTACGAGGTGTTCAACGACGCCGAGAGCGCGACGCGCGTGCTGTACGCACGGTCCACGGCCGTGATCGTCCTCGTGGACGCGGCGACCGGCCGCCCCACGCGCATCACACCCGAGATGCGCGACGCCTGGACGCCGTACATCGGCGAGCCGATCACCTACGCGCACCGCTGACGCTCGCGCAGGAGGTCGTTATCAGGTGGCTGGCACCCTGATCATGATCTCCTGCGTCACGCTCGCCGCCAGGACGCCGTCCTGCGTGTAGATGCGCCCCGTCGCGAGACCGCGTCCGCCACGCGCGTTCGGCGACTCCTGCACGTACAGCAGCCATTCGTCGACCCGTGCCGGTCGATGCCACCACATCGCGTGGTCGAGGCTGGCGACCTTGAGTCCCGGCGTCGCCCATGGCACGCCGTGAGCGCGCAGGATCGACTCCTGGATGCTCATGTCGCTGAGATACGCGAGCGCGGCGCGATGCAGCCGCTGATCCTCCGGCATCGGCGCTCGCATCCGCATCCAGACCGCCTGGTGCGCCTTGCGCTCCCCGTCGGCCACGACGTACAGCGGGGATTCGACATGACGCATGTCCACCGGCCGCTCCGTCAGCATCCGCAGCGCCCGTGGATGGACGCCTTCCACCCGCTCCTCGTCGGACGGAAGATCATCTGGTGCGGGGATGTCCTCCGGCATCGGCTGCGCGTGCTCGACTCCCGGCGCCTCATCCTGGAAGGACGCGATCATCGAGAAGATCGGCACGCCGTTCTGATACGCCTGCGAACGCCTGGTCGAGAAGGACCTGCCGTCATGGATGCGATCGACAGCGATCGTCAGCCCCTGAGTCGAGTCGCCAGGGCGCAGGAAGTACCCGTGCATCGAGTGCACGGCCCGATCCTCGGACATCGTCCGCTCAGCCGCGATGAGGGACTGGCCGAGCACCTGACCGCCGTAGATGCGTCCGGTCGGCATGCTGTGCGAGCGACCGGTGAAGATGTCCTCCTCGGTGCGCGCCTGCGTCTCGTCGAGATCCAGCACCTCGAGCAGGTGGTCGACGGATGCCTGAGCCTGTGCCGCTGCGCTCATGGCGCTCCTCCCCGCGACCGTTCAGCCGCCTCGTTGGTAGTTTAGAACGCGTGCCCCCTCGTCTCGTTCTCTCCGATTCCGACACGGCTCGAGACGTTCTCACGTTCCTCGGCCGCGCGATGCAGGTCTCTGACGACGGCATCCGTCTGCAGGGGCGCAACGGCGTCCTGGCGGTGACGGCCTCCGCACTGGCGCCGAAGGGACTGTTCGATCAGACTCCGACCGTCCTCGCGATGCGGATCGTGCACGCCGACCCTGAGCTGGAATGCGACATCGTGGTCGACGAACTGGGTCAGGACGAGGACGAGCGGATGCTGACGCTCCCGGAGACCGGACGCTCGCCCGCATGGGCCGGGGTGGCGCCGCCGCGCGGCGGGTGGGAGCCCGCCGGTGAGCTCTCCGCTGCGACGATCGCACGGCGTGCCCAATGGGGCATCTCCGCCGTCGCCAGGGGAGCGACGCCGGGCGCCGGCGAAGAGGCCGTGCGAGCCCTCAGAGCCGCCATCTGGGGCGAGGCGGACGAGGATCTCGACGGTCTCGTGCGCGGCGTCGCGTTCGCAGCCCACGCCTTCGGATTCATCTCCGGCGAGGAGCAGGTTCCTGTGACGACCTCGGGACGATGGACACGGCTGGCGTTCCGCCGAGGCCATGTGCTCGCCCGCGGCCCGATGGCCACTGGCCTCACCGCCGTGCGCAGTACCGGGTCTCAGGGCTAGCTCTCCCGCGCCGCGCCGCGACCCGCCTGGCGCCCGGAGAAGAGGCATCCGCCAAGGAAGGTCCCCTCCAGCGCGCGGTATCCGTGCACGCCCCCGCCTCCGAAGCCGCTGGCCTCGCCCGCCGCATAGAGTCCGCGGACGGGCGACCCGTCAGCGCCCAGGGCTCGTCCATCGAGATCCGTCTCGATTCCGCCGAGCGACTTGCGCGTGATCACATGCAGCTTGACCGCGATCATGGGTCCTGCGGACGGATCCTGCAGCCGGTGCGGAGTCGCTGTGCGGATGAGCTTGTCACCGCGGTAGGCCCGCATGGATCGCAGCATGCCGATCTGCGCGTCCTTGGTGAAGTCGTTGTCGATCTCCCGGTCACGAGCCTCGACTTCGCGACGCACACGATCCAGATCGAGCAGGTCGCCGTCGTCGGCACGCCCCATCTGCTCGAGCAGGGATTCGAGGTCGTTCTCCACGATGAAGTCCTCACCCTCGTCCAGAAAGGACTGCACGGGCCCCGTCGGGCCCTTCGCGAGCCTCGACTTCAGCAGCAGAGCGATGTCCTTGCCGGTGAGATCGGGATTCTGCTCGCTGCCCGACAGCGCGAACTCCTTCTCGACGATCTGGCGGGACGTGACGAACCAGGAGTGGTCGTGCCCGGTCGCACGCAGGTGCTCGAGGGTGCCGAGGGTGTCGAACCCCGGGAACAACGGCACGGGCAGACGTTTGCCCGTCGCGTCCAACCAGAGCGACGAGGGCCCGGGGAGGATGCGGATGCCGTGCGCCGGCCACACCGGATCCCAGTTCTTGATGCCCTCGACGTAATGCCACATCCGGTCGCCGTTGATCAGGTTCGCTCCCGCGGCTGCAGTGACCGGGTACATGGATCCGTCGACGTACGCCGGCACGCCGGAGAGCATGTGAGACGGCGGCGTGCCCAGCCGTTCCGGCCAGGCGGCGCGCACCAGGTCGTGGTTGCCGCCGATCCCGCCGGACGAGACGATCGTCGCCCCGGCCGTGATCTCGAACTCGCCCACGGCCTCGCGGGAGGAGGAGACTCCTCGAGCGGTGGCGTCGTCGAGCAGCACCTCGCCCCTCGCACCGGTCACCGCGCCGTCGGCCATCAGCAGCTCGGTGACCTTGTGGCGGGGGAGGATGGTGAGCGTGCCCGTCTCCTCGGCGCGCTGCGCGGCATCAGCGAAAGGCGCGACGATGCCCGGCCCCGTGCCCCAGGTGATGTGGAACCTGGGCACCGAGTTGCCGGGACCGATCGCCCCGTACCCGCCGCGCTCCGCCCAGCCGACCACCGGGAAGAACCCGACACCCCGCTCACGCAGCCATGCGCGCTTCTCACCGGCGGCGAACTGCAGGTACGCCTCGGCCCAGGCGCGAGGCCAGCGATCCTCCTCACGATCGAATCCCGCGTTGCCGAACCAGTCCTGCGTGGCGAGTTCGAGCGAATCCTTGATGCCGAACCGGCGCTGTTCCGGCGAATCGATGAGGAACAGTCCGCCGAAGGACCACCATGCCTGTCCGCCGAGATTGGAGCGCGGTTCCTGATCCACGAGGATCACGCGTCTGCCGGCGGAAGTCGCCTCTGATGCGGCGACGAGACCGGCCAACCCCCATCCGATCACGAGAACGTCTGCGGACAGGGGCGTGGTGGTCATGGGGTCTCCGTTGAATCCTGACTGCTGCTGCGGGTCTCGAGCGTCGATCGGCCCGCGGGCGCCGGACCGATGCCCGACGGCTCCATGGTGTTCACCATGGCATATGCTGCGCGCTCCAGGTAGTCCCAGAGCGTCGCGTCGTGCAACGGTGAGAGCTGCACCTCATCGAGCGAGGTGCGCATGCAGCGCAGCCAGCGATCGCGTGCGTCCGGGTCGACGCGGAACGGCATATGACGCATCCGCAACCGCGGATGCCCTCGCGTCTCGCTGTACGTGGAGGGGCCGCCCCAGTACTGGGCCAGGAACATCGTGAACCGCTCGGCGGCGGGGCCGAGATCCTCTTCCGGATACATCGGACGCAGGACGGGATCGAGCGCCACCTCACGGTAGAAGCCGTCGACGATCCTCTCGAACGTGGCGTACCCGCCGACCTCGTCGTAGAAGGTCATGACTCGTCCTCCGGCTTGTCCTTCGGTGTCGCCTTGGTGTCCTTCTTGCGCCAGATGCCTCGTGAGACCGGCGGCACTCCCGTGACGGCGTTGGGCTTGGTGGTGGGCGGATTCGCGCCACGCACACGACGTGCGCCCTCGGGACCCGTGGGGACGACCGATTCGAGGCTGGGGATCGAGAGTCCCATCTCCTCGATCGCGCGCTTGAGGCGCATGCGCAGTTCGCGCGCGACGTCGTCCTTCGCGTTCGCTCGGGTCTTCAGCACCACCCGGATGACGAGGGCCTCACCGGTGATCGATTCGAGTCCCCACACCTCGGGACGCTCGATGATGCGCGTGCGCCACTTGGGGTCTTTCGCGAGCCCCTGCGCGGCCTGCAGAAGCGCTGCTTCGACGTCGGGGACGACGGCGTCGACAGGGACGCCGAGATCGACGATGGCGCGCGCCCAGCCCTGCGACATGTTGCCGATGCGCAGCATCTCGCCGTTGCGCACGTACCAGAGCGTGCCGTTCACGTCACGCACCTGGGTGATGCGCACACTCACGTGCTCGACCACGCCGCTCGCGAGACCCGTGTCGACGACGTCCCCGATGCCGATCTGGTCCTCAGCGACGATGAACAGGCCGTTGAGGACGTCCTTGACGATGTTCTGCGCGCCGAAACCGAGACCCGCGCCGATCGCGGCGGTGAGGAGGGTGAGGGAGCTGATCAGGTCGGGAGCGATGACCGCCATCACCATCAGCAGCGCCACGATCACGACTGCGACGTTGATGATGTTCTGCAGGATGCTGCCGAGAGTGCGCGTTCGCTGGATAAGTCGCATGTCGGCGAGGGGGGAGCGCTCGAGCGCCTGCGTGTCGTCGACGTTCGCCTTCGACTTCGCGGTGTCGACGATGCGGTGCACGATCCTGCGCACGACGAAACGGAGCGCGAATCCGATCAGGAACGCCACGGCGACGATGATCGCGATGCTGATCGCCTTGCCGCCGATCAATCTGAGGATCTCGAGGAACGACACCCACACCTCGTTCGCCGTATCAGGCGCCGGATCGGTCTCGAAGGGAAGCAGCAGCACCCTCTGATCCTAGCGATCGGGGGGGGCGACAGCTGGAAGAC
>NZ_JBLVOB010000006.1:488174-499549 GCF_053543555.1 Microbacterium xerophyticum | reverse complement strand
GGAAGACAGCGTCGCAGACCCCGATCGATGAAAGGCGGTGTCAGCTGTCGCTGTCGTCGTCCTCGGCGTCGCGTGACTGCGCGGCGAGTGCGCGCTCGACGTCTGCGAGACCTTCGCTCACGAGGCGTCGCAGTGCGGGCGCGGCCTCGCCGTTGGCGGAGAGCCAGGCGCGGGTCGCGTCGCGCAGCTCGGCGTTCGCCAGTGCGGTCGGGTACAGGCCGACGATGAGGTAGCTGGCGATCTGATAGGTGCGCGATTCCCACACCGGCAGCAGCATGTCGAAGTACTCCGGCACGAACTCGCCGAGCACTTCGGTGCTGTTCGGATGCCCGAAGCCCAGCGCCGCGGAGCGCACGATCGTGTTCGGCAGCGTGTCATCGTCGATGAGCGAACTCCACGCCGTGCGCTTGTCCGCCGCGGTCGGCAGGGCGGCGCGCGCCTGAGCGGCGAACTCCGCTCCCTTGGACGTGTTGTCCGCGGCGAGAGCGGCGTCGATCGATGCGGCATCCGTCGCGCCGATCGATGCGAGGCCGACGAGCAGCTGCCACGAGAGGTCGGTGTCGATCTCGAGACCGGGGAGAGTGTCCTCACCCGAGCGCAGGCGCCCGACGATGCCGGCGTGCTCGGCGTTCACGAGCGAGCTCGCGAAGGCGGTGACGAACTGCAGCTGGCTGTCGCTGCCGGCCTCGGCGCCGTGGGCGAGCTCCCACAGGCCATCGGCGATCCGCAGCCGCGCGGCGTCGCGGTCGGTGGGTGCCACGTAGAGCGTTGCGGCGGTGCGCAGCTGCGCGAGCGTGGTGCGAACCGTGGTGGATTCGGACTCCTTGCCGATGTTGCGCAGTACGAGCTCGATGTAATCGGATGCCGCGCTCTCGGCGTCGCGGGTCTGATCCCAGGCCGCGCCCCAGACGAGCGAGCGGGCGAGCGGGTCGGCGATCGCGCCGAGGTGATCGATCGCCGTGGCCAGCGAACGCTCGTCGAGGCGGATCTTCGCGTATGCGAGGTCGTTGTCGTTGAGCAGCACGAGGTCGGGTCGCTTGCGACCTTGCAGCTCCGGCACCTCAGTGCGGTCGCCGTCGACGTCGATCTCGGCGTAGTGCGTACGCGTGAGGGAGCCGTCGACCAGGTCGTAGAAGCCGATGCCCAGGCGGTGCGGGCGGATCGTGGGATAGTCGGCCGGCGCCGTCTGAGTCACCGCGAAGCGTGTGATGACGCCGTCGGAGTCCTCGGCGATGACGGGGGAGAGAGTGTTGACGCCTGCGGTCTCGAGCCACTTCTTCGACCAGGTGCTCAGATCGCGGCCGCTGGTGGCCTCGAGCTCGGTGAGCAGGTCGCTCACCTCGGTGTTGCCCCACGCGTGCTTCTGGAAGTACTGCCCGACACCGGCGAAGAACGCCTCGATGCCGACCCAGGCCGCCAGCTGCTTGAGCACCGATCCGCCCTTGGCGTAGGTGATCCCGTCGAAGTTCACCTGCACGTCTTCGAGGTCGTTGATCTCGGCGACGATCGGGTGCGTGGAAGGCAGCTGGTCCTGGCGGTAGGCCCAGGTCTTCTCCATGGCGTTGAACGTCGTCCACGCCTCGGTCCACTCGGTGGCCTCGGCGGTGGCGATGGTCGACGCCCACTCGGCGAACGACTCGTTCAGCCAGAGGTCGTTCCACCACTTCATGGTGACGAGGTCACCGAACCACATGTGCGCGAGCTCGTGCAGGATCGTGACGACACGACGCTCCTTGACGGCATCGGTCACCTTGCTGCGGAAGACATAGGTCTCGGTGAAGGTGACGGCGCCCGCGTTCTCCATGGCCCCGGCGTTGAACTCCGGCACGAACAGCTGGTCGTACTTCGCGAACGGGTACGGGACGCCGAACTTCTCCTCGTAGTAGGCGAAGCCCTCCCGCGTCTTGTCGAAGATGTAGTCGGCGTCGAGGTGCTGCCACAGGCTCTTGCGCCCGTACACACCGAGCGGGATGACATCGCCGGAGGCACTGGTCAGCTCGGAGAACGTGGACTCGTACGGACCGGCGACGATCGCGGTGATGTACGAGGAGATGCGCGGAGTGGGCTCGAACCCCCAGGTCGCGGTCTCGTTCTCGTCGTGGTTGATGGGCTCGGGCGTGGGGGAGTTGGAGACGACCTTCCACGACTCGGGTGCCGTGATCGTGAACTGGAACGTCGCCTTCAGATCGGGCTGCTCGAACACCGCGAACACGCGGCGGGAGTCGGGCACCTCGAACTGCGAGTAGAGGTACACCTCGCCGTCGACCGGATCGACGAAGCGGTGCAGTCCCTCACCGGTGTTGGTGTAAAGGCAGTCGGCGTCGACGACGAGGACGTTCTCCTCCTGCAGACCCGAGAGCGCGATCCGCGAGTCGGCGAAGACCTCTTCAGGGTCGAGCAGTTCGCCGTTGAGCGAGATCTCGCGGACGTCGCGAGCGATCAGATCGATGAAGGTGAAGCTTCCCGGCGTCGCGCGGAAGTGCACCACGCTGCGGGATCCGAATACCTCCGCGCCCTTCGTCAGGTCGAGCGAGATCCCGTACGACTGGGTGTCGATGAGAGCGCGACGCTCCTGAGCTTCGATTCGAGTGAGGTTCTCTCCAGGCACAGCTGATTCTCCCAGGGGTTCGGGGTCGGCACCGAGATCCGACGCGGCTGGCGCCGACGGCAACCATGACAGCCTACGCCAGGACCCGGCCGATGTCGGCGCGCGGTGGTGGAAAGATGGAAGTGTGACTGCACCCGCCTCGAACGTCGTCCCCTTCGCTTCCCCGGCCGCCGCTGGTGGCCCCGAGTTCGTCGAGACGCCGGTGGCGTACGACGCCCTGGTCCTGGCCAGCTTCGGTGGGCCGGAGGGGCAGGACGACGTGATCCCGTTCCTGCGCAACGTGACGCGAGGCCGTGGCATCCCCGACGAGCGTCTCGAAGAAGTGGCACATCACTATCGGCACTTCGGCGGCGTGAGTCCGATCAATGATCAGAACCGCGCGCTCAAGGCCGCGCTCGAGGCCGAGCTCGCCGGCCGCGGCATCGAGCTGCCCGTGTACTGGGGCAACCGGAACTGGGAGCCCTTCCTCGATGACGCGTTCACCGCTGCCGCCGACGACGGTCACTCGACGCTGCTGGTGCTCGCCACCAGCGCGTACAGCTCGTACTCCAGCGACCGGCAGTACCGCGAGGACATCGCTCTCGCTATCACGGACGCCGGCCTCGAAGACCGCGTCACTGCCGACAAGGTGCGCCTCTTCTTCGATCACCCAGGATTCGTGAAGCCCTTCCAGGAGGGGGTGGATGCTGCGGTCGCCGGGTTCCTGGAGCAGGGGATCGCGGCATCCGACATCCACGTGCTGTTCTCGACTCACTCGATCCCCACTGCCGATGCGGAGCGGTCGGGGCCGAGGGACGTGGACTGGGGGGAGGGCGGCGCGTACGTGGCGCAGCACCGGGCGGTCGCCGCGCACATCGTCGAGCAGCTCGGTGTCAGGGTCACCGGTGGGACGAGCGTGCCCTGGCAGCTCGTTTTCCAGTCGCGCTCCGGCCCCCCGACGCAGCCGTGGCTCGAGCCCGACATCAACGATGTGATCGCCGAGCTGCCCGCCGCAGGCGCGAAGGCGGTCGTCATCGTCCCGCTCGGATTCGTCAGCGACCACATGGAGGTCCTCTGGGATCTGGACACGGAGGCGATGGAGGCCGCCGGGGAAGCCGGTCTGCTCGCGGTGCGAACGCCGACGCCCGGCGTGCATCCCGCGTTCGTCGCCGGCCTGATCGATCTCGTGCTCGAGCGCATCGAGGGGACACCGGCATCCCAGCGCCCGCACCTGACCGATCTCGGCCCGTGGTACGACGTCGCGCGCCCCGCCGACTGCGAGAACGTGCGGCTCGGGTTCAAGCCCGCCGCGGCGGGTCTCGCACCCTGACGCGGGCCCGCGCCTCGACGCTTCTAGGATGGTGAGCATGCGCATCCACATCGCCACCGACCATGCGGGACTGGAGTTCTCGACCAAGCTGCAGGATCATCTGCGGACCGCGGGCCACGAGGTCATCGACCACGGCCCGCTCGAGTACGACGCGGTCGACGACTACCCGGCGTTCTGCATCCGTGCCGCGCAGGGCGTCGTCGCCGATCAGGTCGCGGGCGTCGAAGCCCTCGGCGTCGTGTTCGGCGGCTCGGGCAACGGCGAGCAGATCGCCGCGAACAAGGTGCAGGGCATCCGCGCGGCGCTGGTGTGGAACCTGTCCACAGCGGAATTGGCGCGCGAGCACAACGACGCGAACGTCATCTCGATCGGGGCACGTCAGCACACCTTCGAAGAGGTCACCTCGTTCATCGACCGCTTCATCTCCACGCCGTTCTCGAACGACGAACGCCACGTGCGCCGCATCGGGCAGATCGCGGACTTCGAACGCGACGGCTCGTTGCTTCCCGACCCGCGCGACCTGCCCGACCCTCAGGCCTGAACATGCCCGAGGGTCACTCCGTCCACCGGATCGCTCGGCAGTTCGAGCGCAACTTCATCGGCAAGCGACTGCAGGCGTCCAGTCCCCAAGGCCGGTTCGCGGAGGGCGCGGCCGTGCTCGACGGCCGGGAGGCCATGAGCGTCAAGGCCGTCGGCAAGCAGATGTTCCTCGAGGCGGAGGGTGACGTCTGGCTGCGTGTGCATCTCGGCCTCTACGGTGCATGGGACTTCGCGGGCGAGATCCTCATCGATCCGACCATCGCCTCGGCGAACGGACGCATGGGCCAGACCAATCAGCGGGGCACCGATCTGGATGCGCCGATCCTCGACAGTGCGCCGATCCTCGACAGCGCCGGGGAGAACTCGCTGGCCTCGATCGGCGCCCCCCGGCGCGCGCGGGTGCACGTGCGGATGTCGGAGCAGACCAAGGGCCTCGCGGATGAGGGCACCGAGTGGCCGCCTCCCATCGTCGGCCAGGTGCGGCTGCGACTGATGACCGACATCACGGCGGCAGACCTGCGCGGTCCCACGGCGTGCCAGCTGCAGACGCCGGAAGAGATGCTCGCGAGCGTCGCCAAGCTCGGACCGGACCCGCTCGTCGGCGATCCAATCGCCAACGAGGAGCGCTTCGTGCAGGCCGTTCGCAAGAAGCAGACCCCGATCGCCCTGCTGCTGATGGACCAGTCCGTCGTCAGCGGGATCGGAAACGTCTACCGTGCGGAGATGCTGTACCGCGCGAGGCTCGATCCGCACACGCCGGGGCGCGACGTGCCGGAGGAGATCGTGCGACAGCTGTGGCACGACTGGGTGCGTCTGCTGGCCATCGGCGTCGAGACCGGTCAGATGATGACCATGGACGACCTATCCCCGGCGGACTACCGAGCCGCGATGGCCAGTCGCGACGATCGGCACTGGGTGTATCACCGTGCGGGCCTGCCATGCAGGGTGTGCGGAACCGAGATCGCCCTCGAAGAACTCGGCGCGCGGAAGCTCTACTGGTGTCCGAGGTGCCAGGTCTGACTAGTGTGGTCCCATCGATTGCACCGACGCAGACAGGAGCATCATGGACCTCACGGGCGTGCAGAGCGCGTTGGAGACATTCAGCGGCTGGATCTGGGGACCATGGTTCCTCATACCTCTCCTGCTCGGCACCGGGCTGTATCTCACGATCCGCCTCGGCGGGCTGCAGTTCATCCGCCTGGGCTCCGCTCTGCGCCTCGGCCTGCTGACCCGTAAGGATCCGGGATCCGATGGCGACATCTCGCAGTTCCAGGCACTGACGACGGCACTCGCTGCCACGGTGGGGACGGGGAACATCGTCGGCGTCGCGACGGCGATCGGCATCGGCGGGCCCGGCGCGCTGTTCTGGATGTGGGTGACCGGACTGCTCGGCATGGCGTCGAAGTACTCCGAGGCCTTCCTCGGTGTGCGCTTTAGGACGACCGATTCGGCGGGTGAGAAGAACGGCGGACCGCAGCAGTACCTGGAGCGCGGGATCAAGGGGCCGATCGGCAAGATCCTGGGTCTCTCCTTCGCGATCTTCGCGGTGATCGCGTGCTTCGGGATCGGCAACATGACCCAGGGCAACTCGATCGCGACGAACCTCGAGTCGAGCTTCAACGTCCCCACCTGGGTCACCGGCCTCGCGCTGACGGCGTTCGCACTCGTCGTGCTCGTCGGCGGCATCAAGTCCATCGGGCGGGTCACGGCGGGTCTCGTGCCCATCATGATCGTCTTCTACGTGCTCGGGGCGATCTACATCCTGATCGCCAACGTGGGCGCGCTTCCCGCCGCGTTCGCGCAGATCTTCACCGAGGCGTTCACCGGCACCAGCGCCGTGGGCGGATTCGCGGGATCGGCGATCATCATCGCCGTGCAGTTCGGCGTGGCCCGCGGCATCTTCTCGAACGAATCCGGCATGGGTTCTGCGGCGATCGCCGCAGCGGCTGCGAAGACGAGCCACCCGGTCCGCCAGGGGCTCGTGTCGATGACGCAGACGTTCATCGACACGATCATCGTCGTGACCTGCACCGGTCTCGTCATCATCGCGACCGGAACGTGGAATCAGATCGATCCGGACACGGGCGAGCAGATCAGCCCTGCCCTGATGACGGGCGAAGCCTTCTCGCACGGGTTGCCGGGCGATTGGGGTCACATCATCGTCACGTTGGGGCTCGTGATGTTCGCGGGCTCGACGATCCTCGGCTGGTCCTACTACGGCGAGCGAAACGTCGAGCGGTTGTTCGGGCGTCGCGCGGTCGTACCCTTCCGCATCCTCTTCTCGCTGGTCGTCTTCGTCGGCTGCACCGTGCAGCTCGGTGTCGTCTGGGCGTTCTCCGACGCCATGAACGGCTTGATGGCCTTCCCGAACCTGATCGGCCTGCTGGTGCTCTCCGGGTTGGTCGCCCGCGAGACGAGGCAGTACCTGAAGCACGACCCCAAGCTGCGCGCGAGCCGCGAGGAGATCGACGCGTTCATGGCGGGCACTCCCGGATGGGAGGAGTGGAAGACGGAGGGCGCCGTCGCTGCCGCGTCACCAGGCCGGAAGGACGGAACCCTCCCGCAGCCCTAGGCTGGGCGTATGCGTCAGAACCCCAGTTTCACTCTTGCCGACGTCGCCGAGATGCGCCGTGTCATCGAGCAGAATCCGTGGGCCACGATCGTCAGCGACGGCGACGTAGGACAGGTCGCCTCGCACTACGTCATGATGCTCGATGAGGACCACGACGACCTCACGATCGTGGGGCACGTCGGCCGACCCGACGACCTGATCCACGGCATGGGAGAGCGTGAGCTGCTCGTGGTCTTCCAGGGTCCGCACGGGTACGTGTCGCCGGGCTGGTACGGCGCCGAGACGCAGGCGGTTCCCACTTGGAACTACATCGCGGTGCATCTGTCGGGGGTGCCGGAGATCCTCACCGACGACGAGAACCTGCGAGTGCTGGACCGGCTCGTCGAACGGTTCGAGGGCCGGATGCCCGACCCGCGGCTGATGTGGGAACGGCCGAACGACGAAGCCTTCGTGCGCCGGCTCGCGGCCGGCACGGTCGGATTCCGCCTGACTCCGACTCGGGTGGTGGCCAAGCGCAAGCTCAGTCAGAACAAGGATGCCGCGACGGTCGAACGCGTGATCGCCGAGCTGCAGGGCGACGGCGTGTACGCGAATCCCGCATTGGCCGACGAGATGCGCAGAGCGCAGGACGCTCGGCCCGGCCGAACGGCATGAGCGGCGTCGGTACCCGCGTCTCGGCGATCCTGAACGCGCGGGTCGCCGGGCCAGGGCGCGAGTTCCTCGCCGACGAGGAGCCCGTCGACATCCACATCGATCGCGCACGGATCGTCGACATCGCTCCGGCCGGCGCATTGCCGGTGAACGGCGAGGTCCTCGATGCGGAGGGCGCGTGGGTCGTTCCTGGGCTCTGGGACAACCACGTGCATACGGTTCAGTGGGCGCTGGCGTCCGAGCGCGAGCGACTCTCGGCCGCTGCATCAGCTGTCGATGCCGCGTCGAGGATGTCGGGCGTCGCTCCGCTGGCAGACGGGCGCCGAGTGGGAACGGGATTCCGTGACGCGTTCTGGGATGATGCTCCGTCACTGGACGTGCTCGATCGGGCGACCGGAGAGGTGCCGACGTATCTGATCAACGCCGACGTGCACAGCGTGTGGTTGAACTCGGCGGCGCTCCGACGCGAGGGGTTCTCCAGTCCCGATGGCATGCTGCGCGAAGAGGACGCGTTCGAGATCTCGAAGCGGGTGAATGCCGTCGAGCCGGATCACAGCGATCGTGCGGTGCGAGTGGCCGCGGAGGCGGCAGCCGCAAGGGGAGTGACAGGGATCGTCGACTTCGACATGGCGTGGAACGCCGATGCCTGGGTCCGCCGCGCGGGCGCGGGCCCCGCGATGCAGCGCGTGGAGTTCGCCGTGTACCCGGCAGATCTCGAACGAGCCATCGCGGCGGGATTCCGCACGGGTGAGACGTTGCCGGGTACCGATGGGTTCGTCCGCATCGGAGCGCTCAAGATCATCACGGACGGATCGCTCGGCACACGCACCGCTGCGTGCTCGCACGCGTACCCGGGCGACGCTGCCGACTTCGGCGTGCTCAACATCGCACCCGACGAGCTGGTCGGACTCCTGACGGATGCCGTGGGCTCCGGTCTCGGCGTCGCGATCCACGCGATCGGTGACCGCGCCGTGTCATCCGCACTCGATGCGGTGACCGTCACCGGTGCGTCCGGGACGATCGAGCATGCGCAGCTCGTGCGCCACGCGGATCTCGCCCGTCTCGCCCGGCTCGACCTCACCGCCAGCGTGCAACCGCAGCACGCGGTCGACGATCGTGATCTCGTCGAGGGGTATTGGGCTGCGCAGACGGCCGTGGGCTATCCCATGGCGTCCCTGCTGCGTGCGGGTGCGCAACTGAGACTGGGCTCTGACGCGCCGGTGGCGCCATTGGATCCGTGGCGGTCGATCGCGTCGGCCGTGCTCCGCACACAAGATGAACGTGAGCCGTGGCATCCGGAGGAGCGTCTCAGCATCGATGAAGCGCTCCTCGCGAGCGTCCGCTCGTCCGTCCGTCCGGGCGACCCCGCGGACCTGGTGGTGTGCGCCGCAGATCCTCGCACGGCGGACGGGGCGACGTTGGGCAGCATGCCGGTGCCGGCGACGCTGCTCGGCGGTCGCGTCACGCATCGGGACTGATCGGGGAGGCGCCGCCACCGCTCCGCGGTGCGCGTGATCTCGGCGTGCGCACGATACCGTTGTAGCCGTGAACTCCACAGCGCAGACTCCGCCTCTCACTCGGTCCCAGCGTCGACGAGAGCGCTCACCGGAGCATGCGGCATCCTCGCGGTTCATCCCGCACGTGCAGGGTCTCAGGGCGATCGCCGTCCTCTTCGTCGTGCTGTACCACTTCTGGCCTGCGCGTCTCAGCGGCGGCTATGTCGGCGTGGACATCTTCTTCGTGATCTCAGGCTTCCTGATCACCTCGCACCTGGCTCGAGAGCTCACCTCGACGGGAACCGTCAAGCTCGGACAGTTCTGGGCACGTCGTGCGCGCCGTCTGCTGCCGGCCTCTCTTCTCGTGCTGCTGTTCTGCGCTGTCGTCGCGGCGATCCCGTTCCTCACACCGACGTCCGCCCTCCCCGCGGAGGTCAAGGAGATCATCGCCTCCACGTTCTACGTGGAGAACTGGTACCTCGTCTTCAACTCCGCCGACTATCTGGCGCATTCCGGAGACCCGACGACGGTGCAGCACTACTGGTCGCTGTCGTTGGAGGAGCAGTTCTACGTGCTGTGGCCGCTCATCATGCTGCTCGCGGCATGGGTCGCAGTGAAGTGGTTCCGCGGGGACCGGCTGCGCGCCGCGGCGATCGCGATCGGAGTCGTCTCCGTCGCGTCGTTCGTGTTCTGCGTCGTGTACACGATCACCGACCCCGCTCCCGCCTACTTCATCACGATGGGGCGGATGTGGCAGTTCGGGGTGGGGGCGATCATCGCCCTCGTGCCGCTGCTGCGGGTGAGCAACGCGGCGTTGAGCTTCATCCTCGGATGGGCCGGGATCATCGCGCTCGTGTACACCGCGTTCCGATTCGACGGGCAGACCCCGTTCCCCGGCTACTCGGCGCTGCTGCCGACGCTGGGGGCTGCGGCCATCATCATGGCTTCGAACACCGATCGCTGGTGGTACCCGACCCGGCTGCTGTCGATTCCCCCCATGCGATTCACCGGCGACATCTCCTACAGCCTGTACCTCTGGCACTGGCCGCTGATCATCATCGCGCCCTCGGTGCCGTTCTGGGGACTCACGATCTACCACCGTGTCGCGCTGCTCGTGATCTGCTTCGTGCTCGCCTGGCTCACCAAGCGATTCGTGGAAGACCCCGCGCGTTCATGGAAGCCGCTCACGTCGCGGCCTCCGAAGGTCACGCTGTGGTCGGCGCTCGCGGCGATGGTGGCGGTGGGCGCGGTCGCTGTCGGCGGGTGGGCGGTCAACGCTCCGGCGTATCAGCAGGGCGTGCAGGCGATCGAGGATGTGCGCGAGAACCCCCCGGCGTGCTTCGGCGCGGCGTCCGTGCTCGATGAGTCCTGCGCGGGCACCGAGCTCGACACGATCCTCCCGGCTCCCGGCTTCGCGGGCGTGGACAGGCCGACCGATGAGCAGTGCTTCATCCAGTTGAACGACTCCCGACCCGTGTCGTGCGAGTTCGGCGTCGACGATCCTGATGCGCCACAGGTCGCCTTGGTGGGCGACAGCCACGCGTACCAGCTGCTCCCGACGTTCCAGAGCATCGCAGACCGCGAAGGCTGGCATCTCACGACGTTCTTCAAGGGCGCGTGCCCCTGGAACGCGACACCGCTGGCCACCGGCGGCTCGTTCGGCGCCGCATGCTCCGACTGGCGCGCCGGCGTCGACGCCCAGCTCGCGGATCGAGACTTCGACGCGGTCTTCACCTCCGCGATCTCGAACACGCCGTACTCCTCCGCCGGATTCGACTCCGCACACGACGCCGCCGTGGCCGGGTATCAGGAGGCGTGGTCGACCATGACGGAGCGCGGCATCCCCGTGGTCACGGTCGTCGACAACCCGGTGTTCGAGACCGACCCGAACAAGTGCCTGCGCACCCGGGATCAGGCCGAATGCCACGGACCGCGGTCGGATGTCCTGCTCGAGGACGACCCGCTCCGCGATGCGGCCGAGGGCGCCGAGAATGTCACACTGCTCGACTTCACCGATGTGTTCTGCGACGACGAGACCTGCAAGACGGTCATCGGCGGGGCGAACGTGTACCGGGATCAGGACCACCTGACGGTGACGTTCGTCGACACGCTGGCGCCGCAGTACACGAAGGCGCTCAAGGATGCGATGGCGGCGGCGGGCTGATCCCGCACGACCACCGAGCAACGCAGAAGGGCACC
>NZ_JBLVOB010000006.1:450163-488128 GCF_053543555.1 Microbacterium xerophyticum | reverse complement strand
GGTGCCCTTCTGCGTATGCGGTGTCTGTCACTCAGCGACGTGAGCGACGAGGAACCAGCGGTCCTTCTCGAGGCCGCGCATGATCTCGATCGCGACGTCCTGGCTCGTGAGGTCGATCTCATCGAGGCCGTCGATGGCGGCCTTCGTGTCGACGAGGATCGCATCGATGTCCGCGACGATGTGGCGGATCAGGTCAGCCGACTGCGTGAAGCCTGCCGGAACGGCGGATGTGCCGGCCTTCGAGGCGACCGCGCTGAGTCGCGCGTCGATCGGGAGACCGAGAGCGACGATGCGCTCCGCTGCGGTGTCGGCGAATGCGCCGGCGTTCGCGACGACGGAGTCGAGCAGCTCGTGGACACCGATGAAGTTGGCGCCACGGACATGCCAGTGAGCCTGCTTGCCGTTGATCGTCAGAGCCTGCAGCCCGAGGACGACGGGGGAGAGGAACTGCGCCGCGGCCGCGGCGACCGTCGGGTCACTGGCGGTGGTGGAGATGGTCTGTGCCTTGCTCATTTTTCTTCCTCCAGAACGGCGAATTCGAACCTTATGCAGATAACGCTACTCAGCCTGAAACATTCCGCAAGCAAGCTGAGGCTCGGCTCACTTCCGCGGAAACACGCGGAAGTGAGGATAGTCTCGCCTCATGAGCATCTCGTCGACAGCATCCGTCCTGGCCCTTCAGAACAAGATTCCGCACATCGCGGATGACACCTTCGTCGCCGACGGAGCGCGGCTCATCGGCGCGGTCACTCTCGAACCGGGTGCGAGCGTCTGGTACAACGCGGTGCTGCGTGCCGACTCGGACGGGATCACCGTCGGCGCAGGCAGCAACGTGCAGGACAACGTCTCGGTGCACGTCGACAGCGGCCATCCCGTCGTGATCGGGGAGAACGTCTCGATCGGTCACAACGCCGTCGTCCACGGCTGCACGATCGGCGACGGATCGCTGATCGGGATGGGCTCCGTGATCCTCAGCGGTGCGGTGATCGGAAAAGGCTGCCTGATAGCAGGCGGCGCCGTCATCCTCGGGGGCACCGAGATCCCCGACGGCTCGCTGGTCGCAGGGGTTCCTGCCAAGGTCCGCCGTGAGCTCAGCGCGGAGGAGCGCGCAGGCCTCATCGCGAACGCCGAGATCTATCACTCGCACCTGCAGACGCATCGGGAGGCCACGTCGCTCTGAGACCGGGCGGCACCGCTAGGCTATTAACCCTGCGGGGCGGTGGCCAAGTTGGTTAAGGCAGCGGGCTCATAACCCGACGATTCGTGGGTTCAAGTCCCACCCGCCCTACTCTCAGACGGTGATCACAACGGGCGTGCGGTGATGGCCTCGTTGCCCAGGTCCTTGCGTGCCGTGCGCAGACACTTCGTGCACAGTAGCTCCACCGTGCGCGGATGGTTCTCGCCGCACGTGCAGTCGATCGTCACACGCCACTTGGCACGGCGACCGCAGGCCGCGTAGGCCTCGTCATCGCCGTGGTCGCATTCGCATTCCAGGGGGACGTCGGCGTCCCACCCGAGTGAAATGTCCTCGAACGCCTGGTCGACCGGATCGGCTGCCTTCGGCGCGGCCGGCGCGTCGGTATGAGTCTTCTGTCGCATCACATCACATTCCCGATGTAGGAGTATTTCACGAACACCTCGGCGGCGATACCCGATTCCTCCAGAACGCCCTGAAGGGCGCTCATCATGTAATTCGAGTCCCAGCCCATGTAGAGGAAGTTCTCCTCATCCAGGGCGTCCCAATGACCCTTCCAGGCCATCTCGTCGTATATGGGGCCGCCATGCCGTCTGCTGTACGAGAGCGCCGCCGGCCGCGCGTCCGTCCACGCGCGCCGGAACACCCGGTTGAAGAGCGCGCGGACGTCCTTGACCTCCCAGTGCTCTCCCCGGTACTCGACGTAATCGAACTCACGGTCCCAGCCCGCCGGCCACCCGCGCCGCCGTACGGCGTCGAGCACGGGTGTCAGGGCGTCGTCATCGATCTCGGGGAGCGCGGGACGCGCCCAGATGCGCACCAGCCGCTCCGTGAGCCGCACCGTGCGCTGCGAGATGGCTGCGGTACCCCACGATTCGGTCTCGACGAGCGCGCGGGTCTCCGCGACCGCGCTGCGCGCGTATGCATCACGCCGTTTGTCGTCGTAGGAGGCGCCGAACACACGCTCCGTGAGGCCCTGCTCCAACAGCGTGAGGTTGCCCAGCGTCGGCGCGAGCGCGCGGTGGCTGTTGCGCTCGTCCTCCGTGTAGTCGATCCAGGGCCTCGTCCCGTCGCCCGACCAGGAGTCGCTGGGCACGAGCGGCACGATGTGCTCGACGTCGTAGTCCGCCGTGTCCTCCACCTCTTCGAGCCGCGCGAGCACGTAGGCGGCGTGGGGGAGTTCGGCGTACTTCAGCACGGCGCTGACGCGTTCGTCCGAAGGTGTGATCCGGGCGAACGCGCGCATCAGCGCGTCACGCCCCTCGGCGCGTGCGCGGCAGAGCCTGGCGATCAACCGCTCCGCGGGCAGGCCGACCAGGGCCCTGCGCAGGTAGAGGGCCTGGATCCATTCGAGCGTCTCGATCAGTTCCCGGCGGGGGATGAGGCCACGTGCGTGATCGCTGTAGGCGCTCATCGCGAGGGGGTATGCCGCACGGCCGAACGTGTTGATGTACTCGAGCTGCCTGCGGATCTCGGCATCCTCTTCAGTCGACGGGTCCAGCAGCAGGCCGTAGATCTCGGCGTAGTGCCGCCAGATGTCGGCATCCGCCTGCAGACGTTCCACGTCCACGCGAGGGAAGGAGTGCCGGAACGCGCTGTACACGCCGTGCTCGCCGCCTGCCGCGACCTCGCGACCGGTGGTCATCACGAGGTAGTGACGCCAGAACGCGCCGATCGTCTCGCCTGTGTGACGCTCGATCGGCAGCCAGTAGCGCTCTTCGACGTCGAGCTGCTCGGCGTGGGTGAGTCCCATCAGGATGTAGTTGTGGATCAGTTCATGATCCCGCAGCGGTTCTCCGGTGGAATTCAGACTCTCGAAGATCTGCTGCGCGTTTGCGGAAGGCCCCAGCGTGATCGACACGTGCTCGAGCCTCTGCAGCCCGCGCCAGATGAGCGGCGCCTCGTCGGCGTGCACCTGGCTGCGGAAGAACGCGTAGTTGTCGTCGAAGCGCGACTCGCGATCGGCATCCTCCCGCTGGTCGAGAACCACGGATTCGTACAGCTCGGCCCACGCGTGATGGGGGCGCAGCTTGGTGCGCGACCGGTCCTCCGCGCGCACGAGAACCCGCTCGAGCTCCGCCGCCATCGCAGGCTCGGAATCGCGGACCGCATGGTGAAGAGCGGCGACCAGCAGCATCAGGGTCGTGATGCGCTGCTGTCCGTCGATGAGGATCAGATCGATGTCGGAGGCGTCCTGCGCGGAGAGGATGGAGCCGATGAAGTGACGGTTCGTCTCACCTTCGCGGGCGACGGCACGGATGTCGGAGAGCAGGCGTTCACATCCGCCGATGTCCCAGCGGTACTGCCGTTGATACACCGGCACGACGATCGTCGTCCCCGGCGCGGAAAGCCACTCGATCGTGTTGACGGCGGTCGCTTCGACATTCGTGGCGGTTGCCATGTTGTTCGCTCTTGCTCCTCACGACGGCGCAATCCCGCGCTGCGCCGACAACGAGTCTAGCCGCCGACGAATCGCGGGCGCCGGGCCACGCTGGCGTCGAGGGAGGCGCTGTTAGGCTTGCCTTATCAGGGCCTGTTAAAACGTGCTGGCCCCCGATGAAAGGACATGACCTAGATCATGGGATACATCAAATCCGCTGCGCTCGAGGAAAAGGGCTTCGTCGTCCTCGACAGCTACAACCAGGACCTCGATCCCAAAGAGTGGCTGGACATCGAGTACAACGACTGGAAGTCGTCGGGTGACACCCGCTTCGCGCCGCTCGCGAGTGCGTTCGGCGACATCGAGTGCAACGGCTTCTGGAACCACAAGCCGCCGCGCACCGACAAGGACGGCGTGTGGATCGACTCGCAGGTCGCGAAGGCCCCCAACCTGACGCGTCGCGCGCAGGAGCCTGGCGCGAACGTCGGTCGCTGCCGTGTGATCGAGTTGCAGCCGACCCCGTACGGCGACTGCCTCTACAACCTCCACCAGGACGACAACAATCGTCTCAACCCCGATGGAACCGGATGGGTCGTCCGAGGCTTCTTCAACCTCACCGACGACAAGGACAGCTTCTTCGTCCTGCGCGAGAACCGCACGGATCCGGCCGGTGAGGTGCGCATCGCGCTTCCGGCCGGCGCGCAGCTGATCATCGACACGCAGCGTCTGTGGCACGCCGCGACGCACGTCGGGTCGGAGCCCCGTTACAACCTCATCACCTCGTGGACGTCGGGTCCTGAGCTGGATGCCTACATCGAGAAGTACCACGGCACCGACCAGGTCGAGAACTTCGAGGTCCCTCAGGACGTTCTCGAGGCAGGCTATGCCGAGCAGGCACGCAAGGATGCTGCGCGCGCCGCTTACTACGCAGCCAAGGGCCAGCAGGTCAAGCAGGCGATGAGCGAGGCGTAACCCGCACATCGCTGTTCGAAGACAGCCCCGGCCGGCAGGCCGGGGCTGTCTTCATAATCACACGCTTGTGATTTCCGCCTGTCTGGGCGATAATCGGCGTATAACCGCATATTCTCGCCACACTTCGTTGGCTCAGGTCGTTGGGGAAGACGCACCTGAAGAAACGGAGAGATCATGGCGACGGCTTACGCACGCGGAGTGGTGTACATCCACTCCGCGCCTCGCGCGCTTTGCCCGCACCTGGAATGGGCGGTCGGACGCGCTATCGGTCGTGCGGTGAACTTCGAGTGGGCTGAACAGCCTGTACTCGAAGGATCTCGTCGTGCCGAGTTCTACTGGGACGGCCCCGTCGGCACCGGCGCTGCGCTCGCGACCGCGATCCGCGGCTGGGAGCACCTGCGCTTCGAGGTGACCGAGGACCCGACGCCGCGCAGCGACGGAGGACGCTGGCTGCACACGCCCGACCTCGGCATCCACTACGCGCAGACGGACGCGGCAGGCAACATCGTCATCGGCGAGGACCGCATCCGCTACGCCATGGAGATCGCGGCAGGGAGTGCTCTCGAACTGCAGCGCGAGCTCGACGTCGCGCTCGGATCCGCCTGGGACGACGAGCTCGAGCCGTTCCGCCACGCCAGCGACGATGCCACGGTCGTCTGGCTTCACAAGGTCGGCTGAGGCCGACCCGCAGACCCGGGGCGCAGGAGGCGTCAGTAGCGGATGCCGGTGAATCATCCCGGACTCCGAGAACGCGAATCCCGCCCCCCGCACGACGAAGGCCTCGCTCCGACAGGGTCGGAGACGAGGCCTTCGTCATGCGCCCGATTCAGCTCGGGTGCATCAGGCGGAAGCGTTCGCAGACGACCGGCATGTCCGCCTCGAAGCCACGAGGGTTCTCCGAATGCATGCGCCAGTACCGCTCGTGGACCTCGCGCCAATGCGCGAGCGTGCGGTCGCCCTCGCCTTCGGCGTGCGCATGCTCCGCGGTGACCTGGTCGAAGGGCACGGTGTGCACGTCGACCGTCTCGATGACCGCCCGCGGTTCACCGGCGCCGTCGAGGATGATGCTCAGCTCGCCGTGCTCGGGAATCGGATCTCCGCTGGCCTCGTAGTCCCACAGGGACGAGGCGGTGCCCGTCTTCGTACCGGCCAGCACCAGCTCCAACAGCCCGTCGGCGTGCGCGGGCGTCGCCCCGAACGCCCCCGCGACGGGGAGCCGGGTCGGCAGCTCAGGATGAGCCGTGCGCGCCTCGGCCCAGAACGCGGCCAGAGACGCGGGATCGCTCATCAGTCCTCGTAGGACGCGAACGCGGCGACGGCGTTGTGTCCGCCGAAGCCGAACGAGTTGCTGATCGCGAGCTGCGGACCGTCGCCGAGGGGCTGCGCATCCCCGGACACGCGCAACGGGATCTCCGGGTCCTGCGTGGTGAGGTTGATGGTCGGGGGAGCGACGCGGTTCTGGATCGCGAGGATCGTGAAGATCGCCTCGAGTGCTCCGGTGCCGCCGAGCAGGTGACCGGTGGATGCCTTCGTCGCCGATACGGGGATGTCGTGCACGCGGTCGCCGATGACGCTCTTCAGTGCGGCGTACTCGTTGGGGTCGCCGACCGGGGTCGACGTGGCGTGGGCGTTGACGTGTGTGATCTCGTCGGGTGTGCGACCGGCGGTCTCGAGCGCCAGCGTGACCGCGCGCGCTGCGCCCTCGGGTGCGTTGGCGGTGATGTGGTACGCGTCTGCCGTGACGCCGCCGCCGACGAGCTCGGCGTAGATCTTGGCACCGCGCGCCTTGGCGTGCTCTTCCGTCTCGAGGATGAGGACGGCGGCTCCTTCACCCATCACGAAGCCGTCGCGGTCTTCCGAGTACGGGCGGGAGGCGGTGGCGGGGTCGTCGTTGCGACGCGACAGCGCCTGCATCGACGCGAATGACGCGATCGTGATCGGATGGATGGCCGACTCCGTGCCACCGGCGATCACGACATCGGCCAGACCGGACTGCAGGTGCTCGTAGGCGTTGACCAGCGACTCCGTGCTGGACGCGCAGGCGGAAGCGACGGTGCGCGCGAAGGCGCGTGCAGTGAAGTGGAGGGAGAGGTTGCCGGCTGCCGAGTTCGGCATCAGCATGGGGACCGTCATCGGCATGACGCGACGGGGGCCCTTCTCGCGAAGCGTGTCCCAGGCGTCCAGCAGCGTCCACACGCCGCCGATTCCGGTGGCGAAGTCGACGCCGAGCCGTTCGGGATCGACGTCGGGAGAGCCCGCGTCCTCCCAGGCCTCCATCGCCGCGATCAGCGCGAACTGCGACGAAGGGTCGAGGCGCTTGGCGACCGGACGTGCGAGCACCTCTTCCGGACGCACCATCGCCTCAGCGGCGAACGTGACGGGGAGCTGAAGTTCTTCGACCCACTCGTGCTCGAGGGTACGGCCCCCGGACATACCGGCCAGCAGATTGGTCCAGTTCTCCGGAGCCGTGCCGCCGATGGCGGAAGTGGCGCCGATACCGGTGACGACGATGCGCTTGGTCATTGGGTGTGGTTCCTGTCGAAGGGGACGAGAGCGGTCTCTGGAGAGGGAAGGCAGAGGATGCCACGCCCCGCGGGACGCGAGGGTGGCATCCGTCAGGTCTTACGCCTGGCCGGCGACGATGAAGTTGACGGCGTCTCCGACGGTCTTGAGGTTCTTGACCTCGTCGTCGGGGATGGTGACGCCGAACTTCTCCTCGGCGTTGACGACGATCGTCATCATCGAGATCGAGTCGATGTCGAGGTCGTCCGTGAAGGACTTCTCGAGCGCGACCTCTGAGCCGTCGATGCCGGTCTCGTCGGTGATCAGCTCTGAGAGGCCGGCGAGGACCTCATCGTTGGTGAAAGCCATGTGGTTTTCCTCTTTCTTGCGGGTTGTATTCGGAACCGATGAACAGTTTAGGAGGTCGCCGGGCGGGATCAGGGGAGGACGACGACCTGCGCGGCGAACACCAGACCGGCACCGAAGCCGATCTGCAGGGCGAGCCCACCCGACAGTTCGGGGTGCTCGGCCATCAGTCGATGGCTCGCGAGAGGGATCGAGGCCGCCGAGGTGTTGCCGGTGGTCTCGATGTCGCGTGCGATGACTGTGGTCTCCGGAAGCTTCAGCTGCTTCGCGAACTCGTCGATGATGCGCATGTTGGCCTGGTGCGGGATGAAAGCGGCGATGTCCGCCGCTTCGACGCCTGCGACCTCGAGGGCCTCACGCGCGACCTTGGCCATCTCCCAGACAGCCCAGCGGAACACGGTCTGCCCCTCCTGACGGAGGGTCGGCCACGGCACCTCGCCGTCGCGGAACTGGGTGAGCGTGCCGTTCATGCCCACCGCATCCGCTTTCGAGCCGTCTGAGCCCCAGACAGCCGGTGCGATGCCCGGTGTCTCGCTGGGGCCGATCAGCGCCGCACCAGCGCCGTCGCCGAGCAGGAACGAGATGCTGCGATCTGCGGGGTCGACGACATCCGAGAGCTTCTCGGCGCCGATCACGAGCGCGTAGTGCGCGGCGCCGGCGCGGATCAGCGCGTCGGCCTGTGCGATGGCGTACGCGTAGCCGGCGCACGCGGCGTTGACGTCGTATGCGGCGGCCGGGTTCGCGCCGACCCGGTCGGCGACGATCGCCGACACCGAGGGCGACTGCTTCGGATTGCTGATGGTGGCGACGATCACGAGGTCGACCTCGGATGCTGCGACACCTGACTTCTCGATCGCCTCCGCTGCCGCGATGGCGGCGAGGTCGATCGCGTCGGTCTCCTTGACGGCGCGCGCACGGGTGATGATGCCGGTGCGCTGGCGGATCCACTCGTCACTGGAATCGATGGGACCGATGAGGTCCTCGTTCGGTACGGCGTTCTCTCCGCGTGCGGCGCCGAACGACAGGATCCGGGTGTACTGCGGGCCGGTGGCCTGCTTCAGGGTGGCGGTCATGCGGCTGCTCCGTTCAGCAGCTCAGCCGCTGCATCGAGGTCTTCTGGTGTCTTGACGGCTACGGTGGGCGTGCCGCGGAGGCCGCGCTTGGCGAGACCGGTGAGCGCGCCCGCCGGAGCGAGCTCGATGAGGCCGGTGATGCCGTTGTCGGCGAAGGAGGCCATGCAGAGGTCCCACCGCACCGGTGCAGAGACCTGGTTGACGATCAGGTCGAGCGCCGTTGCGCCCGACGTGACGATCGTGCCGTCGCTGTTGGTCCAGAGCGTGATCCGGGGATCGCTCGGGACGACCTCGCCGACAGCGTCGCGCAGCGTCTCGACGGCGGACGCCATGTACGAGGTGTGGAAGGCACCGGCGACCTGCAGCGGGATGACCCTGGTGCCCTTCACCGGCTCCTCGGCGAGGCGCGCCAGTGCAGGGAGGGCTCCGGCGACGACGATCTGACCGCCGCCGTTGTAGTTGGCGGGGGAGAGTTCGAGTTCTGCGAGGCGATCGAGCACTGCCTGCTCGTCTCCGCCGATCACCGCGCTCATCCCCGTCGGAGTCTGTGCCGCGGCATCCGCCATCGCGCGTCCGCGCACGCCGACCAGGCGCATGGCCTGCTCTGCAGAAATGACCGCGGAGCCCACCAGAGCCGCGAGCTCGCCGACCGAGTGACCGGCGACGCCGTCAGGAACACGACCGGCGCGGTCGACCAGTGCTTTCGCTGCGATCAACGACGCCGCCACGATGAGCGGCTGCGCGATGCGCGTGTCACGGATCGTGTCGGCGTCCGACTCCGTGCCGTGGAGGATGAGATCGACTTCGGCGGCCTCGGAGTACGCCGCGAGGGTGTCGGCGACGCCGTCCAACTCGAGCCATGGGGTGAGGAAACCGGGGGTCTGTGAGCCCTGTCCAGGGCAGCAGGCGACAATCACCTACTCAGTCTGCCAACGTTCGCGCCAGAACGGTGGATGAACCCTCACAAGATTCCGAGATTCCCTTGTGTGTGGCGTACAGCGTTCGGGCGCGGGGTCAGCGTGTGCGGCGGTTGGCCGGGCGTCGACGCACGGGATCCGTGGCGCCGATCGAGCCGATGATCAGCGCCGTCTGCAGGATCAGGGCCTCGCGGGGACCCGTGGCATCCCAACCGATGACCTCGCTCACGCGCTTGAGGCGATAGCGCACAGTGTTCGGGTGCACGAAAAGCTCGCGCGCCGTGGCCTCGAGCGAGCGGCCGTTGTCGAGGTAGCTCCACAGCGTCGTGACCAGATCGGTCGAGTGCGCCTGCAGAGGGCGGTAGATGCGTTCGATGAGCGTCTGCTTCGCCAGAGGATCACCGGCGAGTGCGCGCTCCGGCAGCAGGTCATCGGCCTCGACGGGGCGGGGGGCCGTTCGCCATGCCCGCGCGACGGCGAAACCGGCGAGAGCGGCGCGCGCACTCTGACCCGCGTCGACGAGAGCCGCGACCGGAGGGCCGAGCACGACATAGCCCGGGCCGAATGAAGGCTCCAGACGCGCGGCGATGTCTTCGAAGGCGAGCTCGTCCGCGACGTCCTCGCGCCCGACTACGCGTGCGCGGCCCAGCACCAGCACGAGGCGCGAGCCCTGAACGCCGATGAGGACGTCGACCGAGAGCTTGCGGGCGGTGCGGCGCACGTGGTCGACATCGAACTGCGGAGGCGTCGTGCCCACCAGTACGCACACCTCGCCATGGCCGTGCCAGCCGAGAGCCGCGATGCGGCTGGGCAGTTCTTCGTCCGCCTCGCCGGTCAGGATGGAATCGACCACGAGCGCTTCGAGTCGTGCATCCCAGAGGCCGCGTGCTTCGGCGGCGCGTGCATAGACGTCGGCCGCGGCGAACGCGACCTCGCGGGAGTACAGCAGGATGGCCTCGCGCAGATCCTCGCCCTTGCCCGCGACCCGCTCCTCCGTGACCTCGACGGTCACGCGGATGAGCTGGAGGGTCTGGGTGAGGCTGACGCTTCGCAGCAGCTCGCGGGGAGCGGCGGCGAAGATGTCGGCCGCGATCCACGGAGTGGAGGTCGGATCGTCGAACCACTGGATGAACGAGGTGATGCCCGCCTGGGCCACCAGCCCGACCGCGGAGCGGCGAGCTGGTGGCATGTCGGCGTACCAGGGCAACGTGTCCTCAAGGCGCTGGATCGTCGCGGTGGCGAGATCGCCGGATATGCGGCGCAGCCAGGCGAGTTTCGTTGCCTTGTCCATCGAAGCGGGAGACGATCCGGTCACACGGCGCTCAGCTCTCGCCGCCGGCGTTTCCGCTCGTGCCGGCGTTGACGTTGTGCAGGTCGTACTTGGAGATCGCCTGAGCGATCACCGAGCGCTCGACCTGCCCCTTGTCTGCGAGACCCTGGAGCGCACGGACCACCATGGAGGGACCGTCGATCTTGAAGAATCGACGGGCCGCCGCACGGGTGTCAGCGAAGCCGAAGCCGTCGGCGCCGAGCGTGTAGTAGTCGCCCGGAACCCACTGGCGGATCTGGTCCTGCACCGCGTGCATGAAATCGCTGGTCGCGACGAACGGACCCTCGGCACCCTGCAGCTTCTGCGTGATGTACGCGACCTGCGGCTCCTCCTCGGGGTGGAGGAAATTGTGCTCGTCGGCGGCGAGGCCGTCGCGGCGCAGCTCCGTCCAGCTGGTGACGGACCACACATCGGCGACCACGCCCCAGTCCTTCGCGAGCAGTTCCTGTGCCTCGAGAGCCCACGGCACGCCGACGCCGGAGGCGAGCAGCTGGACGCGGGGGCCGTCGCCCTGGCCCTCGGAGACCCGGTGCAGGCCCTTGAGGATGCCCTCGACGTCGACGTTCTCCGGTTCGGCCGGCTGCTTGAACGGCTCGTTGTAGACCGTGAGGTAGTACATCACGTCGGGGTCGGGGTGCGATCCGCCGTACATGCGCTCGATGCCCGCCTGCACGATGTGCGCGACCTCGTAGCCGTACGCCGGGTCGTAGGTGATCGTGGCAGGGTTGGTCGACGCGAGCAGCGGGGAGTGCCCGTCAGCGTGCTGCGTGCCCTCACCTGTCAGCGTGGTGCGACCGGCGGTCGCACCGATCACGAAGCCGCGGGCCATCTGGTCGGCTGCGGCCCAGAACGCGTCTCCGGTGCGCTGGTAGCCGAACATCGAGTAGAAGATGTAGATCGGGATGAGCGGTTCGCCGTGCGTCGAGTACGCCGTGCCGGTGGCGGTGAACGCCGCCGTGGCACCGGCCTCGTTGATGCCGACGTGCATGATCTGGCCCTGCGGGCTCTCCTTGTAGGCGAGGAGCAGTTCGCGGTCGACGGCCGTGTAATTCTGGCCGTTCGGGTTGTAGATCTTCGCGGTCGGGAAGTACGCGTCCATTCCGAAGGTCCGCGCCTCGTCGGGGATGATCGGCACGACACGCTCACCGAAGCCCTTGACCTTCATGAGGTCCTTCAGCATGCGGACGAACGCCATCGTCGTGGCGACCTCTTGGTTGCCAGAGCCCTTCTTCGGGAACGCGTAGTCCTTGTCCTCGGGGAGGGTGAGACCGACGTGGGTGGTGCGACGCTCGGGCAGGAAGCCGCCGAGGTCACGACGGCGATCCAGCATGTACTGGATCGTCTCGTCCTGCGCGCCGGGGTGGAAGTACGGCGGCTGGTACGGGTTCTCCTCGAGTTGCGCATCCGTGATCGGGATCTGCATGGTGTCGCGGAAGAGCTTGAGGTCCTCCAGCGTCATCTTCTTCATCTGGTGCGTCGCGTTGCGCCCCTCGAAGTGCGGGCCGAGGCCGTAGCCCTTGACCGTCTTCGCGAGGATCACCGTCGGCTGGCCCTTGTGCTCCATCGCGGCCTTGTACGCCGCGTACACCTTGCGGTAGTCGTGGCCACCGCGGCGCAGCTTCCAGATCTGGTCGTCGGTGTAGTCCTTGACCAGAGCGGCGGTGCGCTCATCGCGACCGAAGAAGTTCTCGCGCACGAAGGCGCCGTTCTCGGCCTTGTAGGTCTGGTAGTCGCCGTCGGGGGTGACGTTCATCAGGTTGAGGAGCGCGCCCTCGGTGTCGCGGGCGAGCAGGTCGTCCCACTCGCGTCCCCAGACGACCTTGATGACGTTCCAGCCGGCGCCGCGGAAGTACGACTCGAGCTCCTGGATGATCTTGCCGTTGCCGCGCACCGGGCCGTCGAGACGCTGCAGGTTGCAGTTGATCACGAAGGTGAGGTTGTCGAGGCCCTCGTTGGCGGCGACCTGCAGCTGACCGCGCGATTCGACCTCGTCCATCTCTCCGTCGCCGAGGAACGCCCACACGTGGGAGTCGGCGACGCTCTTGATGCCGCGGTTCTCGAGGTACTTGTTGGCCATGGCCTGGTACACCGCGTTGATCGGGCCGAGCCCCATCGAGACGGTCGGGAACTGCCAGAAGTCGCGCATCATGCGCGGGTGCGGGTACGACGGGATGCCGTTGGGCGCGCCGGACTTCTCCTGGCGGAACGCGTCGAGCTGTGCCTCGCTCAGGCGTCCTTCGAGGAATGCGCGGGCGTACATGCCGGGGGAGGCGTGGCCCTGGTAGAAGATCTGGTCGCCGCCGGACGAGTCGTCCTGACCGCGGAAGAAGTGGTTGTGGCCGACCTCGTAGAGCGAGGCCGCCGACGCGTAGGTCGAGATGTGCCCGCCGACGCCGATGCCTGGGCGCTGGGCGCGGTGCACCGTGATCGCCGCGTTCCAGCGGATCCAGTGACGGTAGCGGCGCTCGAGTTCTTCGTCGCCGGGGAAGTCCGGTTCGTTCTCCGACGCGATCGTGTTGATGTAGTCGGTGGTCGGAACCATCGGCACGTTGAGGTGGAGCTCCTTCGACCGCTTGAGCATGCTGAGCATGATCTCGCGGCCGCGGCCGTGACCCTTGGAATCGACCAGCCCGTCAAGTGACTGCTGCCACTCGCCGGTCTCCTCCGGATCGCTGTCGAGGGGGCCCTGGGAGTACGGATCCTGGTCGTGGACGGTCACAAGGAGCCTTTCGTCAAGCTGGCAGGTCTTGCCAAGGAAACGGGAAGCGACGCGGGGAGCCTTGTCGGCTCGGCACAACGCGCGCCGCATTCAGCCTAGCCCTCTTAACAGACTCCGTCGCGCATCCGCGACATGGATAGACTGAACGCACCAGGGCCTTTAGCTCAGCTGGTAGAGCGCCACGTTTACACCGTGGATGTCGTCGGTTCGATCCCGGCAGGGCCCACCTAGCAGTCGAGGCTTCACAGCGACGCGCGCGGCTCGCACTCCGGGGCGCGGGATCAGTCGGCTCATGCGTTACGCATGAAATCAGCCACGGACTCCGCATCTCCCGCGTGCTGCGCGCGAGTATGGACGGGGTTCGCACTCGCGCGCCGGACAGGAGCGCGGTATGCAGCGGCCATTGCAGGGCCTTCATCGTGGGAACCTCCTCCGTGAATCCGTCGTCGGACTCACGCTCCTCGCGATCGCGGTGCCGTTGAACATCGGCTACGCGCAGATCGCCGGGCTCCCCGTCACGGCCGGGCTCTACGCCCTCGTCGTGCCCACTCTCGTGTACGTCGCCCTGGTGTCGTCGCGTCAGGTGGTGGCGTCTCCGGATGCGGCAGCGGCGGCGCTCGTCTTCTCCTCGCTCGTGGGATTGGGCGTCGGGCAGGACGACTTCGCTGACATGGCAGCGGCCCAGGCGATCCTGTGCGGGTTGGCACTCGCGATCGCCTCGGTGCTGCGGTGGGGCTTTCTCGCGAACTTCCTCTCCAAGCCCATCCTCATCGGGTTCATCGCAGGTCTCGCCCTCGAAGTGCTCGTGAGCCAGGTGCGCAAGATGCTGGGAACGCCGGCCCATGAAAGCGCCGGCTTCTTCCGGGAACTCGCCGACCTGGTCACGCGTGTGCCCGAGGCGTCCATCCCGTCCGTTCTCCTCAGCGCAGGCGCGCTCCTCGTCCTCCTGCTCGGACGGCGAGTGCTTCCGAAGGCGCCGTGGGCTCTGATGGTGCTCGTCATCGCAACCGTGATCACCGCCGTGTTCGATCTGCAGCAAGTGGGCGTCGCGGTCCTCGGAATCGTCGAGGCCGGGCCGCCTCAGTTCGCGTTTCCCACTCTCGGTCTCGGGCAATGGCTCTCGCTGATCCCATCGGCGCTGGCGCTGGCGCTCGTCACGATGGCGGAGGGCGTGCTGTTGTCGCGCTCGTATGGAGAACAGCGCGGCTACCGGACCAGCGCCGACCAGGATCTCCTCGCGTTCGGGGCTGCGAACGTCGCAGCCGGACTGTCCATGTCCTTCGCCGTCGGCTCGTCGACATCACGCACCGCAGCCACGGATCAACTGGGATCGCGGACCCAGTTGCCGAGCGTCATCATGGCCGGCGGTGCTGTGGCGCTCCTCGTCTTCGGCACCGACGTCCTGGCGCAGATTCCCTCGCCGGTCATCGGCGCGGTCGTCGCCGTCGCGGTGATCAATCTCCTCGGGGCACGTGAGTTCAGGAAACTGGCCCGCACATCGCCGTACGAGTTCGCCATCGGCATTCTCTGCCTCCTCGGGGTGCTCGTACTCGGCCCGCTGCAGGGTCTCGCCGTCGCGTTCGTACTGTCATTGGTCAACCTCGCCCGGCGGGCGGCGGCTCCGCAGATCGACGTCCTCGGGCCAGGGCCTGCCGTCACGTACACCGAGGTGATCGACAACCCTCCGTACGGCGAACCACTCGTCGTCCGGCTCTCCGGCCCGATCTTCTTCGCGAACGCGGCGGCGATCTCCGAGCGGGTGACGCGCATCGTCGAGTCCGCGGACGAGGACACGACAGCGCTCATCCTCGATGCCCAGGGCATCAGCGACATCGACGTCACCGGTGCGGATGACCTCCGCCGTCTGCTCCTCGCTCTTCGCCAGCGCGGGATCGCCGTGGTCCTGACCCGTCTTCGGCCGCCGCTGAGAGAGCGGTTCGATCGATTCGAGCTGTTGGACGGGATCCAGGAGTTCGCGACGAATCGCGAAGCCGCCGCGTGGGTGGGGAGATCGAAGAGGGGTGCCTCATGATCGCTCTCGCCTGGGAACTCGTGCCGACGCTCTTCGGCATCGTCGCCAGTCCGCTCGCGATCATGGCGCTGATAGCGACACTCCTGTCCGCCCGCGCACGGGGTAACGGAGCGGGCTTCCTCGTCGGCTGGATCATCGCCGTCGCCGTGGTGGTGATCGGGGTGTATCTCCTGGCAGGAGAAGCGCGCCAGGCCGACAGCGTCGAGGCCGCACCGCTGTTCGGCGTAGTCCGGCTGATCCTCGGCGTGCTCCTCGCTGCCGGAGCTGTGTGGACGTATCGCCGTGCGCGTGCGAGCCTCGCGGCGATGGCGAACGCCGCGACGCCCGAAGAGATCGCTGATGCCGCACCGCAGCTTCCCGGCTGGCTGCAGGCGGTGTCCCGCTTCACCCCGGGGCGCTCCCTGTTCCTCGGGATCGGCATCTTCGCGTTGAATCCGATCAATGTGTCATGCGCCATCGCCGCGGCGCTGGACATCCAGGACGCCACCCTCGATGAATCGAGTGCGGCGGTGGTCCTCGTGGTCTTCTGCCTGCTGTGCATCATCCCCATGGCGGCGCCAGTGGTGCTGCTCGTCGTGAAGGGCGCGGGCGCGGAAGCGCCGCTGCAGGCGCTGCGCGGGTGGATCGTGAAGAACAACGGCGTCGTGAGCGCCTGCTTCCTGGCGATCGTCGCCTTCTCTCAGATCCAGAAGGCGATCCAGACATGGGTCTGAACAGACGAGATGCCCGACTGGTTCTGCATCGCTACCTCAGTCGTTTCGGAGATCGTCGCACGATGCGCTCCGACCTTAAGGCCGGGGTCGTCCTCGGCGTCGAGAGCGTGCCTGACGGGCTGGCTGCGGGCATCCTCGCGGGGCTGAATCCGCTCCACGGACTGTATGCGTACATGTTCGGCACCTTCGCCGGGGCACTCACGACGGGGTCGGTTTTCATGTCCGTCCAAGCGACGGGTGCCATGGCGGTCGTCGTGTCCGATGTCGATGCCGGGCTGCCGTTCGGGCTCTCCACGCGCGGGCTCGCCACTCTCGTGCTCCTGGCCGGCGCTGTGATGCTGGTGCTCGGGCTGGCGAGGCTCGGCACGCTGGTCCGTTTCATCCCGACCGCAGTTCTCGTCGGCTTCATGAACGCGGTGGCCGTGAACATCATCCTCGGACAGCTCGACAACGCCACCGGCCGTGTCGCGGAGGGCGATAACCGCGTCCTGCGTGCGGTAGACGCGGTGCTGCACATCCTGCATTGGAGCCTGCCGACCGTGCTCGTCACGGTTCTCACCGTGGTGCTGATCCTGTCACTTGAGCGCACCAGGATGGGGACCCTCGGGATGGTCGCCGCAGTGTGCCTGGGATCCGCCGCGGCATGGATACTCAACGTGCTCATCCCCGGTTCAGTGCAGACCATCGGGGCCCTGACCGACGTTCCGCGGGGTCTCCCCGGGATCGAGCTGCCCGACCTGTCGATGATTCCCGTCCTCATCGTGCCCGCCTGTTCTCTTGCGCTCGTGGGGCTGGTGCAAGGCGCGGCGATCAGCGGCTCGATTCCCAATCCGAACGGCAGATTCGCGGACGCATCGGCGGACTTCCGCGGCCAGGGGATAGCGAACCTCGCGGTGGGTCTGTTCCAGGGGATGCCGGTCGGCGGTTCCATGTCGGCCACTGCACTCGTCCGCACCGCTGGTGCGCGATCTGCTCTGGCCAATCTGAGTGCGGCGGTCGTCATGGCCGTCGCCATCCTCGCCGCTGGTCCTGTGTTCGAGCACGTCGCGATGGCGTCGTTGGCGGGGCTGCTGATCCTTGTGGGCGTCCGGACCTTCAGGCTGCACCAGATCATGCTGGTGTGGCGCACCGGCCCGGTGCAGGCGACCGTTCTCGGGGTGACGTTCCTGCTCACGTTGGTGGTGCCGTTGCAGTACGCGGCTCTGTCCGGCGTCGGACTGGCGGTGATCCTCTACGTCATCCGCCAGTCGAACCGCGTGGTGGTGAAGAGATGGGAATTCGACGAGGGCGAGACCATGCCGCGCGAGACGAAGCCCCCGGCTGTGCTCGCGGAGGGCGGGACTTGCGTTCTGGTGCCGTACGGGAGCCTGTTCTTCGCAGCCGCACCGGTCATGGAGCGACAGCTGCCTGAAGTCCCGGAGAAGCTCGACGGCGGTGCTGTGATCATCAGGCTCCGAGGCAAGGACGAGATCGGCAGCACCTTCCTGAAGGTGCTCGAAGCGTATTCCACACGCGTGAGCGACGCCGGTGGCATCCTGATGCTCGCCGGAGTGAGCTCGACGGTGTCCGACCAATTGCGTGCGACGGGCGCTCTGAAGCGTCTCGGAGAGGACCGGGTCTTCCCCGAGCGGGCGAGGGTAGGAGACTCCATCCACGAGGCCGTCGACGCCGCCGACCGGTGGAGAGAGGGACGAACTCATCCACAATGAACGAAATCACCCGCTGATCAGCCCCGAATCGTCGACGGCGTGACCGAGCGCCCATAGGCTCTGTGCGCCCCCGTCGAATACCGACCGGGATCGAAGCGCTCGGCCTAGCCGAGCAGGCGAAAGGTACTGCTTTGAATATTGTGGAATCCCTCTGGGATGTGCTGGTCCTCTTCTTCTGGGCTTTCGTGTTCCTGTCGTCGATCATCGCCGTGGTGATGGTTCTCACGGACCTGTTCCGGGACCGTGCGCTGAACGGGTGGGCGAAGGCCGCCTGGATCCTGTTCCTGGTGTTCGTGCCCCTCCTCACGTCTCTCGTGTACCTGATCGCTCGGGGCGGCACCATGTCCGACCGCATCAACGACCAGGCGCGTGAAGCACGAGACGCGACCGACGCGTACATCCGTGATGTCGCGGGCGCCAGCCCTGCAGACGAGGTCGCGAAGGCGAAGGCTCTGCTCGACGCCGGCACGATCAGCACCGAGGAGTTCGCGGCTCTCAAGGCGCGGGCCATCGCCGGCGCGACCGTTCCCGCGGCCTGAGACGCCGGAGTGGGGACGGGTCATTCGGCTCGTCCTCACACCATCAGGATCACCGCTCGGTCATCACGAAGAACGCGTCAGGAGAGCAGGCCCAGACCTCTGGCGGCCTCCACTGCGGCGCCTCGGCGCTCAGCCGCCAGCTTCCGGTAGATCGATGACGCCTGCGAGCTGATGGTGGCGCGTGACAGGTAGAGTCTGCGACCGATCTCCTCGAGCGTGAGGTGCGTCTGCAGATATGGCAGCAGCCGCATCTCCGCCGGAGTGAGCACCACTGCCGGTGCAGCGGCGACAGGCGTCTGCGTGCGGCTGCCCTGCAGGAAGTCCTCGACCTCTCGTGCGAGTGCACCCATCTTCGGGCGTCTGTGCATGAGCAGAACCGCCTCGCGCGCGAGCTGGACGGCTGCTGCTTCATCGCCGCGCGCGCGGAACACCAGCGCGAGCTGCAGGCGCGCGCGCATCGCGACGTGGGGGAACGTGTGCGTCGACTGCACGCGCGCACGCATGGCTCGCGACAGCAGCGTCGATGACGCATCGTCAGCCGCCTCGTGTGCGACCCGAGCGGCCACGGCGAGCGCGAGCACGATCATGGGGTAGCCCTCGAAGGGGGTTGCTTCGACAGTCCGCAGGCCGGTGTCCGCATGTCTCGCCGCGCCATCCCAATCGCCCCGGTCAGCGGCGAGGATGCTGAGATTGGCGTGGCTCAACAGGAGTGCGGTGGTGTTGCCCATGATCGTGCACGCATCGACCGCGTCGGTGAGGTCGCGTTCCGCGCCGGGAAGGTCCGCGTTCAGGAGCCGGGCCTCACCGCGAAGATACAGTGACGGCCCGTGCCATGGCGTGCCGGGAGGAGCATTCTCGGCCGCGAACAGCGCGTCCCGCAGCATCTCCTCCGGGCCATGAGCGCACAGCGACGCACGAACAAGCGCTCGTCCCGCCTCGAACGGCGCACGTGCGGCGGGTTCCAGCACGGCGGCATCGACGTGTTCGAGTGCCGCGGCTCTTATCTCGGCTGCGGGGCTCTCTCCGAACAGCGCCGACTTCCATGCCGACATCACGGCCAGCGGGGGGCAGGAGATCACGACGGCTTCCCCGAGAGCGCTTCCCCAACGCTCGAGCGTCGCCGCGTCCCCGCGCTGGAACATCGCGAGCGAGACGCGTGCGGCGCTGTTGACCGCGCGGGTGGTCTCACCCGCCTCGATGAGGTGCTCGATCGACTGCCGCGCGACGCCGTGCGCCTCGTACCAATCCGCCGCCCGCACGTGCAGAACACGCACCCGCTGACGGTCGCGCCGCTCCCCTTCTCGCAGGAGGAACTCCCGGAACAGCGCGTGATACCGATACCACTGCTGTCGGCCGTCGATCGCGCTCAGGAACAGCCCGAGCGATTGGGTGGTGTGCAGCATGTCGAGCGATGTCGTCGACTCGCGCACGAAGTCGCACAGCTCCGGGGACATCTCGTCGAGAACCGCGGTGTCGATCAAGAAGTCCTGCAGCTCGGGCCGCAGTCCCGCGAGACACTCACGGTAGAGGTAGTCGGCGATCGGGCCGCTGTCGCCTGTGATCTGTGATCCTGGCGCGTCCATCGAGGTGAGCGCGGACAGGAAGACGCCCGCAGGCCAGCCCTCACTTCGGTCGAGGGCCGCCGCGATGACCTCCCGAGACACCGGGCCACCGTTGCGGGTGAAGATCTCCTCGACCTCCTGATGATTCATCCGCAGTTCGCCGGCGTGGAGATCGAAGACGGTTCCGCCGACGCGCATGCGGGCGAGGTACGGTTGCGTCTCACGGCTCGCTATGACCACCTGCGAACCCTCTGGCACGCCCTGGAGGGCGACGATGAACGCGTCGAGGCAGTCCGCTGAGGATGCGAGATGGAAGTCGTCGATGAAGAGGACGAAGGGGACCGTCGCTGAATGCCACATGCGCGCCAGCAGAGGCGCGGATCGTGCAAGCAGCGTCGTCTTCGTGCCGCGCATCTTCGAGGCCAGGGTGGACCCGTCCGCGGTGATGTGCTGCGTCGCCGCCGCGAGAAGCGACAGCAGCGCTCCCGGGTCGTCATCGAAGCGATCGACGGTCGCCCAACAGACGACGCGCTTCTCGGTCTGGGCCCACTCAGCGAGCAACGTCGACTTGCCGTATCCGGCCGGCGCAGTAATCGCGACGATCCGGCGCCCGCTGTCGCGCGCTTCACGGATGAGCAGATCTCGGCTCACGGAACCAGGCAGCGGTGCACCGACGGCTGTCTTGCTCTCGAGAAGAATCTGTTCGATCTCGGGCACAGCACCGTGCGCGACATCAGAATCAACGGGAGCGACGGTCACATTCCGGATGCTATGCCCTGACGCTCTCCGGCCCCAAATGCGGCACGCTCGGGCGTCATCATGCTGCGGGCGGCACGGTGAACCGATTCATCCCCGCAACGGTACTGCTACGTCTCCTCCTGCTTCCTCGGTGAGACGCGCGCCCATCTGAACGAAGGTCGGCTCGGCGACGAACCCACCGGCGAAGAGCGCCTGGCCCTGGCGGAACGTCTGCGACCGACGGATCGCGTCTTCAGGGGCGAACCCGAAGACCTCGGCGAGCTCGGCGAGGTCGCGTGGGGCATTCACCCGCATGAGCCCGAGGTTGTCGCACTGAGAGAGCACGTTCGGGTGGATCTTCGTCGGCCGCTGCGTCGACAGCAGCAGCCACAGTCCGAACTTCCGTCCCTCGGCGGCGATCTGAACGAGCTGCCGGCTGAGCGCCTGCTCGACTTCGGTCCGAGGATCCGGAGGACAGAGATTGTGGGCCTCATCGATGACGATGAGCAGCGGGCGGCGCTCCTCTCGTCGCGCCCAGAGATGCTCCAGCACGGCGAGAGCGGCGACCTTCGGCTCTGCCGGATGATCGAAGCCGCCGAGATCCAGCACGGTGGCCCGCGGCCGCTCGTCGATGGCGTCGACCACGGATGACGTCCCGCGGGACCACAGATCCCACTTGAGCACCTGAAGGTTCTCCATCCGGTTCGCCAGATGAACGCGAGCCGGCTCGTCGCTCGAGCGCAGAGTCCGCACGGTCTTCGCCGCATCGAACCCCTGCGCATCGGCTTCCCCATGGAGGAGGACGTTGTACTCCTCGGCGTCGCGGATCGGGTCCATCTGCAGCACAGCCGCCTTCGCCGCGGGGGAGAGGTCGACATACCGAGTGTGGAGGGGTGATTCGCGATCCGGCCCGGAACGGAAGACGCGGATATCGAGATCAGCGATACGGGCGGCCTCTGCATCGTCGGCGGCGTCCCGCGTCTCCTGCAGACGGACAAAATCGGCATTCGGATCGAGGATCAACATCGGCAACTCGGTGTGCAGCAGGAGCTGCTCGAGAACGACCCCGAGCGCGTACGTCTTGCCGCTGCCGCTCTGTCCGCACCAGAAAGTGTGCCGGTTGAAGCGCCTCGGGTCGAGGTGAGCTGTCACGGAAGGATCGTCGAGGGCGGTGCCGATCTCGAGTGCGGGCATGGAGTCCTCCATCTCGGGTGTGCTCCCACAGTGCACCCTCGCGCCCTACGGCGCACCCTGATTCATCCTGTTCGGCGAGAGTTCATGCGTTGCGGATGATGCGCGCTCGGCGCGTGCGGGCGACGATTGCAGAGCATCCCAGAATCGAAGGGCCTCCCATGACCGACACCTCCACCGTCGTCACATTCGTGAACTTCGCGCGTATCGAGACGCTTCGAATGTTCTCGGCGATCAGCGCCAGCGCAGGCGGCGCCAACCGCTGGAACCACTACCGGGTCCCGACTCCCATCGACCAGCAGACCGTGATCCGCATGAACCGGGACACCCTCTACAGTGCTGCCATCATCGACGTCTCCCAAGGAACGACGATCACGATTCCCGACACCGGCGGACGATACGTGTCCGTGATGCTCGTCAGCGAGGACCACTTCATCAACCGAGTGCTCCACGAGCCAGGCGAACACCGTCTCACGGCGGAAGACCTGGGCTCCGAGTTCGTACTCGCGGCCGCGCGCATCCTGGTCGACTCGGACGACGAGAACGACGTCGCGATCGTCAACGCACTGCAGGATCAGCTGGCGCTGTCGTCCGTCGCAGGGCGCGAGCTTCCGGCTCTCGAGTACGACGCCGAATCCTTCGCCCAGACACGCGACGCCGTGCTCACACTGGCGAAAGGCCTCCCCGACTTCGATCGGGCGTTCGGGCGCGCGGATGCAGTCGATCCGATCCGTCACCTGCTGGGGACGGCATCCGGATGGGGCGGACTGCCGGAGCAGGAGGCGTTCTACATCAACGTCGAGCCGGGGCTCCCCGTCGGCGAGTACACGCTGTCGGTCGGCGAGGTGCCCGTCGACGGGTTCTGGTCGATCTCGCTCTACAACGCCGGCGGCTACTTCGAGCAGAACGATGCGGGCCGCTACAGCGTCAACAACGTCACGGGAGTCCGAGACGAGGACGGCGCCATCACCATCCGCTTCGGTGGGGATCCGTCCGCACCGAACGCCCTCCCGTTGAGCGAGGGATGGAACTACCTCGTCCGCCTGTACCGGCCGCGACCCGAGATCCTCGACGGCTCATGGACGTTTCCGACCATCGGCGGAGCCGAGTGAACGCCGCGTCGGATGCGGGGGCGTCCGAGTTCGGCGCCATCGAGCTCTTCATCGTCACCTTCGAAGGCGATCAGCCCGATGCCGGCGTCCTGTCGGCTCTGCAGGCCATCAACGACGAAGGGTCGGTCCGCCTGGTCGACCTGGTCGTCGCCATCCGCACTGAAGAAGGCGATGTGCGGGTGAGTGAACTGGCCGAACTCTCGGGGGATCTCGCCGGGGAGGTCGAACTGTTCGCCGAGGGACTGATCGGCGAAGAGGACATCGCGGATGCGGTCGAGGGCGTAGCCCCTGGATCCGGTATCGCCCTCGCAGCTCTGGAGATGCGTTGGGCCACGCGTCTCTCTTCCGCTCTCGCGGCCGCCGGCGGTCACGTCGCGCACGTCGCGCTCATCCCCGGCCCAGTGGTGAACGAGCTCGTCGCCGGCGGCCAGATGGCGTCGACGACGGGAGAGGACTGATCATGCCATTCATCGCACGCCGCGGACGTCCGGGTCTGCTCGGCATGGCAGCCCGTACCGCTGTCGTCGCAGGCACCGCCACAGCGGTCAGCGGCGCTGTGGCCCGCAATCAGCAGCGTCGCGCCATGGAACAGCAGGCGCGCATCCAGCAGACACCGGTGCCGCCGGCACCGGCGCCGATCATGGCGCCGACCGCACCGCCCGCAGCCGTACCCGCCGGAGATGACTTCTTCGCGCAGGTGGAGAAACTCGCCGCGCTCCACAGCGGAGGCATCCTGAGCGACGAGGAGTTCGCTCTCGCCAAGCAGCGGCTGCTCAATGGCTGACCACCAGCCGACCAGCGCCCCCACAGAATCGGTGGAGGCGCTGCTGGCTCGGGTGGCGGCGCTCGAAGCCGAGAACGACGCGCTTCGTGAGCCCAATCCCTCCTCAAGGAGAGGCACACGCTCTCCCATGCGCGCGACCTTCGCGAGCGTGCTCATCGTCGCCGGCCTCCTCGCGGGCACGGTGGGCGTCGTAGCCGCCTACGCGAAGCAGCAGTTGCTCGACACCACGAACTTCGTCGCGTCGTTCGCGCTGCTGGCGGATGATCCAGCAGTGCAGGGCGTCGTGTCCGATGCCGTCGTGGTCGCGATCGACGACGCGGTCGACATCCCGTCCCTCACGTCGGACGTCATCGACGGAATCCGCGATCTCGGGCTGCCCCCGCGCGCTGATGCCGCGCTCGGCCTGCTCGAGGCACCCGCCGCGCAGGGGCTTCAGGGGCTAGTCGACTCCAGCGTCGACGCGATCGTCACTTCCGATGCCTTCTCCGCCACGTGGGAGCAGGCGCTTCTGATCTCGCACACCCAGATCATGGCCACCCTGCATCACAGCGATGACGCAGCCCTAGCGATCTCCGACGGCGCGCTGCACCTTCAGATCGGTCCGCTGGTCGCGGAGGTGAAGGAGCGGATGCTCGAGAACGGGATCACGCTCGCCGATGCCATCCCCGCGGTCGATCGCAGCATCCTGCTTGTCGAGAACGCATCTCTCGAGCAGATCCGCACTGCCACCATCGCGGTGGACTCAGCAGGCACCTGGCTGCCGTGGCTGTCTCTGCTGCTCCTCATCGGCGGCGTGCTCGTGGCACGTCGACGGCGACGAACCGTGATCGTCGCCGCGGTCGCGTCTGCGGTCCTGATGGGTGTCGTCGGGATCGGCATCAGCGTCGCCCGCGGCATCCTCGTGCGCACTGCGGATCGTGGTCAGAGCGTGATGACGGGTGATGCTCTGGGCAGCTTCTTCGACGCCGCGACCGGTGTCATCTCCCAGATGGCGCTGGCGATCCTCATCCTCGGCGTCGCGGTCGCCCTGAGCGCATGGCTTGCAGGACCGTCGTCGTCGGCGCGCAGGATCCGCGTCGCCACCGGCGCCACGGCTCGTGGCGCCCGCGTGCTCGGCGAACGCCGCGGGATCAGCACCGGTCGAGTCGGCGAATGGGCTGACGCTCATCACTCCGCGATGCTCGCCGCCATCGGCGTCATCGCCGCAGCCGTGATCCTCTTCACCCGGCCGCTGTCGTCGACCGTCATCACCTGGACGACCGTCGGCGCGCTTCTCGCCCTTCTCCTCCTGCAGTTGGTGCGCAGGCCCGCTGCGGCCGAGCCCGCTCCCGCAGCGCTCATCGAACAGGAACACGACCGACATGCTTGACGCCCTCAGCAGCACCCTCTCCAGCGCGGTCGCCATCGCGGTCAGCCCGATTCCGATCATCGCGGTCATCCTGATGCTGATGACGACACGTGCCACCCGATTGGGAATCTCGTTCCTGCTCGGCTGGTTCCTCGGCATCGTCGTCGCGATCGCGGTGACTGCGGCACTCTCCGGCGTGCTGCCTGAGCCGACAGGTGACAGTCAGCCGGTACTCGGCAGCATCATGCTCGTCATCGGGCTCGGCCTCCTGTTCCTTGGCTGGCGCCAGTGGAAGTCGCGTCCGGCTCAGGGAACCACTGCCGAACTGCCGAAGTGGATGACGAAGATCGATGCGCTGAAGGCGCCGGCGGCCTTCGGCCTCGGGTTCGCCCTGGCAGCGGTGAATCCGAAGAACCTCCTCGTCGCGGCATCCGCCGGTGCAGTGATCGGCAGGAGCGCGCTGAGTCCGGCGGAGTTCGCCGCAACCGTTGGCGTGTTCTCGCTCGTCGCCGCTCTGAGCGTTCTGCTCCCCGTGCTCACGGCCTTGGTTGCGCCGCAGACGGCCGTCAAGGCGCTCAATGGGATCCGCTCGTGGTTGACGGACAACAACGCGGTCATCATGACCGTGCTGCTCGTGGTCATCGGGTTCAACGTGATCGGCAAGGGCCTGGGGATGCTGGTCTGAGTTCGGGCACGTCAGCGGTCTAGGCTCGGCACATGACGAGCGCGCCTTCCGAGGATCATCCGATGCTTCGCACCCATCGTGTGCTTCGCCCCGGATTCGGTACTGAGGCCGCGGTCTACGGAACGATTCTCGTCAGCGGGCTCATCGCCGTCTCCTCTGCCCACGGTGAGACCTCCGCCGTGGTGCTGGTGACGGTCGCGGTGACCGTTCTCGTGTTCTGGGCGGCCCATGTGTATGCGGGGGCCGTTGCGCGACTCGGCGCGGAGGACGAGGCGCACGTCGGAGTGGGCGTCGCCGTCGCCCGTTCGGTGCGTCACTCGCTCGGGATGCTGAGTTCTGCCGCTGTGCCGGCGCTGGTGCTCTTGGCCGGGACGACCCGACTGATCCCGGATGACGCGGCGAACGAGATCGCGCTGTGGTCCGGCACGGTGATCCTCGCGTTCCTCGGGTACGTCGCGTTCCTCCGCCGTGGAAGCGGAATCATGGTGCGGATCGCCGGCTCGGTCGTGACCGCGTCATTCGGTGCGGTCTTCGTCGTGCTCAAAGCACTCGTCCACTAGATGTCAGCGGTCCTCCGCAACTCGGATGAGCACTTTCCCGATCGCCCCGCGCTGAACCGCGTCGTGAGCGGCGGCCGTCTCCTCTAGCGGAAACCAGGTGAGGGGGAGCCCGGCCTCCTCTCCGACAGGAAGCGCGTCGTCCTCCAGCGCGGTCGTGATGTCCTTCACCGCCGCAGCGAGAGCATCCTCGCCGACCGTGTAGAGCAACAGCCCCTGCCAACGCGTGTTCTTCGCGAAGGTGGCGATGATCGGGATGGTGATCGTGTCGCCCTTGTCGTTCGCGTAGAACGCGATCGAACCGTGGTTCGCGACCACGGCGACGTCTAGGGCCGCGTTCATCGCGGGCGAGACCTCGACGATGTGATCCACGCCGCTGGGCGCGACCTCGAGGATGCGCTCGGCCAGTCGTTCGTCGGGATAGCGGAACACATGGTGGGCACCGGCTGCGCGGGCGAGGGTCTCCTTCTCATCGCTGCTCACGGTCGTGAGAACGGTCGCTCCTGCCCAGACGGCGAGCTGGATCGCCGCGTGCCCTACCGCTCCTGCCCCGCCCTGCACCAGCACGATGCGACCGGAGAGGGCACCTGGTGCGAGGCGCGAAGGGCCGAACTCGTGCACGGTCAGCGCGCGATGCGCGGTCATGGCGGGAACGCCGAGGCTCGCGGCGACGTCGAAGTCGATACCGTCCGGGAGACGTACGGCGCGGATGGCGGGGACGATCGTCACGTCCTGCGCGGTACCGGTCGGACGCTCATGCGCGGCGAGGTACAGCCACACGCGATCGCCCACCTGCAGATCTGCGACGTCGTCGCCGACGGCATCCACGACACCGGCGCCGTCCTGATTCGGCACGACATGATCGAAAGGCATCGGCGCTCCCGTCGATGCACGCGCCTTCCAGTCGGTGGGATTCACTCCGGACGCATGGATGCGGACGCGCACCTCACCCGGACCCGGCCGCCCCGCCTCGCGCTCGATCAATGTGAGCGTCTCGGAGCCGCCCTTGTCCGTGTACACGATTGCTCTCATGTCGGTTGCAAGGCGCAGGCGTCTGCGGGTATTCCGTGACGTCAGCGAAGTGCGGCGGGTCGCCAGCCCTCGTCCTCGCGGATCGCGCCGAGGATCCGACGGCTGATCGACGTCAGCTGCTTCGCCTGCGCGGCCGACAGTGGATCCATGACCAGCCGGCGCACGATCTTCACGTGACCGGGGCTCGCCTGCTCGACCTTGGTCATCCCCGCGTCCGTGAGCGTCGCGAGCGTGAAGCGGCCGTCAGCCGGGTCGGGGGCCCGCCGCATCCAACCCCGTTTCTCCAGACGAGAGGCTGCGCGTGAGAGACGGGAGAGCGAGCTGTTCGCGTAGTCGGCGAGCACGCTCATGCGGAGGGTCGTCTCGGGGGCGTCCGCGAGGGCGTACAGGATCCCGTACTCGAAGTGCGTCATCTCGGAATCGGCGAGCAGCTGCGCATCGAGCGCTGCGGGCAGCCACTCGAGGAGCGTGGCTAGAGACGACCAGGTCGCCAGCTCATCGTCGTCGAGAGCCGCGGAGTCAGGAAGATCGGACATGCCAGCAGACTACGCGATTGACTTGCGCAGTCAAGTCAAATGATGGAGCATGACTTTACTGAGAAAGTGATTGGGGCGAGATGGAACTGAAATTGCACGGCAGGAAAGCGTTCGTGAGCGGATCGACGCAGGGGATCGGCTTCGCGATCGCGAGCGCGCTGCTCGACGAAGGCGTGTCGGTCACCATCAACGGCCGCAGCGAGGAGACGGTCGACGACGCGGTTCGTCGACTGAAGGCACGGGATGCCGGCGCCGCCGTCACAGGGATCGTCGCGGACTTCGGGGATGAGGGGCAGACAGCGCGGCTGATCGCAGAGCTGGGTGACGTCGACGTCCTGGTCAACAATGTCGGGCTGTTCGAGCTCGCAGCCTTCAGCGATATCGGCGACGACGATTGGCAGCGCTACTTCGACGTCAACGTCATGAGTGCGGTGCGCCTCTCGCGACACGCCCTCCCGAAGATGCTCGAGAAGCGTTGGGGCCGCATCCTCTTCATCGGCAGCGAGTCAGGCGTGAACATCCCGGCTGACATGGTGCATTACGGCGTCACGAAAGCCGCGATGCTGGCGCTGAGCAACGGGTTGTCTAAGCTCACTCGCGGTACCGAGGTGACGGTGAACACGATCTTGGGCGGCCCGACCTACTCCGACGGCGTCGCAGACACCGTGACCACGCTCTCGCAGGCGCAGGGCATCGCGGAGGATGCGATGAAGACGGCCATCATCGGGGAGAACAGGACGTCGCTGCTCCAGCGCTTCATCGAACCGGACGAGATCGCCAACCTCGCGCTCTACCTCGCGAGTCCGTTGTCGTCGGCGACCAACGGCGCGGCCCTGCGAGCAGATGGCGGCGTGTTGACGACCATCGTCTGATCTCCGACGGTGCCGCCGCTCAGGACTCCTCGTGCGACCTCGGGTCGGCGTCGAACAGGCGGCCGTCCGCACGCCCCAGAGCAGTGATCGCGGCGACCTCGGCGTCGTCGAGGACGACGGATGCTGCGGCGAGGTTCGCACGCTGGTGCTCCAGCGACGAGGCCTTCGGGATCGCGACACTCTGACGCGCGACGTGCCAGGCGAGTACGGCCTGCGCGGGCGAGATGTCGTGAGCGGTCGCGACCTCGACGATCACCGGCTCCTCGAGCAGCGCCTTCGCGCGTCCGATCGGGCTCCACGCCTCGGTGATGATGCCGTGCTCGAGGTGGTACGCGAGCTGCTCCTCCTGGGGGAAGTACGGGTGCAGCTCGATCTGGTTCACCACGGGGCGCACACCGGTCTCGTGCTCGAGGCGCTCCAGGTGCTCCGGCAGGAAGTTGGACACGCCGATCTGCCGGACCACGCCGCGCTGCTGCGCATCGACGAGTGCCGTCCACGCCTGCACGTACTCGTCCTGGATGGGGTTGGGCCAGTGGATCAGGTGCAGATCCGTCGCGTCCAGGCCCAGACGGAACCGGCTCTCCTCGATGCTCGTGCGCGCCTTCTCGATGGGGTGGTGGCGGCCGGGGAGCTTGGTGGTGACGATGACCTCGGAACGATCTGTCGTCGCATCCGCCACGCCGCGCCCTACGGTTCCCTCGTTCTCGTAGTTGAACGCCGAGTCGATCAAGCGGTAGCCGGCGTCGATTCCCGCGGCGCTCGCCGCAGCCCCCTCCGCGCCGTTGAGGCGGTACGTTCCCAGCCCGATGGCGGGGAGGGTGAAGCCGTTGTGGGCTGTGCGGGTGGGCAGAGCGGTCATCGTGTTCTCCTTCAGGTTCGCCCATCAGCGTACGCGGCACAATGGACACATGCGATGTCCCTGCCTCTCCGGCGACACATTCGAGTCGTGCTGCGGCCCGCTGCTCTCCGGTGGTGCGAAAGCACCGACGGCAGAGCGTCTCATGCGTTCGAGATTCACGGCGTTCGCGGTCGGGGATGCTGCGTATCTTCTTCGTTCCTGGCACGCGTCGACCCGGCCGCTCGACCTCGACCTCGACGACGATCTCCGATGGACGCGCCTCGACATTCTCGAGACCGAGGCGGGCGGTCCGTTCGATTCCGCAGGGATCGTGTCGTTCGAGGCGTTCTACAGGGAAGATGGTGCGCAAGCATCGATGAAGGAACGCAGCCGGTTCATCCGCGAGGACGGGGTCTGGTCGTACGTCGATGGCACGCCCGGCTGAACGATCCGATCGTCGGATGTCCACGGGCGCGGGTAAGTTGGAGATGTGAACGCCAGCCCCGAGCATCAGCGCCTCCTTCTCGACGTCGCCGACCTGGATCGCCGTATCCAGCAGGCCGAGCGCGCACGCACCACGCCGCCGCAGGGGCCGCGCATCAACGAGCTCGCGAAAGAGCGCCAGGAGCAGCTGCGCGAACTGACGGCCCTCACCGGCGCCCGCGACGACGCCCGCACCGAACTCGCTCGACTCGAATCCGACGTGAAGCTCGTGGAGCAGCGGCGCACGCGCGACTCCGACCGGCTGGCCGCCACCACCAACTCGAAGGATGCGCAGGCGTTCGAGCACGAGCTCGCCAGTCTCGCCAAGCGGGTCAGCGACCTGGAGGACATGGAGCTCGAAGTCATGTCGCGCGTGGAAGAGGCCGAGGCCGCCGTCGCGGCCCAGCAGGCTCTCATCGATGTGACCACGGCGGAGGGAACCGAGCTCACCGCGCAGGCGAAGGCGGCGGTGGCGGCGGCGACGACCGAGGGCGAGCACCTCGCGCGTGATCGCGCGGCCATCACGGGGACCATTCCCGCCGACCTGCTCGCCGACTACGAGCGCCGCGCATCTCGTGGCATCGGCGTCGGCCTGTTGCGCCGCGGAACCTGCGAGGGGTGCCGAATGATGCTGTCGGGAACGCATATGAGCGAAGTGCGTCAGGCAGCGCCCGACGCCGTGCTGTCCTGCCCCGAGTGCGGCGCCATCCTCGTGCGCACCGACGAATCAGGCCTGTGAAGGGGGCGTCCGCATCGGACGCGAGAATCCTGCTGGCGTCCGCCGGCAGCGGTGACTTCATCGCCGTCGAGCTCGACGCCGATGGCGCGGAGCGCGATCGCATCGAACTCCCGCGGGCCGACCTCGTCGAGTGGGTGCGCGACACCGAAAGCACGCGGTCCCCGCGCTGGGTGATCCGCAGCGCGAGACAGCTGTACCCGCGGTTGCTGGGCGAGGGTGTCCTCCTGGCGCGGGCGCACGACCTGCTGCTGTGCCATGCGATCCTCAGGGACACCGACAGCGTGGCGCGCCCGCTCGCGCCCTCCGCGGACTGGCTTCCACGCGACGCGGATGACGGCGCTCCGGCGCTGTTCGACCTGATCGCGCGACCGTCCGGCGACTCCGTGGATGACCTGCTCGAGCAGTACGGCGAACAGTGCCGGGTGATCGCGTCGGACAAGACGGGTCGGCTGTCGCTGCTGTGCGCGGCGGAATCGGCAGGCGGATTGATCGCCGAGGAGATGCGCGCGGGCGGAGTGCCGTGGGATGCCGAGGCGCACGACCGCATCCTCGTCGATGTGCTCGGTCCGAGACCTGCGGGTGGCGGCCAACCCGCGCGCATGGCCGAACTCGCTGAGAAGGTGCGCTTCCACCTCGGTGACGCGCAGCTCCACCTCGACAGCCATGTGAAACTGCTCCGAGCGCTGCATCGCGTGGGCGTGAACGTCGAATCGACGAGCCAGTGGGAGCTGAGCGAGGTGGCGCATCCGGTCATCGAGCCGCTGCTGGCCTACAAGAAGCTCTCGCGCCTGCTGAGTGCTAACGGTTGGGCGTGGCTGTCCGAGTGGGTGCACGACGGTCGCTTCCGCCCCGTGTACATCCCCGGGGGCGTCGTCACCGGCCGTTGGGCGTCATCTGGCGGGGGAGCTCTGCAGATCCCGCGCATCCTCCGCCCTGCCGTGCACGCGGATGAGGGCTGGATGCTGGTCGTCGCGGACGTCGCCCAGCTCGAGCCGCGCATGCTGGCGGCGATGGCCGGTGACAAGGCGATGGCAGAGGCGGCCAGGGGGCGTGATCTCTACGCGGGCGTCGTGGCATCCGGGGCGGTGGCCACGCGTGAGGAGGCGAAGTACGCCGTGCTCGGTGCGATGTACGGGGCCACCACTGGCGACAGCGGGCGATTGGTTCCTCGACTGCGCAAGGTGTACCCGCGGGCCATGCGGCTCGTCGACGATGCCGCCCGCACAGGAGAGGACGGCGGGGTGGTGTCGACGAGCCTCGGCCGGTCCTCGCCTCGTCCCGATTCGGCATGGCAGGCCGCACAGGGCGATGCGAGTGGTGCGGACGTCGACCCGATCCAGGTGAAGCGCGCGCGGCAGAGTGCGCGCGAGCGCGGCCGGTTCACCCGAAACTTCGTGGTGCAGGGCACGGCCGCCGAATGGGCGCTGATCTGGCTCGCCGAGATCCGGCACCGACTGCGCGGGCTTCCGGAAGCGTCGACTCCGGCCGCGGCATCCGGGCCCTTCGCGCACAACGCGCATCTGGCCTTCTTCCTCCACGACGAGGTCATCCTGCACGTTCCCGCGGAGTCCGCGGAAGCCGCCGCAGACGCCGTGCGGCAGGCAGCCGCCGTCGCGACCCGACGGTTGTTCGGCGGGTTCCCGATCGATGTGCCGCTTGACCTGCGAATCGTCCGGACTGCGGAGAAGTAGACTGGAAGTGCGAATGGGTCGGCCGGACGGTCGCGTTGCGGGAGACCGCACCGAGGAACGTCCGGGCTCCACAGGGCAGGATGGTGGGTAACACCCACCCGGAGCAATCCGCGAGAAAGTGCCACAGAGAGCAGACCGCCGGGGCTCGCCCCGGTAAGGGTGAAAGGGTGGTGTAAGAGACCACCGGGGGTCATGGTGACATGACCCGCCAGGTAAACCTCGTCCGGAGCAAGGTCAGACAGAGGATGTTGACGCGGCTCGCCGAGTCCTCGGGTAGACCGCTGGAGCGGCACGGCAACGTGTCGCCGAGAGAGATGGCCGTCGAAGGGAATCCTCGAGAGAGGCCCCGGAACAGAACCCGGCGTACAGGCCGGCCCATTCGCCCAGTCGCTTCTGATCAGGTATTGCTTAGGATTGCTGGGTGCTGCGTCCGCAGGGAATCCGCAGAAGTTCCGAGAACTGAGTCAACGGCCTCGCGCGTTCGGTCGTCAGAGTCCGCCCATATGTGCCCGTAAGTGTCGAGAGTCTCCGTGGCAGATTTGTGTCCAAGCCGTGCCTGAACCGTCTTCACCGACTCTCCGTACCGGATGAGCAGACTCGCGTAGTAGTGGCGCAGCGCGTGCATACCCGTGCCCGTGTCGTCGTTCAGTCCGACAGGCCCCGCGACTGGGCGCCAGATGTGCCCGAACCTCTGCCGCGTGATCGGCCGACCCATCCATGTGAATAGCAGCTCCTGAGCGCCATCGCGATCGGCGTTACGATCCGGTTCGGAGTCGCGCAACTCGCCGCCACGGGATCAGCGAGCGGCTGAGTCGATACGCTCCGGCCACTGAGGCGTCGGGAACGAGGGCGTACGGTTACATCACCTGACAGAACGGACGGGCAATGCTTCTCACCAAGGACGAGAATGACCGAGCGCAGTATTTCGACTACGAGCTCCGAGTGGATGGGAGCGACTTCGCTCACGTGCCGGTAGGCGAAAAGCACTACGTGCCGTGGTACGGGCAGCTGCTCAGCACGCTGCTGGTAGTCATCGGCACCGAGGATGTCCTCTACTCACAGACCGACTACGTCGACGGGGAGCCGGCGGCGCGCTTCGTGCTCTTCACGGCCGATCTTGTGGTGGTCGTCGACGTCAACGACGTCAACGTAGACGACGCGGACGTGTCCACCCGCCTCATCGGGCGAAAGACCCTCGAAGCACTCGATGTCGCGGCAGACCAGCCTGTGGGCACCAGCGGTTCTCTCGCGTACGCCTGGCCGGGCCACCTCGAAGTGCAGGCGACCTACCCGGGGCTCGGTGACGTACTCATCCTCAAGGGCGATGGGGCGTCGAAGATCAAGTCCGCTGACCAGGGGCCGCTGTTCACGCTGCTCGCGGGCCTGCGGAGCGACCTGAGCTCGTGACGACAGGCGGACGGCGCTACCCGTCCGCTCCCCGTTGGCAGGGCCGATAGTGCTGCAGGGAAGGGGGACAGTCCTGATGCCCACGGCACGCCCAAGACTCGCTATGTACCGTTTCTCCCAATGCTGGACACGATGCCCTAGACGATCAGCAGACGGATCGATCAGCACGTGTACCGACACGCCGAGCAGTCAGTCCTTGGCGATGAGTACTTGCATACCGCAAGGTGAGAGTAGACAAGTTTCCGAGAGCACTCTGCGCTCGCTGGGGGCCGTTAGTTCCGTACCTGGGACCTGACGGGTCTATCCGTTCGATGTCTACGCCGAGAGCGCATACGGTGGCTGTACGCACAAGCGCACTGACACCTGGGAACAGGTCACCTGCGCTGACTGCTGCGCCGGACGACGAGCCGAATTGGCTACTCGGTGTAAAGGTCGTCTCGCAACGAAGCGAACAGCTCCTTTTCAGCCGTGAGATCTGGCTGCGCAGATGTCGAATCAGTCGGCTTGATCGTCACAGGACGAGGGAACCCGTCGTAATCCACGGTGAACTCAAGCCCGGTGAACAATCCAGTCGATGCGGGAAGAGTGGTCTGAAGATCACTCAGCTTCGAACGTCGAACCTGATAGCGAGTAATCGACCCGAGGTTGCCGGCGTCGTCACGTGGGATGACAGCCAGAACCGCATACTGCTCGGTGAGGACGAACACATTCAGCTCCGTCGCATCAGCGAGGAAACGGAAGCCACCATCGGCGACAAAACCGAACTCGGTGTACGTGATCGTTTCACCATGTAGCCACAACTCGAGGATCTTCTGCAGTTTCTGAATTCGCGGCGGGTAGCCGTTGTACTGGTGATCAAGCGGTCCCCATCCCTTTGTGCGCGCTGCTTCAAGCTTTGAAATCTCGGACTGTTCCACCGGGGCTCCATCCCATAGGCGCATTGGCGCGCACTCCTAAGCATAAGAAGGACTACGGACACGCGGCGTGTCGCAGTTACTCGGCCCCGCTGTCACCCCAAAACTTAATGATCAGCAGGAATGACGGAACGCCCCCACCTACGTCCCAGGTCAGGGCATTCGTCGTTTCCTGCATTCCCATCCCCAGGCGGTCGGCTCCCCAAGCCGGCCGCCCATGGTCAGAAGATCTGCTGACCTCGTTGGCTGTACTGCCCGGATGCTCCCATTGGGCTGATCCAGTGAACTTCGAAACCAGCCCTGGTCCGAATGTATTGGTCGAGGACGTCGTCCTTCTGGGCGCCAAGGGGACCGTCCTCATGCTGGGTAGGCTCGACCCGATCGAAGTGCCACACGCGCTCGGTATCACCACTCTCTGCCGGATCGAGGACGATCGTGACGTCGCACGCCACGGTGTGCCCCACGTTCGTAAGCCGAAACACTCCCTGATCTGGGCTTACCTCTACGTAGGCGCCTTCCCAACGGACATCGCGGAACTCCTGCGCCCGAGCATCTACCCGAGCTTGAAGATCGAACGCTTTCGCAGCGGTGTCGTTTGCGGACTCTGCCAGGCCATTGGCTCGCTCAGATCGTCCGTTCGCCCGGATCGCGACGATCCAAGCACCTACTCCGCCGATGGCGCCCACTGCTCCGCCGATCGCGCCTAACCAAGCGCTCACACTGTCCATGCTGATGAGCGTACAGAACGATGTCGAGCCGACCGGCCCGACGCGGAGACCACCATGCCGATTCGCGTGTGCTCAGTCCACGGATGCCCCACCGGCCGACCGCACGGCATGATCGACTCATGACACCAGATCACATCCGCGACCTGCTCATCGACATCCTCATTCCGGTGACCTCGATCCTCGTCCCAACACTCATCTCGGTCAGCCTCTACCGCGCGGAGCGCCGCGCGGCTGCTGCCGACCGAGCACGGGAACGGCGCCTCGAAGCTGGCGCAGAGATCGCGAAGGCACTTGCACCTCTCGCGACCTTCGACGCGACTTCTGAAAACCTGAAGCCGATAATGACCGAAGCGCGAGGACGGATCACCATCTACCGGGCATGGACTACGCCCGGTGACATCGTCGGTGAGTGGCTCCCGCTCCGCTTCAGGGAGCTGATGAAGATATGGGGCACAACGTTGGGGTCATTCGATCCGCGCGGCATGCCGGTTGGCGCGGTCATGGATGCACAACTCCCAGCCCACGCCTCGGCCGCAGACATGGTGGAGAAGTTCACTGGGTGGCTGGCAGGACACGTGACTACTGAACAAGTCCGTGAAGACGGCGCGAGGATTCTCCGCGACAACCCGGATCTCGCAACGCCGATCTGAGCCGAGGGGTGGCCGTGAGAGAACTGCATCACGGCCGCGGCTACAAGGCCTACCGCCGCAAGCGTGCCGCACTGAAGCGACGCGTCGAACGTGAAGGCCTCGTCTGCGGGCAAGGGGGGAACTACGGATGTGGCGAACCGTTCGACCTGTCGATCGCGTATCCGGATCCGATGAGCTTCAGTGCTGACCATGACGAAGCGCTCAACAACGGGGGACACCTCGTCAGGCAGGACCTCGTACCGATGCATCTCGGCTGCAACAGCCGGAAGGGTGACGCGGCAGAGGGAGAGATCTGGGAAGCTTCCTGAACTACCGGACGAACAGAGCGGCGAGAACTGCGTCGAGAGAAGCGACGGCGATGGCGAGTGAGCTCCACGCCATCGCACGCGTGAACCGCTCCGACTTCTCCGCATCCGCACGTGCCGCCCGAGGCGGAGCTCACGCCGTCGATCCGACATCCGCGAGCGTCACGGCGTTGCCCTATACCCAGCACCGGAACGTCTGATCCTCGGCCACGAACTGAATGCCGGCCGCGTGCGGCGTCGTCCGCATCAGCGCGGCGTCGACTCGGATCGCCTCCGGTCCGAATCGCACCCATGCGCGGACGCGTTGGGGGCGCGGGTAGATTGTCACCGGCTGACTTCTGAGGTCGAGCTCACCTTGTGAGAGCAACTGCAGTGGGCTGGCGGTCGCGGCTTTTAATATCGCCCGCGCGGCCGCGCGTAGATCGTAGTGTTCCGCGAGCCTCTTGCTTGTCCCCATGCCGGTCCCTTTCCCCGGCCAGAAACAGATTCTACGCGCGGCGTGGGACGTCAGCCACCGTGAATGTTAGGGCCGTCGTGGTCCGGGAACAGTGGTCCCGACATCGCCGATTCGATGCAACCGCACTCCGGAGACTCCCACCCCGCATCCACCTCGCGCAGCAGCACACCGTCGACCAGCACGTTGGGTGTCCAGATCGTCCATCACTCACTGTTCCTCATCTGATCCTGCGCGGGCTGATCTCGGGTGTCGATCATCGCATCGTCAACCCATCGCATCACGTCGGAGCGACGGTAGAGAGTGATGTGTCCAGGGGCTCCGTAGGCTTGCTGTAGCGTGGGCCCTTCCCCGATGCACGTGGATGTTTTAGATTCGCGACGGTCAAGCCCGGCACAAGCTCGCACACCATCGCGGGCGAGAGGAGGGGATCTACGATCGACACGGCTTCAGACGGGAATGTGAGCGCACCCCGACAGCGTACGGCCGATCTAGGCAGGATGGGAACGTGATCCCTGAGATTTGGTTGTCCCCAACTCAGGTCTGCGAGCTCTGGCCAGGTATGACAGTGACGCTGCTGCAGCGCATGAGTGACGAGGGGCGCGGGCCGGCTTACTCGAAGACGGGCAAGAACATCACGCCCGCCGAGAGCGACCTGCACGACTATCTTCGATCGCGTCGCGTCAGCACCAGGGATCAAGCCTGAGTCCGCAGAAAGTCCGCAGAAAGTCCGCAGAAGTGTCATTTTACCCCAGTACTGGCCAGCAGTCGTCAACAAGGAAATGCCCGGTCAGTCATGAGTGTCAACATCTGCCGACTATCCCCATTCCGCTGCGTTCAGAACCCGGCGTACAGGCCGGCCCATTCGCCCCATGAACGTCGAAGGGCTCGG
>NZ_JBLVOB010000006.1:443031-450094 GCF_053543555.1 Microbacterium xerophyticum | reverse complement strand
AGGTCGCCGAGCCCTTCGTATGCGGTCGGGGCGGGATCAGTCGGCCGCGAGAGACGCGGCTCCGATGATGCCCGACGAGTTGCGGTGGATGGCCGGGATGATGGGCGTGTTGAGCTCGAGCAGCGGGATGAACTTCTCGGGGTGCTTGGACACGCCGCCGCCGACGACGAACAGATCGGGGCTGAACAGGAACTCGACGTGCGAGAAGAACACCTGGAGTCGTGCCGCCCAGTCCTCCCACGAGAGCTTCTCGCGCTCCATCGCCGAGTACGCCGTCCACCGCTCGATGGACGCGTCGCCGACCGTCGTGCCGTTGTAGAGCAGGTGGCCGAGTTCGGTGTTCGGCAGCAGGACGCCGTCGTACAGGAACGCCGAGCCGATGCCGGTGCCGAGCGTGGCGAGGATCGTGAGTCCGTCGACGTCACGCGCCGCGCCGTGGCGCACCTCGGCGACTCCGGCGGCATCCGCGTCGTTCACGAAGGCGATGTGACGGCCGAGGCCGTCCTCGAAGAACTTCTCGGCCTCGAAGCCGATCCACTTGTCGGAGACGTTGGCCGCCGAGAGCGTCTTGCCGTTCTTCACGATCGCGGGGAAGGCCACACCGAGAGGCAGATCCGACTCCCGCACCTCGAGTGTGTCGAGTACCTCGTTGACGGCCTTGAGGACGTCGTCAGGAGATGCACCCTTGGGGGTGTCCACGCGAACACGATCCGAGTCGAGGGACCCTTTGTCGAGGTCGACGATTCCTGCTTTGATGCCTGTGCCGCCGATGTCGACGCCGATCGCTTTTGCCATGGTCAATAGCCTAGCGAGCACGCGAGACGACAGTAGGATCGTGACAGAAGCTTACGAAGGGAGCGGCCATGTCTCGCGGTGAGGATTCATACATGTCCAGCGGGGAGCGCAAGTACTGGTACAACACCAGCACCGGCCAGGTGGAGCACGGCTACGAGTCGCCCGCTGTCGACCGAATCGGTCCCTTCGACACCGCCGAGGCGGCTGCGGGTGCACTGGACCTGCTGCGCGCACGCTCTGAGGCGTGGGCGGTGGAGGAAGCCATCGACGAGGACTGGCGCAAGGCGACCGACGTGCACAAGGCGACCGACGCGGATGGGAAGCACTAGTCATATGGGAATGGACAAGCAGCGGGACTTCGTGCTGCGCACGATCGAGGAGCGCGGCGTGAAGTTCGTGCGCCTCTGGTTCACCGACGTGATCGGCACTTTGAAATCGGTGGCGATCGCGCCGGCCGAGGTCGAGGGCGCGTTCGCCGAGGGCATCGGATTCGACGGCTCCGCGATCGAGGGCCTCACTCGCACGTACGAGTCCGACCTGCTCGCGCAGCCCGACCCGACGACCTTCCAGACGCTGCCGTGGCGCGGCGAGGTCGACCCGACCGCCCGCATGTTCTGCGATCTCACCACCCCTGACGGCCAGCCCGCCGTCGCCGACCCGCGGCACGTGCTCAAGCGCACGCTCGCCAAGGCCGCCGACGCCGGCTTCACGTTCTACACGCACCCCGAGATCGAGTTCTACCTGCTCAAGTCGTCGCTGATCGGCCCTGAGGGGCCGGTGCCGGTCGACTCCGCAGGCTACTTCGACAACGTGCCGGGTGGGACGGCGCACGACTTCCGCCGACGCTCGGTGCGGATGCTGGAAGACCTGGGCATCTCGGTCGAGTACAGCCACCACGAGGGCGGACCGGGTCAGAACGAGATCGACCTGCGTTACGCGGACGCGCTCACGATGGCCGACAACATCATGACGTTCCGCACGGTCGTCAAGGAGGTCGCGATCGAGCAGGGCGTGTACGCCACGTTCATGCCGAAGCCGATGAGCGACCAACCAGGCAGCGGCATGCACACGCACATGTCGCTCTTCGAAGGCGATCAGAACGCCTTCTGGGAGGAGGGTGCGCAGTACCAGGTCTCCAAGACCGGGCGGCACTTCATCGCCGGCCTGCTCAAGCACGCCAACGAGATCGCCGCCGTCACGAACCAGTTCGTGAACTCGTACAAGCGGCTGTGGGGCGGGGACGAGGCGCCGAGCTTCGTGACCTGGGGGCACACCAACCGCTCAGCCCTCATCCGCGTGCCGATGTACAAGCCGCACAAGAGCCAGTCCTCGCGCGTCGAGTACCGCGGCCTCGATTCTGCGGCCAACCCGTACCTCGCCTATGCGCTGCTGCTCGCGGCCGGGCTCAAGGGGATCGAAGAGGAGTACGAGCTGCCGCCTGAGGCGGAGAACAACGTGTGGTCGCTGAGCGACGCGGAGCGTCGTGCTCTCGGATACTCCTCGTTGCCTGCCAGCCTCGACCACGCACTGGAGCACATGGAGTCCTCGGAGCTCGTCGCAGAGACCCTCGGCGAGCAGGTCTTCAACTACGTGCTGCTCAACAAGCGCAAGGAGTGGGAGGCCTACCGCGGTCAGGTCACGCCGTTCGAGCTGAAGAGCAACCTCGAGCTTCTCTGAGCCGATGGCTCGATCGGACTCCACCTCCTCACTGTCCTCCCTCGCGAAGATCGGCTTCACGGAGCTGAGGGCTGCAGCCGAGGTGCTCGACGAACTCTCGACGCTGGTCGGCATCGAACGCGCGGCACTCGTCGACGGTGCGGTCTGCGCCGATCCCGACGGCGCGGCCGCCGGGATGGTGCGAGTGGCGCGTCGCGACCCGATCGCGCTGCAGCAGGTGCTGCGGGATGAAGAAGCGCGCGCTGTGTGCTGGCGCGTGTTCGGCGCGTCGACAGGGCTGGCGGACTTCTTCCTCAGACATCCTGCGCAGCTCTCCGTGCTGAGCGAGGTGGGGCCGCTGGTGCCGAGCGCGGTGGCACTGCGCGAGCGTCTGCTCGACGCCGTCGGCGCCGAGGACGGATTCGCCGGCGCCGCAGACGATTCCGCGCTGGTCGCACTCCGGGTCGAGTACCGTCGCTCGCTCGCCGAGATCGCCGCCGTCGATCTCTCGGCACCCGAACCCGCGCTCCGGATCGCCGCGGTGTCCGCCGCTCTCGCGGATGCCGCAGGGGCGGCGCTGGAAGCATCGCTCGCGGTGGCCCGAACCAGGGTCGCCGCCGCGCGTTCACGAGACGAAGTCGCTCTCACGCAGCTCGCGATCATCGGGATGGGCAAGGCGGGAGCCCGAGAACTCAACTACGTGAGCGACGTCGACGTGATCTTCGTCGGCGGCACCGCGGATGAGGAGCGACTCGACGAGGGCCGCGCGATCGACATCGCGACGAAGCTCGCCATCGAGACGATGCGCGGGCTGTCCGGCATCGAGGTGGAGCCGCCGCTGTGGGAGGTGGACGCGAACCTTCGTCCCGAGGGCAAGCAGGGAGCGCTGGTGCGCTCACTCGGCTCTCATCTGGCGTACTACGACAGATGGGCGAAGAGCTGGGAGTTCCAGGCTCTTCTCAAGGCACGACCGCTCGCCGGCGATCCGGCGCTCGGTGAGGCATACATCGACGCCGTGCAGCCGAAGATCTGGTCGAGCGCGGCACGCGAGAACTTCGTGGACAGCGTGCAGCGGATGCGCGAGCGCGTCACCGAGCACATCGACCCCGAGGACGCGGCCCACCAGATCAAGCTGGGAACGGGCGGCCTGCGCGACATCGAGTTCACGGTGCAGTTGCTGCAGCTCGTGCACGGGCTCACGGACCCGAGCCTGCGCACCAAGGGAACCCTGGAGAGCCTGGACGCCCTCGTCGCAGGCGGGTACATCGGACGCGAGGACGCGGCGACCTTCGCGACGGACTACCGGACGCTCCGCCTCCTCGAGCACCGCCTGCAGTTGCGTGAGCTCTCCCGCACGCACCTCATGCCCAGAACGACCGACGAACTGCGCATCCTCGCCAGGGCCACCGGGCTGGCCGACACCGGAGACGGGATCTGGGCGCTCTGGGAGAGCGTGCGACGCGAAGTCCGCGACATCCACACCCGACTGTTCTACCGGCCGCTGCTGAGCGCCGTCGCCGCGCTTCCGGAGGAGGAGCGCACCCTCTCGACGGCGCAGGCTCATGATCGCCTCGCCGCCATCGGCTTCAGGGATGCTGCGGGCGCATTGCGTCATATCGGCGCGCTCACCTCCGGCATCAGCCGAAAGGTCACGATCCAGCGCCATCTCATGCCGATCATGGTGCGCTGGTTCGCGGACGGCAGCGATCCCGACTACGCCCTGCTCGCGTTCCGGAGGATCAGCGAACGACTCGGCGACACCTCCTGGTTCCTGAGGATGCTGCGCGACTCGTCCGGCGCAGCGGAGAGCCTGACGCGCCTGCTGTCGGCCTCGCGCTACATCGGCGAGTTGATGGAGTGGATACCCGAGTCGGTGGCGTGGCTGGACAGCCCGGAGCGGCTTCGTCCGCGCGCCGCGTCGCAGCTCTACGAAGAGGCACGGGCCATCCAGACACGTCACAAGTCGGTGGGCCCTGCGTTGAAGGCCGTACGCGCGCTTCGACGACGGGAGCTGCTGCGCACAGCCATGGGCGCTGTGCTCGACGTCCTCACCATCGAGGAGATCGCGACATCGCTCACTGCGATCACAGACGCGACGATTCAGGCGGGTCTGCGAGCCGTGCGCCGAGAAGTGGTGCCTCCAGAGGACGATGCACTCGATTTCGCCGTGATCGGCATGGGGCGCTTCGGCGGCGCGGAGCTGGGCTTCGGATCCGATGCCGACCTCCTGTACGTCTACGACGCCAACGGGATCGATCCTCAGCGTGCGCAGACCCTCTCGACCAAGCTGGTCGCCGGCCTCCGCGAGCACCTGACCGATCACCGCGTGCCGCTCGAGCTCGATGCGGATCTGCGCCCGGAGGGACGACAGGGTCCCGTGGTGCGTTCCATGGCGGCGTACACCGAGTACTACCGGCGTTGGTCGGTGTCCTGGGAGGCGCAGGCGCTCCTGCGCGCTCGTGGCGTCGCAGGCAGCGCGCAGCTGCTCACGAAGTTCATGCAACTCGCCGACAGCATCCGCTATCCGGAACAGGTCGACGAGCAGGGTCTGCGCGAGATCAAGCGGATCAAGGCGAGGGTGGAGGGCGAGCGGCTTCCCCAGGGCGCAGACCCGCGACGTCACCTCAAGCTCGGGCCGGGATCACTGAGCGATGTCGAGTGGCTGATCCAGCTCGTGCAGCTGCAGCACGCGCATGCGGTGCCGGCGCTGCGGACGACGTCGACGTTGGACGCCCTTCACGCCGCGGTCGACGCTGACCTCATCCCGGCGGATGATGCGGACAAGCTCCGCGAGGCATGGCTGCTGGCCAGCAGGCTGCGCTCGGCCATCACGCTGCGGACGGGACACACCTCTGACATGCTTCCGGCCGATCGCCGTGAACTCGATGCGCTCGGTCATCTGCTCGGCTACCCCGACAGGTCGGCCACGGCCGTCGAGGAGGACTACCTCGGCGTCACCAGACGAGCACGTCGGGCGTTCGAGAACCTCTTCTACGGCTGAGTTGCGCAATCGTCGGCGCTGGCTCAGGCTGAGCACATGACAGCGACGAAGATCGGCATCATCTGGAACCCGTCGAAGATCGAGGAGGACGTGCTGCGGACGGCTGTCGCCGACGCGATCGACGGCGATGTCCAGTGGTGGGAGACGAGCGAAGAGGACCCCGGCCTCGGCATGGCGAAGGAAGCCCTCGAGGCGGGTTGCGAGACCGTGATCGCGGTCGGCGGCGACGGCACGGTGCGAGCGGTCGCAGAAGCCCTTGCCGGATCGGATGCCGCACTCGGCATCGTGCCTCAGGGCACGGGTAATCTGCTGGCGCGCAACCTCGAGGTGCCGCTGGACGACATCCCCGCCGCGCTCGCCCGGATCAGCGACGGCGAGACCAGGCGGATCGATCTCGGCTGGGTCAACACCGGCGGCGAGGACCAGGCGTTCATGGTCATGGTCGGGTTCGGTGTCGACGCGCAGATGCTCGTGGAGACCGACGACGATCTCAAGGATCGCGCGGGCTGGCTCGCCTACGTCGAGGCGATGGGACGCGCCATGGCCGGCACGGAGATGACGAGCATCTCGATCGCACTGGACGGGGGAGAGGCGCAGGACGTGCGCGGACACACGCTCCTGATCGGCAACTGCGGCATGGTGCAGGGCGGTATCCGCCTGCTGCCGGATGCGAAGCTCGACGACGGCCTGCTCGATCTGCTGCTCGTGAGCGCCGACGGCGCGCTGCAGTGGCTCGACACCGTGCGCTCCGTCGTCTGGGACAACGGCATCCGTCGCCTGCTCACGCGTGACGAGACGGCGGTGAGCACCGAGTCCACCCGGCACCTCACCGCCGAGCGGATCAAGGTCGAGCTCGAGCAGCCATTGGCCTTCGAGGTCGATGGAGAAGAGGTCGGCGAGGTCTCATCGTTCGAGGTGCGGGTTCAGGCCGGCGCAGTGCGCGTGCACTGATCGGCCGGAATCACTCGATCTCGACGCGCACGAGGTGATCGAGCATGAGCTCGCCGGTGGCGTTGGTCGCGTGCATCATCTCCTCCAATCGCTTCGCATCGATCGGGGGCACCTCGACGCCGTCGAACATGAACACCAGCGGCACGGCAGGGTGGATCCACGCGCTCATCCGGCCGTTGGGATCGCTGTCGATCGGCAGCCACGTCATCATGAAGCTCTCCTGGCGCCGCAGTTTCGTCGCCACGATGACCTTCAGGTGAGCCAGCGTCTCGTCTTCGATCCCGATCGCCTCGGCCGTGTGATCGTACTTGAGTCTGCCCATACTGCACCTTAACGTCCGCGCCCGGACATCAGCGGATCCGGATCTGTCACGGCGCGTCGAGAGCGCGTTCGACGCGAACCTTCAACGCGCGGATGAGGTCTTCGAGGGCGTTCGGGTCGGTCGACAGCTCGTCCCGGGCGTCGCCGAGACAGATCGCCCTGGCCATTCTGAGCAGAGGATGCAGGTGATCCGGGAGGCGGGACAGCGCCCATGACGCCGCGGCGGCCCGCAGATCGGGATCGTCGCCGGGCGGGGCGGACACCAGGAGCAGGGCATCCACCATCTCTCGCCGAGACACTCGGATCCAGTTCCTCGTGATGCGAGAGAGGCCCCCTCGG
>NZ_JBLVOB010000006.1:410813-443011 GCF_053543555.1 Microbacterium xerophyticum | reverse complement strand
GCCTCGGCGCGATGCTGAGGCGGGCTCCCCCGGGGCAGGGTCGGTCAGACCCCGTAGTACAGCTCGAACTCGAACGGGTGGGGACGCTGCGCCATCGGCAGGATCTCGTTCTCGATCTTGTAGGAGATCCAGGTCTCGATGAGCTCGGGCGTGAAGACGCCGCCCTCAAGAAGGAACTGGTGGTCGTCACGCAGCGCGTCGAGCGAGTCCAGCAGCGAGTTCGGCACCTGAGGGATGTTCTTGGCCTCCTCTGGCGGGAGCTCGTAGAGGTCCTTGTCAACCGGCTCGTGCGGCTCGATGCGGTTCTTGATGCCGTCGAGGCCTGCCATGAGCTGCGCGGCGAACGCGAGGTACGGGTTGCCCGAGGCGTCCGGTGCGCGGAACTCGATGCGCTTGGCCTTGGGGTTCGAGCCCGTGATCGGGATGCGGATCGCGGCCGAGCGGTTACCGGCGGAGTAGACCAGGTTGACCGGAGCTTCGAAGCCCTTGACCAGGCGGTGGTAGCTGTTCAGCGTCGGGTTCGTGAAGGCGAGCAGGGCCGGCGCGTGCGCCAGGATGCCACCGATGTACCAGCGGGCCACGTCGCTGAGCTGGCCGTAGCCGGCCTCGTCGTAGAACAGCGGCTTGCCGTCGCTCCACAGCGACTGGTGGGTGTGCATGCCGGAGCCGTTGTCGCCGTAGAGCGGCTTCGGCATGAACGTCGCCGACTTGCCCCACTCCTCAGCGGTGTTCTTGACGATGTACTTGAACTTCAGGATGTCGTCCGCCGCGTGCACCATCGTGTCGAAGCGGTAGTTGATCTCCTGCTGTCCACCGGTGCCGACCTCGTGGTGCGAACGCTCCAGGATGAAGCCCGCCTCGATCAGCTTGAGGGTGATGTCATCGCGGAGGTCAGCCGTCTTGTCGACCGGGCTCACGGGGAAGTAACCGCCCTTGTACGGCGTCTTGTTGCCGAGGTTGCCGCCCTCTTCTTCGCGGCCGGTGTTCCAGGCGCCCTCTTCCGAGTCGACGCTGTAGAAGCTGGAGTTCGAGGTCACCGAGTAGCGGACGTCATCGAAGATGTAGAACTCCGCCTCGGGAGCGAAGAACGCCGTGTCGGCGATGCCTGTCGAGACGAGGTACTTCTCCGCCTTCTTCGCGACCTGACGCGGGTCCTTCGAGTAGATCTCGCCCGTGCGCGGGTTGTAGATGTCGAACAGCATCACGAGGGTGCTCGCCTCGCGGAACGGGTCGACGTACGCGGTGGTGACGTCGGGGATCAGCTGCATGTCGGACTCGTGGATGCTCGCGAATCCGCGGATGGAGGAGCCGTCGAACAGCTGGCCGTCGGTGAAGAACGCCTCGTCGACCGTCGACGCGGGAATGTTGAAGTGCTGCTGGACACCGGGCAGATCAGTGAAACGGATGTCAAGGAATTTGACGTCGTTTTCCTTGATATAGCTCAGAACCTCGGACGAATCGGTGAACATTTATCACTCCAGATGATGCGGATCGGGGCCTCGAAGGCTGCAAGCAGGTTATGGCCGAGGGGTTACCCCGCCATGTCCTCTATGTTTCCGCCATGTTACAGACCGCCGATAGACTGGACGTGTGACGGATGCTGAGAACACATACCCCGGCGAACGTCTCGGACTCCCCACGACCGGCCCGCGCAGCGTCGCCAGGGTGGGCCGTCGCATCGGCGCCCTCGCCATCGACTGGGCGGCGGCCGTGATCATCTCGATCGCGTTCTTCCAGTACGACTCGATCGCCACGCTCGTGATCTTCGCCGTCGTGCAGATCGTCTTCATACCGACGATCGGCGGCAGTCCGGGACACCGCATCCTCGGTATGCGATTGGTGATGCTGGGCGGGGGATGGGTCGGCCTCTGGCGCCCGATCGTGCGGACACTGCTGCTGGTCGTCGTCATCCCCGCGGTGATCTGGGATCAGGACCAGCGAGGACTGCACGACAAGCTCGTGGGCACCATCCTGATCCGCGCCTGAGTCCGATCCGGAGCCCTTCGACGGGGTCAGTTCCGCCCGCGATTGCGGCGGCGGGTCTCCTTGGGGGCACGGCCGCCCAGGAAGGAGCGCGCGGGGTCCACGATGAACCCCCGACGCAGCGCCTCCCGCCCGATCAGCATCCGGAAACCCATCTCGTCGCGATTGCTGAGGGTGACCTCGGACACGATGAGCTGATCGACGAGACGGATCGCGAGAAGCACGACGATTCGTCGCTGGGCGTGACCGGACGAGCTGCGAACGGCGCGTCTGTCGTGCACGGGGCACTCGACGATCGTGGCGTCCGCGTTGGTGTGCTGCCAGGGGTTCACACGGAATCGGACCCAGGCCTCGCCTTCGCGCTCGAACTCCTCCACGTCGAACGCGTGCAACGAGGACGTACGCGCGCCGGTGTCGACCTTGGCCTTGATCCAGTCCACTCCGGCGTCAGGCAGGCTCACCCATTCACGCCACCCCGTAAGAGTGTTTGAATGAGATGTCTTGGTCACTCGATACATCTTGGCAGGAAACATACGTGAAGCTCGCAGTTCTCTCCCGCGCTCCGCAGGCGTACTCGACGCAGCGCCTCCGCGCGGCGGCTCTTCAACGCGGGCACAACGTCAAGGTGCTGAACACGCTGAAGTTCGCGATCGATCTGACGGCGGATGAACCCGACCTCCACTACCGCGGTCGACCGCTGAGCGACTACGACGCGATCCTCCCTCGCGTCGGCAGCTCGATCACCTACTTCGGTACCGCTGTGGTGCGCCAGTTCGAGCAGATGGACGTGTACACGCCCAACACGGCCAACGGCATCTCGAGCGCCAGGGACAAGCTCCGTGCGAACCAGATCCTCTCGCGCCACAACATCGCGATGCCGGCGACAGCGTTCGTGCGCAATCGCGCCGATGTGCGTCCCGCGATCGAGCGGGTCGGCGGGGCACCGGTGGTCATCAAGCTGCTCGAGGGTACGCAGGGCATCGGCGTCATCCTGGCCCCGCAGGTGAAGGTCGCCGAAGCGATCATCGAGACGCTGCATTCGACGAAGCAGAACGTGCTGATCCAGAAGTTCATCGCGGAGAGCAGGGGACGCGACATCCGTGCGCTCGTCGTGGGCGACCGCGTCGTGGGGGCCATGCGTCGCGTGGCCGCGGGTGACGAGTTCCGATCCAACGTGCACCGCGGCGGCAGCGTCGAGCGCGTCCAGCTCGACCCCGCGTACGAGCAGGTGGCGGTGCGGTCGGCGCAGATCATGGGACTGAGGGTCGCCGGCGTCGACATGCTCGAAGGCGATGAGGGGCCCCTGGTGATGGAGGTGAACTCCTCACCCGGGCTGCAGGGCATCGAGCAGGCGACCAATCTCGACGTGGCGGGAGCCATCATCGACTACATCGCCGGGCAGGTCGCATTCCCCGAGATCGACGTGCGTCAGCGTTTGACGGTGTCGACGGGATACGGCGTGGCCGAGTTGCTCGTTCACAACGCGGCGGAACTCGTCGGCAAGACGCTGGGCGAATCCGGTCTCTGGGAGCGCGACATCACCGTACTGACGCTGCACCGCGGGGTCAGTGTGATCCCCAACCCGCGCAAGCACGTCGTGCTCGAGGCCGATGACCGACTGCTGTGCTTCGGGAAGCTCGAGGAGATGCGCGGGATGATCCCCGAGCGCCGCCGTCGCAGGGCGAAGGTGCGGCGCCTGCCGAAGGAACCGCTGAGCTGACGTCGCCGCCGTGGCGTGAGCCGGCGGGCGGTGACCGCTCTTCGGCTCAGCGCGGACGCTGTGCGCGGACCTTCGTCGGGTCGATGCCCTTCGGGATGGGCAGCGACGAGACCGACTGCGAGACGGAGTCGATGCGGCGGATGACCGCGGCCATCGTCGTCTTGTTGATCGCCTTCGGGAGCTTCTTGATCGTCTTCGAGAGGTCGGCGATCGCGACCTCGTCGTCACCGTGGCCGACGTAGAGCACGTGGACGGGAACGCCGTTCGCGACGCGCTGCGCCTTGCTGCGCTCTTCGTTCACGAGGCGAGTGAGCCGGCCACGGGCGCCTTCACCCACGACGACGATGCCGCCTCGTCCGATCGCGCGGTAGACCGCCTCCTGCGTCTTGGGGTTGATGCCGACGGGAGTGTCCGAGGCCTGCCAGTTCCGGCCGAGACTCGTGCTCAGCACGTGTCCGGAGGCGCCGGGCATGCCGTCGATCTTCGCGTACATCGCGTTGGTCGACAGGCGCGTCATGAGGAAGAGGGCACCGAGCACGCCGAGCATGAGTCCGGTGATCGCCCAGAGGATGAGCGTCCACACCTGGAACGGCGGGATGAGGTAGCCGACGACGAGGCCGAGCATTACGCCCGCGACGAGGATCGCGATCTGCGCCCAGGGGAGCCAGCCGTACACCTCACGCGTGAACCGGAACAGGGACTTGATCTGGGAGAAGAACCCCGGACGCTTCTCGGGTTCTGGAGCACGCTTAGCCATGAGTACAAGACTACCGAGTCCGCGCGTCGTTCATGTGCGCGTTCGCGGGCGGCGCACTCGTCCTGCACATCCGGGGAAACCGCCGATCCCTGCACATTCCTCGGTTGTCGGGACCATCAGCGCACGCTCTGCGCTGTGATGGGTCGATGAGCGAGACGGATGCCGCAGTCGACCATGGCGCCCTTGTCCCAGGGGTGCATCGCGTGATCCGCGCGATCGACGGGAAGGAGGGGCCGTTCGCCGGCACGCTCGTCGCGTTCGAGGAGAGCGTCGCCGTGTGCGTCGACACCGAGACGCTCCAGGAGTGGGCGGGATGGGCGTTCTCCGGATCCGAGCACGTCTGCGGGGTGCTCGACATCCGCCGTCGGGTCGACGGGCATGACGCGCTTCTGCCCTGGTGCACGCAACGCGTCGAGACGTTTCTGGCACGGCGGGAGGCTTCGGGCGCGCCGCTCACGCCGGGAGAGTCTGGCACCCTCGTCGCGAGCCTGCTGCGGGGCGTGCGTGAGCTGGGTGCGGACGGCGACGTCCTCGGCGATTGGTGGCTGACCGGCGACGGACGCCCGTTGTTCGTGCACGGCGATGGCGGAAGCGCCAGGGCGCGCACGGCGACGCTGATCGAGCGCGCGGCGCGGCAGCAGAGTGATCGTGCCACGATCAGGAACCTGGAGGAAGCGGCGTCTGCGCTGCGCCAGCCGCGTCATCCCGTCGACGACGACCGTCGTTGGGAGGAGGAGCTGTTCGCGCGCGCCGCGCCACGGGCTCTGCAGCTCGACGTGTTCGCGCCCGAGCGCGTGAGCGTTGTCGCTCCCCGGCTCGTGGCAGCGGATGCCGCGGCCCGCCCCATCGAGGGCAGGCGATCCCGGCGCGCTGCGGGTGAGAGTCGCCGCGCTGCGGGTGGGAGTCGCCGCGCTGCGGGTGGGAGTCGCCGCGCGGAGGCGACGCGGCGCGCGCTCGACGCGCCGAGGGGCGCAGAGAGCTCCGCGTCCAGCGCGTCCGCCATGCTGCGAACGGGGATGCAGGAGGCGCGCGCGGTCATGGAGCGCCTGCGCGAGCGAGCGCGCGTTCGCCGGCCCGCGCGATCGAGAGCAGCGCCCCGAGGTCGAGTGGACGATGCGCGCACCGCGAAGCCTTCGCGTCGTCGGACTGTTCTCGTGGCCGGGGCATTCGGGATCGTCGTGCTGATCGTCGGGCTTCTCTGGCCCAGCGATGGCGGGGAGGCGCCGGCAGTGGCGACGTCCCAGACCGGGCAGACCACGGAAGAACCTGATGCATTAGGCGATGGCGAGCAGCCCTCCCCGGCGACGGCGCCACCGACACCCGCACCGGTGCCGTCGGACTCGGCGTCGGGCCAGGGCGGTGCGCTCGACGCGGTGCCGGGCCTTCTCGACGCGATCAGTGCGTGCGTCGAGGCAGCCGTCGAACACTGTGCTGACGCCGTGGCGGAGGGCGCACGGTCTCCGTCCGATGGCATCGTCGTGCTCGGCACGTCCGGGAGCACCGCTTCACTGGTGGACGACTACGGTGATGTCGCGGTGATCCGCCTGACACCGATCGATGCCGGGAGCGGAGCCGCAGAGCAGATGATGGTGCTCGAACGCCACAACGACATCTAGGTGGTGCGGTGCTCAGGCTCCGAGATTGGCTGCGAAGTCCGCGGCCTCCAGGCGTGCCTTGATCGCACCGAGGAAGCGGGCGGCATCCGCTCCGTCGATGATGCGGTGGTCGTACGACAGCGCAAGGTAGACGTACGAGCGCACGGCGATCGCGTCGACGCCGTCGACCTTGACCAGACCGGGGCGCTTCACGACCGTTCCGGTGCCGAGGATGGCGGACTGCGGCAGGAACACGACGGGCGTGTCGAACAGCGCGCCGCGCGATCCGGTGTTGGTCAGCGTGAAGGTTCCGCCGGCGAGCTCGTCGGGCTTCAGCTTGTTGTCGCGAGAACGTGCAGCAAGATCAGCGATCTCGTGCGCGATCTGCGCCAGGTTCTTCGAGGCGGCGTCGCGCAGCACTGGGGTGAGCAGTCCGCGCTCCGTGTCGACGGCGATCGAGACGTTCTCCGTGTCGGGGTAGACGATGTTCTCGCCGTCGACGGTGGAGTTGATGATCGGGAACGCCTGCAGAGCCTCGGCCGCAGCCAATGCGAAGAAGGGCAGGAAGGAGAGCTTGTCGCCCGTCTTCTGCTGGAACTCCGCCTTCACGCTGTCGCGGTAGCTGGCGACGTTCGTGACATCGACCTCGACCACCGTGGTGAGCTGTGCGGTCTGCTGCATCGACTCGACCGCGCGCTTGGCGACGACCTTGCGCAGACGCGACATCGGCTGGGTGGTGCCGCGCAGCGGCGAAACCTCGAGCGGTGCGGCCGCGGGTGCCTGAGCCGCGGCGGGAGCCGCAGACTTCGACTCGGCAGCCTTCAGGACGTCTTCCTTGCGGATGCGTCCTCCGACGCCCGAGCCCTTGACCGTCGAGAGGTCGACACCCTGCTGCGTTGCGAGACGGCGCACCAGCGGCGTGACGTAGACGCTGTCGCTCGCGGCCGGAGCCGACTCCGCAGGCGCCAGAGCTGCGGCAGGTGCCGGAGCGGCCGGGGCCGCGGCGGATGCAGCGGGTGCCGAGGCTGCAGGCGCGGGAGCCTCGGCAGCAGGTGCCGGAGCGGCGGGCGCGGGAGCCTCGGCAGCGGGTGCCGGAGCAGCGGGTGCCGGAGCAGCCGGAGCCTCAGCGGCCGGTGCAGGAGCCTCAGCGGCCGGTGCAGCTGCTGCCGGAGCACCGGAGCCGACGCGTGCGAGCACGCTGCCGACGGCGATCGTCTCGTCTTCGGCCGCGAGGATCTCCTGCAGGACGCCGGCGACAGGGGAGGGGATCTCCGTGTCGACCTTGTCGGTGGAGATCTCGAGCAACGGCTCATCGACGGCGATCTCTTCGCCGACCTGCTTCAGCCAGCGGGTGACGGTGCCCTCGGTGACGCTTTCGCCGAGCTCGGGGAGCAGGATGTCGGTGGAGTCACCGGATGCGGCAGGAGCCGGAGCGGCCTCGGCGGCAGGCGCCGGTGCGGCTTCAGCGGCAGGCGCCGGAGCAGCCTCGGCCGCCGGCGCAGCCTCAGCCGGTGCCGCCTCAGCCGGTGCGGCCTCAGCCGGTGCGGCCTCAGCCGGTGCGGCCTCAGCCGGTGCGGCCTCAGCCTCGGTCGGAGCGGTCTCTGCCGCGGGCTCGGCTGCTGCCGGAGCATCCGAGGCGGGCGCCGACGCGCTGCCATCTCCGATCCTGGCCAGCAGGGCGCCGACCTCGACGGTCTCGTCCTCGGCGACCAGGATCTCCTCGATCACGCCGGACACCGGCGAGGGGATCTCGGTATCGACCTTGTCGGTCGAGATCTCAAGCAGGCCTTCATCCGCCTGCACGGTGTCTCCCACCTGCTTCAGCCAGCGGGTGACCGTACCCTCTGTGACGCTCTCACCGAGAGCGGGGAGGACCACGGATGTGCTCATGACGGAGTCTCCTTCAAGAATGTTTGTGACATGTTCAGCTTAGTGACCCTGACACCGGTTGGTGTTCAGAGAGCGTGCAGTGGTTTTCCGGCGAGTGCGAGGAACGCCTCACCGAGGGCCTCGCTCTGCGTCGGATGGGCGTGGATGAGCGGTGCGATGTCTTCCGGGTGGGCTTCCCAGGCCACGGCGAGCTGGCCCTCTGTGATGAGTTCGCCCACGCGGTCGCCGAGCAAGTGGACGCCCAGCACTGGACCGTCTTTGAGCCGCACGACCTTGACGAGGCCTGCGGTGCCGATGATCTCGCTCTTGCCGTTGCCGGCGAGGTTGTACTCGTAGGAGGTGACAGCATCCGCGCCGTGTTCGGCGACCGCCGCCTGCTCGGTCACCCCGACGGATGCGACCTCGGGGTTGCAGTACGTGATCTTCGGGATCTGCGATTCCGGGATCGGTGCGGGGGAGAGCCCCGCGATCCGCTCGGCGACGTCGATGCCCTGCATGAAGCCGCGATGCGCGAGCTGAAGGCCCGGGACGATGTCGCCGACGGCCCAGAGACCTGCGACGCCTGTGCGCAGTTCCTCATCGACCGTCACGAAACCGCGCTCGAGCGTGACACCGGCCTCCTCGAAGCCGAGGTCGGCCGTGACGGGCCCGCGCCCGACGGCGACCAGCAGATAGTCGCCGGTGAAGGTCTTGCCGTCCTCGAGCGTGACGGTGACGCTCGCGTCGTCCTGCGTCGCCGTCTGGAACCGGGTGCCGAGCGAGTACGCGATGCCGCGGCGACGGAACGCGCGCTCGAGCCCCTTGCTGAGGGCGATGTCCTCGTTCGGCACCAGGTGCTCCAGCGCCTCGATGATCGTCACCTCGGCGCCGAACGAGCGCCACACGCTCGCGAACTCGACGCCGATGACGCCGCCGCCGAGCACCAGCACGCGCTCGGGGATCACATCGAGCGCGAGAGCCTGCTCACTGGTGATGACGCGTCCGCCGATCTCGAGGCCGGGGAGAGAACGGCTGTACGAACCGGTGGCCAGCACCACGTCCGCGCCGACGTAGACGTCGTCACCGACGCTCACGCTGCGGTCGGCGTTCAGGTGCCCGTGGCCGGCGACGGTGGTGATGCCCCTGGCCTTGATGAGGCCCTCGAGACCTTTGAACTTCTTCGCGACGATGTTCTCGCGATAGCTGCGCACTCCGGCGGCGTCGACGCCCTCGAAGGTGGCTGACACACCGACGGATGCCGCGTCGCGCACGTGGTCGGCGACCTCGGCGGCGTGCAGCAGTGCCTTGGTCGGGATGCAGCCGCGGTGCAGGCACGTCCCGCCGACCTTGTCCTTCTCGATCAGCGCGACAGTCTTTCCCAGTTCGGCCGCTCGAAGGGCGGCGGCGTACCCGCCGCTGCCGCCACCGAGTACGACGATGTCGAACGAATGCGTGGTCATCATGCCTCCTGTGCGCGTGCTTCGGCGAACGCGACGAGCGAGCGAACCGTCGCCCCCGTCGGTCCCTTGTCTGTGAACCCGTACGGTGAGCTGCCGTGCTCGGCGGAACCTGCGACGTCGAGGTGCACCCAGGGGATGCGCGGCGCGTCGTCCTCTTCACCGATGCGACCGACGAAGCGCTGCAGGAAGAGTCCGGCGAACATCGTGCCGCCCGCGCGGTCGCCCATGTTGGCGTTGATCATGTCGGCGATGGGGGAGTCCAGCGACTCCTGCATGTAATCGGGGAGCGGCAGCGGCCATGCGAGCTCGCCGACCTGCTCGGACACGGTGAGGTACTCCGCGACAGCATCGTCGTCGCCCATGACGCCGGTGTGACGGTGTCCGAGGGCGACGAGGACGGCACCGGTGAGGGTCGCGACGTCGAAGATCACGTCGGGCCGCTCGCGGCTCGCCGCCACCAGACCGTCGGCGAGCACCAGCCGGCCCTCAGCATCTGTGTTCAGCACCTCGACCGTCGTGCCGTCGAGCATCCTCAGCACGTCGCCCGGTCGGGTCGCCTTGCCGGAGGGCATGTTGTCGGTGATGCACATCCACGCGGTCACCCGCACCGACAGCTTCAGCGACGCGATCGCGCGCAGAGTGGCGAGCACAGTGGCCGATCCGGCCATGTCGAACTTCATCCCGACCATGCTCGCGGCAGGCTTGAGGGAAAGGCCGCCGGTGTCGAACGTGATGCCCTTGCCGACGAGCGCGATGTGAGCGGCGGCATCCGCCGGTGCGTAGTCGAGGCGAACCACGCGCGGAGGGCGATCGGAGCCCTGAGCGACGCCGAGGACGCCACCGAATCCCTGCTCGGCGAGAGCCGTTTCGTCGAGCACCTCGACCGTGACATCGAGATCCGCGACCGCGTCGACCGCACTCTGAGCGAGCTCTGCGGGGCTCTGCCATTCGGCGGGGACGGAGACGAGGTCTTTCACGAGGGCGAGTGCATCGCCGAGGATCTGGGCGTGTGAGACGTCGTCTGAAGTGAGCGTCGCACTGTGCACACTCACGCGGGCGGCACGCGTCTTGCCCGGCTTCGCGCGGTACCCCTCGAAGCGGTAACCGCCGAAGACGGCGCCTTCTGCCGCCTCTGCGGCGAACTGGTCGAGGTCGCCGGCAAGGGCGAGCGAGATGTGATCGAATCCGGTCAGCGTGCGAAGCGCCGCCCCTGCGGCATCGCGCACCGCCGCGCCGTCCGGCGCGCTGCCGGCGCCGACCACGGCCAACGGCGTCGAAGTCAGCGAAGGAAGATGAACGCGAGCGAACGCAGAGGCGGAACCGGTGAATCCGATGCCCGCGAGCACCTCGGCGAGGCCTGGATAATCCTCCAGCGCCTCGGGGAACGCTTCGGTGTCCGGGACGACGAGCACTGCTGCGTCGGCAGCGCTCCCGGGGAATCGGTCATCGGTATGCGAGAGCGCAGGAAGCGTCATGCTTCCATCCTAGGCTCGTCGGGCGCAGCGTTCCCCAGTTCTGTTCGCTGTGAGCATGACGCAGCCGCCCCCGGCGGCATCCCGTCCTCGTAGCATGGAGGCATGCCCGTCTCCGGAGAGCTTTACGAACGCGTCGCCAACGCCCCCGCCGTCCCGCAGGGGCTGCCACTCGTGATCCTCCTCACCGGATTCACGGATGCCGGAAACGCCGTATCCGGTCTCATCGATCACCTGCGGGACGTCTCCGACCCGCAGCCTGTCGTCGTCTTCGACAACGACGTGCTCCTCGACTACCGGGCGCGTCGCCCGATCGTGGTGTTCGAGCAGGACCATCTCACCGAGTTCCGTCCTTCGCGCCTCGAGCTGTCCCTCGCGCACGACACCCTCGGTCAGCAGTTCCTCCTGCTCGCCGGTTACGAGCCCGATTTCGCGTGGAACGCGTTCAGCGAGAAGGTGCTGGCTCTCGCTGAGGAGTTCGGCGTGTCCGGTGTCAGCTGGGTGCACTCGATCGCGATGCCTGTGCCGCACACGCGTCCGATCAGCACGACGGTCAGCGGCAATCGCAAGGAGATCACGGCGAGCCTCTCCGTCTGGCGGCCGCGTACCCAAGTGCCGGCGACGGCAGGCCATCTGCTCGAGTACCGCTTCGCCGAACGCGGCGACCGCATCGTCGGCTTCGTCCTGCTCGTGCCTCACTATCTCGCCGAGACCGAGTATCCGGATGCCGTGATCGCCGCCGCCGACCGGGTGATGGGCTCCACGGGTATCGTGCTCGCGCTGGATGACCTGCGCGAGAGCCGAGAGGACTACCTCACGAAGGTGAACGATCAGGTCGCGGGGAACGACGAGCTCCGCCAGATGGTGCAGACACTCGAGAACCGCTACGACGCGTACATGGCAGGGCGCGACCCCGAGGACATGGACCGCTACGACGAGGGCGGCTTCGACGAGCGCGATCTGCCCAGCGCAGATGAACTCGCCGCCGAACTCGAGCGCTACCTCGCCACCCGTCCGCCGGGCGACGACGACAAACGACCGCGGTCCTGATCCGGGTGTGAAGGTGCCGGTCCATACCGAGCACATCGGAGCCGGTGCCAAGGCGTCCCTCTGCGAATCGCAGACGTGAGTGCTCGATCATTCCCAACGGAAGAGCGCTGCGGCCACGCCGACGCCGAGAACGGTGGTGGCTCCGAGGCTCGCCCAGTTCTGCCAGGCCACGGTCTCACCGATCCACGTGGACTGGAACGCTTCGACGGCGGCACCGAAGGGCAGCCAGGATCCGATCTCGGCCAACTGCTCCGGCAGGCTCTGCATGGGGCCGAACATGCCGCCGAGCGCGGCCATTCCGAAGAACGCGATCAGGCCCATGGCCGCCGCGGTGTTCGGCGTCGGGGCCACTGAGGCGACGACCATGCCCAGCGCGTACATCGCGGTGCAACTGGCGAGCAGCACCAGCACGGCCGTGGCGATGTCAGTCGGAAGATGAGCATTGAAGAACAGCATCGCGACTGCGAACGCGAGGACGATGCCCACCAGTACCTGGATCAGGCCGACCACCATCTGGGCCACCATCACCATGGCGGGAGATACCGGGGTGACGGCCAGGCGGCGCAGGATCTTGGTCTTGCGGTAGGTCGACAGGAAGCTGGGGAAGTTCATCACGCCGATATACGTCACGACGATGCTCAGCACTACGGGCAGCGCGTAGTAGTCCATCGCGGTGACGCCCGGGGCCACTTCCTGACCGAGGTCGTCCGTCCTCAGACCCTGCATGACCAGGAGCAGGATGGGCAGCCCCAGCGGAACGACGAGGTTCGCGGTCGAGCGGGTGATCATCTTGCCTTCGGCTTGGATCATCCGCATCCATGCTCTGCCCCCGGGACGACGAGCACGGGCACCGGGGATCGTCATGGTGGTCATCGGTCGTACTCCTTCTCGTGCTCGAGTGCCGCGCCGGTCAGCGTCACGAGCGCGTCTTCCAGGGTGGCGGCGGAGGCCTGAGTTCTCAGTTCTTCCGGGGTGCCCTGGGCGACGATGCGGCCGGCGTCGATGAGCGCCACCCGGTCGCAGAGCCGTTCGACTTCGTCCATGGCGTGGCTGACGAGAATCACGGTCTGATCCTTCAGCGCCTCGATCGTCGACCACACCCGACGGCGGGCCATGGGATCCAGCCCGGTTGTGAGCTCGTCGAGGATCACGACCTGCGGGCGGCCCACCAATGCCAGAGCGATCGAGAGACGCTGCATCTGGCCGCCGGAGAGGTTTCCGAACCGGGTCTTCGCTCGCTCCTGCAGCTCGACCATTGCCAGCGCCTCATCGGTGTCCAATGGGTTCGGATAGAAGCTGCGGTACAGATCGACGAGCTCGCGGGCGGTCAGGGCGTCGTGCAGATTGGCGTGCTGCAGCTGTACACCGAGGATCTGGCGGATCTCGGCCCGGTCGGTGAACGGATCCAGACCCAGGATGCGGACCGAACCAGAGGTGGGCTTTCGGAGGCCCGCGATCATCTCCATCGTGGTGGTCTTGCCTGCCCCGTTGGAGCCCAGCACGCCGAAGGTCTCCCCGGCGGTGATCCGCAGGCTGATGCCATTCACCGCGGTCTTGTTCTTGTAGCGCTTGACCAGTGAGTGGGTCTCGACGGCCAGCGGCGACATCGTCTTCGTCATGCGGATCCCTCCCCGGACCGTGAGCGGCGATCGGTCCTACGGCGGTGTGCATTGCTCTTGTTGGTCACGGTCACTCCTCGGGGTGTCGGGAGGATTCGACTGTTCCGAGAATCCGTCGCGTCTCGCGCACCCATTCCCGTTCAGCCTCGGCGTGGATCAGGCCGTTGCGCAGCGTCGCCTTCTGCAAAAGCCCCGTCATGTCATCGGCTTCGATCGCGATCGCGGACAGTTCGCCCAGTGCCTCGTCCATCTGGCGCTCCCGCTCGTCGAGTAGTCGCGCCACCCCTTCGCCGCCGATCTGGGATGCGAAGAACAGTCGCGCGAGGAACGGCGCCTTGGACTGGTCGACCTCAAGCGGGGACGACAGCCACTCGATCAGTTCCTGATGTCCGACATCGGTCAGCGAGTGCACCTTGCGGTCGGGCTTCCCGTCCTGCGGAATCACCTCCGTACTGATCTCCCCGGACGCGCTCATCCGATCCAGCGTCCGATAGATCTGGGATCGATCGGCATGCCAGAAGTGCGCCACTGTGTCGGCAAAAGCACGACCCAGGTCGTAGCCGCTCAACGGACGGATCGAGAGCAGTCCGAGGATCGCGTGTTTCAACTCCATGCCGCATAGTCTACAACACACATAGGTGCATGTGCATCTAGGGTGCATCTGGGATCCCAAGAGGAGTGCGCACGGCCGGAGCACGCACGAGTCGTGGATGTCAAGACCGTGATGCGCTTGCATCGCCAATCGTGTGCGATACTGGTAATCCGACCCGTTGTCAATCGTCGGCCGCAAGGCTGCTGACTTGACAAGGGTCTTACTAGTGTCCGAAATGTCCCGGGGCGGGCGCGCTGCCCCGTGAAAGGCGAAACGTGACTCCTGCCGCGACCAAGAACTCCCGGACGACGAAGACGAAGACCGCAGCCGAGGCTGCCTCGACCGAAGACGTCGAGCCGGAGACCACCGCTGCCGCAAAGAAGCCGGCAGCCAAGAAGGCCCCCGCCGCGAAGAAGGCGCCGGCACGGCGCAAGAAGGCTGACGACGTCGTCGAGGAAGACGCTCCCGATGGTGAAGTCGTCGCCGACGACGCTGACGAGGACGACAAGAAGCCCGCGTTCACCGAGCCGCTTCCCACCGGCGCGATCGTCCTGACGTCCAAGGACGAGGACGACGTCCCCGTCTACTCGACGCAGATCACCGGCGCCACCGCTGACCCCGTCAAGGACTACCTGAAGCAGATCGGTAAGGTCGCACTGCTGAACGCGGCCGAAGAGGTCGAGCTCGCGATGCGCATCGAGGCCGGACTCTTCGCCGAGGAGAAGCTGTCGAACATGACGGCTGCAGAGAAGACCAGCCAGCTCGGTCTCGACCTGCAGTGGGTCGCCCGCGACGGCCACCGCGCCAAGAGCCACCTGCTCGGCGCCAACCTCCGCCTCGTGGTCTCCCTCGCCAAGCGCTACACCGGCCGCGGCATGCAGTTCCTGGACCTGATCCAGGAGGGCAACCTGGGTCTGATCCGTGCGGTCGAGAAGTTCGACTACACCAAGGGCTTCAAGTTCTCGACCTACGCCACCTGGTGGATCCGTCAGGCGATCACCCGAGCCATGGCCGACCAGGCCCGCACGATCCGCATCCCGGTGCACATGGTCGAGGTCATCAACAAGCTCGCTCGTGTGCAGCGTCAGATGCTGCAGGATCTCGGTCGCGAGCCCACTCCGGAAGAGCTCAGCCGCGAACTCGACATGACGCCTGAGAAGGTCGTCGAGGTGCAGAAGTACGGTCGCGAGCCGATCTCGCTGCACACGCCGCTCGGCGAGGACGGCGACAGCGAGTTCGGCGACCTCATCGAGGACACCGAGGCCGTCGTCCCGGCAGACGCCGTGGGCTTCACGATGCTGCAGCGTCAGCTCGAGCAGCTGCTCGACTCGCTCTCCGAACGCGAGGCCGGCGTGATCCGCATGCGCTTCGGTCTGGGCGACGGTCAGCCCAAGACGCTCGACCAGATCGGCGACACGTTCGGCGTCACGCGCGAGCGCATCCGCCAGATCGAGTCGAAGACGATGGCGAAGCTGCGCCACCCGAGTCGCTCGCAGTCGCTGCGGGACTACCTCGAGTGATGCAGGCGAACGACGGCAAGGCGCTCGAGGCGAGCGTCGACGGCAAGAAGTACGCCCGGATCCCGCTGCGCACGCGCGTCGTGATGCCGGAGGACGACATCGATCAGATCGTCACCGAGTACGCGAAGGACGCCGTGCAGCCCGGCGACCTGCTGTTCGTGACCGAGAAGATCGTGGCTATCACGCAGGGGCGCTCGTACCGCCTCGATGAGATCCAGCCGCGCAAGCTCGCGCTGTTCCTGTCGAAGTACGTCACGCGCACGCCGTACGGCATCGGCCTCGGTATGCCCGAGACGATGGAGATGGCGCTGCGCGAATGCGGCACGCCCCGGATCCTGCTCGCGGCCGCCGTCGCGGCGGTGACGAAGGCGTTCGGGCGCAAGGGCGACTTCTACCGCATCGCCGGTGACAAGGCGCGCGCGATCGACGGACCCACCTCGCACACGATCCCGCCGTACAACGAGGCCGTCGTGCTGGGCCCGAAGAATCCGCGTCAGGTCGCCACGCATCTCAAGACGCTCATCGGCGGCACCGCCGATGTCGCGGTCGTGGACATCAACGATCTCGGTGGGAACATCCTGGGTTCCACGCTCGACAAGGTCGGAGAACAGCGGCTCGTGCGTATCCTGAAGGACAACCCGCTCGGGCAGGGACGCGAGTCCACCCCGATGGGCATCATCCGCACCGTCTGAGATCGCACCGTCTGACGTCGGATCACCGACGACGGGCGCGGAGGGGAACACCACACGCATGGGACTCGGTCGCGCCAGCGCCATGATCGCGGCGGGTACGCTCACATCCCGCATCACGGGACTTTTGCGCACGGTCGTGCTCATCTCGGCGGTCGGCGCGATCGGCCAGGCGGGGGATGCCTTCGCGACAGCCAACATGCTGCCCAACAGCATCTACCAGGTCATCTCTGCAGGTGTGCTCACGGGCGTGATCGTTCCCCAGGTCGTGCGGGCGACAGCCCAGAAGGACAGCGGACACGCCTTCCTCGCGAAACTGCTCACACTCGGGTTCGTGCTCGTCGGCGGCGTCACGATCGTCGCGTTCTTCTGTGCACCGCTGCTGGTGAGCCTCTACGCCTCTGCGGGTTATTCGGCCGAGCAGCACGCGCTGGCGACGCAGTTCGCCTATTGGTGCATTCCGCAGCTCTTCTTCTACGGAATGTTCGCCCTGCTCGGCGAGATCCTCAACGCCCGCAAGATCTTCGCACCGTACGCCTGGGCGCCGATCATGAACAACGTCGTGTCGATCATCGGTTTCCTCGTGTTCATGATGCTGTTCGGCTCGAACCTCAGCCAAGTCTCGGCATGGGATCCGACGATGGTGATGGTGCTCGGCGGTACCGCCACGCTTGGAATCGTCGCTCAGACCGTCGTTCTCGTCTTCTTCTGGCGCAGAGCCGGTATTCCGCTGCGACTGGACTTCCGGTGGCGCGGCATGGGTCTCGGGCACATGCGCACGCTGGCGACCTGGACGCTGATGACGACGCTCATCGGTCAACTCGTGGGGATCGTGCAGACGCAGACCCTTTCGGTGGCCTCCGGTGACCACCCGTCCGTGTTCGCATCCCAGAACGCATGGCTGGTGTACATGGTTCCGTACTCGATGATCATCCTCGCGATCGGGACCCCGTACTTCACGCGGATCAGCGAGCATGCCGCGGCGGGGCGCGATGACGAGCTGCGTGGCGACATCGCCCAGTCGATCCGGATCCTGGGTCTATTCGTCATCGTCGCGACGGCGGCGGTCGCGGCCGCCGCTGTCCCGGCCTCGCGTGTGTTCAGCAACGGCGCGGGTGAGGCGGCGCTGATCGCGCCGGTGCTCCTGGCGTTCCTGGTGAGCCTTCTCCCGATGGCAGTGCTGTTCATCGTGCAGCGCACGTTCTACGCGTACGGCGACGCGCGAACCCCGTTCATCTTCACCGTGGTGCAGGCCTCGTTGGTGCTCGTCTTCACGATCGTTGTCGCCTTCTCCGTCCCGCTCGAATGGCGCGCCGCCGCAGTCGCCCTCGTCCAAGCGTGTTCCGGGATCGTGCAGACCGTGCTCGCCACGGTCCTGCTGCGTCGCAAGATCGGACCGCTCGGACTCGGCAGCACGTGGAGTGCACTCGCCCGCTTCGTGCTGATGGCGATCCCCGCCGGCGGCGTCGGCTACACGGTGTTCCTGCTGAGCGGGGGCACGGACGGCTGGATGGTGCAGGACAAGCTCTGGGGTGCACTCGGCGCCGCGGTCATCGCCGCGGCAGCGGGAGCGGTGTATCTGCTGCTGTTGTTCGTCTTCCGCGTGCCGGAGCTCAAGGTCGCCATAGACACCGTGCGCCGTCGTCGCGGCTGAGCCGTCAGAGTTGCGTGAGCGATTCTCAGCGCTTGTTGTCGACCACGTCCGCGCCGATCGCGTCGCGGTAGCGGTACAGCAGTCCGGTGCGGATGCCGGAGGCCGAGGGCTTCATCTGGAAGACGCTCGAGTTGTGGTTCGCCTCGATGAGCGCAGGTCCGTCGGGGGTGATCGCGATGTCCCAGCCGACGTAGGGCACAGTGGGCAGCCTCTTCGAGGCCTCGGCGATCATTGCCACGACCTCCGGGTAGAACGGCACCTGCAGACCCTTGATCGTCGTGCCGGTGGCCGGGTGCCGGTGATAGATGTTCGACTGCTTGTCGACTCCCGGATACAGGGCGACGCCGTCGTCATCGAGCATGGTGAACATGCCGCCTGAGGCGAAGTTGTCGATCACCGCGCCGTTGCCGATGCGCAGGACGGAGGCGATCACGTGCAGTTCGCCGGCCGGGTCGCGGTACGTGATCATCCGCACGGTGTTGACGCTGTCGGGATACAGCGCGTTCAGGTCGTCGTGCTGGGCGAGCACTTCTTCCAACAGGGTCTGATCGCGTTCGACCAGCAGCGCACGCCATGCGGAGACGTCCGACACGTCGGCCGTCTCGTAGATGGCGATGCCCGCGCCTCCCTCGCCCGCAGCAGGCTTGGCGATCACGCGCGGATGCCGATCGATGAACGCGCGCAGATCGTCATCCGACGCCGCTGCCGCATCGATCCATTCGCGACGGGTGAGGTCGGCGAAGTCTGCGAGGAACCGCATCTTGTCGCCCAGGATCACCTTGGAATCCGGCCCGTTGAGCGTGCGGTTGAGGCGGAACGCCTTGGGATGCGTCATCCAGGTCGCGCGCTCGCGCGAGTTCAGGATGCGGATGTCCCACACGACGTAGTCGCGGAAGCCCATCTCATAGCGGACGGAGCACCACAGCATGTCGCCGATGATGACCGGGAGAGGTGCCTTCGACACCTTCTTGACCTGCCGTGCCAGTTCGAAGAGCTGCGTCGGATTGAGCCGCCGAGCCCGGTCGAAAAGATACCGGATACGCAGCCGCTTCTGATCCACCGACCCAGGCTAACACGCGGGTGTCAACGGACTCGGGCAGGTGGAGCGAGTAGCATGAGACGTTCTGACATGCCCCCGCCGAAAGGTCTTTCCCCTTGTCTCGAGACGTCGCACTCACTGCGCGCCTGAAGTATCTCCTGCGGCGCCTGACCTCGTTCGATCCGCGACGGGTGTGGGGATTCGCGAGCCAGATCGCCAAGGAGCAGGGCAAGTGGGCACCGAGGATCTTCGTCGACATGCTGGTGTGGGCGGCGGTGCACGACACCGCCTACATCGACTACTACGAGGCCGACTTCGCGCTGCTCACCAAGAGCGAGCGCAAGACCTTCATGACCTCGCTGATCCAGCACCATCTGGCGCAGGCGCTCAACGACCGCACCGACGTGCTGCAGTTCGAGAACAAGATCACCTTCAACCGCCGCTTCGCCGAGTACCTCGGCCGCGACTGGCTCGACCTCGACGAGGTGGATGCCGATGGTCTGCGCGCCTTCGCGGAGAAGAACCCGGTGTTCATCGCGAAGACGCCGGTCGGACGAGAGGGCAAGGGAGTCTTCCGCTACGAGGCGTCCGAGGTCACCGACTGGAACGCGTTCCGCGACGAGCTGCGCGACAAGGGGCAGCGGCTCATCGAACAGCGCATCGTGCAGCATCCGTATCTCGCCGCGTACTGCGAGGGCACCGTGAACACGACTCGCGTCGCGACGTTCTTCGACGGCACGAAGGTGCACGTGCTGATGGCAGCGCAGAAGTTCGGCCGCGGCGCGGTGAGCGACCAGTTCACGTGGGGCGGATTCTTCACGATGATCGACGAGAACGGCAAGTCGTTCGGCCCCGGGCACACCGGCAAGCACAAGTCCCGCTACGAGACGCATCCGGACTCGGGAAAGTCCATCGTCGACTTCGAAGTCCCGATGTGGGATCGCGTGGTCGACCTGGTCACACGCGCGGCCCAGGAGGTGCCTTCCGTGCCGTACATCGGCTGGGACGTCGCCGTCGGGCCCGCCGGTCCGATGCTGATCGAGGGCAACTGGACACCGGGGCTCTACGAGACCCGGGTCAGCGCCACGGGCATCCGCACGGGCAGCCGTGCACGGCACCGTCCGGTGATCGAGGCCAGCAGGCGGTGACGCCCACCGGGAGCCTCCCGCGCGCACTCGTCTCGGCGGGGGCGCTGCGCGACAACGCCGGCGAGGCTGTGGCCCGCGGCGGCGCGCTGGCCGATCTGAGGGGCGACGCGCTCGGACACGGCGTGCTCGAAGTCGCCGCGGTGGTGCGGGATGCCGGAGTGCAGACGGTGTTGGTGGATGACACGGACGTTGCCGACCTCGTGCGTGCACAGGGCATCCGCGCCGTGACCAGCGGCGACGTCGACATCGACAACCGGGTGCTGTACGGGCTTCCGGGCGCCGATGCGTCGCCCGCCATGCGACTCGTCGGCCGTGTCATCTCGACCAAGCCGCTGCGAGCGGGTGAAGCGGTCTCGTACGGCTATCTGCATCGCGCAGCCGCGGACACGACCGTGGCGCTGGTCACCGGCGGTTACGCGCAGGGGATCGTCCGTGCACTCGGCAACTCCGCCCACGTCGAGCTCGACGGTGTGCGGCGGCCGATCGTCGGCCGGGTGGCGATGGACGTGTGCGTGGTCGATCTCCAGGACTCGGCGGCCGACGCGTCCGCCGGCGCGGACGTGGTGTACTTCGGTGGGACAGGCGCGGCCAGGGACGCTCTGGCGGAGTGGGCCGAGATCACGGGGCTCGGCATCGCCGAACTGATCGCCGTGGCCGGATCAAAGGCGGTGCGCGAATGGACGGGTTGACGGCTCCCACGCTCGAGATCTCGCGGGCGCGCTTCCTGCAGAACCTCGCTGCGGTGCAGGACAGGATCGCGCCGGCGCAGCTCATGCTCGCCATGAAGGACGACGCGTACGGCCACGGTGTGGAATGGGCCACCGCCGCTGCCCTCGACGCCGCACGGCCCGTGGGGTTCTTCGGCGGTTATGACGTGCAGACATCATTGCGCATCCGTGAGCGGGCACAGGACGCGCGGGTATTCGCCTGGGCGGATTCGAGCGATGACGAGATCGCGCAGGCACTCGCGGCGAATGTCGAACTGGGCGTGGGCACCGCCGAGTACCTCCACCACATCATCGAAGCCTCCTCGCGCCTCGGCGCCTCCGCCCGCATCCATCTGAAGATCGACACCGGCCTTCATCGCAACGGGATCAGGCCGGAGGACTGGCCCGATGTGGTCGGCCGAGCGATGCGGGCGCAACGTGCGGGACTGATCGACGTGGTGGGGGTCTGGAGTCACCTCGCCGAAGCGAGCGACGCCGAGGATGACGAGTCCGCGCGAGAGTTCCGCAGCGCGGTGGACGTGCTTCGTGCGGCAGGTGGCGATCCGGAGTCGCTGCATCTCACCGCGTCCGCTGCATCCTGGTGGCGTCCTGAGCTGCGTGGCACGGTGTGCCGCATCGGCGCGTTCTGCTACGGCATCCGTTCCGCCGACGGTCCCGAGATCCCTGGTGCTTCGCCGATCGCGTCGCTGCGTGCACGAGTGGTCGATGAGCGGGACGACGATGTCGTGATCGGGCTGGGCGCGTTCCACGGACTGCCATCGGTCCTCGCGGGCGCGAGCGTGGGAACCCCGGGCGGCCTTCGCGAGATCGTGCGCATCGATGAGACGACCGCTGTCGTCCGCGGCTGGACGGGCGCGCGACCCGGAGACACGGTCACCGTGTTCGGACCCGGCGAGCAGGGCGAGTCGGATGCGACGGCATTGGCGGAGCGCATCGGCACCGTGGGCGAAGAGATCATCACCCGCCTCACCTCAGCGGTGCGGCGGGTGATCGTGGACTGAAGAGTCAGTCGGACGGCGAGTCCTGTCAGACGGCTTCGGCGAGACGGGCGGTCTCGTCGTGCCATGACGTCGCGACGTCGCGAAGCTTCTCTTCGTACTTGCGGCCGTGGTGGGCGCAGAAGAGCAGTTCGGAGCCGTTGACCTCAGCGGCGATGTAGGCCTGTGCGCCACATGAGTCGCAGCGGTCCATCGCGGTCAGACGGTACTCGACAGTGGAGGTCTCACGTTCGGTTGTAGCGTTCATCTCGGTGCCTCCTCGGGTATCGGCATCTCCAGTGGGAATGTGCTCAATACAACCACGGCTGGCTGGTAGTCATGCCCGATGAGCGGCGTGTTTCGCTCAGCGCGTACGCGGGAGCCCCCGGGGTGGGTCCCCAGGGGAGTGTCTGCGGGGCTTCGAAGCGCCTCGCGAATAGAATCGAGGATTGTGACCGCTGAGTATTCCGCCCATCATCTTCAGGTTCTCGAAGGCCTTGAAGCGGTTCGCAAGCGCCCTGGCATGTACATCGGGTCGAACGGCTCGCCGGGGCTCATGCACTGCCTGTGGGAGATCATCGACAACTCCGTCGACGAGGCTGTCGCCGGCAACGGCACGCGCATCGACGTGATCCTGCACGCGGACGGCAGCGTCGAGGTGCACGACAGGGGCCGCGGCATCCCGGTCGACATCGAGCCGCGCACCGGACTGACGGGTGTCGAGGTCGTCTACACCAAGCTCCACGCCGGCGGGAAGTTCGGTGGCGGATCGTACGCGGCATCCGGTGGCCTGCACGGCGTCGGCGCCTCGGTCGTCAACGCGCTCTCAGAGCGCCTCGACGTCGAGGTCGACCGCGGTGGCAAGACCTATGCGATGTCGTTCCACCGAGGAGAGCCCGGGAACTTCAAGGACTCGGGGGAGAAGCGTCCGGATGCGCCGTTCTCGCCGTTCGAGAAGAGCAGCGAACTCCGGATCGCCGGCAAGGCACCGCGCGGCGTCACCGGCACGCGAGTGCGGTACTGGGCCGATCGCCAGATCTTCACGAAGGACGCCGCATTCCAGCTCGGGGAGCTCGAGAACCGGGCGCGCCAGACCGCATTCCTCGTTCCAGGTCTCGAGATCGTCGTCCGAGACGAGCGCGGCGAGGAGAGCAGCGAGACCTCGTACCGCTACGACGGGGGAATCGCCGAGTTCGTCGATTACCTGGCTGTGGACGCGCCGATCACCGACACCTGGCGCATACAGGGCACCGGCACCTTCAAGGAGACCGTCCCCGTGCTGCAGGCGAACGGCCACATGGCTTCGCAGGAGGTCGAGCGGGAGTGCCGCGTCGACCTCGCGATGCGCTGGGGGACCGGATACGAGACCGTCACACGCTCGTTCGTGAACATCATCGCGACGCCCAAGGGCGGCACGCACCAGCAGGGCTTCGAGCAGGAGCTGTTGAAGGTGCTGCGCACACAGGTCGAGCAGAACGCCCGCCGGCTCAAGGTCGGAAACGACAAGGTCGAGAAGGACGATGTCCTCGCCGGCCTCACCGCCGTGCTCACCGTCGAGGTGCCGGAGCCGCAGTTCGAGGGCCAGACCAAGGAGGTGCTCGGGACACCGGCCGTGCGCCAGATCGTCTCGCAGGTGCTCCGCAAGGAGCTCGGTGCGCGTTTCGCATCGACCAAGCGCGACGACAAGAACCAGGCCAGCCAGCTGCTGGACAAGGTCGTCGCCGAGATGAAGGCACGTGTCTCGGCGCGAGCGCACAAGGAGACGCAGCGTCGTAAGAACGCGCTGGAATCCTCCTCGCTTCCGGTCAAGCTCGTGGATTGCCGATCCAATGACGTCTCGCGCAGCGAGCTGTTCATCGTCGAGGGCGACTCCGCGTTGGGGACGGCTCGTCGTGCCAGGGACAGTGAGATCCAGGCACTGCTTCCCATCCGCGGCAAGATCCTCAATGTCCAGCGCGCATCGATCGGCGACATGCTCTCGAACGCCGAGTGCGCCGCGATCATCCAGACCATCGGCGCGGGCTCCGGACGCACCTTCGACATCGATGCGGCCCGCTACGGCAAGATCATCCTGATGAGCGACGCGGATGTCGACGGCGCGCACATCCGCACCCTGCTCCTCACGCTGTTCTTCCGCTATATGCGTCCGCTGATCGAAGAGGGGCGCGTGTTCGCCGCGGTGCCGCCGCTGCATCGGGTGATCGTGATGAACCCTGGTTCGAAGCCCAACGAGACGATCTACACCTACACCGAGCAGGAGCTGCACGCGCTGCTGGCCAAGCTGCGCAAGTCGAACAAGCGCTGGCACGAGCCGATCCAGCGCTACAAGGGTCTCGGCGAGATGGATGCCGATCAGCTGGCGAACACGACGATGGACCGTGGCGGGCGCCTTCTGCGCCGAGTGCGCATGGAGGATGCCGAGGCCGCGGGACGCGTGTTCGAACTGCTGATGGGCAACGAGGTGGCACCGCGTCGTGAGTTCATCGTCGACTCCTCCGACCAGCTCTCGCGGGAGTCGATCGACGCGTGACGTCCAGAGGCCGGGACCGACGCGATGTCACGGGGGACGCCGACCCCGTGATCGCGATCATCTCCGCTCCGACGAATCTCGGTCTGAAGCCGCCGCAACCGGGTGCGGTACCCGGCACCGCCAAGGCGCCGGAGGCGCTGCGCGAGGCGGGGCTGCATGAGGAACTGCACAGACGGGGTGCTGTGGACTGGGGCGCGGTGCTGCCCGGTCGCTATGTGGACGACGACGGACGCCGTGCGGCGGGGACGGTGCGCAATCAGGGCGCGATCATCTATCACGCGCGTCTCCTCGCACGCCGCCTCGTCGAAGCTCGCACCTCCGGGCTGGCTCCGCTCGTGCTGGGCGGGGACTGCAGCCTGCTCCTCGCCGCGGGGATGGCCGCCAAGGTGTCCGGCGGAGGAGGACTCGTGCACGTCGACGGGCACACCGACTTCCGTCATCCCGGAAACGACGAGGCCTACGGCAGTCTCGCCGGCGAGGATCTCGCTGCCGCGATCGGACTGCACCTTCCGGAGCTCGCCGATATCGACGGTCTCGGACCGTACTTCGACCCCGCGGAGACGGCGCACATCGGATGCCGACGCGAGGACGAGCACATCGCCGAGGTCGCGGACCTGATCTCGCTGACTATTCCGGCCGCGACCGTGATTCTGCACGGTGGCGCGCGCGCAGCGGCACAGGTCGTCGCCGTACCGGAGATCGAACGCGGATTCTGGCTTCAGGTCGACGTGGACGTGCTCGATCCGGAGTACATGCCCGCCGTCGACAGCCCCGATCCTGGTGGGCTCTCACCGGAGGAGCTCATCGCGCTGCTCCGCGGGCTCGCGCCACGCGCCTGGGGCGCATCTGTCACGGTGTTCGACCCGGATCTGGACCCGGACGGCGCCTACGCCGAGACCGTCTCGCGCATCATCGAGGAGGGCCTCGGCGAACTCGGATCGGATGCCGTCGCGAACGGCTGAGACCGCTCAGATGACCGGGCGACCGATCGAGCCGATCACCCCGTCGATCAACTGTCCGGACGCGTCGCGCTTGGCGGGCGCCTCCGGCAGCGTGCGCACGGCACCGTCGGTTCCCACCGCATAGGCGGGTGCGGCACCGACCCACGCCACGGTGAGGCGATCCTCGCCGCGCAGGAACGAATGCGCACGCACACCACCGGTTCCTCGGCCCTTGCCGGGGAACTCCGCGAAGGCCGAGACCTTGGCCCGCCCGGCATCCGTCCCTGGGATGACGCCATCGGCGCCCGAGACAGTGGCGACTGTCACGTCATCCGTGGCAGCGGTGGCTCCGAAGAAGAGCACCGCGGCGCCTGAGCCGAGCTTGATTCCGGCCATGCCACCGGCCGCTGCGCCCTGGGGACGCACTGCGGATGCGGTGAAATGAAGCAACTGGGCGTCGGAGGTGATGAACACGAGCTCGTCGTCGTCCGCAGCCGTCGCGGCACCGACCACCGTGTCGCCGGGCTTGAGCGAGATGACCTCGATCTCGGGGCGCACCGCCAGGCCGGAGGGCACGATGCGCTTGACCGTTCCCTGCGCGGTGCCCAGCGCGACGGGGACGTCGGAGGAGAGGTCCACCAGCGCGAGCACCTTCTCAGAACGCGAAGTGATGCCCAGGTAGTCGCGCAGCGGCGTTCCGGCGGCGAGCTGCACCGATGTCGCAGGGACGGACGGCAGGTCGACGGGGGAGAACCGCAGCAGACGCCCGGCGGTCGTGATCGCGCCCGCCTCCCCGCGCACCGTGGTGGTGGTCGTCGAAAGGATCGCGTCGTGCTTGCTGCGGCGGGCCGGTCGCGTGAGCTCCTGCCCCTCCGCGAGGTCGACCCGCACCGCGCGTCCCGTCGTGGACAGTGCCAGGATCGTGGGTGCGTCGGCGATCTGCAGATCCGCCTCACCGGGCTTGGCCCGACGCGGCGCGGCCGGCTTGCCGTTCATCAGCAGTGTGCGCCGCGGCGTGCCGTAGGCCTCGGCCGCGGCATCCAGTTCCTTCGCGACCTGCGCGCGCATCTGCACATCGCTGCCGAGCAGTTCGCGGAGCTGGGCGATCTCCGCCAGGAGCGCATCCCGCTCGGATTCCAGCTCGACGCGGGAGAACTTCGTCAGTCTGCGCAGGCGCAGCTCGAGGATGTACTCGGCCTGCGCTTCGGAAAGGTCGAACACGGTGCGCAGGCGCGAGCGCGCCTGCTCCGAGTCATCCGAGGAGCGGATGACCTGGATGACCTCATCGATGTCGAGGATCGCCACGAGCAGACCCTCGACGAGGTGGAGGCGCTCTTCTCGTCGGGCGAGCCGGTAGCGGCTGCGTCGGGCTATGACCTCGAGGCGATGCCCCACGTAGACGCTGAGCATCTCTTTGAGGCCGAGCGTGCGCGGCTGGCCGTCCACGAGCGCCACGTTGTTGATGTTGAAGGAGTCCTCCAACGGGGTGAGGCGGTAGAGCTGCTCCAGGATGGCGTTCGGATCGAAGCCGGTCTTGATGCCGATAGCGACGCGCAGGCCATGCTGGCGGTCGGTGAGATCGTTGACGTCGCTGATGCCCTGCAGCTTCTTCGCCTGCACCGCGTCGCGGATCTTCTCGATCAGCCGTTCCGGGCCGACCATGTACGGCAGCTCGGTGACGATGATGCCCGTGCGCCGCGGACCGATGGATTCGACCGAGACCTTGCCGCGGACCTTGAACGCGCCGCGACCACTCGCGTAGGCGTCCTTGATCCCATCGAGTCCCATGATGATGCCGCCGGAGGGGAAATCGGGCCCTGGCACGAACTCCATCAGTTCGTCGAGACTGGCTTCGGGGTTCTCCAGCAGGTGGATCGCCGCCGCCACGACCTCGATCAGGTTGTGCGGTGCCATGTTCGTGGCCATGCCGACCGCGATGCCGCTGGCGCCATTGACCAGCAGGTTGGGGAACGCCGCGGGCAGCACAGCGGGCTGCTGGAACTGACCGTCGTAGTTCGGGACGAAATCGACGACGTCCTCGTCGAGGTTCTCGGTGAGCGCGAGCGAGGCCGGGGCGAGGCGCGCTTCGGTGTAGCGGGAGGCTGCCGGACCGTCATCGAGGGAGCCGAAGTTGCCGTGCCCGTCCACGAGCGGAACACGGAGGGCGAAATCCTGGGAGAGACGCACGAGCGCGTCGTAGATGGCGGAGTCGCCGTGCGGGTGCAGCTTTCCCATCACCTCGCCCACGACGCGGGCGCTCTTGACGTGGCCGCGATCGGGGCGCAGACCCATCTCAGCCATCTGGTAGAGGATGCGGCGCTGCACGGGCTTGAGTCCGTCACGGGCGTCCGGGAGCGCGCGGGAGTAGATCACCGAGTAGGCGTACTCGAGGAATGATCCCTGCATCTCCGTGGACAGATCGATGTCCTGGATGCGCTCCTCGACGGGCTCGGCGGATTCGGTGCGGGGCATGGACTTCCTGGGGACGGTGCTGTGCCTGTGAAAGACTGGCTCGGATGTCACTGATTCTATCGTCCGCGCCCTCCTCAGCCCGCAGCCTGACCGGGGTGGCGGGGGACTTGCTGGGCGTTCTCGAGGGGGCTGACGGGCCGCTCGGGCATGCCCGCTCCGCCGTGCTCGTCATCGTCGACGGGCTCGGCGCGATCCAACTGCGCGCGCACGCGGGTCATGCCCGTCATCTGACGGCCGGACTCGGCAAGAAGGACATCGCGTACTCGGTGTTCCCGACCACGACGGCTGCCGCACTGACGAGCATCCTCACCGGTGTCGAGCCCGCCGCGCACGGTCTGGTCGGTTATCGCGTGCTCGATCGCGAGCACGACCGGCTGGTCAACCAGCTCTCCGGTTGGGAGACCGACGGCATCGATCCGCTCGTCTGGCAACCGGTGCCGACCGTGTTCGAGCGGGCCGTCGAGGCGGGCCACGGCGCCTTCGCGGTCGGCTTCGCCGGGTATGCGCGAAGCGGCTTCACCCGCGCGACTCTGCGGGGAGCGACATTCGTCGCCGCCGGGTCGCCTGCCGAACGGATCGCCGTCGCCTACCAACTGGCGGCAGACAATGCCGGCTCGCTCGTCTACTGCTATCTGCCGGAGGTCGACAAGGCAGGGCACAAGCACGGCGTCGACTCCACGGAATGGATCACCGCGCTCGAAGAGATCGATGCCGCGCTCTCCGTCGTCCCGCCGAAGCATGTCGGAGTCCTCGTCACCGCAGACCACGGCATGATCGACGTGCCCGCACATCGGCACGTGGTGCTGGAGGAAGGCGACACGCGCCTCGATGGCGTGCGGCACATAGGGGGAGAGCCGCGCATGCTGCATGTGTATCTCGAGGCGGATGCCGATGCGGAGGACGCCGTTCAGAGATGGCGAGTCGCGAGCGAAGGCGACGCCGACGTGCTCAGCCGCGCGGAAGCGCTCGCGGGCGGCCTGTTCGGCGCGTCAGCGACACCGGATGCGGTCTCGCGCATCGGAGACATCGTGGTGGCCGCGCGCGGCAACAAGGCGTTCTACGACGGAACCGCTGAGGATCAGCGTGCACGAGGCATGATCGGCCAGCACGGGGCGCTGTCGCCTGAAGAACGGCAGGTGCCGTACATCAGGAAGGGCGCCTTCGCGGCCTGAACGCATCGGCGGGCGCTCAGCGCGCGCTGGTCACCGCTGAGCGGACGTCAGTCGTCGGTGCGTGCGCCGAAGACGATCTCGTCCCACGACGGCATGGCGTTGCGGCGCCGGCGACGGCCCTGGTTCTCATGACTGGAGTCCTCAGGAGTCCGCTCGGCCGTGCGCGACGGCTTGGGCTCGACGTACTCCGGTTCGAGCGATTCGAACAGCGCGATCGGGCCTGATTCGTCGGGCCGATCGGAGTGCGAGGATGACTCGTCGTCGAGCAGCGGTGCGCTTTCGCGCTGCCCGCGTCGCCGTCGCAGCGCCTCGAGCAGGTCCGCCGTCTCGGCGCTCGTGACCGACTCGTCCGGAGCTCGCTTTATCGCGGCGGCCTGCGCGGCCGCGTTGGAACGCTCGGGGGCTGCCGGCTCCTCGACGTCGGCCTCGGGGGCGGGGAGCAGTCGGGGGCCGAACGCACCGGAATCGAAGCGGCTGTCGTCCTTGTACGGAGACTCGGTCCGGTCGCTGTCGACGGCGCGCAGACGGGGAATGAGCCCTTCGGGCAGCGACCCCTGGCGCGACAGCTGCGTCGCGTCGGCATTCAGAGGCGACAGCGCGCTCCGACGCGGGTCGAACGACCAGCGAGCGTCATGCGACACGTCATTGGCGACGAACTCCAGCTTCACGATCCAGCCGGAGTCCTCCTTCCAGCTCGCCCAGCGTTCGCCGGAGGCTTGGAGATCTGCGAGTTTGGCGTGGATCGCCACGCCGAAAGTGGGCTGCGCGTCTGGTTCGACCTCGCTGCCGATCAGCACAGGGACGGCGAGCGCCTGACCGATGATGTGCTCGCGCTCCGCGAGCACGGGTCCCTCGAAGCGGGCGACCTCGTCGAGGCCGATGCCGAGGAGCTCGGCGACCTCGGCGGCGGACAGACCGGAACGGACGTGCGCCTGGATCTCGCGCGGGCTCGCGCTGACCTTCGGCGTGTCCTCCTGGTCGCGGCGGCGCGCGCGACGGATCTCGCGCTGCAGCACGTCATCGATGGCGAGCGCGAATCGCTCGCCGGAACCGGTGGCGAGGATCAGCAGGTCGTCTTCGGTGCCGACGATAGTGACGTTTTCCATGCGAATGCCCCTCTGATGGGTGTCCGATCATGGTGTCACGGAGACGGCGCGAGTCCCGGGAATACGCTGGGCGTGCCGTGAGTTTGATCTGTCGCGCGTGGCGGCATTTGCTTATTGCCTCCGCGTCGTGCAAACTATGCCCGCCGCGTACCCGACGGCGCACCGCCCACTAGCACCATGAAAGTGGAGATCTACCGCATGGCAACCGACTACGACGCCCCCCGAAAGAGCGAAGACGACTCCGAGTCGATCGAAGCCCTCAAGGAGCGTGTGCCGGACAAACTGTCTGGCACGACCGGTGACGAGGACTCCGACAACCCGTCGAGTTTCGACCTCCCGGGTGCCGACCTCTCCGACCTCGAGCTCGATGTCGTCGTGCTGCCCGCGCAGCAGGACGAGTTCACCTGCATGAGCTGCTTCCTCGTGAAGCATCGCTCGCAGCTCGATCACGAAGGCGCAGAAGGTCCGATCTGCAAGGAGTGCGCTGCCTGACAGCAGACGCACCGCGTTCACGCGCCCCGGCCGGATGGCTTGGGGCGCGTTGTCGTTCCCGGACGGCGCGCTCGGATGTGCGCGATGGCGAGCGCGGCGAAGACGAGCTGCCGGGTCAGACGGGCGTGGAAGCGGCGACCTGCGCGTCGCGGATCGCCGCGAGAAGCCGGTCCGGTGTGCGCGTCGAGATCGTCCAGCTCGTCACCGGATCGTCCGGATCGATGTTCTGCACGACCACCACGCCGTCGATCCCGCCGCGGATCAGGTGCCAGCCGCGTGCGGGCAGCGCGGTGCCCCGCGCCTGTCGGGCGTCGTCGCCCACCAGTGCGACCCCTGAGCCGAGCCAGCGCGCATCGATGTGCGCCCTGCCGGCATGCAGCACGGTCCCTGTCACCCGCACGGCGGGCGATGCCGCGATCAGCAATCCGATCAACAGGACCGCGGCCGCGGCGCCGATGAGCAGGGCCGGCAGCGAACCGAGCGGCGTGAAGGTGAGCGCCACCATCGGGCCGGCCACGGCTGCGGTCACGAGCAGCCACAGGCTCGGCGAAAGACGTTCGCGATAGCGAACGAGCGTGTCAGGTGCGGGGTTCTGCATTAGCCTCGTGGGGTGAGCGATTCCGTTGATCTCCCCATTATCGCGTCTGTGCTGCCGCACTACGCCCATCCGGGCGATGCCGGTGCCGATCTGGTGGCCGCCGAGGCCGTGCGTCTCGAGCCGGGAGAGCGCGCTCTCGTGCCCACCGGAGTGCGCATCGCGCTGCCGGACGGGTACGCCGCTTTCGTCGTGCCCCGCAGCGGCCTCGCCGCCAAGCACGGCATCACGATCGTCAATTCGCCGGGAACGGTGGACGCCGGGTACCGCGGCGAGATCAAGGTGAGCCTGCTCAACACGGACAGTTCGAGCGCGTACGATGTGGCGGTCGGCGACCGGATCGCCCAGCTGATCCTCATGCCGGTGACGAGGGCGAACTTCATCCCCGTCGACGAGCTTCCGGACAGTGCCCGCGGTGCAGGCGGATTCGGATCCACTGGATATCAGGCGCGGCAGCAGAGCGCCGAACAGGCAGGAACAGGCAGATGACTGAAGAGATCACCCAGCCGACTTCGAAGTCGGCGCCGTCGAACCGCTCCACCGAGGGGCCGTTCGACGAATCCGAGGCGAATCCGATCCGCCCGTACATCGACCTCGGCGGCATCAAGATCCTTCCCCGTGAAGGGCTGAATCTTCGTCTCGAGGTCGAAGAGCAGACCAAACGGATCGTCGCCGTCGGACTCGACTATGCCGACTCGTCCCTTCAGGTGCAGCCGTTCGCCGCGCCGCGGACGCTCGGCCTGTGGCACGAGACGCGGATGCAGCTCGTGGATCAGGTCCGTCAGCAGGGTGGCCGCGTTGAGGAGCGGGAAGGGCCGCTAGGCAAGGAGCTGCTCGCAGAGGTGCCCAGCGCGGCCTCCGAGGGCTCCGAACTCAGGCTGGCACGCTTCGTCGGCGTCGACGGCCCCCGCTGGTTCCTCCGCGGAGTGATCGGCGGAGCGGCGGCGTCCGACCCTGACGCCGCAGCGAAGATCGAGGATCTCTTCCGCTCGATCGTCGTGGTCCGCGGCGGCGCACC
>NZ_JBLVOB010000006.1:406969-410775 GCF_053543555.1 Microbacterium xerophyticum | reverse complement strand
ACCGATCCCCCCCCGAGACCTGATTCCGCTGAAGATGCCGGCTACGCCGGGATCCGCGTGAGCGGCGACCGCGAAGGCGAAGAGCCGCGCGAGCAGAGCACGTCGGAGCTGCTCGGCGCTGCACTCGGCGGAGCGGCCCGCAGGGCCGGGATCGACCCCGCCGAGAATGCCAGCACGCAGAAGGTCGTCTGGTCCGCGATCGGCGGGTGGCGCGGGGTGCTCGAATCCGTGCTGCCGAGTCTCGCGTTCGTCATCCTGTTCACGCTCCGACCGGAGCCGCTCGTCCTGTCACTCGGTGTCTCCGTCGGCCTCGCCGCGGTGTTCACGATCGTGCGCCTGGTGCAGAAATCACCACCGTCGGCAGCACTGGGCGGGCTGATCGCCGCCGGTGCGGCTGCGGCCCTGGCGCTGTGGACCGGCCGCGGCGCGGACAACTTCGTTCCCGGACTGATCACGAACGCCGTCTACGGGACGGCCTTCCTCGTGTCCGCCCTGATCGGATGGTCGCTGATCGGGATCGCGGCAGGGTTCCTGATGGGGGAGGCCACGGCCTGGCGCGGGGACAAGCGCAAGCGGCGCGCATTCCGTCTTCTCGGCATCGCGTGGGCCGCGCTGTTCTTCGCCCGACTCGCGGTGCAGCTGCCGCTGTACCTGACAGATCAGGTCACGGCTCTCGGAACGCTGAAACTCGTCATGGGACTGCCGTTGTTCGCACCGCTCATCGCGGTCACCTGGCTCGTCGTCCGTGCGCTCTACCCCCGCGAGTCGCCGCAGGCCACCGCATCCGGTTCGTGATAGATTTATCTTGACATCAAGATAAATTGTGGGCTTTTGCCCGCGGCTCGCACGGCGCACACTGTTAGGTGTGCCTTGCTAGCCGACAGGCCCGCACGCGAGCAAGATGGAGTCGCGTGTCGCTTCCATCAGACAAGAAGGAGACGGATTCGTGTCCACGGTGAACAGCTTCGGTGCCAAGAGCACCCTGACGGTCGGCAGTACCGACTATGAGATCTTCCGAGTTGACGCGGTTCCCGGCTTCGAGAAGCTTCCGTTCAGCCTGAAGGTGCTCCTGGAGAACCTTCTTCGCACTGAAGACGGCGCGAACGTGACGAAGGCGCAGATCGAAGCGCTCGGCTCGTGGGATGCCGCGGCAGAGCCGAGCACCGAGATCCAGTTCTCGCCAGCGCGCGTGGTGATGCAGGACTTCACCGGCGTGCCGTGCATCGTCGACCTCGCGACCATGCGCGAGGCGGTCACCTCACTCGGTGGCGATCCCAACAAGATCAACCCGCTCTCGCCGGCCGAGATGGTCATCGACCACTCGGTCATCGCCGACCTGTTCGGCTCCGACAACGCGCTGGAGCGCAACGTCGAGATCGAGTACGAGCGCAACGGCGAGCGCTACCAGTTCCTGCGCTGGGGCCAGACGGCGTTCAACGACTTCAAGGTCGTTCCCCCCGGTACCGGCATCGTGCACCAGGTCAACATCGAGCACCTCGCCAAGGTCATCTACGACCGCGTCAACGGCGGTGTGCTCCAGGCCTACCCCGACACCTGTGTCGGCACCGATTCGCACACCACGATGGTCAACGGCCTCGGTGTGCTCGGCTGGGGCGTCGGCGGCATCGAGGCGGAGGCCGCGATGCTCGGACAGCCCGTGTCGATGCTCATCCCGCGCGTCGTGGGCTTCAAGCTGACCGGTGAGATCCCGGCCGGTGTCACGGCCACCGACGTGGTGCTGACGATCACCGACATGCTGCGCAAGCACGGTGTGGTCGGCAAGTTCGTCGAGTTCTACGGCGCGGGCGTCGCGTCCGTTCCGCTCGCGAACCGCGCCACCATCGGAAACATGAGCCCGGAGTTCGGCTCGACGGCCGCGATCTTCCCGATCGACGACGTCACCACCGAGTACCTGCGTCTGACCGGCCGTGACGAGCAGGCCGTCGCACTCGTCGAGGCGTATGCCAAGGAGCAGCGCCTGTGGCACGATGCCGACAACGAGCCCGTCTTCAGCGAGTACATGGAGCTCGATCTGGGGACCGTCGTCCCCTCGATCGCCGGCCCCAAGCGCCCGCAGGACCGCATCCTCCTCTCTGAGGCCAAGACGCAGTTCGAGCAGGACATCGTCAACTACGCCGAGCCGTCCACGTCGGATGACCTCGTCGACCTCGAGTCGAAGCACTCGTTCCCGGCGTCCGACCCCGGCCAGGTACCGGGGGAGGAGAACCACGACACCCGACCGGTGCACATCTCCAGCGGCGTCAACGGCACGTCCAAGCCGGTTCCGGTCACGACTCCCGACGGTGAGAGCTACATCCTCGACCACGGCGCGGTGACGCTCGCGGCCATCACGTCGTGCACGAACACCTCCAACCCGTCGGTGATGATCGCGGCAGGTCTGCTCGCACGGAAGGCGCGCGAGCGCGGACTGAAGCAGAAGCCATGGGTGAAGACGACGCTCGGCCCCGGCTCCAAGGTCGTCACGGACTACTACGAGAAGTCCGGACTCGACAAGGACCTCGAGGGACTCGGGTTCTACACAGTCGGCTACGGCTGCACGATCTGCATCGGCAACTCCGGTCCGCTGATCGAAGAGGTCTCCGAGGCCATCAACGACAACGACCTCGCTGTCACCGCTGTGCTCTCGGGCAACCGCAACTTCGAGGGTCGTATCAGCCCCGACGTCAAGATGAACTACCTGGCCTCGCCTCCGCTCGTCGTCGCGTATGCGCTGGCAGGATCCATGCACTTCGACTTCGAGACCGATGCGCTCGGCAGGGACGAGAAGGGCGAGGACGTGTTCCTGAAGGACATCTGGCCCGCGCCGGGTGAGATCCAGGACATCATCGACTCGTCGATCTCGCGCGAGCAGTTCATCAAGCAGTACGCGACCGTCTTCGACGGCGACGAGCGCTGGACGAGCCTGCCCACCCCGACCGGCCCGATCTTCGAGTGGGACGACCAGTCGACCTACGTGCGTCGTCCTCCGTACTTCGAGGGCATGACGATGGAGCTGACCCCTGTCAGCGACATCACCGGCGCGCGTGTGCTGGCGACCCTGGGCGATTCGGTCACGACCGACCACATCAGCCCTGCCGGCAACATCAAGATCGGCACGCCGGCCGCGAAGTACCTCGAGGAGCACGGTGTGCGCCAGAAGGACTTCAACTCCTTCGGGTCGCGCCGAGGCAACCACGAGGTGATGATCCGCGGCACGTTCGCGAACATCCGCCTGAGGAACCAGCTGGTTCGCGCGGTCAACGACGGTGCGGAGGTCGAGGGTGGTTTCACCCGCGACTTCACGCAGACGGACGCACCGCAGTCGTTCATCTACGACGCCAGCCAGAACTACCAGGAGGCCGGCACTCCGCTGGTGATCTTCGGTGGCAAGGAGTACGGCTCCGGCTCCTCCCGCGACTGGGCGGCCAAGGGCACCAGCCTGCTGGGCGTCAAGGCGGTCATCACCGAGAGCTTCGAGCGCATCCACCGCTCGAACCTCATCGGCATGGGCGTCGTTCCGCTGCAGTTCCCGGCGGGCGAGAGCTGGGAGTCACTGGGACTCGACGGCACCGAGGTCGTCTCGATCAGCGGTCTGGAAGAGCTCAACAACGGCACCACTCCGAAGACGGTCCACGTGACCGCCTCCCCGAGCGAGCACTCGCCTGAGGGCAAGCAGGTCGTGGAGTTCGACGCGGTCGTCCGCATCGACACACCCGGTGAAGCCGACTACTACCGCAACGGCGGCATCCTGCAGTACGTGCTGCGTTCACTCGTCTGATCGATCGCACAGGAGGGCCCCGGCGCCC
>NZ_JBLVOB010000006.1:388337-406930 GCF_053543555.1 Microbacterium xerophyticum | reverse complement strand
CCCCCCCCTTCTGGCATACCCGGTGCGCTCGCGCCGCGCAAGCGGGTTAACCGTAAGTTCTCGGACTGCGAGGATAGAATCGACGGATGGAACCGACCGGCTGACCGGCACTGTTCCCGGAACGAGGAGGAGGGCGGATGCCGATTCTGCAGCGCATCAGCGGACCACGAGATCTCGATGACCTCACCCCCGACGAACTCGTGGAGCTCGCCGCAGAGACCAGAGAGTTCCTCGTCCAGAACGTCTCGCGAACGGGCGGCCATCTGGGTCCCAACCTCGGTGTCGTCGAACTCACGATCGCGCTGCACCGCGTCTTCGAATCGCCCGCTGATCCGATCATCTTCGACACCGGTCATCAGTCGTACGTCCACAAGCTGCTCACGGGCAGGCAGGACTTCTCGGCTCTTCGCGTGCGTGGTGGGCTCGCCGGCTACCCGCAACGCAGTGAGAGCCCGCACGACGTCGTGGAGTCCTCCCACGCATCCAGCTCGCTGAGCTGGGCGGACGGCGTCTCCAGGGCCCTGACGGCCACCGGACGGTCGGATCGTCATGTCGTGGCCGTCGTGGGTGACGGCGCTCTCACGGGCGGGATGACGTGGGAGGCACTGAACAATATCACCGACGACAACGACCGCAATCTCGTGATCGTCGTCAACGACAACGGGCGCTCCTACGCTCCGACGATCGGCGGCATGTCCCGCTATCTCAACCGCGTGCGCACGGCGGCGGCCTACAAGGACCTGCACCGCAAGTCCGACCGGCTCTTCCGCGTGTTCGGTCCGGTGGGTCGCGCGATGTTCCGCGGCATCCGAGGCGGCACGCACGGGTTCCTGTCCCGCTTCACGAACAACGAGGCGCTGTATTCCAATCTCGACATAAAGTACCTCGGCCCCGTCGACGGCCATGACATACCGGCACTGCTCGAGACACTCGAGCTCGCCAAGTCCTACGGTGCTCCAGTGCTCGTGCACGCCATAACCCAGAAGGGGCGTGGGTACCAGCCCGCACGCGACGACGAGGCCGACCAGTTCCATGCCGTCAATCGCATAGATCCGGTGACCGGCGAATCGCTGTCGAGCAGCGGGCAGAGCTGGACCGATGTGTTCTCCGATTCGCTGGTGCGCGTGGGGGAGCGCGACCCGAAGGTCATCGCGATGACCGCGGCGATGCTCCGACCGACCGGCCTCGCTCCGTTCGCGGAGCGCTTCCCCGACCGCGTGTACGACGTGGGGATCGCCGAGCAGCACGCCGTGGCATCCGCCGCCGGGCTCGCCTTCGGCGGACTTCATCCGGTTGTCGCCCTCTACGCCACGTTCATGGGGCGCGCCTTCGACCAGGTGCTGATGGACGTCGCTCTGCACAGAGCCGGTGTCACGTTCGTCCTGGACAGGGCAGGAGTCACCGGGCCCGACGGACCCAGCCACCACGGCATGTGGGATCTCGCGATGCTGCAGATCGTGCCGCACATCCGCATCGCGGCACCTCGCGACGGCGCGCGGCTCAAGGAAGCCCTCGACGAGGCGGTGGCCGTCGACGACGCGCCGACCGTCATCCGGTTCCCGAAGGGTGAGGTCGCCGCCGACATCCCCGCGATCGAGCGCCTCGATGACGGCGTCGACGTGCTGTCGCGCGGCGAGAGCGAGGACGTGCTCATCGTCGCGATCGGACCGTTCGCCGCCATGGCCATGGATGTCGCCGCGCGTCTTCGTGCGCAGGGCATCGGTGCGACGGTCATCGACCCGCGCTGGGCGATCCCCGTGCAGCGGTCGGTCATCGACCTGGCGCGGTCTCACCGTCTGGTGATCACGCTGGAGGACGGCATCCGCGTCGGCGGCATCGGCACGCGCGTGCGCCAGGTGCTTCGCGAGGCCGGCATCGACACGGCAGTGGATGAGCTGGGGCTGCCGGATGAGTTCATCGATCATGCATCCCGTGATCAGATCCTCGCGGATGCCGGGCTCACGGCGCCGAAGATCGCACAGGACATCGTGTCCCAGGTGCTCGGCACCCGTATTCCCGTCGCCCGTAATGCGGGGGAGACCGGCGCCATCGACCTGCCTCTGCACGACCGGCGCTGAGTCGCGTCAGAGCGAATCCTCGACGGCGGCGTCGGGGTCGATTCGTGCGATCCGTCGCCTGGTGCGCCGAGTAATCCCTCGGTCCGCTCGCACCGCTTCACGCGCGACGGACCACCACGCGAATGACACGGCAATCGCACTGAGGGCTCCTGCGATGAGGGCGGCGAAGATCACGGGCTGGACGATCGACGATCCACCGCGGATAAAGGCCAGCGCATACGAGCCACCACCGATGAGTGCGCCGAACCCGAAGCCGTACAGGGCGAAGGCGATCACGTGCACCTTGACACGACGCTCGTGTTGCAGAGCCGTCGCGATGCGACGCGCGATCGGGATGCCGATGACGAGACTCACTCCGGAGATCGCTCCGCCGACGAGCAGCGACACCACCAGCACGAGCAGGAGGAGCATCAGCGTCGATCCAGCCGTACTCCACAGCCCGAGGGGATCGCTGATGACGACCGCCACGACCTCGAGTGCGAGTAGCAGCAGCAGGAAGACGCCCCACGCGCGCATTGCTCCTCGCCAGAACTCGTCGCGTGTGAAGGCCATCGGGGCATCAGGGGTACGCGGACTCGACGACGCCACGCTCATGACCGCACCTCTGCGACGAGCGTGAGCAGTTGACGTGACACGGCATGGATACCTGGAACCTTGACGAAAGGCAGTGCGAGACCGAGCAGGCGAAGACCGGCGTCCAGCATCCGCTTGGTCTGATTCGCCTCGACGGAGGAGTCATACGTCCAGCGCAGCACGAGCGCGAGATAGGCGACGAACAGCGCCTTCGGCAGCAGTGCCGCGATGTCATCAGGCAGACGATGCTGCGCGCCGTCGACCGCCTTTCGGAACAGTTCGATCGTCATCTCCCGCGCGGGGTCGGACTCCTCCGCCAGCGGGTTGAGAGGCGAGTCCGGTGGGATCATCGCGGCAAGGAATCCAGGCGCGACGCGCTGGTACGGCGTGACCGACGTCAGTCCGGTGTCGAAGACGGCACGCAGCCTGTCGACAAGGCCGCTCTTCGTCTTGAGCTGCGGTTCAGCCAGCGCAGCGTGCTCGTGCTGCACGCGGACGTAGAGTTCCTGCACCAGGTGCATCTTGGATGGGTAGTAGTAATAGGCGTTGCTCACCGAGACCTCGGCAATGTCGGCGATGGCCCGCATCGTCGTGTCGGTGTATCCGTGCTCGATGAATGAAGCGATGGCAGCGTCGCGGATCCTCGCTCGTGTGCGCTCGCTCTTGGTCTGCGGCCGGTCGCCTGTTTCGAACATGTTCAAAAAGTACCACAGGCGTGTCTCACACAGAGCACTAGGCGACCGTGGCTCAGTTGAGCGCGTGCAGTGCGGCGACGGCAGCGGACCCGCGGTCCGTCTCCCGCAGCGCCTGCGAGAGGAGGTACCCGTCGGTGAGGGCGTCGCCGGTGATCATGACGGAGAGGATCTCGATGCCACCGGCGGACTGCGCGCGCTCCGCGCACTGGGAGAGGACCATGACGTTGACGTCCTCGTTGCGTGGCAGCACCGCGCCGTCCGTCGCGTGGATGACGTCTCGCAGAGCGGCGCCGACGATGTTGGCCGCCCGTTCTTTCACGTTCACGACGTCGAGCTCGAAGACGCGAAGATCTCGCCCAGAGGGGACGGGGCGCCATTCGAATGACGCGTGGATGAGATGCTGATGCCCTGTTGCGCCGGTGAGATGACGCGCGGGCAGATCCGTCGATCGAACACGAACGTCGATGAGCTTGTACCAATAGAAGAGCGGGAACGCTCCGTGCGAGCCGGAGTGGAGCACGACCACCTCGCCCGCCGTGCCCTTGCCGGTGCGCACGCTGCGCGATGTGGGCTTGCGGACGATGGGTTTGCCGTTGCGGGTACGGATCGCCGCCCACCCCTCGTCGACGGTCACGATGAAGAGCTTCAGGAGCGCAGGAACCACGAGCAGCGTGGTCAGGACGGCAGTGCCGGATTTGACGAGAGTGCTCATGGTCCCGGTTCCCAGTGCGCTGAATATCGCATCCACACTCACACTCTGCCTGTTCACCTGCGCGACACGGCACGAGTTCACGGTCCAGCACGAGTTGTTCACCCGGATTTCGTGAGTGGTTGGCCGCTTGGACGCAGTGAAGGGGCCGTGTCCGAGGACACGACCCCTTCGGCAGCGACGCAGCGTCAGACGTGCGCGATGCCGCGGATCGGCGGAGAGTGGAACGTGCCGTCGAACACCCGTTCCGATGCACCCTCGCGATCGAGATACACAGAGGCGCCGCCGTCGATGAACGGCCAGCCGGCACCGAGGATGAGGCAGAGATCGATGTCCTCGACCTCGGGCACCACATCCTCGTCGAGCATGAGCTTGATCTCCTGCGTGAGTCCGTCCTGGACGCGTCGCAGAATCGTCTCAGCCGATGCGGGCGTGCTGCCCAGGTGGCCCTTGAGCGCCTTCTCGGCGGCCTTGGTCCAGCCGGTGACTCGGCCTCCCTTGTCCTTCTCCACGACCTGCTCCAGCTCGGCGAGAGCGTGGAAGTTCTCGTTCGCGTAGAAGCGGTCGGGGAAGTGGCGCACCATCGTGTCCTGCACGTGCGCCGCGACCTTCCAGCCCACCAGATCGATGAGCTGGAACGGCCCCATCGGCAGACCGAGCGGGCTGAACGCCTTCTCGACATCGGCGACGGGGGTTCCCTCGTAGACCGCACGTGCCGCTTCGCCCATGACCTTCGCCAGCAGGCGGTTCACCACGAAGCCCGGGGCGTCTGCCGTGAGCACGGCATTCTTCCCCAGTCCCTTCGCGACGACGAACGCGGTAGAGAGCGTCTGCTCGTTCGTGCCGGGTGTCTTGACGATCTCGATGAGCGGCATGACGGCGACCGGGTTGAAGAAATGGAAACCCACCAGACGCTCGGGGTGAGCGAGCTTCGCTCCGATCTCCTCGACCGAGAGCGACGAGGTGTTGGTCGCGAGGATCGCGTCTTCGGCGATGTACTTCTCTATCTCGCCGAACACCTGCTGCTTGACGCCGACCTCTTCGAAGACGGCCTCGATCACGAACTCGCAGTCGGCGTACTCGCTCTTGTCGACCGTGCCGTGGATGAGCCCGCGCAGCTGGTTGGCGCCATCGGCGTCCAGACGGCCCTTCGCCTCGAGTTTGCCGATCTCGTCGTTGATGTAGGCCACGCCCTTGTCGACGCGGGCCTGGTCGATGTCGGTGATCAGCACGGGCACGCGCAGCTTGCGCACGAACAGCAGCGCGAACTGGCTGGCCATGAGGCCCGCGCCGATGATGCCGACCTTGGTGACCTTCTTCGCGAGCGCCTTGTCCGGTGCGCCGACCGGGCGCTTCGCCCGTTTCTGCACCAGGTCGAAGGCGTACATGGACGCCGCGAACTGATCTCCGGTGACGAGCTCGCTGAGCGCCTCATCCTCGCGGGCGAACCCTTCTGCCCTTGTTCCGCTCTTGGCCTTGTCGAGCAGCTCGAGCGCCGCGTACGGCGACTTCGGCACGGTGCCGATCTTCGACTCGAGCATGCCGCGCGCCATCTTGATGGCGATCGGCCACTTCGTCAGACGCTCCAGCTTGCCCGGCTCGTTCTTTCGCTCGACCTTCTTGCCACCGAGTACGGCATCCGCCCACGCGAGTGAGTTCTCGAGATAGTTGGCGGCGGGGAAGATCGCGTCGAAGATGCCGAGGTCGAACGCCTGCTGCGGCTTGAGCATGCGGTTCTGCTTGAGCGGGTTCGAGATCACCACCTCGAGTGCGTTCTCGATGCCGATGAGGTTCGGCAGCAGATACGCGCCTCCCCACCCGGGGATGATGCCGAGGAAGACCTCGGGCAATGCGACGGCGGCCGCGGAGGCGTCGACCGTGCGATAGGTCGAGTTCAGTGCGATCTCGAGGCCGCCACCGAGCGCGAGTCCGTTCACGAAGGCGAACGACGGCACACCGAGTTCGCTGAGCGAGCCGATGACCTTGTGGCCCAGCTGAGCGATGAGCTTGGCCTGCTCCTTCGACTGCACCTTGGAGATGTCCGAGAGGTCAGCGCCCGCGGCGAGGATGTACTGCTTGCCGGTGATGGCGACGGCCTGGATCTCGCCGGCCGCGGCGCGGGCCTTCAGCCCGGACAACGTCTCACCCAGCTCGGTCAGCGTGGCGGGGCCCAGCGTGTTCGGCCGCGTGTGATCGCGACCGTTGTCGAGGGTGATGAGCGCCAGGACCTTGCCGGATGGGAGGCGGATGTCGCGCACGGGGGAGTGCGTGACGACCTCGTCGCCGGCGAGCGCCAGGATGGAGGAGAAATCGATCTTTTCGTAGTCGGTCACGTCGCCGCTCACTTCCGCTTCTTGCCGTCGTAGAAGGGGTTCTCCCAGATGACGGAGCCACCCTGACCGAGGCCCACGCACATGGCCGTGAGGCCGTAGCGCACGTCGGGACGCTCGGCGAACTGCGCCGCGAGCTGGATCATCAGTCGGACACCGGATGCCGCGAGTGGGTGGCCGATCGCGATCGCGCCGCCCCACTGGTTGACACGAGGGTCGTCATCGGCGATGCCGAAGTGATCGAGCAGCGAGATGACCTGGATCGCGAACGCCTCGTTCAGCTCGAACAGTCCGATGTCGGAGATCGTCAGACCGGCCTTCTTCAGCGCCTTCTCGGTCGAGGGGATCGGACCGATGCCCATGATCTCCGGCTGCACGCCGGCGAAGGCGAACGACACCATCTTCATCTTCGGCTTCAGGCCGAGCTCCTTGACCGCCCCGCCACCGGCGAGCAGCGACATGGTGGCGCCGTCGGTCAACGGAGACGAGGTGCCGGCGGTCACGCGACCGTGCGGGCGGAACGGCGTCTTCAGCGCGGCGAGGTCTTCCATCGTCGTCTGGGGACGGCGACCCTCGTCCTCAGTGGCGAGGCCCCAGGCACCGTCGGCGCCCTTGATCGCCACGGGCACGAGGTCGGGCTGGATCTTGCCTGCGTCGTACGCGGCCTGCACCTTGTGCTGGCTCAGCATGCCGAAGCGGTCGGAGCGCTCCTTGGTGAGGTGAGGGAAACGGTCGAAGATGCGCTCGGCCGTGACGCCCATGTTCAGGGCACCGGGGTCGACCATCTTCTCCGCGACGAAGCGGGGGTTCGGGTCAGCGTTGCCGCCGATCGGGTGGTGGCCCATGTGCTCGACGCCGCCCGCGAGGGCGAAGTCGTACATGCCGATGCCGATCGACGCACCCATGGTGGTGACACTGGTCATCGCGCCGGCGCACATGCGCTCGACCGCGAGACCGGGGACGGTGTTGGGCAGGCCGGCGAGGATCGCGACCGAGCGGCCGAGCGTCAGACCCTGATCGCCCGTCTGCGATGTGGCGGCGATCGCGACATCATCGATGCGCTCGGCCGGAATGCCGGCGTTGCGCTCCATCAGACCGATCGTCGCCTTCACAGCGAGATCGTCCGCGCGTGTGTTCCAGTACATGCCTTTTTCGCCGGCGCGCCCGAACGGGGTGCGTACGCCATCAACGAAGTAGACGTCCGAGATCTCGGCCACTCTGCCTCCAAGGTTAGGTTTGACCTCAGACTACGAGTCGCCGGATACCGTGGGGAATCGGTTGGATCGAACCTACGACTCGGACGCGGCGGGCTGATCTGCCGATTGACCGGCTTCTACAAAGGCATCCACGATCTTCTGTGCAGTCTGCTCAATCTGCCACGGCCGCGCGCCGAGATCTGCCAGGGCCGCGCCGACGGCATCCGCCGTCAACTCGGGGGGAGCCCATGCGACCCGTCGAAGCGTCTCGGGCTTCAGCAGGTTCTCCGTCGGCATTCCGAGTTCTTCGGCGCGGGCCTCCACGACCGGACGCGCGAGTTTGAGGCGCGCGTCGGCCTCAGGATTCCGCTCGCTCCAGGCCCTCGCGGGAGGCAGAGCGTCGCTGTGTCCCCGCTCGCGGGGCACCGCTGGAGCCTCGCGCCCCCTGACGATCGCGTCCCACCACCGGTCGAGCTGAGACCTGCTGGCGCGCCCGTTGAACGCCTGGACGCCGGCGAGTGCCTGCTTGCTCTGCGGGTTCGCGAGGACCGCGGCGACCAGCGACCGGTCGGGAACGAGGCGCCCTGGAGATGTGTCCTGTTGCTGCGCGAATTCTTCGCGCGCCTCCCACAGCGACCTGGCGACAGCGAGTCCGCGGGCGCCCTTCACCTGATGCAGACCGCTCAGGCGGCGCCAGGGGTCTTCTCTCGGCGGCCGGGGCGGCTGTGCGAGCGTGGCGGCGAACTCCTGCGCTGCGAAGTCGGTCTTACCCTGCTCCTCGAGTTCGGTCGCGATGACGTCGCGCACGTCGACGAGATGCAGAACGTCGAGCGCTGCGTAGTCGAGCCACGCGTCGGGCAGTGGGCGCGTCGACCAGTCGGCGGCGGAGTGCTCCTTCTTCAACGTGATGCCGAGGGTGTCCTCCACCACCGCTGCGAGGCCGACGCGTTCGTGGCCGAGCAGGCGGGCGGCGAGCTCGGTGTCGAAGATCGTCGCCGGCTCGAGTTCGAGCTCGCGCAGCGACGGCAGGTCCTGGCTGGCGGCATGGAGTACCCACTCGACGTCGCCGATCGCATTCTGCAGCGCGGCGAAGTCGCCGATCGCCGGCGGATCGAAGAGGAAGACGCCAGCGCCGCGGCGGAACACCTGCACGAGATATGCGCGCTGCGAGTAGCGGAACCCTGATGCCCGTTCGACGTCGACCGCGACAGGTCCTGAGCCCGCGGCCAGCGATCTGCAGGCCGCCTGGAACTCGATCGGGTCGTCGATGACTCTGTACTCAGTCACGCCCTGCCTTTCGTGCGCCGAACACGGCGATGTTCTCTGAGCCGGGCGGGAGACCGGCGAGCATGCCGACGAGCTCGGCCCATGCTTCCACGTGCGGTCGGAACGGTTCTTCCGGCGTCCAAGAAGATCGTAGTTCGATCTGGGCTCCGTCGCCTTCCTCAGCCAGCGCACCGAAGCCCTTTGAGAGAGTCTTCGTCGCCGTGCCGGACGCGGAGTGGTACGAGGCATCCCGAGAATCCAGAGCGTCCACGAGCCATGACCACGTCACATCCGCGAGGAGGGGATCGGTGCCGATCTCCGGCTCGAGAGGCGCCTGGGCGAACGTCACGATCCGCCATGCTCCGCCCCATGCGGGCGGGGCGTCGGGATCATGCAGCAGGACGAACCGTCCGGTGCCGTAGATCGAGTCACCGTGGTCGTCGGGGCGGACGTCGGCTGCGAGAGCGATCGAGAACGGTGCGAGGCCCTGCGGGGAGGGGATCTCGCGGATCACGATGTCGTCTCGGAAGACCGTGTCGCGCAGCTCGGCTGCGGCACGTTCGAAATGCGCTCCGGCATCGGGATGTGCGCTCACGCTGACAGGCTAGAGTCAGGAAGCGATGAAGAGTCTCAGGCACGCCGTTGCACTGCTCGTCCCTGCGCTGATCGCGATGCTCGGGACTGCGGCCGCGTTTCTCGTGTTCGCGATCGCCCGGCGCGTCGTCACCCCGTCGCCCCGCGCGGCGGACACCGAGATCTTGGCCGTCGACACCGGGGCGCAGACGATCGAGCTCTCGCGCACTCCGGACACCGAGCTCCCCGGTCGCTACGGGTTGTTCACGACGGGCACGCACGGTTATGTGAAGCTCGGCGCCGTGCTGAGCGCAGACGCGACACGCGTACGACGCAAGCTCCTCACGCAGATCGAGTCCGGCGCGAAGATCGATCGGGCCGCCGGGTTCAGCGGCTGGTACTACTCGTCACCGAGCGAACTGCACCTGCCGTGGGAGAACGTGCTGATCGGATCGCCCGCCGGACCGTGCCCCGCGTGGATGTTCCCCGCCGAGTCTTCGACGTGGGTCATCCAGGTGCACGGCCGCGGAGTCACTCGCGCGGAGTGCCTGCGGGCGGTGCCGGTGTTCCATGCGCTGGGAATGCCCAACCTCGTCGTCTCCTATCGCAACGATGGTGAAGCGCCGCGCAGCAAGGGCGGGTCGTACGCCCTCGGTGCTTCGGAGTGGCGTGACGTCGATGCGGCGATCTCGTACGCGCTGCGACATGGGGCGACCAGAGTGCTGCTGATGGGCTGGTCCATGGGTGGAGCGATCGCTCTGCAGACGGCCGTGTCGTCCGCGCATCGGGAGGCCATCGCCGGCCTCGTGCTCGATTCGCCCGTGGTCGACTGGCGGGGCGTCCTGCGCTTCCAAGCGCGCGAGGAGGGGATCCGTGATCCGTTCCCCGCGCTGGCGATGAATGCGCTGTCGTCACCGCTGACCGCGCGGCTCTCCGGGGCGGAGTTCGTGATCTCCTTCGACAAGCTCGACATGGTCGCGCGCGCCGACGAGCTGACCGTGCCGATCCTCGTACTGCACAGCGAGGACGACGGATTCGTGCCGGCCGATGCCTCGCACGCGCTGGCCGAAGCGCGCCCCGATCTCGTGACGATGCCGAGGTTCACGGGGGCACGGCACACGAAGATCTGGAACTACGACCAGATCGGGTGGACGAAAGCGATCACCGACTGGATGTCGGCGAACGGCTTCAGCGCTTCTGCGTGACCTGGCGCTTGACGCGCATCAGCATCCCGGTCATCCCGCCGATGCGCAGGGGCGAGACGGCACGGGTGAGACCGATGCTCTGCGGGTAGTCGTCGGGGATCGCGAGCACCTCGTCCGCCGACAGCCCGGTGATGCCCTGCACGAGGATGCTCGCGAAGCCGCGGGTCGTCGGCGCCTCCGGCGGCGCCGTCGCATGCATCGTGACGACGTCGTCGTGGACTTCGACGTAGATGTAGACGGGAGACTGGCACTCCGCCACTCGCTCGCACATCTCCGGGTGGTTCGCGACCTCGTCCGACACCTCCGGGAGCTCGTTGGAGAACTCCAGCAGCAGCTGAAGGCGCTCGGCCTCAGGCAGCTCGAGGAAGTCGTCGCGGATCTCCGCGAGGGTGTCAGGAACGTGCGTGGTGCTCATCCCTGTCATTGTCACACGCTCAGAGGGAGCCTGGCTCGCTGCCGGTGACGATCGGCACTCGCACGGCGCTGCCCCACTCGGTCCACGAACCGTCGTAGTTGCGCACGTTCTCGAATCCGAGCAGGTGCTTCAGCACGAACCAGGTGTGGCTGGAGCGTTCGCCGATGCGGCAGTACGCCACGACGTCGTCGCCGTCTTTCACTCCCGCGCCGTCGCGGTAGATCGCGTCGAGCTCGGCGCGGGTGCGGAAGCCGCCGTCCTCTGCGACGGCCTTGGCCCACGGCACGCTCTGCGCGGTCGGGATGTGCCCGGCGCGCAGCGTGCCCTCCTCCGGGTACGCCGGGGCTGTCGTGCGCTCACCGTTGTACTCCTCGGGGGAGCGGACGTCGATCAGGGGTCCGTTGCCGATGAACGCGACCACGTCGTCCTTGTAGGCCCGTAGGACCGAGTCGTCGCGCTCGACGACCGGGTAGTCGGTCGGTGCGATCTCCGTACGGTCGGTGGTGATCTCGCGGCCCTCGGCGATCCAGCGGTCGCGTCCGCCGTCGAGCAGGCGCACGTCCTCGTGGCCGAAGAGGGAGAAGACCCACAGGGCGTACGCCGCCCACCAGTTGTTCTTGTCGCCGTAGATCACGACGGTGTCATCGCGGGAGATGCCCTTTCTGCTGAGCAGTGCGGCGAAACCCTCTCCGTCGACGTAGTCGCGCACGACAGGGTCGTTGAGCTCGGTGTGCCAGTCGACCTTCACGGCTCCGGGGATGTGCCCCGTCTCGTAGAGCAGAACGTCCTCATCGGACTCGACGACGACCAGACCCGGTTCGCCGAGGTGCGCTGCGAGCCAGTCGGTGGTGACGAGACGGCCCGGCTCGGCGTACTCGGCGAACTTCTCGGATGAGGAATCGAACTCGATGGTCACGTGGCGCTCCAGGGTGAGGTGCGAGCGAAGGCTCTGGCTGTGACGGCGTAGTGTTGAGCCGTCCCTTCGACGATAGAGCCGTTCGGTGCGCCTGGCACCCGTTCTGTAAGACTTCGACACAGGAAACCGATGAACGACACCGACAACGCGAACGTCATCCATCTCACCGAACGTCAACCGGTGGTGACCGGCCCCGAGATGCTCGCGAGCCTGGTTCCGCCCCCGCAGTTCGACGATGCGACATTCGAGGGCTACCGGTCGGATGACGCGTACCCGTCCCAGGCCGAGTCGAAGGCACTGCTGGAGAAGTTCGCCGGGCGAGGCGCTCCCGCGAAGCGAGGCGGGTTCTTCAGCCGGGCCAAGAAAGAGCCGGAGCTGAAGCCCGGCGTGTATCTCGACGGCGGCTTCGGCGTCGGCAAGACACACCTGCTCGCGTCTATCTATCACGCGATGCCGGCACGTCGTAAGTACTTCGGCTCGTTCATCGAAAACACGGCGCTGGTCGGAGCGCTCGGCTACCGCAACACGGTCGACCTGCTGCGCGGTGCGGATCTGATCTGCATCGACGAGTTCGAACTCGACGATCCCGGCGACACCATGGTGATGACGCGGCTGCTCGGTGAGCTGGTGACCACCGGCACCCGCCTGGCCGCCACGTCGAACACGCCGCCGAACGCTCTCGGAGAGGGGCGCTTCGCCGCGCAGGACTTCCTCCGCGAGATCCATGCGATGTCGGACAGCTTCGAGACCATCCGTATCGACGGCGTCGACTTCCGTCAGCGCGCTCTCGACGGACACGCCGTCACGCTGGAAGAGGTCGAATACGCGCAGCGCATCGCCGACACAGCGGGCACAGCATCCGACGATCTCTTCGGCGACGTCATCCGGCATCTGGCCAAGGTGCACCCGTCCCGTTACATCCGCCTCATCGACGGGCTCGATCTCGTCGGTCTCCGTGAGGTGCAGGTGCTGACGGACCAGTCGGAGGCGCTGCGGTTCGTCGCGTTCGTCGACCGCGTCTACGACGCGCAGGTTCCGATCGTCGCGACAGGGGTGAGCCTGGATCAGGTCTTCGCCGAAGAGATGCTCGGCGGGGGATACCGCAAGAAGTATCTCCGCGCCATCTCCAGACTCAACGCCCTCACACATTCTGCGCAGCAACCCAGCGTCGCGTAACGCGATGGTTACATCGGGCGGTCGGGTGTAACCGCGCGGTAACACTCACTGCGCTTCCCGGAAATCGGGCCTCGCCACACTGAAGCTCTCAATTACTTCGGATGTGAGGTTTTCCTATGGATGCTCCCGGCAACATCTCGTGGGCGATCACCGCGACAGCGCTGGTCTTGCTGATGACGCCAGGCGTCGCGTTCTTCTACGGCGGTCTCGTCAAGGCGAAGAGCGTGGTCAGCATGATGATGATGAGCTTCGGCTCCATCGGACTCGTCGCGGTGCTCTGGATCCTGTTCGGCTTCTCGATGAGCGCGGTCGAGAGCCCGACGCAGTTCGCGGGCAACCCGTTCGCCGCCTTCGGGCTCTCCAGCCTCGCCACCGGTGAAGGTTCGAACGTCGCTCTGCTCGGTGTCGCGTACGGCGCCACCTTCGCCATCATCACGGTCGCACTGATCTCGGGAGCCATCGCCGACCGCGCCAAGTTCGGCAGCTGGCTGATCTTCGCCGGGATCTTCGCCACGGTGGGGTACTTCCCGATCGCCGCGTGGGTCTGGGGCGGCGGATGGATCATGAACCTCGGCACCACGCTGTTCGGTGAGGACAGCGGCATCGGCGTGATCGACTACGCGGGTGGAACGGCCGTGCACATCAACGCGGGTGCCGCCGCTCTCGCTCTTGCTCTCGTTCTCGGCAAGCGCATCGGATTCCAGAAGGGCATCCTCAAGCCGCACAACGTGCCGCTGACGCTTCTGGGCGCTGCACTGCTGTGGTTCGGCTGGTTCGGTTTCAACGCGGGAGCGGAATGGCTGTCGGAGGACATGGGCGGTGTCGGCCTCATCGGGCTGAACACGCTCGGTGCGACCGCCGCCGCGATCCTCGGCTGGATCCTGATCGAGCGCATCAAGGACGGCAAGGCCACCTCGGTGGGCGCGGCCTCCGGTGCGGTCGCAGGTCTCGTCGCCATCACGCCCGCCTGTGCGAACCTGACGCCTGGATGGTCGTTGCTGCTCGGTGCTCTCGCCGGTATCGTCTGCGCACTCGCGGTCGAACTGAAGTTCCGTCTCGGCTTCGACGACTCGCTCGACGTCGTCGGCATCCACCTGGTCGGTGGCCTGCTCGGCACGATCTACCTCGGCTTCTTCGCTTCGGAGACCGGACTGTTCGTCGGCGGCGACGCCCGCCAGCTCGCTGTTCAGGTGATCGCAGCACTGGGCGTGCTGATCTACGCCTTCGTCGTCGCCTTCATCATCGGGTTCGCGATCCAGAAGACGATCGGGTTCCGCATCACCAATGAGGACGAGATCGCCGGCGTCGACTCCGTCGTCCACGGCGAGGAGGGCTACGCCCTGGTCGACGCCTGAGCCGACTCGGCCGCATGTCGCCGGTAGGGTGACGGGGTGACCTCCTCCAAGAGCATCCTTTCTCAGCTCGCCGACATCGTCCTGAAGGCTTTGACATCTCGGACGCCCCGTTCTCCTGAGAAGGAGACGGGGCGTTCGAACGTGTCGGACGCTGTCGCCACCGAGGGCGATGCGGGTCGGCTGCGGGGGAGCGAGACCGTGCGGGTCGACCCCGACCGCATCAGGGATCTCCAGGTCGGCTACAGCCCCGCCAAGGACGATGCGCCGGATTCGGGCGAGATCATCTGGACATGGGTGCCTTATGAGGAGAACGACGGCCGGGGCAAGGACCGCCCCGTGCTGGTCATCGGGAGGCAGTCCGCAGACCGCGTCTACGCGGTACGGATGACGAGCAAGCCGCATGATCGTGACAGGGACTTCCTCTCGATCGGCAGCGGTGCCTGGGATTCGCAGGGGCGCGAGTCGTGGGTCGACATCGAACTGCTCTACAGCGTGCACGACGGCGGGATGAGACGAGAGGCCGCCGTGTTGAAGCGGGCGCTGTACGACCAGGTGGCGTCGGCGCTGATCTCCCGCTACGGGTGGGCGCGGCTCGACTGATCTCGCGCCGTGGCGCGTCTGGGCGTCCCGAGCGTGCGGGTCATGAACGAAGGGCCTCGCTCAACCACCGCGCGTGAAGTCGCCACGGGTCGCCCTCCGCGCGAAGCGTCGTGGTGTGCACCTGGAGTTCATGGCTGAACGTGAACCATTCGCCGCCTTCGCGCAGGTGCGCGAACTCGCGATGCCGCTGCTGTTCGACCGGTCTGCCTCCGGGCTCGAACGCGAGAAGTTCGTCATGGCGGATGCTGGCGAGCCTCTGCCGCGGACGCATGCTGGTGCCGATCTTCACCCGACGATCGAAGCGCAGGTAGTACACGACGTCGATGCGGGGCAGCGGGAGATCGGGATCGGGCACGTCGCCGTATCTCCAACCGCAAGCGGCGCAGTACCAGGAGCCGCTCACACGTCGGCCGTCGGCACCGCCGCACAGTGTGCAGGGACCGGGGAGCGCAGTGGACGTGGACATCACGGAGAGCGTAGCGCTGGCTTACGACGTCGGCTTCTGCGGCGATACTTGACTCTCACACTGTGGAAGACGAGAGAACTGAGTCATGTTATCCATCGGAGCGTTCGCGCAGATCGGTCAGGTGACCCACCGGATGCTGAGGCACTGGGACACCGCCGGTCTGCTCGTGCCGGCTCACGTGGACGAGTTCAGCGGTTATCGATCGTACGACCCCTCCCAGCTCGAGCGCCTGCACAGGATCGTCGCTCTGCGACAGCTCGGGTTCGGCCTCGACGACATCTCATCGATTCTCGATCAGGGGGTCGATGCGGATCGCATCGCCGCCCTGCTGCGCATCCGTCGCGCAGAGGTTGAGCAGGAGCACAGGATCGCAGCCGGACGACTCGTCGACGTGGAGCGGCGTCTCCATCTCATAGAGAGCGAGAACCACATGTCCCAGATCGAGATCATCGAGAAGCCCCTGCCCGCCGTCCGTCTCGCGGCACGCCGCACTGTCGTCGCCGACCAACCAGAGGTGGCCGGTGCCGTCGGTCCGTCCTTCGACGCCGTCGCTGAGATCATCGGCGGTGAGCAGGGGGCTCTGGCGACGCCGATCGCGCAGTACGACACGACCGAGGACGGGCTTCAGATCGTCGCCGGGTACGCGTACAGCGGGCCCGCGGGCGAAGGGTTCGAGATCGTGGACCTTCCTGCCTCCGAGACCGCGGTGTGCGGCATCCATCTCGGCTCGATGGACCGCATCGCCGAGAGCTGGCAAGCGATCCATTCCGAGATCTTCGCGCGTGGCCTGGTTCACGCCGGTCCCTGCCGGGAACTGTATGTCCGCGCCATATCGGATGACCAGTCCGATTGGGTGACCGAGCTGCAGCAGCCCGTCAGACGACGCTGACGACGCGGGTTCCGCTCGTCAGGCGGGGCTCCGTGTGAGCGCCTTCGACAGCTCGGGGAACGCCTGCAGCACCATGTCGACGAGTTCGTCCAACGGCCTGGTCAGCGGATCCGTCGCGGGGACTCCGAGGTCGAGTTCGATCTCGTCGATGGCTGCGGCGATCTGCGTCTCGGTGAGGTTCTCGTGGTTCACGGTCACGCCGATCACCCGGGTGTCGGCGAAAGCCTCGATCAGGGTGACTTCACTGGCGACGTCCGGCATCGGCATCATCGGGAAATCACCGAGCACGCGTCGGCCCGGCGCATGCTGGACGATCACGCCGGCCGGACGACTGCCGCGGAGGATATGGGCCGAGGTGAGATACGCGGGATGGCTGAGCGCGCCCTGACCTTCGACGATGATCACATCGGGATCCTCGCCCTCGAAGGCGGCGACGACCTGATTCTCGACCTCGCCGGAGCAGAACTGCGGCACCAGCGCGTCGAGCGCCACACCGTATCGACCGCCCTGGATGATGGTGGTCTGTCCTGTGCCGACCATGACGGCGCGGATGCCGCGGTCGTTGAGCGCCTTGACGAGCAGCGTCGACGTCGTCCGCTTGCCCACCGCACCATCCGTGCCGAGAACCGCGATCCTCGGGCAGGTGACGTCGAAGATCCGCCCGGAGAAGAGATGGAGGTCCTTCTTGTCCTTGGGCCGACGCACATCAGTTATCGTGACGCCGGCGAGGAGCGCGGCCGCGGCGAACTCCGCGTCGTCGTTGAGGAACTCATGCAGGCCGTTGATGATGTGCATGCCGCGCGCGACGCCGTCGAGCAGTACGACCCGCTGCGCGTCCGACAACAACCCGTCCGCTGGCGCTACGCCGCAGATGAGGTAATCCGGCGTGCTGCCGGCGTGCGCGATGGCTTCCGTGAGACTCGCGAGGATCGGGATGCCGCTAGCGACGCCGTCGAGCACAGTCCCGGCATCCGCCCCCGCGTGGTGACTGTCGATGACGCTGAGGATCTCGTACCTCTCGGAATGACGGACCAGGCCGTTGGCGGTCTTGCCGTCCTGTTCGGCGAACTGCGCCTCGCAGTAGACGATGGCGGTCGAACCGATGGGCAGTGCCGGAAGCGATCTTGCGTCGGCGTCTGTGCGGGAGTCTGTTGAACGGGTGTGCGGGTGCACGGGAATCGGGTCTCCTCAAGGTGATCCAGAGGAGGCGACGGAGAACGAAATGGCCAGAACAGGCCCGTTGGTCGACAAGAAGTCTTCCCTGACGCCGGCAAGATGCCGACTTCGCTCACCGTAGCAGTGAAAAATGCGGGTAAGGCGTGAACCGTGACCAGGCGCATCGCATAGCCATGTCGACCGCTGACGACAAGCCCCTGCACTCCGGACCCGCCCACGCATACGCTGGGGAACCCCGGACGAAAGGATGCGGCGTGTCACACGAAGAGATGAGCAAGGAGCGGAAGCGCGAGGATCAGCTCACGACGGCGCCAGACGCGACCGAGGCCGATGCGGCGCCGCGGGTGGAAGTGACCGAACGTGAGGGCGTCACACGGGTGGACGTCGCCGAAGACGCGGCGGTGCGGCCAGGACCGGGCCCGGGGATGTCGGAAGCAGACGGAGATTCCGACTCCGCGTGATAATGCTCTCGTCGGCATCCCATCCGATTTCCCCACTGCGCCGAACCTCTGATGACAGCCGCGATACCGCGGCCATACTCAAGGAGGAATCATGCGCTTCATCCCCACCAAGGTTCACGGCGTCCTCGACTACCTCGTCGGCATCGCGCTCATCGCGGCGCCGTGGCTGTTCGGGTTCGCCGGGGTCGGAGGACCTGCCGTCGTCATCCCGATCGTGCTCGGCGTCGGTCTGATCGTCTACAGCCTGTTCACGAAGTACGAGTGGGGCCCCTTCGGCTTCATCCCGATGCCCGTCCACCTCGTGTTCGACATCGTCGCGAGCCTGTTCCTGGCGTTGTCGCCCTGGATCTTCGGGTTCGCCGGCGAGGCGCTCAACGTCTGGCTGCCGCATGTCGTGGTCGGCGTCACGGTGATCATCGTGGTGCTGTTCTCGAAGCCGCAGCCGGGACCGACGGCGAACCGCAACCGCTGATCGGACTCCGAGCCGCGAAAGAGCCTGGGGGGGCGCCGTGTC
>NZ_JBLVOB010000006.1:348734-388292 GCF_053543555.1 Microbacterium xerophyticum | reverse complement strand
CCCGAACCGGCGCACGCGCAGCACTGTGTCCAAGAGAGCCACGTCTTCGTCGCCACGCCACTTGGCCGTTCGCTCGACCGCCGTGTTGGTCTCGATCGTCCAGTCGTTCGTCAGGTCGAGCGACGCCAGTACCTCGTCGGACGTGGGAAACGGTGGGATCTCGGTGTCGTGCACATGCTCGGACGTCGGGGGGAACCCTCCGTGCCCGACGATCAGCAGCCTGCCTCCAGGAGCGACGGCGGAGACCGCACGTCGGAGGACCGCATCCCGGGGGAACTCGACGGGGGAGTGCAGGAACGCCGACGTGACGAGGTCGTACTCGTCCGACGGGGACCAGCTCGCCAGATCGGACTGAACCCAATCGATCCGGTCGGAGAGCCCCGCCTTCGCAGCTTCTGAGGCTCCGACCTCGAGAGCGACGGTCGAGATGTCGACAGCGGTGACCCTCCAGCCCCGCTCCGCGAGCCAGAGAGCGTCGGCGCCTTCACCTGATCCGAGCTCGAGCACACGGCCAGGGGCGAGTTCGGACACCTGTTGAGCGACGGTCGCGTTCACGCGCCCGCTCCACATCCGGCCATGCTCCGTGCGGCGGCTCGTGTAGCGCTCGTCCCAGAACCGGGTCGCCTCCGTGGCGATGTCATCCGGCTGGGCCGTCATCGCACGCCCGCATCCTGCTCGGCGTCAACCGCAGCCGCGGCCGCAGCCACTTCTTCTGCGACGAACTCTCCGTTCAGCGCGAGGGCAGCCGTCGCTCCCGAGCCCATCGCGATCGGCACGAGCGCGGCCGGATTCGCGGTGTTGCCCACCGCCCATAGTCCTGGAACACTCGTCCGGCCGAACTCATCCACGGTCGGCCATGAGCCGAACGGCGTCTCCGTGCGCGTTGCGCCGAGCTGCTGCACCACGTCATCGAGCGGCACGAGTCGTGGCTCCGCGAAGAGCGCATCCACCGGCACGACCGTGCCGTCGGCGAGCGCGACTCCGGTCAGCCGATCGCCGTCGGAGGTGACGCCCGAGACCCTCTGATCCTCGAGGCGGATGCCGCGCTGCAGGAGGATGCGCCGCTCGGAGTCGGGGATGGGGTCTGCGAGTGCCGTGAACACCGTGATGTCGTCGGAGTACGAACGCAACATGTGCGCCTTGTGGATTCCAGCGACGGAGCCGAGCAGAACGCCGATCCGCCGACCGGCAGCCTCGTAACCGTCGCAGTACGGGCATGCCACGACGCCCCGACCCCACTGCTCGGCGAGTCCGTCGATCTCGGGAAGCGCGGCGCGGGTCCCCGTGGCGACGATGAGACGACGGGCCACGATGCGAGCGCCGGCGTCGGTGCTGACCTCGAACCCGTCGGGAACAGCCTGGGCATCGACGACGTGTGCAGTGCGGATGACTCCGTCCGCGGCGAGTACTTCGCGCCGCCCATCGGCCACGAGGTCGAGCGGTGAGTAGCCGTCGCGGCTCAGCACGCCGTGCATGTGCGGGGCGAAGCGATTGCGCGGCTGCTGCGCATCGAGCACGAGAACACGTCGTCTGGCTCTGGCGAGGATGAGCGCGGCGCTCAGGCCGGCTGCGCCTCCTCCGATGATCACGACATCCCAGGGCTCTGCGTCGGGGGATGCGGGGACTGTCATGGAACGCTCGTCGATTGTCATGAATCCAGAGTGCGTGAATGATATCGTTGTGGCAAGTATCGATGCCGAATCAGCAAGGAGATGGCTATGCCGGACGACGCGGTCGCACTCATCGGGCCTCGGCTCAAGAGCTGGCGGGAGAAGCGCAGCATGACGCTCGCCGACCTGTCGGATGCGACGGGCATCTCATCGAGCACGCTGTCGCGCCTCGAAGCGGGCAAGCGGGCGCCGAATCTGGAGCTCGTCGTGCCCATCGCCAGGGCGCTGAGGCTGGAGCTCGACGACATCGTTCCGCGCAAGGCGCCGGACCCGCGTGTGGCCCGCACGAGGAAGCGGATGGGGGACACCTGGTACGAATCGCTCTCGCCGGAGTCGAGCCCGGTGCAGACGTACAAGGTCACGTTCCCGCCGAACCCTTCCGGCATCACGGCGGTGCCGGAGCCGAAGGTGCACGACGGTCAGGAATGGCTCTACGTCCTGTCGGGTCGCCTGCGGCTGGTGATCGGCGAACAGGATGTCATCCTCGGGCCAGGGGAGGCCGCCGAGTTCGACACGCGCATCCCGCACTGGCTGTCGGGTGTCGGAGGGCAGCCGACGGAGGTGCTGTCGATCTTCAGCAAGGAGGGCAAGCGCATCCATCTGCGTGCGCGCACCGATGCTCCGACCGCGGACAGAGTCGCGAACGCATCTCAGTGATCGAGCGCGCGCCGGTAGTGCATCGCGACGACCCCGTTGCGCATCGGCGTCGCTGAGATCAGGTCGAGGCGCCTCGTGTCGGGGAGCCCGCTTCGGTACAGCGTGGGGCCCCGGCCGGCGATCATGGGATGGACGAGGAACTTGTATTCGTCGATCAGCCCCAGCCGGTCCAGTTCGACCGCGAGTCCACCGCTGCCGAGCAACACACCGGCCGCAGTCGCGTCCTTGAGCTCTTGCACGCCCGCGCGCAGGTCGCCGGCGATGCGATGACTGTTCATCCACGGGAACTCTTGTCGCGCGGACGACACCACGTACTTCGGTTTGGCGTCCAGCTTGACCGCCCAGTCGCGCATCGCCAGCGACGCTTCCTCATCGCCGCGGGCGATCGCCGGCCAGGAGCTCTCCATCATCTCGTAGGTGACGCGGCCCCACAACATCGCCCCGGCCTTGTCCATGAGCTGGGTGAAGTAGGCGTGGGTCTCGTCGTCGGCGATGCCCACTTGATGGTCGACGCATCCGTCCAGAGTGACGTTGATGCTGAATGTCAGCAGTCCCATGCGGGGATTCTAGAGCTGAGAGTACGGTGGGCGATACCGGACTCGAACCGATGACCTCTTCCGTGTGAAGGAAGCGCGCTACCAACTGCGCCAATCGCCCATGACCCAGGGGGTCGAGAAACGATATTACCTGAACGTCGCACGCGCTCATGACCAAACCGCATGACACGCGCGAGATCGGGTTTCGGTTTTGCGGGATCGAGATGATCGGCTAATGTTTTACAAGTGCCCGGTGCAGCCGGACACAACGCGGATGTAGCGCAGTGGTAGCGCATCACCTTGCCAAGGTGAGGGTCGCGAGTTCGAATCTCGTCATCCGCTCGAGTGCAGGAGTCTCTTTCTGAGGGGCTCACGGCACGTGGGGTCAATCCACACGGTGGCGTGGCCGAGCGGCTAGGCACCGGCCTGCAAAGCCGTTTACACGGGTTCGAATCCCGTCGCCACCTCGTCGCTTCAACTTAATAGCCTGAACAGGCGCGATTGGCGCAGCGGTAGCGCGCTTCCCTGACACGGAAGAGGTCACTGGTTCGATCCCAGTATCGCGCACACTGAAACCCCCGGCTCGCCGGGGGTTTTGTCGTTGGACCGTGCGGCTGATCACAACCTATCCAGCACGCCCCGAGCGTCGTCGAGCGCTCGCTGCGCGGCCGTCACGGGCTCATCGGCAGCTGATCGGACTTTCTCGGCCTCGGCGATGTCTGCGCGTGCCTCGTCGGCCTGCTCGCGCCGCAGCGCGAGTTCCGTCTCGAGCTCGTCGATCTGAGCCGTCAGCCTCTCGACGCGCGTGCCGGCCTCGCTGAGTGCGCGCTCCGCGTCTGCCTGACGTCGCTCGGCCGCGGCCAGTGCGCGCTCCGCATCGTGCACGGCCTGCTCCGCGTGACGCCGTTCGCGACGCGCGCTGACCTCGTCGACTGGAGCCGTCGCCGGCTGCGGTGACGGAGCCGCGCCGCCCCCTGTCAGCTCTGCAGGCTCGAAAGAGCCCGATCCCGATGGCTCGAGTTCGCGGATCAGTCGACCGGAGGCGACCGCCGCAGCGGCATCCGGATCGAAGAAAGCGGCGTTGATGGTCTGCCGAACAGCATCCGACGTGGTCGCCGACACGCGAGCGCCGCGTGCCTTCGCCAGCTCGACCGCGCTCTGAGCCAGCCGCGAGGTCAATGCGCGGCGTTGCCGCCCGAGCGTCGCCAGTGCCTGGGCATCGAGGTCCGCCTGAGCCTCGCGGAGCTCTTCGGCCAGCTGAAGGGCTTCGCCGAGCTGCGCGGATCGCTCTCGCGCGAAGACGTTCACGACCCAGGCGGCGACCGAGGGCTTCCGGAGTGAATTGATCCCCGCCGCCAGGTCGCGATCCGGCGTGGCCTTCGCGCGTGCATCCCTGGCCGAGACGAATTCATCCAGCGGCCCGACGTAGAGCTCGCCGGCGATCTCCTCCAGCGACATGTTCGCATCGTCCGCCATCGCGTCACCCATCGGCATCCGTCATGAATCGGCCGCTCATGCCAGCGACCCTACTCCGAGGAACCGGTGCGTTGAACCCATACCCTCCTCGCAGCGGCAGCCGCACTGCGCCGTGTGTGAGAGAATTGAGATGTTCACGCGTCGTCCCTTCTAGACGAACGTGATCGCCGCTCCCGTGGACTTCCACTCCACGGGAGCACTTTTCGTTAACGCGGACGGCGCTCAAGGCGCGAACGATCACCCCGTCGTGTGCGCCCGAGACACGCCCGAGGCACAGTGCGCGGCTGCGTGCGGGCGTGAAGCCGGTGCTCTCGAGGCGAGTAACCTGGTGAGGACCCCGAAATGGAGTGATCAGTGCCTGAAAACGCCCAGCCGACAGACGGCTTCGCCTTGTTCTCCGACCGATCCGTCGTCGCGATGCGCGTCAACGGCGAGCTGAAGGACCTCGCGACCACCGTGACGACGACCGACGAGGTCGAGCCGGTCACGATCGACAGCGAAGACGGCCTCGCGATCCTGCGGCACTCGACGGCCCACGTGCTCGCTCAGGCGGTGCAGCGCATCAACCCTCAGGCGAACCTCGGCATCGGCCCGCCGATCACCGACGGTTTCTACTACGACTTCGGGGTCGAGACGCCGTTCACTCCCGAGGACATCAAGGCGATCTCGAAGGAGATGCAGCGCATCGTGCGCGAGGGCCAGCGCTTCGTGCGCCGCGTCGTCACCGACGATGAGGCGCGCGCCGAACTCGTGAACGAGCCGTTCAAGCTCGAGCTCATCGGACTCAAGGGCGGCAACAAGGAGGCCGCCGAGGGCGCATCCGTCGAGGTCGGTGCCGGCGAGCTGACGATCTACGACAACACCACGAAGGACGGCGAGGTCGTCTGGAAGGACCTGTGCCGCGGACCGCACCTGCCCAGCACCCGCATGATCGGCAACGGCTGGGATCTCACCCGCATCGCCGCGGCCTACTGGCGCGGCAGTGAGAAGAACCCGCAGCTGCAGCGCATCTACGGCACCGCGTGGCCGACCAAGGATGAGCTCCGGGCCTATCAGCACCGCCTGGAAGAGGCTGCCAAGCGCGACCACCGCCGCCTCGGCAAAGAGCTCGACCTCTTCTCCTTCCCCGAGGAGATCGGCTCCGGCCTGTCGGTCTGGCACCCGCGCGGCGGCATGATCCGCGGCGAGATGGAGCAGCACGCGCGCAAGCGCCACATCGAGGGCGGATACACCTACGTGTACACCCCGCACATCTCGAAGGAAGACCTGTTCCTCACGTCGAATCACCTCGTCACGTACAAGGACGGCATGTTCCCGCCGATCGTGATGGACGAGGAGCGCGACGAGGACGGCGAGATCACCAAGCAGGGCCAGGACTACTACCTGAAGCCCATGAATTGCCCGATGCACATCCTGATCTACAAGGAGCGCGCCCGCAGTTACCGTGACCTCCCGCTGCGCTTCGCGGAGAACGGCACCGTGTACCGCAACGAGCTCTCCGGCGCCCTGCACGGGCTCACCCGTGTGCGCGGCTTCACGCAGGACGACTCGCACCTCTTCGTCACCCCGGATCAGCTTGAAGACGAGGTCGCGAAGGTCCTCGAGTTCATCCTGTCGATGCTCCGCGACTTCGGACTCACCGACTTCGAACTCGAGCTGTCGATGAAGGACGATGAGAAGTCCAAGTGGATCGGCTCTGACGAGTTCTGGGAATCGTCGACCGACGCGCTGCGGCGGGTCGCCGTGGCATCCGGGCTCAAGCTCACCGAGGTACCTGGCGAAGCGGCCTTCTATGGCCCCAAGATCGACCTGAAGACGCGCGATGCGATCGGCCGCACGTGGCAGCTGTCCACCGTGCAGGTCGACCCGAACCTGCCAGAGCGCTTCGACCTCGAGTTCATGGACAAGGACGGGCAGAAGAAGCGCCCGATCATGATCCACCGCGCGCTGTTCGGTTCGATCGAGCGTTTCTTCGCGATCCTTCTCGAGCACTACGCCGGTGATTTCCCGGTGTGGCTCTCGCCGGTGCAGGTCGTCGGCATCCCCGTCGCGGACGATTTCGCCGATTACCTCGGCGACGTGATCACGACTCTGCGCGACGGCGGCGTGCGCGCCGAGCTCGACGTGTCGGATGACCGGATGCAGAAGAAGATCCGCACCCACACCACGGGCAAGGTGCCGCTGATCCTCATCGCGGGGGAGAAGGACCGGGATGCCGGTACCGTCTCGTTCCGTTTCCGTGACGGTACGCAGGAGAACGGCGTGCCGATCGCGGATGCCGTGTCCCGCATCCGCACGGCGATCGACACCCACGCACTCGTGCACACCGTGGAGGACCTGGCGTGACCTCGATGCCGGACCCGTCGAACTCCGAGGCCGCGTCGGGGATCGATGCGTCCGGCATCGCCGCGGAGGATGGCGCGCACCTCGCCGGTATCCCCGACCAGTTCCAGCGACTGTGGACGCCGCACCGCATGGCGTACATCCAGGCGGGCCCGCAGCCCATGCGCGACGAGTGCCCGTTCTGCGAGGCGCCGAAGCACCCGGACACAGAGCGGCTCATCGTCGCCCGCGGTGAGACGGCCTACGTGCTGCTGAACCTGTTCCCGTACAACTCCGGACACCTGCTCGTGTGCCCGTACCGCCACATCGCGACGTACGACCAGGCCACGACTGAGGAGGTCGCCGAGATCGGTGCCCTCACGCAGACCGGCATGCGGGTGCTGCGAGAGGTGTCGAACTGCGACGGCTTCAACCTGGGCATGAACCAGGGCGCGGTCGCCGGTGCGGGCGTCGACGGACACCTGCACCAGCACATCGTGCCGCGCTGGGAGTCGGACGCGAACTTCTTCCCGATCATCGCCAAGACCAAGGCGCTGCCGCAGCTGCTCGGGCAGGTGCGCGAGGCGGTCGCGCACGCCTGGCCGCAGACCTGACCGGCAGCAGGGCCGACCGGCGACCGGGTCAGCGCACCTGACGTGCGGTGAACTGCATCTTCGGGTGCGCGTACGACTCCTGGGCCTCGATGAGCTGCAGTTCGCGATCACCGGAGTCCAGCGTCATCTGCAGCAGGTCGAACACGCTTGACGCCGTGCGCTCGAGGGCGGTCTTCGCGCTGCCCGTTTCGACGTAGTGGGCCGTGAACAGCGCCGCCGTCACGTCACCCGAGCCGTTCGCCTTCATCGGCAGGAACGGCGTCTGCACGATCCACGCCCCGGCGTCGTCCGCCGCGAGCATCTCGATGGTGCCCTCTTCGCGATCGGGACGCTCGACGCTCGTGACGAGCACGGTCGACGGCCCCAACGCACGGGCGGCGTCGACCGACGCGAGCGTCGACTCCAGCGTGTCCGGTTCGGTGCCGGTCAGGAAACCCAGCTCGAACTGGTTGGGGGTGATGATGTCGGCGACCGGCACGACGCGCTCGCGCAGAAGCTCAGGGATCGCCGGTGCGACGAAGCATCCCGACTTCGCATTGCCCATGACCGGATCGCAGGCGTACAGCGCCTTCGGGTTGGCGGCCTTGACGCGCGCGACGGCGTCGATGATGACATCGCCGATGCCCTCGCCGCCCTGATAACCAGAGAGGATCGCATCGACCTGTGCGAATGCGCCACGCTCCTCGATTCCGGTGATGACGTCGGCGACGTCACTCGGATCGATCAGCGGTCCGCGCCACGCGCCATAACCGGTGTGGTTGGAGAAGTTCACCGTGTAGACGGGAAGCACGTCGACGCCGATGCGCTGCAGGGGGAACACCGCGGCGGAATTGCCGACGTGGCCGTAGGCGACAGCTGACTGGATCGATAGGATCTTCATCCTTCGATCTTCTCACTGCCGAGCCCGTGTCACGCACGTCAGCGCACCGCACCGGCGATGTCGAGCACCAGTTGTTCGGCCTCTTCATCCGTCAGATCGTGCACGGTGAGCCGCAGATGACGCGAGGGCGTCTCCGCGTCGGTGAGCGAGAACCCGTCCCCGGTGCGCACCAGCCACCCGCGACGCATGAGTCGTTCCGATACCGTCTGCGCGGGGATCGGGAGCTCGACCCAGAGGTTCATCCCGTCCACATGACGGGTCTCGATCCCGTGGTCGCACAGCTGCTGAGCGAACGCCGCATTGCGCTCGGCGTAGTGCGCACCGGCTGCACGTATCGCTGCGCGCACATCGTCGTCGGCGAGTAGTCCCCGCGTCAGACGCTGCAGCAGGTGGCTCACCCAGGTGGTACCGGGACTCAGGCGCATGGCGAGCCGCTCGGCGGTCTCAGGGTCGGTGGCAGCGACGGCGAGACACATGTCGGGCCCCAGGAACTTCGACACCGAGCGGAGCAGCGCGAAGCGCTTGTGATCCGGACCGATCAGGCTCTCGTATCCGCGCGACGACAGCATGGAGAAGTGATCGTCCTCGATGATCAGGACGTACGGATGCTCCGCGAGCAGCTCCCGCAACGCGGCAGCCCGCGCCGGGGACAGACTCGCCCCGGTCGGATTCTGGGCGCGGGGCGTGCAGATGATCGCCCTGACGCCGGCATCCAGCGCCGCGCGCACGCCCTCGACCGTCATCCCCTCGTCGTCCACCGGCACAGGCACCGCTCGATAGCCGCCGAGGCGGACGGTGTGGATGCTGGCAAGGAAGCACGGATCCTCCAGCGCCACGGCGTCATCGCGCATCAACGCCTGAGCGAGCAGGCGCTCGACGGCATCGACCGCTCCACTGGTGACGGTGATGCGGAACTCGTCCGAGGGGAGATCGGGGGAGATCCACTCGCGGGCCCACGCCTCAAGGCCCGTGTCGATCACGGGCTCGCCGTAGAGCACCGGACGCCCGGCGACCGTGGCCAGTACCGGAGTGGGGTCGGGGATGAGCCGCGGGTCTGGATTGCCGGTGCCGACGTCGCGCAGCACGGTGTCTGCGGCGTAGCCCTCCTGGGCGACCGCATCGTGCGCGACGAGCATGGTTCCCGCGCGTCCGCGGCTGACCACGAGTCCCGCCTGCGCGAGCTGCCGGTACGCAGCGACGGTGGTGTTGCGGTTGACCCCGAGTCGTGCGGCGAGTTCGCGCACAGGGGGCAGCATGGCGCCGGGACGCAGCACCCCGCGATCGCGGAGTTCGCGCACGCTCGTCGCGATGTCGGACGCCGTGGTCCCCGTGATCTGGTCGTTCATGTCACCCCTCGACATGTGAGTCTACGGGGCACGGCGACAGTGGTATCTTTTGGCATAGATCAAAGTGCAAGTTTGGATACCCGGAAGGAACAGCTCATGGCTGCAGACCAGAACCCCGCCGTCGGCCAGAACCCCACGACGGGGTCGTCCCGCGTCAAACGCGGTCTCGCCGAGATGCTCAAGGGCGGCGTCATCATGGACGTCGTCACCGCAGAGCAGGCGAAGATCGCCGAGGATGCCGGTGCCGTCGCCGTGATGGCTCTGGAGCGCGTCCCCGCCGACATCCGCGCACAGGGCGGTGTGTCGCGCATGAGCGACCCGGACATGATCGACAGCATCATCGAAACCGTGTCCATCCCGGTCATGGCGAAGGCCCGCATCGGCCACTTCGTCGAGGCGCAGGTGCTGCAGGAGCTGGGTGTCGACTACATCGACGAGTCCGAGGTGCTCTCGCCGGCCGACTATGTGAACCACATCGACAAGTTCGGCTTCAAAGTCCCGTTCGTCTGCGGTGCGACCAACCTGGGCGAGGCGCTGCGGCGCATCAACGAGGGCGCGGCGATGATCCGCTCCAAGGGAGAGGCGGGCACCGGCGACATCTCGGAGGCCATGAAGCACATCCGCAAGATCCGCGGTGAGATCGCCGCTCTCACCGCTCTGCCCAAGGACGAGCTGTTCGTCGCCGCCAAGGAGCTGCAGGCGCCCTACGAGCTGGTCGCCGAGATCGCCGAGACGGGAAAGCTCCCCGTCGTGCTCTTCGTCGCGGGCGGCGTGGCCACACCGGCGGATGCCGCGATGATGATGCAGCTCGGCGCGGACGGCGTGTTCGTCGGTTCCGGCATCTTCAAGTCGGGCAACCCCGCAGAGCGCGCCGCCGCGATCGTCAAGGCCACGACGTTCTACGACGACCCCAAGGCGGTCGCCGAAGTGTCGCGCGGGCTCGGTGAGGCCATGGTCGGCATCAACGTGTCCGATCTGCCCGCACCTCACCGCCTCGCCGAGCGTGGCTGGTAACCCCACCGTCGGGGTCCTGGCGCTGCAGGGCGACGTGCGAGAGCACGAGCGAGTGCTGCACGACCTCGGGGCGGACGTCATCCGTGTGCGCCGTCCGGAGGAGCTTGCACAGATCGATGGCCTCGTGATCCCCGGCGGGGAATCGAGCGTGATCGACAAGCTTTCGCGGATGTTCGGTCTGCAGCATCCGATCCGCGAAGCGATCCGCGACGGGATGCCGGTGCTCGGTACGTGCGCCGGTCTCATCATGCTCGCCGACAGCCTCGTGGACGCCATCGAAGGGCAGGAGTCGTTCGGCGGACTCGACGTCGTCGTGCGGCGCAACGCGTTCGGACGGCAGGTCGAGTCGTTCGAAGCGGTCCTCGATGTGCCGGCGCTCGGGCCAGAACAGGTGCGTGCGGCGTTCATCCGCGGGCCCGTCATCGAGCGGGTAGGGCCGAAGGCGACCGCGCTGGCCAGCCTGGAGGACGGCCGAGTCGTGGCTGTCGAGCAGGGCGCGCTGATCGGCATCAGCTTCCACCCCGAGATCACCGGGGAGACGCGCTTCCACGAACGGTTCCTGTCGGCCGTGCATTCTCGTTGACCCGTACACCTGTCGGCTCAGATCGCGGATGTCGGCAGAAACACCGCATTATCGGCTGACAGGTGTGATTCCTACTGACATGTGTGTCCGTCCCATCCGGTGCGCCGGACGGGATTCGTTAGAATGGACGACGCGCTGCGACGTCAGCAGGGCGGATACGACGAGCGGAGACATATGTCCGGGCATTCAAAGTGGGCGACGACCAAGCACAAGAAGGCGGTCATCGACTCCAGGCGCGCGAAGTCGTGGGCCAAGCTCATCAAGAACATCGAGGTCGCGGCGAAGCTCGGCGGCGCCGACATGGCCGGCAACCCGACGCTGTTCGACGCCGTGTTCAAGGCGAAGAAGATGTCGGTGCCGAAGGACAACATCGACCGTGCGGTCAAGCGCGGTGCGGGCATCGGCGGCGAGAGTGTCGAGTACACCTCGATCATGTACGAGGGCTACGGCGCGAACGGCGTCGCCCTGATGATCGAGTGCCTCACCGACAACAAGAACCGTGCGGCAGCCGAGGTGCGCACCACACTCAGCCGCAACGGCGGCACTCTGGCAGACCCGGGCAGCGTCGCCTACAACTTCACGCGCAAGGGCGTCATCGTCGTCGGATCAGAGGGCACGACAGAGGATGACGTCATGATGGCGGCACTCGAGGCCGGCGCCGAGGAGATCGAGCCGCACGCCGAGGGCTTCGAGGTCATCACCGAGGCATCCGACCTCGTCGCCGTGCGCACGGCGCTGCAGGACGCGGGCATCGACTACGAGTCAGCCGACGTCGAGTTCGTGCCGAATCTCAAGGTCGAGATCGACGCAGACACCGCACGCAAGATCTTCCGCCTGATCGACGCCCTCGAAGACAGCGAGGACGTGCAGAACGTCTACAGCAACTTCGACCTGAGCGCAGAGGTGCAGGCCGAACTCGAGAACAGCGAAGACTGAGGCGCGCCGTCGGAGCCGTCGCTCTCCCGGCGCGTACGCTGGGGGAGTGGCGGCTTCTTCTCTGCGGGTTCTGGGCATCGACCCCGGTCTCACCCGATGCGGTGTCGGCGTCGTCGACGTCGACCGCTCGCGCCGCGGCAGTCTGGTGCACGTCGGTGTCATCCGCACCCCGCCCGACATGCCGATCGGCGATCGTCTCGCCGCCGTAGCCACCGGGATCAGGGCGGTCCTCGAGCAGCATCGACCGGATGCCGTCGCCGTGGAGCGCGTCTTCGCGCAGCACAACAGTCATACGGTGATGGCCACGGCGCAGGCGAGCGGCGTCGCGCTCCTGCTCGCAGCAGAAGCGGGCCTGCCCGCTGCGACGCACACGCCGAGCGAGGTGAAGGCCGCAGTGACCGGTTACGGCTCGGCTGACAAGAAGCAGGTGCAGGCGATGATCGCCCGCATCCTGCGTCTCGATGCGCCGCCGCAGCCCGCCGATGCGGCCGACGCTCTGGCGATCGCGCTCTGCCATGCCTGGCGCAGAGGCGGTGCCGCGCCCGGCGTCTCAGAGACGCTGACCCCGGCGCAGCGCGCGTGGGCGGATGCCGAGCGTGTCGCTCGAACATACATACGATCGGGCTCGTAGGCTGGGAAGATGATCTCCTCGCTGCACGGGACCGTGCTCTCCACAGGTGCAGACCATGTCGTGATCGAGGTCGGCGGCGTGGGGTTCTTCGTCTTCGTCCCCGGTGACGTCGCGCACACCAGCCGCGTCGGCGAGCAGCTGCGCCTGCACACGAGCCTGATCGTGCGCGAGGACGCCCTGACTCTCTTCGGCTTCGCGGAGCCTCTCGAACTGGAGGTGTTCGGACACCTGCTGAGCGTCACCGGCGTCGGCCCGAAATCGGCGCTCGGGGTGCTCGGCCACCTCACGGTCGACCAGATCGCGGCTGCGGTCGGCGACGACGACGATGCGCCGTTCCGGCGCGTGTCAGGGATCGGTCCGAAGACGGCGAAGCTCATCGTCGTGCAGCTCGCAGGCAAGCTCAAGGCGCCGGCGGCACGGGCTGCGGAAGCACGCTCGGGGACCGGGACGGATGTCGTCGCCCAGCTGACCGCCGCCCTGGTGGGTCTCGGGTGGTCCGAGAAGGTCGCCGGCGAAGCCGCGACGGAGACCGCCGAGGCGGCCAGCGACGCCGATCGTCAGTCCGTGTCTGCCCTGCTGCGTCAGGCCCTCGCCGCGCTCGGCCCGGCCAAGTCGGGAGCAGCCCGTGGCTGAGGAGAGCGCGTTCGAGGGCAGGAGCTCCGAGCCCATCGATGAGGCGGAGCTCGCGATCGAAGGGGCGCTGCGACCCGGCAGCCTCGGCGAGTTCGTCGGACAGCCGAAGGTGCGCGGCCAGCTGCAACTGCTGCTCGACGCCGCGCGCATCCAGAACCGCTCACCCGATCACATCCTCCTCGCGGGCCCTCCGGGCCTCGGCAAGACCACCCTCGCGATGATCGTCGCGCATGAGAGCGAGCGCCCGCTTCGCCTCTCCAGCGGTCCTGCGATCCAGCACGCCGGCGACCTCGCCGCGCTGCTGTCGAGCCTGGTGCCCGGCGAAGTGCTGTTCATCGACGAGATCCACCGCATGGCGCGCTCCGCGGAAGAGATGCTCTATCTCGCGATGGAGGACTTCCGCATCGACATCATGGTCGGCAAGGGCGCCGGTGCGACCAGCATCCCGCTGGATCTCGCGCCGTTCACTCTCGTGGGCGCGACGACGCGCTCCGGCCTCCTCCCGAACCCGCTGCGCGACCGGTTCGGCTTCACCGGTCACCTCGAGTTCTACGACGACAGCGACCTCGAGAAGGTCATCGACCGATCGTCGAGCGTGCTGGGCGTGTCGATGCCAGGCGATGCACGTGCGGAGATCGCACGGCGCTCTCGCGGCACACCGCGCATCGCCAACCGGCTGCTGCGGAGAGTGCGCGACTACGCGCTGGTGCACGGCGAGCACGGATCGGCATCGATCGGCGAGGTGCGTGCAGCGCTCGAACTCTACGACGTCGACCCGATCGGGCTCGATCGCCTGGATCGCGCAGTGCTCGACACCCTCGTGCGCCGATTCCGCGGCGGCCCGGTCGGGCTCAGCACTCTGGCGGTCGCAGTGGGCGAGGAGGCCGAGACGGTCGAGAGCGTCGTCGAGCCCTTCCTCGTGCGGATCGGTTTCCTCGGACGCACGCCGAGGGGACGTGTGGCGATGCCCGAGGCATACGAGCACCTCGGCCTCCAGCATCCGGAGACCGCCGCATTGTTCGATGACCTATAATCGCTGAAGGCTTCCCCCGACCCCCTCTGCGCGTCCATCGATGGCGCGCGCACTTTGAAAGGCTTCGCCTGATGGAAATCGTCCTCTTCGGACTCCTCGCAGTTCTCCTCGTCTTCATGTTCATCAACACGCGCAAGCGTCAGAAGCAGATGAAGGCCGAGCAGGAGGAGAAGGCCACCAAGACCGTTCCCGGTGTCAAGGTGCTGATGCAGGGCGGCCTCTACGGCACGATCGTCGCGTACGACGCCGATGATCTCGACTCGCCCGCACTCGTCGAGATCGCTCCCGGCACCATCATCGAGGTGCACAGCCAGGCGATCCTGCGCATCGTCGAGCCGAAGGATGCCGTCACGGACGCCGAGGACGCCGACGCCGAGGTCGACGCCGACGAGATCGTCGAAGAGCCGCAGGCCCCGCTCGAGTCGCCTGCCGCTCCGTCGCTCGAGACCCCGGAGGAGACCCGCGCTCGTCTGGACCGCGACTCCGACGACAAGTAGTCCTCAGCCCCGCCGCCCGGCATCGTAGAAAGCTGAACGTACGTGGCATCTTCTTCTCCAGTCCGTCACGCCTGGAAGGTCCTTCTCAGCCTTCTCATCGTGACGGCCGCATTGTTCGGCATCAACGCTGTGGGCGTGGGACTCGGGCAGAGCTCCTGGGCTCCTGAACTCGCCCTCGACCTCCAAGGCGGCACGCAGATCGTCCTGGGCGCCGTCACCGAGGATGGGGCCGACCCTACTCAGGAGCAGCTCGACCAGGCGGCTGCGATCATCCGCCAGCGCGTCGACGCCGCGGGTGTCGCCGAGGCGGACATCACGACCGAGGGCGGACGCAACATCGTCGTCCAGATCCCCGGAACAGCCGACGAGGAGACCCGCGCACGCATCCAGGCGAGCGCGCAGCTCGAGTTCCGCGCCGTGATCTTCGCGGGAGACCCGGCGACGGAATTCGTCGGCGAAGACGGCAACGCCACGCCGTACCCGACACCGGATCCGAACGCCAACGCGACCCCGACGACTGAGCCGACCGACGGCAGCGACATGTCGTGGGTCACGGAGAAGCTGCAGGCCGAGTTCCTCGCCTTCGACTGCGCCGACCCCGAGAACACCGCCGCGGATGCGCCGGAAGACCAGCCGCTCATCACGTGCGACGACACCGGCACCGCCAAGTACATCCTCGGACCGATGGAGCTCTCCGGCGACGCCATCGACGACGCGACCAGCGGCCGCGCACCCGACTCCGGCGCGTGGACCGTGCAGCTCACGCTCGACGGCAACGGCACCGAGGTCTTCGGCAACATCAGCCAGCGTCTGTACCAGAACAAGATCGACGGTCTCAGCCCGCGCGACCAGTTCGCCTTCGTGCTCGACGGGAAGGTGATCTCCGCTCCGCAGATGAACGGCGTGATCCTCAACGGCAAGCCCAGCATCTCCGGCTCCTTCACCCAGGAGACGGCGGAGACGCTCGCCGACCAGCTCAAGTACGGTGCGCTCCCGCTGAGCTTCACGACCGAGAGCTCCGACACCGTGTCGGCGACCCTCGGCACGCAGCAGCTGCAGATCGGTCTTATCGCCGGGCTCATCGGCCTCGCGCTCGTCGCGGTGTACTCGCTGCTGAGCTATCGCGCACTCGGCTCGGTGATCATCGCGTCGATCGCGGTGATGGGCGTTCTGACCTACATCATCGTCTGCATCCTGGCCTGGCGACTCGGCTTCCGTCTGTCGCTCGCCGGCGTCGCGGGTCTGATCGTGTCGATCGGCTTCACGGCGGACTCTTTCATCGTCTACTTCGAGCGCATCCGAGACGAGCTGCGCGACGGGAAGTCGATCACCGGCGCAGTGGAAGACGGCTGGGGTCGCGCCAAGCGCACGATCTACATCTCGAAGTCGATCAACGTCCTCGCCGCCGTCGTGCTCTACGTCCTCGCCGATTCCACCGTGAAGGGCTTCGCCTTCCCCCTCGGGCTCACGACGCTGATCGACGTGTTCATCTTCGTCATCTTCACCCATCCGGTGATGCAGCTGCTGGCGAGAACCCGGTTCTTCGGAGGCGGGCACAAGCTCTCGGGGCTCGACCCTGAAGCGCTCGGAGCGGTCTACCGCACTCGCACGCAGTACCGCCAGGTGGCACCGGCGACCGTGGGACGAGCGGCCAAGAACAGCCGCTCCCGCGCAGAAGCCGAAAGACGACAGACCATCGCCGAACGCAAACGCGCCGAGGCGCTGGCCGGCGACAGATCCACCGATGCCGGAAGCGAGGGAGAGCGCTGATGGCCTCCATGAATGAGTTCGGCAACAACCTCTACAGCGGGAAGACCTCGTTCCCGTTCGTCGGCAGGCGACGCCTCTGGTTCATCATCGCGATCGCTCTCGTCGTCGCGTCCGCCCTCGTGCCGCTGCTGCGTCCCGTGCAGTTCTCGATCGAGTTCACCGGTGGTTCGCAGTTCACGGTGCTCGCGCCGGACAGCACCGACCAGTCGACCGCGACCCGCGCCGTGCAGTCGGTCGTCCCTGAGGCCGCCGCCAAGGTCGCCATCGTGAACGGCACCGACGTGCGCGTGCAGACCTCTCAGATGACCCCGGAGGAGACGCAGAGCGTCGCGGGGGCACTCGCCGACGCGTACGAGGTACCCGCCGAAGAGGTCACCTCGTCGTTCATCGGTCCGGTCTGGGGCGAGAGCGTCACCCGGCAGTCCCTGTGGGGTCTGGCGATCTTCCTCGCGCTGACCTTCCTGATCCTCGCGATCTACTTCCGCACGTGGAAGATGTCGGCGGCGGCGATCATCGGTCTGCTCGATGTTCTCGTCATCACCGTCGGCGTGTACGCCCTCGCGGGCTTCGAGATCTCGCCGGCGGCGGTGATCGGATTCCTCACGATCCTCGCGTATTCGTTGTACGACACGACAGTGGTGTTCGACAAGATCAGGGAGAACACGACCGAGGACGGTGAGAATTCGTCGCGCACGTTCGGCGAGTCGGTCAACCTCGCCGTCAACCAGACGCTGATCCGCTCGATCAACACGTCGGTCGTCGCAGCCCTCCCGGTCGGCGCGATCCTGTTCATCGGGTCGTTCTGGCTCGGCGCGGAGACGCTCACCGACATCTCGCTGTCGATCTTCGTCGGCATCCTCGTCGCGACCTACTCGACGCTGTTCGTGGCGGCACCGCTGTACTCGCTCTTCCGCGAGAAGGAGCCGCAGATCATCGCTCAGGACGCACGCGTGCTCGAACTGCGTGAGCGCGCCCGCGCGGACGCGTGACTCCAGCGGGCGCGCAGCCGCGCCCGTTCTGCGCGCGTAGGATGATCTGACCCGGAGGTGTAGTGATGGCGGAGGCGAGCGCTCAGGCGCAGGGATCCAGTCTGAGGAGACTGGTGCCCCGCATCTTCTCTCGCGCGCCCCGCATCAACGATCTCGACAACCTCGTCCGCACTGTGCGGGTCAACCATCCCAAGGGCGATCTCGCGATCATCGAACGCGCATACCGCGTCGCGCATGAGAAGCACGAGGGGCAGAAGCGCCAGAGCGGCGAGCCGTACATCACGCATCCGCTCGCGGTGGCGCAGATCCTCGCCGAGATGGGGCTCGGACCTCGGGCCATCGCCGCGGCTCTGCTGCACGACACCGTCGAGGACACCGGCTACGCCCTGTCCGAGCTGACCGAGGCGTTCGGCGACGAGGTCGCCATGCTCGTCGACGGCGTCACCAAGCTCGACAAGGTCAAGTACGGCGAGAGCGCGCAGGCCGAGACGGTCCGCAAGATGATCGTCGCGATGTCGAAGGACATCCGCGTGCTCCTGATCAAGCTCGCCGATCGCCTTCACAACGCGCGCACCTGGGGATTCGTCCCGCCCGAGAAGGCGGAGCGCAAGGCCAGGGAGACACTGGAGATCTACGCGCCGCTGGCCAATCGTCTCGGCATCCAGGCGATCAAGTCCGAGCTCGAGGATCTCTCGTTCGCGGTGCTGCACCCCAAGATCTACGCCGAGATCAACAGTCTCATCGCGCAGCGGACCCCGCAGCGCGAGAAGTACCTGGCGCAGGTCATCGAGTCCATCAACGAGGACCTCCATGACCTGAGGATCCGCGGCAAGGTGGGCGGGCGCCCGAAGCAGCTGTACTCGGTGTACCAGAAGATGGTGATCCGCGGACGCGAGTTCGACGACATCTACGACCTCATCGGCATCCGCGTACTCGTGAACTCGGTGCGCGACTGCTATGCCGTGCTGGGCGCCATCCACGCGCGGTGGACGCCGCTGCCCGGACGGTTCAAGGACTACATCGCCACCCCGAAGTTCAATCTGTACCAGTCGCTGCACACCACGGTCATCGGACCCAGCGGCCGCACGGTCGAGATCCAGATCCGCACGCACGAGATGCACCAGCAGGCGGAGTTCGGCGTCGCAGCGCACTGGATGTACAAGGAGCGCATGAACGGCGGCCGGCCGGTCGCCGGACCTTCGGACACCGACATGACCTGGCTGGCCCATATCTCGGACTGGCAGGCCGAGACGGCGGACCCCAGCGAGTTCCTCGACTCGCTCCGCTTCGAGATCGGTGCGAAGGAGGTCTACGTCTTCACTCCGAAGGGCAGGGTCATCGGCCTTCCCGCCGGGGCGACGCCTGTGGACTTCGCGTACGCCGTGCACACCGAGATCGGTCACCGCACCATGGGTGCGAAGGTCAACGGCCGCCTGGTGCCGCTCGAGACAGCGGTCAAGAGCGGCGATGTGGTCGAGGTCTTCACCTCCAAGAACCCGGATGCCGGCCCCAGCCAGGACTGGCTCAGCTTCGTCAAGAGCACTCGAGCCCGCAACAAGATCCGCGGCTGGTTCACGAAGGAGCGCCGCGAGGAGGCGATCGAGCAGGGCAAGGAATCCATCGCGCGCGCCATGCGTCGGCAGAACCTGCCGCTCCAGCGTCTGATGAGTCAGGATTCCTTCTCGGAGGTGGCGCATCAGCTGCACTACGAGGACGTGTCCGCACTGTATGCCGCCGTCGGCGAAGGGCATGTCTCCACGCAGTCGGTGCTGGAGAAGGTCACCGCCCTCATCGCCGCGAACGACACCACGACCGGGGCGATCGAGATCCCGGGTCGTCCGCGCTCCAGGGAGCCGCGCACCGGTGACTCCGGCATCCTCGTGCGCGGCGCGGACGACATCCTCGTCAAACTCGCCAAGTGCTGCACACCTGTCCCCGGCGACCCGATCGTCGGCTTCGTCACGCGCGGCAGCGGCGTGTCGGTGCACCGCTCCGACTGCGTGAACGTCAAGGCGCTCAGCGTCGAGGAGCAGCGCCTGATCGAGGTCGAGTGGGCGCCGACGACGAAGAGCGTATTCAGGGTGCAGATCCAGGTCGAGGCACTCGATCGCGCCGGCCTGCTCTCCGATGTGACACGCGTTCTCAGCGAGCATCACGTGAACATCCTCTCGGCCACGGTCAACACGAACGACGAGCGCCTGGCGATCAGCCGGTTCGTGTTCGAGATGGGCGACTCGGTGCACCTGGACCGCGTGCTCAATGCCGTGCGCCGCATCGACGCGGTCTACGACGTGTACCGCGTCACCTCGTCCTGAGCGCGCTGAGCGCGACCCTCCAGGAGTTCCTCGACAGTCGCCAGCGCGGCGAGCTTGCCCGGCATCCGCGGGCGAGCGGTGAGCAGCGCGTGCACCTCGGGCAGCAGATCGGGGAGCGTCCCTGCCATCTCGTGCATCCACGCATCGCACTCGGGATACCGCACCGACATGAGGACCAGATCGGTGAGCGTGCGCATCGGCGTCGTCACTGGGACGGCGTCGACGAGCATCAGGTCAGCGGACGGGGCTCGGCCTTCATGCGCGATCACATCCATGCGCTGCTCGATGCGCGGACGGCGATCCACGGCGCGCTGGATGTGGTGACGTGCGGGCGGCGCCTGTCCGACGCCGTGCACCCACGCGGCCGTCGGGCCGCCTGCGGCGTAGCCCAGGGGAAGTATCGGCGCGAGAGCCGCCGCTCTGGCACCCGCATCCTCCGGCAGGTCTGCAGGCATGTACCCCTCGCCGATCTCGACGAGCAGTCCGTCCAGTCGCGCGGCGTTCAGCTCCTGCGGAGACAGCAGCGCCCCGGGTCGGTAGAACAGTGAGGGATGCACACCTTCAGTGTGTCCCGCTGCTCACCTCGCCGGGGCGGGCTGTGGATAAGGTCAGCCGTCGAGCGCGTTGAGCCAGGCGCGGCGTGCCTCGAGAGCATTAGCCGCTTCCTTGGCGGCCCTCTTGTCGCCGGCCTTCTCGGCGGCGGCCTTCTCGCCCTCGAGCTTCTCGATCGCATCGAGCAGCTGCTGGCTCATGTCGTTCGCACGCGCCTTGGTCTCGGGGTTGTTGCGCTTCCAATCGACCTCTTCGCGCGACTTGAGCGCCTGTTCGATCGTGCGCAGCTTGTCGTCCAGCGCGCGTTCGCGATCGCGCGGGAAGATGCGTCCCACGTCGTCCCACTGGCGCTGGATGCGGGTGAGAAGAGCGCGGGCCTGCTTGATGTTGGGCTCGTCGGCGACGGCCTTGGCCTCTTCGAGAAGAGCCTCGCGCGCTTCGATCTTCGGGGCGGATTCCGCCTCCTCCGCAGCGGACTGCTCTGCGCGCGCGGCGTACAGCGCGTCACCAGCGGCCTTGAACCGCGCCCACAGGGCGTCGTCGGCCTTACGCCCCGCTCGGCCAGAGGCCTTCCACTCGTCCAGGAGTGCACGATAGGCGGGAATCCCGTCGACGCCCTTGGGCGCGAGGGCCTCGGCGCGCTCGATCAGCTGCGCCTTGCGGTCGCGGGCGGCCTTGTGCGTCTCGTCGAGTTCGGAGTAGAACGCACGACGGCTCTTGTCGACCACGGAGCGGGCATCACGGAACCGCTTCCACAGCTGCTGCGAGATGCCCTTCGGCAGGCGGGGACCGCTCTGCTGTTGAGCCTGCCACGCGTCGAAGAGCGCGGTGACCTCCTCGGTCACCTGCTTCCACTGCACCTTCGAGAGATCGCGGGCGGCGATCTGCTCGATGCTCTCCACGAGCACCGTGCGTTCGGCGATCGCCGCGTCCACGAGTTCCTTGGCCTGCTGAGCCTCGGCGGCACTCGCCTCGGCCAGGGTCGCCGTGAGCGCGTCGAGGCGGGAACGCAGGGATGCGAGATCGCCGACGGCTGCGGCGCCGGTGACCTCGTCGACGAGGTGACGTGCCTGCGTCGTCAGATCACTGGCCGAAGCACCGCCGGACTGATGACGCTGCTCGAGCGTGTGCACCTTGAAGGCGAGATCGTCGAACTTGCGCACGTAGTAGGCGAGAGCCTCTTCCGATGTGCCGTCGGGGTACTGGCCGACGACACGCCATTCGTCGCCCTCGCGCACCTCGACCGTGCCGTCTTCCGTGACGCGGCCCCAATCGGCGGAGTCGGCTGCCGCGACCGGCGACACCCGCGAGGCCGGTGCGGCTGCCGCAGCGGGTGCGGGAGTGCGCGGCGGCATCGGGATGCGCGGGGGGCCGGGGACGGGGGGAGTCGGCTTCGAAGGCTCGGTGGCAGACACGATGTGCTCCTTGCGCGGTCAGCCCGCGGGAGGGGGAAAGGACGATGATCAGCCTAGTACGAGCCGGGCACTGCGCGAGGGGGCCGGGATCTCACAGTGTCGTTACCGTTTTGTGAGGAGAACGTTCGACGCGCGTAACGGGAGGCGCCGGGTCCGTGAAACACCGCGCTCATAGTGTCTGGTCATCCCCGAGGTGCTGGAGGAGCAGTGAACGAGAACAGCGAAGCCGTGACACGGGTCGTCGTGGTCGGTGCCGGAATGGTGGCGCACAGGTTCGTCGAGAGCATGATGAGCCGGGCTGAGGGCCCGGTGCTGATCACCGTGATCGGTGACGAGGGGCGCCATCCGTACGACCGGGTCGGGCTCACCGGATACTTCTCCGGCGCGTCACCGAGCGAACTGACGCTCGATCGCACGGTGCTGGAGGACGAGCGCGTCGCGCTGATCGCCGATGACAGGGTCGTCCGCATCGATCGTCGCGCTCAGACGGTCACGACGCGCTCGCGCAGGGTCATCGACTACGACACGCTCGTGCTCGCCACAGGCTCGTACGCCGCCCGTGTGGCCGTGGACGGAGCGGATCTGCCCGGATGCTTCGTGTACCGCACTCTCGACGACGTGCAGGAGCTGCGCAGGTTCGTGCAGCGCCGCAGCGCCGAGCTCGGGCGAGCGCTGCGAGGTGCGGTGATCGGCGGCGGTCTGCTCGGACTCGAGGCGGCCGGCGCTCTGCAGGGACTCGACGTCGAGTGCACCGTGGTGCAGTCCTCGGATCGGCTGATGTCCGCCCAGCTCGATCTCGCGGGCGGCGGGATGCTGCGCCGTCTGATCGAGGCGCGGGGCATCGCAGTGCGCACAGATTCGCGCACGACCAGGCTCGATCCAGATGAATCCGGCGCCGTCACCGCGCTGGAGTTCCAGGACGGCAGTTTCCAGCGGGCGGACGTGGTGATCTTCACCGTCGGCGTCCGACCACGTGACGAGCTCGCCCGCAACGCGATGCTCGACGTGCACCCTCGCGGCGGTGTGCTGATCGACGACCGCTGCCGCACGAGCGATCCGGCGATCCTCGCGATCGGCGAGGTCGCGAACTTCGACGGACGCAGCGTCGGTCTCGTGGCGCCCGGCTACGCGATGGCGGAGGTCGCCGCCACCCGTCTTCTCGGCGGCGACGCGACCTTCCCCGGCTACGACGAGTCGGCCAAGCTCAAGCTGTCCGGCGTGGACGTCGCGAGTTTCGGCGACGCGTTCGCTCAGACGCCGAACGCGCTCGACGTCGTGTACTCCGATCCGGTGACCGGCGTGTACAAGAAGCTCGTGCTCTCCGACGATGCGCAGACCCTCCTCGGCGGCATCCTCGTCGGCGATGCGGCTGCATACGGCTCCCTGCGTCCGCTGGTGGGTGCCGCGCTCGGAGCCGACCCCGTCGCGTATCTGATGCCGGAGGGCGGTGTCCAGGCGCCGGGAGGTGAACTGCCCGACGAGGCGGTCGTCTGCTCCTGCTCCAACGTCACTGCCGGTCGTATCCGGCAGGCAGTGCACGAAGAGGGCTGCATGGATGCGAGTGCCGTCAAGGCCTGCACCAAGGCCGGCGCCACGTGCGGCTCGTGCGTCCTGATGGTGAAAAAGGTCGTCGGGCAGGAGCTCACGAAGCTCGGTCAGACGGTGTCGAACGCGCTGTGCGAGCACTTCGACATGTCACGACGGCAGCTCTTCGACGCCGTGCGCGTGTCGGAGCTCACCACCTTCAGTGCGGTGATCGAGCGGTTCGGGCGGGGTCGCGGCTGCGACATCTGCAAGCCTGCTCTCGCCAGCATCCTCTCCGTCCTCGTCGGCGCGCATGTGCTCGAGGGCGAGAACGCGACGCTGCAGGACACCAACGACCACGTCATGGCCAACATGCAGAAGGACGGCACCTACTCGGTCGTGCCGCGGATGCCCGGTGGTGAGGTCACGCCAGCCGGTCTGGTGGTGATCGGGCAGGTGGCCGAGGACTTCGGTCTCTACACGAAGCTCACCGGCGGACAGCGCATCGACATGTTCGGTGCCCGGCTGGAGCAGCTTCCGCTGATCTGGCAGCGACTGGTGGATGCCGGGTTCGAATCAGGGCAGGCCTACGGGAAGTCGCTGCGCACGGTGAAGTCGTGCGTGGGCTCGACCTGGTGCCGCTACGGTGTGCTCGACTCGGTGGGCATGGCGGTACGGCTGGAGCTGCGCTACCGCGGGCTCAGGGCACCGCACAAACTCAAGATCGGCGTATCGGGGTGCGCGAGAGAGTGCGCAGAGGCACGGGGCAAGGACGTCGGCGTCATCGCCACCGAGACCGGCTGGAACATGTACGTCGGAGGGAACGGCGGTTTCACTCCTCGGCACGCCGAGCTCCTCGCCTCAGACCTCTCGGACGATGAACTCATCCAGGCCATCGACCGGTTCTTCATGTACTACATCCGCACCGCCGACCGTCTGCAGCGCACGGCCCCGTGGTGCGAGGAGCTCGACGGCGGGCTCGCCGGCCTCAAGGAGGTCATCTTCGACGACTCCCTGGGCATCTGCGCCGACCTCGACGCGGCGATGGCCACGCATGTCGACAACTACGAGGACGAGTGGGCGGCGACGCTGCGCGACCCGCAGAAGCTGCGGCGGTTCGAATCGTGCGTGAACGCGACCGACACCCCCGATCCCTCGCTCGCCTACGTCGCCACCCGCGGCCAGCTGCGTCCGGCCACGGCGCAGGAGCGGCAGTCGGGCGGCGTGATGATCGCCGGAACCACTCTGGAGGTGCGTCGATGACGCTGATCCCCGATCTGCGCAGCGCCGTGCGCGTGTGCAGCATCCACGACCTTGAGGTGGAGCGGGGGCGCGCCGCGCTGCTGGGCACGGAGCAGGTCGCGCTGTTCCTGCTCCGCGACGGCAGCGTGCACGCGGTGTCTAACCTCGATCCCTACAGCGGCGCCAACGTGATATCGCGCGGCATCGTGGGCACGAGGGGCGATGCGCCGACGATCGCTTCGCCGATGCACAAGCAGGTCTTCGATCTCAGAACAGGAGAATGCGTGGAGACGCAGGGCAAGTCGGCGCACAGCCTCGACGTATGGACGGTGCGCATCGACGGCGACGACATCCATCTGCTTCCCACCGCGGCGCGATCGTCCGAGGGCGCGCTGCAGGAAGCGGGCTGACATGACCACGATGCTCGGATTGTCACTGACCGGACGCCGCGTGGTGCTCGTCGGCGGCGGGGCGGTGGCCGCTCGGCGTCTCGCACGCTTCCTCGCTGACGGTGCGCTGGTCGCCGTCGTGGCCCCGGAGCTCGCGCCTCCCATGCGAGCGCTGATCGACTCGCACAGGGCAGGATCGGACACGGAGGGTGCAGTCGAGTGGGTTCCGCGCCGCTTCATCGCGGACGACCTGGACGGCGCATGGCTCGTGCACTGCGCGACCGGCGATGCCGCAGTCGATCGAGAGGTCGTCGCGCTGTGCGAGCAGCGCCGCATCTTCTGCGTCAACGCCTCGGACGGTGCGCACGGCAGTGCACGCATGACCGCCCAGACGACCTCCGGCGACGTGGTCGTGGGCGTGTCGAGCGAGGTGGGCGTCGATCCTCGCCGAGCCGCCGGCGTGCGCACGGCGATCGAGGGGATGCTGACCTCCGGCCTTTTCCCGTTGCGCAGACGCCGCACGGGCGGCACAGGGCGCGTCGATCTCATCGGAGGGGGTCCTGGACCCGTCGACCTCATGACGGTGCGGGCGCGGCGGCTGCTCGCCGAAGCCGACGTCGTGATCGCCGACCGTCTCGGTCCGTCGGATGCCGTGATCGCGGAGCTCGATCCGGATGTGCTCGTGATCGACGTGGGCAAGCGTCCTCATCACCATCCCGTGCCGCAGGAGGAGATCAACGACCTGCTCGTCGCGCACGCGCACGCGGGAAAGCGCGTCGTCCGTCTGAAGGGCGGTGATCCCTTCCTGTACGGCCGCGGCGGCGAAGAGGTGATCGCCTGTCAGCGGGCAGGCATTCCCGTTGAGGTCACACCGGGCGTCTCCAGCGCGCTGTCGGTGCCCCAGGCCGCCGGCATCCCGGTGACGCACCGGGGCACGGCGTCCGCCCTGCACATCGTGAACGGGCAGGGCGAGGTCTCGGCCACCACGCTGCGAGCCCTCGCCGACCCCGAGGTGACGACGGCGATGCTCATGGGGGTCGCGGCACTGCCCGAGGTGGTGCGGTCGGCACTCTCGCACGGGATCAGCAGCGATCTGCCGGTCGCGATCATAGAGAACGGCCACACCCCGCGGCAGCGCACGACGCGCAGCACCCTGGGAGATGTGGTGGCCCACGCCGGTGCCATCGGTGTGCAGAACCCGGCCGTCATCGTGTTCGGTGATGTGGCAAGGGCGGGTCTGCTCATGCCGGAGACGGCCCGGCGCGGCGACCACCAGGCGGGGAGAGTGCGATAGGTGGGTTCGCGGAGCATTCTGGATGCCGCACTCGCCGGCTGCATGATCGTCATCGCCGCCGATCGCCGGGCGGGTGATCTGGCGAGCGCTCTGGAACGCCGGGGCGCGCAGATCTGCCGCGCGCCGGCATTGAGCATCGTGCCCAACGCCGATGACGAGGAGCTCATCCGTCGCACGCGTGAACTGGTGAAGCGGCCGCCAGACATCGTGGTCGTCACGACCGGCGTGGGGCTGCGCGGCTGGATGGACGCCGCGCACGAGCACGACCTCGCGCAAGAGCTCGCCGACGCGTTGCGCACGGCGCAGTTCATCGCGAGAGGCCCCAAAGCGCACGGCGCGATCCAGCAGGCCGGGTTCGTCGCGGACTGGGTCGCCGAATCGGAGACGGCGCGCGAGGTGGGGGAGTATCTGCTCTCATCGTCACTCGCGGGCAAGCGCATCGCGGTGCAGCATCACGGTGCGGGCGCTGACGGGCTGGACGAACTGCTCTCCGGGGCCGGCGCTGAGGTGGTGAGCCTCACGGTCTACCGCTGGGGGCCCCCCGTCGATCCGCAGCTCGTGGAGCGTTCGGTCGGGTATGCCGCCGCTGGTGAGGCGGATGCCGTGCTCTTCACCTCGGCGCCCGGCGCTGCCGAGTGGCTTCGGGCGGCAGAGCGACTTGATGCGCTGGACGGCATCCGCCGACGCGCGGCCACCGGAAGGCTTCTGCTCGCGACGGTCGGTCCGATCACCGCTGCGCCCCTTCGCGAGCACGGACTCGCGCAGACGATCGCCGACCGCGGACGGCTCGGCTCTCTCGCGAGGTGCGTGATCGGCCATTACGGCAGCGGGGGAGCAGCGCCGGCGCTGACGACGTCGGTCGGGGTCATGTCGATGCGCAGCGGCGGCGTCGTGATCGACGGTGACTTCATCGCGCTCTCCCGCGCAGGGGCAGGCCTGCTCGGCGCGCTCTTCGACGCCGGCGGACGCGTGCTGTCAAGGGACGAGATCGCCACGGCGCTGCCGCGCACCGGACGCAACGCGCATGCCGTCGAGATGGCCGTCGCCCGCGTGCGGGAGGCTCTCGGAGGCGTGGACGTCATCAGAACCGTCGTGAAGAGGGGCTACCGCCTCGCTGTGGAGGATCCCGCGTGACAACGCTCATCGCCTGCTCGCACGGCACGAATGATCGTGCCGGCCAGGATGCCGTTCGCCGGCTGATCGACGATGTCAGGTCGTTGCTGCCGGCGGTGAGGGTCGTGGCGGCCGTGGTGGATGTGGAGCAGCCTCAGATCGATGAGGTCATCGCGCGGGAAGCGCCGCGTGATGACGTGGTCGTCGTGCCGCTGCTGCTGTCGGTCGGCTACCACACCGCCGTCGACATCTCCCTGGCCGTGGCCGCGCACGACGGTGCTCGCCAATCGGCGCCGCTGGGCACGCATCCTCTCATCGCGGACGTCCTCTTCGACCGGGTCATCTCCGCGCTGCCCGGAGGATGGCTGCCGGGTGACCACGTCGTCCTCGCCGCTGCGGGATCGAGCGATCCGGCAGCGATGACGGATGTGGAGGCCGTGGCCGCCAGGCTGCGACCGATGCTTCCCGCGCCCGTCACCGTCGGATACGCCTCCGCGTCCGCTCCGCGCATCCCTGACGCCGTCGTGGATGCGCGTCGAGCGGGAGCCGCGCGCGTGATCGCGGCCAGCCACGTGCTGGCTCCCGGATTCTTCGCCGGGCTGGTCGCGGCGTCCGGTGCGGACGTCGTCAGCGTTCCGCTCGCGCCCGATCCGCGTATCGCGCAGGTCGTCGTCGACCGCTTCCACGCTGCCCGCTGACCGTCGCGGCGGTGCCGGGCGGCACGAGCACAGCAGAACGCCCCGATGAGCTTCGGTCTCATCGGGGCGTTCTGGGTCCGTCATCAGCCGATGCTGACGGGTTCGCGCTCTGTCGGGTCTCCGGCGGCGAACACCGGCTGGACGATCGGCCTGGACGCGGACTGTCCGGCGGCGGACGGCGCTGCCGCCGGCGCGCTCTGCGTGGCGCGCGGCCGAACGCCACGGCTGCGGCGAGCGGATGTGCGACCGTACGTGATGAAGAGGGGGAGGCCGACGAAGAGCAGACCTCCGACGAGGTTCCCGATCACCGTCGGGATCTCGTTCCAGATCAGGTAGTCCATGATCGTGAAGTCCGCGCCCAGCAGCAGCCCGGAGGGGAACAGGAACATGTTCACGATCGAGTGCTCGAAGCCCATGTAGAAGAACAGCATGATCGGCAGCCACATCGCGAGGATCTTCGCGACGACGTTGTCGGACACCATCGAGAGCACGACGCCGGTGGAGACCATCCAGTTGCACAGCACTCCGCGGATGAACAGGGTCAGCATGCCGGCGGCTCCGTGGTCCGCGTATCCGACGGTGCGCCCGTGGCCGATCTCGCCGATCGCCTGTCCCACCGCGCTGGGCTCGGTGGAGAAGCCGTAGGTGAAGTAGATCGCCATGAGGATCGCGACCATGAACGCGCCACCGAAGTTGCCGAGGAACACCAGGCCCCAGTTGCGGAACATCGCACCCACTGTCGCCCCTGGTCGCTTGTCGAGCACGGCGAGCGGAGTCAGCGTGAACACGCCAGTGAGCAGATCGAAACCGAAGAGGTAGAGGATCACGAAACCCACCGGGAACAGCACGGCGCCGAGCAACGGCTGGCCCGTGTTGGTCGAGACGGTCACCGCGAACGCGGCAGCCATCGTGAGCAGCGCAGCGCCCATGAAGGCACGGATGAGCGTGTCGCGAGCAGACAGCTGCATCTTGTATGCGCCGGCATCGACCATTCTGGTCACGAGCTCGGCGGGTTTGACGTAGGACACTGGCAACCTCCACGGACGTATCGGATGAGCACAGATGCTGGGCTTGGACCCAGCGTGGCTCACCGTCGTTTCCGGGAGAGGCCGCGATCGTTACGACTCTGAAGCGAATCCCTCACATCGGGATCACGGCCGCGTGAGGTGCCGTCTACTCGGCGGGCGCCTGGTCGGAGAACAGGTCGGCGAAAGGATTCTCGAGCGGCCCGGTGGGAGCCCCTGACTCGGTCGGCTCCGGCGCCGGCGCGGTGACGGCGGCGTGCACGGATTGACTGGCGATGGCGCCGACGACGAGAAGCCCGCCGACGATGCCGGCGATCAGGTTGTCACGCGTGCGCCGTCGGATCTGGCCGTCGTGCCACGCCGTACGCGCCGCGTACAGGCGTGCGCGCTCGACTTCGGCGCGTGAGCGCTGTGCGTTCTTCGGTCCGCGAGCGGCCATTGACTCCTCCTTCGACGCCTCGCCCGGCGCCGTCTGCGAGCTTATCGTGGCGGGCTTTGTCGGTGCGTCGCATTAGCCTGGACGGATGACCTCCGCACCTCTGCTCTCGGGACAGACGCCGCTCGCCGTGCGCATGCGTCCCGTGTCGCTGGATGAGGTCGCGGGACAACAGCATCTGCTCCGTGCAGGATCGCCGATCGTCGCACTGGCGGATCCGGCGGCGACGTCACCCGGTGCCGTGTCGATCATCCTCTGGGGCCCGCCCGGCACAGGGAAGACCACGCTCGCGCAGGCCATCGCGCGCTCATCCGGCCGTCGCTTCGTCGAGCTCTCGGCCATCACCGCCGGAGTGAAGGACGTGCGCGAGGTGATGCAGGAGGCGATAACCCAGCGCGACCTGTACGGGCAGACGACGATCCTCTTCCTGGACGAGATCCACCGCTTCACGAAGGCGCAGCAGGACGCACTGCTGCCCGGCGTCGAGAACGGGTGGGTCATCCTGATCGCCGCGACGACGGAGAATCCGTCCTTCTCCGTGATCTCCCCGTTGCTCTCGCGGTCGCTCCTGCTCACTCTGCAACCGCTCACCGACGACGACATCGCCCTGCTGATCGACCGCGCTCTCACCGACGCCCGCGGGCTGAACGGCACCGTCGCGATCGACGAGGCCGCCCGGTCGGCGTTGGTGCGGCTGGCCTCGGGTGACGCACGCCGGGCTTTGACGGGTCTCGAAGCCGCGGCCGCGGTCGCGATGTCCGGTGCCTCGGATGAGGAGTCGGAGGTCGCATCGATCACGGCGGACGATGTGGCTCAGGCGGTCGACCGCGCGCTGCTGCGGTACGACCGCCAGGGCGACGAGCACTACGACGTGATCAGCGCGTTCATCAAGTCGATCCGCGGCTCCGACGTCGATGCGGCCCTGCACTATCTCGCCCGCATGATCGAGGCGGGGGAGGACCCGCGCTTCATCGCGCGTCGCCTCGTGATCTCGGCATCCGAGGACATCGGGTTGGCCGACCCGCAAGGACTGGTCATCGCCACGGCAGCCGCCGATGCGGTGGCGTTCATCGGTATGCCGGAGGGGCGCATCCCCCTTGCGGAGGCGACCGTCTACCTCGCCACCACCGCGAAGTCGAACGCATCGTACGATGCCATCAACGCGGCGATCGCCGACGTCCGTGCGGGCAACTTCGGCCGCGTACCCGTGCACCTTCGCGACGCGCACTACGCGGGCGCCAAGCGGCTCGGCCACGGCAAGGGCTATGTCTTCCCGCACGACAACGAGTACGGCATCGTGCCGCAGCAGTATCTTCCCGATGAGCTCGTCGGCCGTCGCTATTACGCGCCCAAGCAGCTCGGAGCCGAGCGCGACGTCTCGGCCAGGCTCGAGCGGATCCGGCGCATCCTCGACGATCGCTGAACCCCGGTACCGGCCTCGCCGAGGGCGCGGATCGCGATCTGTTAGACTTGAGCGGCTCGAAACACAGTTTTCGGGCATCCCCTCGTTCACACCCCACCTTCACGGCGCCCCGGCGTGCGCCCGAAGGCAGAACAGCGGAGATACGTCCGTGAGGCGTGAAAGACACGTCCACGTCATCGGAAGGAAAACTTCGTGGTCACGAAGTCCCAGGACCGCCGCAAGGTCCGTCTGTCCCGCGCCCTCGGCGTGGCACTCACCCCGAAGGCCGCGCGCTACCTCGAGAAGCGTCCCTACGCTCCGGGCGAGCACGGCCGCACCAAGCGCAAGACCGACAGCGACTACGCCGTCCGTCTGCGTGAGAAGCAGCGTCTGCGCGAGCAGTACGGCATCCGCGAGAAGCAGATGCGCAACACGTTCAACGAGGCACGTCGTCACGACGGCCTGACCGGTGAGAACCTGGTCGAGCTGCTCGAGATGCGCCTCGACGCCCTCGTGCTGCGTGCCGGCTTCGCCCGCACCACCGCACAGGCCCGTCAGCTCGTCGTGCACCGTCACATCCTCGTCGACGGCCAGCTCGTCGACCGCCCGTCGTTCCGCGTGAAGCCGGGTCAGCTCATCCACGTCAAGGCCAAGAGCGAGGGCACCGAGCCCTTCCAGGTGGCAGCAGCCGGCGGTCACGCCGAGGTGCTTCCCCCCGTTCCCGGCTACCTCGAGGTCGAGCTCGACAAGCTCCACGCGCGTCTGCTTCGTCGTCCGAAGCGCGCCGAGGTCCCCGTGACCTGTGAAGTGCAGCTCGTCGTCGAGTACTACGCGGCTCGCTGATCCAGCGAACCATTTCTGCAGAAGGCGTCGGGTTCATCCCGACGCCTTCTGTCGTTTCCGCATACGATGGAGAGACCGCGCCTCGCGGCCCAAGGCAAGGATGACGACATGAAGACGTTCCTGTGGTTCCTGATCGGTGTGATCGGTGGATTCGTCGCCGCCCACTTCATGAACAAGGATCCTCGCGGTCACGATATCCTCGCCGAGGTGGACGCCCGCATCAACGGGTTCACCACCGTTCTCAGCGACGCCTACCGGGCGCAGGAGGCTCGTCTCGTCGAGCCGTCTCCGAATGACCACTGACCGCTGATCACCCGCGTTCTGCGTCGCGGTCGTCGCGATGCTCCTCCTCCTCACTCAAGGACAGCCGTACCCCTATGAAAACTGCGGACATCGCGCAGCGCTACCTCAGCTACTTCGAGAAGAACGACCACACGATCGTGCCGTCGGCGTCGCTCGTGAGCGACGATCCGACCGTGATGTTCACGATCGCCGGAATGGTGCCGTTCATCCCGTATCTCACCGGGGTGGTTCCCGCGCCGTACTCCCGTGCGGCCGATGTGCAGAAGTGCATCCGCACCAACGACATCGAAGAGGTCGGCAAGACGGTCCGCCACGGCACGTTCTTCCAGATGCTCGGCAACTGGTCGTTCGGCGACTACTTCAAGGAGGGGGCGATCACCTACGCGTGGGAGCTCCTGACCACCAGCGAGGCGGACGGCGGACTCGGCTTCGCGGAGAAGGACTTCTGGGTCACGGTCTACGAGACCGACGACGAGGCCGCAGACATCTGGCGGCGTGTGATCGGGCTTCCGGAAGAGCGGATCCAGCGGCTGGGCCGTGCCGACAACTACTGGCACACCGGCCAGCCGGGCCCCGGCGGCCCCGCCTCGGAGATCTTCTTCGACCGTGGTCCCCAATTCGGCCGCGAGGGTGGCCCTGCGGCGGATGACAACCGCTACATGGAGCTGTGGAACCTCGTCTTCATGCAGGAGCTGCTCAGCGACGTGCGGTCGCAGGAGGACTTCGACATCGCTGGGCCGCTGCCCAAGAAGAACATCGACACGGGCATGGGCCTGGAGCGGGTGGCCTTCCTCAAGCAGGGCGTGGCGAACATGTACGAGACCGATCAGGTCCGTCCGGTTCTCGACCGCGCTGTCGAACTGTCCGGCAAGCGCTATGGAGCCGTCCATGAGGACGACGTCCGCTTCCGCGTCATCGCGGATCACGTGCGCTCCTCGCTGATGCTGCTCTCGGACGGTGTGAAGCCGTCGAACGAGGGACGCGGGTACGTGCTTCGTCGACTCATGCGCCGCACCGTGCGCGCGATGCGACTGCTGGGCGTGGACGCGCCGGTGTTCCCCGAGCTGTTCGCCGCCTCCCGTGACGCCATGAAGACGGCGTACCCGGTGCTCGAGACCGAGTGGACCCGTCTTTCCGGTCTGGCCGTCGCCGAGGAGGAGACGTTCCTGCGCACGCTCGCGCAGGGCTCGACGATCCTCGACCTCGCACTCGCCGACACCAAGAAGTCCGGCAAGCAGACCCTCGCGGGTCCTGAGGCGTTCCTGCTGCACGACACCTACGGGTTCCCGATCGACCTCACCTTGGAGATCGCCGAGGAAGCCGGACTCGACGTCGATCGCAGCGCGTTCGACACCCTGATGCAGGAGCAGCGCGCACGCGCGAAGGCCGATGCGAAGAGTCGCAAACGACAGCTCGCCGACGTCTCGGTGTACCGCGACTTCCGAGCCCTCGGTGAGACCGGGTTCGCCGGATACACCGAACTCGACATCGAGTCCCGTGTTCTCGGCATCCTCGTCGACGGCCAGCCGGTCACATCCGCCGGGGAGGGTCAGGTCGCCGAGGTCATCCTCGCCGAGACGACCCTGTACGCCGAATCCGGCGGACAGGTCGCCGACAAGGGCATGATCGTGGGCGCCGGGTTCGAGCTGGACGTGCTCGACGTGCAGAAGCCGGTCGCCGGCCTCATCAGCCACACCGTGCAGGTCGTCAGCGGCAGCGTCGCGCTCGACGATCGCGCGACGACGGTCGTCGACGCGGCCAACCGTCGCGCGGCGCGTCAGGCGCACTCCGCCACGCACCTGGTGCATGCGGCTTTGCGCGACACGCTCGGCCCGACCGCCACCCAGGCGGGATCGCTCAACCGCGCGGGTTACATGCGTTTCGACTTCTCGTGGTCGCAGGCGCTGTCCGCCGATGCGCGCACCGAGATCGAGGAGATCACGAACCGCGCCGTGCAGGACGCGCTCGAGGTGACGACGCGCATCGTGTCGCTCGACGAGGCGAAGGAAGCCGGCGCCATGGCGCTGTTCGGCGAGAAGTACGGCGATGTCGTGCGGATGGTCGACATCGGCGGCCCGTGGTCGCGTGAGCTGTGCGCGGGCACGCACGTCGGCACCAGTGCCGAGATCGGTCTGGTCAGCGTCGTGGGCGAGTCGTCCGTCGGCGCCTCCAACCGCCGTATCGAGGCGCTGGTCGGCCAGGATGCCTTCCGTGAGCTCGCCGCGGAGCGCGCGATCGTGTCGCAGCTCACGAGCGCGCTCAAGACACCGCGCGAGCAGCTTCCGGAGCGGATCGCCGAGATCGCCGCGAACCTGAAGACCGCCGAGAAGCGCATCGCGCAGTTCGAGGCCAAGCAGCGCGAGGGGCAGGTGCCCGCCATCGCGGAGTCGGCTGCGCGCGTGGGCGCGTACCGCGTCGCAGCGGTCTCGCTCGGCGATGTCGCGTCGGCGGACGACGTGCGCACTCTTGCGCTCAGCGTGCGCGAACGGCTCGGCTCCGATGCGGCGGTCGTCGCGCTCGGCGGTGTCGCGGCAGGGCGGCCGGTCGTCGTCGTGGCGACCAACGATGCCGCACGTGCAGCCGGTGCGAAGGCGGGCGCACTCGCGAAGCGGGCCGCCGGCGTGCTCGGCGGTGGCGGCGGAGGACGTGATGACGTCGCACAGGGCGGCGGCACTGACGCCTCGGCGTTGGATGCGGCTCTCGAAGCCGTGACGCAGGAGCTGCGCGGCGCGTGAGCGGATTCCGCCGCGGAGTGCGGCTCGGCATCGATGTCGGCAAGGCGCGTGTGGGCGTATCCCGCTGCGACCCTGACGGCATGCTCGCCGTTCCCGTCGAGACCGTGCCGCGCTCGGAGCATTCTCTGGCACGCATCGCCGAGATCGCGGCGGAGTACGAGCCGATGGAGTTCATCGTCGGTCTGCCGGTGAACATGCAGGGGGCCGACACGCCCTCCACTGCGGATGCGCGTGAGTTCGCGGCCGCTCTGCAGCGGCTCACGGCCGTACCCGTGCGCCTCATGGACGAGCGGCTCAGCACCGTCACGGCGCATGCCGCGCTGCGCTCATCTGGCAGAACTCAGCGAAACTCTCGTAGCATTGTCGATCAGGTCGCGGCTGTGGTGCTGCTGCAGCACGCGATCGACACGGAGAAGAGCACCGGCAACCCGGCCGGTTCCGTGGTGCCGACCGACGAGGAGCCCACTTGAGCATGCCCGAACGTGAGAGTCCCGAGCGCGGCTCGAACTCGCTCTCCGACGACCTGTTCTCGAAGCTGCCTGCTCCCGAGCACCAGGTTCCGACGGTCGATTCGACGCCGCCGGCACCCGGTTCGCGCCGTGCCCTGCGCGAAGCCGCACGCTCCGAGACCGCGCCGTCCGAGAATGCTCCGCCCGCGGCAGCCCGGCCGGAAGGCGTGGAGAAGGAGGATACCACTCGGCCAGAGTCAGAGCAGTCGCCCGCTGATGACGCCTCGACTCGTGGGGAGGTCCCGGACTCCGCGACACGCCCTGTGCCCACGTCGTCGCCCGCGTCCCTCGACGACCTCTTCGCGACCGAGCACGACGACTCCGACGGCCACGCCCCGCGCAGGAAGAAGCGCCGCACGGGCTGTCTCGTCGCGCTCATCATCGTCCTCGCACTGATCGGCGGCATCGTCGCCGGCGGCTTCTGGGTCATGAACACCTATGGCGACAAGATCAACGAGGTCATGGGCTGGGGAGAACCCGACGACTACGAGCCCGGTATCGCCTCCGGCGAGGCGCTCGTCACCATCCGCGAGGGGGACACGGGTTCCCCGGTCTCCACGGCGCTGTACGAGGCGGGCGTCACGAAGACGGAAGACGTCTTCTACAACTACCTGGTCGATGAGAACATCGCCGTGACCTTCTATCCGGGTGTCTACAAGCTGCAGCAGAAGATGACCGCAGCGGACGCCCTCGCCGCTCTGCAGGATGATGCGAACAAGATGGAGAACTCCGTCGGCATCCCCGAGGGCGGCACGCTCGAATCGTCCCTGCCGCTCATCACGGAGAGCCTCGGCATTCCGCTGGAGGATCTTCAGGCGGCCGTCGCCGATCCCGCTGCCTACGGCGTCGCAGCTCAGAGCCTCGAGGGCTGGCTGTTCCCCGCGGTCTACACCTTCGATCCCGAGGCGACAGCCACTCAGATCATCCAGCGCATGGTCGATCGCACCCGTGAATCCCTCGCGGCAGCGGGCGTGCCGGCCGGCGACGAGCAGCGGATCCTCACGACCGCGTCGATCATCCAGCGCGAGGGCCGCACCGACGACTTCGCCAAGGTCTCCCGCGTCATCCAGAACCGGCTCGATGACGGCATGATGCTGCAGATGGACTCCACGGCGCAGTACGGCTACGGCGAGCTCCACGCCGGCGTGGTGAGCACGTCGACAGAGGCGCAGAACGACGACAACCCGTGGAACACCTATGTTCACACCGGGCTGCCCGTCGGTCCGATCGCGAACCCGAACGATGCGGCGATCGAGGCGGCCATGCATCCGGCTGACGGGCCGTGGTTCTACTTCGTGACGATCAACCTGCAGACGGGCGAGACCGTGTTCTCGACGACGTACGAAGAGCATCAGGCCGCGATCGAGACGTGGCAGGAATGGTGCCGCGCGAACCCTGATCAGGGATGCTGACACCGTGACCACCCGTCGCCTGGCGGTTTGGGGCGATCCGATCTCTCACAGCAAGTCGCCTGCGCTGCACGGCGCCGCGATCGGCGTTCTCGGCCTGGACTGGGAGTACGGCCGCAGGCAGGTCGATGCCGAAGGCTTCTCCGCCGCGCTTCGCGGACTGGATGATTCGTGGCACGGGCTCTCCCTGACGATGCCGCTCAAGGAGCAGGCGTTCCGCGCGGCCGAGACGCACGATCGTCACGCCGAGCTCACGGGGGCGGTGAACACGCTCCTGCTCGGCGCCGCGCCTGCGGGCTTCAACACGGACGTCGGCGGCATCATCGACGCGTTCGCCGAGCATGAGGTCGGCGACGTGGCACGTGCGCGCATACTCGGTGCAGGGGCGACGGCGGCGTCCGCCCTGGTCGCGGTCGCGGAGATGGGGGCGCAACGCGTCGACATCCGCGCGCGCCGACCCGAGCGGGCGACGACGTTGCGCGCGATGGGGGAGAGGCTCGGCGTGGACGTCGAAGTGAACGCGTTCGACGATCAGGTCGCCGCGGTGGACGTCACGGTCGCCACGCTTCCCGGTGGCTCGGTCCTCGTGGATGCGTCCGCGTTCGCCGCCGACGGAGGCACACTGCTCGATGTCGCATATTCCCCATGGCCATCGGCCCTGGCCGGCGCATGGCCCGGTGAGCAGGTCATCTCCGGAATCTCGATGCTGCTGCACCAGGCGCTGCGACAGGTGCGAGTGTTCGTCCACGGTCATCCGGTCGACACTCTCGACGATGAGGCGGCCGTTCTGGCCGCGATGCGCACGGCCCTGACGGATCAGACGCCCTCCTGACCCGACCTCCGTGTCATGCGGGGAGAACAGGGTCCTCGCTCATGGGAGACTGGAGCAATGCTCCGCGTGCTCACGGCCGGCGAATCGCACGGCCCCGAACTCATTGCCGTCATGGAAGGGCTGCCGTCCGGCGTCCCGATCTCGTCCGAGGCGATCCAGCAGGATCTCGCCCGCCGCAAGCTCGGCTATGGACGCGGGTCACGCATGAAGTTCGAGCAGGACGAACTCACCATCTCGGGCGGGGTCCGCCACGGCAAGTCCCTCGGCAGTCCGGTCGCACTCCGCATCGGCAACACCGAATGGCCCAAGTGGATCGAGGTCATGAACCCCGAGCCCGTCGAGATCACCGACAAGTCGCGCGGCCGTTCCGCGCCGCTGACCCGCCCCAGGCCGGGGCACGCCGACCTCGTCGGCATGCAGAAGTACGACTTCGACGAGGCACGTCCCATCCTCGAACGGGCGAGCGCGCGCGAGACGGCGGCGCGTGTGGCGCTCGGCGCCGTCGCCCGATCCTTCCTCGGCGAGCTCGGCATCCGTCTGGTCAGCCACACGCTCTCCATCGGCCCGGTGCGCGTGCCGGACGGCAGTCCGCTGCCCGCACCCGACGACGTCGAGGCGCTCGACGCCGACCCGCTGCGGTGCTTCGACGCCGCCACTTCCGCCGCCATGGTCGCGGAGGTCGACGACGCGCGCAAGGACGGCGACACTCTCGGCGGCATCGTCGAGGTGCTCGCGTACGGCCTTCCGCCAGGACTCGGCTCGCACGTGCACTGGGATCGCCGTCTCGATGCGCGACTCGCTCAGGCGCTCATGAGCATCCAGGCCATCAAGGGCGTGGAGGTGGGCGACGGATTCGAGACGACGCGTCGTCGCGGTTCCGCCGCGCACGACGAGCTCTTCGCCGCCGAGGCCGGGATCACCCGCGGATCCGACCGCGCAGGCGGCACGGAGGGCGGGATGTCCACCGGCACGGTGCTGCGCGTGCGCGCCGGCATGAAGCCGATCGCGACCGTTCCGCATTCGCTGCGCACGATCGACGTCGCCACGGGCGACGCTGCCACCGCCCACCACCAGCGCTCCGATGTGTGCGCCGTCCCGGCGGCGGGTGTGGTCGCCGAGGCGATGGTCGCCGTCGAGCTCGCGAACGCCGTGCTCGAGAAGTTCGGCGGGGACAGCATCCGCGAGACGGCGCGCAATCTCGCGAGCTACCTCGACGCGATCCCGGCCGAGCTGCGCACCGCGCCCGCCTCGGAGGCGGCGCTGATCGCCAACGATGAGCGCGCCTGAGCCGCTGACACTCGTGCTCGTCGGTCCGATGGGCGCGGGTAAGACCAGCGTCGGCCGGCAGGTCGCCAAGCGACTGGGTGTCGGATTCATCGACACCGACAAGCAGATCGCCGCCGAGCACGGCCCGATCCCCGAACTCTTCGAATCTCGAGGGGAAGCGCACTTCCGCGAACTCGAGAAGGACGCCGTGGCGAAGGCGCTCGGCGACGGGGGCGTGATCTCTGTGGGTGGGGGCGCCGTGACCTCCGCGGCGACCCGTGAGCTTCTGCGGCGTCATCGCGTCGTCTTCCTCGCGGTGTCGTCTGATGCGGTGGCCGAGCGCATCCGCAGCGGCGGGCGCCCGCTCCTTGCAGGCGACGACGACCCGCTGGAACGTTGGAATCAGATATACGCGCAGCGTCGAGGCTGGTACGAGGAGATCGCCGACGTGACGTTCGACACGTCGCGGCGGCCGATGCATCGCATCGCGGACGAGATCGCAGCATGGAGGAGAGAACAGGCATGAGCACCACCACGATCAGCGTGACAGGACAGGCGTCCTACGACATCACGGTGGGCAGGGGGATCCTCGATCGAGTCTCTGCGGCCCTCGATCCCGCTGTGCGGAAGGTCCTGGTGGTGCATCCGCCCACTCTCGCCGCGCGCGCC
>NZ_JBLVOB010000006.1:304504-348670 GCF_053543555.1 Microbacterium xerophyticum | reverse complement strand
GCGGCGCGACCGTCTCCTCGCCGACACTTCCGAGGGCCAGCGCGAGGTGCTGCTGGCCGAGGTGCCGGACGCCGAGCAGGGCAAGCGCATCGAGGTCGCGGCGTTCTGCTGGCAGATCATGGGACAGTCCGACTTCACGCGCACGGATGCCGTCGTCGGCTACGGCGGCGGTGCCGTCACCGATCTCGCCGGATTCGTCGCCGCGACCTGGCTGCGCGGCGTGCAGGTCGTGCAGGTGCCGACCACCGTGCTCGGACTCGTCGACGCTTCCGTGGGCGGCAAGACCGGTGTCAACACGGCCGAGGGGAAGAACCTCGTCGGTGCTTTCTGGGCGCCGCAGGCCGTGATCGGCGATCTCGACGAACTCACGAGCCTCAGCGCGCATGAAGCCACGGCAGGATTCGCCGAGGTCGTGAAGGCCGGATTCATCTGGTCGCCCGAGATCCTCGACATCATCGAGGCCGACCCCGCCCGGGCGGTGGACTCGACGACGCAGGAGTTCCGGCGCGCGGTCGAACTCGCGATCGACATGAAGGCGCGCGTCGTGTCGGACGACTTCCGTGAGGACGGGCAGCGCGAGATCCTCAACTACGGTCACACTCTCGGGCACGCGATCGAGCACGCAGAGCGCTACCGCTGGCGTCACGGCGCCGCGATCTCCGTCGGCATGCTGTTCGCCGCCGAGATCTCCCGGCTCGCCGGACGTCTGTCCGACGAAGCCGCGGATCGTCACCGCACCATCCTCGAATCACTCGGTCTGCCCACCAGTTACCGGGCCGGTGCCTGGAACACGTTGCTGGCGACGATGCAGCGCGACAAGAAGAGCCGCGGCGGGATGCTGCGCTTCATCGTGCTCGACGACATCGCCAAGCCCACCGTGCTGCAGGCGCCGGACGAGTCCCTCCTGTTCGCCGCGTACCAGGAGGTGGGCGCATGAGCGTCGACGTCCGCCGCGTGCGCCCGGACGAATGGGAACGCGTGCGGGATCTTCGACTCGACGCCGTGCGCGACCCCGCAGCGGCGATCGCCTTCCTGCACTCCTTCGAGGAGGAATCGGCGCACGATGACGCCTTCTGGCAGGAACGCACGACGGGCGCGGCGTCGGGCGAGGCGGTCGCGCAGTTCGTGGCGGAGTCGGACGGAGAGTGGGTCGGCACCGCCACTGTGCTGCGGCGTCCTGCCGGATCGGTCGACCACCACGGCCGGCCCGTCACGGCCGCACGCGGAGATGTCGTGGGCGTCTTCATCCGGCAGGAGCACCGCGGCCGCGGGATCGTCGAGGCACTCTTCGACGCCGCAGCGAGGTGGGCTGCCTCTTTGGGCGACTCCGCGCTGACCCTCGACGTCCACGTCGACAACGCACGCGCCCAGGCTGCGTATCGTCGCGCCGGATTCGCCGACACGGGCGTGCAGTTCACCGCATCCATCGGCGATGAGATCGAGATGGCGCGTGAGATCACCGACGGCGATAGGGTTCAGTCGTGACCGAGAAGCGCCGCATCCTGCTCGTCAACGGGCCGAACCTCAATCTGCTCGGCACCCGGGAACCCAGCGTCTACGGCACCGCCACGCTGGCGGATGCCGTGCGGATCACCGAGGACGCCGCGGCAGCGGCAGGCTTCGAGGTGCGCAGCCTCCAGAGCAACCACGAGGGCGTGCTCATCGACGCGATCCATGCCGCCCGTGAGGACTGCGCCGGCATCGTGATCAACCCGGGCGGGCTCACGCACACGTCCATCGCGCTGAGAGACGCTCTCACCGGTGTCTCACTGCCGTTCGCTGAAGTGCATGTCTCCGACGTGCACGCCAGAGAGCAGTTCCGCCACTTCTCCTACCTCGAGGACGTGGCCGCGGTGCGGGTCATCGGTGAGGGCGTGGACGGCTACGCGAACGCCGTTCGTCAGCTCACGGCGCTCATCCCGTAGAATCGACTGTCGGCCGACACTTCGACACGCTCAGTGATCGGTCATTCATCAACGGAAACGGAACTTTCAGCGCATGGCATCCACCGCAGACATCAAGAACGGCGTCGTCCTCAGCATCGACGGACAGCTCTGGAACGTCATCGAGTTCCAGCACGTCAAGCCCGGCAAGGGCGGCGCGTTCGTGCGCACCAAGCTGAAGAACGTCGTCTCGGGCAAGACCGTGGACCGCACGTACAACGCCGGCGCCAAGATCGAGATCGAGAACGTCGATCGCCGTGACTTCACCTACCTGTACGCAGACGGCGACGGATTCGTGTTCATGGACACGACCGACTACGACCAGATCACCGTGGGGGCCGCGACGGTCGGCGACGCGAAGAACTTCCTCCTGGAGAACCAGCAGGTCACGATCGCCCTCAACAACGGCAACCCGCTCTACATCGATCTCCCCGCGTCCGTCACCCTCGAGGTGACCTACACCGAACCGGGTCTGCAGGGGGATCGCTCCTCGGCAGGAACCAAGCCCGCGACGGTCGAGACCGGTTACGAGATGCAGGTGCCGCTGTTCATCGAGGCCGGAACGAAGATCAAGGTCGACACCCGCACGGGTGATTACCTCGGTCGCGAGAAGTAAGGCGTGGGCGCTCGTACGAAGGCGCGCAAGCGCGCACTCGACATCCTCTTCTCCGCCGACGTCCGCGGTGACGATCTCCCGGTCGCTCTCGCCGCAGAGGCCGCGCGAGCCGCGAGCGAGCCCGCTCGCGAGGCGTCCTGGCTCTACGCACGCGAGATCGTCGACGGCATCGTCGATCACCGCGATGAGATCGACGAGCACATCGTGACGCACAGTCGCGATTGGAAGATCGAGCGGATGCCCGCCGTCGATCGTGCGCTGCTGCGCATCGGCGTGTGGGAGATCCTGCACAACGACGAGGTCCCGACCGCTGTCGCGATCGACGAGGCCGTCGAGCTCGCCAAGGAGTTCTCGACGGACGACTCCGGCGCCTTCGTGCACGGCGTGCTCGCCAGGGTGGCACGCGCCAGCTGACCAGCCGATGGGCGCGCGGGAGTGCGTCACATCGGCGGTGCCGTGTCGGTGCTCGCTGAGAGGATACCGATATGCCAGCGCCGTACGTCGATCCCGCTGTCATCCGTCGGCTGACCGACGAGGGCGGCTATCAGCGGGGCGTGTCGTACCAGCGCTCCGGCATGGTCAGCCGGACGTCTTGGGACGACGCGGAACGAGTGCTGACGTCGGTCGTCAGCGGCTCGGGCGAGCACAGCTATCGCTGCGCGATACGGTTCGGCACGACCGGTATCTCCGCCGACGTCGCGTCCACGTCGTGCAGCTGTCCTGTACCGCAGTCGTGCAAGCACGTCATCGCCACGCTCCTGGTCAACAATGACGATGCCGTGCTGTCGGAATCGCGCACGCCTGAGCGACATGCGCCGGCGGCGTGGCGGACGCTGGTCCCGTCTGCGGCGGCCGATGCCATCACACCGATAGCGCTCGGTGTCGAACTGCGTCAACGCGCGCACAGCGACGGGCGGCACTGGGCGCCGCGCCCGGTGCGCGCCGTGACCCCGCGCGATCTGGCCAAGGCAACGGGCGAACTGCTGCTCGGCATCCGTCCGCTCATGCGCAGCGCGGCGACCGGTGCGTGGATCCAGGGCGACGTGTCGTGGGACTCCGTGCGCCGGTCGGCCGGCGTGTTCGGACGTGAGCGCGTGCGGTGGTTCGCCGACCTGCTCAGCCTCTCGCGCGACTCGCTGCTCTCGGGCACGGCGGGTGACTGGCTCGCCATGGATCTGATCGAGTCGTCACTGCTGTGGGGCCATCTCCGTCAGGGGCGCGATCTCGGCATCGCGCTGATCCCGACCCAGAAGAGCACCACGGTCGCTCTCGGAGAATCGGCCGTGGTGTCGGCGCAGTTCCGCAGAGCGGATGACGGTTCGCTGCGCATCGGCGCCGAGGTCATCGTCGACGACCGGCACGTCCCAACGGCATCCGTTCGCACGATCGGGCACTCCGGTGTCTACACGGCAGAATCCATCGGCAGTCGCATCGCCCTCACACTGGCCGAGGTCGAACTCGGCGAGCCCGTGCACGCGCTGCTGAAGACGCCGGGGGAGATCACCGTCTCACAGGCCGACGAAGCGGCGTTCCTCCGTGAGGCGTATCCGGCGCTGGCGCGTCGCGCACCGATCCGCACCGTCGGCACCGTGAAACTGCCGACCGTTCCGCTGCCGCAGCCGACCCTCGTGGTCGCATTCCGCCCGTCGGACACTGTCGATTACGCGTTCGAATGGACGTACAAGGGGTTCGAGCGCTTCCCTCTCTCCTCGAGCGCGGATGCCGTACGCGACGACGATGCGGAGCGGGAGCGTCAGCGGGAGCTGGAGCAGCTATGGGGAACGCTCTCCGACGCGGTGTTCGCGGCCACCGGCACCCTGCACGATGTCGACGCCGCAGAGTTCGTCGCGCATGTCATCCCCGCGTTCCAGGAGCACGGCGTCAGCGTCGTGGAACAGGGCACCCGCAAGCAGTATCACGAGCTCACCGGCATCCTGGAGATCACGGTGACGACGGTCGAGAGCGCGGACGCGGACTGGTTCGATCTCGGCGTCCTCGTGAAGATCGACGGGAGGACGATCCCGTTCACGCCGCTGTTCACCGCGATGACGAAAGGACGACGCAAGCTGCTTCTGGTCGACGGCAGCTATCTGTCTCTGAACCATCCGGCGCTCGACCGGCTGCGCGAGCTCATCGACGAGGCGTCCGAGCTGCAGGAATGGGAGACCGCACCGCGCATCAGCCGTTACCAGACGGATCTGTGGGAGGAGTTCGAAGACCTCGCCGACGAGGCGGTTCCGGCGGTGAGCTGGCGCGCAACGGCCGAGGGGCTTCGGCAGGCGACCGAGGTGCCGCAGACGCCGGTGCCGGAGGGGCTCTGTGCCGAACTGCGGCCGTACCAGAAGGCCGGGTTCGACTGGCTGGCGTTCCTGTGGGCGCATCGGCTGGGCGGCATCCTCGCCGATGACATGGGCCTCGGCAAGACGATCCAGCTGCTCTCGCTCGTCCTGCACGCCAAGCAGGCGGGGGAGGAGCGTCCGTTCCTCGTCGTCGCGCCGACCTCCGTGCTCGGGTCGTGGCGCAGCGAGGCGGAGCGCTTCGCCCCCGGCCTGCGCGTGCGAGTCGTGGACAGCAGCAGCGTCAAGCGGGACGCGATGGCGGATGCCGCCCGCGACGCCGACCTCGTCATCACCTCGTACACGCTGGTGCGTCTCGATGAGAAGGAGTTCGCCGAGGCGGCGTGGGCCGGCGTCATCCTCGACGAGGCGCAGTTCGTCAAGAATCCCCGGACGAAGCAGCACCGTGCCGTCGCCGCGTTGAACGCCGACGTCGTGTACGCCGTCAGCGGCACGCCGATGGAGAACAGCCTCACCGACCTCTGGGCGCTGCTGAAGCTCGCCGCTCCAGGGCTGTTCGCCTCCGCCCGTAGATTCGGCGAGGAGTACGTGCAGCCGATCGAGAAGGGCAAAGTGCCGGAGAACGAAGAGGGCGGCGCATACCGTCAGAGACGTCTCGAGCGGCTGCGCCGGCGCATCCGTCCGCTCATGCTCCGCCGCACCAAGCAGCTGGTCGCCGCAGATCTGCCGGAGAAGCAGGAACAGCATCTGCACGTCGAGCTCAGCCCTGCGCACCGAATTCTGTACGACACGGTGCTCCAGCGCGAGCGGCAGAAGGTGCTCGGGCTGCTGCAGGACCTCGACCGCAACCGCTTCATCGTGTTCCGCTCCCTCACGATGCTGCGCCTGCTGAGCCTGTCGCCGGGTCTCGTCGATCCCGCCGACGCGAAGATCGGATCGCGCAAACTGGATGCGCTGCTCGAGCACGTGCAGGAGCTGCAGGCCAAGGGGCACCGCGCTCTCGTCTTCAGTCAGTTCACCTCCTACCTGCAGGAGGCGGCAGCGCGGCTCGACCAGGCCGGGATCGCCTACGCATATCTGGACGGGTCCACGACGAAGCGCGCACAGGTCATCGACGGCTTCCGAGCCGGCGAGCAGCCGGTCTTCCTGATCAGTCTCAAAGCCGGCGGATTCGGGCTCACGCTCACGGAAGCGGACTACGTGTTCCTGCTGGATCCGTGGTGGAATCCGGCCGCGGAGGCGCAGGCCGTCGATCGCACGCACCGCATCGGACAGCAGAATCCGGTGATGGTGTACCGGATGATCTCCTCCGGCACCATCGAGGAGAAGGTGCTCGCCCTCCAGGAGCGCAAGGCGCGCCTGTTCACAGCCGTCATGGACGATGAGGAGATGTTCGCCCAGTCGCTCACCGCCGACGACATCCGCGGCCTTTTCGAGAGCTGACCGTGCGCATCCCGCGCATCACGGCGCGACGTGTCACGGCGTCAGGTGTTACGGCCGTGTGACGCGCCCCTCACGCCGCCCGATCGCGCCGGTGACGCAGAAGTGACTCGACGGAAACGTATCCAGCGAACGTCCGAAACAGCGCGCTCCTATCGTCGATGACGTACCGTCCGGAAGTCTCGGACCCGTGTGTCTCAGGGAGTCAGCCATGGTCATCTCGCCCGTCGCCGCATCACAGGAACAGCACACAGGCCCCGTCGCGCTCACCCGCCGACCCGGTCGATGGGTGGATGGGTTCGATCCCGAGAACGCGGAGTTCTGGCGCACCACCGGCCGTACGATCGCGCGGCGCAATCTCGGCTGGTCGATCTATGCGGAGTTCCTCGGCTTCATCGTCTGGCAGCTGTGGAGCGTAGTGGTCGTGCTGCTGCCGGCCGCCGGTTTCACGTTCTCGAGCGCGGAGACCTTCTGGCTGCTGTCCGTGCCGAGCCTGGTCGGTGCGACCCTGCGGTTCCCGTACACGTTCATGGTGCCCCGCTTCGGCGGTCGCAACTGGACCATCGTCTCGGCGCTGCTGCTGCTGATTCCCGCCTCCCTGCTCGCTGTCGCCGTCGGCGATCCTGACACGCCGTTCTGGCTCATGCTGGTGATCGCCGGTCTCGCGGGGTTCGGCGGCGGGAACTTCGCCAGCTCCATGGCGAACATCACCTACTTCTTCCCCCAGCGGGAGAAGGGCTGGGCGCTCGGCCTCAACGCCGCCGGAGGCAACCTCGGTACGTCGGTGGCGCAGTTCTTCGTGCCGATCGTGGTGTCGGTCACCGCCGTCGTCGGCTTCGGCTTACCGGTGGCCGGCTGGATGTGGGTGCCCTTCATCCTCATCGCGGCATGGGGCGCCTGGCGGTACATGGACAATCTCTCGTCGGCGAGGGCCGACCTCGCAGGCTCGGCCTCCGCGCTTCGAGAGCCGCACCTGTGGCTGCTCGCGCTGCTGTACGTCGGCACCTTCGGCTCGTTCATCGGGTTCTCCAGCGTGTTCCCGAAACTCATCGTGGACGTGTTCCCCGAGTTCGCCGGACTGAACATCGGCACCGCAGTGGTCTCCCTCGCGTTCCTCGGCGCTCTTGTGGGATCGTTGTTCCGGCCGCTGGGAGGCCGACTGGCAGACCGTTTCGGCGGCGCACGCGTGACGATCGTGGCTTTCGCGGTGATGGCTCTCGGCGCGTTCGGGATTCTCGGCGTGCTCGCGCTCGGGGAGTTCTGGCTGTTCCTCGTGTGCTTCCTGGTTCTCTTCGCCGCCACCGGAGTCGGCAACGGCTCGACGTACCGGATGATCCCGATCGTCTTCTCCGCCAGGGCGGTCGCGCGACGGGAAGGCGACGGCGCGATGGTGGCGCGGCGGGCTGCGGCGGCACTCGGCCTCATCTCCGGCCTGGGAGCATACGGCGGGTTCCTCGTGCCGCAGGTGCTGAATGCATCGCAGCTCGCGTCGGGCGGCTACGACGCCGCCTTCGTCGGATTCGGTGTCGTGTACCTCGTGCTCCTCGTCATCACGGTCGTCGTCTACGCCGTGCCCCGTGCCGCACTCGACGGACGGCGGATCTGAGCGTGCCGCACGGCGCACCGCTTCGGGTGGTGGTCGTCGGTTTCGGCCCGGTCGGTGCGCGGCTGTGCGAAGAGCTGCTGCCGGTGGTCAAGGCGGGCTCGGTCGCCCTCACTGTCATCGGCGCCGAGCCGGATGCGCCGTACAACCGTGTTCTCGTGGCCGAAATGGCGGTCGGCAGAGCGGATGCCGCCGGTATCACCCTGCACGATCCGCAGGAGAGCGTGCGAGCGGGAGTGGATGTGCGTCTCGGGACCAGGGTCGTCAGCGTCGACAGGGCGACCAAGCGGGTAGAGCTCGCGACAGGTGAGCAACTGGCCTACGACCGCTTGGTGCTCGCGACCGGCGCACGCGCCAACGTACCCACGCTGACCGGTATCGACCGACCCGCCTTCGACATGGCGTCGCTGGCCAGATCGGGCGCCGACGTCATCGGCGCGGACCCCGATCTGCCGAACGGAGTGACGGTGCTGCGCGACCTCGTCGACGCCGAGCGCATTCGCGCGGTGATGAGTGAACGCGCGAGAGTGGTCGTGCTGGGTGCCGGCGTGCTCGGTCTGGAGTTCGCTCTGCTGGCGGCCGGCGCCGGCGCCGAGGTCGCGGTGGTGCACCACGGGGCGACGCCCATGCCCCGCAGCCTTGACCGGGGCGCGGGCATCGTGCTCTCCCGCGTGCTGCGGGCGGGCGGCGTCGAGGTGTACGCGCACAGCCGCGCCGAATCCGTCGGCTTCCGCACAGGCTCCGACGGTGCACCGGCGTTCGACGCGCTGATCACTGCAGACGGCAACTACGTCCGCGGCGACCTGCTGGTGCTCTCGTGCGGAGTCGGCGCGCGAGCTGAACTCGCGACCACGTCGGGCATGCGCACGGCGGCCGGGATCGTGGTCGACGAACAGCTGCGTTCCTGGAGCGATGACGATGTCTTCGCGATCGGCGACTGCGCGCACATCGTGGAGCGCACGGTCGAGACGGATGCGCTGACGCGCCTGCCGGGGGCGCCAGCAGGACTGATCGGTCCGGGATGGAGGCAGGCGGGCTGGCTCGCCCGCCGGCTCACTGCGGATGCCGCCGGCACCGCCCTTCCTGACCCACCACCGGCGGAGAGGGGCTCCGTCGTCATGCTGAAGGCGGACGGGGTCGATGTCGCGGCGGCGGGTGACGTCGACGTCGACATCTGGGATGCGTCGCCGCCCGACGACTCCGCGCCGCTGCGCCACGTCGCCGAGTGGGCCGATCCTCAGCACGGCCGCTACCTCAAACTGGTCACCAGGGGCGGCGTTCTCGAGGCCTTCGCCAGCGTCGGGATGCCGCGCACGGCGGCCGAGCTGACGCTCCTGTACGACCGTCGAGGCGAACTGCCGGCAGATCGTTCACTGCTGCTGCGCATGGACGGCGCGGACGACAGCGAGCTGGCGCGTTCGGATGCTTTCGCTCCCGGCACCACCGTGTGCGTGTGCAACGGCGTGGATGTGCAGTCGATCGGGGAATCGGTGATCAGAGGCAATGACACGGTCGCCTGCCTGGGGCGGGACACCAGAGCAGGCACCGGTTGCGGCGGATGCAAGCCGCGTCTCGCCGAGCTCATCGAACGGTTCGCGTCATCCGCACAGGCTGCACCGGCATGAACGTCGACACGCACACGCATTGCCCGTACTGCGCGCTGCAGTGCGCGATGACGCTCACGCCCAGAGCGCTGGACGCCCCGATCGACGAACCGTCCCTCACGGTCAGCGGGCGCTCCTTCCCGACCAATCGCGGAGGTCTGTGCAGGAAGGGTTGGACCTCTTCGACCCTGCTCGACTCGGTAGACCGCATCCGCACACCTCTCGTCCGTGACGAGAACGGCGACCTCGTGACGGTGGAGTGGACCACCGCGCTCGACATCCTCGCTCAGCGCATCCGTGCGCTGCAGGTCGAACGCGGACGGGACAGCATCGGCGTGTTCGGCGGTGGCGGCCTCACCAACGAGAAGGCCTATCAACTGGGCAAGTTCGCGCGAGTCGCGCTCGGCACATCCCGCATCGACTACAACGGACGCTTCTGCATGTCGTCCGCAGCCGCCGCGGCGAACCGCGCGTTCGGGATCGACCGGGGTCTGCCGTTCCCGCTGACCGATCTGGATGCCGCGAAGACCGTACTGCTGCTGGGCTCGAACGTCGCTGCGACCATGCCGCCGTTCCTGTCGCACCTCGCCGGAGCGCGCGGTGCAGGCGGCCTCATCGTGGTCGATCCTCGTCGCAGTGCGACCGCGCGGCTGACGGAAGAGGGGCAGGGGATTCACGTGGCACCCGCCCCCGGTACAGATCTCGAGCTGCTGCTGGGCCTCACGCACATCGTGATCGCGGAGCACCTGTACGACGCCGACGGCGTCGAGCAGCGCACCAGGGGATTCGACGATCTGCGCCGCAGCGTGGCGGCGTGGTGGCCGGCCCGAGTGCAGCAGGTGACGGGGGTGCCGGTCGCCGTGCTGCGAGATGTGGCGCGGCGCCTCTCGTCCGAGTCGGAGACCTTCATCCTCACCGGGCGCGGCGTCGAGCAGCACGCGAACGGCACCGACACGGCGACCGCCGCGATCAACCTCGCGCTGATCCTCGGACTGCCGACGCGAGCCGGCAGCGGCTACGGCACGCTCACCGGCCAGGGCAACGGTCAAGGCGGACGGGAGCACGGTCAGAAATGCGATCAACTGCCCGGGTACCGCAAGATCACGGATCCGGTCGCACGAGCCCATGTCGCTGCAGTGTGGGGCGTGCCGGCAGAGGATCTGCCGGGACCCGGTCTGCCTGCAGTGCAGATGCTGGCCTCCATCGACGAGGCGGACGGCATCCGTGCGCTGCTGGTGCACGGGTCCAACCCCGTCGTCTCCGCACCCGATGCGGGAGCGGTACGTCGGCGCCTCGAGCGACTCGACCTTCTCGTGGTCTGCGACTTCTTCCTCTCGGAGACCGCCGCGATGGCCGACATCGTCCTGCCGGTCACGCAGTGGGCCGAGGAGGAGGGCACGATGACGAACCTCGAAGGCAGGGTGATCCGTCGCAGGTGTGCGGTCGAACCGCCTGCCGGTGTGCGCAGCGAGCTGTGGATCTTCTCCGAGCTCGCACGTCGACTGGGTGCCCCAGGGCGCTTCGACCTCGATCCGGCTCTGGTGTTCGACGAATTGGCGCGCGCGTCGGCGGGTGGCGTCGCCGACTACTCCGGACTCAGCCATGACCTGCTCGATGACGGTCGTGAGGCGTACTGGCCGTATCCGAGCGGCAGCGAAGGCACGCCGCGGCCCCTCGCCGACGGGTACCGGCATCCGGACGGGCGCGCACGCATCGTTCCGGTCTCCGTCGCCGCGCGCGCGGAGAACGCGCCGGCCGGTGACCAGCTCACTCTCATCACCGGCCGTCTGCTGGAGCACTACCAGTCCGGTGCGCAGACGCGAAGGGTGCCGGAGCTGATGGCCGCGCGCAGCGTCCTCGAGGTGACGATGCATCCGTCGACCGCCGCCGACCGCGGCCTCAGGGACGGCGACGACGCGGTTCTCGAGAACAGCCGCGGCCTGGTGACGGCGAAGGTCTCGACGACGGTGGCCATCCGTCCTGACACCGTGTTCCTGCCCTTCCATTTCGCCGACGCGCACAGCGCGAATCTGCTGACGATCGATGCCACCGATCCGGTCTCCGGCATGCCGGAGTTCAAATCGGCCGTCGTACGCGTGAGCGCCGTGCCGACCCTCTGACGCGTCGATCGCAGTGCCGCCGCCCGGTCGAGCCTCCGCGTGCGCTCAGTGGCCCCCGGGTACAATCGTGAGGTCAATCTCAGAAGGAGCGCAATGCGGATCACGGGGCTCGGCCACGCCGGAATGTTCATCGAGACGGTCGGCGGAAACATCATCTGCGACCCGGTGATGGGCCCTTCCTTCTACGGCTCCTGGTTCCCGTTCCCCGACAATCGCGGACTCGACTGGGAGAAGCTCGGCCGCGAGGCCGACTTCCTCTACATCTCGCACCGTCACCGCGATCACTTCGATCCCGCGCTTCTCGAGCGCTACATCCGCAAGGACATCGAAGTGCTGCTTCCCGACTATCCGATCGACGACCTCGAGAAGGACATCAGGGCGCTCGGGTACGAGAACATCACCTACGCACCCGCCGGTGAGGTCATCCGGCGCGGTGAGCTCAAGATCATGATCACGCCGTTGCGCGCTCCCAGCGACGGCCCGATCGGCGACTCCTCCCTCAGCGTCGACGACGGCACGGCATCCGTGCTCAACCAGAACGATTCGCATCCGCTGGATCTCGAGAAGCTGCTGAGCTTCGGCAAGCCCGACGCGTACTTCACGCAGACCTCCGGAGCGATCTGGTGGCCCATGGTCTACGACCTCCCGCAGGACGCGAAGCAGAACTTCGCCCGCCTCAAGCGCGAGGCGCAGAACAAGCGTGCGATGTTCTACATCGAGAAGGTAGACGCGCCGCACGTGTTCCCGATGGCCGGTCCGCCGATGTTCCTGCGCGACGAGCTGTTCAAGTACAACGGCTTCGGGCTCGATGACGACTCGATCTTCACGGATCAGAAGCAGTTCCTGGCGCATCTCGAGGAGCAGGCGCCGCAGTACGACGGTCAGCTGTTCGTGCCGGGCACGGTGGTCGAACTGGACCACGCGGACATGACGATCACCCAGACGCTCTACACGGATGCGGAGATCGCCCACATCTTCGATGACAAGTGGGAGTACCTCGAATCGCAGCGCGCGAGTCGGCAGCAGGAGATCCGCGACGAGGAGGCCTCTCGTGCCGAGATCATCCCGCCGGATGAGATGCTGGCCACGATCAAGGCGTGGTGGGAGCCGCTGCTCAAGAAGTCGCGCACCATCCGCCTCGGCGTCGGCGGCTGCGTGCGGTTCCGCATCGGCGACCTCGACATGGTGGTCGACTTCCCACGGGCGAAGGTGCGCGAGTACGCGGGGGAGGAGTGCATCTACTGGTACACGATCCCCGCCGATCTGGTCTCCACCAACATCCGTGATCACGAGATCGACTGGTCGAACTCGATCTTCCTGTCGATGCAGTTCCACGTGGGCCGCAGCGGCAAGTTCAACGAGTTCCTGACGACGTTCCTCAAGTGCCTCTCGGTCGACCGCATCGAGTACGTCGAGAACTGGTACTCGGAGCAGACCGATCAGACCGAGGACGCCGAGATCGGCGACTGGGTCGTGCAACGCCGTTGCCCGCATCTGCGTGCCGACCTCACCAAGACGGGCAAGGTCGACGAGGAAGGCGTCCTCACGTGCAGCATGCACGATTGGAAGTGGGACCTGAAGACCGGGAAGTGCCTCACCACCACCGGCCACCCGATCAGGGCGGCGAAGGCCGACGAGGTCACGGACGCGGCCCTTCGACTGGGCGCCTGAGGCGCACGCTAGACTGAATCCTGCAAGCAACCTTTAACACCGTCCAGAGAGGCGGAGAAGGGAGCGGTGGATGAGCGCACGCACTGTGCTGCACGAAGCCGATATCTCGCGGGCTCTGACCCGTATCGCGCACGAGATCCTCGAATCCAACCGCGGCGCCGACGACCTCGTCCTGCTGGGCATCCCGACCAGGGGCGTCGCTCTCGCTCATCGTCTCGGCGCACTGATCAGCAGCATCTCGCAGACCTCGGTCGCGACGGGCTCGCTCGATGTGACGCTGTTCCGCGATGACCTGGCGAAACAGCCGACCAGGTCGCCGCACCCCACCGACATCCCCGCCGGCGGCATCGATGGCAAGACGGTCGTGCTCGTCGACGACGTGCTCTTCTCCGGTCGAAGCATCCGTGCCGCCCTCGACGCGATCCAATCGATCGGACGTCCGGCGATTGTGCGCCTGGCGATCCTCGTCGATCGCGGGCACCGTGAACTGCCCATCCGTCCCGACTTCGTCGGCAAGAACATCCCGTCATCCCGGCAGGAGCGCGTCAATGTGCGCCTGTTCGACTACGACGGCGCCGAGGAGGTGACGATCGGAGAATGAGACACCTCCTCGACACTCACACCCTCGATCGTGAGGGCGCCCTGCGCATCCTCGACGTCGCAGAGGACATGTCCGACACGCAGTCCCGCGAGAACCGGAAGCTGCCGACGCTGCGCGGCAAGACCGTGGTGAACCTGTTCTTCGAAGACTCGACGCGCACGCGCATCTCGTTCGAGGCCGCAGCCAAGCGACTGTCGGCCGACGTCATCAACTTCGCCGCGAAGGGTTCCAGCGTCTCCAAGGGCGAGAGCCTCAAGGACACCGCGCAGACACTTCAGGCGATGGGAGCGGATGCCGTCGTCATCCGTCATCACGCCTCAGGCGCGCCGCGCACGCTCGCGACCAGCGGCTGGATCTCAGCCGGCGTGGTCAATGCGGGCGACGGCACGCACGAGCATCCGACCCAGGCGCTGCTCGACGCCTTCACCATTCGCAAGCGCCGATTCGGCGCCGACAGCCGGGGCCGTGATCTCTCCGGCACCCGTGTCGTGATCGTGGGCGACGTGCTGCACTCCAGGGGCGCGCGCTCGAACGTCTGGCTGCTCACGACGCTCGGCGCAGAGGTCACCCTGGTGTCGCCGCCGACGCTGGTGCCGCAGAACGTCTCGCAGTGGCCGGTCCGCGTGCTGTACGACCTCGACGAGGCACTGGCGGACGGTCCGGATGCCGTGATGATGCTGCGCATCCAGCTCGAACGCATGAACGCCGCGTATTTCCCGAGTGAGCGGGAGTATTCTCGGCGATGGGGGCTGGATGCGATGCGTGCAGCGACCCTTCCTGGCGATAGCATTGTGATGCACCCCGGACCCATGAATCGCGGCCTGGAGATCTCCGCCGAAGCCGCGGACTCGCCGCGCTCGACAGTGCTGGAACAGGTCACCAACGGAGTGTCAGTGCGCATGGCGGTGCTTTACCTGCTGCTGGCAGGAGAACGAGACGACGAACGAGGAGAAGGCAGTTGATGGACACCCTCGTGATCACCGGGGCGCAGCTTCTGGGAGACAGGGCCGCCGACATCGTGGTGGAGAACGGCGTCATCGCCGAGATCGGCACGGGGCTCAGCCGCACCGGCGCGCGCGTCATCGACGCGGACGGGCTCGTGGCACTCCCTGGGCTCGTCGACCTCCACACTCATCTGCGCGAGCCCGGCTATGAGGCATCCGAGACGATCCTCACGGGAACGCGCGCGGCCGCTGCCGGCGGCTTCACCGCCGTCTTCGCGATGCCGAACACCTCGCCGGTGGCCGACTCGGCCGGGGTCGTCGAGCAGGAGCTCGCGCTCGGCGAGGCCGCCGGCTATGCCACGGTGCAGCCCATCGGCGCCGTCACCGTAGGGCAGAACGGCGAGCGGCTCGCAGAGCTGGGCGCGATGGCCACCTCGCGCGCCAAGGTGCGCGTCTTCAGCGACGACGGCTTCTGCGTCTTCGATCCGCTGATCATGCGCCGCGCCCTCGAGTACGTGAAGTCCTTCGGCGGTGTCATCGCGCAGCACGCGCAGGACCCCCGGCTGACCGAGGGCGCCCAGATGAATGAGGGCGTCGTCTCCGCGGAGCTGGGACTCGCCGGATGGCCGGCCGTCGCCGAGGAGTCGATCATCGCGCGCGATGTGCTCCTCGCCGAGCACGTCGGCTCCCGCCTGCACGTCTGCCACCTGTCCACTGCGGGCTCGGTCGACATCATCCGCTGGGCCAAGAAGCGGGGGATCGACGTGACCGCGGAGGTCACCCCGCACCACCTGCTGCTGACGGACGAACTGGTCCGCGGCTATGACGCGAAGTACAAGGTCAACCCGCCGCTTCGTCGCGAAGAGGATGTGCTCGCGGTCCGGGAGGGCCTCGCCGACGGCACGATCGACATCGTCGCCACCGACCACGCGCCGCACCCGAGCGAGAACAAGGCATGCGAGTGGCAGGCGGCCGCGAACGGGATGGTGGGCCTCGAGAGCGCTCTGCGCGTCGTGCACCAGTCGATGGTGCAGACCGGACTGATCGGGTGGTCGGACGTCGCGAGGGTCATGAGCGCGACGCCGGCGCGCATCGGTCTGCTCGACGGTCACGGCACCCCGCTCGAGGTGGGTCGGCCGGCGCACATCGCGCTGTACGACGCCTCGCGCGAAGGCACTTTCACCGCCGCCGACCTGCACGGACGCAGCCACAACTCGCCGTACCTCGGGCGTGACCTGCCAGGGCGCGTCGAGTGGACGATCCACGGAGGCGTCGTCACCGTCGCCGCAGGCGCCGTCGTCGAAGAGCTCACCGCATGAGCATGCGTGACATCGCGGTCGCCATCACGATCGTGGTGGCGGTGCTGATACTCCTGTCCATGTATCTCGCATGGCGACGACGTCTGCGCCGCGACGGCGTGCACACGGCCCCGCTGGGCGTTCCGGAGCACGCCGAGGTCCTCACCAGGCACGAGGTGCTGTACGTCTCGACCACTCGTCACGATCAGCCGCTCGAACGCCTGGCCATCACGCCGCTCGCATATCGGGCCCGTGGCGAGGTGGCGGTGACGGATCGCGGGGCTGCCCTCTGCCTCGACGGCGCGCCGACCGTGTTCCTCGCCTCAGCGAAGCTCGTGCAGGTCGACCGCGCCACGGTCACGATCGATCGAGTGGTCGAGCCGAACGGTCTCGTGCGACTCGCCTGGAAGGTGTCCGACGACACGATCGTCGATTCCTACCTGCGCGTCACGACCGGCGACCCCCAGAACCTCATCTCAGAACTTCAGCGGCTCATCCCCGCGACAGACACAGGAGCCGAATCATGACACTCCCAGCCCCCGCCGTCCTCGTCCTCGAAGACGGCACCCGATACACCGGTCGTGCTTACGGCGCACAGGGCACGACGCTCGGCGAGGTCGTCTTCTCGACCGGCATGAGCGGGTACCAGGAGACGCTGACCGACCCCTCGTACGCCGGTCAGATCGTGCTGCAGACCGCACCCCACATCGGCAACACCGGCATGAACGACGAGGACACCGAGTCCCGGCGCATCTGGGTGTCCGGCTACATCGTCCGAGACCCCTCCCGCGTCGTGTCGAACTGGCGAGCGAACGCCTCGCTGGACGAGATCCTCGTCCGCGACGGCATCATCGGCATCAGCGGCATCGACACGCGTGCGGTCACCCGCCACATCCGCTCCGACGGTTCCATGCGAGGCGGCATCTTCTCCGGTCCGGATGCGGCGAAGGATGCTGACGAGCAGCTGCGGATCGTGCAGCAGGCACCCGAGATGAGCGGTCAGAACCTGTCCGCCCAGGTCTCGGTCGAGCTCGCCGAGGTCACGACGGCGGTGGGGGAGCGCATCGGCAATCTCGCCGTACTCGACCTCGGCGTGAAGCAGGCAACGATCGACAACCTGGCCGCCCGCGGCTTCGAGGTGCACGTTCTGCCGCAGTCCGCCACGATCCAGGACATCCTCGCGGTAGAGCCGGTCGCGGTGTTCTACTCCAACGGTCCAGGTGACCCGGCCGCGTCGGGCGACCACGTGGCGCTGCTGCGCGACGTGCTCGACCAGGGATTGCCCTTCTTCGGCATCTGCTTCGGCAACCAGCTGCTCGGGCGCGCGCTGGGTCTCGGCACCTACAAGCTGCCCTTCGGCCACCGCGGCATCAACCAGCCCGTGCTCGACAAGAGCACCGGCAAGGTCGAGATCACCGCGCACAACCACGGTTTCGCGGTCGAGGCGCCGCTGGATGGCGCCTTCGACAGCCCGAACGGCTACGGCAAGGTCGAGGTCAGTCACATCGGCCTCAACGACAACGTCGTCGAGGGCCTTCGCGCCCTCGACATCCCCGCGTTCTCGGTGCAGTACCACCCCGAAGCGGCCGCAGGCCCGCACGACGCCAACTACCTCTTCGACCGGTTCCGTGATCTGGTCATCGCCACCCAGGGAGACAAGAAGTAATGCCCAAGCGCGACGACATCAATTCCGTCCTCGTCATCGGATCCGGCCCGATCGTCATCGGCCAGGCCTGCGAGTTCGACTACTCCGGCACCCAGGCCTGCCGCGTGCTGCGCGAGGAGGGCGTGCGGGTCATCCTCGTCAACTCCAACCCCGCCACGATCATGACCGACCCGGACTTCGCCGATGCGACCTACATCGAGCCGATCACCTGGCAGGTCATCGAGACGATCATCGCGAAGGAGAAGCCCGACGCGATCCTTCCGACGCTGGGTGGCCAGACGGCGCTCAACGCCGCGATCGAGCTGCACAACCACGGCATCCTCGAGAAGTACGACGTCGAGCTGATCGGCGCGAGCTTCGAGGCCATCAACAAGGGCGAGGACCGCCAGATCTTCAAGCAACTGGTGCTCGACGCCGGCGCCGACGTGGCGAAGAGCCGCATCGCGCACACGATGGACGAGGTGCTCGCCGCGGCGGACGAGCTCGGCTACCCGCTGGTGGTGCGTCCGAGCTTCACGATGGGTGGCCTCGGTTCCGGTTTCGCCTACGACGAGAAGGACCTCCGCCGTATGGCGGGAGCGGGTCTTCACGACTCGCCGACCAGCGAGGTGCTCCTGGAGGAGTCGATCCTCGGCTGGAAGGAGTACGAACTCGAGCTCATGCGCGACACCGCCGACAACACGGTCGTCGTCTGCTCGATCGAGAACGTCGACCCCGTCGGAGTGCACACCGGCGACTCCATCACGGTCGCGCCGGCGCTGACCCTCACCGACCGCGAGTACCAGAAGCTCCGCGACATCGGCATCGACATCATCCGTGCCGTCGGCGTGGACACGGGCGGCTGCAACATCCAGTTCGCGATCGATCCGGCGGACGGCCGCATCATCGTGATCGAGATGAACCCGCGTGTCTCGCGCTCCAGTGCGCTGGCGTCGAAGGCCACCGGCTTCCCGATCGCGAAGCTGGCAGCGAAGCTCGCACTCGGCTACCGCCTCGACGAGATCCCGAACGACATCACCGGCGTCACACCGGCCAGCTTCGAGCCGACGCTCGACTACGTGGTCGTCAAGGTACCGCGCTTCGCTTTCGAGAAGTTCCCGGCGGCGGATCCGACGCTGACCACGACCATGAAGTCGGTGGGCGAGGCGATGGCGATCGGCCGCAACTACGCCACCGCCCTGCAGAAGGCTCTCCGCTCGCTCGAGAAGCGCGGCTCCAGTTTCCACTGGGGCGAGGAGACGCGCACGGTGGACGAGCTGCTCGAGATCTCGACGACCCCGACCGACGGACGCATCGTCGTGCTTCAGCAGGCGCTGCGCAAGGGCGCGACGATCGAGCAGGCATTCGACGCCACGGCCATCGATCCGTGGTTCCTCGACCAGATCGTGCTGATCAACGAGGTCGCAGAGACCGTGCGCACGGCCGACGAGCTGGACGCCGATACGCTCCGCTATGCCAAGGAGCACGGCTTCTCCGACGCGCAGCTGGCCGAGATCCGCGGCACCGGCGAGGCAGAGGTGCGCAGCGCCCGTCACGGCCTCGGCATCCGCCCGGTGTACAAGACGGTCGACACGTGCGCGGGGGAGTTCCCCGCGCTCACGCCGTACCACTACTCGAGCTACGACTTCGAGACCGAGGTCGCACCCTCCGAGCGCACCAAGGTCGTCATCATCGGCTCCGGCCCGAACCGCATCGGTCAGGGCGTCGAGTTCGACTACTCCTGCGTGCACGCGTCGTTCGCGCTGTCGGACGCCGGCTACGAGACCGTGATGGTCAACTGCAACCCCGAGACGGTCTCGACCGACTACGACACCTCGGACCGGCTGTACTTCGAACCGCTCACGCTCGAGGATGTCCTCGAGGTGCTCGACGCCGAAGCCGCGAGCGGCACGATCCTCGGTGTCGTCTGCCAGCTCGGCGGTCAGACCCCGCTCGGACTCGCCAAGGGCATCGAAGCGGCCGGCTACACCGTGCTCGGCACGAGCCCCGAGGCGATCGACATCGCCGAGGAGCGCGAGTTGTTCTCGCAGCTGCTGAACTCCGCCGGCCTCGTCGCCCCGCGTCACGGTACCGCGGTCGACGTCGAGGGCGCCGTCGCGATCGCCGAGGACATCGGCTACCCCGTGCTCGTGCGCCCGAGCTTCGTGCTCGGCGGACGCGGCATGGAGATCGTCTACGACACGCCGAGCCTGCGCGACTACTTCGTGCGCACCGCCGGCGAGGTCATCGTCGGACCAGGCACGCCGCTGCTCGTCGACCGCTTCCTCGACGACGCGATCGAGCTCGACGTCGACGCCCTGTACGACGGCGACGAGCTGTACATCGGCGGAGTGATGGAGCACCTGGAGGAGGCGGGCATCCACTCCGGCGACTCCAGCTGCACGCTGCCTCCCATCTCGCTCGGACGCAGCGACATCGACCGCATCCGCATCGCGACGCTCGCGATCGCCGAGGGCGTGGGCGTGCGGGGCCTGCTGAACGTGCAGTTCGCGATCAGCGCCGGCGTGCTCTACGTGATCGAGGCGAACCCGCGCGCCAGCCGTACGGTGCCGTTCGTGTCGAAGGCGCTCGGCATCCCTCTCGCGAAGGCCGCGAGCCGCATCATGGTCGGTGCGACGATCGACGAGCTCAAGCGCGAGGGGCTGCTGCCGGTCTCCGACGGCTCCCGCGTGCCCCTGGGTGCGCCGGTCGCGGTCAAGGAGGCCGTCCTCCCGTTCAAGCGCTTCCGCACCAGGGACGGCAAGATCGTCGATTCCGTCCTCGGCCCTGAGATGCGTTCGACCGGCGAGGTCATGGGCATCGACAAGGACTTCCCGACCGCGTTCGCGAAGAGCCAGGCCGCAGCCTACGGCGGCATGCCGACGTCGGGAACGGTGTTCATCTCGGTCGCCGATGCCGACAAGCGCGCGGTGATCCTACCGGCGCACCGTCTGCAGCAGCTCGGGTTCCACCTGGTGGCCACCGAGGGCACCGCCGAGATCCTGTCGCGCAACGGCATCGCCGTCACCGTGGTGTCGAAGTACAGTGAGACGCTCGACAGCGGCGAGCAGAACATCGTCGACCTCATCAACGACGGTGAGATCGACATCATCGTGAACACCCCGTCGGGCGGGGCCGCACGTGCGGACGGCTACGAGATCCGGGCCGCGGCCGTCGCCGCGGACAAGGCGCTGTTCACCACGATGGCTGTGCTCGGCGCCGCGGTCAGCGGTATGGACGCCGCCGACGAGGGCTTCGAGGTCAAGAGCCTGCAGGAGTACGCGATCGACCGGAAGGCCGCCCTATGAGCGAACGCTTCGGGGAGCGGGTCAGGGCGGCGCTCAGCGCCCATGGACCCCTCTGCGTCGGCATCGATCCGCACCAGGGGCTCCTCGCCTCGTGGGGGTTGGACGACTCCGCGACCGGTGTGCGCGAGTTCGGTCTGCGCACAGTGGATGCCGCGGCAGGACGAGTGGGGACCGTCAAAGCGCAGGTGTCGTTCTTCGAGCGATTCGGCTCGGCGGGATTCGCCGCCCTGGAAGATGTGCTCGCAGCTGCGCGCGCGGCCGGGCTGATCGTGATCGCCGACGCGAAGCGCGGTGACATCGGCACGACGATGGACGCGTACGCCGCCGCGTGGCTCACCGCAGGATCGTCCCTCGAGGCGGACGCGCTCACCGTGAACCCGTTCCTCGGTGTCGGCGCGCTGGAGAGCACCTTCGCTCTCGCCGAGGATGCCGGCAAGGGCGTCTTCGTGCTCGCCGCGACCAGCAACCCGGAGGCGGCATCCGTGCAGCGCGCACGTGCGAGTGCCGATGCCACGGTGTCCGCGTCGGTCATCGACGAGGTCAGCGCGCGCAACGCGCTCTCGACGCCCGACGGGCAGTGGGCGAGCCTGGGGTTCGTGATCGGAGCGACCGTCGACTGGACGGATGCCGGGATCACCCCGTTCGCGCCGGCTGCTCCCATCCTCGGCCCCGGTTTCGGCGCACAGGGCGCCGGTCCCGCAGATCTTCCCGCCCGGTTCGGCGGACACGTCGCCACGGTGATCGCATCCGAGAGCCGCAGCATCCTGTCGGCAGGTCCTGACCGACTCGCCGCCACGATCGATGCGCGCGCAGCGGAGTACCGGGAGGCCCTGAATGTCTGAACGCCGTGTGCCAGAGGTCGACCGCGCCGCCGCGGCGCGGCGTGCTGTCGAACGTCGTCGAGCGAGAGCCGCGCTCAAGCGCGACCTGACGATGCGCGTCGTCGCACCGCAGGACGTCGCGGCGCGCGCGTTCGACGATGCCGACTCCGTCGCAGGATCCATGCGCATCACCGACTTCCTGCTGGCGCTGCCCGCGATCGGCGTCGGCAAGCGCGACCGCATCCTCGTCGAACTGGACATCTCACCGGTGAAGCGCCTCGGCGGCCTCGGCGTGCGTCAGCGGGTCAGCCTTCAGCGCTGGCTCGACGAGCGGTTCCCGGTGCAGGGGCCGCGTTCAGGACGCAGCCGTCTGCTGGTGCTGGCGGGCCCGACGGCCGTGGGCAAGGGCACTGTGGCCGCGCACATCCGCGAGAATCATCCGGAGATCCATCTGTCCATCTCCGCCACCACGCGTCCGCCGCGTCCCGGCGAGATCGACGGGGTGCACTACTTCTTCGTCGACGACGCCGAGTTCGACAGGCTCATCGCCGAGGACGCACTGCTGGAGCACGCGATCGTGCACAACCGTTCGCGTTACGGCACGCCGCGCGCGCCGATCGACAAGGCTCTCGCCGAGGGCAGGACCGTGCTCCTCGAGATCGATCTGCAGGGAGCGCGACAGGTGCGCGCCGCCGAGCCCTCGGCCACGCTCATCTTCCTGCTGCCGCCCTCATGGGACGAGCTGGTCCACCGGCTGGTCGGCCGCGGCACCGAGGACGAGGAGGAACGGGCTCGCAGACTGCGCACCGCCAAGGTCGAATTGGCCGCCCAGAGCGAGTTCGATTACCGCATTGTGAACGAGGACGTCGCCACTGCCGCTCGCGAGGTCGTAGAATTGTCTGAGGCGACTGCGCGCTGAGGGTATTCGCGCGCCCGCCGTTTCGACTTCGCGACGAACCCGTCGCCTGATCTGGAGGTCCCACCATGGCCGGACACCACACCAAGGGCATCATCGACCCGCCGATCGACAACCTGCTCGACCGCGTCGAGTCGAAGTACGAACTGGTCATCTACGCGTCCAAGCGCGCGCGCCAGATCAACGACTACTACGCAGACCTCCACGAGGGCAACCTGTTCGACAACGTCGGACCGCTGGTGGACTCGTCTGTCGAGGACAAGCCGCTCACCATCGCGCTCCACGAGATCAACGAGGACAAGCTGCGCCTTCGCCACGCTGAGTGAGGGCGGCTTCCTCGATGAGCGCACTGCGCCTTTTCACCTCTGAGTCCGTCACCGAGGGGCACCCCGACAAGATCTGCGATCAGATCTCGGACAGCATCCTCGACGGCCTGATCGCCCAGGACACCGGTTCCCGCGTCGCCGTGGAGACCCTCGTCACGACGGGACTCGTGCACGTCGCGGGTGAGATCCGCACCGAGGCGTACGTCGACATCCCCACGATCGTCCGTCAGGTCGTCAACGGGATCGGCTACACATCGAGTGAGACGGGCTTCGACGGCGACTCCTGCGGCGTCAGCGTCTCAGTGGGGGAGCAGTCGAGCGACATCGCGCACGGCGTCGACCAGGCCCAGGAGCAGCGCGACGGCAGTTCCGTCGATGCGCTCGACAGTCTCGGCGCCGGCGACCAGGGCATCATGTTCGGGTTCGCGACGATCGAGACGCCCGAGCTCATGCCGATGGCCGGGCATACAGCGCACCGCATCGCGGAGCGCCTCACCGAAGTGCGTCGCTCCGGCGAGCTGGCGTATCTGCGGCCAGACGGCAAGACGCAGGTGACGCTCGGCTACGAGGGCTTCACGCCCAAGACCATCGACGCCGTCGTGCTCTCGACGCAGCATCACCCTGACATCTCGCAGGACGAGCTCAAGGAGCAGGTCAGGCGCCTCGTCATCGACCCCGTGCTCGAGGGCACAGGACTCGAGATGCCGGCCGACGACCGCTACTTCATCAACCCGGCCGGCCCGTTCGTCACCGGCGGACCGAAGGGCGATGCCGGTCTGACCGGCCGCAAGATCATCATCGACACCTACGGCGGCGCCGCACGGCACGGCGGAGGCGCATTCAGCGGCAAGGACCCTTCGAAGGTCGACCGCTCCGGCGCCTATGCGATGCGATGGGTGGCCAAGAACGCCGTCGCCGCCGGTCTCGCGGACCGGCTCGAGGTGCAGGTGGCGTACGCGATCGGCGTCGCTCGCCCCGTCGGCCTGTACGTCGAGACGTTCGGCACGGGCAAGGTCTCGAACGAGGTCATCACCGACGCGATCCGTCAGGTGTTCGATCTGCGCCCGCAGGCGATCATCGAGCAGCTCGACCTGCTGCGCCCGATCTATCGCCAGACGGCCGCGTACGGCCACTTCGGACGCGAACTCGCGGACTTCACCTGGGAGCGCACGGACCGCGCCGACGAGCTCCGCCGCGCAGCCGGACTCTGATGCGCGGGCGCGGGGCGCGGGTGCCCCTGCGCGGAGCGCGACCGTGAGCCGGCGCATCGCTCGGGTGCTCCTGGACTCCCCGCTGCCTCAGCTGGATCGCCTGTTCGACTACGCGCTGCCCGACGAGCTCGGCGACGTGCCGGTAGGCGTGCGCGTGCGCGTGCCGCTGCGCACCGCCGGTCGGATGATCGACGCGTACGTGGTCGAGGTGGCCGAGGAGGATGACGCCGAGCGGCCGCTCTCGACGGTCGAGACCGTCGTCTCCACCGCCTCTGTGCTTCCGGAACGGCTCTACCGACTCGCTCGACGGACGGCGGACCGCGCGGCGGGATCGGCGAGCGACATCCTCCGCCTCGTCATCCCCAAGCGGCAGGTGCGGGTCGAGAAGGCGTGGAAGCGCGATGCCGAGGCGCCGATGCCGGCCGCCGATGCGATCGAGCGCGCGGACGCCGTGCTCGCCGAGTACGACGCCCTCGCGGCCGTACTCGATGACGGTGAGCGCGGTGCCGTCGAGGCGATCCCCGGCATCCGCGACGGTGTGCTGCGATGGACAGAGCTTCTCGCCGCGGCTGCGACGCGGACGCTCGCCTCCGGACGCTCCACCATCGTCGTCGTGCCTGATCACCGAGACCTCGACCGGCTGCTGACGACGCTGGAATCGTTCCTGCCCGCCGAGGCGATCGTGCGCCACGACTCCCGGCAGACGAACCCCGACCGCTATCGGGCCTTCCTGCGCACGCTCGACGACGCTCCCTGCGTCGTGGTCGGCAATCGATCCGCCGTGTACTCGCCGGTGCAGGCAGGCCTGGTCGCGATCTGGGATGACGGCGACCCGCTTCTCGGCGAGCCGCTCGCCCCGTACGTGCATTCGCGCGACGCCGCGCTGCTGCGACAGGAGCAGGAGGGCTCCGCGCTGATCCTGGCGGGGCACACCCGCACGACCGACGTCGAGCGGCTCGTGGCTCGCGGGTGGCTGAAGGATGTCCGTGCCGCACGCCGCGTACTGCCCAAGGTCGTGCTGAGCACTCCTCAGGAGATGGAGCAGCACACGCAGCGCGTGCACTCCAGTGCGTTCGCGAGTGCGCGCAGGGCGACGGAGGAGGGCCCGGTGCTGGTGCAGGTGTCGCGCCCTGGGTTCTCACCGACGCTCGTCTGCGCCGACTGTCGTGCGCCGGCGCGCTGCGGACCGTGCGGCGGTCCCCTCGGGGCCAGGCACCGCGGGGCCGTGCCGGTGTGCGGATGGTGCGGACGATCTGCGCGCGCATGGGCGTGCCCCGCGTGCTCTTCGACGAAGCTGCGCCTCGCCTCCTCCGGGAGCGAACGGACGGCCGACGAGCTCGGGCGCGCCTTCCCCGGCGTGCGCGTGATCGTCGCGGACGGCGCTCACCCGGTCGAGCAGGTCTCGGACAAGCCGGCACTGGTGGTCGCGACGCGCGGGGCGGAGCCGGTCGCCGACGGCGGCTACCGCGCCGTCGTGCTTCTCGACGGTTCCAGGATGCTGCAGGCACCCGATCTGCGCGTCGGCGAGTCATGTCTGCGGTGGTGGTCCAACGCCGCCGCTCTTGCGGCCCCGGGGGCTCCCGTGCATCTCGTCGGTGTGGACGGACCCGTCGGACGGGCATTGGCGACGTGGAACCAGGCCGGGTATGCCCGCTCGGAGCTCGAGGAGCGCGCGCCGTTGCACATGCCTCCGGCCACCCGCGTCGCGCTGGTCGAAGGTCTCCCGGCATCCGTGGAGCGCGCCATGGCAGATCTTCGCGCGCTGCCGTTGCCGACGGACGCGATCCTCGGCCCCGTTCCCATCGAGAGCGACGAGGGCCGCGTGCGTGCCCTGGTGCGCTTCGAGTACGCTGCGGGCAACGCCGTCGCGACGAGTCTTCGCGCCGCCGTCGTCGCGGAGGCCGTGAAGCGTCGCCGTGGCCGAGGGCAGAGCAACCGCAGCCCGCTCTCGCTTCGCCTCGATATCCTCGATCCTGAGCTGTGACACCCATTCCATCCGGAGAACATTTCATGCGACTCGTCTTCGCCGGCACACCCGCCGCCGCCATTCCCACACTGCGCGCACTCGCGCAATCCCACGAGATAGTGGCGGTCGTCACGCGACCGGATGCGCCGCTGGGGCGCAAGCGCGTCCTGACGCCGTCTCCCGTCGCGCAGGCGGCGGCGGAGCTCGGGCTGCCCACCATCAAGGCCGCACGCCTGGACGACGAGGCCACCGGCCGGATCGCCGCGCTGCGGCCGGAGCTCGGCGTGATCGTCGCGTACGGAGGACTCGTCCGGGAGCCCCTGCTGTCGACTCCCGATCATGGCTGGGTCAACCTGCACTTCTCACTCCTGCCGGCCTGGCGAGGCGCCGCACCCGTGCAGCGCGCGCTCATGGCCGGAGATCCCGAGCTGGGGGCGAGCGTCTTCCGACTCGTCGCTGCGCTGGATGCCGGAGACGTGTTCGCCTCGCGGGTCGTGCCGATCCCGGCGGACGCCACGGCGGACACCGCGCTCGAGATCCTCGCGCAGGACGGCGCCGCTCTCACGGCGGACGTCGTCGCGGGCATCGCCGACGGCACCGCGGTCGCCGTGGCACAAGAGGGTGAGGTGTCGCTGGCGCCGAAGCTCACGATCGACGACGGCGTGCTGGACTGGACGCTTCCCGTCGAGTCGGTCTACGCGCGGTTCCGCGGAGTCACGCCGGAACCCGGTGCCCACACCACGGTCGCGGGACTGCGGGTGAAGATCCTGGACGCGCGCCCGGCGGAGGGCGCCGAGCCGTCGGCCGCGGGGGAGATCACCGCGACCAAGCAGTCGTTGCTGATCGGTACCGCGACGACGCCCCTGGAAGTGCGGCGCGTGCAGCCCGCGGGCAAGGCGGCGATGAGCGCGACCGACTGGTGGCGCGGATTCAGAGGCGCCGCGCTGAACGGCGACGACACGATCCGGGCCGGCGCATGAGCGATGAGAGGCGCGCGTGGCCGCACACCGGGGCTCAGCGCCGCGGCGGCGTGCCCCGGCAGAACTCCGCGCGCGGTGCACGCAACGTGCAGCCGGCACGCAGGGTCGCCTATGACGTTCTGCGCGCGGTGAGCGGATCGGACGCGTACGCGAACCTGCTGCTGCCGACCGCGATCGCCGACGCCGCGCTGAACCCTCAGGATGCGGCTCTCGCCACCGAACTGACGTACGGCACGCTGCGTCGTCGTGGCACCTACGACGCGATCATCGCGTCGGCCGCTGGACGACCGAGCGACGATATCGACGAGACCGTGCTCGATGCGCTGCGACTCGCGACGCATCAGCTGCTCGCGACCAGGGTCGCATCGCACGCGGCGGTCAACGAGTCGGTGAACCTCGTCGCAGCCGAAGCAGGAAGAGGACCGTCGGGGTTCGCGAACGCCGTCCTCCGTCGCATATCGCGCGACACACCGGGGCAGTGGCAGGAGCGCATCGAGCGCGAAGCGCGCTCGGACGACGAACGCCTCGGTCTGCGAACTGCGCATCCGGTGTGGATCATCCGCGCTCTGCGGCGCGCCCTGGCGGCAGAGGACAGGGAAGATGAGCTCGAAGCCCTGCTCGAGGCCGACAACGTGTCACCGGAGGTTACTCTGGTCGCGCTGCCAGGCCTGTCCGAACGCGGCACTCCGGCCAGGCCGTACGCCTCGACAGCGTTCGGTTCGCCCGGCGGTGACCCGCACACCGTCATCGACGCGTCCGGCGGCACGGTCCGCGTGCAGGATGAGGGGTCTCAGCTCGTCGCGCTCGCACTCGCCGGCGCCGCGCCGATCCGCGCGGGTGAGCAGTGGCTCGATCTGTGCGCCGGCCCAGGCGGCAAGACGGCGCTGCTCGCCGCGATCGCCCGGCAGCAGGATGTGACCCTCGAGGCGAACGAGGTCGTGCCGACGCGCGCCCGCCTGGTGCGCAACGCCCTGAAGGCGGTACCCGGCGAGGTCACCGTCCACGAAGAGGACGGCCGCGGTCTCACCGCCGCCAATCACGGACGTTACGACCGCATCCTTGTCGATGCGCCGTGCACCGGCCTCGGCGCACTGCGCAGGCGCCCTGAGGCGCGATGGCGCAAGACTCCGGCCGACGTCGCCGATCTCGTCCCGCTGCAGGAGGAGCTGCTCACCGGGGCGCTGGACGCGCTCGCGCCGGGAGGCATCGTCGCCTACGTCACATGCTCGCCGCACCTCGCCGAGACGTCGGGCGTGGTGTCGACGGTGGTGCGCGGTCGCGACGACGTGATCGAACTGGATGCCGCGGCCGTGCTGTCGGCGCTCGCGCAGAGCCCCATCGACCTCGCATCCGACGGCAGCGGCAGGGTGCAGCTGTGGCCGCACCGCCACGGCACCGACGCCATGTTCCTCGCTCTGCTCCAGCGCTCGGACGAGGCGAAGACCACCACTGAGACGGGAGAATGATCACATGAGCCTTCCAGCGGCACCGCGCATCAACCCGAGCGTCCTGTCAGCCGACTTCGTCAACATGCAGGCGGATCTCGCCCGCATCCGGACCGCGGACTTCGCGCACATCGACGTCATGGACAACCACTTCGTGCCGAATCTGACATTCGGTCCGCAGATGGTCGAGCGCATCCAGGCGACGAGTCCGATACCGCTCGATGTGCATCTGATGATCACGGACCCCGATCGGTGGGCGCCCGGCTACGCCGAACTCGGCGTGGCCAGCGTCACCTTCCACCTGGAGGCCGCCGACGATCCTGTCGCGCTCGCCCGACGTCTGCGCTCGATCGGTGCGCGCGCCGGAGTGGCGCTCAAGCCGGGCACGGCGGGGGAGAGCCTTTACGAGCTGTTCGACGAGTTCGACCAGATACTCGTGATGACCGTCGAGCCGGGCTTCGGCGGCCAGAGCTTCATGACCGAGACCATGCCGAAGCTGCGTGCACTCTCCGATGAGGCGCGACGGCGCGGATCCGACGTCTGGTTCCAGGTCGACGGCGGCATCGCAGATGACACGATCGCGCAGGCCGCTGCAGCCGGCGCCGACACCTTCGTCGCAGGTTCCGCGGTCTACGGGGCCGCTGACGTCGAAGCCGCGATCGTCGGGCTTCGAGAGCGCGCGCGAGCCGCTAGCCTTGAAGCGTGAAGACTTTCGACGAGCTGTTCGCTGAGCTCAGCGTCAAAGCCGAGACCCGCCCCGCAGGTTCCGGCACGGTCGCAGAGCTCGACGCCGGCGTGCACACGATCGGGAAGAAGATCGTGGAGGAGGCCGCCGAAGTGTGGATGGCCTCCGAATACGAATCCGACGCCGAGGCGGCAGAAGAGATCTCCCAGCTGCTCTACCACGTGCAGGTGATGATGATCGCGAAGGGGCTGAGCCTCGAGGACGTGTACCGACATCTCTGATGCGCGCCGTCCTGTTCCTCTGATCTGAAAGCTCCCCATGCTGCGCATTGCCGTTCCCAACAAGGGCTCGCTCGCCGAGACCGCCGCCGAGATGCTCGCCGAAGCCGGATACGCCGGTCGCCGAGACTCCAAGACCCTGCACGTGATCGACGCCGGCAACGACGTCGAGTTCTTCTTCCTCCGCCCGCGCGACATCGCGATCTACGTCGCCTCCGGCGCTCTCGACGTCGGGATCACCGGCCGTGATCTGCTGCGCGACGCCCCCGAGCAGGCGCGCGAGGTGCAGGCACTCGGCTTCGCCCGCTCGACCTTCCGCTTCGCGGCGCCGGCCGGCCGCTACAGCACGATCGAGGATCTGGCCGGTGTGCGGGTCGCATCCGCGTACCCCGGCCTCGTCGACGCGTTCCTGCGTGAGCACGGCGTCGAGGCGACGCTCGTGCCGCTCGACGGCGCTGTGGAGTCGGCCGTGCAGCTCGGCGTCGCCGACGCGATCGCCGACGTCGTCGAGACCGGCACCACGCTCAGGCAGGCCGGCCTCGAGATCTTCGGACCGGTCATCATCGAGTCGGAGGCCGTGCTGATCAGCCGCCCCGGCGATGCCGAGGGCACCGAGCGGCTGCTGCGCCGGCTCCGGGGCGTCATCGTGGCCCGCCAGTACGTGCTGCTCGACTACGACCTTCCCGTCGAGCTGATCGACAAGGCGACGGCGATCGCATCCGGCCGTGAGTCGCCGACGATCTCGCCGCTGCAGGATCCGAAGTGGGTCGCGGTGCGCGTGATGCTGCCGCGCACCGGCATCAATCAGGTGATGGACGACCTGTACGCCATCGGAGCCCGCGCGCTCCTGGTCACCGCCATCCACGCCGCAAGATTGTGATCGGGGGATTCAGATGACTCTCACGAGTCGTGTCATCCCGTGCCTCGATGTCGCCGCAGGACGCGTCGTCAAGGGCGTGAACTTCGAGAACCTCCGAGACATGGGCGATCCGGTCGAGCTGGCGGCGCACTACGCCGCCCAAGGTGCCGACGAGATCACCTTCCTCGATGTGACAGCCACGGTCGACGCACGCGCCACCACGTACGACGTGGTGCAGCGCACCGCCGAGCACGTCTTCGTGCCGCTCACCGTCGGCGGAGGCGTGCGCAGCGTCGATGACGTCGCGAGGCTGCAGGGCGTCGGCGCCGACAAGGTGGGCGTGAACTCCGCGGCGATCGCCCGTCCCGAGCTCATCGGGGAGATCGCCGATCGGTTCGGCGCCCAGGTGCTGGTTCTCTCGCTCGACGTCAAACGCGCGCAGACCACGGCCTCCGGCTTCGTGGTCACGACGCACGGCGGACGCACGGAGACGTCGCTCGATGCCGTGGAGTGGGCGCGGGAGGCGATCGAACGCGGAGCAGGCGAACTGCTCGTCAACTCGATCGACGCCGACGGCACACGCGACGGCTTCGACCTCGAACTCGTCCGTCTCATGCGGGAAGTGTCGTCCGTACCGGTCATCGCCTCAGGCGGTGCCGGTGACGTGAACGACTTCGCACCTGCGATCCACGCAGGAGCGGACGCGGTCCTCGCGGCGAGTGTGTTCCACTCGGGCGCGCTGACCGTCGGCGAGGTCAAGCAAGCGATGAGTGCAGAAGGGATCCTGGTGCGATGAGCGAGGTCGAGACACGGATCGCACAGGTGGCCTGGAACGCCGACGGACTCACCCCTGCGATCGTGCAGCAATGGGACACCCGCGAGGTGCTGATGCTCGCCTGGGTGGATGCCGAGGCGCTGCGCCGCACGCTCACCTCCGGTCGGGCGGCCTACTGGTCGCGATCGCGCCAGGAGTACTGGCGCAAGGGTGACACCTCCGGGAACATCCAGCGCGTCCGCGAAGCGCGGCTGGACTGCGACGGCGACGCGATCCTGCTGCTGGTCGATCAGACCGGCCCCGCCTGCCACACCGGGACCCGTACGTGCTTCGACGCCGCTGATCTCGGGGCCGTCGGCGGCGTGGTCGCCGCGGAGTCGGGAGCGCAATGACGTTCCGCCGCCGCGGGCGCAGCACCGCCGTCGTCGCATTCCTGCTCGCGGGCGGCATCGGCATCATCTCGTCCACGCAGACATGGTTGAGCGTCACCAGGGCGGACGCCGGAGAACCGATCCTGGTTCCCGGTGCCGATGCCCTGGCCCTGCTCGCCCCGTTGAGCCTCGCCGTCCTCGCCCTGGGAGCGGCGCTCGCACTGGTCGGGCGGACTCTGCGTCATGTGTTCGCGACGCTGGCGCTGCTGGGCGGTGCGCTCCTGGCCTGGTGGACAGCGGAGATCGTGTTCACAGCGCCCGTGTCGGCGGTCGCCGCGACCGTCACGGAGACCACGGGGCTCGCGGGCGGTACCGCGGTGACAGATGTCATCGCCTCCATCACCGTGACCTTCTGGCCGATGCTGGCACTGATCGGGTGGGTGCTGCTGATCGTGGCAGCCGGGTTCACGCTCGTCACCGCGAACCGCTGGAAGACCGGAGGGAAGCGTTTCCGCACCGATACGGCCGCGCATGGCGAGACCGACGGCACCGTCGATGCGATCGATTCATGGGACGACCTGTCGCGCGGCACGGATCCGACCCGGTGACCCCGATAGACTGAATGCGCTTATCAACGACCGCTTCGGAGGAGACCATGACCAACCCGATCGCTGACCCCGGCCACGGACACTCACCTGCGGCGTGGACCGCTGTGGTGGTCATGCTGTTCGGCTTCACGCTGGGCACCGTCGCGTTCTGCCTCGCGGAGTTCAGCCCGATCTGGCCCCCCATCGTCTGGGTCTCGGTCGGCATCATCGTCGTCGGCATGCTGCTCGGCTGGATCCTGGCCAAGGCCGGCTACGGCGTGAAGGGCCCCAAGTACTCGCCGAAGGGGCACTAGTGGTTCTCGCCGACCTGACGGCCGGCGCAGTCGAAGACGCCGAACGCCGTGCGCGGACGCGCCCGCTCGCCGAGGTCGAACGCGCCGCGCTGGCGCGTCCAGCGGCCAAGGACGCACTCGCCGCGCTCGCCCCGTCCGAGCGCGTCAAGATCATCGCAGAGGTCAAGCGCGCGAGCCCCTCGCGCGGTGCCCTCGCCGACATCCCCGATCCCGCGCATCAGGCATCGCTCTACGAGACCGGTGGAGCATCCGCGATCAGCGTCCTCACCGAGGAACGACGATTCGGAGGCAGCCTCGCCGACCTCGAGGCGGTCACCGCACGTGTGTCGCTGCCCGTTCTGCGCAAGGACTTCATCGCCACGCCGTATCAGGTGCTGGAGGCACGTGCGGCGGGAGCCGACCTCGCGCTGCTGATCGTCGCCGGCCTCGAGCCCAAGGTGCTCCAGGAACTGTTCGTCCTCATCGGAGAGCTCGGCATGACCGCTCTCGTCGAGACGCACTCCGCGGATGAACTGGAGGCTGCGATCGATCTCGGTTCACGACTGATCGGCGTGAACGCCCGCGACCTGAAGACCCTCGAACTCGACCGCGACCTGTTCGGCAGGCTCGTCGACCGCATCCCGTCCGATGCCGTGAAGATCGCCGAGTCCGCGGTGCTGAGCCCCGCCGATGTCGCCCATTACCGTTCGGCGGGCGCCGACGTCGTCCTGATCGGCGAAGCGCTGGTCACCGGCGATCCGGTCGCCACGTTGAAGAGCTTCCTGGAGGTGGACGCATGAGTCTTCGAGACCAGCCGGGGCCGTTCTACGGCGAGTTCGGTGGCAGGTACATGCCGGAATCCCTCATCGCGGCGATCGACGAGCTCACCGTCGCGTACGAGGAGGCCATCGCGGATCCTGACTTCCGCGCGGAGCTCGCCGGACTGCTCAGCTCCTACGCCGGCCGCCCGTCCGCACTCACCGAGGTGCAGCGGTTCGCTGCGCATGCAGGAGGCGCACGAATCTTCCTGAAGCGCGAAGACCTCAACCACACCGGCAGCCACAAGATCAACAATGTCCTCGGGCAGGCTCTGCTCACGAAGCGCCTGGGCAAGACACGGGTCATCGCGGAGACCGGCGCGGGGCAGCACGGCGTCGCCACCGCGACCGCGGCCGCACTGTTCGGTCTGGACTGCACCATCTACATGGGCGAGGTCGACACGGAGCGTCAGGCACTGAACGTCGCCCGCATGCGGTTGCTCGGCGCAGAGGTCGTTCCGGTGACCACCGGCTCGCGCACGCTGAAGGACGCGATCAACGACGCGTACCGCGACTGGGTGGCCACGGTCGAGAGCACCAACTACATCTTCGGAACAGCCGCCGGCCCTCATCCGTTCCCCGCGATGGTGCGCGACTTCCAGAAGATCATCGGCGAAGAGGCCCGTCAGCAACTGCTCGACGAGACCGGACGGCTTCCGGACGCGGTCATCGCGTGCGTCGGCGGAGGATCCAACGCGATCGGGATGTTCGATGCGTTCCTCGACGATGCCGATGTGAAGCTGTACGGAGTGGAGGCGGCCGGCGACGGCGTCGACACCGAGCAGCACGCCGCGTCGATCGAGCGCGGCCGCCCCGGGGTTCTGCACGGCGCGAAGACGTACGTCCTCCAGGACGAGGACGGCCAGACCATCGAGTCGCATTCGATCTCGGCAGGACTCGACTATCCCGGCGTCGGGCCCGAGCACTCCTGGCTCGCCGACATCGGCAGGGCCGACTACATACCCGCCACGGACGACGAGGCCATGCAGGCGCTGCGCCTGCTGAGCCGTACCGAGGGGATCATCCCCGCGATCGAGTCCGCTCACGCACTCGCCGGCGCATTGCGCATCGGCCGCGAGATGGGACCGGGAGCCATCCTCGCTGTGTGCCTGTCCGGCCGTGGGGACAAGGACATGGACACGGCAGCGCGCTATTTCGATCTCTACGACCGGGAGGCGGCCGAACGCGATGCCGCCGACAAAGACGCCGTGACACAGGCGGCAGCGGATGCGGGGACTGCGCGATGAGCCGCGTCGAAGCCGCGATCCAGAAGGCGCACGACGAGGGCCGTGGTGCCTTCATCGGCTATCTTCCCGTGGGGTTCCCCGATCTGCAGACCAGCATCCAGGCTGCGATCACGCTCGCCGAGAACGGTGTCGACGTCATCGAACTCGGACCGCCCTACAGCGACCCGGTGATGGACGGCCTGGTGATCCAGGAGGCCACCCAGGCGGCCCTCGCCGCGGGTTTCCGGATGCGCGACCTGTTCACGGCGGTTCGGGAGATCACTGCGGCCACCGACGTTCCGGTGGTCGTCATGACGTACTGGAATCCCGTGATGCAGTACGGGGTCGACCGCTACGCCGATGACCTGCTCGCCGCCGGCGGTGCTGGTCTCATCACACCGGACATCACCCCGGATGCCGCCGAGGACTGGATCGCCGCCAGCGAGCGCACCGGACTCGACCGCATCTTCCTCGCCGCGCCCACCTCCACTGACGAGCGCCTCGACCTCGTCGTGGCATCCTCCACCGGATTCGTCTACACCGTGTCCACGATGGGAATCACGGGGGAGCGCGCCGAGCTCGACAAGGCCGCGCGCACCCTGGTCTCGCGCCTGCGTGAGCGCGGTGCCGTGCGCGCGTGCGTCGGAATCGGCATCTCCACCGCCGAGCAGATCGCCGGCATCACCGAGTACGCCGACGGCGCCATCGTCGGCACCGCGCTGGTGCGCGCACTCCGCGACGGAGGCCTCGAGGCCCTCGCCGCCGTCACAAAGTCCCTTGCCGCAGGCACGCCGTCGGCAGCCACCTCACACGAGAACTAGAATCGCACTCATGTCCCTCGCGCTTCACACCGCCATCAGCGGCGTGCTCACCAGCATCCCGAGCCCTCCCGTCAGCTACATCGACCTCGGGCCGCTGCGGATCCACTTCTACGCGCTCTGCATCATCGCCGGCATCATCGCGGCCACGCTGCTGACCAATCACCGCCTGACCAAGCGCGGGGCGGAGCCGTGGGTCGTCATCGACATCGCGATCCTCGCCGTGCCGCTCGCGATCATCGGCGCACGCATCTTCCACGTGCTCACGCACCCGAACTTCTACTTCGGCGAGGGCAAGAACACCTGGAACCCCTTCGAGCCGGGCTCTGTCTGGGCGATCTGGGAGGGCGGCATCGCCATCTTCGGCGCCCTCATCGGCGGCGCCGTCGGTGCGTATCTCGGCTGCAAGTGGACCGGCATCCGATTCTGGACCTTCGCCGACGCCCTGGCACCAGGACTGCTGCTGGCGCAGGCATTGGGCCGCTTCGGAAACTGGTTCAACCACGAGCTGTTCGGTCTTCCCACCGATCTGCCGTGGGGCCTGGAGATCGAATCCGACAACGTCGCCTTCCCGCCAGGGCTCGCAGAGGGCACCCTGTTCCACCCGACGTTCCTCTACGAGGTCGTCTGGAACAGCCTCGGCGTGCTCTTCCTGCTCTGGATCGGCCGTCGACTGCAGCTGCAGTGGGGCAAGCTCTTCGCCGTGTACCTCATCTGGTACAGCGCCGGTCGTGTGGTCTGGGAATCGATCCGCATCGATCCGAGCGAGATCTACTTCGGACTGCGCAGCAACGTGTGGGCATCGATCCTCGGCATCGTCGTCGGCATCGTCATCCTCATCGTGCAGACCCGCAGGCACACCGGACGCGAGGCCGGTCCGTACGCGCCAGGGCGCACGCGGAAGGACTCCGACGCTGATGTAGAATCGCAGGACATCACCGACGACTTCGTAGACGTGAGCGAGCCTCCGGTCGAAGTCGCCGCCGGAGCCACCGCCACAAGCACCGCTGCTCCCGCGAGTGAGGACAGCTCCCGATAAGCCTCCTCATCGAGTGAGGAATCCACTGCATTGAACGAGCGGGCCGACGTCGTCCCCGGTGTCACGTGATTACCTGAGGACGGTAACCCATGTACTTCCAGCCTCCGTACGGTGCCTCCGGCGCCTACCCCCCGAAGCAGGGCATGTACAACCCGGCATTCGAGAAGGATGCCTGCGGCCTCGCCATGGTCGCGACCCTGCGGGGCACAGCCGGACATGACATCATCCAGCTGGCGCTCGAAGCCCTGCGAAACCTTGAGCACCGAGGTGCGATCGGTTCGGATGCCGGCACCGGAGACGGTGCGGGCATCCTCACCCAGATGCCAGACCAGTTCCTGCGTGAGGTCACCGCATTCGAACTGCCCGATGCCGGCCACTACGCCGCCGGGCTCGCCTTCCTCCCGCTGCAGGCCGCCGAACGCCGCACCCAGAAGGCCGGGGTCGAGAAGATCGCCCGCGAAGAGGGACTCACCGTCCTCGGCTGGCGCGTCGTGCCCACGGCGAACGAGAACCTCGGCAAACTCGCGGACGAGGCGCGTCCCGCGTTCGAACAGCTCTTCGTCGCCTCCGCGCCCGGCCGCGACGCCCTCTCAGGAATCGCGCTCGACCGCGTCGCCTACCGCCTGCGCAAGCGCGCAGGACACGAGATCGGCGCGTACTTCGTTTCGCTGTCCAGCCGCACGCTCGGCTACAAGGGCATGGTCACCACGCTGCAGCTGGAGCCGTTCTACCCCGACCTGCAGGACGAGCGGTTCGCCTCTGAACTCGCCGTGGTCCACTCGCGATACTCGACCAACACCTTCCCCTCATGGCCGCTCGCGCAGCCGCTGCGCATGCTCGCCCACAACGGCGAGATCAACACCGTCGGCGGCAACCGCAACTGGATGCGCGCCCGCCAGTCGCAGCTCGAATCGGAGCTGCTCGGCGATGTGCGCCCTCTGCTTCCGATCTGCACGCCGGGCGCCAGCGACTCGGCCTCGTTCGACGAGGTGCTCGAACTGCTCACGCTGACCGGACGCAGCCTGCCGCACGCCATCATGATGATGGTGCCGGAGGCGTACGAGAAGCAGGCGGACATCTCGCCCGAGCTCCGCGCGTTCTACGAGTACCACTCGAACCAGATGGAGCCGTGGGACGGCCCGGCCGCACTCATCTTCACGGACGGCACTCTCGTCGGCGCGACGCTGGACCGCAACGGACTGCGCCCCGGCCGCTGGACCGAGACCACCGACGGACTCGTCGTCATCGGCTCCGAGACCGGCGTCCTCGAGTTCGCACCGGAGCGCATCAAGCGCCGCGGACGCCTGCAGCCCGGCAAGATGTTCCTCGTCGACACCTCCGCCGGACGCATCGTCGAGGATGAGGAGATCAAGCACGATCTCGCCACCATGCACCCCTGGCAGCAGTGGCTGGACGACGGCGCCGTACGCCTGGCAGATCTGCCCGAGCGCGAGCACATCGTTCATCCGCCGGCATCCATCACCCGCCGTCAGCGCACCTTCGGGTACACCGAGGAAGAAGTGCGCATCCTGCTGACCCCGATGGGGCAGACCGGTGCGGAGCCGCTCGGCGCCATGGGCTCCGACACGCCGATCGCGGTTCTCAGTGAGCGTCCCCGACTGCTGTTCGACTACTTCACGCAGCAGTTCGCGCAGGTGACGAACCCGCCGCTGGACTCCATCCGCGAAGAGGTCGTCACGAGCCTGAAGCTGGGACTCGGACCCGAGCGGAACCTGCTCAGTTGGGGCCCGGAGCACACCCGAACGGTGACCCTCGATTTCCCGGTGATCGACAACGACGAACTGGCGAAGATCCGTCACATCGACAAGGCGCTCGAAGGGCGCTCATCCGTGACGATCCGCGGGCTGTACCACTTCGACGCCGGCGCCCACACGATGCAGGAGCGTCTGGAGGAGATGTGCACCGAGGTCGATGAGGCCATCGCCGACGGCGCGGAGTTCATCATCCTCTCGGACCGCGATTCCAACAAGGACCTCGTCCCGATCCCTTCCCTGCTCATGGTGTCGGCGATCCACCACCACCTGATCCGACGCGAGAACCGCATGAAGGTCGGCCTGATCGTCGAGGCGGGAGACGTCCGCGAGGTGCACCACGTCGCGACGCTGATCGGCTACGGCGCTTCCGCGGTGAACCCCTATCTGGCGATGGAGACCGTCGAGCACCTCGTGCGCACCGGTTTCATCACCGGCATCACTCCGGAGAAGGCCGTCAAGAACCTGATCTACGCGCTCGGCAAGGGCGTCCTCAAGATCATGTCGAAGATGGGCATCTCGACCGTGTCCTCGTACGCGGGCGCCCAGGTGTTCGAGGCCGTCGGTCTCAGCCAGAAGCTGATCGACGCCTACTTCACCGGTACCGAGACGAAGCTCGGTGGCATCGACATCGAGGACCTCTTCGCCGAGAACCAGGCGCGCCACGACTACGCATATCCCGAGGATGCCGCGGCTCGCGCCCACGAGCGCCTGTGGACGGGCGGCGAATACCAGTGGCGACGCGACGGTTCTCCGCACCTGTTCAACCCTGAGACGGTGTTCCGTCTGCAGCACTCCACCCGCAACCGTCGATACGACATCTTCCGCGAGTACACCAAGCTCGTCGACGATCAGGCTGCGGAGCTGAAGACCCTGCGCGGACTGTTCACTCTGCGCACCGGCACGCGTCCTGCGGTCCCGCTCGACGAGGTCGAGCCCGTGAGCGCGATCGTGAAGCGCTTCTCGACCGGTGCGATGAGCTACGGCTCGATCTCCCGCGAGGCCCACGAGACCCTCGCGATCGCGATGAACAGCATCGGGGCGAAGTCGAACACGGGCGAGGGCGGAGAAGACGTCGATCGTCTGCTCGACCCCGAACGCCGCAGCTCGATCAAGCAGGTCGCCTCCGGTCGTTTCGGCGTCACGAGCCTGTACCTGACCGAGTCGGATGACATCCAGATCAAGCTCGCCCAGGGCGCGAAACCGGGGGAGGGCGGCCAGCTGCCGCCGACCAAGGTCTACCCGTGGGTTGCACGGACCCGTCACGCGACGGCCGGCGTCGGACTGATCTCGCCGCCGCCGCACCACGACATCTACTCGATCGAAGACCTCAAGCAGCTCATCTTCGACCTCAAGCGGGCCAATCCGTCCGCGCGCATCCACACCAAGCTCGTCAGTCAGTCAGGGATCGGCGCGGTCTCGGCAGGTGTCGCGAAGGCGCTCAGTGACGTCATCCTGGTCTCAGGCCACGACGGCGGCACCGGCGCGAGCCCGCTGAACTCGCTCAAACACGCCGGCACCCCGTGGGAGCTCGGCCTCGCCGAGACGCAGCAGACGCTCATGCTCAACGGGATGCGCGACCGCGTGGTCGTGCAGGTCGACGGCCAGCTCAAGACCGGGCGCGACGTCATCATCGGCGCGCTGCTCGGAGCCGAGGAGTTCGGTTTCGCGACGGCTCCGCTCGTCGTCAGCGGCTGCATCATGATGCGCGTATGCCATCTGGACACCTGCCCGGTCGGCGTCGCGACGCAGAACCCCGCCCTGCGCGAGCGCTTCACCGGCAAGCCGGAGTTCGTCGTGAACTTCATGGAGTTCATCGCCGAGGAGGTGCGCGAGATCCTCGCAGAGCTGGGCTTCCGCTCGCTCGACGAGGTCATCGGCCGCGCCGACCTGATCGAGGCGAACGACGCGATCGAGCACTGGAAGACAGACGGTCTCGACCTCACACCCGTGCTGGAGGGTCCGGTGTTCCCGGCATCCGAGCCGCGTCGCAGCGGTCGCGAGCAGGAGCACGAGCTCGACAAGCACTTCGACGTGCCTCTGATCGAGATGGCTCAGAGCACGCTCAACGACATGGCCCCGACCATCGTGGAGCTGCCCATCCGCAACACGGAACGGGCGGTCGGCACGATGCTCGGCCACGAAGTCACCGCGCGATTCGGCGAGGCCGGACTCGCTCGCGAGACGATCGACGTCACACTGCACGGCACCGCCGGCCAGTCGCTCGGCGCGTTCCTGCCGTCGGGCATCGTCCTGCGGCTCGAAGGCGACGCGAACGACTACGTCGGCAAGGGCCTCTCGGGTGGCGACATCACCATCCGTCCGGCGCGCGGCTCGAGCATCGCCCCGCACGAGAACGTGATCGCGGGCAACGTGATCGGCTACGGCGCGACATCGGGGACGATGTTCATCTCCGGAGTGGTCGGAGAGCGCTTCCTGGTGCGCAACTCCGGCGCGACCGCCGTCGTGGAGGGAGTGGGGGACCACGCCCTCGAGTACATGACGGGCGGTCTCGCGGTGATCCTCGGTTCGACCGGACGCAATCTCGGAGCCGGCATGTCGGGCGGCATCGCGTATGTCCACGCGTTGTCCACCGAGAAGGTGAACCTGCAGTCCCGCGACAGCGGCGAACTGCGACTGGAGACATTGGACCGGGCCGACCTCGAGGTGCTTCGCAGCCTGCTCACCGAGCACGTGGAGCGCACCGCGTCTCCGCTGGCGGCGGGGATGCTGGAAGACTTCGAGACCGTCGCGTCCGAGTTCGTGAAGGTGCTGCCGCGCGACTTCGCCGCGGTGCAGACAATGCGTCAGGAGGCGGAGGCGGACGGGCTCGACCCGGACGGCGACGTCGTCTGGAGCCGGATCCTGGAGGTGACCGGTGGCTGACCCCAAGGGCTTCTTGAAGGTGACGCAGCGCGAGCTTCCCGCTCGCCGTCCCGTCCCCGTGCGGATCATGGACTGGAAAGAGGTCTACGAGCCGGGGGACAAGACCGTTCTGCGCCGTCAGGCCGGACGGTGCATGGACTGCGGCGTGCCCTTCTGCCACCAGGGCTGCCCCCTGGGCAACCTGATCCCGGAATGGAACGACCTGACGTGGCGAGGCGAGGACCGTTCGGCGATCGAGCGTCTGCACGCGACGAACAACTTCCCCGAGTTCACCGGGCGACTGTGCCCTGCGCCGTGCGAGAGTTCGTGCGTGCTCGGTATCAACCAGCCGGCCGTGACCATCAAGCAGGTCGAGGTGTCGATCATCGACGAGGCCTTCTCGAAGGGCTGGGTCGAGCCGGAACCGCCCGAGCGGCTCACCGGCAAGACCGTCGCGGTCGTGGGCTCAGGGCCTGCCGGGCTCGCCGCCGCGCAGCAGCTGACGCGCGCGGGGCACACGGTGGCGGTCTTCGAGCGCGACGACCGCATCGGCGGACTGCTGCGTTACGGCATCCCGGATTTCAAGATGGAGAAGAGCCACCTCGAATCGCGCCTGCGGCAGATGCAGGAAGAGGGAACGCGCTTCCGTGCCGGCGTCGAGATCGGCAAGGACATCAGCTGGGCCGATCTCAGGGCGCGCTACGACGCGGTCGTGATCTGCACGGGTTCCACGGTGCCGCGCGACCTGAAGATCCCCGGTCGCGGTCTGGACGGCGTGCACTTCGCCATGGAGTACCTCGTCGAGTCGAACCATGCGGTCGCCGGCGACGTCGTGCACAACCAGATCACCGCTGAGGGCAAGCACGTCATCGTCATCGGCGGTGGCGACACGGGTGCGGACTGCATCGGCACCGCGCACCGCCAGGGCGCGCTGAGCGTGACGAACCTGGCCATCGGCACGCAGCCCGGTGTCGATCGACCCGAGCACCAGCCCTGGCCGATGATGCCGACCGTGTTCGAGGTCTCCTCCGCGCATGAAGAGGGCGGAGAGCGCCACTACCTGGCCTCGACGGTCGAGTTCCTCTCGAACGAGGCGGGCGAGGTGCGTGCGCTGCGCGTGGCTGAGACCGAGTACGTCGACGGTCGTCGCCGCGTGCCCAAGAGCGGCACCGAGCGCGAGATCCCCGCCGACCTCGTGCTGATCGCGATGGGCTTCACGGGTCCTGAGCAGGACGGTTTCACCGACGACCTGCGCCCGCTGGCCACCGACCGCGGCGCGTTCCAGCGCGATGACTCCTACGAGTCGACCGAGCCGGGCGTCTTCGTCGCCGGCGATGCCGGTCGTGGGCAGTCGCTCATCGTGTGGGCGATCGCAGAGGGCCGCGCGGCCGCTGCCGGAGTCGACCGCTTCCTCATGGGAGAGACGGTGCTGCCCGCACCCGTGCGTCCCACCGATGTCGCGATCGGCCTGCAGCCCGCGTAGGCTGGCGGAGGCATCGTCGCCAGTTCTGTATCACCCCCCACTCTCACCCTGGAGAATCTGTTGAGACGCGCGAAAATCGTCGCCACGCTGGGCCCGGCCACCTCGAGTTACGAGAACGTTCGAGCGATCATCGAAGCGGGGGTCGACGTCGCCCGGCTGAACCTCAGCCACGGTGACTACTCCGTCCATGACGCCAACTACGCCAACGTCCGCCGCGCTGCGGATGACGCGGGCAAGGCCGTCGCCGTGCTCGTCGACCTGCAGGGACCGAAGATCCGCCTCGGCAAGTTCGAGAACGGACCGTACGAGCTGGCCGCCGGTGACATCTTCAAGATCACCACGGAAGACATCATCGGCAACCGTGAGATCTGCGGCACGACCTTCAAGGGGCTGCCGCAGGACGTCAAGCCCGGCGACTTCCTGCTCATCGACGACGGAAAGGTGCGCGTCGAGGTGGTCGAGACCGACGGCACCGTCGTCACCACCCGTGTCATCGTCGCCGGCGCGGTGTCGAACAACAAGGGCATCAACCTGCCCGGCGTCGCCGTCAACGTGCCCGCGCTCAGCGAGAAGGATGAAGCGGACCTCCGCTGGGGCCTGAAGATCGGCGCCGACCTCATCGCGCTCTCGTTCGTGCGCAATGCGTCCGACGTCGTGCGCGTGCACGAGATCATGGCCGAAGAGGGCGTCAAGGTGCCCGTGATCGCCAAGATCGAGAAGCCGCAGGCCGTCGATGCCCTCGAGGAGATCGTCGACGCGTTCGACGGCATCATGGTCGCCCGTGGCGACCTGGGCGTCGAGCTTCCGCTCGAGGCCGTGCCGATCGTGCAGAAGCGCGCGGTCGAGCTCGCTCGTCGCAACGCCAAGCCCGTGATCGTCGCGACGCAGATGCTCGAGTCGATGATCTCCAGCCCCGTGCCGACGCGCGCCGAGACGTCCGATGTCGCGAACGCCGTGCTCGACGGCGCGGACGCCGTCATGCTCTCGGGCGAGACCAGTGTGGGGGAGTACCCGATCGTGGTCGTCGAGACCATGGCCCGCATCGTGGAGTCGACCGAGGAGCACGGTCTCGAGCGCATCGCGCCGCTCACGGCCAAGCCGCGCACCCAGGGTGGAGCGATCACGCTCGCCGCCCTCGAGGTCGCCGACTTCGTCGAAGCGAAGTTCCTGTGCGTCTTCACGCAGTCGGGTGACTCCGCTCGTCGCCTGTCGCGTCTGCGCTCGCGCATTCCGATGATCGCGTTCACACCGGAACCGACCATCCGCCGTCGCATGGCGCTGACCTGGGGCATCCGCTCCAAGCTCGTCGAGAACGTGCAGCACACCGACCTGATGTTCCTGCAGGTCGATGACTACCTGCTGAAGAATGACCTGGCCAAGGAAGGGGACAAGGTCGTCGTGATCTCCGGTTCCCCTCCCGGGATCATCGGTTCGACGAACGACATCCGCGTCCACAAGGTCGGGGACGCCGTCAACGGCGCAGCGCCGATCTACAAGGACGGCGTCTGAGACGACGATGAAGAGGGGCGGAGCCGCGGGGGC
>NZ_JBLVOB010000006.1:265508-304471 GCF_053543555.1 Microbacterium xerophyticum | reverse complement strand
CCCCGCGGCCCCGCCCCTCTTCCGTTTCACGAACCGTCAGGCGCGGCCCACGATGCGTCCCCTGCGGCGTGCGATCGCGAGCAGGATTGCGGTGGCCGCGGAGCAGACGACGACCGCGATGACGCTCGCCTCCGGCCCGAACGAGCCACCGGTCAACCAGTCCGGCCCTGACGTGGTCGCGGTCACGATCGCCCCCCTCGACTCGCTGCCGGAAGTCACGGTGCCGAACACCGCGACCGTGGCGATGTTCCAGCCGAGGTGAAGCCCGATCGGAAGCCACAGCGAGCCGGTGGCGACATATGCGGCACCGAGCATGAGTCCGGCCTCGATCGCGATCGCGACCGCTCCCCACACTGTCGCACCGGGATTCACCAGGTGCACGAGGCCGAACAGGGCTGCGGAGACGGCAAGGGCGAGCCACGTGCCGGCGCGCTTCTGGACGAGTCCGAAGATCACGCCGCGGAAGAGCACCTCCTCTGCGACGGCGATCGCGCACATCATCCCGATGACGGTGAGCGCACCGCTGAGGGAGCCCCAGCCGGTGATCCGATAGCCGCCGAACAGGGCGAGGATTCCGACCGTCGCCGCCGACAGCAGAAGTCCGCCCGCGAACCCGAGCACGATCATCCGCTTCGCGTTCGCCGGGGCGAGCTCGACGGCCGGGCGTCGTTCGATGCGCAGGACCGCAAGGCGGTACACCCACAGGACCAGGACGGCGAGCAGAGCGCCGATCAGCAGCGCGGCGACCGGGTTCTCGAGCGCTGAGGCGATCGAGTTGGACACGATCATCACGAGCGCGAACCCGATGATCATGGTTGCTCCAGGCACCCATCTCCTGGACAGGATGCCTGTGCGCCCTGCGGCCGGCGCCGGCGGGGTGGTCTGTGGTGCGATGTTCATCGGATTCGTCTCCTCGATGCTTTCGGTGGGGTCGAGGAACACGCTACGGACGGCCTTGCGCCGTGGCATCACGCGGGAGGGGACACTTCCGGTAGCTCTGCAGAGGGATGCGTGTCAGGCGTCGCCGATGAGGCCGAGCCGATGGGCGAGGACCACCGCCTGCACGCGATCGCGTAGACCGAGCTTGCCGAGGATGCGGGAGACGTACGTCTTCACGGTCTCGTGGCTGATGACGAGTGCGAGGGCGATCTCCGCATTCGACAGCCCCTCGGCGATGAGGCGGAGCACCTCCAGCTCCCGCGCTGTCAACACATCCAGCTCGCTGCGATCGCGCTCCGCAGGGCGCACCCGCTCGGCATGACGGCCGATCAGCGCCCTGGTCACGGTGGGGGAGAGCAGTGATTCGCCTGCCGCCACCGTTCGGATAGCGTGGAGGAGTTCGGCGGGTCTGGCATCCTTCAGCAGGAAGCCGCTCGCGCCGGCGCGAAGCGCGTCGAGAACGAGCGCGTCAAGGTTGAACGTCGTGACGATCAGGATCTTGACCGGATCGACGACTCCGGGCCCGGCCATCAGCCGCGTGGCCTCGATGCCGTCCATCCGCGGCATCCGGATGTCCATCACCACGACGTCCGGCTTCTCCTGCTCCACCAACCGGAGCGCTGTCCGACCGTCGGACGCCTCGCCGACGACCTGCAGATCCTGTTGGGCGTCGATGATCGTGACGAAACCGGTGCGCACGAGGTCCTGGTCATCGCACACGATCACCCTGATGGGCGCCGCGTCCGAATCGGGATCGGCGATCATGCGGAGATCCGAGCGCGCACGGCGAATCCGTCTGCCGAAGGCCCGGCGGTGAACTCCCCGCCGAGAAGAGCGATGCGCTCACGCAGGCCGGCGAGTCCGTGTCCGCCCCCTCCCAGGCCCACTGCACCGGCGGTCTCGTTCGTCACCGTCACGTCGATCTCCGTCTCGTCGTAGCGAATCCGCACGCGGGTGGGGGCGCCGTTGGCGTGCTTGATCGCGTTCGTCAGGCTCTCCTGCACGACTCTGACCACCGCGAGCTCTCGGGCGGCATCGAGGGTGCGAGGTTCGCCCTCTCGGTCGAACTCGACCGGTTGACCTCCTGCGCGTGCGCGGTCCACCAGGTCCTGCACGTCCGTGATCGCCGGTGTCCGAACCGCATCGTCGACAGTACCGTCCAAGGCACCGAGGAGGCCGCGCAGATCCGTCAGCGCTGCCCTTCCGGTGTCGCCGATCATGACGAGCGACGCGCTGGTCCTCGTGGCGTCGTCCGTGCCGTACTGCGCGGCATCGGCCTGGACGACCATCGCCGTCACGTGATGCGTGATCACATCGTGCAGTTCCCTTGCGAGACGCGCGCGCTCGAGTTCGACCGCGACCCGCTCCGCCTCCGCGCTTCGGCGTCGCTGCGTCTGCACGCGATTGCGCATCCATGCGCCCACCACCCACAGCGACGCGAGCAGCAGCCCGAAGACGATGTGATCCAGTATCCGCGTCGGCGATCCGACGCCTCCCAGCGCGATGCACAGCAGTACGTATCCGACCGCTGCCGTGAGAGCGACCGACCGCCGATGCCGTCGTACGAGCGCCCCGGCTCCAACGACGGCGACCAGAAGCCCCAATGCGGCGAACGTGGTCGGGTATCCGAGCAGCTGGTAGGCGGCGAATGCCGTGCCGACGAGGGCAAGGCAGAGGGCGGGCCTGCTGCGCAGCAGTGCCACCGCCGCGCCCTGTGCGATCAGGAGCACCCATCCCCATGCGTCCATCGCACCGTCGGGAAGCTCCGCGAGGTCCACGCCCTGACGTTCCACACCGGGGACGAAGGACAACCCCACGAGTGCGGCAGCCGTCAGGATGTCCCAGTGCCGCCACACGGACGACAGGCGTTCATCCATGGGAACGGCCCTTCATCCGAATCAACGGGGTGACGGCATGAGCGCCTTCGCCACGAGAGTGCCGGCGGCGGGACTCGAACCCGCACGTCCTTTCGAACAAAGCATTTTGAGTGCTCCGCGTCTACCATTCCGCCACGCCGGCGCGTGGTGCGTCTACGACTTTAGCGCAGGAGGACGACCACTCCGGTGCGTTCGGCGGGTTCCTGGGACTGGTCACGGCCTCCTCTCCACTAGAATGGATTCGTGACCGAGCAAGAACAGGCAGAACCGGCTGAGCAGCCCACGGCATCCGCCCCGCGACGGGTCGTCGTCGCCGAAGACGAATCGCTGATCCGTCTCGACATCGTCGAGATCCTCCGCGACAACGGATTCGACGTCGTCGGTGAGGCAGGTGACGGAGAGACGGCAGTGGCACTGGCCACCGAGCTTCGCCCCGACCTGGTCATCATGGACGTCAAGATGCCGCAGCTCGACGGCATCAGCGCCGCAGAGAAGCTCCACAAGGGCAACATCGCGCCCGTCGTGCTTCTCACGGCATTCAGCCAGAAGGAGCTCGTCGAGCGTGCGAGTGAGGCCGGCGCGCTCGCGTACGTGGTCAAGCCGTTCACTCCCAACGATCTTCTTCCGGCGATAGAGATCGCCCTCGCCCGTCATGAGCAGATCATCACGCTCGAGGCCGAGGTCGCCGACATGGTCGAGCGCTTCGAGACCCGCAAGCTCGTCGACCGTGCCAAGGGCCTGCTCAACGAGAAGATGGGCCTCAGCGAGCCCGAGGCGTTCCGCTGGATCCAGAAGGCATCCATGGACCGTCGTCTGACGATGCAGGATGTCGCCAAGGCGATCATCGAGCAGCTCGCACCCAAGAAGTGACGTTCGACCTCGGCGACGGCATCCGCCTTCGTCCGGTCGGATCGGGTGACGCCGCGGCGTACGCTGCCGCCTACGACGCGAACCGCGCGCATCTCGCCCGCTGGGATCCGGGTCGTGATGAGAGCTTCTACACCGTCGCATGGCAGGACGGACTGGTGGCGCAGTATCTGCGCGACCACGCGGACGGACGAGCGGCCCGATTCGTGCTCGCCCATGACGACGGCCGCATCGTCGGGATCACGAATGTCGTCAACATCGTCAGGGGCGCGTTCCACAGCGCGGATCTCGGTTACTGGGTGGATGCGTCCCTCGTCGGCCGCGGAGTGATGAGCCGCGCCGTGGCCCTGGTGATCGGTCACGCCAGGGATCAGCTGGGCCTGCACCGTCTGCAGGCGGCCACGCTGGTCGAGAACGCGGCATCGCAGCGCGTGCTGATGCGCAACGGCTTCGCGCAGATCGGTCTGGCTCCGCGGTATCTGCGTATCGCGGGGCAGTGGCAGGATCACCTGCTGTTCCAGCGGATCCTCTCGGACGACTGAGCGCCGGAGCGTGCCCGGTCAGCGCGCTGGCATGTCCTTGATCATGTTCGTGATGCGGATTGTCGAACAACGACGACCCTGCTCGTCGCTCACGACGATCTCGTGAACGGCGACGCTGCGGCCCAGATGGATCGGCGTGCAGACGCCGGTCACGACACCTGAGGTGGCCGATCTCGTGTGCGTGGCGTTGATGTCGACGCCCACTGCCAGGCGGCCGGGCCCGGCATGCAGATTCGCGGCCATCGAGCCGAGCGATTCCCCGAGCACGACGTAGGCGCCTCCGTGCAGGAGCCCGACCGGCTGAGTGTTGCCCTCGACGGGCATGGTCGCGACGCTGCGCTCGATCGTGAACTCGGTGAACTCGATGCCCATCCGTTCGGCCAGAGTTCCCATGCCTCGCTCCATGACCCACTTCAATCCCGGTGTCAGGGTGGTCTCGCTCACGTGTCCTCCTCAGCGCATGTCCGTCGTCCTCGTTAGGCTGACAGGGTGACGGACTCCGCAAAGCCTACCCTCATGGTCGTCGACGGCCATTCGCTCGCCTATCGCGCGTTCTTCGCGCTGCCGGTCGAGAACTTCACGACGAAGGATCATCAGCACACGAACGCCATCTACGGCTTCCTGTCGATGCTCGTGAACCTGATCAAGGCCGAGAAGCCGACCCATATGGCGATCGCGTTCGACACATCGCGGCACTCGTTCCGCACCGATGTCTACCCCGAGTACAAGGCGACGCGTTCCGAGTCGCCGCAGGAGTTCCGCGGACAGGTGCCGCTGCTGCAGGACGTGCTGGCAGCCATGTCGATCCCCGTCCTCACTAAGGAGGGCATCGAGGCCGACGACATCCTCGCCACGCTGTCGGTGCAGGGCGCCGAACAGGGCTACGACGTGCTCCTCGTCTCGGGCGACCGCGACACGATCCAGCTCGTGAACGACAAGGTCACTCTGCTGTACCCCTCCGTGCAGGGCGTGTCGCAGCTCAAGCGCTACGACCCTGCGACCGTGCAGGAGCGCTACGGCGTGCGTCCGGAGCAGTACCCCGACATCGCCGCCCTCGTGGGCGAGACGAGCGACAACCTGCCCGGTGTGCCGAAGGTGGGCGAGAAGACCGCGGTGAAGTGGCTCACGCAGTTCGGCGGACTCGACGAGCTGCTCGAGCGCGCCGAGGAGATCAAGGGCGTGGTCGGCGGCAATCTGCGTGAGAACATGGACGCCGTCCGGCGCAACCGGCAGCTCAACCGCCTCCTCACCGACGTCGAGCTGACCGTCGTGCCGGCTGACCTCGCCGTCGCCCCGATCGACGCCCAGGCCGTGCGCGACATCTTCGCGCGGCTCGAGTTCCGCACCCTGCTCCCACGGGTGTTCGACGCGGTCGGCGCTGGCGATGAGGCCGTGCACGATGAGCCCGCGGTTCCGATGCCCGCGCCCGTCGAGGCGTCGGTCACCGAACTCGCCGCATGGATCGCCGCCCAGAGCGACGAACTGGCGGTAGCGCTCGTGACGAACGGAGGCGCGATATCGCGCATCGGTGTCTCGAGCCTCACCGAGCTCCGCGAGACCGACTGGAGCGACGCGACGGCGGATGCATTGCGACCCTGGCTGGAGTCCGACGCGAAGAAGGTGCTCAACGACGCCAAGCCTCAGGTGAAGGCTCTGCACCGCGCGGGCATCCGGCTCGGTGGTCTCGCCTACGACACTCTGCTGGCCGGGTGGCTGCTGCGGCCGAGCTTCCCCGACAAGACCCTCGCCCACCTCGTGGATCGCTACCTGGACGAGAAGCTGCCGGTGGCCGATCCCACCCAGCTCGTTCCCGAGACCGACGGAGCGACGCCGTCGCAGGAGGCGTGGTTCACGCTTCGCGCCGCGGCGGCACTGCGCGAAGACATCCCGGAATCGGTGGCGAAGGTGCTCACCGACATCGAACTGCCCACGCTGCTCGTCCTCGCCGACATGGAGATCTCCGGTGTCGCCGTGTCGCACGAGGTGCTCTCCACGTTCTCGGGCGAGCTCGCCGCACGCACCGACGGCCTCGCCGCCGATGCCTTCGCTCTGGTGGGCCGCGAGTTCAACCTCGGGTCGCCGAAGCAGCTGCAGGAGGTGCTGTTCGAAGACCTGCAACTGCCGAAGACCCGCAAGACCAAGACCGGGTACTCCACCGATGCCGCTGTGCTCGCCGATCTGCAGGAGAGCAACCCGCATCCGTTCCTCGATCTGCTGCTGCAGCACCGCGAGGCCACCAAGCTCCGCCAGATCATCGAGTCCCTCGACACCGCGATCCGTGACGATCACCGCGTCCACACGACGTACGTGCAGACCGGCAGCCAGACCGGCCGGCTCTCCAGCACCGACCCGAACCTGCAGAACATCCCTGTGCGCACCGAGGAGTCCCGGCGCATCCGCAGCGCGTTCGAGGTGGGTGAGGGGTACGAGACGCTGCTCACGGCCGACTATTCGCAGATCGAGATGCGCATCATGGCGCACCTCTCCGGCGATGAAGGTCTGATCGAGGCGTTCAACAGCGGTGAGGACCTCCACCGGTTCGTCGGCGCCCGTGTCTTCGGCGTCGACCCGTCCGAGGTCTCCTCCGCGATGCGCACGAAGGTCAAGGCCATGTCGTACGGACTCGTCTACGGCCTGTCCGCGTTCGGTCTGTCGAAGCAGCTGCGCATCGAGCAGTCGGAGGCTAAGCAGCTGATGCTCGAGTACTTCGCCCGGTTCGGCGCCGTACGCGACTACCTGCGTGCCTCGGTCGTGAAGGCGAAGGAGGTCGGTTACACCGAGACGATCTTCGGCCGCCGTCGTCCGTTCCCCGACCTCAGCAGCCCCAACCGCGTGCTGCGCGAGAACGCCGAACGCGCCGCACTCAATGCCCCCATCCAGGGCAGCGCCGCCGACATCATGAAGATCGCGCTGTACGAGATCCACGCCGACCTGACCGCCGCCGACCTCCGTTCCCGGGTTCTCCTGCAGATCCACGACGAGCTCGTGGTCGAGGTCGCCCCGGGGGAGTGGGACGCGACGGAGAAGATCGTGCGCACCCGCATGGCGGACGCGGCCGATCTGTCCGTCCCACTGGACGTCCAGGTCGGTCGGGGGCACGACTGGAACGAAGCCGCGCACTGAGGCTCGCAGCGCACGCTGCCGAGTCGGTCGCGGCGCTACGCTGAGGGGATGACGACTACCCCTCGCACGCCCTCAGCGATCGACCAGGTCGCAGAAGACTGGGTCGACACCCTCGTGAACCTCGCACCCACGCTCGGCACCTACATCGGTCGCAACGACGCGAACGACCGCTACGGCGATCTGAGCCCCGACGGCCAGGAGCAGTACGCGACCGAGGTGCGCAGGACGCTCGGTTCGCTGCGCGATCTGACTCCGGCAGACGCCGTGGACGAGGTCACCAAAGCCGACCTCGAAAGCGAGCTGACGCTCGACCTCGAGTTCCACGACGCCAAGTGGCACCTGCGCGACCTGAACGTGATCGCTTCGGCAGCGCAGGACATCCGTCAGGTGTACGACCTCATGCCCACCGCGACGGCCGAGGAGTGGTCCGTCATCGTGAAACGACTGGCCGCCGTCCCGACGGCGCTTCGCGGATACACGGCCACTCTGGCGGAAGGCATCGCGCAGGGCGTCGTTCCCGCACGCCGGCAGGTCACCGAAGTGGCCGATCAGATCGTCCGCTACACGGCCGATGACGGATTCTTCGCCTCCTTCGTCGCGGCTGCGACTCCCGATGAGGGCGAACTGCCGGCATCCCTCGCCCGCGAACTCGCCGACAGCGCATCTGCGGCGCGCGTCGCCTACGACGAGCTCAAGAACTTCCTGACCGGTACCCTCGCGCCCGCCGCGAGCGAGGTGGATGCCGTCGGCCGTGAACTCTACGCGCTCAACTCCCGTCGCTTCCTCGGCGCGGAGATCGACCTGGATGAGACCTACGAATGGGGCCGCGAGGAACTCGCGCGCATGGTCGCCGAGCAGACCGCGATCGCGAACGAGATCCTCCCCGGCTCCACCGTCGAAGAGGCGGTCGCGCATCTGGAGGCCGACCCCTCGCGGAAGCTGCACGGCACCGAGGCGCTGCAGCGCTGGATGCAGGAGACCAGCGACCGTGCGGTCACCGAGCTGGGCGCGACGCACTTCGACATTCCGGAGCAGATCCGCACGCTCGAATGCATGATCGCGCCGACGCAGGAGGGCGGGATCTACTACACCGGCCCGACCGACGACTTCTCGCGCCCCGGCAGGATGTGGTGGTCGGTGCCGGAGGGCGTCACCGAGTTCGACACCTGGCGCGAACTCACCACGGTGTATCACGAGGGCATTCCCGGCCATCACCTCCAGATCGGCCAGGCCGTCTACAACCGTGCCGAGCTGAACTCCTGGCGCCGGCTGCTCGCCGGTACCTCAGGGCATGCCGAGGGATGGGCGCTCTACGCAGAGCGACTCATGCAGCAGCTCGGATATCTCGACGACCCTGCCGACCGACTCGGCATGCTCGACGGCCAGCGCATGCGCGCTGCGCGCGTGGTGCTCGACATCGGAGTGCACCTGGGCAAGCCGCGACTCGACGGCAGCGGGACCTGGGATGCCGACTACGCACTCGACTTCATGCGCCGCAACGTCAACATGTCGGATGAGTTCGTCCGGTTCGAGGTGAACCGCTACCTCGGCTGGCCAGGACAGGCGCCTTCCTACAAGGTCGGCCAGCGGATCTGGGAACAGGTGCGCGACGCGTATCAGGCGCAGCAGGGCGATGCGTTCGACATCAAGCAGTTCCACAAGCGAGCGCTCGATCTCGGCGGGGTCGGTCTCGACACGCTGCGCACGTCGCTCGTGAACAGGTAGTCGCACAGATGGAACTCGAGTTCGGGCTGGACACGTTCGGCGACATCACTCGTGATTCCGACGGGAGGCTGCTGAGCGGGGCGCAGACGATCCGCAACGTCGTCGAGCAGGCCGTCCTCGCCGACAGCGTCGGTGTCGACTTCTTCGGAGTGGGCGAGCATCATCGTCAGGAGTTCGCCGTCTCGGCGCCGGAGATGGTGCTCGCCGCGATCGCGTCGCGCACGCAGCGGATCAGGCTGGGCACGGCGGTCACCGTGCTGTCCTCCGACGACCCCGTGCGGGTGTACGAGCGGTTCGCGACGCTGGACGCGTTGTCGGGCGGTCGTGCGGAGGTCGTGCTGGGGCGCGGCTCCTTCACCGAATCGTTCCCCCTGTTCGGCTTCGACCTCCGCGATTACGAGTCGCTGTTCGAGGAGAAGCTCGAGCTGTTCGTCGAACTCGCCAAGGAGAAGCCCGTCACGTGGTCGGGTACCGTGCGTCCCGCGCTCGTCGACGCCGACGTGTTCCCGAAGACCGAGAGCGGCCTTCGCACCTGGGTCGGCGTCGGAGGCAGCCCGGAATCCGTCGTGCGCGTCGCGCGACACGGTGTCGGACTGATGCTGGCGATCATCGGGGGCCCTGCCGCTCGGTTCGCTCCCTTCGTCGATCTGTACCACCGCTCGATCACAGCTTTCGGAACGCAGGAGCACCCGGTCGCGGTGCACTCTCCGGGGCACATCGCCGCCACGGATGAAGAGGCATGGGACGCCGCGTACACGGGGTTCGAGGCCATGAACAACACCATCGGCAAGGAGCGAGGATGGCCCGAATACAGCCGTGCGCGCTTCCAGAACGATGTCGGACCGGCAGGCGCGATCTACTCCGGTTCACCAGAGCGCGTCGCTCGGAAGATCGCAGACACCGTCAGGACTCTGGGAATCGGACGGTTCGATCTGAAGTACGCCACCGGCACCTTGGGGCATGAGCAGATGATGCGCAGCATCGAGCTCTACGGCACCGAGGTGATCCCTCGAGTCAGAGATCTGCTGAAATGAGCAACCCAGGCATCCCGAGCCGCGCATCGCTGGCGGAACGCCTCGACACACTGCCGTTCACGCGTCGGCACTTCCGGGTGCTCACGGGCTCCGGCGTCGGGTGGGCACTGGATGCGATGGACGTCGGCCTCATCTCGTTCGTCATCGCCGCGCTCGCGCAGCAGTGGGATCTGTCCAAGACCGAGACCGGGTGGATCGCCTCCGTCGGGTTCATCGGCATGGCGATCGGCGCCACTCTCGGCGGCCTGCTCGCTGATCGCCTCGGCCGGCGGCAGGTCTTCGCGATCACCCTGCTGGTGTACGGCGTCGCCACCGGCGCCAGCGCACTCGTCGGCGGGCTCGCGATGCTGCTGGTGCTGCGATTCTTCGTCGGGCTCGGCCTCGGTGCGGAGCTTCCTGTCGCGTCGACGTACGTGAGCGAGTTCGCGCCGCGCCGCATCCGGGGCCGTCTCATCGTCGTCCTCGAGGCGTTCTGGGCGGTCGGCTGGACCGCGGCCGCGCTGATCGGCTACTTCGTCATCCCGGCATCCGAATCCGGATGGCGCTGGGCGTTCGCGCTCGGTGCCGTGCCCGCAGTCTACGCCATCATCGTGCGCTGGGGCCTGCCCGAATCGCCTCGATGGCTGGCCTCACGCGGCAGGCTGTCGCAGGCGGAGCGGATCGTCGCAGCCTTCGAGGCGGATGCCGGCATCACCGCTGGCCCGCTCGTCCAGAAGACACCGGTGTCTCGCGCCATCGCCGACGACGCCGCGACACGCCTCGGTACGCTCTGGTATCCCGAGTTCAGGCTGCGGACGCTGTGCATCTGGCTGATCTGGTTCTGCGTGAACTTCGCCTACTACGGTGCGTTCATCTGGATCCCCAGCATTCTCGTCGATGCCGGCTACGACCTGGTCCGCTCCTTCGGCTTCACGCTGCTCATCACCCTCGCGCAGCTGCCAGGTTACGCAGTGGCCGCGTGGCTCATCGAGGTGTGGGGGCGCCGAACGACCCTTTCCGTCTTCCTCGCCGGCTCCGCGGTCTCGGCCGTGCTGTTCGGCACAGCCACCGGCATCGGGCCGATCATCGCGACAGGCATGGCGCTATCGTTCTTCAACCTCGGCGCATGGGGCGCGCTGTACGCGGTGACACCGGAGATCTACCCGACGTCGTTGCGCGGCACGGGAGCAGGGTGGGCTGCTGGCGTCGGCAGGATCGCATCGATCGTCGCTCCGCTGATGGTGCCGCTGCTGCTCGCCGCAGGGGGAGCCCCGCTGCTGTTCGCCATCTTCGCTGGTTTCTTCATCGTCGCCGCTATCGTGACGTGGGGCCTTGTCGATCGACGGGGCCAGGCGCTCGACGATCGATGATCCGACGTGCCCGTCCGCGGGCATAGGCTGGTTCGGTGAGTGATGTGAGATTCGTGGCGATCGGCGACTCGTTCACCGAGGGCGTCGGCGACGAGCTGCCGGACGGCCGCGTACGGGGATGGGCCGACATCGCCGCGCAGGGATGGGCGGATGCGGTCGGCCATCCCATCCAGTACGCGAACCTCGCGATCCGCGGAAAGCTCGCGTGGCCGATCGTGCAGGAGCAGCTCGAACCGGCGTTGGCGCTCAACCCCACGCATCTGTCGTTCAACGGGGGAGGCAACGACATGCTCCGTCCTCGTACCGATCTCGAGCACATCGCCGATGCCTTCTCGCGGGTTCTCCGTCGATGCGACGAACAGGGTGTCACGCTCATCGTGCTGTCCGGCGCGAACCCCGCAGGGCAACTGCCGATGGGGTCGATGATCCAACGTCGCGGCGACGAGCTCTCTGCGGCAGTGCTGCGGCGGATCGCGGAGCGCCCCGACGTCGTCCGTGCCTTGAACTGGCCCGACCGTGAGCTCGCGCGCAGTGCCTACTGGTCGGAGGACAGGCTTCACATGAATTCGTCCGGTCACCACAGGGTCGCGGCCAGGGTGCTGGAGGCGCTCGGTTACGAGCCTCCCGTCGAGTGGTGGGCCGCGAGCGAACTGCGAACCGGGGGAGCGGTCGGGCTCGCCTACTATCGCGAGCACGTCGGTCCGTGGGTGAAGCGTCGGCTGACGCGTACTTCTTCGGGCGATGGGCGCGCGGCCAAGTACGCGTCGTGGGTCGAACGAGCTCCGCAGTGAGATCGCTGCGCGGCCGCAGGCTCCCGCGTCGTTCGGTGCAACTGCTGATCGGTCTCTTCCTCTACGGCGTCGGCATCGCGTTCATGGTGCGCGGACAGATCGGCGCCGCACCGTGGGATGTGCTCTCGCAGGGGATCACCAACCACGTCCCGCTGTCGTTCGGGGTCGTCACGATCCTGGTGAGCATCGTGGTGCTCCTGCTGTGGATCCCGCTGCGTCAGAGACTCGGCATCGGTACCGTCCTCAACGCCCTTCTCGTAGGTCCGTCCGCCGACGTCGGTCTCGCGCTGATCCCCGCGGATCAGCCGCTGTGGCTGCGCGTGTGCTTCTTCGTGATCGGACTGCTCGTCCTCTCAGCTGCCACGGGACTCTACATCGGTGCCAACTTCGGTCCAGGTCCGCGCGACGGGCTGATGACCGGCCTGCACAAGAAGACCGGGTGGCGGATCTGGATCGTGCGAACGGGGATCGAGGTCGTCGTGGTCGCCGTCGGCTGGGCGCTCGGCGGAAACGTCGGCGTCGGCACGGTCGCATTCGCCCTCCTGGTCGGGCCGCTCTGCCAGTACTTCATGCGGGTGTTCGCGATCCCGACTCACACCCACCCCGAGAAGCGTGTCCCGGCATGAGCGATGTGGAGATGACGTCAGTGCCCGCGGGCGTCGTGACGCTTCATGACGCCCGGCGAGACCTGGTGCGCACGGTGGAGCTCGAGAGCTTCGAGATCGGGGTGTTCGCGGTCACCGAGGAGCAGATGGCCGAGATCGTCGGAATCGCCTCTCGGCACCCGAGGCGTCCGGCTGCGGATCTCAGCTGGCTGCGCGCGGTGCGCTTCTGCAACGCGGCCTCCGAGTGGGAGGGGCTCGATCCCGCGTACACGTTCGACGGCGAGGACGTGACGTGGCACGTGGACAGCGACGGGTACCGGCTGCCGACGGAGGCGGAGTGGGAACATGCATGCCGCGCAGGCTCCACAGGTCCGCACTATGGTGCGCTCACCGACATCGCGTGGACTGCCGCGGACGGCGTGACAGCCCCTCAGGACGTCGGTGGCAAGATGCCCAACCTCAACGGTCTCTTCGACACGCTCGGCAACGTGTGGGAGTGGTGCTGGGATCTGCTCGATCCCGCACGCTACGGCGACTACAGAGTGTTCCGCGGTGGTGGGTACGCCGATGATGCGTGGAGTGTGCGCGCCTCGGTCAGGCGTGGGGGAGCGCCGCGGATGCATCACGAGGACGTCGGGATGCGGGTGGCCCGCGGCGGATTCGACGGCGTCGACGCCGCGCAGGGATGGTCAGCGGCTGTCGACCTCGAGCGGTCGGCGTCGGATGACGCGCTGTCGGTCGGTTGGACCCCGCGCCGGCGCTGATCACCCCCCTTGCCTCCCACGACGATTGCTGGCATCGTCAGAACGAACAGCAATGGTGTGCTCGTCGACACAGGTGTCGCGACCGACATCGGGAAGGATCTCGCATGAGCATCGGCACAGGAATCGCGTTGTTCGTCATCGGAGCCATTCTCACGTTCGCGGTGAACGTGGAGGTCGAGTGGGCGAATCTCGACCTGATCGGCTACATCCTGATGGGCGCCGGCGCGGTCATCTTCGTCATCGGCTTGATCCTTCTCGCTTCCCGTCGCCGGAGGGATGCCTCGGCAGACGACACTGTGCTGTGACCGCTGCGCTTCAGGACATGCTCCGCACCATGTAGCGGGTCGGATCGTTCGGGTTCTCGAATCCGTATTGCGCATACAGCCCGTGGGCGTCGGCCGTCGCCAGCAGCATCCGCGTGAGTCCGAGCGGTTCCAGATCGGCGATCACGCCGTTGATCAGCATCTTCCCGATCCCGCGCGCTCGGACGTCGGACGAGACGAACACGTCGCACAACCAGGCGAACGTCACTCCATCGGTCACGACGCGGGCGTATGCGACCTGATCGCCGTTCGACGCATCCCACACTCCGTAGTTGCGAGATGCGTCGATCGCCGCGTCCTGCACCGCACGGGTGCGTCCCTTCGCCCAGTACGACTGCTCGCTGATCCAGCGATGCACGCGCGCGCGGTCGATCCGGTCGTCGGCCTGGAGGAAGGTGAAGTCTCCGGTCATCGTCTCCTCTTTCGTTCGGGGTCGAGTCCGATGCGGATCCGCGTGCGCTTGCGTTCGATGAGGATGAACGTCGTTCCCACGAGCCAGACCGGCACCTGGGCGAGGAACGCGACGCGGAAGGCGTCCAACGAATAGGTCTCCGGGCTGCCTGCACCCTGAAGGTCGAGTGCGAGGCCGATGAGGAAGATGACGATGAGCGCTGAGATGAATCCGCCGCCGTTGGTCAGCCCGGTGGCAGTGCTCAACCGATGGGCGGGGTTGTGCGTCCTGGCGTGGTCGAAAGCGATCATCGACGCCGGTCCACCGGTCGCGAGTGCGACCGCCAGGACGTACAGCAGCCAGATCGGCGCCGGGCCCGGCAGCAGCAGGACGACGATCCAGGCGAGCATCTGCATCCCGATCGCCGGCAGCACGAGGGCGAGCGAGCGCCGGTTCGGCATGCGCCCGGAGAGGTTGCCGATGATCGGCCCGAGCAGCATCCCGGCGACGACATACACGGAGATGATGGTGGCGGCCTGCGCCGTCGTGACACCCTCACCTGCTGTGAGGAACGGCATGCCCCACAGCAGAACGAAGGCGGTGCCGGCGAAAGGCGTCGTGAAATGCGACCAGAAAGCCAGGCGCGTACCCGGATGGGCCCACGCCGCACGGATGCCGACACCGGTGTCGATCGCCGATGTCACGACGCGCACGACCCCGGTGTCCGTGTTGACGGTGACGTCGGCGTGCAGTTCGGGCGGGCGGTTGCGGATCACGACCCACACGAGGATGGCGAAGAGGACGCCCAGACCGGCGATGCTGCCGAAGGTGATCGTCCAGCTCGTCGAATGCAGGAGAGCGGCGAGCGGGATCAGCGCGATCAGTTGACCCGCCTGTCCGAGCACACCGGTGAGCTGCACCATCACAGGCCCTCGCTGCGCCGGGAACCAGATCGCGATGAGTCGAAGCACCGCCGGGAACACCGCGGCATCGCCGGCGCCGAGGAGGATGCGTGCGACGATGGCGATGCCGATGCTGGGCGAGATCGCGATCGTGAGCTGGCCGAACGCCATCAGGATCATCCCGATCGTGATGATCGGGCGCGCACCGTGCTTGTCGAGAAGTACGCCGATGGGAATCTGCATGCCGCCGTACACGGCGAGTTGCACGACGGCGAAAAGGGACAGCGTCGAGGCATCCGCCTGGAATCTCTCCGCCGCATCCACACCGACAGCGCCGAGCGACGTCCGATTGGTGATCGCGAGCATGTACGCCGCCACGCCGACCGACCAGATCGACCACGCTCTCCACCCGATCGTGGAACCGGGGGAGGCGGGGGTGGTGCTCATCCGTTTCAGCTTACTCTCGGGGCGCGCACGAACCGACGCCGTACGGCGCTCACGCCGATCGCGTGGTGAAATGGAGCATGGCTGAATCCCCGTCGATCGCGATCTTCATCGAGGGTCGACCGCCCCTCGCTCCACCGCTTCTCAAAGAGCTCTACGGCATCACCCGCCGCTCGTCCGTGGAGTTGGCGGCAGCGATCGACGCCGGCAGAGATGTCTACGCCGCCGGGCTGTTCGGCAACGACCATGTGGACGTGGTGCCACGACTGGAGAAGACCGCCGAGTTCTGCGTGCGGAACGATCTCGCGTTCAGGATCGAAGAGACGTACGGCGGCGAGATCTCACAGATCGATCTTTCGACGCTGCGCAGCATCCTCGAGGCAGCAGGCGAACACCACTGAGCTCGATCGGAGATGAGCCCGCTCAGGCCGCGGGCGCAAGCCACGCGCGCGGCGAGCTGCCGAGGCGCTGGCTGAAGGCTCGGGAGAACGCGGATGCGCTCGCATAGCCGAGCTCCGCGGCGACGTCGGTCACGGACATGCCTGCGCGCAATCGGCTCTGCGCGATCGTGAGTCTCCATTCGGTCAGGTAGTCCGCAGCAGGACGTCCGACGACCTGCCTGAACCTCGCGGCGAACGCGCTGCGCGACATCCTCGCCTCGCGGGCCATCGCCTCGAGCGTCCACGGCTCACCCGGTGCTTCGTGCATCGCCACCAGCGCCGGCGCGAGCCGCTCATCCGACAAGCCGGGCAGAAGACCCTGCGGCAGCGCGAGATCGTTCGGATGGTCGAGAATCCACCTGAGCAGCTGTATGAGGACGACCTCGAAGAGTCGATCGGCGATGATCGGTCGTCCGCATCGGACGTTGTCGACCTCCGAGAACAGCAGTTCCAATGCGGGACGGAGTGCGTCGGCCTCTTTCAACGGAACGACGATGACCGCCGGGAGAGCGCGGACCAGTGGATGCGTCGCTCCGCCGTCGAAATCGAGCGTGGCACAGGCGAAGTCGGACTCATCATCAGGGGCGTTGAAGAACGTGTGATCCACAGGCCGCGGGAAGAACAGCAGGCTCGGCTCATCGATCTCCAGCCGCTCAGTCCTTCCCGTCTCGTGGACGATCGCCATCTCCACCTCGCCGCGGCGGAGGACATGAAGGAATCCGCGCCCGATGCTCGCCGAGAAGTCGGTCGCTCCGCACAGTGGGCCGGTGTGGAACAGGTGAGTGCGCACGCGGAAGCGTTCCAGCAGGGGAGACAGACGATCGATCGAGGCCACACAGCCATTGTTCTGGACGATCTGTCACGTAGTCAACAGCAGACGGTGCATTTCGTACGCCCTTGGCGATGTCGGAGGGCCATGCCATGGTGACCACATGAGCGATATCGAGCTGCGCCTGTGGTCGGAGCATGACGCCCCGCTGCTCCGGCGGGGAAACACCCCTGAGATGACCGTGCACATCGGTGGCCCTGAGACGGATGCGCAGTTGGGGGCGCGTCATGAACGGTATCTGCGCCTCTTGGCAGAGGGTGAAGCCCGACCGTTCGTGATCGTCGACGGCACCGAATCGGTGGGAGCGATCTGCTTCTGGAAGACGACATGGAGGGGAGTGGACGTATTCGAAGCGGGGTGGTTCATCGTCCCTGAGAGTCAGGGGAGGGGAGTGGGCTCTGCTGCCCTCTCGCTCGTCGTCGACGACGCGCGCGCCTTCGCGGGCGGGCGAAGGCTGCTCGTCGCTTTTCCCGACAGGGCGAACGGGCCGTCCAATGCTCTGTGTCGCAAGGCGGGGTTCGAACTCGCGGGGCAGCGAACGGAAGAGTTCCGCGGCGCCATGCTCAATATGAACGAGTGGGTCTTCGATCTGTCCGAAGTCAGGACGCCGTCGTCGTCGAGCTGATCTCGGGATCGGACAGGATCCGGCGCAGCGTGCTGCGGCCGAGCGCACTCATCCGAGGATTCGACTCCGAGTAGTACCAGACCAGGCCCATCGACTGTTGGAATGCCCATGCGGCGCCGCGTTGCCACTCGATCGCGTCGATCCTCAGCTCACCGCGGAGCACATCGCGCATGTCGCCGTCCAGCAGATGCCACGCGGCCACGAGGTCGAGCGCGGGATCCGCCGGGCCGAAGCCGCCGCCGTCGAGGACTCCGATCAACCTGTCCTCGTCCACGAGGAGATTCGCGGGAATCAGATCGCCGTGCGTCATCCGATCCGGTCCCGACGACGGGAGGGTGCGGAATCGCTCCCACAGTGCGCGGAGCTCCTCGACCGGGAGCATCTTCTTGCTCTCGTGCAGGCAGGTCTCGATCCATGAGTCGGAATCCCGCAGATCACCACCGCGCCCCGTGCCGGCGAAGCCTCGTCCGCCGGTGTCCGCGTTGCGCAGCACGCGCAGAAGGGAGATCAGATCCCGGGTGAAGCCGAGGGAGTCTGCGACTCCGTCCGGCGTGGCGACATCGCCGGGGATCCACGTCTGCACCGACCAGGGCAACGGGTAGTCATGCGCCGGCGTCCCGAGCGCGATGTGCAACGGCGTGTCCACCGGGCAGGTTGCGGCGAGCTCCTGCATCGCCGCCGCGTCCTTGCGAAGCAGCGTCAGCGCTTCGACGGGGTCCCCGGAGTTCAGGGGGAACCGCGCGGCAAGGCCATCACCAATCCTGAAGATCGCGTTGACCGTGCCACCACCGTCGACGTGGACGACGCCCTCTTCCCGCCACTGCGGGAACTGTTCTGCGATCAGTCGACGAGCGATCTCTTCATCGACGTGCAGTTGGCCCGCGTGCATCTTCATACCGTCGACGTTAGTAGGAGCCGCTTCAGTTGAGCCGTTGCGTGAGGTGGACGGTCACATCGTCGCCGTCGGTCTTGTCGATGGCTCTGCGGACCACGGCGGCGATCGGCAGCTTGTGCGTGCCGTCACCGAGAGCCATGAAAGAACCTCGGAACGGTTCACCGTCGACCGTGCCGACGACCTTGATCAGACCGCGGGTGCCGAAGATGCTCGAGGAATCGGGGAGCTGGACGCACGTCCAGGTGTCGCCATCACGAACTTTGCCGAGCGTCGCCGTGAATGTGATGTCCAACGGGCCGGGGCCGGTGGTGGGATTCATGCCAGATCTCCGTTCTCAGGTCTCATCAGACGAACAGCCCGATGATCGTACCGATGAGGACGAGTTTGATCGTCCAATCCAGCAGATGCACACCAGCGGTCGGGATCGCAGTGCTCTCGTGCACGACGCCGCCCATCAGCAGAATCGCGGGGAGGGTGACCAACGACAATCCGAGCAAGGCTCCGCTGCCCGCGTCACTCCACCCCGCGGCGATCATCAACCCCGCAATGAGGCCGGACGCGATGAGACTGCGCAGGACGACGGAGCCCATCTGCACCGCGGTGGACAGGCCAGGGCGCGCAGTGCTCGTCCTCGCCACCAGTGCGGACACCGCGGGGATCGCGTACAGGATCGCGCTGGCGAGGAATGACGCGACAGTGGCGGTGACGATTGCCAGGACGACCATGACATTCTCCTTCAGTACGGATGCGTACTAAAGAGTAGGACGTGACTTACGTACTGTCAAGTACTAAACTGTTCTGCATGTCAACAGCGCTTCGAGCAGCAGGACGACCGGCAGGCATGACAGGGGAGGAGCTGCTCGGCGTCGCACGAGCAGTGTTCCTCGAGCACGGCTATGCCGGCGCGTCCATGGACGAGGTCGCGAGACGCGCGAAGATCTCGAAGGCATCGCTGTACCGCGAGCACCCGTCGAAGCAGGAACTGTACGCCGCAGTCGTGAGCCAATGGGCGGCCGCGGGGAGGGGCTCGATGCGGCCCGCGCTGGAAGGCCTCGTCGCAGCGAGCGACATCCGCGCAGGGCTCATCGAACTCGCCGAGACGATGCGCGCAGGCATTCTGAGCCCGCCGGTGCTGCGCATGCGCAGATTGGTCACGGGCGAAGCGCTCACGCAGCCGGACGTCGCGGCCATGTACCTCGAGAAGAGCTGGCAGACGAACGTCCGGAACCTCGCCGAGGCTCTTCAGGAGATTTCGGCGCACGGGCACCTGCGAATCCACGACGCTCATGCCGCAGCAGAGCAGTTCACCTGGCTGGTCATCGGTGCGCCGCTGAACGCGAAGCTGCTCACAGATGAAGAGACACCCGTGAGCGCGCCGGTGGACGGAGCGGTAGACCTGTTCCTCGCCGGCTACGCCGCCGAGTGAGGACTGACGGTGCGACCTCCACGAGCGCAACGCACACGCTGACCAGCACACGAGAGCGGGGCTCCCGTCGTTCGATCTGACATAATGTGCATTATCGGCATATATCGAGGGTGGTGCACCACCGCGGGAGAACATCTGTTGCACTGCTCCAGCACTCGCGGCTGGCGCAGCCGGAACCGCCGCGCTGCACGTGCCCACAGGAACGCCCACACATCTGAGCGACGACAGATGTCGTCAGTTGCACGACCTCGTAGGGTCGCGCTCACATCCGAGACGGCGCTGCCGCACTGGTCCTTCGCCGCCCAACACTCACCCCTCGCGTTCGGGTGGACCCAACCTCGAGAACCGACCTTCGAAACTGACATAATATGAACCGCCCGCTGAGGACCTTATGCTGAACCAATGCCTGAGAACTCTTCCGCATTGATGCTGTGCTGCCTTCTCTGGGCCCACCCTGGACGAGCGGCTCAGATGGCGCGCTATGAGGATGCTGTGATCGCGTTGCTCATGGATCACGGAGCCGAGATCATGCAGCGCGTGGCAAGCGACGGTGCTGACGGGCAGCCTGACGAAGTTCAGTTGTATCGTTTTCCCGACCAGCGTGCGCTCGACGACTTCCTCGCGGACCCGCGGCGGCAGGAACTCGCTTCCGAGCGTGAGCGTGTGATCGAGCGAACCGAACTCTTCCCCGTGCACTCGATCACGCACTGAGCGATCAGCGAAGGCGGCCCGACGACATTCTCCGCCTAGACGCCGACGTACTGAGCGAGGTGCTCCCCCGTCACCGTCGACTTCGACGCGACCAGCTCCGCGGGCACTCCCTCGAACACCCCGCGGCCGCCGTCGTGCCCTGCGCCGGGACCGATGTCGATGATCCAGTCGGCATGGGCCATGACGGCCTGATGGTGCTCGATCACGATGACCGTCTTGCCGGCATCCACGAGGCGATCCAGCAGACCGAGGATCTTGTCGACATCAGCGAGATGCAGTCCGGTCGTGGGCTCGTCGAGAACGTAGACGTCGCCTTTCTCTCCCATCTGGATCGCCAGTTTCACGCGCTGACGCTCTCCGCCCGACAACGTCGACAGCGGCTGACCCAGCGACAGGTACCCGAGCCCGACGTCCTCGAGCCGCCCGAGGATCGCACCCACCGCGGGAATCTTCGCTTCACCATCAGAGAAGAACTGCCGCGCTTCGGACACCGGCAGATCCAGGACCTCGGTGATGTCCTTCCCTGCGAGCTTGTAGTCCAGCACGCCGGCCTGGAAACGCTTGCCCCCGCAGTCCTCGCACGGCGTCTCGATCGTGTCCATGAACCCGAGCTGGGTGACGATGACTCCCGCACCCTTGCATGACGGGCAGGCGCCTTCGGAATTCGCACTGAACAGTGCGGGTTTCACCCCGTTCGCCTTCGCGAACGCTTTGCGGATCGGCTCGAGCATGCCGGTGTACGTGGCCGGGTTGCTGCGCCGCGACCCCTTGATGGCGCTCTGATCGATCGCCACCACGCCCTCTCGGCCGGTCACCGAACCATGGATCAGCGAACTCTTGCCCGAGCCGGCGACCCCGGTCACCACGGTCAGCACTCCGGTGGGGATGTCGACGTCTACGTGCTGCAGGTTGTTCTCGTCGGCGCCTCGTACCTCGATCGCGCCGTTCCTGTCGCGGACCGCCGCCTTGAGTGTGGCCCGATCATCCAGGTGCGTGCCGGTGAGCGTGCCGCTCGCTCGCAACCCGTCGAGCGTGCCCTCGAAACAGATCTCGCCGCCTGCCGACCCCGCACCCGGTCCCAGATCGACGACGTGGTCGGCGATCGCGATGGTCTCCGGCTTGTGCTCGACGACGAGCACGGTGTTCCCCTTGTCGCGCAACTGCAGCAGCAGGGAGTTCATGCGCTGGATGTCGTGCGGATGCAGCCCGACGGTGGGCTCGTCGAACACGTACGTGACGTCGGTCAGGGATGAGCCCAGATGCCGGAGCATCTTGATCCTCTGCGCCTCTCCCCCGGACAGCGTGCCGGAGGGACGATCGAGGCTCAGATAACCGAGTCCGAGGGTGACGAACGCGGCGAGATTCGCGCTCAGTGCCTTCAGCAGCGGACCCGCCTCCGGCAGGTCCAGTCCGCGCACCCAGGCCTCGAGGTCGGTGACCTGCATCCGGCATGCATCAGCGATGCTGACCCCGGCGATCTTCGACGACCGCGCACCCTCTGTGAGGCGCGTGCCCTCGCACTCCGGGCACGTCGCGAACGTCGCCACCCTCTCGACGAACGCGCGGATGTGCGGCTGCAGTGCGTCGATGTCCTTCGACAGCATGGACTTGGTGATCTTCGGGATGAGTCCCTCGTAGGTCATGTTGATGCCCGAGATCTTCACCTTGGTGACCTCGCCGTAGAGGAAGAGATGCCGTTGCTTATCGGTGAACTCGATGATCGGCTTGTCGGCCGGATAGAAACCCGACTGCGAGAAGCCCTTCACCATCCAGCCGTCGGCGGTGTAGCCGGGCACCATGATCGCGCCCTCGTCGAGAGACTTCGACTCGTCGACGATCTGGGCGAGGTCGAGGTCGGAGACCGCTCCCCTGCCTTCGCATCTCGGGCACATGCCGCCGAGATAGATGGCATCTTTGACGATCTTCTTCTCGCCACCTGGACCGGTCATCACTCCACTGGCCTTCTGCGTGGGGATGTTGAACGAGAACGCGGTCGGTCCGCCGATGTACGGCCGCCCGAGTTTACTGAACAGGATGCGCAGCATCGCGTTCGCGTCGGTGACCGTGCCCACCGTGGACCGCGGGTTCGCTCCGAGCCGTTCCTGATCGACGATGATCGACGTCGTGAGGCCCTCGAGCACATCGACGTCGGGACGCGGGACCGACGGCATGAACCCCTGCACGAAGGCGCTGTAGGTCTCGTCGATCATGCGACGGGACTCCGCCGCGATCGTGTCGAACACCAATGAGCTCTTCCCCGAGCCGGACACACCGGTGAAGACGGTGAGCCGCCGCTTCGGGATGTCGACACTGACTTCCTTGAGGTTGTTCTCCCGTGCTCCCTGCACGCGGATCAGATCATGGGAGTCGGCGGTGTGCGAAACGTCGGCCATCGTCATCCTTCGGCGGGGTGTCAGTGCTGGTGGCGGGGTGTTCAGGCGGTCTGGTTGATGCGGAGCAGGTTACCGGCGGGATCGCGCACAGCACAGTCCCTCTCGCCGTACGGCTGATCCATCGGCTCCTGCACGATGTCCGCGCCGCGCGCGACGAGTCGGTCGAAGAGCCCGTCGAGGTCGTCGCTCGCGAGCGTGAGCGCACCGTAGCTGCCCTTCGCGATGAGCTCGAGGATCGTGCGACGCTCGTCATCGCTGATCCCCGGGTCCGTGGCCGGCGGATGCAGGACTACCGAGGTCTGCGGCTGACCGACAGGGCCGACCGTCAGCCAGCGCATGCCGTCGTATCCGACGTCCTTGCGCAACTCGAAACCGAGCACGTCGCGGTAGAAGCCGAGCGCGGCTTCCGCATCCGTGTGGGGCAGGAACGCGTAGTGGATGGTGATGTTCATGATGCCCAGATTAGGTTGGCTCCGGTGCGCGGCGCTTCTTGATTCCTGATCGGTCTGGTGACGTGCTTGATCTGGAAGTTCGGGATGCCGGAGATGTCGGCCGCCCGCTCCCTGTACACGCTCGGCGGCACACCGACCAGTTCGGTGAAACGCGTGCTGAAAGTGCCCAGCGAAGACGAACCGACTTCGAAGCAGACCTCGGTCACGCTGAGATCACCGCGGCGCAGGAGCGCCATCGCCCGTTCGACCCTCCGTGTCATCAGGTACGAGTACGGCGACTCGCCGTATGCCGTCTTGAACTGCCGGCTCAGATGCCCTGCCGACATGTGCACGCCACGCGCCAATGCCTCGACATCGAGCGGTTTCGCGTACTCACGATCGATGCGGTCGCGGACGTGACGCATGACCACCAGTTCGCGCAGGCGCTCGTGATCGATGGCATGTGTCGGCACATTCCGATACTCCCACGGACCAGGGACATTTCGACCGCCCTGCACGCTACGCTGATCGAATCCTCACAGGAGCTTCCCAGAAAGGCACTCCCCCATGTCTGAAACGTTCGCCGAAGCGAAGTCACTGTTCAAATCGATCCGCATCACGCTCGCGATCTCCGGCGCGATCGCACTCATCGCCGGCATCGTCATCCTCGTATGGCCGCTGAAGACAGCGGTGCTCGTGACCGGCATCATCGCCGCGTACCTGATCCTCGCCGGCATCGTGTACGTCGGGCTCGGAATCTTCTCCGGGAAGAAGGGCGGCTGGGCCAGAGCCGGGCACATCGTGCTGGGCGTGCTCTACATCGCCGCGGGCGTCATCGCGTTCACGAACCTCACCGCTGTGACGGTCACGCTCGCCTACATCACCGTCATCTTCATCGGCATCAGCTGGATCGTCGACGGCATCGTCTCGCTCACGCTGCTCCACAAGGACGGCTCGAGGGCGTGGACCATCATCTACGCGATCCTCAGCATCGTCGCGGGTGTCATCGTGATCTTCTCGCCGTTGCTCGCCGTGGTCGCCCTCTGGTGGATCCTCGGGATCACGCTCGTCGTGCTCGGAGTCATCCAGATCGTCCGCGCGATCACGCTCGGACGGGACGAGAAGGCCGCTGCCGCCGCATACACCGAGAGCACTGCGCCCGTCGAGTGAGTTCACGAACACGCGAACGGCCGACCCTGCGCACGCGGGGCCGGCCGTTCGACGTTGCGGAGTGCTATTCGGCGGCGAATCCGCTCGTGTCGCCGACCAGGCGGGTGTTGTCCGCCGGGACGGGCTCGACAGCAGCCAGAACCACCTCGGCGGCGAACTCCGATACGTTGTAGAGCTTGCCCGCAGACCCGCGGCGCTCGGCGATCGCGCCGGGGTTCGCACGCTCGAGGAGCGTGGCCGTGATGGTGCCTTCGATCATGTCGCCGGACACGACGGTGAAGCCGATGCCCTTCGCCTCGAGAGCGGGGATCAGTTCGCGGAGCGCGTCCTCGCCGGCGCGCTTCGAGCGCGCGACGGGCTCGTACTCCGGCATCGTCGGGGTGGTGCGGATGAAGTGCGCCTGGTGGCTCGTCACGAAGACGACGCGCGATCCCTCGCCGAGCAGCGGCAGCGCCGCGTTCAGCACGCTCAGCTGCGCATCGCGATTCAGCGTGAGCGCATAGTCCTCGGCCATCCCTGATTCCATGCCCCCTGATGCGTTCAGGACGAGCACGTCGAGTCGGCCGTACTCCGAGCGCACCTGCTCGAACATGTCGGCGACGGATGCCGGATCCGTGAGATCGGCGCCGACGACGAGCGCACGACCGCCGAGTTCGCGCAGCTGCGCGGCGAGCTTCTCGGCCCGCGGCGCCTTGTTGCGGAAGTTGATCACGACGTCCGCACCCGCCTCGGCGAAGTATCGGACGGTGTCGGCACCGATGCCCCGCGACGAGCCGGTGACGAGGGCGACCTTTCCGGCGAGAGAACCTGCGGGCAGAACGTCGGTCACGGTGACTCCTAGCGATGCGGGGAACGCCGCGAACGGCGCGGCACATTCACCCTATCAATCCGCTTTCACCCGCCCGGATCGCGCCCCTCCACCGTGGTAGGTTGACGACAAGAGGAGGGCACATGGACGACGTATCCGTCTTCATCGACCTGGTCACGGAATGGGCGTGGATCGGCTGGCTGGTGCTGATCGCCGTGTTCCTCGTGATCGAGATGCTGACCCTCGACTTCACCTTCCTGATGCTCGCCCTCGGCAGCGGGATCGGATTGCTCACCGGCGTGTTCGGGCTGCCGGTGTGGGCGCAGCTGATCGGCGCCGCGGCCGCGGCCGCGCTGTTCATCCTCGTCATCCGTCCTCCGCTGCTCAAGCGGCTGCACCGTGGTGAGGATCCGACGAAGTCCAACGTCGACGCGCTCATCGGACTGCGCGGCACAGCGCTGGCCGACATCACGCGCGTCTCCGGGCAGGTGAAGGTCAGCAACGGCGACACGTGGACCGCCCGCACGGAGACGGCCGTCCCCATCCCCGAGGGAGCCCCTGTCGCCATCGCCGCGATCAACGGTGCAACCGCCATCGTCCGTCCCGTCAACGACTAGGAGAAATCGTGAACGACTCCTCGTTCATCCCGACCGCGATCGGCTGGATCCTCGCGATCGCCGTCATCATCTTCGTGGTGGTCACCGTCGCGCGCTCGATCCGCATCATCCCCCAGGCCACGGCCGGCGTGGTCGAGCGCCTCGGCAGGTACCACAAGACCCTGATGCCGGGCCTCAACATCCTGGTGCCCTTCATCGACCGCCTGCGCCCGCTCATCGACATGCGCGAACAGGTGGTGTCGTTCCCTCCGCAGCCCGTCATCACCGAGGACAACCTCGTCGTCTCGATCGACACGGTCGTGTACTTCCAGGTCACCGACGCCCGTGCAGCGACGTATGAGATCGCGAACTACCTCGGCGCCGTCGAGCAGCTCACGACCACCACGCTGCGCAACGTCGTCGGTGGGCTCAACCTCGAAGAGGCGCTCACCAGTCGTGACAACATCAACGGGCAGTTGCGCGTCGTGCTCGACGAGGCCACCGGCAAGTGGGGCATCCGCGTCGGACGCGTCGAGCTGAAGGCCATCGACCCGCCCCTGTCGATCCAGGACTCGATGGAGAAGCAGATGCGCGCAGAGCGGGATCGCCGCGCGGCGATCCTGACCGCCGAGGGCACGAAGCAGTCGGCGATCCTCGAGGCGGAGGGTGCGCGTCAGGCTGAGATCCTCCGAGCCGAGGGTGACAAGCAGGCCGCCGTCCTGCGTGCGCAGGGCGAGGCCGAGGCGATCCAGAACGTCTTCGCATCCATCCACCAGGGCGCCCCGGACGACAAGCTCCTCGCCTACCAGTACCTGCAGATGCTCCCGAAGATCGCCGACAGCGAGTCCAGCAAGCTCTGGATCATCCCGAGCGAGCTCACCGAGGCGCTCAAGGGCATCGGCAGCGCCTTCACCCCGCGCCCCGGTGCCGGCCAGCCGCCTGCAGGCACCCCCGGCGCGTGACGCACCCGTACTTCCTCAAGGCACGGCATCCCCGAGTCCTCGCCCATCGCGGTCTGCCGACCGTCGCGGGCGGGGACTCCCCGTCGGATGCCGTCTGGGAGAACACGGCGGCGTCCTTCGCCGCCGCACAGGCCGCCGGTGCGGAATACATCGAGACGGATTGCCAGGTCACGGCGGACGGCGACGTGGTGCTGTTCCACGACGAGACGCTGACGCGCCTGCTGGCCGACGATCGCCGCGTCGAGGACGTCCGCACCGGTGAACTCGCAGAACTCCTCGCGCCGCACGGCGGGCTGCTCACCGTCACTGAGATGCTCGACACGCTCCCGGAGACCCGCTTCAACATCGACGTGAAGACGGATGCCGCGACCGCTCCCCTGGGTCGGATCATCGCCCCGCACGCGCACCGAGTGCTCTTGACGAGCTTCTCCGACGCTCGCCGCCGGCGCGCGGTCGATGCCGTCCTCGCCGCAGGTGCCGAGATGCGCCCCGCGACGTCCGCTGGCCGAGGCACGATGGGGCTGGTGCGCCTGCTCAGCGCTCTGCGCCTTACCGGCTCGCACGTGCTGCGCGACATCGACGCGCTCCAGATACCCGAGCGGTACGGGCCGATCCGAGTGCTCACGCCCTCTCTTCTGAGGGCGGCGCACCGCCACGACGTCGAGGTGCACGTGTGGACCGTCAACGATCCGGACGAGATGAGACGTCTCATCGGACAGGGCGTCGACGGCATCGTCACGGACCAGGCGGATGCGGCGCTGAAGACGCTGTTCTGAGCCGATTGCACGGCGGACTGGGATTCGGCTGTGAATAGCGCCGGGAATCCGCCTGCGTTGAGCGCGCGCACAGACTGGAGCGCTATACCTGACAGCGACGAGAGGACCACAAAATGGCAGATCGCAGCCTGCGCGGCATCCGACTCGGCGCCCAGAGCCTACAGAGCGAAGAGGGCGTCGTTTTCATGGAACGCCGCGAGACCACGTACAAGTGCGACACGTGTGATCACGTGACCACGCTGATGTTCTCGGCCGACGCCGAGCCGCCCCAGACCTGGGAGTGCCGCTCCTGCGGTGCCGAGGCCGTGCTGCGGGTCGATGGCCAGACCATCACTCCCGACGCCACCGACGAGAAGGTCGCGCGCACCCACTGGGACATGCTGCTCGAGCGCCGCTCACGCGCCGAGCTGGAAGAGCTCCTCGAGGAGCGCCTCGCATTCATCCGTGCCCGCCGTGGCGCCGGTGAGGACCCGACCCGCGAGAAGATCGGCGCCTAACGCCGACGACGGGCGCGCCACCACCCGAACAACAGCGCGCCCAGTCCGCCCCACAGCAGCAGCTGCTGCACCCAGGGCCCAAGGACGACACCAGCTGTGAGGCCGGTGCGCAGCTCGACATCCTCGAGCAGCGCGCCGGCCTCATCCGCATCCAGCGCGGCCACCGTCGTTCCATCGGAACGGATGATCTGACTGCGGCCGACGGTCGAGATGTTCACCACGCTGCGTCCGGTCTCGATCGCGCGCATGCGCGCGAACGCCAGTTGCTGCAGGTTCTCGTCGGTCCCGCGGAAGTCCGCGTTGTTCGTCTGGAACACCAGCACCTGAGCACCGCCGTGGATGCCCTCGGTGATCACCTCGTCGTAGATCACGTCGAAGCAGATCGCCAGCCCCACGGGAACGTCGCCGACCTCGACCAGAGGCGCGTTCGTGCCGTGCGTGTACTCACGTCCGATCAGTCCGATGAGATCCGGGACGATCGCGTTGTAGAAATCACGGTCCGGCACGTACTCGCCGAACGGGACGGGGAAGCGCTTGTCGTGCGTCTGGGCGGCTTCCCCCTCCTGAGTCCACAGCATCGTCGTGTTGAAGAACTCATCGCCGCGACCCGTCGCGGCATTGGCGAGCAGCGGCGCATCCACACGCGTGGCGATCATCGTCATCCGTCGCGCCAGCGCGGCATCCTGGAACGGGTCGTAGTCGAGGCCGCCTTCCGGCCACACGAGAAGATCCATCTCCTCGCCGAACAACGGCTCGGTCGCCTCCGTCTGCGCCTGGATGACCGCATAGGGATCGCGGTCGTCGAAATAGCCGGTCGGACCGTTGCCCTGCACAGCACCGATCCGCATGGTCCCCGAGGAGGTCGTCGGGAAGAGCGGCGTCGCGAACAGGACGAGGACGACAGCGGCAGGGACGAGCAAAGCGGGTGGCCTGCGCCACAGCCGCAGCCGGACCGTCTCCACGAGCATCGCCACCGCGAACACGATGAGGAAGCTCAGCCCGCTCACCCCGACCCACGACGACAGCGCCCCCAACGGGCTCTCCGACTGCGTCATACCGATACGCGCCCAGGGAAAGCCCGTGTACGGCCACGAGCCCAGGAGGAGCTCTCGCCCCACCCACAGCGCTCCGATCACCGCAGGAAGGCCCACAAGGCGCCCTACGGGCCCGGGAAGGGCCCGGGGCATCCATCGGTAGGCGAGCGCGATCGGGATGACCGCAACGGCCGTCAGCGCCGCCTCGAGCGATGCCAGCGCAGCCCACGGGATGACCCCGAGATAGCGCGATGTCCACGACACCAGCAGGAAGAAGAACACCGCGCCGTAGATCAGGCCGACCAGCAGCGCACCCCCGGCCCTTCGTCCGATCAGCGAGATGAGCAGCAGGCCGACGGCGACGAAAGCCAAGGGCCAGATGCTCGCCTCCGGATAGGACAGGTTCATGACGAACCCGGCGGCAGCCGCGACCACCGCCGCGAGCCACAGCGGCAGAAGGGGGCGTCGCAGCGCGGGTCGGGCGCGACCGGTACGGTCGACGGCGGGTGAAGGCATCCGTTGCATTCTCACATCGACGAGTACGAGACGATGCCGCGCCGCACCCCGTCGAGCGCCTGACGCGCAGTACGGGCGACCTCGGCATCCTCCGCGACGATCGACAACTGGTCGAGCAGGTCGATCGTCTGCTTCGCCCAGCGCACGAAATCACCGGCGGCCATGTCCGCGTCGACCAGCACCCGATCCAGCAGCGCCCCGCGTGCCCAGGCGTGCATCGCACCGGCGAGGCCGGCGGCGAGCGGCTCGGAGCCGGGCAGGTGATGGTCCTGCTCGAGGTCATCGAGCTCCGACCACAGCGCGGTCGTCTTCTCGTATGCGCTGCGGAACGCGCCGCGCGGCAGTCCGCGCTCACCGGAATTCGCCTCGTCGCGACGAGGCTCATAGACCAGGCAGCACGCCATGGCGGCCAGCGAAGGCGCATCGAGGCCCTTCCACAATCCCTGGCGCAGCGACTCGGCCACCAGCAGATCGCGCTCACCGTAGATGCGCCTCATCGTGCGCCCCGCCTCGGTGAGGGCGGTGTCATCTCCCGTGCCGGTGACGTAATCCAGCGTCGCGAGCACCTCGACCACCCGGTCGAAGACCCGCGCGACCGTACCGGTGCGCGTCTCGATCTGCGCACGCGTGCGGTCGGTCTGCCGCTTGAGTTTCCAATAGCGCTCCGCCCAGCGGGCATGCGCCTCGCGGTCGGGGCATCCGTGGCAGCCGTGGCGCTGCATCTTCGTCCGCAGGGAGTGGATGCGCTTCATCCGCTTGTCCCGCGCGGTGCGAGGTGCGTGAGAGTCCTGGCGGTTCTTCTTCTCCAGGTCGCTGAGCTCACGTCGGATCCCGGCGTACTCGAGGAAATCGCCGTGCTCGCACGTCATCGCCGTGACGTAACCCGCGAGCGACTCCTCTGCCTCGCGCACCTGCCTGGCGAGGCCCACCACGGCGCGATCGGCCTGGAACTGCGCGAAGGACGACTCGAGGATCTGGCGGGCACGAGGACGACCGAACATGTCGATCAGGTTGACCGCCATGTTGTACGTGGGGCGGAAACTGGAGTTCAGCGGGTAGGTGCGCCTGGACGCGAGAGCGGCGACCGCCTGAGGATCCATGCCCTCTGTCCACTGCACGACGGCGTGCCCTTCGACGTCGATGCCCCGTCGGCCGGCACGCCCGGTCAGCTGGGTGTACTCCCCCGACGTGATCGCGACTCGTGCCTCGCCGTTGAACTTCTCCATCTTCTCCAGGACGACGGTCCTGGCGGGCATGTTGATGCCGAGCGCGAGGGTCTCGGTCGCGAAGACGACTTTGACGAGTTTGCGGCGGTAGAGCTCCTCGACGACCTCTTTGAACGCGGGCAGGAGCCCGGCATGGTGCGAGGCGATCCCCCGCTCGAGGTTCTCGACCCACTCGAAGTACCCGAGCACCCCGAGGTCCTCGTCCTGCAGCGACCGGGTGCGCTCCTCCACGAGCTCGCGTATCTCCGCGCGCTCCTCCGCTGACGTCAGGCGCAGCCCAGAGCGACGCACCTGCTGCACGGCCGCGTCGCAGCCGACCCTGCTGAAGATGAAGAAGATCGCAGGCAGCAGGTTGGTGCGCTCCAGGAGCCGGATGACCTCGGGTCGGTCCATCCGTTCGATGCGCTGCGCATTCGCCGCCCGCACCGGACGACGTCCGCCGCGTTGCGGGCGTGGACTCTGACGCCCTGCATGCTTGCCGCTGACGTACGACTGGGCCTGTTTGTTGCTGTCGTAGCGCGACCCGGTGAAGGACCGGATGCGCATCAGCTCCTGATTCACGGTCGCTGTGGCGATCCCGGCACGATCATCGAACAGGGGCAGCAGGTCGTCTCGCACCAGCACATGCTGTTCGAGCGGCACGGGACGGGTCTCCGAGACGATCACCTCGGTGTCGCCGCGCACGGTGTCGAGCCAGTCCCCGAACTCCTCGGCGTTCGACACCGTCGCACTGAGCGACACCAACCGCACCTGCGCCGGCAGGTGGATGATGACCTCTTCCCAGACGGCCCCGCGGAAACGATCGGCAAGGTAGTGCACCTCGTCCATGATCACGTAGCGCAGATCGGCCAGCGCTGCCGAATCGGCGTAGATCATGTTCCGTAGCACCTCGGTCGTCATCACGACGATCCTGGCGTTGCCGTTGATGTTCGTGTCGCCAGTGAGCAGGCCCACCTGGTCGGCGCCGTACACGTCGACGAGCTCGCGGAACTTCTGATTCGACAGCGCCTTCATCGGCGTGGTGTAGAACGCCTTGTCCTTCGGCGTCTGCATCGCCAGGTGGATGGCGAACTCGCCGACGATCGTCTTGCCCGCCCCGGTGGGCGCCGCCACGAGGACGCTGTTGCCGCGCTCGAGCGCGTGACAGCCCTCGACCTGGAACTCGTCCAGATCGAAGCTCTGACGAGCGGCGAACGCAGCGGTCTCGGGGTGGGATGCCGCGTCTCTGGCAGCGGCATATCGCTCTGCAGGAGAGGTCATACCTCGACGTCCGGGAGCAGGCCCTCTGACTTCGCTCGCTTGGTCTTGCGACGATCGAAGAGCATGGACAGACCTGCAGCGGCGAAGAACAGCACGACGAGGATCCCGGCGAGCATCAGCATGCTGACCACGTCGGCCGCCGGCGTCGCGAGAGCGGCGAACACGGTCGCGATGAGGATCGCCACTCGCCATCCCTTGAGGATCGCGCGTCCCGACATCACCCCGGCGACATTCAGCGCGACGAGGAAGACGGGGAGCACGAACGAGACACCGACCACGAGCATCAGCTTGAGGCTGAAGTCGTAGAACTGCTTGGCCTCGAAGAGGTTGTTGGCGCCTTCCGGGGTGAAGGTCGCCATCAGCTCGATCACATGAGGGACGACGAGCGCGCCGACGTAGCATCCGATGAAGAACAGCGGAACCGCGGACGCGACGAACCCGACCGTGTACTTGATCTCCTTGCGGGTGAGACCGGGCATGATGAACGCCCAGATCTGCCACAGCCACACCGGCGCCGCCAGGAAGATCCCCAGGGAGAACGCGATGCGCATCCGGAGATCGAACGGCGACGTCACGGAGGAGAACGTCAGCCCGACCAGGTCGTCGCCTCTCGCCTCCGCGATCTTCTGCACCGGTTCTGTGATGAACGCGATCACAGGGTCGGAGAGGAAGAAGCCAAGGATCATGGCGACCACGAGTGCTGCCGCAGAGATCATCAGCCGTCGGCGCAACTCCACGAGGTGGCCGCCGAGCGACATTCGGCGTTCATTGCGTGGCTTGTCACTCGCGGCCGACTGCTTGTCGATCGCGGTCACAGTCGTCAGGTGGTGGTGCCGCTGTCAGACCGGGGCGAAACGGTGCCCTGGTCCGATGCCGTCGACGTGTTGGTGACGTCGGCCGGTGCCTGATCGGCCTTGCCGTCGTCGTCCTTCATCGCCTTCATCTCGCCCTTGAACAGTCGCGCGGACTGTCCCATGCTCTTCGCAAGTGCCGGGAGCTTCGCTGCTCCGAACAACAACAGGATGACGAGCACGAGTACGAGCAGATGCCAACCGGTCAATCCAGCCATGATTCCCTCCAGGGATCGAAGTCTTCGTGCAGTCTACCTGCGGATCGGGTGTTATGGGTGACGGTAGAGAGCGAGTCCGTCTGCAGCCCACTCGCGAGTGGCGGTGCGGGCGGCCTCGGGCTGGAGCACCTCGAGGTGTCCGCCGAAGCGACCGGCGACCCGTTTGATGCTCCGAGGATCGGCGATGGGCACCTGCACCGTGACGAAACCGCGCTGGAGCTCGGAGTTCTCCGCGCGCACGTAGTCCCCGAGGAGGGGCACCAGTCGCTCGGGAAGCCTGATCGTCACCTCATCGTCATCGCTGATCGTCCCGAAGGCGTCAGGCAGCAGCTCGTCGGCGTGCGTGATGGGGATGTCGGTCAGTTCGGGCTCGCTGACGCGATCGAGGTGGAAGGTGCGCATCGCCTCGCGCAGGTGGCACCAGCCCTGCAGGTACCACTGCCCGCCGGTGATCAGCACCTGCACGGGGTCGACGGTGCGGGTCGTGGCCGGAGCATCCGGTGCCTGATAGCGGAACGACACCGCGACGCCACGGCTCAACGCGTTCGACACCGCGTCGCGCACCTCATCGACGGCATCAGGCGCGATGACGACCTCGGCTGGAGCGTTCGCCGACGCTCGGGAGAGCTTCGCCAGGAGCCCCGCCACGAGACCCGAGTTCGACACGGCAGGCACCGCCGCGACGACCTGCAGGCCTGCGAGCAGCGCAGCGGCTTCGCGCGCAGTGAACCGCGGCACCCGGCGGAGTCCGACGTCGTTGGTGATCTCGATGACGCCTTCCTCATCGAGGAGGTCCCAGTTGATGTCGAACATCTCGTGGGGCTGCTGCCAGTAGCCGGCGTCGCCGGGGAGCCCTATGACCGTGAGCTTCTCGACCATCGCGCGCATCTCGTCGACGGTCACGCCGAACTCGCCTGCTGCTTCATCGAGCGAGACCTGGCCACGCTCGAGCAGGTACGGCACGAGAGTGAGGTAGGCGCGCACGCGATCCGATGCGAGCACCGGCTTCGATTTCGCGGCCATCAGCGTCCCCCCTCGTCGTGTGCGGCGTCGTGCGCGGCGATCGTCGCTTCGAGTCTGGCGATCACGGCGTCGCGCAGCACGGCAGGCTCGACCACGCGCACCTCAGGGCCGTACGAGGCGAGTTCATCGGCGAAGATGTGCACATCCACGAACGGCACATTGAAACCCTGCACCTGCGGGGTCGCGCGTCTGCCGAGCCGCAGGGCCGCCTCGGTACCCGGAGTGATCTCGAGCAGCGCGGAGTTGCGGGAGGCGACCGCTTCGAGACCGGCCAGCGCGCGCTCCCCCGCACCTTCTCTGAGTCCCGCATCGAAACTCTGCCTGGTCAACGTGACATCCCCGACGATGCGGCTGAGCAGGAAGGTGCGTTCGTCGTCCGCATCGAGATCGATCCCGTACACATGCCAGCGCGCCTCGTAGTCGAGCAGGGCCAGCGGCTCGACCCGCCGTCGACGCGGTGACTGCTCACCCGGCTTGAGGTAGTCGAAGCTGACGACGCGGCAATCCTCGATCGCACTCTGAAGCGGCGCGAAACTGGCATCGCGCACGGTGATGCGCGGCGCGAACCCGATGATCGGCTCGTCGCCGTCGATTCCGAGGGCCCTGATCTTGCGCACACCTGCCTGGGCGTCGGCGGATGAGGACTCCGCGCTCCAGACGCTGCCTGCCAGGGTCAGCACGGCGAGTTCTGCCGCGCTGAACTCGATGTCCTCCGGCAGGTCGTACTCCGCCTTCGGGATCCGGTACCTGGCCTCGCGGAGGTCATTGGGATCACCAGGGTCGCCGATCGTCTCGATCGGGACGCCGAGCGAGCGCAACTCGTCCTTGTCGCGCTCGAACATCTTCTCCAGCGCGTCGGCGCGCGTGCCCGCATCGGCACGCTGCCGGTACCCGGAGATGTTGTCGAGGATCTGCTGTTTCGTGAGCCCGATCTCCGTGGCCATCAACGCCACGACGAGGTTCGTCTGGCGCTCTTCGGGCGGGATCCGGGCGGCCATCACTGCGCGGGCGCCGCTGGCGGATCGATGCCGAGGATGTCGACGACGAAGACGAGCGTGGAGTTCGGCGGTACCGCCCCGCCGCCCGCTTCCCCGTAGCCGAGCTCCGGCGGGATCACGATGAGCACCTGCGATCCGACCGTCTGCCCCGCGAGTCCCTGCGTCATACCGGGGATCAGCGCGGCGAGGTCGAATGCCGTCGCGCCGCGATCCCACGACGAATCGAAGACGGTCTTGTCCGCCCACGTCACTCCGGTGTAGTTGACGAGCACGGTGTCGTCCTCTGCGACCTTCTCGCCGTCGCCCTTGATGAGTGTCTGCGTCACGAGCTCGGTCGGCGCCGCGCTGTCCGGCACGATGATCCCAGGACGTCCGTCGGCCGCACGCACCACGGTGGGCATCCCCGCTGCGTCGTTGTACTGCGGAGCCCCTTCGGCCTTCGAGGGGAAGACCTTCACGACGTCGAAGACCGCGACGACGGACTCGTCCTCGCCGAGCTGGAAGCTGGCCAGGTTCTGCGCCCCGAAGTCCTCGGCGGAGATCACCGAGAGCACTCGGGTGCCCTCCGTGGCGCATTCCAGCGCCTCGCCGAATGCGGGAACCCTCTGCGCCCAGTAGTCGATGCTCACGAGCTGCGCCTGATCCTCGTCGAACGCGGTTCCTGCGACGGCTTCGCCTGTCTCGCCGGAATACAGGGCGAACTCGAGCACCACGCTCTGCGTCGGCGAAGTGAGGGCAGGGCCGTCGCCGACGACGACGTCGCTGAACGAGGTCTTCTCCGCTCCGACCGGCGTGAACAGCTCGACCTCGGGCTTCTCGCCCACTTCGCCCGTGATCGTCGCGATGTCGTCGATACCGCTCGTCGACGCTGCGCGATCGCACGCGGCGCCGCCGGAAGCGGGCGCCGTGGCGCACCCGGTCAGGGCGACGAGGGCGAGACTGAGTGTGGCCAGAGCGGCAGACGTTTTACGCACGCTCTCCAGTCTATTGCGATCGCTCTTCGGAATCGCGCGAAGCCGATGCCCGGCGCGCTCCGTCTGCTGCCTTCGTGGCCTCTCGGACACGCTTGCGCAGGTTCTTGTCGGTGATCTCGCGGTCCCCCACCGCACCGGGCGTCCACGTCTCGACGTCCGCATCCCCGTAACTCGATTTCGACGCGCGACGCTTCACCTCGGGCGCGATCGTGCCAGGAGCGAGGCGGCGTGCGGTGAGCAGGAATCCGGTGTGCGCGACCATGCGGTGATCCGGTCGCACCGCGAGTCCCTCGACGTGCCAGCCGCGCACCATGGTCTCGGAGGCATCAGGGTCGGTGAACAGGCCGGTGCCGCGGATGTACTCCGCGACACGCGAGAGCTGCGTGGCCGTGGCGACGTAGCAGAGCACCACACCACCAGGGGTCAACGCATCCGCGACGACGTCCATGACCTCCCACGGTGCGAGCATGTCGAGCACGACGCGATCCACGGTTCCCGCTGCGAGTTCGGCGGGCAGTGCCTCGAGAAGATCGCCCACCACGACCCGCCACGTGTCTGGCGTCTCTCCGAAGAACGTCTCGACATTGGCTCTCGCCACGTCGGCGAAGTCGTCCCTGCGCTCGAACGAGACCAGGGTGCCCGTCGGGCCGACAGCGCGCAGCAGCGACAGCGAGAGCGCCCCGGAACCGACCCCGGCCTCGACGACCGTCGCGCCGGGGAAGATGTCCGCCTGCATGACGATCTGTGCGGCGTCCTTCGGATACACGATCGCCGCACCGCGCGGCATCGACATGGCGAAGTCACGCAGCAGAGGGCGCAGCGCGAGGTACTCGTGCCCTGAGCTGTTGGCGACCACCGAGCCGTCCGGCAGCCCGATCAGGTCACGGTGCCTGAGCACGCCGTGGTGGGTGTGGAGCTCGCCGTCCTCGCTGAGGGTGACGGTGTGGAGTCGGTTCTTCGGCCCCGTCAGCTGCACGCGATCGCCGTCGCGGAACGGGCCGCTCTGCCGCGCGGAAGCGACGCTCATCGCACCACGTCCTGGGTCAGATCGGCCCTGACCGACGAGTACAGGTCGATGATGTCCTGCGCGGTCCTGTCCTCGAGTGTGGGCCAGAGCGCGTGCGCACCCACCGTCTCGAGCGACACCATGTGCGGGACGCCGAGGGTGACGGCACCGGAGGCGAGACCGGCTCGCAGGCCCGTCGGGGAGTCCTCGATCACGAGGGTCTCCTCGATGTCGATGTCGAGCAGGCCGGCCGCCTTCAGATACGGCTCCGGATGAGGCTTGGGCTGTTCGACGTCGTCACCGGCGACGACCTCCTCGAAGGCCTCGAACTCGATGAGTTCGACGACGCTGAGTGCCATGCGTCGCAGCGACATCGTCACGAGCGCGGTGCGGATGCCGTTGGCGTGGAGATCGCGCAGCAGCGCTTTGGCACCGGGACGGAAGGGCACGCCCTGCGTCGCCAGTGAGGTGCGCACGTCATCCGTCAGCCGGTCGACGATCGCGTCCGGCTCCATGTCGACGCCTGCCTCCCTGAGCAGCATGGCGCTGTCGAGCAGACCGTTCCCGACCAGCTGCAGCGCCTGCTCGTGCGACCAGGTTCCGCCGAAGGACTGCACCATCGCCGTCTCCGCCGCCATCCAGTACGGCTCGGTGTCGACCAGTGTTCCATCCATGTCCCAGAGGACCGCGCGCGGCTTTTGACTCACTTCTCCATGCTAGCCCGGCCGGTGTCCCATACCGTCTGACGCGGACTAGCCTGGAGGGATACCTGCGTTCGCGATGGAAGGAGAATTCGATGGATGCACTCGGAAACCGCATCGTCGTCGTCGCGTTCGATGGCTGGAACGATGCCGGTGAAGCGGCGAGCGGCGCGATCGAGATGCTGCGTGAGAGCACGGAGTACGAGCTCGTGCACACCGTCGACCCCGAGCTGTACTTCGACTACCAGTACACTCGCCCGTCGACCAAGATGGACGCCACCGGACATCGGGACCTGCGCTGGCCGGAGGCTGCACTGTGGCGCCCTGCGGCACCGTCGGGCGACGGCGCACCGGAGTTCTGGCTCCTCACAGGGGTCGAACCCGCCCGCACCTGGCAGGCGTTCGCGAACGAGTTCATCGACATCGCGCTGCGTGACGACGTCACGGGATTCATCACGCTCGGCGCGATGCTGTCCGACGTGCCGCACACCCGACCGATCTCGATCTTCGCCTCGAGCGCGAACGAGCAGGTGCGCGAGGCGCTCGGTCTCGAACGCTCCCTCTACGAGGGGCCGGTGGGCATCCTCAGCGTGATCGAGCACTTCGCCGAGCGCGCCGGCATCCCGACGGCCAATCTCTGGGCGAGCGTGCCGCACTACGTCGCATCCGCCGCCCCTTCCCCGAAGGCCACTCTCGCCCTGCTCGACCGTCTGGAGGAGCTCACCGGCATCGACATGCCCCGTGAGCGACTGCGCACGGATGCCGCGACCTGGGAGGCGTCGATCGACGCCGCAGCGGCCGACGACGAGGAGATGACCGAGTACATCCATCAGCTCGAGCGCACGCGCGACACCTGGGACTCGCCCGAGGCGTCCGGAGACGCGATCGCGCAGGCGTTCGAGCGCTACCTGCGCGGGGGGC
>NZ_JBLVOB010000006.1:250625-265488 GCF_053543555.1 Microbacterium xerophyticum | reverse complement strand
CCGCCGGGGCGACGCCCCGGGCGACCACAAGCGCTAGCCCGAGATCACGCCCATGCTCAGCAGCACCAGCAGCGTGATGCCGAGCAGGATGCGGTAGATCACGAACGGCAGGAAGCTGCGCTTGGAGATCCAGCTCATGAAGAAGGCGATGACGCCGAGTGCGACGACGAAGGCGATCCCCGTCGCCGCGACCGTCTCGCCGAGGGAGAAGTACTGATCCGGGGCATCCCAGCTCTTGAACAGCTGGAAGAAGCCGCTGCCGAACACGGCGGGGATGGCGAGCAGGAACGCGTAGCGGGCCGCAGCGGCGCGCTCGTATCCGAGGAACAATCCCATCGTGATCGTTCCGCCGGAGCGCGAGACGCCGGGGATGAGTGCGAGCGCCTGGGCGAATCCGAACAGGATGCCGTGCGGATACGTGATCTGGTCGAGCTTGCGGCGCTTCGCGCCGACGTAGTCCGCGATCCCGAGCAGGACACCGAAGACGATCAGCATGATCGCCACGATCCACATCGATCGCAGCACCGTCTCGATCTGGTCCTGGAACAGCAGCCCGAGCACGACGATCGGGATGCTGCCGATGATGATCAGCCACCCCATCCTGGCGTCAGGGTCGTTGCGGGGAAGTGAGCCAGTCAACGAGCGGAACCAGTGACCGATGATGCGCGTGATGTCGCGCCAGAAGAACACCACGACGGCCGCCTCGGTACCGATCTGGGTGATCGCGGTGAACGCGGCCCCCGGGTCCTCTCCGGAGCCGGTGAAGGTGCCCACGATGCGCAAGTGGGCGCTGGAGGAGATCGGCAGGAACTCTGTGAGCCCCTGGATGACGCCGAGGAACAGCGCTTCGAGCAGGTGCATGGATGGCCTTCTGATTCAGGGGCGCGCGTCAGTATGTGCGCAGGAGACCGGTCAGAACCTGCTGACCGAAGACAAGTGATTCTATGGGGACACGCTCGTCGACACCGTGGAACATCCCGGTGAAGTCGAGATCCGCCGGCAGACGGAGCGGTGCAAAACCATACCCCGTGATGCTGAGCGTGGAGAGCGCCTTGTTGTCGGTGCCCGCGCCGAGGAGATACGGGATCACCGGCACGCCGGGGTCGTGAACGGCGAGGCTGTGCACCATCGCCTCCACCAGCGCCCCTTCGAACGGCGTCTCCATGCCGATGTCGCGCACGACGGTCTCGATGAGGATGTCCTCGCCGACGATCTGCTGCAGCTCCGCGAGCACCTCGTCCTCGGTGCCGGGCAGCACGCGCACATCGATCAGCGCCTCGGCGCGCTCGGGGATCACATTGTGCTTGTAACCGGCGGTGAGTGCCGTCGGGTTGGTCGTCGTGCGGAAGGTCGAGCTCAGGAAGGCTTCAGCAGGACCGGATGCCGCGGCGAGGGCATCCGGATCGTCGACGGGGCGACCGGTGAGCTCGCCGAGACCCTGCAGCAGAGCTCGTGTCGTCGACGTGAGCCGGATCGGCCACCGGGTGCGTCCGATCGCGGCGACGGCCTCGGCGAGCTTGACCACGGCGTTGTCGTCATGAAGGCGGCTGCCGTGACCCGCGCGCCCCTTGGCGATGAGGCGGATCCAGATCAGTGCCTTCTCCCCCACCTGCAACAGGTATGCACGACGATCGTCCACCGTGATGGAGTAGCCGCCGACCTCGCTGATGGCCTCCGTCGCACCCGCGAACCATTCGGGGCGGTCCTTCACGACGAGAGCCGAACCCTCGACGCCGCCGTTCTCCTCGTCGGCGAAGAACACCAGTACGAGATCGCGTTCCGGTTGCTGCCCCGACCGCAGGATGTCCGCGACCGACGTGAGGATCATGGCGTCCATGTTCTTCATGTCCACGGCACCGCGGCCCCACAGCATCCCGTCGCGCACCTCCCCCGCGAACGGATCGACGCTCCAGTCCTCGGCCATGGCCGGTACCACGTCGAGATGGCCGTGCACCACGAGGGCGGGTTTGCTCCGATCGCGACCGGCGACGCGCGCCATGACGTTGGTGCGCCGTGGGATCGGCTCGTAGTACTCGGGCGTCAGGCCGAGGCTCTCCAGATACGCGCCGACGTACTCGGCCGCTTCACGCTCTCCCTTGGCATTGCCCCCGCCGAAATTCGAGGTGTCGATCCGGATCAGGTCACGCGCGACGCGGACGACCTCGGGCAGTTCAGCGTCAGACATGCCCTCAGGCTATCGAACGGCTGCGGCACGCCCGAGGTGCGCCCCGGTTCGTCGGCACCTGCGAGATCTGGTAACGTTTCTCTTCGGTCGGCAACGACTTTTCATCACCTGCGCGGGTGGCGGAATGGTAGACGCGCTACGTTGAGGTCGTAGTGCCCGTAAGGGCGTGGGGGTTCAAGTCCCCCTCCGCGCACAGATCAGCTCCGGAAGTTCCCTGGTTCGGCCAGGGGCTCCCGGAGCTTCTTCGTTTCCGGCTCGAGATCACGTGTCGAGACTCGCCGCATCGTCATGACGTGCGAGCCGCAGCGGCGAGAACGCGACAACCGCCGCGGCCGCCGCGAAGATCACTGCAGCGGCTCCGAGCGTCAGCGAGTATCCCCAGAAGGTCGCCAGGGCACCGGCGAGCAGCGCGCCGAAGAAGAAGATCGCCCTGTTCATCGTGCGGATGGTCGAGTTCATCCTGCCCTGCATCGCGTCAGGGGCGGCCGCCTGCCGGTACCCCATCTCGTTCGCATCCTCGACACCCATCGAGAGCCCGTGGACGAACTGCGCCGAAGAGATCAACAGTAGGAGCACGACGGGATCGGTCGAGGCGGATACGGGGCTGAGCGCCACTGCTGCCCACGGTACGACGACGAGCATCCGGCCGAGCAGGATCGCACGCCCTGCGCCCATCCGCCGCCCCAGGGCAGGGGCGAGCAGTGCGCCGACGAACCCTCCGACGCCGCCGCAGGCGAGTGCGAGACCGAACGCCCACGGCTCGAGACGCAGTTCACGCAGGACGAAGACGGCGAACACGGTCGCCACGATGCTGTTGCCGAGGAACCAGACGTGCACGGACAGGGCGAGCGGACGCAGCGTGCGATGCCGATACGTGTACCTCATCCCCTCGAGGATGTCGTGGCCGATGTGCCGTCCGTGCGCACGCGCTGACCGTGGAGCTTCGTCGACCGCGATCTGGGACTGGAGAACGGCCGACACGGCGTTCATCGCGGCGTCGAAGGCGAACAGCAACGGCGCACCCAGAAGGTTGAGCATGACGCCGCCCAGCGCCGGCCCGGCCGTACCGGCGACCGTCTCGCTCTGGCCGAGTCTCGCGTTCGCCATCACGAGAGACCCCCGAGGGACGATATGGGGAAGGAACGGCTGAGAGGCGGAGTCGGCGAACAGCGTCAGGATGCCGAGCACCAGGATCACGGCCGCGAGTGACCAGAACCCGAGCGCATCGAGGAGCAGCAGCACGGGGACCGCACCGAGGACGACGGCGCGCCCGATACTCGTGACGACGAGAGCCCGCTGCCGCCGCCATCGATCCATGAGTGCGCCGACGATCAGTCCGAGGAACAGATACGGGACGACGCTCAGTGAGCTCAGCACCCCGATCTCGAACGCGGACGCACCGATCGCGCTCACGATCAGCACCTGGAAGGCGACACCGGCGATGGTGCCGCCGAGGGCGCGCATCGTCGTCGCGCTCCAGAACAGGGCGAAGGCGCGGATCAGCAGCACCTCGCGCGCACGACCGCCGACACTGCGCTCGGGTCGGCCGGCCGCATCGCTCACGCGCCCAGTGTACGGGCGGCTGAGCAGAGGGATCAGACGGCGCCGACGCCGAAGACCAGTCCGAGGAGGTAGGTGATGGCTGCGGCGCCGAACCCGATGGCGAGTTGGCGCAGTGCACGGCGCAGAGGCGGCCCACCGGAAAGGATGCCGACCATCGCCCCGGTCGTCAGCAGTGCGATGCCGACCAGGATGAGGGCGACGATGATGGCGGTCACACCCTCCAGCCCGAAGATCCACGGCAGTACGGGGATGATCGCACCTGATGCGAAGAGCAGGAAACTGGAGATAGCGGCTGTCCAGTCGCTGCCGACGATGTCGTGGTCGGAGCCGGCGTGCGTACGCACCGGTGCCGTGGCCGCACGACGCACGCCCTCCTGCGCGGCGGTGATGATACGACGCGACCGCTCGAGGGCCTCTCCCTCATCGATACCGCGCGCCCGGTACACCAGGGCCAGCTCGTTCACGTCGATGTCGAGATCTCCCGCCGAATGCGCCGCATCGTCGTTGGCCTCCGTGGATGCGAGCAGCTCGCGCTGCGACCGCACCGAGACGAACTCTCCCGCCCCCATCGACAGCGCGCCGGCGAGAAGGCCGGCGATCCCGCTGAACAGCACGAAACTCGAACCGACTCCCGTCGCACCTATGCCGAGTACGAGCGCCAGGTTGCTCACCAGCCCGTCGTTCGCGCCGAACACGGCAGCGCGGAACGATCCGGACAGGCGTCGTCGCCCTCTCGCCGCGAGACCGCGGACGACCTCGTGGTGGATCTTCTCGTCGGCGCGCATGGCCGGTGTCGCGTACTGCTCGGTGTCGTACGGGGAGCGCGCTTCCGCGCTCTGGGCCAGCACGAGGACGAAGATGGACCCGAATCGCCCTGCCATCCAGGCGAGCAGCCGGGAGCGGATACCCGCCTTGGGAAGCCTGCTGGGCTCACCGCCGAGCAGGTCCAGCCAGTGCTGCTCATGGCGACGCTCCGCATCGGCGAGGCTCTGCAGGATGTCCCGCTCCTCCCCCGTCTTGCGCGCCGCGAGCTTCTGATAGACCATCCCCTCGGCGCGCTCCTCCACGAGGTATCGGGCCCAGCGGCGGCGATCGGCCGCGGTCGGCTCGGCGGCAGCAGGCGCTGTCATGGGTCCTCCAGTGCGTGTTCGGGCAGCTTCAACGGTATCCAGACGATGACGCCCGAACTCCCGGAAACCAGGGATTGCCAGCATTTCGGGGCTCCGAACCCGCCGCTGCTCGAGCACGGCTCGGCGGCGCCGGCCGCGCCCTGGTACTACTTGCGCACGCGCTTGCGCAGCACCTCGATGCGCGCCTGCAGTTGCGTCACGGTCGCCTGCGCGACGGCAGGGCCGCCGCAGATGCGGCGCAGTTCGGCGTGCACGGCGCCGTGGGGCTCGCCTGCCTGACGCGCGTACAGCCCCACGAGGCTGTTCAGCAGCTGTCGCTGCTCGCGCATCGTGCGGTGCAGAGGCGGGGGCAGGGTGGTCACCGCCTCCGGGCCGGCTTCCGCCTCCCGTGCCTCACGCAGCTTCGACTGACGCGTCTGACGCTGCATGAGGAGTTCGTGCACATGCTCGGGCTCGAGGAGGCCGGGAATCCCGATGAACTCCTCCTCCTCCGGCGTGCCCGGCTCGGCCAGCTGACCGAACTCCTGCCCTTCGAACACGACGCGATCGAAGTGCGCGAGCGACGAGATCGCCTGGTAACTGAACTCCTGCGTGAGAGCGTCGGAGGCCTCTTCCTCGCGATTCGCGCTCTCCAGGAGGGAGTCGTCGAGGCCGTCATCGTCCTTGCTCTGACGATCCAGGGCGTGATCGCGCTGCTTCTCCAGTTCGTTCGCGAGCCCCATGAGCACCGGCACGTTCGGCAGGAACACGCTCGCCGCCTCGCCGCGCCGTCTGGCGCGGACGAAGCGGCCGATGGCCTGGGCGAAGAACAGCGGTGTCGACGACGACGTCGCATAGACCCCCACGGCGAGGCGGGGCACGTCGACGCCCTCCGACACCATGCGCACCGCCACCATCCACCGGCTGGTGTCGGCGCTGAACTTCTCGATGCGCTCGGAGGCCGCGGCTTCATCGGAGAGCACGACGGTCGGACGCTGACCCGTGAGGCTGTGCAGGATCTTCGCATAGGCGCGTGCGACGGTCTGATCCGTCGCGATCACGAGTCCGCCGGCATCCGGGACATGATGGCGGATCTCGGTGAGGCGTCGGTCGGCAGCGGACAGCACCGCCGGCATCCACTCGCCCTCAGGATCGAGCGCGGTCCGCCACGCCTGCGAGTTGACGTCCTTGGTGTTGTCCTGCCCGAGGTGGGCCTCGAGTTCGTCGCCGGCGCTCGTGCGCCACCGCATCTTCCCCGAATACATGTGGAACAGCACCGGTCGCACGACACCGTCGGCGAGGGCGCGGCCGTAGCCGTACGCGTAGTCGGTCGACGAGACCCGCCCGCCGCTCTCGTCGGGCGCGTACGTGACGAACGGGATCGGCGCGGTGTCGCTGCGGAACGGCGTGCCGGAGAGGGAGAGGCGCCGCTTCGCGGGACCGTAGGCGTCGCGGATCGCATCACCCCAACTGAGCGCATCACCGCCGTGATGCACCTCGTCCAGGATGACGAGGGTCTTCGCGTCCTCGGTCAGATGACGATGCACCGACGACTTCGCGGCGACCTGGGCATAGGTGACGACGACACCGTGGTACTGGCGCGACGGCGCCCAATGACTGTTGCGGAAACGGGGATCGAGACGGATGTGCACACGTGCTGCGGCATCGGCCCACTGCGTCTTCAGATGCTCGGTCGGCGCGACCACGATGATCCGGTTCACCTCGCCCATGCGCAGCAGTTCGACTGCCAGGGTCAGCGCGAAGGTCGTCTTACCTGCACCCGGCGTCGCGGCGACGAGGAAATCGCGCTGATCCCGCTGGAAGTAGATGTCGAGGGCCTCACGCTGCCACGCGCGCAGCTTGTCCGCCGTTCCCCACGGGGCGCGCTGGGGAAAGGACGGAGAGAGCATCGATTCCAGGATAATCGGTGCCGCAGACACTTCTCCCCCGTAACCGCCCCACGACGAAGTAGGCTCGATCACTGCGCGGTCCCAGTTCCCTCCGCGAGGCAGTGAAGGAGTATCCATGGTCGACGAGGAATCGTCCCGAACGCCTTATGTCGCGAACGAGAACCCCCACCCTTGGCGGAGGTTCGTGGCCATCGGCGATTCATTCACCGAAGGCATAGGAGACCCCGACCCGGCGGTGCCGGACGGGCACCGTGGCTGGGCGGATCGCGTCGCCGAAGTGCTCGCGCGGCAGGTCGACGGCTTCGCCTACGCGAACCTCGCGGTGCGCGGCAAGCTCATCGCGCAGATCGTCGCCGACCAGGTCGAGCCCGCCGTCGCGCTGCGACCCGATCTCATCTCGATCTGCGCGGGCGGCAATGACGTCATCCGGCCGGGGACCGATCCGGACATGATCGCGGAGCAGCTCGAGGATGCCGTCGCCCGACTGGCATCGACCGGCGCGGCGATCCTCCTCTTCACCGGCATCGACACGGGCTTCACCCCGGTCTTCCGACGGTTCCGCGGCAAGGTGGCGATCTACAACGAGAACATCCGCGCGATCGCCGAACGGCACGACTGCATCGTGGCCGATCAATGGGCGCTGAAGTCCGTGCAGGACACCCGGTTCTTCGATGACGACAGGTTGCACTTCAACGCGCTCGGCCACCACGAGGTCGCCCGCATGGTGCTGCGCGCGCTCAACGTCCCCAACGACCTTCAGCCCATGCGACCCGAACCGCGTCCGCCCCGCACCTGGCGCGAGGCCCGTGCGGAGGATCTCGGCTGGGCCCGCGAGCATCTGGTGCCGTGGGTGCTGAGGCGGCTTCGGCACCAGTCCTCCGGCGATCTCATCACCGCGAAGCGGCCGGAGCCCGGTCCGATCGTCTTCCCTGACCCCGAGTAGCCGAGACGGGACAGTCCGACAGCGCCCAGAGGGCGACCGTCGCGGCCGAGGCGACCCTCTCCGGCCGGTCCGCCGCATAGTTCACCAAAGGCACCGCGTCATCGTTCAACGCCAGTGCGGTGATCTCGAACCCATATCCGTAGAATTGCCGGTTCATCGAACCGACCAGAAAGCATTGATCAGATGATGGACTCCGCCTCGCACCAGACGCAGTCGCGAGGCTTCACCAGCAGAAGCAGCTACCACTGGAGGCGGATCTGGCGGAGCGCGATCCTGGTGATCCTGGGAGCGCCGCTGTTCGCGCTGGGGCTGTACCTGGTGGCGAACGGCTTGCCTGAGATGTCGGTGCGCAAGGCCGAGATCTGGTTCAGCGGGGGGCCGTTGATTCTCGGAGCCGTAGGTCTGGCTCTTGGTGCCTACGGCTTGATGACCAGCATCCCCGGGGCGATGCGCACCGGCGACGACGCGATCGATCTGGAGCTTGGCGACGTAGGCATCACGGTCCGCGGCGGCCACGTGATCCCGTGGGGTTCGATCAAGGGAGCCACGGAAGTCCGGTATATGAATCAGGCCAAAGTTCGGCTTCTGTGGAGCAGCCGGGATCTGAACCGGGATCTGCTGCTGCGCCTGAAGGAACCGCTGGACGTTCCTGGGGCTGCGTCGAAAGCCGGCAAGCACACGGTTCGAATCAAGCTGCATCGCTATCCTGCCCCCGAGTACCAGAAACCCTTCGCGCAGGTCGTCGCCAAGCTCAGGTCACGCAGGATCCAGGTGGTGGAGACCCGTAAGCACAAGCAGACTTGACTTTGCACAGCCATACGAGGAGGAGAGGCTCCAATGATCGGCGAGTTCTTCAGCATCAGTGAGACGAACATCGGCCACGTGGCCACGCGCGCCGCCCTCAGGCCGATCCCGCAGGATGAGCCCGCCGAGCGGTCGCCGGCAGGCAGCCATCCGACATGGGGCCTGTGACCCGCGTCGCCGAAGCTCCGGAACAGAAACGAGCGTCGGTCGCAAGCAGCACCAGCACCCGTCCGGATCGTGTCGGCCTGATCACCACATTGCTGGTCTGCCTGCCTGTGGCTCTCCTGCTGACCTGGCCGCAGGCTCTCGGCGCGCAGCGCGTTCATGGCGTCGCGCAGCTCATCGCGTTCCGCGCTCCGCTGGCGCTCGCCCTCCTGTGCGTCGCCGTCGTCGCCGCGGCGGTGCTCCTGCTCTTCCGGCGCCGAGCCCGGTTGCCGGCGAGCATCGCCGCAGGTGTCGCAATCGCGACTCTTGTTGCGGCTCTCGGGAACGGCGGAGTGCTTGTCGCCCGGGGAAGCTCAGCGACGGATACAGCAGATCTGATGGACGGCGATCTGACGGTCTTGGTCTGGAATGCCCAGGGCGGAGCCACGTCGCCGGCAGCCGTGGCCGAGCTCGTTCTCGAGGTGCACGCCGATGTCGTGAGCCTGCCGGAGATGGATGAGGATGCTGCTGCCGAGGTCGCGCGCCTGGTGGCCCTCGAGGGCATGCACTTCTCGCCTGCGACCACCCGCGCTGTTGCCGGATCGGTCGAGGAGTCCTGGATCCCGACGTCACTGCTCGTCGCCGATGAGCTCGGCAGCTATGAACTCGACGAGGCTGCAGGATGGACTCCTGGCCTTCCCAGTGGCGTCTGGCGTCCGGTCGATGGAGGCGGACCGTCGATAGTCGCGGCGCACCCGGCACCTCCCCTACCCGAAAGCATGGACGACTGGAACGCAGGCCTGCACTGGATCACCGAGAAATGCAGCACGCTCGGATCCGATGTCATCATCGCTGGCGATTTCAATGCCACGATCGACCACCTGGAGCTCGAGAACTGCCAGGATGCCGCGGCTAAGGCTGGGGCATCCGCTACCGGTACCTGGCCTTCAACGATCCCGGCATGGCTGGCATCTCCGATCGATCGGGTTGTGACCGGTTCTGCTTGGACGGTGCTCGATGCCCGGGTGATGGAGCCTTCGGCTCCCGGCGGCACCGACCACCGTCCCGTCGTCGCGGTGCTCGAGGCGCGATAGCGCGTCTGACAGGGATTCGTCCAGGTTCACGTAGGAGAGTCATCCGCATGACGACGACGCAGTCCGCTCCGCTGTGGGTCGAGCCGGAGCCGGCGACGCGCTCCGAGCGGCTCGTCGCCAACGCCAGTGTCACCTTGATCGGCGTCGCGTCGGCTTTGTCGATCGCGCACTTGTTCATGATGATCACGGGGCTCGTACCGATCAACACCGGTGAGTGGGGCTTCGCTGACATCAGCTACCTGGCGCTGATGGCGCTCCTGTCCGCGATGGTGCTGGTGCACGCGTCGCTCGGCGAGGACGCACTCCGGCCGCGGACGATGATCATGCTGTCCGGCATCATCGGAGGCATCGGAACCGTGATGGCACTCGCCAAAGGCTGGCTCATGCTCTTCGGCTTGCTGTACTCCGAGGAAACATGGCGGGAGTCCGCCATGCTGGCCCTGGTCGTGATGAGCATCGTTCCCTTCGCCCTGCCCTTCGCGAGCGGAATCATCCTCCTCAGAAATGACTTCGAGACCGTAAGGTGGCGCGTTCGCGCTGTGTCCATCGCGGTCGCCGCTGCCGCGTTCATCATCGCTCTCGCAGCACTGATCCCACGATGGGCGCGACTGGCTGAAACGGGCGTCTGGTAGCGGATAGGCGACGTCACGGCCCCGCGTGTCTCCCCGACGTTCTACCTCGTCGCGTAGAACGTCACCGCCGTCGCCGCGGCGACGTTGAGCGAATCGACGCCCCCCATCATGGGAATGGTCACGCGGCGATCGAGAAGGCGGTCGGTTGCCGGCATGATGCCGTCGCCTTCCGTGCCGAACACCAGCGCGAGCTTCTCGTGATCCTCAGCGACCAGCTCGTCGAGGGTGATCGCCCCCTCGCCCAGCGTCATGCCGGCGACCACGTAGCCAGCGGCCCTGAGCTCGTCGATGCCTGCCGGCCACGCCGGAATCCGCGTCCACGGCACCTGGAACACCGTGCCCATGGAGACACGCACCGAGCGTCGGTAGAGCGGGTCCGCGCAGGTCGGCGTCACCAGGACGGCGTCGACACCGAGCGCCGCGGCGTTTCTGAATCCGCTTCCGAGGTTCGCATGATCAGTCAAACCCTCAAGGATGGCGATGCGCGAACGAGTTCCCTTCGGAGGGTGCGAAGTGTGTCCTTCAGGTTCACACACGTTCGCGTGCCCGACCAGATCGTCCCGCGCGAGGTCGGGCTTCGCTGCGCGAAGAACGTCCGCCACGCCAGGCAGTGCGGGACGCTGCATCGACGCCAGCGCACCCCGGTGAACGGCGTAACCGGTCACCCGCTCCGCGACGTCATCGGCCACCACGTACACCGGAGCGTCCTGGCCCGCGAGGGCCTCTTCGACCTGCTCGATCCACCTGCGCTGCGTCAGCACGGATCGCGGGATGTGCCCGGCGTTCACGGCGCGCGCGATCACCTTGACCGACTCGGCGATGTACAGGCCCTCCTCGGGCTCCTTCATGCGTCGCAGCGCCGTGTCGGTGAGACCGCGGTAGTCCGCCAGCCGCGGGTCGTCGCTGTCGTGGATCAGCTCGAGTGGCATGACGACAACTCTGCCACCACCTCGTCACCGTATCCGCACGCGCCCACCCCTCGGGCACGCCGTAGACTCGCTGAGGGAGGTTTCGTGAGCGCGACGATCAGTGCTGAGCTGTCAGCCGGCATCGAGAAGTCAGCCGACCTTCTCAACGGTCGCAGGATCGCCTTTCTCACTGGCGCGGGAATATCGACCGACTCCGGCATCCCCGCCTATCGCGGCGAGGGCGCTCGGACTCGCGCCGACCCGATGACCGGGCAGCGCTACCTCGCGGACGAGGCAGCGCGCCGACGGTACTGGGTCGGCGGCCACCTCGGCTGGCGAGCGTTCGCCCGGGCCGAGCCGAACGCCGGACACATCGCATTGGCCGAGATGGAGCGTGACGGCATCGCTTCCGGCGTGATCACGCAGAACGTCGACGGCCTGCATCTGCGCGCGGGCAGCAGCCGCGTCATCGAGGTGCACGGCACCATGCGCCGGGTCGTCTGCCTGCAGTGCGGACAGGTCTTCGATCGACGCGACATCGCGACGCAGATCGAACAGCTCAACCCCTGGATCACCGTGCCGGAGAACATCGTCCTGAATCCGGATGGCGACGTCGCTCCCGAGAGCACCGAGGATTTCGTGGTTCCGACGTGCACGGTGTGCGGTGGGATGCTGAAGCCGGATGTGGTGTTCTTCGGCGAGTACGTGCCCGCTGACCGCTTCCGCGCTGCCGAGTCGCTGCTGCGCGCCAGCGATGCCCTCATCGTCGCCGGCTCGTCGCTCGTCGTGAACTCGGGCGTGCGGTTGATCGAACGCGCTCGTCGCCGCAGCATCCCGCTCATCATCGTCAATCGAGAACCGACCAGGGCCGATGCCTGGGCGCACGTGACCCTCGCAGGTGGCACGAGCGACGTCCTCCCCGCACTTCAGGAGCTCCTCACGTGACCTTCATCACGCTCGTCCGCCACGGTCAGACCGACTGGAACCTGGACCGCCGGATCCAGGGTTCGACAGACATCCCACTCAATGAGACGGGCCGCGGCCACGCCCGGGATGCCGCCGCGCTCCTCACAGGCACCGCCCACCGTGCGATCTACGCGAGCCCGCTCGTGCGTGCGCACGAGACCGCGCGGATCATCGCCCAGACGATCGGCTTGGCGGAGCCGGAGCTCGTTCCCGATCTTCGTGAGCGCGAGTTCGGCGAGGCGGAGGGAATGCTGGTCGCCGACTACATCGACCGCTACGGGGACTGGCACGCCGACGTCCCCAGGGCTGAGAGCTTCGATCAGGTGGCGCAGCGGGCGATCGGTGCGCTCGACCTCATCGCCCGCGCGTCTCGTCGGCGGTCGGCGCCGATCGCCGAATCGGTGATCGTCGTCGCGCACGGCGGCGTCATCCGCGCCCTGCTCGATCACGCATCCGGAGGCACGATGCCGGCCGTGGGAGTGCCGCTCCCGAACGGCTCGGTGCATCGCTTCGAGGCGGCTCCCGGCGTACTGCGGCTGCTGGAGACCACTCCGGCGTGAGCAGGCGGATCAGCGCCCGGCGCGCATGATCACCGCTCGTGCGTGCCGCAGCACCGGTTCGTCGACCATCTGCCCGCGGAACCTGAAGACGCCGCGCTCCCCCTCGGCCGCTGCGAGCACGGCGTGCGCCCACGATGCGGTCTCCTCATCGGGAAGATACGCGTCCCTGATGATCTGGACCTGACCGGGGTGGATGCACGCCGTCGCACCGAAGCCGGAAGCCACAGCATCCGCGGCCTCCCGTCTCAGACCTTCCGCGTCGTCGATGTCGATGTGCACGGCGTCGATCGCCGTCTTGCCCCTGGCACCGGCTTCCACGAGAACACGTGACCGCGCGTACCGGGCCACGTCCCGGTATCGGCCGCTCGCATCCCTGCTCGATGTCCCGCCGAGGGACGCCACCAGGTCTTCGGCACCCCACATGAGCGCGACCACCCCGGGGTGCTCGGCGAGCCGGTCGGCCGCTGCGATTCCTCGGGCGGTCTCGCAGAGAGCGACCAGTGAGAACCGGTCGTCGAAGGCATCCAGCGCAGAGGGCTCCTCCGCCTTCGCCACCATCACCGTGCGGAACCCGGTCTCCGCCAGCATTGCGAGGTCGCTCGCGAAGTCGCGCGTCCCCGGCGCGTTGACCCGGACGATCACGCGCTGCGGGTCGACTGCTGCGCTGCGCAGGTTGTGGCGCGCAACTTCCTTGTCCGCGGGGGCCACGGCATCCTCGAGATCGAGGATCACCGCATCCGCGCGGGCGAGAGCCTTCTCGAAGCGTTCCGGTCGATCCGCCGGGCAGAACAGCAGCGCGGGTCCGAGCTCAAACGTCATCGTGGTCTCCGTCCGGCAGGCAGTGCACGAGCACCGTCCGTCGAGCCTCAGCGACCACGACGTCGTCCTGGTTGCGCCCGGTGTGGGCGATCGTGCAGATGCCCTGCCCCGGTCGCGACGATGACAGCCGCTTCTCCGTCACGATGCTCTCGGTGTAGAGCGTGTCGCCGGCGAACAGCGGATGCGGGAATGCGATCTCCCCCAACCCGAGCTGCGCGACGAGCGTGCCCTGCGTCAGCTGGGCGACCGAGGCGCCCACCATCGTCGACAGCGTCCACATGGAATTCATCAGCCGCTGCCCGAACTCCTGCTCGCCGGCGAATGCGGCATCCAGATGCAGCGCCTGCGTGTTCATCGTCAGCGTGGTGAAGAGCACGTTGTCGGTCTCGGTCGCCGTGCGACCTGGGCGATGCAGGTAGCGAGCGCCGACCTCGAACTCCTCGAAGTAGAGCCCGCGCTGGAGGATATCGGTCATGCTGCCACGCTATCGGGTGAGCCCCAGCGCCCGCGCGATCACGAGCAGCTGCACCTCGGTCGTCCCCTCGCCGATCTCGAGGATCTTGGAGTCGCGGTAGTGCCGCGCGACCGAGAACTCATTCATGAACCCGTTGCCGCCGAAGATCTGCGTCGCGTCCCTGGCGTTGTCCATCGCCGCGTCTCCCGCCACGAGCTTCGCGATCGCGGATGCCTCGGCGAACGGCTTGCCCGCATCACGGAGCCGTGCGGCATGATGCCACGCCAGACGCGCGGTGTGCACGCGCGCACGCATCCGCGCCAGCGTGAACTGGGCGTTCTGGCGGGTGCTCAGCGCACTGCCGAACACGGTGCGGCTCTTCGCGTACTCGACCGCGTCCTCGAGGCAGCCCTCTGCCGCGCCGGTCGAGAGTGCGGCGATCGCGATGCGTCCTTCGTCGAGGATGCTGAGGAAGTTGCCGAACCCGCGACCCTCCTCGCCGAGCAGGTTCTCCGCTGGAACCCTGACCCCGTCGAACGTGAGCGGGTGCGTGTCGGATGCGCGCCAGCCGACCTTGTCGTACGGGGCCTCCACGGTGAAGCCCGGCGTGCCGTTGGGCACGATGATGGTCGAGATGTCCTTGCGACCGTCGCGGACGCCGGTGACAGCCGTGACCGTCACGAAACGGGTGATCGTGGTTCCCGAGTTCGTGATGAACTGCTTGGTCCCGTCAATGACCCACTCATCGCCTTCGCGACGCGCGGTCGTGCGC
>NZ_JBLVOB010000006.1:239779-250605 GCF_053543555.1 Microbacterium xerophyticum | reverse complement strand
CCGCGCCCGCATCGCTGCCGGCCTCCGGTTCCGTGAGCCCGAAGCCCGCCAGCGCCCGCCCTGCGAGGAGGTCGGGAAGATATTCGGACTTCTGCGCATCGTCGCCGAAGCGGAAGATCGGCATCGCGCCGAGGCTGACGCCGGCCTCGAGGGTGATGGCGATCGACTGATCGACCCTGGCCAGCGCCTCGATCGCGAGACCGAGCGCCATATAGTCGCCGCCCTGACCGCCCACCTCCTCGGGGAACGGCAGGCCGAACAGGCCCAGATCCCCCATCTGCCGGACGACGTCCATCGACAGGGTGTGCGTGCGATCGGCCTCGTACGACTGCGGTGCGACGACCGTGTCGGCGAACTCGCGCACCATCGCCGCGAGTTCGACCTCTTCAGCGGTGAGATCTTCGGTCATGCGATTGCTCCTTCTGGGATGTCCTTCGTCGTGCTCGCGGCGGTGGGGGTCACCATTGCGACTGCCTGACCACGTTTGGCCTGGTCGCCGACCGCGACCAGCAGACGCACGACGCCGTCGTGCGGTGCCGGCACCGGATGCTCCATCTTCATCGCCTCGATCGAGACGAGAGGCTGCCCTGCGGTCACGTTCATGCCGTCCTCGACGTGCACGGCGACGATGCTCCCCGGCATCGGTGCCCGAGCCTCAGGGTGGGTCTCCGCATCGACCGGATGCTGCGCGGCGAGACGGCGCAGCATCCTCTCCCGACGGTCCAGCGGGCGAAGACGCGCGGTACGGCCGCTCTCACTCACCCAGACCGAGCCGTCGGCATCCAGCGCGACGGTTGCGTCTGCCGAAGCCGCGCCTGCTCCTGTGCCGTCGACGAGCTCGTCCGCATCCGTGAGGAATGCGATGGCCTGCGCATCGGAATCGGTGAGTGCCGCCCAGACACCGCCCGAACGGCGAGACCGATTCTCCAGCGTGAGGCGTGCGTCAGCACGCTCGGCCTCATGCCGCACTTCCTGTTTCGCGGCGGCGATCATCGCGTCGGACGCCTCGGCCGGCAGAACGGGCAGCAGCGTCTCGATCAGGCCGGTGTCGAGGTCGCCGCCGACTACACGCTCGTTCGCGAGCAACTGCCGCAGGAAAGCGATGTTCGTGTCGACGCCGAGCACCACCGTTTCCGCGAGCGCCCTGTCGAGACGGGCGATGGCTGCTTCGCGGTCAGGTGCGTAGGCGATCACCTTCGCGATCATCGGATCGTAGAACCCCGTGACGTCGCTGCCGGTCTCGATCGCCGCATCCACCCGCACGCCCCGAGGAGCGCGGAAGCGCAGGACGCGCCCCGTGGACGGAAGGAAGTCCCTCTCGGGCGCCTCCGCGTAGATGCGGGCCTCGACGGCGTGCCCGCGCGGCGTCGGCGGCTCCGGCATTTCGCCACCGGCGGCGACGACGAGCTGCAGGGCGACCAGGTCGAGCCCGGTGACGGCTTCCGTGACCGGATGCTCCACCTGGAGTCTCGTGTTCATCTCGATGAAGAAGAAGTCCGTCGGCGCGTCCGCGTCGACGAGAAACTCGACAGTGCCCGCCCCCACGTACGACACGCTCTCCGCAGCACGCACCGCGGCCTCGAACAGGTGCTCGGTCAGTCCTTCGGGAAGCCCCGCGGACGGCGCCTCCTCGATGACCTTCTGATGGCGCCGCTGCAGGGTGCACTCGCGCTCGCCCAGCGCGATGACAGTGCCGTGCGTATCGCCGAACACCTGCACCTCGATGTGACGAGGGCGGCGGATGAGCCTTTCCAGCACCAGCGCGTCATCTCCGAACGCGGCCCTGGCGATGCGGCTGGCCGATGCCAGCGCTGAGGCGAGACCGGCGGAATCCGCGACGGACTCCATGCCTTTGCCACCGCCGCCCGCACTCGGCTTCACCAGCAGCGGGTATCCGATCTCATCAGCCCGAGCGGCGATCTCTGCATCGCTCAGACCTGCAGCCGTGAAACCCGGCACGACAGGGACGCCGCGTGCGGCGACGTGGTCGCGCGCTTTCGCTTTGTCCCCCATGATCTGCAGTGCGTCGACCGACGGGCCGATGAAGATGACGCCCGCAGCTGCACACGCCTGCGCGAGGGCCACGCTCTCGGAGAGGAAGCCATAGCCGGGGTGGATCGCGTCCGCACCGCCGCGCTTCGCGGCACCGATCACGGCTTCGACGTCGAGATACGACTCCGCTGCTGACGCGGGACCGATCAGGATGGCGTCATCCGCTTCACGGACATGGGGGGCTCCCGCATCCGCCTCGCTGTAGACGGCGATGCTGCGCAGGCCCTGGTCGCGCAGCGTGCGGATGATGCGGCGGGCGATCTCTCCGCGGTTGGCGACGAGCACTGAGCTGATCGAAGGTGTCTGGTTCATCGTCATCACATCCTGAAGACGCCGAAGCGCGGTTCTGGCAGCGGGGTTCGGGCGACGACGTCGAGGGCGAGCCCCAGCAGATCGCGCGTCTCGTCGGGATCGATGATCCCGTCGTCCCAGAGCCGCGCCGTGGCATAGTAGGGCTCACCCTGAGTCTCGTACTGCTCGCGGATCGGCCCCTCGAACGCACTGCGTTCATCGGCGCTCCAGCTCTCACCGCGAGCGGTCAGCTGGTCCTCCTTGACCGTGGCGAGCACCGAAGCCGCCTGGTTCCCGCCCATCACCGAGATGCGGCTGGCAGGCCAGGTCCACAGGAATCGTGGGGAGTAAGCACGCCCGCACATCGAGTAGTTGCCCGCTCCGAAAGAACCACCGATGATCACGGTGAGCTTCGGGACCCGCGTCGTGGCGACGGCTGTCACCATCTTCGCGCCGTCCTTCGCGATGCCTCCGGCTTCGGCATCGGAGCCGACCATGAAGCCGGTGATGTTCTGCAGGAACAGCAGCGGGATGCCGCGCTGATCGCACAGTTCGATGAAATGAGCCCCTTTGAGAGCCGACTCGCTGAAGAGCACGCCGTTGTTCGCGACGATGCCGATCGGGTGTCCATGCAACCTGGCGAAGCCGGTCACCAGCGTCGTGCCGTACTCCGATTTGAACTCCCGGAGGGAGTCGGCGTCGATCAGCCGGTCGATCACCTCGTGCACGTCGTATGCGGCGTTCACATCGACGGGGACGACATCGTAGAGGGTGGATTCCTCGGCGGGCGGGCGAGACGCCGCCACCTCCCACGCCGGTGACGATGGGGCCGGCAGCGTCGCCACGATGTCACGGAGGATCTCGAGGGCGTGCTCATCGTCCTCAGCCAGGTGATCCACCACGCCCGAGCGCCTGGCGTGCAGCTCCCCACCGCCGAGCTCCTCCGCAGTGACGATCTCGCCGATCGCGGCCTTGACGAGCGGCGGACCGCCGAGGAAGATCGTGCCCTGATTCCGGACGATCACGGTCTCGTCGCTCATCGCGGGCACGTAGGCGCCACCCGCCGTGCAGGATCCGAGCACCGCAGCGAGCTGCGGGATGCGCTCCGCGCTCATCCTGGCCTGATTGAAGAAGATCCGCCCGAAATGCTCGCGGTCGGGGAAGACCTCATCCTGTTTCGGCAGGAACGCTCCACCCGAGTCGACGAGGTAGACGCAGGGAAGCCGGTTCTCGAGCGCGATCTCCTGCGCGCGAAGGTGCTTCTTCACGGTCAGCGGCAGATAGCTTCCGCCCTTGACCGTGGCGTCGTTGCAGACGACCATGACATGCCGGCCGTGCACGAGACCGATGCCCGCGATCACGCCAGCGCCCGGCGCCTCTCCCCCGTACATGCCGTCGGCTGCGAGCGGCGACACCTCGAGGAACGGGCTGCCCTCATCCAGCAGCCTCGTGATCCTCTCCCTGGGCAGCAGCTTGCCACGGGCGACGTGACGGCTGCGGGACGCCTCGGATCCGCCCCTTGCGGCGGTCGCGAGACGCTCGCGCAGCTCAGTGGCCAGCATCTCCTGGGTGGCGGGCATCGCGGCATCCTCCTCGACTCGCGGTGGCATCGAACAACACTTTTCGGTTACTGTTCACTAACCAGTCAATTTAGGTTAGCGAGCATTAACTGAGATGGCAACCCCTCCGACCGCGCGTGATCGCGCCAAGGCCGAACGCGCGGACTCCCTGCTTCACGAGGCCGCACGTCTTTTCGCCGAGCGCGGCTATTCGGGTGTGAGCCTCGAGGACATCGGCTCGGCTGTAGGAGTGTCCGGCCCTGCCGTGTACCGTCACTTCGCGGGCAAGCAGGCGCTGCTGGGCGCCGTGCTCATCAAGGTCAGTGAAGATCTCGTCTCCGGTGGGAGCAGCGTCGCCGCGGCAGCGTCGGATGACGAGGGCAGGATGCTCGCCCTCATCGGCTTCCACGTCGACTTCGCGCTCACGCACGCCGATGTCATCCGCGTGCAGGATCGGGACCTCGCCCATCTGAGCGACGAGGACCGTGCCGAGGTGCGCCGACTGCAACGGATCTACATCGACCTGTGGATCTCCGCTCTCGCCCCGCTGCACGAGGCGCCGGCCGATGAACTGCGGCTGCGCGTGCAGGCGTGCTTCGGACTCATCAACTCCACCCCGCACAGCACGCGCAGCGCGACCCGCTCGAACAGGTCGACGGCGAAGATCCTCACCGCGATGGCGCACGCCGCCGTGACCTCCTGAAGCGTCGGGACGCCCCGCAGGACTCGACCGCGCCCTCGCGCCGCCGAGCCCGACCTGCGTGGTCAACGCAGCAGCATCGCGCGTCCCGGCTCCTCGAGGATGTCGGCGACGTCCTTGACGAACCGTGCTCCTTCCGCGCCGTCGACGATCCGATGATCGAAGGAAAGGCTCAGGGTCATCACCTGCCGCAGAGCGATCTCGCCCTTGTACTCCCATGGCATGCGACGAACCGCCCCGACCGCGAGTATCCCGGATTGTCCAGGGGGAAGTATCGGCGTTCCCGCGTCGATCCCGAACACGCCGATGTTGGTGATCGAGAACGTCCCGCCCGCGAGTTCTGCCGGTGACGTGCGCCCCGAACGCGCCGTGTCCGTGAGCGCACGCAGGGCGTCGGCGAGCTGCGGCAGGGTCATCTGATCGGCATCGCGGATGTTCGGCACGATCAGACCGCGCTCGGTCGCCGCGGCGATGCCGAGGTCGACGTAGTGCGGTTGCACGATCTCGCCGGCCTGTTCGTCCCATCGCGAGTTGAGTCCCGGCGTGCGAGTGAGTGCGAGGCACACCGCCTTCGCCACGATCACGAGCGGACCGATGCGGTGCTCTGCGAGCGATCGGTCCTCGCGCAGACTCGCGATCAGCTCCATCGTCGCCGTGACGTCGACGGTGTGGAAGGTGGTGACATGAGGGGCCGTGAAGGCGCTCTGGACCATCGCAGCCGCCGTGTGCTTGCGGACACCCCTGATCGGTATGCGCGTCTCGCGCTCGCCGGCGGACACAGCCGCCGCGGTGGCGGGCGTGCGGGGCGCTTCAGCCTCGACTCGTCCGCCGACCCGCTCCAGATACGCGTCGATGTCGTCCCGCGTGATCACGCGGTCTCCGACCTCTGCGGCGACCAGGACGATGTCCACGCCCGATCGCTTGGCATAGGCGCGTACTGGGGGCGTGGAACGAGGCCGCTCCCCCACTCGCGTGGCAGTCGGCGACTCGGTCAGCACGTCGTGCGGCGCCGCTTCGAGCACCGCGGTGTCGGCCACGGCGTCGACGCGGCCGCTCCTGCGCGAGCGCCGAGCCGGGCGGCCGCCCTTGGCGGGAGCAGCCCCGTATCCGACGAGGTTGGGCGGCGTCTTCTCCTCTGCCGACGACGCGGCGTCCGTGTCACCGGCCTCGGGTGCGTCCGGTCCGGCGACGTCGAACGCGATCAGCGGCGCCCCGACGGCGACCGTCTCGCCCGCCTCGGCGTGCAGGGTCGATACGACACCGTCGAACGGCGACGGCAGCTCGACGACGGCCTTCGCCGTCTCGACTTCGGCGAGCGTCTGATTCAACGTCACCGTGTCACCTGGTGCGACGAGCCACTGCACGACCTCCGCCTCGGCGAGACCCTCGCCGAGATCGGGAAGGTGGAACTCCTCGATCATGACTCGGCTCCTGTCAGGCTGTTGGGGCGGTCGAGAACACGGTCCACCGCGTCGAGGATCCGGTCGAGGTCGGGAAGGTGGAACTTCTCGAGCTTCGCCGGCGGATAGGGCACATCGTGTCCTGTCACCCGCAGCGGCGGGGCCTCGAGGTACTCGAAGCACTGCTCCGTGATGCTCGCGATGACCTCCGCGGCGACGCCTGCTTCGCGCGACGCCTCATGCGCGACGACGACCCGTCCCGTGCGGCGCACGGATGCGGAGACCGTGTCGTAGTCGACCGGCGAGATCGAGCGGAGATCGATGACCTCGAGAGACACCCCGTCGTCCTCTGCGGCGGACGCCGCATCCAACGCCGTCGACACCATCGCGCCGTACGTGATGATCGTGGCGTCCGACCCCTCGCGCAGTACCCGTGCGACACCCATCGGCGGCGCGTCGGCGAGTGAGGCCTGCAGGTCGACGTCGCCCTTGTGGTGGTACAGCCTCTTCGGCTCGAAGAAGATCACAGGATCGTCCGAGGCGATCGCCTGCTGCAGGCAACGGTAGGCGTCCTGCGGATTCGAGACCGTGATGACGCGGAGGCCCGCGGTGTGCACGAAGTACGCCTCCGGCGATTCGGAGTGATGCTCGGCCGCACCGATACCGCCCGCCCAGGGGATGCGGATCGTGATCGGCATCTTCACCCGTCCCTGTGTGCGATAGTGCAGTTTCGCCACCTGCGACACGATCTGATCGAAGGCCGGGTACACGAACCCGTCGAACTGGATCTCCACGACGGGGCGGTATCCGCGGTACGCGAGGCCGACGGCCGTGCCGACGATCCCCGATTCCGCGAGCGGTGTGTCGATCACCCGCGTGGCGCCGAACTCGTTCAGCAGGCCGTCGGTGATGCGGAACACTCCGCCGAGCTTGCCGATGTCCTCGCCCATGAGCACGACCTTGTCGTCGTCGCCCATCGCCTTGCGCAGCCCGGCGTTGAGGGCCTTGCCCAGAGTCATCTCCGTCATCTCAGGCCTCCTCGAACGAAGAGACGTACGCGGAGTACTCGTCCCGCTGACGGTCGATCCCGCAGTGCGGCTCGGCGTAGACGTTGTCGAACACCGCGAGCGGCTCGCGCGTGACCATGCCGAGGCACGCGGCGCGCATCTCCCGCGCCATGCTGTCGGCATCGGCCTGCGCCGCGGCCACGTGGTCGTCGTCGAGTTCGCCGGCGGCACGCAGATGCGCCTCCAGCCGTGCGATCGGGTCACGCGTGCGCCATGCCTCGAGTTCGGCGGGGTCGCGGTACCGGGTGGGATCGTCGGAGGTGGTGTGCGGGCCCATGCGGTAGGTCACCGCCTCGATGAAGGCCGGCCCCTTGCCCGCCCGTGCGTGCGCGAGCGCCCAGCGCATCGCAGCCATGCAGGCGAGCACGTCGTTTCCGTCGACACGGAGACTGGGGATGCCGAATCCGGGGGCGCGCCCGGCGATGGGATACTGCGACTGCAGCGCGACCGGCTCCGAGATCGCCCAGTGGTTGTTCTGGCACACGAACACGACGGGTGCCTGATACGACGCGGCGAACACCATCGCCTCGTTCACGTCGCCCTGGCTGGTGGCGCCGTCGCCGAAGTACGTGACGGCGACTTCCGGAGCCTTCTCGTGCTTGATGCCCATGGCGTAGCCGACCGCATGCAGCGTCTGCGCGCCGATGATGATCTGCAGCGGAGCGACGCGCATCGCTGCGGGGTCGAAGGGCGCCCCCTCCTCGCCGCGCCATACCCGCACGAAGTCGCCGGGCTGCGCGCCGCGCGCGTAGATGACGCCGGTCTCCCGATAGCTGGGGAAGACGAAGTCGATCGGGTCGAGTGCACGTGCGGTGCCGATCTGCGCGGCCTCCTGCCCGTTGCACGGAGCCCACAGGCCCAACTGGCCCTGACGCTGCAGTGCGACGCCCTCGGCATCGATGCGCCGCAGGATGATCATGTCGCGCAGCAGTGCGCGCAGCTGCGCGGCGTCGACGTCGGCGACGAAGGGGTCCAGATCGGGGTTCTTCTGACGGCTGCCGTCAGGCGCGAGGATTCTCTCGGAGAGCTCCAGATCCTGCGTGGAGTCTGCTATCGGGGTGGTCTGCGGTGACATCATCGTCCTCCTGTCGTGTGCCTCCCTCGTGAGGAGCTGCACGCGTGCACCGACAACGTAATCGGATGCTTCGAGGGTACGTCCGGTGATCAGCACGCTCAAGCATTCGGAGACGGCTTGAGCATGTTGCCCAGTACGGAGGCATCGCCCCTGCTATGGTTTGGCACTATGCCCGCTCTCGATCGCGTCGACCTCGATCTGCTCGCCGTCCTCGCCGAAGACCCCCGTACGACCATCGTGTCGCTCGCCGAGACGCTCGGCCTGTCGCGCAACACGATCCAGGCGCGCATGGCGCGGCTCGAGCAGACCGGCGTCTTCCTGTCGTACGAGCGCTCGTTCTCACCGGAAGTCCTCGGCTTCCCTCTGCAGGCGTTCGTCAGCATCGGTCTGCGGCAGACGGAGCTCCCCCGGATCACCGCCGAGCTCGCACGCATCCCCGAGGTGCTGCAGGTGCACGGCCTCAGCGGTTCCATCGATCTGCTGGCACGGGTGGCCTGTCGCGACGCGCGTCATCTGTTCGACACGGACGCCAGGATCCTCTCGATCGAAGGCGTCGACCGCACCGAGACGTCGCTCGCGATGGGAGAGGTCATCCCCTACCGGGTGGCCGGACTCATCGGCCTCGCGCGACGGGAACCCTGAGGAACCGGCGGATCGCCCCGGCCGCTTCCGCAGGCGTCTCGTAGTGGATGAGGTGGCCGACGTCGGCGATCTCCACGAGCGACGCATCGGGGAAGAGCGCGGCGAGGTGGCGTTCGGCCTCGATCGGCGTGATGTCGTCCTTCTGCGCAGCCACCATCAGCGTGGGCACGGCGATCCGAGGTGCGAACGCGCGGACATCGTGCGAGACGCTCGCCACGAATGCATCGCGCAGCACATCGCGATCAGCGAAGTCGGAGAAGTACGTGTCGTGCTGGTCGTGGATGAAACGGCGCAGCGCGCGGTCGTTCGTCTTCGCCATCGTGATGCTCATGACGCGGACGATCAGCCTGTTGCGCAGGAGCGCGGTGCCGATCCTCGACGGGAGCGCCGCACCGAGGTCGTAGTACCAGACGGCGAGTCGGGTCATCACGCCCTTGGGGCCTTCGAGTGCAGGAGCGCCGATCGGGTTGATCAGGATGAGCCGCGGCGTCTCGACTCCGCCGGCGACTGCGGCTGAGGTCACGATCGAGCCGAAGGAATGCCCCAGGATGACGGCGCCGGGAGCGACGGCGTCGGCGAACTCCCGCAGCCAATCCGCGTACGCGGCGAGATCATGGGTGCGACCGGGCAGAGGAGGGGTCTCGCCGAAACCAGGCAGGTCGGGAGCGATCACCCTCACCTCTGGGAGATAGGCGAGCACGGGTTCTAGTCCATGATGCTCTCCGCGGAAGCCGTGCACGGCGATGACCGTGATCGGATCGCGTTCCGCACTCCCACCTGCCGAGGGTCCGTACACCCAGTAAGCGGTGGTGCCGCCTGCCACGTCGACCTCGTGACGTTCGACCGGAAGGCGACTCAATCGCTCGGCGTAGGGCGAGGGAACGGGCATGCGACCAGTCTACGGGCGTGCCTGCAGCGCGTTGTCCGATCCCCTCCCTAGCGTGGGGTCATGGCAATCGATCTCGAACTCCCCGGCTGGCTCAGCCGCATCGGCGTCTTCGATCTTGAGACCACCGGTGTCGATGTCACGTCCGACAGGATCGTCACCGCGCACGTGGGCGTGCTCGATGCGAAGGGACGTGAGATCGCCGCGCGTTCGTGGCTGGCCGATCCCGGCATCCCGATTCCGGAAGGCGCGGCAGCCGTGCACGGGATCAGCACCGAACAGGCGCGCGCTCAGGGGCGGCCCGCTCATGAGGTGGTCGCCGAGATCACGTCGTCGCTGCGCGCGCTCTTCGCCCAGGGAATGCCGGTGGTGGCGTACAACGCGTCGTACGACTTCTCGCTGCTCACTCACGAATGCCTGCGGCACGGCATCGCCCCGCTCGACTCCCCCGGTCCCATCATCGATCCTCACGTCATCGACAAGGCCGTCGACCGCTATCGCAAGGGCAAGCGCACCCTCGAGGTCGTCGCAGAGCACTACGCCGTGCAGCTCGACGGGGCGCACGAGGCGGCAGCGGATGCGATCGCCGCCGGCCGCGTCGCGCAGGCGATCGCGCGCAGCTTCCCGCTCGCGACCTCGGCGCAGGAGCTGCACACGCAGCAGATCGGATGGGCGCGCACGCAGGCCGAGAGCCTGACCGAGTACTTCATCCGGATAGGCCGACTCGATGCCGAGGACGCTCTCGACGGCACCTGGCCGGTACGGCAGGCGGATGCGGCGTCCCTCTGAAGACGGATGCCGTCTCCTCGCCCCCTTCTCTAGGCTGGGGGCATGAGCGACGTGTGGGGTTGGCTGACGATCGGGGCGGTGCTCGCGACGATCCCGGTCCTGATCATCGTCAGTGCGCGCCATGTGTTCTCACGCAGGAGCGTCGAGGAGAAGTACCGCGGCATGGCGAGCGGCGGACTCGTCGGCGTCTTCGACGCCGTCTGGTCGCCCACCGCGCACGAAGCGGCCGATGAACGCGGTCGTCAGCACCGCGCCTCCGTCCCCGCGCCGACGCCCGACGGAGGCCGGATGGACGTCGACGGCCGCATCGTCATAGAGGTCGACTGACCTCGAGACCCACCGAAACGAGAAAGGCCCCCCCGCAG
>NZ_JBLVOB010000006.1:200048-239759 GCF_053543555.1 Microbacterium xerophyticum | reverse complement strand
CCGAAGCGGGGCCTTTCTCGTGCGCGGCGGTTACTTGCTGCCGCCGAAGCCCTTGAAGCGCTGGTTGAACTTCTCGACACGACCGGCCGAGTCCATGATGCGCTGCTTGCCCGTGTAGAACGGGTGCGAGGCCGAGGAGATCTCGACGTCGATGACGGGGTACTCCACGCCGTCCAGCTCGATCTTCTTGTCGCTGGAGACGGTGGAGCGGGTGAGGAACGTCTCGCCCGAGCCGAGGTCGCGGAACACGACGGCCTGGTAGTCGGGGTGAATGTCAGTCTTCATTGCTGATTCCTTGGCTTGCGGATACGAATGGAAAGAAAGTCGGAGGGTGCATATGCACCAAGGGTCGAGTCTAGCAGATCGATGCTCAGGACGTGGCGCGCGCCGCGTACCTGCCGTCTTCCGCGCTGAGGACGATCGGCATGCCGAAGGCCTCGGTGAGAGCCTCAGCCGTCAGCGTCTCGGCGATGGGACCGGCAGCCGTGACGCGGCCGTCGCGGATCAGGAGCACGTGGGTGAATCCCACCGGAATCTCTTCGACGTGGTGGGTGACCATGACCATCGCGGGGGTCGTGGGTGATGACGCGTAGCCGCTCAGAAGGCCCAGCAGCTCCTCACGGGCGCCGAGATCGAGCGACGCGGTCGGCTCGTCGAGCAGCAGCAGCTCCGGATCGGTCATGACGGCACGGGCGATCTGCACGCGCTTCTGCTCTCCGTCGCTGAGGGTGCCGAATGTGCGATCGGCGAGGTGATCGAGCTTCCACTCCCCCAGCACGCGCAGGGCGCGGCGCTCGTCGATGTTCTCGTACTGCTCGTTCCAACGTCCGGTCACGGAGTACGCGGCAGTGAGCACCACGTTGAGCACGCTCTCGTCCCGCGGGATGCGCTTCGCCATCGCCGAGGAGGCGAAGCCGATCCGCGGGCGCAGCTCGAACACGTCTGTGCGACCGAGTGTCTCCCCCAGGATCGTCACTGCACCGGCCGACGGGTGCATCAGTGTGTCCGCCAGCTGCAGGAGCGTGGTCTTGCCTGCGCCGTTCGGCCCGAGCACCACCCATCGTTGGTCGTCTGCGACCTGCCAGGTCACATGATCGACGATGTTGCGCCCGTCACGGCGCACGACGACATCGGTGAAATCAAGAGCGCTCGGCATGCTTCCAGCCTATCGGCTCAATTCGTGAGGTCTGCGTAGAGCGCCCGCGTGGTGTCGGCAATCGCGGCCCAGCTGAACTCGCGCGCCGCACGCTCCCTTCCGGCTTCTCCGTATCCCGCCGCACGCTCCGGATCCATGGCGACCTCGGTGAGGATGCGCGCGAGATCGGCGACGTAGCGGTCGGGATCGACCGGGGTGCCCGTCCCGTCCGTCAGCTGCTCGATCGGCACGAGGCGTCCGGTCACTCCGTCGTCCACGACCTCGGGAATCCCGCCTGTCGCCGTGCCCACCACGGCGGCGCCGCACGCCATCGCCTCGAGGTTCACGATCCCGAGCGGTTCGTAGACGGACGGGCACACGAACGTCGTCGCCGCGGTGAGGATCGCCGAGAGCTCTCCTCGCGGCAGCATCCGTTCGATCCAGATGACGCCCTCGCGCGTCTGCTGCAGCCGGCGCACGCCTTCCTGCACCTCGGCCATGATCTCGGGGGTGTCCGGTGCGCCGGCGCACAGCACCAGCTGGACCTCCGGCGGGAGCTCCGCTGCAGCGCGCAGCAGGTACGGCAACCCCTTCTGCCGGGTGATCCGACCGACGAAGACCACGGAAGGACGATCCGGATCCATACCGATGCCCGCGAGGAAGGCGGCGTCCGTGATGGGACGCCATTGCTCGACATCGATGCCGTTGTGGATCACCCTCACCCGCGCAGGGTCCACAGCGGGGTAGCTGCGCAGGATGTCCGCCCGCATCCCTCCGGAGACCGCGACGATCGCCGCGGCGTTCTCGTAGGCGAGCTTCTCGATCCCGCTCGAGACGGCATAGCCGCCGCCGAGCTGCTCGGCCTTCCACGGACGCAGCGGCTCAAGGCTGTGCGCCGTGAGGACGTGCGGGATGCCGTGCAGCTGCGAGGCGATGTGTCCGGCGAAATTCGCGTACCAGGTGTGACTGTGCACCACGTCCGCGCCGGCGATGTCGCCGACCATCGTGAGGTCGGTCCCGAGCGTCTGCACAGCGGCGTTGGCATCGATCAGCTCCGCCGGTGTCCGATAGGCCTTCGTGCCGCTCTCTTCGCGGTCGGAACCGAACGCGCGCACCTGCACGTCGATCGACCGGCGCAGCGCTGAGACGAGTTCGGCGACGTGCACACCGGCCCCGCCGTAGATCTCCGGCGGATATTCCTTCGTGATCATGTCGACGCGCATGTCTGAACGCTAGTACAGCGGAGCATTCGGGATCTATGGTGGAGCCATGGCGGTCCCCAAGAAGGTTTTCGGCATCATCCTCGCCGGCGGCGAGGGCAAGCGTCTCATGCCTCTGACGGCCGACCGAGCGAAACCGGCGGTGCCCTTCGGCGGGCAGTACCGATTGATCGACTTCGCGATCTCGAACCTCATCAACTCGGGCCTGCGCCAGGTCGTCGTTCTGACGCAGTACAAATCCCACAGCCTCGACCGCCACATCTCGCAGACGTGGCGGATGTCGGCACTGCTCGACTCGTACGTCACGTCGGTGCCGGCGCAGCAGCGGCTCGGAAAGCGCTGGTTCTCCGGCTCCGCGGACGCCATCCTGCAGAGCCTCAACCTCATCAACGACGAGAAGCCGGACATCGTGGTGGTGATCGGCGCCGACCACGTGTACCGGATGGACTTCCGTCAGATGGTCAAGGCGCACATCGCCTCCGGCGCGAAGGCAACGGTCGCCGGCATCCGTCAGCCGCTCGCGATGGCGAATCAGTTCGGCGTGATCGATGCGGATCCCGACGGCTCGGGCCGCATCCGTGCGTTCCTGGAGAAGCCGACCGCGATCGAGGGGCTCGTCGATTCGCCTCACGAGGTGCTCGCGTCGATGGGCAATTACATCTTCGACACCGATGCGCTCGTCGAGGCCGTCGAATCAGACGGCGAGCTGCCGACCTCGGCGCACGACATGGGCGGTGACATCATCCCCTACTTCGTCGAACGCGGCGAAGCCGGGTACTACGACATGAAGCAGAACGACGTGCCAGGGTCGTCACCGCGCGATCGTGCGTACTGGCGCGACGTGGGGACGATCGACTCGTTCTTCGATGCGCACATGGATCTCATCTCCACACTGCCCGTGTTCAACCTGTACAACACGCTGTGGCCGATCCGCACGCAGAGCGTGAACGCACCGCCGGCGAAGTTCGTCCGGGATGCGGTCGGCCGCATCGGCAACGCGATCGACTCGATCGTCTCACTCGGTTCGGTGCTGTCCGGCACGCATCTGGAACGCAGCGTGGTCGGTCCTGGCACTCTCGCCGGCGGTGGTTCGACCATCACCGACTCGGTCCTCTTCGACCACGTCCACGTCGGGCAGGGTGCACGGATCCACCGCGCCGTGCTCGACAAGAACGTCGTCCTGCTCGACGGTGCCACCGTCGGCGTCGATCGCGAGCGCGACCTCGAGCGCGGGTTCACCGTCACCGATTCCGGCATCACGGTGGTCGGCAAGGGCGTGCAGATCGAACGCTGACGCGCGCTACGCTCGAGCGTGTGACCGCAGCGCGTTTCCTCGTCGTCCTCGATGCCGATTCCACCCTGATCCGCAACGAGGTGATCGAGCTTCTCGCTGACGAGGCCGGCCGACGTGAGGAAGTGCAGCGTGCGACGGAGGCCGCCATGCGCGGCGAGGTCGACTTCGCCGCGAGCCTGCGCTCGCGCGTCAGAGAGCTGACCGGAGTTCCGACCACCGCGTTCGCCAGGGTTCGCGCGCGTATCGAGCCGACCCCTGGCGTCCGCGAGTTGACCGCGGCCGTGCACGAGCGCGGCGGGGTCGTCGGCGTGGTCTCCGGCGGCTTCCACGAGATCCTCGATCACATCGCGCCCGAACTCGGGGTCGATCGCTGGCGCGCGAACCGCCTCGACGTCGCCGATGGCCTCCTGACAGGTTTCGTCGACGGCGAGATCGTGGATGCCGAGGCCAAGGCACTTGCGCTCACCGAGTGGGCGGCCGAGCTCGACGTGCCCCTGCACGCCACCGTCGCGATCGGCGACGGCGCGAACGACCTGAAGATGATGTCCGTCGCCGGCCTTGGCCTGGCGTTCAACGCGAAGCCCGCGGTGCGGGAAGCTGCGAGTCTGGTCATCGGGCCGCACGATCTCAGCGCCGTCGTCGCGCTGCTGCCCTGAACGCCGCCGCGTAGCGCGACGACTCCGTGCCTGTGGCGGATGTCCGTGCCCGCGCGTAGCGTCACCGTATGGACATCATCCTCATACCCGGCCTCTGGCTCGACGCCTCCTCGTGGGACGATGTGGTTCCTCCTCTCGAAGACGCCGGACACCGTGTTCGCCCCCTCACTCTGCCCGGCGTCGGCGCGTCCGCCGACTCATCGGCCGACGTGGGGATCGACGATTGGGTGCGCGCGGTCATCGCACAGATCGACGCGACTGACGAACCGGTCGTGCTCGTCGGGCACAGCGGCGGCGGCAACGTCGCGTGGGGCGCGGCGGATGCGCGACCTGATCGGATCGCCCGCGTGATCTTCGTCGACACCGTGCCTCCACCGCCCGACTCGGCGATCTCCGAGTTCCCCGTGGTGGAGGGCGTCATCCCGTTCCCCGGGTGGGATTTCTTCCCCGAAGAGGATGTGCACGACATCGACGACGCGACTCGCGCGCGCACGCTGCCGCTGACGAGGTCCGTGCCCGCTCGCGTGCCCACCGACCCTCTCATGCTCTCCGGCGACCGTCACCGCATCCCCGTCACGATGCTGATGGGCTCGATCGATCAGAACGAGCTCGAGGCGCAGCTCGATCAGTGGGGTCCGTACGCGGACGAGTACCGCGCACTCGGAGATGTGACCGTGACCAGGATCGGCTCGGGGCATTGGCCGCAGTTCACGCGGCCCGCGCACCTCGCCGAACTGATCAGCGCCGCGTCATCGCAGTGATCGCCGCAGTGATCGCCGCTGTGAAGTCACGTTGATCGCCGCTGTGAGGTCGCGGCGACCGCCCAGTGCGGTCGGTCAGTGCCCCATTCCGAGGCCGCCGTCGACGGGGATCACAGCGCCGGAGATGTAGGCGGCGTCGTCGCCGGCCAGCCAGGTGACGACGCCGGCCACCTCATCGGGCATTGCGAAGCGGCCAGCCGGAATGCTCGCCTTGTACTGCTTCTGCGTGTCTTCGGGGAGCTCGGCTGTCATGTCGGTCTCGATGAATCCCGGCGCGACGACGTTGGCGGTGATCCCGCGCGCGCCGAGTTCGCGCGTCAATGATCGGGCGAAGCCGACCAGACCGCTCTTCGATGCGGAGTAGTTCACCTGCCCTGCCGACCCATAGAGGCCGACGACGCTCGAGATCAGGATGACGCGGCCGAAGCGTGCCCGCAGCATGCCCTTCGAGGCGCGCTTGACGACGCGGAAGGCTCCTCCGAGATTCGTCGAGACGACGCTGTCGAAGTCGTCTTCGCTCATCCGCATGAGAAGCGTGTCCTTGGTGATGCCGGCGTTGGCCACCACGATCTCGACAGGACCGAGCTTCTCCTCGACCTCGCTGAACGCGGCGTCGATGGATGCAGCGTCGGTCACGTCTGCGCGAACGGTGAGAGCGCCCTCCGGACCTTCACCGCTGCGCGCGGTGACGGCGACACGGTAGCCGTCGCGGACGAACCGTTCTGCGATCGAACGGCCGATGCCGCGATTGCCTCCTGTGACGAGGACGACTCGTTCTGAACTCATGATCTCTCACTCCCACTGGCGCTCGGTCGGCCCGAGCCATCCTATCGGGGCCGCAGCATCCGATTCCGGCGACGCCGGATTGACACCGTCCGGCGTGGCTGGAACTGTGGTGAAGACGAAAGGCGGCGCGATGAGCGACGACAGCAGCACGACACCTCCGGCCGGTCACGTGATCCCCGGTCCTTCCGCCTACGGTCAGCCTCAGCAGTATCCCGGAGCGCCCGTTCAGCCGTACTCAGGGTCGCAGGGGCATCCGGTCGCGCCGGGCTACGGCGTGCAGCCGCAACCGACTGCCCCCTACGGAGCCGCCCAGCAGCAGCCCTACGCGGTCCAGCAGCAGCCCTACGCGGCGCAGCAGCCCCACCCGTACGCACAGCCGTACGCACCAGCGCAGCCGTACGCCGCTCCCCTGCCGACCAGCGGGCTCGCCGTCGCGTCGCTCATCACCGGGATCGCCGGAATCGTGCTGAGCTTCGCCGTCTTCCCGCTGCTGGCCTCGCTGGCTGCGATCATCACCGGTCACATGGCGCTGAAGCAGACGCGTCCGGGTTCGGCGCTCGGCGGTCGGGGGATGGCGATCGCAGGGCTCATCCTCGGCTACGTCGGCGTCGCGATCCTCGCGCTCGTCGTCATCGTGTCGGTCTTCTCGTTCCTGTTCATCGGGTCGATCGGGTTCCTTCCGTTCCTCCTCGCCTGACGCGATCACCGGCGCATCGCGGCGTTCCGGCACCCCGCGCGCGGCGTAGGCTTGTACCACTGTGAATCGCTCTCGTCATGCTCCCGCCGTGACCTCCCTGCCGCAGGCGCCGCAGGATGAGGCGACGGGCCGTGTGCGTCGATACGTGCTCACCATGGTGATCCGGATGGTGTGCTTCGGGCTCACGATCTTCGTGACGCCGTACGGCTGGTACACCTGGGTGTTCGCGATCGCCACCGCCGTGCTCCCCTACATCGCGGTCGTCTTCGCCAACGCGATCAGCCCGACGGCCACTCCCGGCGCCGAGTCGCCGACGCAGCAGCTGTCCGCTCCGGTCCGCACCGCGGAGCCGGTCGACGACACCTCTGATCAGAGCACGATCACGATCCATGAGAATCGACGCAGCCCGAGCACGCCGACGCCGGGCGCTTCGCCGGAAGGCCCCGCCCCGGACGACGACAGCACCGAGCACGCGCACGAACGCGACGAGCGCAACGAGGACGGCAAGGCGTGACAGAGGAACTCGAATGCGCGCGAGCCGGTTGCCGCGCGCGGGCGACCCGGCAGGTCGTCTGGCGCAATCCGCGTATCCACGCCCCTGACCGCGAGAAGATCTGGCTCGCGTGCGACGAGCACGTCGCATTCCTGCACGACTACCTCGCGGCCCGCGACTTCCCGGTGACCGTGCGCGACGGGCTGCCCGCATGAACAACCGTCTGGTTCGCTGGGGCGTATACGTTCTCATCGCCATCGCCTTCGCCGTGGCCTGCGCGTTCCTCGCCGACTGGCAGTTCGACCGCAACGAGAGCAGGTCCGAGCAGCTCGCGCTCGTGGCGCAGAACTACGATGCGCAGCCGATCCCCCTGTCCGAGGCGTTCGCCGCGGACGGCGCGCTCGATCCGCAGGACGAGTGGCACCCCGTCCTGCTGCAGGGCGAGTACCTCTCCGACGAGCAGGTGCTCGTGCGCAATCGCCCGCACGGCGGGACGAGCGCCTTCGAAGTGCTCGTCCCCTTCCAGGATGTGGACGGGCGCGTGTTCATCGTCAACCGCGGTTGGGTGCCTCCCGGCGAAGAGGCGACCCCGGACGCCGTCCCTGCCGCACCGACGGGCACCGTCGAGGTCATCGTGCGACTGCGACCGGGCGAGCCGCTGCCGGCGTCAGGTCGCAGCGCCCCTGAGGGCCAGGTGCCGACGATCCATCTGCCGAGCATCGCCGCGACCGCGTCGGGCGAGGTCATCACGAGCGCATACGGTCTGCTGGTGAGCGAGGACCCCGCACCCGAGACGCCGCTCGGCGCGTTCGACTCGCCCACGGAGGACCCAGGACCCCATCTGTCCTACGCGATCCAGTGGATCCTGTTCGCGCTGATGGGCTTCATCTTCATCGGGTACATGATCCGCACCGAGATCCAGAAGCATCGCGAAGAGGTCGAGGGTCGCCCGGCCCCGGCGAAGCAACGCCGTCGACGCGATCACGATGCGGAGACGGAAGACGAGCTGCTCGACGACATCGACGCCCGCGTCTGATCCGCCGGCTGCACGATCAACCGGAGAGTCGTCAGTCGCTCAGCAGGTCGGGGCGACGGCTCCGGGTGCGCGCGATCTGCTGGTCGTGACGCCACGCCTCGATCACCGCGTGATTTCCGCTGAGCAGCACGTCCGGCACAGCACGCTCACGCCACATCGACGGTTTCGTGTATGACGGATACTCCAGCAGTCCGTCCTCGTGCGATTCCTCGACCAGACTGTCAGGGTTGCCGACGACGCCGGGTATCAGGCGACCGACCGCCTCGATCATCGCCATCGCTGCCACCTCTCCCCCGTTGAGCACGTAGTCGCCGAGGCTGACAAGACGCACCTCGCCGAGCGACGCGGCGTACTCGAACACGCGCTCGTCGATGCCTTCGTAGCGTCCGCACCCGATGATCAGGTGCGTGCGCTCGGAGAACTCGCGCGCCGTCGTCTGGTGGAACACCTCGCCGGCGGGAGACGGGAAGATGATGGTCGGACGGTCGGAGTCCGCGGAGAGTTCGTCGAGCGCGAGCGCCCACGGCTCCGGCTTCATGACCATGCCCGCGCCGCCACCGTACGGCGTGTCATCGACCGTGCGATGACGATCGCTCGTCCAGTCGCGGAGATCATGGATGCGCAGATCGAGGATGCCGCTCTGGCGCGCCTTGCCGAGCAGCGACAGCGTCAGCCCGTCGAAGTACGAGGGGAAGATGGAGACGACGTCTATCCGCATGCGTTGATCGTAGCGATCGATCAGTCGACCGCTGCGTCGCCCTCAGGGGCGGATGCCGGGCTCTCTCCGCCGTCGGCGGCAGCACCGGCGTCCGGGAGTTCCTCGAACAGCCCGGCCGGCGGAGTGACGATCACGCGACCTCCGGCCACGTCGACGGCAGGGACGATGGCCTTGACGAACGGGACCATGACGTCGCCGTCCGCACCGGCACCCGTGGGGCGCACGATTAGAAGGTCCTGCGCCGGCATGTGCTCGACGCGGGAGACCTTGCCGATGACCTCGTCATCACGGACCACATCGAGACCGACCAGCTGATGGTCGTACCAGGCGTCGTCCTCGACTTCGTCGACATCCTGGTCGATCCACAGGATGGCGCGTACGAGGCCCTCTGCCGCTTCACGGTCGTCGATGTCCTCGAAGAACACGACAGGGTTGCCGTTCATGACCCGGTATTCGCGCACCGTCACGCTCTTGCCGTGCCACGGAGATGCCTCAGGCACCTGCAACGTGAACTCGGCTCCCGTCACGAAACGACGTTCGGGATTGTCGGTGTACAGCTCGAGCTTGAGCGCGCCCTTGAGGCCATGGGCCTTGACGAGGCGCCCTACGCGCAGCTGGTTCTTGCCCTGGTTACGGTCTTTCGACACCACGTCAGTCGTCCGCGACATCGACGCGAACGCGACGCCCGTCCGCCAGAGCGGTGATGAGCGTGCGCAGTGCCTTCGCGGTGCGGCCGCCGCGCCCGATCACGCGCCCCCGGTCGTCGGGGTGCACGCGCACCTCGAGCAGGTCGCCTCTCGGCGACGTGGAGGCGTTGATCTGCACATCGTCAGGGTGATCGACGATCCCCTTGACGATGTATTCGAGCGCGGCGGCGAGCACGGCGATTACTCGGCGTCTGCTGCGGGAGCCTCAGCGGCCTCCGCGTCGGCAGCGGCGGGAGCCTCCTCAGCGGGAGCCTCCTTCTTCTCCGCCTTCGGCTTGACGACGGACTTCTTGGAACCGTCGATCTCGAACGGCTCCTTGGGCGCCTTGACCTGAACGGTCGAGACGGCGTCCTTGTCGCCCTTGAACTTGCCCCAGTCGCCCGTGAGCTTGAGGATTGCGGTGACCTGCTCGGACGGCTGCGCGCCGACCGAGAGCCAGTACTGCGCACGCTCGGAGTCGACCTCGATGAACGAGGGCTGCTCGGTGGGGTGGTACTTGCCGATCTCCTCGATCACTCGACCGTCGCGCTTGGTGCGCGAGTCGGCGACGACGATGCGGTAGTAAGGCGCGCGGATCTTGCCCATGCGCTTGAGACGAATCTTGACAGCCACGATTCTCCTGAATTGTGTGGAAGGAAACGAACCGGTCGCCTGGAGAGTGGGGTGCACACCCGGCGGAAGCTCAAATGAGTGGACGCGTTCTGGATAGAGGGTCGAGTACGTCGTCCGACCCTCTATTCTGCCAGATTCGGAGGCGAGTCGCGAAACGGGGCGACACGCGCTCATCCGTGTCGTGCCGGGTGCGTGTCAGACTGTGCACGTGACGCAAGAATTCACTGATTCCCCCCGGTCCACAGTGGGACTGGAATGGGAGATCATGCTCGCCGATCCGGAGACAGGCGACCTCGTCGGACGTGCCCCAGAGCTGTTGGATGCTCTCGAGGACGAAAGCGCGCCCGAGCGCCACACCGTCACGGGCGAGCTGCTCACGAACACCATCGAGGTCACGAGCGGGATCGGCGAATCCGTGGCCCACGCCATCGGCGACATCGCCAACGCGATCACCGCGGTGCGTGCGGCCACCGACCCCGCCGGGATAGAGCTGCTGTCCGCCGGCAGTCACCCCTTCGCCCAGTGGTTCGATCAGCAGGTCACCGACAAGACCCGCTATCACCACCTCATCGAACGGACGCAGTGGTGGGGCCGCAACATGATGATCTGGGGCATCCACGTGCACATCGGCGTCGAGGATCGCGACAAGGTCTTCCCCATCATCAACACCCTGACCGCCTACCTGCCGCATCTGCAGTCGCTCTCCGCATCGAGTCCGTTCTGGGCGGGCGAGCGCACCGGCTACGCATCCAACAGAGCCCTGGTGTTCCAGCAGCTGCCGACAGCCGGGCTGCCGTGGGCCCTGCACTCGTGGGCGGAGTTCGAGCACTACCTCGAGGACATGGTCCGCACCGGCGTGATGGCCGACGCCACCGAGGTGCGCTGGGACATCCGGCCGGCTCCGCGCTGGGGCACGATCGAGGTGCGCGCGTGCGACGGCCTCTCGACGCTGTCGGAGCTCGCCTCTGTCGCCGCTCTCGTCCAGGTGCTGGTCGAGCACCTCTCGCGCAGACTGGATGCCGGCGAGACGCTGCCCACGATGCCGCCATGGTTCCACCGCGAGAACAAGTGGCGCGCGGCGCGGTACGGCCTGGACGCGAAGGTGATCGTGGACGCCGCCGGCACGCAGCGGCAGGTTCGCGAGCACCTCGCCGAGACGGTGGCGGAACTCGCGCCGATCGCGGTCGATCTGGGGTGCGAGAGCGAGTTCGACGGGATCAGCACGATCCTGGACGGCGGTGCGAGCTATGAACGCCAGTTGGCTGTCGCCGAGGCCACCGACGCAGACCTCACGGCAGTCGTGCAGCATCTCATCCGCGAGTTCCGCTCCGGTCCTGGCGCGCCGGTGATCTGAGCTCAGTCCTCGTCGACCCAGTCGAACGTGCGCGTGACGGCCTTGCGCCAACGCGCCATGCGTCGCTCGCGCTCCTCCCCGTCGATCTGCGGAGTCCAGCGCTCGTCCTCGTGCCACATGGCGCGGAGTTCGTCGAGATCGGCCCAGACCCCGACCGCCAGTCCAGCGGCATAGGCCGCGCCGAGCGCAGTCGTCTCGATGATGGCAGGTCGGATCACTGGAACACCGAGCACGTCCGCCTGGAACTGCATCAGCGCCGAGTTGCCGACCATGCCCCCGTCCACGCGAAGCTCTTCCAGGGGCACGTTCGTGTCGGCGATGACGGCATCCAGCACCTCGCGCGTCTGGAACGCGACCGCCTCCAGCGCGGCCCGAGCGATGTGGCCCTTGTTCGCGAAGCGGGTGAGGCCGAGGATCGCACCTCGCGCGTCGGGACGCCAGTGCGGGGCGAACAGTCCGGAGAATGCAGGCACGATGTAGACGCCGCCGTTGTCCTCCACGGTGAGTGCGAGCTCTTCGACCTCTGGCGAGTCCTTGATGATGCCCAGGTTGTCGCGCAACCACTGCACCAATGACCCGGTGACCGCGATCGATCCTTCCAGCGCGTAGCGAGGAGCATCGTCTCCGAGGCGGTAGGCGACGGTCGTGATGAGGCCGTTGTTGCTCTCGACGATCTCCTCACCGGTGTTGACGATGAGGAAGTTGCCGGTGCCGTAGGTGTTCTTCGATTCACCGGCGTCGAAGGCGACCTGACCGACGGTCGCCGCCTGCTGGTCGCCGAGGATGCCGGCGATCGGGGTGCCGTCGAGTACCGTACCGACCGCTTGCCCGTACACCTCGGAGGAGGACAGCACGACGGGCAGCATCGCGCGGGGAACGCCGAACGCCTCCAGCAGCGCGTCATCCCAGTCGAGCGTGCGAAGGTCCATCAGCAGCGTGCGGCTGGCGTTGGTGACGTCGGTGGCGTGCACTCCCCCGTCGACACCGCCTGTCAGATTCCACAGCAGCCAGGTGTCGGGGGTGCCGAACAGCAGGTCGCCGCTCTCCGCGCGCTCGCGGGCTCCGTCGACGTTGTCGAGGATCCACGCGATCTTGGATGCGGAGAAGTACGTGGCCAGCGGCAGCCCGGTGGTGTCAGCGAAGCGGCGGACTCCCCCGTCGGCCGCGAGGGCGTCGATGAGCGGCTGGGTGCGGGTGTCCTGCCAGACGATCGCGTTGTGCACGGGCTCACCGGTCAGCCTGTCCCACACGACGACGGTCTCGCGCTGATTGGTGATGCCGATCGCTGCGACATCGGATGCCTTCACACCGGCGTTGCGCACGGCGATGTCGATCACCGCTGTGGTGTTCGACCAGATCTCGGCGGCGTCGTGCTCGACCCACCCCGCCTGCGGGAAGATCTGCTCGTGTTCACGCTGCCCCGTGGCGACGATCGCCCCGCTGTCGTCGAAGACGATCGCTCGTGTGCTCGTGGTGCCCTGGTCTATGGCGACGATGTGCATAGGTGTTCTCTCCAGCCGGTGACGGCGTTGTCTGCTCTGGGATCCACACTAGAAGACCTTGGTTGCGCGACTCAGTCCCGCTGCACGAACGTGCAGTCGCCTTTCGTCATGAGTCGACGAGCTGTTCGGCGAGATGCTCGTCGAGGACGAGATCGGTGATCAGACGCGTGGCGATCGCGCCGCGCAGGCTCGGCAGCTTCTGCACGCCGGCGACGACGCAGATGCGCCTTGACGCCCTCGACAGCACCGAGAACGTCGGACCGGTCGCACGGTTGTTCAGCTCGATGTCCTTCCAGCTGCCGTCCGATCGGTAGAACACCGTGGCGATGTCGCCGACGATCTTCTCCTCGCGCAGACTGCGGTAATCATCCCGATCGAGATAGCCGCCGATGTACACCCTGCTCGGCACCTCGGCGAAGGGAGACCCCAGGCCGAAGAGGATGACATCGGCGCGGGCCTGCAGATCGAGCACCCGCCGCGTGCTGCGTTCGCGCCACATCGCCTCCTTCGTCCGCGGATCGTCGAAGAACGCCGGCACCGGGAACTGCTGGATGCCGGCACCGAAGGCCTGCCCGAATCGGTGCAGGATCTCACTCGCGTAGTCCACGCCGCTCGTGAAGGTGTTGCCCGCACCGTTGAGCTGCACGACGGTGGAGTTGTGCGTCTCCTTCTTCGGCAGATGCCTGCTGATCGCGTCCAACGTCGACCCCCAGGCGATGCCGAGGGTCATGTTCGAGTCGAAGTAGAGCGGCAGCAGACGTGCCGCGCTCATGGCGACCCGCTCGAAGCGCTCGACGTCGGAGAGGTTCTTCGGCGTGGGCACGACGTGCGCCGCGATGCCGAAGCGAGCACGGATGGCCTCCTCAAGGCGCAGCTCCTGCCCCTGGGGCTGGTGGATCTGGATCTCGACGAGCCCCGTGGCGCGGGCATGGCTGAGCAGGCGCGAGACGGATGACCGCGAGGTCGCGAGCTCACTGGCGATCGCATCCATCGTCATGTCCTGCAGGTAGTACATCTGCGCAGCACGCAGTGCGGTCCCGGCCCGGGGGTCGCTCAGAGACGGATTGCTCATCGGGCCTCCTTGCACGTTCGTGCATCTCGCTTGCGCAGTTGTGCTGCCGGAATCAGGATATACCGTGTAGGCCCAGCAAGGAGAGACGATGAGCACTGCGAACGCCGCCCAGGTCGAACGAGAGAATGTGCGCCGAGCACGCGAGAGCGGTCGCACCAGCGTCGTGATCATCGGCGCAGGGATCAACGGCATCTCGACGTTCCGCGACCTTGCGATGCAGGGAGTGGACGTCCTGCTGGTCGAACGGGCGGACTTCGCGTCCGGCGCGACCGCGGCCTCGAGTCACATGATCCATGGCGGCATCCGATATCTCGAGAACGGTGAGTTCCGACTCGTGAAGGAGTCGGTGCAGGAGCGCAACGGTCTGCTCAAGATCGCACCCCACTACGTCAAGCCGCTCGAGACGACGATCCCGATCTACTCGACCTTCTCCGGAGTCTTCGCCGCCCCGCTGCGCTTCCTCACGCACAAGCAGGGAAAGCCGCAGGAGCGAGGCGCCTTCCTCATCAAGATCGGGCTGACGCTCTACGACACGTTCTCCCGCGACGGCGGCAGCGTCCCCCGGCACCGCTTCCTCGGACGCAAGAAGTCCCTGGCCCAGCTGCCGAAGCTCGACCCGAAGATCAAGTACACCGCGACCTACTACGACGCCTCGGTGCATGACCCGGAGCGCCTCGCGCTCGACGTGCTGCGTGACGGCGAGTCCGCCCACGCGGGTGCGCACGCGCTCAACTACGTCGAGGCCGTCGGGATGGATGACGACGGTGTGCGCCTGCGTGATCGGGAGACCGGCGCCGAGTTCCACATCGACGCCGATGTCGTGGTGAATGCGTCCGGTCCATGGACCGACCTCACGAACGAGGCGCTCGGCACCGACACGGCGTTCATGGGAGGCACCAAGGGATCGCACATCGTGCTCGATCACCCCGAACTGCTCGACGCCACAGGGGGTCGGGAGATCTTCTTCGAGCACTCCGATGGCCGCATCGTGCTCATCTACCCCCTCAAAGGCCGGGTCCTCGTCGGCACCACTGATCTCGAGGCCGATCCGCGTGAACCGGCGCGCTGCACCGAGGAGGAGGTCGAGTACTTCTTCGACCTGATCGGGCATGTGTTCCCCACGATCGACGTCGACCGTGCTCAGATCGTGTACCGGTACTCCGGCATCCGTCCGCTTCCCCACCACGACGACACCGCCCCCGGTTTCGTTTCGCGCGACTATCGGATCGAGCGACGCAAGGACGCCGATGCACCCGCCGTCTTCAGTCTCGTCGGAGGCAAGTGGACGACGTTCCGCGCTCTCGGCGAGAACCTCGCCGATCATGTTCTCGAAGAACTCGGACGCCAGCGCGTCGCGAGCACGGTCGGAGTGCGCATCGGTGGCGGAAACGGATACCCGCGCACGCCACGGCGTCGGATGGAGTGGCTCAGCCAGAACGTCGGCGACACGGAGCGGGGTCGCACGCTCTTCGTCCGCTACGGCACCCGAGCCGCGGAGGTCGCGGCCTTCATCGCCGACGGACACGACGAGCCGGTCGTGGGCGATGCGCTGTCGACCCGCGAGCTCGAGTGGATGGTCGAGCGCGAGCAGGTGTGCCACGTCGCTGACGTGATCTTCCGGCGCACGAGCCTCGCGTTCACCGGAGACGCAGACGCCCCGACCGTGCGAGCCATCGCCGAGGCTCTCGCTCCCCTGCTGGGCTGGGATGCCGCGCGGATCGGGACGGAGATCGCCGACACGTCGGCACAGCTGCGCGACGCCCACGGCGTCGATCTCGACGTGTCCGTGACCTCGAGCTGATTCGTTCCTGCTCGGCCCGGCCTCAGCTCTTGCCGAAAAGCTTCTGGATCTCGGCGAGGTCGGCCTCGGTCGGCGTCTTCTGGCCGCCCAGTCCGAATCCGGATCCCGTCGCAGGGCCCGCCGGCAGGCCGGCGTTCTCCGCTGCGCGCTTGGCGGGGTTACCGGAACGCGATGCGCCCTTGGCCTTGCCCTTCTTGCCGCGCTTCGATGACGCACCGGGTCGTCCCATTACAGGCATGGCACCCATACCTGGAATGTTCGGCGTGCCGCCGCGGGCGACGGTCTTCATCATCTTCGCCGCCTGTTCGAAGCGCTGCACGAGCTGGTTGACATCGGTGACGGTCATGCCGGAGCCCTTGGCGATGCGCAGGCGGCGTGAGCCGTTGAGCACCTTGGGGTTGTGGCGCTCGCCCGGCGTCATCGAACGGATGATCGCTTCGGTGCGATCGATCTCCTTCTCATCGAAGTCCTCGAGCTGCTGCTTCATCTGCCCCATGCCGGGCAGCATGCCCAGCATCTTCTTCATCGAGCCCATCTTCTTCATCTGCTGAAGCTGGTCGAGGAAGTCCTCGAGCGTGAAGGCCTCGTTCGCGAGCTTCTCGGCGACCTTCTGCGCCTCTTCCTCGTCGAACGCCTGCTGAGCCTGCTCGATGAGGGTGAGGATGTCGCCGAGGTCGAGGATGCGGCTCGCCATGCGGTCGGGGTAGAACTGCTCGAGGTCGTCGAGGCCCTCGCCCGTCGAGGCGAAGATGATCGGACGTCCTGTGACCGACGCCACGGACAGCGCGGCGCCGCCTCGGGCATCACCGTCGAGCTTGGAGAGGACGACACCGGTGAAGTCGACGCCCTCCTGGAATGCCTTGGCCGTGTTGACGGCATCCTGACCGATCATCGCGTCGATGACGAACAGGACCTCGTCGGGGTTCGTGGCCTTGCGGATGTCGGATGCCTGCTTCATGAGCTCGGCGTCGACGCCGAGGCGTCCCGCGGTGTCGATGATGACGACGTCGTGCTGCTGGCGGCGCGCGTGCTCGACGCCGTCACGGGAGACCTTGACGGGGTCGCCGACGCCGTTGCCCGGCTCTGGCGCGTAGATCGTGGCGCCGGCCTGCTCCGCGACGACCTGAAGCTGGTTAACCGCGTTCGGACGCTGGAGGTCGGCCGCGACGAGGAGCGGAGTGTGCCCGTCCTTCTCGAGCTGCTTGGCGAGCTTTCCGGCGAACGTCGTCTTACCGGAGCCCTGCAGGCCTGCGAGCATGATGACCGTCGGCGGAACCTTCGCGAACTCCAGCCGGCGCTGCTCGCCGCCGAGGATCTGCACGAGTTCCTCGTTGACGATCTGCACGACCTGCTGGGCGGGGTTCAGCGCCTTGCTGACCTCGTCGCCGAGGGCGCGCTCGCGCACCTTCGCCGTGAAGTCCTTGACGACGACGAGCGCGACGTCGGCGTCCAGCAGGGCGCGACGGATCTCGCGCACTGTGCCGTCGACGTCGGCCGCGCTGAGCTTTCCCTTCGTCCGAAGGTTGCGGAAGGTCTCGGTGAGCCGATCGGAGAGCGTGCCAAAGGTAGCCATGGTGCTACCGATTCTACGCGAGCGGCGCCTCGATGCTCAGCGCCGCCCGGAGCTGCTCCTTCGCACGTTGGTAGCGGCCTCGGGCTGTGGATGCCGAGATGCCGAGAAGCCCGGCGGCGTCCGCGATGCTGAAGCGGTCCCAGTGCACCAGGCGGATGAGTTCGGCGAGCTCGGCGTCGAGTCGATCGATCGCGTCGCGCACCTCGGAGCCCTCATCCGACGGCGGTGCCGTGACCTGGTCGCGGACCTGTGAGCGGATGCGGTCGGCCAACGCCCAGCGTCGGCGTTCGCCTCTGGCATGGTTCTGCAGCGTGCCGCGGGCGATGCCGAACAGCCACATGCGCGCGCTCTCCGGATCCACGGGCAGCTCGCGCACGCGCCGCCAGGCGACGACCATCGTCTCACCGAGGAGGTCAGGGGCGTCGTCGGCATCGGTACGGCGCACGAGATAGCTCAGCAGGTCGGACGCGGATGCATCGAACGCCGCAGTCAGGGCGACGTCACTAGTGTTGCGCGTCACTTGATCAGCTCCGGGCAGCGTCCCTGTGCGCCGTATCCGACGCCCTCAGCGGTATAGCCGAGGCGTTCGATCTCGGCCATCGCCTGATCCGAGATGGATCTGTCGATCGCATAGGCGTAGGCCATGTCGAGGTCGTGACCCGAGAGCTCCCCCTCGACCAGACCGGCGTCCGCCAACATGTCGTGACGCTCTTGAACGTACTCGTCCACCCGTGATTCGGCGATCGCGACGACATCCGTGGCAGCGAACCACACCTGAAGATCGTTCTCGATCTGGTCCCGCCGCGCTCGATCACTGCGTTCGGCGATCTGCACGTCTCCGAAGACGACCTCGCACGTCGCGCCGCTCGGAACCTGATAACTGTAGGTGCCGATCGGATTGTTCACGGACGCCCAGTAGTCCGTGGCCGTCGCCACACCGGCGCCGCCGGCCATCACGAGGGCGAGCACGCCCGCGACGGTCGCGGCGCGTCTCGGTCGACGCTGAGCCCGGACTTCCTTGCACGCATCCGCGAGCATCATGCGCACGTGGCGCGACGCGGCAGTTCGGGCGCGGGGCGCCGAAGCATCGAGCAGTTCATCAAGACCGGTACTCATGAGTGTCTCCTCCTGGTGGGCTCACTCATGACATGTCCGCCTCGCGTGGAAACGTCCGTTCGAAGTCAGATCCGCCACGGAAGATCGTGGATCCCCGCCAGTGCCTCCTGGAAGAGGGCCTCCGGCGAGCCGTGCCCGGCACCGCGCTCGGCCCACACCCGCAGAGAGGACAGGACCGCAGCCGCGTGCGCGGCGCCGACGATCTCGGAGCGGATCGGTCCGATCCCACTGCGACGCGCAGCGTCCGCGATGGCGGCGGCGAGGCGCGCGTGGCGGAGCCCTGTGTCGCGGACGAGCTCCTGCTCCAGCCCCATAGCCGTGGCGTTTCGCAGAGCGAGCGCCAGCGGATCGGGCGCGAAATCGTGGACGACGGTGAGCAGGATGCCGCGCACGGCTACGGCATGGGCATCGGGGCCCAACGCGCCCAGGGCACCGACTGCCTCGTCGATCCTGGCGTCGAGGCCCGACCAGAGCACGTCGCTCTTGGAGGAGAAGTAGTTGAAGAAGCTCGAGCGGCTCACACCGGCGCGCTGGGTGATGTCCGCGACGGATGTCGCGTCATAGCCCTGCTCGAGGAACAACTCGCACGCGGCTTCGGCGAGCACCTCACGCGAAGACGCGCGAGGGCGTCCTGGGCGCGGCTCACTTCTCACGCCCCCACCGTATCGCGCCGCCCCGGGCTCCTTCTTCCCTGTTCAAGATTCGGGGGTATTGTTAGACGGCATCCAACAATAGATGAAAGGCGAACATGCTCGACATCCTGACGCCCGGTCTCGCACCGGCTTACGTCCCCTACCTCGACGGATGGGAACTGCAACGCAGCATCCATCACGACGTGGTCGCCGGGATCCGTCCCGACACGCTGATCCTGCTCGAGCACGAGGCGGTGTACACCGCCGGCAAGCGCACCGAGCCGCAGGAGCGGCCGCAGGACGGCACGCCGGTGATCGATGTCGACCGCGGCGGCAAGATCACCTGGCACGGGCCCGGGCAACTGGTCGGGTACCCGATCGTCAGGCTGCCGGAGCCCATGGATGTCGTCGCGCACGTGCGACGCCTCGAGCGTGTGCTCATCGAGGTCCTCCGTCCGCTCGGCGTCGACGGCTACCAGGTCGATGGCCGAAGCGGCGTCTGGGTGCGCCGCCCCCTCTCCGAGGACAAGGTGGCGGCGATCGGCGTGCGTGTGCAGCAGGGAGTGACCATGCACGGGTTCGCGATCAACTGCGACAACACCCTCGCCGGGTTCAACGGCATCATCCCGTGCGGCATCACCGACGCCGGTGTCACCACAGTCAGCGAGGTGGTCGGCGCCGTCGTATCCCCCGCCGATGTCGTCGATCGGGTGCGCGACGTGTTCACCGCCGAGTACGCGGCGGTCGCTGCGTGAGCGCCGCAGTGCCGGAAGGACGCAAGCTGCTCCGTCTCGAGGTCCGCAACGCCGAGACGCCGATCGAGCGCAAACCGGAGTGGATCAAGACCAAGGCGAAGATGGGTCCGGAGTACACCGCGCTGCATTCCCTGGTGAAGGACGAGGGTCTGCACACCGTGTGCCAGGAGGCCGGATGCCCGAACATCTTCGAATGCTGGGAGGATCGCGAGGCCACGTTCCTGATCGGCGGCTCGCAGTGCACCAGGCGATGCGACTTCTGCCAGATCGACACCGGCAAGCCGGCCGACTACGACACGGATGAGCCGCGACGCGTCGCCGAGAGCGTCACACGCATGGGTCTGCGATACGCGACGGTCACCAGCGTCGCGCGCGACGACCTCCCAGACACCGGCGCATGGCTGAACGCCGAGACCGTGCGCCAGATACACGCTCAGAACCCGAACACGGGAGTGGAGCTCCTCGCGAACGATCACAACGGCGACCCGCGGTACCTCGGCCAGATCTTCGACGCCCGTCCTGAGGTGTTCGCGCACAACGTCGAGACCGTGCCGCGCATCTTCAAGCGGATCCGGCCCGCATTCCGTTACGAGCGGTCGCTCGGTGTTCTCACCCAGGCACGCGAGGCCGGGCTCATCACCAAATCGAACCTGATCCTCGGCATGGGCGAGGAGCCCTCGGAGGTCATCGAGGCGCTGCAGGATCTGCACGACGCCGGTTGCGACATCATCACGATCACGCAGTACCTCCGCCCGACGCCCCGTCATCTGCCGGTCGCACGATGGGTGAAGCCGTCGGAGTTCGTGGAGTTCAAGGAGGAAGCCGAGCGCATCGGATTCCTCGGCGTCCTGGCCGGGCCGCTCGTGCGGTCGTCGTACCGCGCTGGTCGGCTGTGGGCGCAGTCGATGCTCTCCAAGGGGCGCGAGATCCCCGCGCACCTGTCTCACATCGCCGACAGCGCAGACCTCGGATTCGCGCAGGCGGTCTGAGTGCGGTGATCGAGCGGCGGCTGAGCCTAGTCGCCGCTCATGACCGACTGCACCGAGCCGTCAGACGACAGGTTCACCAGGAGCACATCGTCGGTGTTGTCCGGATCGAGTGCGTACTCGAGCACGGCGAAGGGCTCCGACCCGCCGTGCTCGTCGGCGAGGATCGTCATGCTCATCAGACGCATCGAACGGATGATGTCGACCGCCGGATCGGCGCTCACGTCGACGAGCACCTCCTCGAGTTCGGCGCCGTACGCCTCCTGCTGCTGCAGGATGTACTCGGTCACCTCGCTCGCGCGGTCATCGACTTCAGCGAGCATGCCGCGACGGGCTGCCCCATCGACGTCCTCCAGCCCGGAGATGAGGGCAGCGGCGATGTCGAGCGCGTCCGGCGACACATCGTCCTGATCAGGCGCGGTGAGGTCGACCGTCACCGCCTGGTCGCCGAGCTCCACCGTCTCGGACCAGAAGATCGATCCGTCCGGCCCTGAGGACAAGAGCCCGAAGTAGTCGTGTTCGATCGCCATAACGCTATGAAACCAGTCCCATCACTGACCGACAAGGGATGCCACGAAGACGTGCGGTGTGAAGCCGGTGAGGTCGTCGATCCCCTCGCCCTGGCCGAGCAGCTTGACCGGGATGCCGGTGCGCTCCTGCACGGCGAGCACGAAGCCGCCCTTCGCCGAACCGTCGAGCTTCGTGAGCACGAGTCCCGTGACGCCGGCGTGCTCGAGGAACGCCTCGGCCTGCATGACACCGTTCTGCCCCGTGGTCGCGTCGAGCACGAGGAGCACCTCGCTGATCGGCGCCTGCTTCTCGATCACGCGGCGGATCTTCGAAAGCTCGTCCATGAGTCCGCCCTTGGTGTGCAGACGGCCGGCGGTGTCGATGATCGCGATCTCGATGCCCTCGCGCTGGGCGTACTCGATGGTCTGGTAGGCGACGGATGCCGGATCCTGGCCCTCCTGCTGTGGCCGGACGATCGCCGCTCCCCCGCGTTGGGCCCACGTCGCGAGCTGGTCGACGGCGGCCGCGCGGAACGTGTCGGCCGCGCCGACGACGACGCTGCGCTGGTATCCGCGCAGGAACTTCGTGAACTTGCCGATCGTCGTGGTCTTGCCGACACCGTTGACGCCGACCACGAGCACGACTGCAGGACGTTCGGTGAGCTTGAGCGTCGTGTCGAACTTCGCGAAGTGCTCTTCGAGCGTCTCGCGCAGCATGCGCTGCAGATCCTTGGGGTCGGTGGTGCGGTAGCGGGCGACCTTGTCGCGCAGTTCGTCCACGATCCGCTCGGAGATGTCGGGTCCGAAGTCCGCCGTGATCAGCGCCGTCTCGAGGTCGTCCCACGTCGTCTCGTCGATCGTGGGCTTGACGAACATGCCGCGCAGTGCGCGACCGAGGGACCAGGACTTCTCCGCCATGCGTCCAGCCTACGGTGCCGGTAGCATCGCGGGATGCAGCAGCTCCCAGCGTCGCGGCGCGTGTTCATCCACAGCGCAGGGCGACGCGGCACCGAGGCGTGGCCGGCGTCGGATGCCGCGGATGGGGACTGCGGTGCCCGCCGTACTCGCCGCGGCATCCGGTCGCCTCGACGTGGCGGGTCTGGTTCTCGTCGAGCCGGCGCTGTACGACATCGCTCGCGGCGAGCACGCGATCGAACGGCACATCGCGATCGTCACCGAGGCACGAGCGCAAGCCGCCGAGGGCGAACTGCACGGATTCTGGGTGATCTTCCGTCCGCTCATGTTCGGCGAAGCGTTCGACGTCGACCGATGGGACGCGGAACGCGCAGCAGCGGAGCGATGGGCCTCGAGCAATGTGCCGTGGGGCCACGGTGTCAGAAGCGGCATGATCACCGGCATCCCGACCCTCGTCGTCACCGGTGGCTGGAACGACGAGTACGAGACGATCGCCGGTGTGCTCACCCGGCACGGCGCCCGTCACATCATCCGGGATGGCGCCGCCCGCCGTCCGCAGGATCTACCCGGCTTCGCCACCGCCGTCGAGGAGTTCCTGCGCTCCGTCGGCGCCGAACGCTGAGCACGAATTCGGATGAGCGCGGCGACGCGCCGGGGATCGCCGAGTGCACCGGCGCGTCGCGCCGAGGATCCGAAACTGTGCACGGCCGGACTCAACTCGCCGCGGCGGCCCTGTCCCCCACACGCTGACCGACCACGGCCGACACGCCGTCCTGTCGCATCGACACGCCGTAGAGCGCATCCGCGATCTCCATCGTGCGCTTCTGGTGGGTGATGACCAGCAGCTGCGAACTCTCGCGGAGCTGCTCGAACACCGTGAGCAACCGGCCGAGGTTCGCGTCGTCGAGCGCCGCCTCGACCTCGTCGAGGATGTAGAACGGGCTCGGCCTCGCCTTGAAGATCGCCACGAGCAGCGCGACGGCGGCCAGGGACCGCTCGCCGCCCGAGAGCAGGGAGAGCCGCTCGATCTTCTTCCCCACCGGCCTCACCGCGACCTCGATTCCCGTCGTGAGCATGTTCTCCGGGTCGGTCAGCGAGATGCTGCCCGACCCGCCGGGGAAGAGCAGGGGGAAGACCTCGCCGAACGCGCGCTGGGTGTCCTCGAAGGCGCTGGCGAAGATCGTCTGCATCCGTTCGTCGAGGTCGGCGATGATCGTCAGCAGATCCTGCCTGGTCTGGGTGAGGTCGGCGAGCTGCTCGGTGAGGAACGCATGCCGCTGCTCGAGCGCAGCGAACTCCTCCAGGGCGAGCGGATTCACGCGGCCCAGTTGACCGAGCTTGCGCTGCGCCTCCGACAGGCGCCGCTCCTGCATCCGCCGGTCGTAAGGGATGGCGGTCGGGTCGATCTCGTCGATCGCATCCGGGTCAATCTCTGCCAGCGGATCGCGCGGCACCGGCTGATCGGGACCATATTCCGCAACGAGAATATCTTCGTCGAGCGCGAGCTCGGATGCCACTCGCTCCAGCAGGCTCGTCAGGTGCAGCTTCTTCTCGTGGATCTGCAGCTCGAGGCCGTGCACGCTCTCGGTGAGCCCTGCAAGGCGTTCGCGTAGCGAGTTCTCCTGCACGCGGAGAGCCGTGAGCTCCTCGTTCTGCGCGGACCTGGCGTTCTCCGCTTCGGTCAATCCGACCCGAGCCTCCGTCACCGAGCGATCCAGCGAGTCGAGGATGCGCGGAAGCTCCGCGGCGACCGCGGCCGCCGCTTCGCGCTGCGCACGACGGATCACGGCACGGCGTGCTGCCTCGGCGGCTGCATCGCGTTCCTGCTCGCGCTGACGTTCAAGGCTCGCGACTCTCGCCTGCGCGGCGCGGACCCTCTCCCTCAGCGTCTCGATCTCCAGACGCGCCCTGACCTCGCCCTCGCGTGCGCTCTCGAGCGCCTCGAGGAGTCCGTCACGCGCCGACGCATCCAGCACGGGCCGAGGTGTCGCCTGAGCTTCTTCGAGGGCGGTCGTCGCCGCCGTCGAAGCTGCTTCGGCATCCGCCACCGCTGCTTGGGCCTGCGCGACGCCGGCCTCGAGCCGCTCGCACTCGGCCACGGCCGATTCATGCCTCACCGTGACGCGGTTCAACTGCTCGGCGTGCGTGGCCAGCGCGGCGTCGTGCTCGCGCAGCGCCCGCAGCGAATCCTTCGCCTGCCGCCGCGTGACCTCCACGCGCTCCGTTGCCTCTTCGCGCGCCTCGCGCAGCGAGTCCACGATCACGCGCACCTCGGAGAGCCGTTCCTGCGCGGCGTCGCGTTCCGCGGTGAGCTCGAGGCGCGAGCGCTCGCCGCCCGAGCCGGTGCGCAGCGTCTGCGCGGTGACCACGTCTCCGCCGGTCGTGACAATGGTCACGGCCGCATCACCGAGAGCGTCCAGGGCGGCTCGCGCATGGCGCGCCGCGGTGAGATCGTCTGCGATGAGCACGTGCGCGAGCACGCCGAGCACGCCATCCGGCGCCGTCACGACCTCGGATGCACGTGTCACGCCGTCGATCGAGGGAACGTCGGGGGCGGGCCTGGGCGCATCGGCCAGGACGAAGTCGATGATGCCCCGCTGCTGTCGAGCCGACTCCTCGGCCAAGGAGAAAGCGGCAGCCGCGTCGTCGACCAGCACGCCTTCGGCGAGCGGACCCAGTACAGCGGCGATGGCAGCTTCGTAGCCGGCCGTGACCTGCACCGCGTCGCCGACGAGACCTCGCACTCCTGCACCACCGGCTTTCACGACCTCGGCGGCGCCGCCCGACAGCGACAGCGCACTGCTCAGCGCGGCGGCCTTGGCCGTCAGCGACTCCGCCTCGCGCTCCGCCGAGTGCAGTCGCTCACGCAGCCCCTCGAGCTCGCCCTCCGCAGCCGTGGCCTCTCGCTGCGCGGTCTCGTACGCCGCGGCGTGCTCCGCCGCCGTGCCCTCTGGCGCTTCGGCGTCATCGACCTGTTCGAGCGCATCGGCGGCTTCGCGCCTCCGCTCGTTCGCGGCCTCGAGTGCGGTCTCCTGGCGCAGGACGGCGGCGCGGACGGCGGCGAGAGCGGATGCCGCGGCCTCCGCGGTTCCCCGCAGCGCCGTCAGTCGCATGTCGTGCTGCGACACGAGTGCGCTCTGCTCGGCGATGTCGACGTCGAGGGTGTCGAGCTCGGCGCGCGCATCCACGACCTCGCGGCTCGCCGCGACCGCGGCATCCTGAGCATCCCCGAGCCCGGCCGAGACCTGGGTGATCTCCTCCTTGGCCTCGTCGATCGTCGCCTGGGTGACCGTCACCGAGGTCACGGCCGCGTCGTCCTCCTCCGAGCCGAGCAGGGCGAGGCGCTGGTTCGCCAGCGTGTAGAGCGAGCGCACGCGCTCCTGCGCCTGCTCCAGCCCGAAGGTCACCCGACGCGCCTCATCGACGCCGGCGGAGTTCTGATCCGCCTCGAGCTTCGCGATGCCGGCCCGCACGGTGTCGGCCTGATCGGTAAGCACCAGCCGTTCGGTGTGACGCTCCTGTTCGGTGCGCGTGTGATCTGCCAGGGCGGTGCGCAGTGCCACCACGTCATCGGCGAAGATGCGCGCCTTGGCGTCGCGCACGACGGCCGCGATGGTCTGCGCCTCGCGCGCGATCTCGGCCTGCCGCCCCAGCGGCTTGAGCTGACGACGGATCTCACCGGCGAGATCGCTGAGCCGTGTGAGGTTGGTCTCCATCGCATCGAGCTTGCGGAGGGTCTTCTCCTTGCGACGACGGTGCTTGAGGATGCCGGCAGCCTCTTCGATGAAGCCGCGCCGGTCCTCGGGCGACGCCTGGAGCACGGTGTCGAGGCGTCCCTGCCCGACGATGACATGCATCTCACGGCCGAGGCCGGAATCGCTGAGCAGCTCCTGAACGTCGAGCAGGCGACAGCTGGATCCGTTGATCGCGTACTCGCTGGATCCGTTGCGGAACAGCGTGCGGCTGATCGTGACCTCGGCGAACTCGATCGGCAGGGCTCCGTCGCTGTTGTCGATCGTCAGCTGCACCTCGGCGCGGCCCAGCGGCCCACGTGTCGAGGTCCCGGCGAAGATGACGTCCTCCATCTTCCCGCCGCGCAGCGTCTTGGCGCCCTGCTCGCCCATCACCCAGGCGAGGCCGTCCACGACGTTCGACTTGCCGGAGCCGTTCGGCCCGACGATGCATGTCACTCCGGGTTCGAAGACGAAGCTCGTGGGTTGCGCGAACGACTTGAAGCCCTTGAGGGTCAGGCTCTTCAGATGCATGCGGGCACCGCTCGTCCGGGGAGAATCACGGCTCAACGCTACCGAAATGACGGCGGGAATCCGGCATCCCGCGCGGCATGCGCAGCGATCGGCGCACGACGCGACACGCCGATGACGACGTCGATGCTTGACGTTCACACCTTTCACCCAGTAACTTGACAAACCGGATCGCTCACGAAAGGAGGACGCTCATGATCACCACGTTTGATAACGCAGCCGGCTGCACGCTCGGCGCGACACGTGTCGCGGATCACGCGTCCTCTTCGTTCGACGCCCTCCGACACGCGCTGTCGTAGAACCGCAGTCTGAGAACTCCGGCCCTCCACGGGCCTTCTCCGCTGGTTCCCACCGCTGAAACGCCGGTCCTCCCGACCGCCGTCACGCAACGATCGATCCCCTCGATCCGTTGCCCTCCCTGGCGACGTCTCCGTTCCGAGGCCCTCGCCCACGCGCCACCGACGCATCGGCGTCGGAGGACCCCCGCAGGAATACGACAGGAAACGAGAACTCTCGTGAGCAACGACACGCTGCTTCGCAGCACTTCCCACCCACCATGTCCCCAGGCGCAGGAGATCCTCGAGATCACCGTGCCCACCGACAGGTCCGAGCTGGCGGTCACCGACCGGCTCTCCCTCCGCATCGGCCTCTGGCTGCTGCTGAGGACACAGCGTCCGCGCAGAGCACCCGCCCGCACGCTGACGCATGAGGAGGTCATGCGGATGTTCGAGACGAAGAGCGCCACCGAACGTGAGTCGCTGGCAGTCCTCGCCTACCAGGTGCAGCGCCACCTGTTCTGATCGACGCAACAGACGAGGACGACGAGCATGAACATCCGACTGACAGACTCCGCGCCGCTGCATCCGCTCGTGCTTCCCGCACGGGCGGATGCCGCCGCGTCGCGCCTCATCGAGTACGCGCAGGTGCGCAATCGCTCGATCCGAGATGTCACCGGTCGCGACGACGATGACATGACCCCCCACGAGCTGCTCCCCGTACTGCGCACCAGCGCGGACACGACCAAGCAGCAGTGGTTCATCACCGTCGACGACGAGATGGTCGGCGTCGCACCGTTGACCATCCTGAACGACGACGGCGGGAAGACGGCGATCCTGATCGTCAGCCTGCTCCGCTCGTTCTGGGGGCGCGGGCTCGCCACCGCCGCGCTGCCGCATCTGGAAGCGGCGGCCAGTGCTGCCGGCGTCCGCCGGTTGCTGACCTGGGTGGAGCACCCGACCTCGGACGAGCCGCTCCTTCGGTCTCCCACCGGCTTCGGCGAGATCCCGAAGGATCATGCCGCGCGATTCCTGCTCCGCCACGGGTATTCGTTGGAGCAGGTCGAACGGGTGAGCACGCTGACATGGTCGGATGCCCTCGTACGGCGCATCCGCAACCTGCGAGCGAGCGCTGAGCAGACGGCGGCCGGCTATCGAATCGTCCAATGGATGCTTCCGACGCCCAGTGAGCATGTCGCCGGTTACGCGTGGATGAAGGAGCACATGTCGACGGACGTACCGGATGCGGAGCTCGGCATGCCCGCGGAGAAATGGGACGCGGACCGCATCGCGCGCCATGACGACCGATACATCCAGCGCGGCACGACGGTGCTCGTGACCGCAGCGCAGCACGTCGCCACCGGGGAGCTGTGCGCCTACAACGAGCTCTCGATCGGGAGCGATCCCGCTGGAGTCACCAATCAGGAGGACACCCTCGTGCTGGGGTCGCACCGCGGACATCGACTCGGAATGCTCGTCAAGACAGCAGGACTTCTCACCTGGCACGAGCAGCATCCCGAATCGTCGTACGCGATCACCTACAACGCGGAGGAGAACCGGCCCATGCTCGACATCAACGAGGCGATCGGGTTCTCTCCGATCGCCTACGAGGGCGCCTGGAAGAAGGAACTGACATGAGCGGACTCGTCATCTCCGATCTCGTCGTGCCCGAGCGACTCGACGCACCGGAGGCCGCCGACTTCCTCGCGATGGTGGAGATCGGGAATCGGCAGGCGGAACTGGATGCCGGGATCGACGACCTCGCGGAGACGGCCGAGGAGCTCCTTCCATTGTGGCGGGATCAGACCGATCGGCATCAGCACGGGTACATCGCCCGGAGGGACGACGAGATCGTCGGTGCCGCGTACTTCTCCACCGCCAACGACGAGAACGCGAACTCCGCGGAGATCGGTGTGCTGGTGATCCCACCGCATTGGGGATCCGGAGTGGAACAGGCACTGCTCGAGCGCGTGGAGCGCGCGGCGCGTGAAGGCGGACGCACGAACGTGCAGTCCTGGACGCTTCATCCAGCCGCCACGAGCGAGCGGATGCTGACACCCGCCACAGGCTGGGGACGTGTCTCCGCGACCGCTCTCAGTGATCTGCTCGCCGCGAACGGATACGTGCTGGAGCAGGTCGAGCGCAACAGCGTCCTCCCCCTGGGCGCGCCGTCCGATCGGGTCGAGGAGACCCTGCGCGAAGCATCCGCGTTCGCCGGCCCGGACTACCGGATCGTCTCCTGGACGCTGCCGACGCCGGAGCATCTGCGAGCGGGGTACGCCGACGTGATCTCGAGAATGGCGACCGACGTGCCCAGCGGCGACCTCGACATCGACGAGGAGATCTGGGACGCCGATCGCGTGGTGCGCCGCGACCGGAAGTTCGCCGAGGGAGGGCGGCTGCTCGCCGTGGCCGCTGTCGAGCACGTGCCCAGCGGACGGCTGGTGGCGTTCAACGAGCTGGTGATCGGCGCCGACCGCACCGGTGTCACTCACCAGTTCGGCACGCTCGTCGTCAAGGAGCACCGTGGAAAGCGTCTCGGAACGATCGTGAAATGCGCGAATCTGCTGCGCTGGCACGAGATCGCCCCTGATTCGCCGAAGATCTCGACCTTCAACGCCGAGGAGAATCGCCCGATGCTCGACATCAACGAGGCCATCGGATTCGTCCCGGCCTCGTACGCGGCCGCCTGGCAGAAGAAGCTCGACTGAGCGACGGCGGGAGAAGATCATCCTTCGGGTGTATCTTCTCCCCGCCCGTTTCCGCCTGCAGACCGACGATATGCCGGATGCCGACGACGAGGCTGGACGTATGAACACTCCCGTCCTCCATGCGCAGTCACTGACCAAGACCTTCGGCACCACCACCGCCCTCGCGGGCGTCGATCTCACGGGCGCCCGCGGTGAATCCGTGGCGATCATGGGTGCGTCCGGCTCCGGCAAGACGACCCTCCTGCACGTGCTCGCCGGTATCACCGCGCCCGATGCGGGCCGCGTGACCTACGCCCCCGCCGCCGGCGCTGTCGTCGATGTCACGGGAGGCAGTGAGCGTGAACGCTCACGGCTGCGTCGGGAGTCGTTCGGCTTCGTGTTCCAGCAGGGGCTGCTGATCCCTGAGCTCACGGCCATCGAGAACATCTCCCTCGCGCTCATGATCAACGGCACGCCCCGCCGTGCCGCGATGGAGCACGCAGCGGGATGGATGGCGTCGCTCGGGCTCGGCGGGATGGAGGAGCGCCGCATCGGGGAGCTCTCCGGCGGGCAGGCGCAGCGGGTGGCCATCGCCCGCGCGCAGGTCACCGGCGCGGAACTGGTGTTCGCGGATGAGCCGACCGGCGCGCTGGACTCCCAGACATCGACGGACGTGATGAACGCGCTGCTGTGGTCGACGACCGGTCAGGGGCGGACGCTGCTGGTGGTCACCCACGACAGCGAGGTCGCCGCCAGGTGCTCACGGACCGTGCGCGTGCGCGACGGCCACATCGTCGACGCGGCGGTGTCCGCATGAACGCCCAGGTGCTCGCGCTCCTGCTGCGGCCGGCACCGGGGCAGGGCGCCGTGCTCGCGCTGCCCGCGACCGCGTTCGCGATGGTGACGGCGCTCGTGCTGACCGTGGTGGGCGGCGCGCAGAAGTTCTGGAGCTGGACCGATCCGGATGCCGGGCTCTATCAGGCGCTCGCAGCGATCGCGCTCGTCCTGCTCGTCGTGCCCCTCGCCACGTTGGGCGGCGCCGCCGCTCGGCTGTCGGCTCGCAGACGCGACGAGAGACTGTCGACGCTCCGCCTGCTGGGCGTGTCTCCTGCGGGAGTCACGGCCGCGACCGTGCTCGAGTCGACGGCTGTCGCCACCGCGGGCTCGCTCGTCGGGGTTCTCGGACACCTCGCCGTGGTTCCGCTGATCGGACTCATCCCGTTCCGGGGCGAGCCGCTCGGCGCGGAATCCATCCTGCTCGCGCCGCTCGGCGTCGTGGCGGTCATCGCGGTCGTGGTCCTCCTGGCGGGGGTCAGCGCCGTCGTCGGCCTGCGCCAGGTCGTCATCTCGCCCTTGGGGGTGCGCATGCGCACCTCGGTGCCGCGCGTGCACTGGGTCCGCGCCCTGCTTGCGGTGCTGGTCATCGCGTTCGCGTTCGTGTTCGTGCAGGTCTTCCCTGGCACTGCGGGGATCGTCATCACGATCACGGTGCTCGCCGGGATGTTCGCCGTGGCGCTCGCGGTGCTGAACCTCATCGGCCCATGGGCGCTGAAGGTCCACGCGAAGCAGGGGCTGCGCCGCGCCGAGAAGCCGGAGCGGCTGCTGTCTGCGCGTCTGGTGCTGGAGTCGCCGAAGGCTGCGTGGCGTCAGGTGAGCGGTATCGCGATGACGAGCTTCATGGCAGTGTTCGCCGGCACGGGAGTCGCGTTCATGAGCACGATGAGTGCGACGGAATCCGCGGAGAATCTCGCGCTCGCGGCAGACATCCGCACCGGGCTCATCATCACCCTCGTCGGGTCGTTCCTGATCGTCGCGGTCTCGATCGGCGTGAACCAGGCCTCCAGCATCCTCGACCAGCGCGAGCTGCATCGCAGTCTGCACTTCCTGGGAGTTCAGATGACGACGGTCGACGCGGCGCGGACGCGCGCTGTCATGTCCCCGCTCCTCTTCACGGCCCTCGGTTCCGCGCTGTGCGCCGCCGTCCTGGTGTTCCCGCTCGTCGGCATCACGGTGATCACCGCACCGCTGTCGCTGCTGACGATCGCCGCGGTGGTCGCCCTGGGCATCGCACTGGTCTGGTTCGGTGTGCGCGTGACACGGCCGCTGCTCGGCACGGCGTTCCAGCCGGCCTGATGACGCACGGGTTCATTCCAGGAGGAACCGCTCGATCGCCTCGATCGTCGTCGCGTTGGTCTCGTGCAGGAGGGCATCGACGCCGAGAGCCAGCGCGGCGTCGATGTTCGCAGCGTTGTCGTCTATGAACAGCACCCGGTCGGCCGTCGCGCCCATCCGCTCGAGCGCGAGCTCGAACGCACCGGCATGCGGCTTGAGCACACCCTGCTCGTGGCTGTAGCAGATGGGGTCGAAGGTCTCAGAGAGACGGAAACGGCGCTCCTCCTCCTCGCGGGCACCGTCTCCCGAGTTGGAGAGGATCGCCAGACCGCAGCGGCCGCGCAGAGACCGGGCATGATCGAGCAGTTCGGAGTTCTCCTCACCGCAGTACGCGTCCCACAACTCCGCGCGCATCGCTTCGATCGCGTCGTCGCCGAGGTTCAGAGCCTCTGCGACGCCCCGCCAGTACGGCGCCGCGACGCCTGTGCTCACCGTGGTGTCCGGCAGATCGGCTGCATCGAGCCTCTCGTCGTACTCCTCCGGCAGCAGCCCCGCCCTTGCGGCCCATCTCAGGCGCAGTTCCGCGGGCCAGGAATGGTCGTCGACCTGCTCGATGACGCCGCCGATGTCGTAGAGGATCCACTTCATCCGTTCACGCTACCCGGATCCAGGACCGCGCCAGGACACCCGTCATCGTTAGGATGATGTCGATTCCGGGAAAGGACCCCATGACCTCCGCCGTACGCGTTCCGATCACTTTCAACGCACGTGGGCTCGGGGGTCTTCCGACCGAGGACGGCGCGGTCACAGCCCCGGTCCTCTACCGTTCCGATTCGCTCTCGGCGCTCACCGAGCAGGGCCTGCTTCAGCTCGCCGAGCTCGGGATCGGGACGGTCGTCGACCTGCGCACCGACGGCGAGCGTCAGCGTGCCGCGGACATCTTGCCGGCGGATGGAAGCGTTCGGCTTCTGGCGCTCTCCATCCAGGGCGGAGCGATGGACGAGATGGTGCAGAAGCTCCTGCCATCCGACGCCGGCGCTGCGGCGCTCACCGACGCGCAGATCACCGAGATCGTGGACCAGGTGCCGACGCTCGACGACCTCTACCTCGCCATCTTGGCCAGCAGCCCCGCGCAGTTCGCAGTCCTCGCCAGAGCGGTGATCGACGCGACAGGATCGGAACGTCCGGCGGTTCTGTTCCACTGCACGGCAGGCAAGGACCGCACGGGGCTCGCCGCGGCGCTGCTGCTCGCGGTGGCCGGGGTGCCGAGGTCGGAGATCGTCGCGGACTACGTGCGGACGGAGGCGAACCTCGCCGGACCGTTCGCGCAGCAGCTGACCGCGCTCATCACCGCGATCGGGATCCCGCTCACTCCGCGACTCGAGACGCTCGCCACGCGATCGCCGGAGAGCGCGATCACCGCCGCATTGGACTGGATCGCGCGCGAACACGGCACGGCGATCGATTACCTCATGTCGGGCGGACTCACGGCCGCCGAGGCCGAGCGGCTGCGCGGCGCTCTCGTCAGCGCCGACGCTGGCAGCGCGGGCAGTAGTGGCTCGAACGATTCATGAACGCCTCGCGCACGATCTCGCCGCCGCAGCGAGGACATGGCTGCCCGCCTCGCCCGTAGGCGTTGAGCGAGTGGGCGAAGTAGCCGGCCTGACCGTTGACGTTGACGTACTGGGCGTCGAAGCTCGTCCCGCCCTCGGCCAGTGCCTTCTCGAGCACCAGACGCACCTCCGAGAGGAGTCTGCGCACGGCCTGCGCCGAAAGCAGGCGTCCGAGGGACTCCGGATGGATGCGGGCGGCCCACAGAGCCTCGTCCGCGTAGATGTTGCCCACACCGCTGATGAGCGTCTGATCGAGCAGGATGCGTTTGATCGCGCTGGAGCGCCGACGCGCTGCCGTGATGAAGGCGTCGTCGTCGAAGTGCGGGTCGAGCGGGTCTCTGGCGATGTGGCGCACCTGCGACGGGATCATCGTGTCGCCGTCGGCGACGAGCGCGTCGACCGCGAGCGATCCGAAGGTGCGCTGATCGGCGAACACGACGGCGAGCTCGCCGTGGCGGGGGTGCTGAATACCGAGCCGGATCCGCTCGTGGCGCTCGGGCGGCGCATCCGGAGCACGCAGCAGCAGCTGCCCGCTCATTCCGAGGTGCGCGGTCAAGGCTGCGGTGCCGCCGATGAGCGGCAACCAGAGGAACTTCCCTCTGCGCGACGCACTTTCGACGGTCGCGCCCTCGAGCCGGGCGACGAAATCGGCTGCGCCCGCCGGATGCCGGGTGAGGGCGCGCTCATCGAGCACGGCGGCGTTGACGATCGTCGCGCCGATAACGGCCGGTGCGAGGCCGGCACGAACGACCTCGACTTCTGGGAGCTCAGGCACTCTCGCTGAGGAAGCGCCAGGCGCTGAGCGCCGCCGCCATCTCGGCGGTCTTCTTGCTGGTGCCGTCGCCGGTCATGCTCACCTCGCCCACCTGCACTGTCGCCGTGAATCGACGATCGTGATCCGGACCGCTGGAGGTCACGGAATAGCTCGGCGGCGTCGCACCGAGGCGTGCGGCGAGCTCCTGCAGGCTGGTCTTGGGGTCCATCGCCGCACCGTACCGCTCGGGGTCGGCGAGCAACGGCCTCGTCAGCCGCAGCACGAGCTCTGTCGCGGCTTCCGGGCCGGCGGAGAGGTACGTGGCGCCGAAGACCGCTTCCATGGTGTCGGCGAGGATCGAATCCTTGTCGCGTCCACCGGTCTGCTCTTCACCGCGGCCGAGGAGGAGGTGCTCCCCCAGGCCGATGCCACGCGCCACCTCTGCGAGGGCGACAGTGGAGACCACACTCGCGCGCCGCTTGGCGAGCTGTCCCTCATCCAGGTTCGGATGGGTCGTGAAGAGCATCACCGTCACGGCCTGTCCGAGCACCGAGTCGCCGAGGAACTCGAGGCGCTCGTTGTGCGGGATGGCCCCGTGTTCGTAGGCGTAGGAGCGATGGGTCAGCGCCAACGCAAGCAGCTCAGGGTCGATATCGACCCTGAGCTTCTCGGCGAGAGGTGCCGTCCCCCCTGGGACCTCTGTCACGATCGCGAGACCGTGGTTCAGACGTCGGCGACCTTGCGGCCCTTGTACTCCATGAACAGCTCGGTGCCCTGCGAGTCGGTGACGACCTTCGCCTGGTGCGGACGGCTGTAGACGGTCTTGCCGTTCTCGACGGTCTTGACGAGCGCGATGGGCGCTGCCTTCCACTGCGCGCGACGCGAGCGGGTGTTCGAACGGGATACCTTGCGCTTCGGGGGGTTACCGGCCATGGCTAACTCTCTTCTGTGTTCTCGGGACCGCGGCTGTCTGCCGCACTCCCCTGGTCTGTGATCTGTCGGAGCGCACTCCACCGAGGATCGATGGGAGCGTCTGTCTCCACCCCGGCGCTTTCGGTCAGCCGCTCTCCCGTTATCGGGTCGAGCCCCGGGCAATCCGGCTGACACACCGGCTGAAATGGAAGCGACAATACGGCCGCTTCCCTGACAAGAGTTTCAAGATCCACGTGGTCGTCTTGAACCTCGAAGTCAGTTTCTTCATCACCAGGATACGCGAAAAGCTCCTGGAACTCGACTTCGACAGGCTCGGAGATGTCTTTCAGGCATCTTCCGCAGACGCCCTTGTACTCGGCATCTACCGTTCCCGAAGCGAGAATGCCCTCGTGGACCGACTCGAGACGCACCTCGATGTCGACCTCGGAGCCGGCTTCGTACGAGACGATGCCCTCGCCCCACTGCTCCTTGAGGGCGACCGAGAACTGGTGCTCCCGCATCTCGCCGGGGTGACGGACGATGTCGCGTACGGGCACCACGAATGGGCCGTTGAGTCGGGTCTTCACGTCCTCAATGCTACCCGCGGATGCTGAGAATGGGGCCGGGCGTCAGAGCCCGCGCGCGCCGGTGTCGAGGAACGCGGCTACCGCGCGGGGCACGAACGGCGTGATGTCGCCGCCCAGACCGGCGACCTGACGCACGAGCGAACTCGAGACCATCGCGTGCGAGGGGTCCGGCAGCAGGAACACCGTCTCGATGTCGGCGAGGTGCCGGTTCACGATCGCCATCGGCGACTCGTAGGCGACGTCGATCTGGGAGCGGATGCCCTTCACGAGCACTCCCGCTCCGACGTCACGGGCGTAGTCGACGAGGAGACCCATGCTCCAGGATCCGATGACGATCTCGCCGCCCATGCCGTCTTCCGAGATCGACTGCTCCAGCAGCGAGAGCCGCTGCGCGATCGGCAGCATCGCCTCTTTACCGGGATTGTGCACCACCAGCACATGCAGCTCGTCGTACAGCTTCGCGGCCCGACGGATCACATCCAGGTGCCCGAGGGTGGGCGGATCGAAGGAACCAGGTACGACGGCGATCCGGCTGCTCATGCCTCCAGCCTATGACACGGAACGATCTCAGTTCTTCGCGAGAGCGGCTCTGTCGTCTTCTGTGACGCGACGCGCGATGACCTCGCGAAGACCCGCGTGCGCAGCGAGCTGCGGGTCGGCGTCGAGGATCCCCTCGGCGAGCTCGCGCGCACGCGCGATCAGCTTCGAATCCTTCACGACGCGCAGCAGCTTCAGGGAGGACCGCACACCGGATTGCGTCGAACCCAGCACATCGCCCTCGCCCCGCAGCTCCAGGTCGACCTCAGCGAGGGCGAAGCCGTCGAGGGTCGCGGCCACTGCCTCGACGCGCTCGCGAGCCAACGAGCCCTCCTCCGCCTCCGTGACGAGCAGGCACAGCCCCGGCACATCGCCTCGTCCGACGCGCCCGCGCAGCTGGTGCAGCTGCGAGACCCCGAACCGGTCGGCGTCGAGCACGATCATCGTGGAGGCATTGGGCACATCGACGCCCACCTCGATCACGGTCGTCGCGATCAGCAGGTCGATCTCGCCACGGGCGAACGACTGCATCACGGCGTCCTTGGTCTCCGACGGCATCTTCCCGTGCAGCACGGCGCGTCTGAGTCTCCCGACGGTCGGATGCGTCTCCAGCGCGGCATCCAGCTGCACCACGCCCCACCGCGGCCCGGTGGAGCCCTCCTCCGTTGGGACGAGCGCCGCCTGATCTTCCTCGCCTGCGGCCTTCTTCGTCGTGTCGATCGCCGCGCACACCGCGAACACCTGGCGCTTCAGCGCGATCTCCTCGGCCGTCCTGTCCCATACGCGGCGGAACCAGTCCGGATGCTCCGCCAGCGGAGCGACGAACGACTCGATCCCGGCCCGCCCCGCCGGCATGGTGCGGATGACGGATGTGTCGAGGTCGCCGAACACCGTCATCGCGACGGTGCGGGGAATCGGGGTCGCCGTGAGCACGAGCGCGTGCGGACTGGACCCCTTGGCGCGGAGCGCCTCTCGTTGCTCGACGCCGAAGCGGTGCTGTTCATCGACGACGACGAGGCCGAGATCGGCGAAGGTGGTCTTGTCCCCCAGCAGGGCGTGCGTGCCGACCACGATGAGAGCCTGACCTGCGGCGACCCTCAGCGCGGCCTTGCGCCGCGCTGGTGCCGACATCTGCCCGGTGAGCAGGGTGGGCATGAGCAGAGGCGCCAGGTCGGGCCCGAGCATCTTCGTGATCGATCGCAGATGCTGGGACGCGAGCACCTCGGTCGGTGCGATGAGGGCGGCCTGTCCACCGGATTCCGCGACCTGGAGCATGGCGCGAAGGGCGACGAGGGTCTTTCCGGAGCCGACCTCGCCCTGCACGAGACGGTTCATCGGCCAGGCGCCGGTGAGATCGGTCGCGATCTGCGCACCGACCGTCTGCTGATCGGCGGTGAGCGTGTACGGCAGCATCGCGTCGAAACGCTCGAGCAGTCCGCCCGGCTTCGCCGCACGCGGTGTGGCGTTCAGGGCGCGCACCGCGGCACGCTGCTGCAGCAGAGCGGTCTGCAGCACGAGCGCCTCGTGCATGCGAAGAGTGCGAACGGCGGGATCGACGTCGTTCTTCGCCTGTGGACGATGAAGCTGCACCAGGGCGGTACGCGCGTCGAGCAGCCCCTCCCTGATCCGGATATCCTCGGGAAGCGGATCCGGTACGTCCCCGACGTCGGGGATCACCCGCTCGACGAGCTCTCGGAACTGCTGACTGGAGACGGCGGATGTCGCCGGGTAGATCGGGATCGGGCGGTGCGCGCGGTCGTCGGCGCGGGCCTGAGCGCTCTCCTCGTCGTCGAAGAGCTCGACCTGCGGATGGGCGAACTGCGTCGTCTCGTTGTACATGCCGACCTTGCCCGAGAACACACCGCGTCGACCAGGGCGCATCTCGTTCGCGCGCCACTGCGCCTGCTGGATGTTCTTCGCGAAGAACGTCAGCGACACCCGGCCGTGCTCGTCGCCGATGATCACATCGGTCATCGCGCCGTTGCGATTGCGCATCGCGCGCGCGGATGAGGAGAGCACTTCGGCGACGATCGTGACCGTCTCCCCGACCGGCAGATCACGGATGGGGGTGAGCTCGGCCGGATCCGCATAGCGGCGCGGGTAATGCCCCAGCATCTCCCCGACCGTCGTCATACCGAACGCCCGCTCGACCTTCTTCGCCGAAGCCGGGCCGATCGCCTCGGCGAGACTCGTGTCGAGGGAGAAGACCATGTCTGAAGTCTAGAGAACGCCGCTGACAGCCATAGGCTGTTCGGGTGACGAGGATCATCGCCGGACTGGCGCGCGGGCTGCGCCTGGACGTCCCGGGCAGCGGAACGCGTCCGACGAGCGATCGCGTGCGCGAGTCGCTCTTCGGGGCGCTCGAGTCGATGGGCGTCATCGACGACGCCAGAGTCCTGGATCTGTACGCCGGTTCAGGCGCACTCGGACTCGAGGCACTCAGCCGTGGGGCCGCCGACCTCGATCTCGTGGAACGATCGCGTCCGGCCGCCGCCGTGGTGCGTCGCAACGTCGCCACGGTCGCCCCCGCGCTCGGCGACGCCACCGCTCGCGTGCACGAGAGCGCGGTGCTCGCCTTCCTGAGACGCGCGACCGGCCCGTACGACCTCGTCTTCACCGACCCGCCGTACGACCTGGACGACCAGTCGATGGACGCCGATCTGATCGCGCTGGCGCCGCTGCTGTCCGCCGACGCCGTCGTCGTGATCGAACGCGCACGCAGGGCGACACCACCCGATGTCGGCGCGGCCGGGCTCGAGGTGTTCCGTGAGAAGTCCTACGGCGACACCGCCGTCTGGTGGGCTCAGCCGGCAGCCGAATCCCAGTCGCGGTAGGGGTCCCAGCCACCCGACGGCACAGGCGCGCCGTCGCAGAGCACGCCGTCCGCGCCCCGCTCGAGCACTGTGCCGATGATCCGGAACCCCGGCGGGAGGACGTCAGCGGGGAACGTGGCGAGCAAAGCATGATCCTCGCCGCCGGCGAGTGCGCGTTCCGGGTTCTCGCCCAGTGCCGCGCGCGATAGGTCCAGCGTGACCTCTGAGGCCTTCGCGAGTCGCCCCGCATCCAGCGCGAGCCCGTCGGAGATGTCCATCATGGCCGTCGCACCCGCGACGGACGCCATGACGCCGAGCCCGATCGGCGGAGCGGGGCGCAGCTGCGCCGCCACGGCGGCGCGTTCTCCGCTCTGCAGACGCGCGGAGTCGATCGCGACGGGTGTGTCACCGTCGCGGAACCGGCCGAACAGCACAGCGAGTCCGTGCGCGGCGTGGCCGAGCTCGCCTGCGACGGCGACGACATCGCCTGGGCGCGCCCCCGCCCTGGTGACGGCGGCGCGTCCTTCCAGATCGCCGAGTGCCGTGACGGCGATCATCAGCACGTCGGACACCGTCAGATCTCCGCCCACGACGGCGCAGCCGGGAGCCAGCGCCTCACAGGCGTCGCGGAACCCGTCGGCGAGCCGCTCGACGAACGACAGCCGAAGATCACGCGGCACGGCCAGTGCGACGAGCAGGGCGGTCGGTCGAGCGCCCATGGCCGCGATGTCGGCGAGGTTCACCGCCGCGGCCTTCCAGCCGAGGTCGTAGCCGCTCGACCACGCGAGGCGGAAGTCGGGTCCGTGCACAAGCGTGTCGGTGGTGG
>NZ_JBLVOB010000006.1:137321-199999 GCF_053543555.1 Microbacterium xerophyticum | reverse complement strand
GGCGCCCCCCCCCCACCCCGACGGCGCGGCGATCACGGCGGCATCGTCACCGGGTCCGAGGATGGTGTGCGACGCGGGAGCGGTGCGGGCGAGGATGGCCTGCAGGACAGTGCCTTCCGACACGTCTGCCAGGCGCGGGTCATCGTCGGCTGAACGGTGGGGCATGGTGTCAAAGGTAGCCTGGAATCATGTCGCGTCGTCTTGCCCTCACCGCTGCCGTCCTGCTCGGAACGGCACTGCTCGGCGGATGCTCGACGACCGTGCACCTCGAACCCGCCGACGACGCGAACAACCCCGTCTGCGCCGAGGTCACCGTCGGATTGCAGAATGTCGCGAGCATCGCCGACATGGACCGCCGGTGGACGGACGCCCAGGCGACCGGCGCGTGGGGCGTCGCCGGCGAGCCCTCTGCGATCATCCTCCGCTGCGGCGTCGAGGTCCCCGCCCCGACGAGCGAACTTCAGTGCGTGACCCTCGAAGGCGTCGATTGGCTCGTGGACGCCTCGGAGACGCCCTACCTGCGGTTGACGACCTACGGTCGCGACCCTGCCGTGCAGCTGTACATCGACACGGGGTCGGTGAGCTCGAACGACGTGATCAGCACACGCACCCTGGTCGGTGCCATCACGACGATCCCTGCCGACGGCAGATGCACCGCACCGGATGAGCTCGACGAAGACGCCCAGAAGCTGCTGGATCTGGGCTGAGGCTCAGCGCTGCAGGCCGATCTCGACGAGCTCGGTGATGAGGTCGCTGTAGCTCAGGCCCGATGCCACCCAGCACTTCGGGAACATCGAGATCGGGGTGAAGCCCGGCATCGTGTTGAGCTCGTTGACGACGAGTGAGCCGTCAGGGGTCACGAAGAAGTCGACGCGCGCCAGACCTCTGCCGTCGACCGCCTCGAACGCACGAAGCGCGGCCTCGCGCAGCCGCTCGATCAGGTCGTCGTCGACGTCGGCCGGGCACACGATGTCGACGCCTTCGCCACCGAGGTACTTGCCCTCGAAGTCGTAGAAGCTGCGGGAGGTGAGCACGACCTCACCGGGAAGCGACGCACGGGCGGGGCCGCCGTCACGACCGGCGAGCACCCCGACCTCGATCTCACGGCCGTCGATCTTCGATTCGACGAGCACTTTCTCGTCCTCGGCGAAGGCGATGCGCATCGCCTCATCGAGCCCTTCGCCCTCGTCCACCCGCGACACGCCGACGCTCGAACCGGCGCTCGCCGGCTTGACGAAGACGACGGGTCCCAGAGCATCGATCTCACGGCGCAGCCGGGCAGGATCGGCCTCCCAGTGCGAACGGCGCACCGTGAGGCCCGGCGACACGGCGATGCCGGCGGACGACAGAGCGAGCTTCGTGAAGTGCTTGTCGAGGCAGATCGCGGAGTCGAGGATCCCGCATCCGGCGTATGGCACGTCGAGCACGTCGAAGAACCCCTGGATCGCACCGTCCTCTCCGTGCAGCCCGTGCAGAAGAGGCAGCACGACGTCGATCTCACCGTGGCTCACGACGTCGCCGCCGGGACCGGTGACACGGAGCGTGCGGTCGCCGCCTGGCTCGGGCCAGAGCACGCGCGTCCCGTTGTCGGCGACCTCGGGAAGGTGCGCGGCATCCAGCGCGAACTTGTCCGGACGATCCTCTTCGAGAACGAACGCGCCGTCACGCGTGATCCCGACCGGGATCACCTCGTAGCGCTCGCGATCAATCGCGCGCAGCACTCCGCCCGCCGTCGCGGAACTGATGGAATGCTCGCTGGAACGCCCGCCGAAGAGCACCACCACCGTCTGCTTGTCCATGATTGCTTCTCTCCTCCTGGGGAGTGTCGTCGTCCGTCGTCAGGTGCGGTGCGATGTCACGGGGGTTCATCGTCCCGTCCAGCACCATCTTCACCTGCTCGACGATGGGCATGTGCACGTCGGATTCGCGAGCCAGCTGCAGGATCGGCGCCACCGAGGCGAGCCCCTCCGCGGTCTGGTTCATCTGCTTCACGACGTCCTGATAGCTGTACCCCTGACCCAGCAATCGCCCGGCCGTGTTGTTGCGGCTGAGCGGCGACTGGCAGGTGGCGATCAGATCGCCGAGGCCGGCGAGTCCCTGCAGGGTCTCGGGCTGGGCGCCGTTCGCGACCGCGAAATCGGTCATCTCGACCAGGCCGCGGGTGATGATCGAGGCCTTCGTGTTCTCGCCGTAGCCGACACCGTCGACGATGCCGATCGCCACGGCGATGAGGTTCTTCAGCACTCCACCGAACTCCGTGCCGATCACGTCCGTGTTCACGAAGGTCCGGAAGTACGAGTTCCTGGCGGCGCGCGCGACGATCTCCGCCGTCTCCTGGCTGCGGGACGCGATCACTGCGGCCGTCGGCTGCTCCCGCGCGATCTCCAGGGCGAGATTGGGGCCGGACGCCACTGCGATGTGCAGAGGATCGCAGCGCAGTTCCTGCTCGATCACCTGGCTCATGCGCAGACCGCTGGAGCGCTCGACGCCCTTCATCAGCGAGATGATGGGCAGCTCGCGATCCGAGAGCAGCGGCCGCAGCGCCTTGAGGTTCTCACGCAGCGACTGACTAGGGACCGAGAGGTACACCTGGTCCGCGCCGTCGAGTGCGGTCGACAGTTCATGAGTCGCCGTGATCGAGCGGGGCAGATTGATGCCGGGGAGGTATTTCGAGTTGCGCTTGCCTTCGGCGATCTCGAGGGCCTGCTCCGGCCTGCGGGCCCACATCGTCACCTGGGCGCCGCCGTCGGCGAGGATCTTGCCGAACGTGGTGCCCCAGCTGCCGGAACCGATGACGGTGACACGAGGCCCCGTCGGAGCGGGAATCTTACGAGTCAAGGCGTCCGGTCTCCTTCTGCCCGTGGTCGGACGGGTTCCAGCGCTTCGCCGGCGGGTTCTCCTCGCGCAGTTCGGCGAGCAGAGCGGTGATCGCGTTCATCAGACGGTCGGTCGCCTCGTTCAGCGCCGCCTGTTCGCCCGCACGACCGGTCAGATCGGAGATGTCGACGGGGTCGCCGATGAGCACGCGTACGCGCTTTCGCGGCGGCCAGAGGCTCACACCCTTCTGGTAGCGACCCATGATGTTCTGGGTTCCCCACTGCGCCATGGGGATCAGGGGGATGCCACCGGCGAGGGCGAGTCTCACAGCGCCGGACTTGCCGCGCATCGGCCACAGTTCCGGGTCACGTGTGAGCGTGCCCTCCGGATAGACGATGACGCCTCGTTCGTTCTCCACGAGCGCGCGCGACTGCGCGATCGTCTGCTTCGCCGCCGCCGCCGAGGTCGCCCTCGCGACCGGCACCATCCCGGTCTTGCTAAGCAGCCACCCCAGCACCGGGATCCGGAACAGGCTCTCCTTCGCCATGAACCGCGGAGCGCGACCGAGGCGCCAGACGGCGACGGCCACGATGAGCGGATCGAACTCCGAGTAGTGGTTCGGGGCCAGCACGAACGCGCCGGTGGCCGGAAGCTTCTCCCTGCCGCGGATCTCGATCCTCGCCAGATAGCCGACCGCGGGGACGACGATCGCCGCGAGCGGCCAGAACAGACTCGGGCGGGACTTCTCGGGTGACCGGGAGCCCATGGCTGTCACCGGACGACGTCGAAGTCGGCGCCGAGGGCGTCGAGCTTCGCGAGGAACTTCTCGTAGCCGCGGCTGAGGATGTCGACTCCGGACACCTGCGACTCGCCCTCCGCCGTGAGCGCGGCGATCACGTGGCTGTAGCCACCGCGCAGGTCCGGCACGACGATGTCCGCCGCGTGCAGTGGCGTCGATCCGGTGATGACAGCCGCCTGCTCGAGTTCGCGGCGCGGAACACGGCGAGGTCCGTCCTGCAGGCCGTGCGGGTGCACGACGATGTCAGCGCCCATCTTCACGAGTGCATCGGTGAAGCCCATCCGGTTCTCGTACACGGTCTCGTGCACGACCGAGCGTCCCTTCGCCTGAGTGAGAGCGACGACCAGGGGCTGCTGCCAGTCCGTCATGAACCCGGGGTGCACGTCGGTCTCGACGACCACGGGCTGGAGCTCGCCACCGCGACGGAAGAGGATGCCGTCCTCCTTCACGTCGAACCAGCCGCCCGCTTTGCGGAACACGTTGAGGAAGGTCAGCATCTCCTGCTGCTTCGCGCCGCCGACGAAGATCTCGCCGTCGGTCGCGAGCGCGGCCGACGCCCAGGACGCCGCCTCGTTGCGATCGAAGATCGAGCGGTGGTCGTAGCCTCGCAGCTTCTCCACGCCCTCGATGAGGATCACGCGGTTCGGCTCGTACGAGATGATCGCGCCCATCTTCTGCAGCACCGCGATGAGATCCATGATCTCCGGCTCGATGGCGGCGTTGCGCAGCTCGGTGGTCCCCTCCGCGCGCACGGCGGTCAGCAGCACCTGCTCGGTCGCGCCCACGCTCGGGTAAGGGAGGTGGATGTTCGCGCCGTGCAGGCGGCCGCCCTGGGTCGACAGCCGGATGCCGCTGGGGAGCTTCTCCACGACGGCGCCGAACTTGCGGAGCGCGTCGAGGTGGAAGTCGATCGGGCGGTCGCCGATGCGGCAGCCGCCGAGGTCGGGGATGAACGCCTGACCGAGACGATGCAGGAGCGGACCGCAGAACAGGATCGGGATGCGCGATGCACCGGCGTGCGCGTCGATCTCCTCCATGTGAGCGGATTCCACGTCGCTCGGGTCGAGGACCAGCGAGCCGACCTCGTCGCCTTCGCTCACGCGTACGCCGTGCACTTCGAGCAGCGAGCGCACCACGGCGACATCGCTGATCCCCGGCACGTCGCGCAGGATGCTGGTGTCCTCGCCGAGCAGGGATGCGACCATCGCCTTCGTGGCGAGGTTCTTCGCCCCCTTCACATCGACCCGGCCGCGCAGCGGCCTTCCGCCTCGGATAGCCAGCACGTCTCCGGTCAAAGCAGGAACTCCCTCTGGAAGGTCAGCGCGCACGGTTGTCGTCATTCGAGGAGCCTCACTTCATGGTCATGATCGCGGCGTCTGCCGCTGGAGCGGATGCTCCAGGCTCACGATGTGCTCGGTGTCAGCGGACAGGGAGCGTACGTGGCCGCCACGACTCGCGGCGGGCCTCGAACTGCGCGATCTTGTCTTCGTTGCGCAGCGTGAGCCCGATGTCATCGAGCCCTTCAAGGAGCCGCCATCTAGTGTAATCGTCGATCTCGATAGCGGCTCGGAGATCGCCGATAGCGGCGGTGCGCGCCTCGAGGTCGACCGTGATCTCCGACCCGGGGTTTGCGTCGATCTCCGCCCAGACGGCGTCTAGATCGGCCTCGGATATGGTCGCAGCGAGCAGGCCCTGCTTGCCCGAGTTCCCGCGGAAGATGTCGCCGAATCGCGTGCTCAGCACGACCTTGAAGCCGAAGTCGCGCAGCGCCCAGACCGCGTGCTCACGACTGGATCCCGTGCCGAAGTCCGGTCCGGCCACGAGCACGGAGGCGCCCTGGAACGCCGGCTGGTTCAGGACGAATTCCGGGTCCTGGCGCCAGGCGTGGAAGAGCGCGTCCTCGAACCCGGTCTTCGTCACGCGCTTGAGGAACACCGCGGGGATGATCTGGTCGGTGTCGACGTTCGAGCGCTTCAGCGGAGCGGCGATCCCGGTATGGGTGATGAACTTCTCCATGGTCAGGCTCCAACCAGCTCGTGGGCGGTTTCCAGGTCGCTCGGGCTCGACAGCGTGCCGCGCACGGCGGTCGCCGCGGCGACCAGCGGTGAGACCAGGTGCGTGCGACCGCCCTTGCCCTGGCGGCCCTCGAAGTTGCGGTTCGACGTGGATGCGCAGCGCTCGCCCGGGGCCAGCTGATCAGGGTTCATGCCCAGGCACATCGAGCAGCCGGCGAAACGCCACTCCGCACCGAAGTCCTTCACGATCTGGTCGATGCCCTCCGCCTCGGCCTCGAGCCGCACCCGTGCGGATCCGGGGACGACCATGACGCGCACGCCGTCGGCCTTCTTGCGCCCCTTGATCACGGATGCGAACGCCCGCAGATCCTCGATGCGGCTGTTCGTGCACGACCCCATGAAGACGGCGTCGACCGGCACATCTTTGAGCGGAGTCCCGGGAATCAGGTCCATGTACTGCAGGGCCCGTTCGGCTGCCACGCGTTCGTTGGGGTCAGCGATGTCGGCGGGGTCCGGCACCGAGGAGGAGAGCGAACTGCCCTGCCCCGGATTGGTGCCCCAGGTCACGAACGGCTCGAGTCCATTCGCATCGATCAGCACCTCCGCGTCGAAGGAAGCGCCCTCGTCGGTGGGCAGCGTGCGCCAGTACGCGACGGCGTCGTCCCAGTCCTGCCCCTGCGGAGCATGCGGCTTGTCCTTGACGTAGGCGAAGGTCGTCTCATCGGGGGCGACCATGCCCGCGCGCGCGCCGGCCTCGATCGACATGTTGCAGATCGTCATGCGCCCCTCCATGGAGAGGGCGCGGATGGCGCTTCCGCGGAACTCGAGCACGTAGCCCTGCCCGCCGCCGGTGCCGATCTTCGCGATCACCGCGAGGATGATGTCCTTCGCGCTCACGCCGGGCTTGAGGTCTCCCTCGACCGTGATCGCCATGGTCTTGAACGGCTTGAGCGGCAGCGTCTGCGTCGCCATGACGTGCTCGACCTCGCTGGTGCCGATGCCGAAGGCCATCGCACCGAACGCGCCGTGCGTCGAGGTGTGCGAGTCGCCGCACACCACGGTGACGCCGGGCATGGTGAGTCCGAGCTGCGGCCCGACCACGTGCACGATGCCCTGCTCCGCGTCGCCGAGCGAGTGGATGCGCACGCCGAACTCCTCGGCGTTGCGGCGCAGCGTCTCGATCTGCGTGCGACTGGTGAGGTCGGCGATCGGCTTGTCGATCTCGAGGGTCGGAGTGTTGTGATCCTCGGTGGCAATCGTCAGATCAACCCTCCGCAGCGGACGGCCCTCCGTGCGCAGTCCGTCGAAGGCCTGCGGGCTCGTCACCTCGTGCACCAGGTGCAGGTCGATGTAGATCAGATCCGGTTCGCCGTTCTCGCCCTTCACGACGAGATGGTCGTCCCAGACCTTCTCGGCGAGCGTGCGCGGACGCGACGCGGCGATGGGAGCAGCTGAGGTCATGTCGTAATCTCCAGAAGTCGGTGGTCGGCCACACTGGACTCCGCGACGAGAAGGCCTAGATCGAGGTCTCGTCGCGGCCACTAAGGAGAAGGAACACTCGCCGCATGCCGGTCAGTTTACACCGCGGCGACGGGTGCTCCGCGCGCCGGCGTCATGCGATGACGCCGGCGATGCTCACTCGCTCAGGGCCGCACGCTTCTCACGCGACGACGAGATCAGGCTCGCGATGGTCGCGACCGCCATCGAGGCGAAGATGACACCGAGCGACACCCAGTTGTTGATGTCGGGTGCCCACTCGATCGGATGGCCGCCGTTGATGAACGGCAGCTCGTTCTCGTGCATCGCGTGAAGGATGAGCTTGATGCCGATGAAGCCGAGGATGAACGCGACGCCGTAGTGCAGGTACTTGAGCTTCTCGAGCAGGTCGCCGAGCAGGAAGTAGAGCTGGCGCAGTCCCATCAGGGCGAACAGGTTCGCCGTGAAGACGATGAACGGGTCCTGGGTGACGCCGAAGATCGCAGGGATCGAGTCGACCGCGAACATGAGGTCGGTCACACCGAGCGACACGAACACGATCAGCATCGGCGTCCAGATCTTCTTGCCGTTCACGACGGTGCGGATCTTCGATCCGTCGTAGTCGTCGCTGATGTCGATTCCGCGACGCAGCATCCGGATGATGAAGTTCTCGGTCTGCTCGTCCTCCTCGTGCTTGTCCGGCATCGCCTGGCGGATGGCGGTGAAGACGAGGAAGGCACCGAACAGGTAGAAGATCGGGCTGAGGTGCTCGACGGCGGCGCCGACGATCAGGATGAAGACCGCACGCAGCACGAGGGCGATGATGATCCCCACCATCAGCGCCTCCTGCTGATAGCGGCGCGGAACGGAGAACTGCGTCATGATCAGCACGAACACGAACAGGTTGTCGATCGAGAGGCTGTACTCCATCGCCCAGCCGGTGAGGAAGTCCAGAGATGTCTTCGCGTCGCCGATGAAGAACAGCACTGCGGCGAAGATCAGCGCGAGGGTCACGTAGAAGGCGACCCAGAGGCTGGATTCCCTCGTCGAGGGGATGTGCGGACGCTTCAGGATGAGAAGCAGATCGGCGATGAGGATGACGGTCAGGACCACCAGGGCGGTGATCTCGAACCAGACAGGGATGTTCAAGGGTGCTCAGCACCTTTCGGGAGGGTCGGGAAAAGATCGAAAGTCTCTCCCCCGCACTCAGTGCGCCACGCGCCCGGAGCAGCAATGTCGGTGCTCGTGATGACGATCGCGTGAAATTCGGGATACTCCCTCTCGCTGAATAGATGCTACCGGAGCTTTCGAGGCGTGGTGAAATAGTCGACGTGAATCCGCCAACCCCGTCAGAACTGACCGCGCCCGGCACCGCCCCGCTCGAGACCGCCCCCAGGAATCCGTGGGCGCGTTCGATCGGCTCGTTGATCTTCGTCAGCCGCTGGCTGCAAGCCCCCCTCTACATCGGCCTCATCATCGCGCAGCTCGTCTACGTGGTCGTGTTCATGGTCGAGCTCTATCACCTCATCGTGGATGACGTGATCGGCGGCATCACCCACATCAACGAGGCGACGATCATGCTCAGCGTGCTCGGGCTCATCGACGTCGTGATGATCGCCAACCTGCTCATCATGGTGATCATCGGCGGGTACGAGACGTTCGTGTCGCGCATCAACACCGACGGGCACCCTGACCAGCCCGAATGGCTCTCCCACGTCAACGCGAACGTCCTGAAGGTGAAGCTCGCCATGGCGATCATCGGGATCTCGTCCATCCATCTGCTCAAGACGTTCATCGCCGTCGGGAACATGGATGCCGACGGCATCAGGTCTGACGAGGTCGACGGCCTGGGCAACTACACGCCGACGGGCGTGCTCTGGCAGGTCGTGATCCACATGGTGTTCATCGTCTCCGCGCTGGCGCTTGCATGGATCGACCGCATGTCGCAGCAGACACTGGCCGCGGCGCACGCGGACAAGCCCTGACCGACGAGATCCGGCACGGATCTGAGACGATTGGGCATCTCTTGACACTTCTCTGGTGAGAGACACCGAACGGAGCACGATGTCCGAGCCAGTCGAAGACGAACAGCGGTCCGAGGATCAGATCAGGGTGGCGCGCGCCGCGACGGGCGACGAGGGTGCCTTCCGGGCTCTGTATCGCGCACACGTCCGCCCTGTCTACTGGATCGCCCACGGCATCCTCGGCTCAGCGGACGACGCCGAGGACGTGACGCAGGAGACCTTCGTGGTCGCGTGGCGCAAGCTTCCCGGCCTGAAGCTCGTCGGGGAATCCGCCCTGCCGTGGCTGGCGACGATATGCCGCTTCCAGGCGGCCAATCGCCTTCGTCAGCGCCGGCGTGATCACGCGCACACGACGGATGCCGTGGATGACGAGCTCGCCGACACCGTCAGCGTCGAGGAGCAGGTCATCTCCGCAGCACTGGCGGAGCGGATCACGACCGAGATCGGCACGCTGAGCCCGCTCGATCAGGAGATCTTCCGGTTGTGCGCGAGCGAAGGCTACGCCTACCAGGCTGCGGCAGAGGAGCTCGGCGTCAGCCACGGAGTCGTTCGGAACCGTCTCTCACGGGTGCGCACGCAACTGCGGAGCGCTGTCGAGGAAGAAGTGAGAGACGCATGAACGATCAGACACCCACGGCCTCCGCGATGGAGCTGCCGGACCTCTCGCAGGAGAGCGTGGACCGCATCGAGAAGGCGGTCTTCGCCGAGATCGCGCACGAACGTTCCCCGAAACGTGCGCAGCGCGGCACGAAGAGCAGACGTCGAGGATGGCTGACAGCCGTCGGCGTCGCGGCCGCCTTCATCGCCGGAGTGCTCATCACTCCCCCGCTTCTGAACACCGTCGGGGTGTCGACGGCAGACGGTGGCGGAAGCGTCGTCGGTCTGGCCGATCGCTCGGGTGGCGACATGGCCGTCCCGGAGAGCGTCGACGCAGCCACGTCGACCGTGGGCGGTGCCGAGGCCGACAGCGCCGAGCGGGAGATCATCGCGACAGCGCAGGCGACGGTGCGCGTCGAGGACATCCCCGCAGCGGTCGACGAGATCTCCTCCCTCGCAGAGGCACGAGGCGGGTACGTCGAGAGCACGGACGTGTCCGCCGAACCGATGACCTCGGAGGACGTTCGTCTGCCGGAACAGCCCGGTGGCGGGTACGGGTGGATCAGCATCCGCGTGCCCTCGGAAGATCTCACGTCGGTCATCGACGAACTCGGTGAGACCGGTGAAGTCGTGTCCTCCTCGCTGTCCAAGCAGGACGTCACCTCGACGGCCGTCGATCTGCGGGCACGGGTCGAAGCCACCCGCGCATCCGTCTCGCGGCTCACGGAGCTGATGGCGCAGTCCGGCAGTGTCTCCGAGCTGATCGAGGCGGAGGTCGCCTTGACCGATCGACAGGCGCAGCTCGAGTCGTACGAGCAGCAGCTGGCCGCTCTCGAGGACCAGGTCGCCATGTCGTCGCTTCAGGTGCAGCTCACACCCGAGGACTCCGCGACCGCACCGGAGCCGGATGGGTTCGGCGCTGGACTCCTCGCGGGATGGAACGGGCTCATCGTCTCGCTGAACGCGCTCGTGATCACTGCGGGGTTCCTGCTCCCCTGGCTGGTGATCGCCGGCGTCGTCGTCACGGTGATCTGGTTGATCCGCCGCCGCCGCCGCTCTCGCATCGAACGTCAGAATCCTTGATTTTCCGGGGTATACAAGAACTCTTGTCGAGATGAGCGTGCCCTCATAGCCTTGGTGGCGTGGAAGATATCCAGGCCATCACCGCGATACACCATCCTGTGCGAAGACGAATCGTCGACCACCTCGGGCTCTACGGCGCGAGCCAGGTCACCGCTCTGGCCCGAGCGCTGGAGCAGCAGGTGGGCAGCATCAGTCATCACCTGCGCATGCTCGAACGCGCCGGCGTCGTCGAGCGCGCCGATGCTCCTGACGCGGACAGACGCACGAGCTGGTGGAAACAGGCACGCCGGAGCTTCACCTGGTCGGCCGATGACTTCGAGGACTCGCCCTCCGCCGCATTGCTCGCACGAGAAGCCGAGCGGACGAACATCTCCACGCAGCTGCGACGGCTGAAGCACTGGCACAGCACCAAGTCGCAGAGACCCGATCCCGAGTGGTCCCGCGCCGCGTTCAGCACGGACACGCTCGCCTGGGCGACGCCGGACGAGCTCGCCGTGCTGTCCGAGGCGCTGCGCGAGACGCTCGAATCCTGGCGCGCCGGCATAGACACCGAGGACGGCGCCGCGCGTCGCCCCGTCTTCGTGTTCGCGCACGGGTTCCCGACGACGCCATGAGCGCCGCAGAGCCGACGCTGCTCAGAGAGCCACCGCGCTTCTCCCGCGACGTCGCGGTCCACAGCTGGATCGCCGTCAAGGCTCTCTCGGATGCCGGTGATGCGATCTGGACGATCGCGCTCGCATGGACGGCGGTGCAGATCACCTCTCCGGCGATCGCAGGAGTCATCGTCGCCGCCGGAACGATCCCCCGCGCCCTCATCCTGCTCTTCGGCGGCGCATTGGCCGACCGTGCGAACGCCAGGACGGTGATGATCGTCTTCAACGCTCTACGGGTCGCCCTCCTGGTCGTCGTGGCGCTGTGGGCGCTCACCCATCCGCCGTCCGTGCTCGTGCTGCTGCTCGCCGCCGTCGCCTTCGGAATCTGCGACGCCTTCTACGAGCCCTCCGCGGCGACCATCGGCCGACAGCTGGTGCGCACCGCAGACCTGCCGTCGTACAGCGCGGTCATGCAGACCGCGACGAGGCTCGGCACGATGGGCGGCTCGGCGATCGGCGGTTTCCTCGTCGCGTATGCGGGACTCAGCGGGAGCGCATCCCTGAACGCCTTGACGTTCTCTCTGGTGATCGCCTTCATCGCGATCGTCCTGCGTCCGCGGTTCGCGCTGGATCGGGTCGCTCCCGAATCCATGCTGCGCGGCATCCGGCGCGGATTCGCGCATCTGAGCAACGCCCCCACGACACGGACACTGGTGATCGCCCTGTCAGGGCTCAATCTCGCCGTGGGCCCGGCGGTCGGGATCGGGATAGCCCTGCGCGCGCACGACGAGGGATGGGGCGCGCCGGCGGTGGGTCTGTTCGAAGCGCTCATCGGCCTCGGCGCGGCTCTCGGCGCCATCTCGGTCGTCAGATGGCGGCCCGCTCATGAGGCGCGTGGCGGGTTCCGGGCGCTCGTCGTGCAGGGGGGCGGCATCGTCCTGATCGGCGTGGGCCCGCCGTGGACGGCGGCGGCCGGATGCTTCGTGATCGGCCTGACTGCCGGCTTCGCCTCGGTGCTGCTCAGCGCCACCTTCGCGGCGACGGTCGACACGGCGTACCTCGGGCGGATGAGCTCCATCACGAGGGTCGGCGACGACGTGCTGATGCCGCTGGCGATGGCCGCGTTCGGCGGGCTCGCATCCGCGACGGCGACCTGGGTGCCGTTCGTCGTCTTCGGGGGCGCACTCATGCTGATGATGGCCTTCCCCCTGCGCAATCGGCAGCTGCGGGAGTCGACGCTGCGCGCCTGAGAGACGTCTCAGGGCTTCACGAGCAGACCGTCCAGCAGCACGTCGGTCATGCGGGTGCTCTGAACTCCCGCGGCCCCGGGGGGATCGTGCGCGAGTCGGCTCAGCGCATGGATGAGATCGTCAGCACTCACATCGGGGCGTATGCTGCCCGCTTCGGCACCGGCATCGAGGATGTCCTGCACCTTCGGGGCCAGCGTCCCGACGAAGTACCCGGGCAAAGGCTGATACGCGGGGTCTCCGGAATGCAACGCGCTCGCGAAACCACGCTTGGTCGCGACGAACCTCGCGAAACTCGCGGTCCACATCCGAAGCGCCTCCGGCGGTGGATACTCGCCGAGGAGACGTTCTGCCTCAGCAGCAGTCGCGTCGACCTCGCGTCGGAACACGGCGATGATCAGGTCGGAGCGCTGAGGGTAGTTGCGATAGATCGTTCCCACACCGACGCCCGCACGCGCAGCGATGTCGCGCATCGGTGCGTCGACACCGACCTCGGCGAACATCGCCTTCGCCGCCTCGAGCACGGTCTCCGTGTTGCGCACCGCATCCGCCCGCTTGCGCCTCGGGACAGCGGCCTCCTGTGCCGGTGCAGTCATGATGATGCCTCTCGCGTGACAACCGGAACATTGTTCCGTATAGTTGCGGACGAGCGTTCCGCTTACTCGAGTGTAACCGCTCGGCGCTCGCCACCATCGATCGTTTCAAGGAGAAATCATGCGCTACCGCCCACTCGGCCGCACCGGCATCCGCGTCTCGCCCTTCGCCCTCGGGGCGATGATGTTCAGTTCATTCGGCAACGGCGATCAGACCGAGGTCGACCGGATGGTCGCCCGTGCCCTCGACGCCGGCGTCAACTTCATCGACACGGCCGACGCCTACGGAGAATCCGAGGAGATGCTCGGCAAGGCGCTGAAGGGACGCAGAGACGATGTCGTGCTCGCGTCGAAGTTCGCCCGCCCGATCGGCGACGACCCCAACCACCAGGGCGGCTCGCGGCGCTGGATCACCACAGCCGTGGAGAACTCGCTCCGCCGACTGAACACAGATCATCTCGATCTCTACCAGATGCATCGCCCCGATCCGGAGACGGACATCGAAGAGACCCTGTCCGCCCTCACGGATCTGGTGCGAAGCGGCAAGGTGCGTGCGATCGGTTCGTCCGACATGCCCGCATCCGACATGGTCGAAGCCCAGTGGGTCGCCGAACGACGGGGGCTGGAACGCTTCCGCACCGAGCAGCCGCACTACTCGCTCCTGGATCGGTCGATCGAACGGGAGGTGCTCCCCGTCGCGCAGCGCTACGGCATGGGAACGGTGATCTGGAGCCCGCTGGCCAGCGGGATGCTGACCGGACGCGTCCGGCGCGGCCAGGATTCCGACCTGCGCCGCACCCGTCTGTTCGCTGCGCTTCGCGACGAACGCCGCATCGACGCCGTCGAGCAGTTCATCCCGCTCGCGGCGGACGCCGGACTCTCGCTGACGCACCTGGCGCTCGCCTTCGTGATCGCGCACCCCGGTGTGACGTCGGCACTCATCGGCCCGCGCACGATGGCGCAGCTCGACGATCTCCTCGCCGCTGCCGAGGTGCGACTCCCGGATGAGGTGCTCGATCGGATCGACGAGATCGTCGCCCCCGGTACCGGGGTGGGCCGGATGGATCAGGAGTACGACACCCCGGCGATCGTCTCCGCCGCCCTGCGTCGCAGGATCGAGCAGGACCGCTCCGCTTCGTAGCATCGGCGGATTCGTGCGGTAGACGAAGAAAACCCCCGGAGATCCGGGGGTTTTCTGGTGTTGTGTGACCCCAGCGGGATTCGAACCCGCGTTACCGCCGTGAGAGGGCAGCGTACTAGGCCGCTATACGATGGGGCCGTCTTGCCGGGCGTTTCCGCCCCGCGACAACCGTTCAAGTATGCCATGGGATTTGACCCTCCGCAAAATCGAGCCCGCCCGTGCGCAGATCCCGGGCGCGTCATCGTGCGATCGCCGTTTGCCGCAGGGTCGCGGAAGGAGTTGACTCTTCTCATGCGCGTCACGAAGTTCGAACATGCCACCCTCCGCGTCGATCTGAGCGGCGATACCCTGATCGTCGATCCGGGGTCGTTCACGAGCCCGCTCGCGGATCTTTCCGGGCTCGTCGCCGTCGTGATCACTCACGAGCATCCGGACCACTGGACACCCGACCACCTCGATCGCATCCTCAGAGACGCGCCGGGCACGCCGATCTTCGCCCCGGCCGGGGTCGCCGCGGCATCGGCGGATCACGAGATCACCGTGGTCGAACCAGGTGACGCCGTGAGCGCCGGTCATTTCGCACTGCGCTTCTTCGGCGGCGATCACGAGGTCATCCACGCGTCGCTGCCGCGCGTTCAGAACGTCGGTGTCCTCATCAACGAGGAGCTCTACTATCCGGGCGACTCCTACGCGGTTCCCGAAGGCGTGGAGGTCGGCACGCTGGCAGCGCCCCTCGGCGCCCCCTGGCTGAAGATCGGTGAGGCGATGGACTTCGTGCTCGCAGTGAGACCGCGCCGTGCGTTCGGTGTGCATGACATGACGCTGTCCGTCATCGGGCGCGACATGCACCGCTCGCGCCTCAAGTGGGCGACAGAGCAGCACCGCGGCGAGTTCTTCGAACTCGACCCGAGCGACGCGCTCGACCTGTGACCGTGAGCGTCTCACCGACCGCCGAGCGCACGCTCGACGAGCCCGAGGTCCGAATGCTGGTCAGACAGGGCGCACCGCACCTCGCAGATCTCGCACTGCAACTCGTGGACGAAGGCTGGGACAACGCGACCTGGCGGCTCGGGGACCATCTCGCAGTGCGCGTGCCTCGCCGCAGCCTCGCCGCGTCGCTGATCGAGCATGAGCAGCAATCGTTGCCCATCATCGGGCGAATGCTCGACGCCGTCGGTGTCCGGACGCCCGTTCCCGTCGTCGCTGGTGAGGCGACATCCGAGTTCCCTTGGCCCTGGTCCATCGTCCCCTGGATACCGGGCGCCCGTGCGCTCGAACGTCCCCGCTCGAAGAACGGAAGCTGGGCGCGCGAACTCGCCCGTGCTCTGGGCGCGCTCCACCGGCCGGCGCCGGCGAACGCACCCCGCAACGCTGTCCGCGGCATCCCGCTCATCGAGCGCGACGAACGGATGAGTGCGCTTCTCGCGCAGATCTCCGCGCCGACATCGGAGGCGCTCGCCCGAGCCTGGACAGCCGGAATCGCCGCGCCACCCAGCTCAGAGCGTGTATGGATCCACGGTGATCTCCACCCCGGCAACATCATCATCGAAGAAGATCACCTCGCCGCACTCATCGACTTCGGTGATGTGACCGCCGGAGACCCTGCCTACGACCTCGCGGCCGCCTGGATGGCATTCGACGCGGACGGCCGCGCGCTGTTCCGCCGGGAGACTGAGACGCGCTACGACGAGGCGACATGGACACGGGCGCGCGCGTGGGCCGCCTGCGTGGCCGCCATCCTGCTCACTCAGAGCGATGACCGTGAGGACTACCTCACGCTCGGCCAGGCGACGTCCGCGGAACTCCTGGCCGAGAAGATCATCCCAGCGCCCGCACCCTGATCGCCCTGGCGAGATGATCGCGCTGCTCGATCACGAGCCGGCGCAGCGCCGAAGGCGCACTGCCGTTCGCCGCGAGCCAGGCGTCGACGGCATCCGTCGTCTCGGTCCCGGGGAACAACCCGATCACCAGCCTCCTGGCGATCTCGATGCTGCGCGACTCCCAGACGCCGGCTATCCACGCGAAGTACTCGTCGTCGAATCGTGCGATGAGATCACGGCGGGCACCGGCCCGCACGCCGGCGATGATCGCATCGAGGTGGTCGTTGCTCAGGCTCTGATCGCTCCATGCCCGGTCCCATGCCGAGGCGCGGACGTCCGGCGTCGGCCTCGAGGCCAGTGCTCGCATCGCCGCCGTGCGTCCGTCAGCGGTGTCGTCGTTCGCGAGTTCTCGCGCGATCGTCTGCTCTGAGGCGTTCCCCGTCGTCGCCAGTGCCGTGATCAGCGACCAACGCAGCTCAGGATCGACCGGCAGCCCCGCGGGTCCGTCGCCGTCGAGGATCATGCGGACGCGGTCGGCATCGGTCGCGGTGAAGGCCGCAGCCGCGGCGAATGCGCGTGCCCACGCGAGCTGTGCATCGCTGCCCTGCTCTGCCTCATCCAGTGCCATCCGCGCAGCCGCGAGCCATGCCTCGCGCTCGGCATCGCGCGCCGACGCGGGCACGAAGTGCCCGATCGTGTAGGCGGCGTTGGCGAGCACACCCGACAGGAGCCCCATGTTCTCCTCTGCCGGCGCATGCCGACGCACGATCTCCAGGTACTCCGCAGCCGACATCTCGCCATCGCGCGTCGCATTCCACAGTGATGACCAGACCAGCGCGCGCGGCAGCGGCGCCAGAGTGGACAGGGCCGTCCTGACCGCGGCCGTCGACGAGTCGTCGAGGCGGGCCTTGACGTAGCTCAGGTCGGCGTCGTTCAGGAGGACGAGGTCGGCATCCGCGAACGAGACGGGGGTGCGCTCGGCCGAGATGTCGAGTTCCACCTGCTCACGCAGCTCGAGCCTGTCCTCCGTCAGGTCGTACAGCCCGACGCGCAGCCGATGCGGCCGCGGATCGCTCTGCACCAGCATCCTCTCCCCCGCGCTGTCGGTCTCCAGCCAGAGCGTGGAGACCCCGCTCGTCTCCAGCCATGCCTTCGACCAGGCACGCACGTCTCGCCCGGACACGTCCTCGAGCTGCACGAGGAGATCCTCCAGCGTCGTGTTCCCGTACGCGTGCGCGGCGAAGTAGCGCTGCGCCCCTTCGAAGAACTCCTCCTCGCCCACGAATGCCACGAGCTGCTTGAGCACGGCGGCGCCCTTCGCGTACGTGATGCCGTCGAAGTTGAGCTTCGCCGCTTCGAGGTCAGGGATGTCGGCGACGATCGGGTGCGTGGTCGGAAGCTGATCCTGCTGGTACGCCCACGCCTTGCGGTTGGCCGCGAACCGCTCCCACGCGTCGGTGAATCGGGTCGCCGCCGCAGACGCGTGCGAGCCCATGTAGTCGGCGAACGACTCCTTGAGCCACAGGTCGTCCCACCAGCGCATCGTGACGAGGTCGCCGAACCACATGTGCGCCATCTCATGCAGGATCGTGTTGGCGCGCGCGCCGCGCTGCGCGTCGGTCGCGGCACCGCGGGGGATGTACGCCTCGGTGAAGGTGACCAGACCAGGGTTCTCCATCGCACCGAGGTTGTACTCGGGAACGAAGATCTGGTCGTACTTGCCCCACGGATATGCGAACGCGAACGCGTCGGTGAAGAAGTCCAGCCCCTGACGGGTGACCTCGATGATCTCGTCCGCCTCCAGATGCGCCGCCAGCGAGGCGCGGCAGAGCACACCGAGCTCGACCTGCTGCTCGCCACGGGTCCACACGCCGTCGACACGGTGGTACGGGCCGGCAGCGATCGCCGTGATGTAGCTGGAGATCGGCAAGGTCGGCGCGAACTCGACCGTCTGCGCCCCGTCCGCGTCACGCGCACTCACGACGCTCTGGTTGGACAGCACGCGCCATCCGGTCGGCGCGTGCACAACGAACGTGTACGACGCCTTCATGTCCGGCTGTTCGAAGCACGCCATCACGCGGCGCGAATCGGCCGGCTCGTACTGCGTGTAGAGGTAGGTCTGGCCGTCGACGGGGTCGACGAACCGGTGCAGCCCCTCGCCGGATCGGCTGTAGAGCCCGACCGCCTCGATCACGACGGTGTTGGTCGGGGCGAGACCGTTCAGAGTGATGCGCGCCCCGTCGTACTCGATCGGGATCTCGACGCCGTTGAGTGTCACGTGAGCGACTGACTCGCCGATGAAGTCGATCCAGGTGGAGGACGCGGACGCGTCGAAGCGCGCAGTGGTGGTCGTGCGGAACCCGACCTGCTCCGCAACCGGAGCTTCTCGCACGTCGAGTTCGACCCGGAGATCGTGCACCGTGACCATCGCCGATCTCGACGCGGTCTCCTGCCTGGTGAGGTTCGCTGAAGTCATGCCGTCCATCGTTTCATGCGCGAACTCCACACCGGTCAACACGATGTCTCACGAATGGGCTAGGCTGAAGCGACACCTTCACGTTGACTTCCGGAATCTCCGGCTGTTCTTCGGCCCGACTGCAACCCGCACGGTGGCCACTCGATCATCGTCCTTCACCTACCTCACGCTCCCAGACGAGCGACGCAGCGATACCTCGCCGTCGCACTGAGAGCCCTCAAGCTGCCGAGCCGAACATCGTCGAGGCATTACGGGTCGAAGCTCGGCCCACGAACACAAAGGAAACACAGCATGGCCACTGGCACTGTCAAATGGTTCAACTCCGACAAGGGCTACGGCTTCATTGCTCCCGATGACGGATCCGCCGATGTCTTCGCGCACTTCAGCGCGATCCAGGGCAGCGGACACCGCAACCTCGAGGAAGCACAGAAGGTCGAGTTCGACACGGAGCAGGGCCCCAAGGGTCCCCAGGCGACGAACATCACCGCTCTCTGAACCAGAGCGCTCCAAGGCCCGATCCCCGCATCACGCGGGGGTCGGGCCTTCTGCTGTCACCAGTGACCCGGCCGTCGATTTGACGACCCGGGGGCTCGACACGTAGATTACAGCTCGGTAACGGTCTCGCCCGAAGGGACCACCCCTGCAGAGCAACCCGATCTGCGTCGGAAGGATCCCTCACGACTTCAGTGCGACCCGAGCGCGCACACGACTCCGCCTCGGAAGAACCAGACACCCCCCACGCTTCTCGCCCGCGACTGCGGCGCGACCTGCGTCAGCGAGCGACCCCCGCTGCCGCAGCACCTGAGCAGGAAGCCCCGCGGGAGCCCATCACACCGCTGCGCGCGACCACCCAGCGCGCGACCACGCCCCCGCCCTCTGCGCCGCGTGCGTCAGCGCCCCGGCCCGCACGTCGCCCTTGGGCGAAGACGAAGGCGATGGGGTCGGTGCTTGCCGTCGGCGCGTTGATCACGGGAATCGCCCTGCCCTCGCTCAGTCCGAACGCCGAGCCTGTCGCCGCCACCACTGCTGCGGGCACCGCAGCGGCGATCGCGGGCGACGCGCAGACGTACAGCTCCACGGACGAGATCCGCGCGGAGATCGCACCACGAGGCAACTTCTCCGCGACGACGCCGACCGAGATCGATGAGACCCGTTCGCGCGCCGTCGCCGCTGCGCTGGCCGCCGGGATGCCGTTGGGCAGCGCCGTCGAGATCCCCGTTGCAGATCATGTAGTGATGCCGATGGCCGCGGGGAGCTATTCCTTCACCGACGGATTCGGCGCATCACGCCCTGGACGATCGCACATGGGACAGGACTTCGCCGCGCCCGTCGGAGCACCGATCAATGCCGCGATGGATGGTTGCGTATCGCGTTCCACTGAGAGCTTCGAGGGCTACGGCGTGACGATCCAGATCGAGAGCGTCATCGACGGCGAGGCCGTCAGCACCGTCTACTCGCACATGAACTACGGCACGCGCGCGGTGCAGGTCGGCGACTGCGTCACTGCCGGCCAGTACATCGGCGACGTGGGCTCGACGGGCTACGTGTTCGGCTCCTGCCTGCACTTCGAGGTGCACATCTCGAACGTGCCGGTGGATCCGATGCCCTGGCTCACCGCACGCGTCGGCTGACACGCCCCGGCTCAGGGCACTCGTTCCCTGAGGATGCCGTCATGCAGTTCGAGCACGCGATCCGCTCGTTGGAGCATCGCTGAGTCATGCGTGGCGACGACGGCGGCGGTCCCGCTGTCGTGCACGAGGCGCGCGATGAGCTCCATGATCTGCGCGCCCGTCTCGCTGTCGAGTTGGGCGGTCGGTTCATCGGCCAGCAGGATCCCCGGCGCCATGACCAGCGCACGCGCGATGCCGACCCGCTGCTGCTGACCGCCGGAGAGCTCCCCCGGTCGTTGCGCGGCGTGCTCCTCGAGGCCGACGCTGCGCAGCGCCTCAGCGACCCTGCGGTCGCGCTGAACGGGATCGACCCGACGGATGCGCAACGGGACCTCGACGTTCTCGGCCGCGGAGAGCACGGGGATGAGACCTGCGGTCTGGAAGATCGAGGCGATGCGGGAGCCGAGCAGCGCCGAGGAGTCGACCGCCGGATCGGCCAGATCCACGCCGTCGACGAGCACCCGCCCCGCCGATGGGCGATCCAGTCCGCCGAGCATCGTGAGCAGTGTCGTCTTTCCTGCGCCTGAGCGACCCGCGACGACCACGAGCTCTCCCGCCTCGACCGTCAGATCCGCGTCCTGCACGGCTCTGACCTCACCGGCAGGACTGGTGAACACGCGGGAGAGCGATTCGGCTCGCAGCACGACGGTCATGATCGGTCCTCTCCTTCATCCTCTTCGCTGTCGTCGCGATCTCCGGTATCGGCGTCCAGGTCGCCGACCTCACCGCCGGAACGGACAGTGCGCTCCTGCCCGGATGCGACTCGCACGTGATCGGGCTCGAGCGTGAGCCGGACGCGGTCGCGCAGATCGAGCGCCGACACGAAGTCGGCCGGCAGCTGCATGCGCCCCGCGCGATCGAGCACGGCGTACTCGTGCGCGGTCCTCACCGCCCGCCCGGCATCGTCCATCCCGGTACGACGCAGGGTCTCGGTCGAGGTGCGACCGTCGCGGATGCGCACCGTGCGCTCGACATGCTCCGTCACGCCCGCGTCGTGCGTGACGATGAGAGTCGTGACACCGCGCTCGCGATTCACCGTCTCCATGGCCGCGAGCACCTCGGCACTGGTCGATTCGTCGAGCTCACCCGTCGGCTCATCGGCGAGGAGCACCCGGGGCCTGTTCGCGAGGGCGACGGCGATCGCGACACGCTGCCTCTGACCGCCGGACATGTCGGCCGGTCGCCTGTCAGCGACTTCGGCCGCTCCCAGCATCTCCAGCAGTTCGTCGCCCGTCGAGGCGCGCTCGGCGCGCCGGACCAGTCCGGCGACCTCGTGCACCATCGCGATGTTCTCCCGTGCTGTCAGGTATGGGAGCAGGTTGCGCGCGGACTGCTGCCACACGAACCCGACGCTGCGGCGACGGTACTCCAGACGCTCGGCACCCTTCATCGTCGTGAGGTCGTGCCCGGCCACGCTCGCCGACCCCGCAGTCGGTCGATCGAGGCCGGCGAGGATGCCGAGCAGAGTGCTCTTGCCCGAGCCGGATGCGCCGACCAGAGCCACCATCTCCCCCGTCGACATGCGCAGATCCAGGCCTTGCAGTGCCTGCACCTCCACACCCTGTGCGGTGAAGATCCGCACGAGCCCCTCGCAGACGATCACACCGTCGAGCGCGTCATCGCTCATCGCCACTCCCCTTTCCATCACAACGTCCTGTCGTCGCCTGCTGCAGTAGCCGCTGCCAACCGTGATCCCAGCTTCGTCGCGGCGGCGACCGCTACGGCCGTGACGATGACGAAGCCGCCGACCACCACGAACTGCCATGCACCGCCCAGCGCGACCGGCGGCTGAACGACACCGCCGATGAACTCGCGCAGGTCCAGTCGCGGAATCACGAGCCATGCCATGGCCATACCCGTTCCCACACCGAACGGCACCGCGAGCAGCAGCGCCGGTGCGACCTCCCATACGACCAGGCGCCCAGCGGCGCCGCGCGGCTGACCGAGCGCCCGGAGGATCGCCAGCATGTGTGCGCGAGACGGAGCTCCGAGCACGAGCGCTGCCGTGACGCCGACGGCGAGGAGCACGGCGACGATGGCGCTCGCCGACCACAGTGCGATGCGGACGAGGCCGAGGGCCGGGTCCTCCTCGCGGACGGTCGAGATGCGCCGGGGTGTCTCGAACGCGGCGTCTCCGCCGAGCGTCGCCACGGCCGCCTCTCCCACGTCCTCCGGATCGGCGCCGGGGTCGAGGGCGAGGAAGAGCTGCGAGAAGCCGGTGCTCTGCGCGCCGATGGCCGCGGCGTTGGCCGAGTCGACGATCACCCACAGCTCTGCGGCGCCGAAAGGCACCTGCGACGGAGCGATCCCGACGACGCGCACCTGCTTCCCTCCGACCTCGAGCACCTGCTCTTCGCCGTCGCCCAATTCCAGACGGTCCCGCAGGCCCTCAGACACCACCACCGGTACAGCCCCCTCCGTCGGCTCGGCGAGAGCGGCGGGCAGGACGATCGCCGTCGTCGGATCGTGCTGGACGGAGAGAAGCTCGTCACGGTCGACCGTGTAGACCTGCGCCCGCACCTTCTGCGTGACGGAGGACGCGTCCTCCGTCGTGCTGCCGCGAAGCGCTGCCGACGACGCGACGCCGTCGAGAGCTGAGACTCGATCCGCTCCGTCCTGAGTGATGTACGCGGCATCGATGCGCACGTCGGCCCCCACGCTGATCGCCGACGAGCGTGCGATGCCGTCCGAGACCGTGACGCCGAATGCGACGGAGAACGTGGCCACTCCCAGACCGATCACGACCGCGAGCACCGGCGCCGTGCGCATGATCGGATCCCGACGCGCGCGTGCAGGCCCCAGAAGCCCCACGAGCGCGGTGCTGCGCCTACCGCGCCGCTCGGCCGTCCGCAGCAGCGACGGCAGAAGGCGCAGCGTGAGAATGCTCCCCGATGCGCCGAGGAGCACCGGGAGCGCGAGAAGGAGCGGATCGACGCCTCCAGCCGCCCGGACCGCAAGCAGGGACGCGAGCACGGCCGTCACCACGACGATCGCGATGTGCAGCACCGCCCTGCCGACTCTGTCGCGACTCGTCTCGCCGAAGTCCTGACGCCCGCGATGCTCGGCATCGGTCAGCGTGCCCCACGGCACCACGGCCGCGGGCACGAGTACAAGGGCGCACGGCACGAGGAGCACCCACGTCGCCGCCCATCCCGGCCACGCGCCGGCGGCGCCCGCGCCGATCGCGGCCCCGATCACACCCAGCGCGGCTCCCTCGCCGCCCAGCAGCGCGATCAGGCGAGACGTGGACGCACCTCGCGCGCGCAGCATCCGGGCGGCGACGACGCGACGGACGGCGATCAAGCGGCTCACGAAGGCGAGCACCACCAGCGCGACCGCGATCGGGCCCACGGCCGAGACCGTCACGACTGCGGCCATCGCGTCGCCACGGGCCACCCCTGCGCCGATCGCCTGCGGAAGCGACGAGCTGAACGCGAGCCCGTTGTTGTAGAAGGTCTCGTCGTACATCGGGATCTCAGCGGGGTCCGCCGCCAGTTGACGCAGCTGTGCGGCAGTGGTCTCGGCGTCGCCGGCTTCGATCGCGTCGGTATCGAACGGCATCCATGCCGTGACCTTCATGTCGCGGACGCGGTCCACCATCGCAGCGGCCTGGTCCACGTGCATGAACCCGGCGGCGACGAGGACGCGATCCCCACCCCCTTCGACCTCGACGAGCGGGCGCGCTGACCCGCTGATGAACGCCCAGTCGCCCTGATCCCGCTCACCGGGGGCGACGATGCCCGTGAGCATCAACGTCGTATCCTCCCAACGGCGTTCGGTCCCAGGGCGCCAACCCAGCTGGTCGGCGACCGTCTCGGTGAGCACGATCTCGATGCCGTCCGCGGGATCCGTGAGCTCAGGGAGGCGTCCCTCGACGAGGTCGGCGCGCGCCGTGAGCCCAGGATCGGAGACGAGCCCGACTCTGTTGTTCGGCACCGGGGAGTCACGGTCGGGGTCGTCATCGCGCGTGGGCTGCGCGTCGGCCGTCACGGTCATCCGGGGCGCGCCCAGCAGCGCGCGCAATGGCTCGGGCTGATCCTGGCGCTTCTGCGCGAGCACCTCGAGCGCGCTCCCCCACACGCCGGATCCCCCGTCCGAAACGGGATCGATCGCCGGCAGTCCCGGCGTGGTCGCAGAGAGCCATCGGCTGAGGTCCGGCAGCGACATGACACTGCGCTGGATGGTCGCGGTGCGCCCGTCCGCGAGGAAAGCGGGAGCTGCGACGCCGATGTACGACAGCGCGGCGATCACGATCACGAGGAACGACGACAGAGCCGGCGTGGTCAAGGCTCCGCGCATCAGCACGGGGATGCGGCCGCTCATGTCCCTGCTCCCAGAACGACGGGCAGAACAGCTGCCGCCACGGCGATGCCCAGCACGGTGCCGATGAGCACGGCGTAGAACGCCACACCGAGGGTCTCCCCGATCCGCAGAGCGCGCTGACGTGCCGGCCGCAGCCCGAGCGCACGCAGTACGAGAGACTCCCCGCGGCGCGCACGGGCCGTGGCCGACATCGCGGCGAGGAATCCGATCACCCCCAGGACGGCGGAGACGAGCGCACCCGCCGCCAGCAATGCCGGGGCGATGGAGACGACGGGCGCGGCGCTCACCTGCGCTGCGGTGAGGATCCGTGCCGGATGCGTCGCCTGCGTCAGCATGTGCGCCGCGGTGTCGACCGGTGTGCTGCTGCGCAGCCAGAGTTCGTTGGGACGCAGGTCGGCGCCCGCGGCGTGCAGCTCCTCAGGATCGGCCGCGATGCCGAATCCGCTTCCCACACCAGGCAGGGCGTCGACGATGCGACCGATCTCGATCGAGACAGGACGGGCGACCGAGCGGATCCGTGCCGTGAAGACGGTGCCCTCCTCGGCTCCGAGATGATCTGCCAGGCTTCGTGTGACCGCGGCGGCGATCGTGCCCGGCGCTTCCGATGCGAGCCCGTCTTCGATCCCCAGTGCGGCAGGCGGGCCGGCGAGGAGCACTGCGGTGTCGGACCCGACGGTGACGGGCATGCGGACGAGTTCTGTCGCCTTCGTCACCTCGTCCCACGTCGCAGCAGCGGCGGCGACCTCGTGCACGCCGTCGTCCGAGATCATGCGGATGTCTCCGCCGAGGAGCGCGACCTGCGCGCGGTGCTCAGCGGCGCCCGCGGCGGTAGGAGCGGCCGCGGCCAGGGCCGACGACGCGGCGGCGAGGGCGAGGCACAGGATCGCCACCGCGATGCTGCCCATGCGACGAGCGATCTGACGGAGCGGAAGGATCGGCACAGCTCCGCGTGTGCGGCGCAGCAGCCGCTCCGCCAGTCCGGCGAGCAGTCCCGCTGTCACGGGAGCCACGGTGCACGCGGCGATGATCAACAGTGCCGGAGCGGCCGCGGCGAGCGGATCCGGTGACCCATCGGGACGGATCACTGCGCCGTTCGTGAACAGCTGCCAGGCGGACAGCGCGGCCAGACACACGATCGAGCCCACGGGGACGAGCCCTGTGCGCAGCATGCGCACGTTCGCATCCCCGCGCACCGATTCCGGCCGCACGGTGTCGGCACCACCCGCGCTGCGCACGGTGAACAGCGCCGCAGCGGCAGCCGCGAGCACCACCGCGCCGACAGCCGTGAGCAGCGCGACCACGCTGATCCCCACAGTCACCGCGAGCGGCACGAGCGCGATGAGCGCCCCCGCGGCCACGAATGCGGCAGCCTCGGTCGCGGCGCTGAGAGCCAGCCGCAGCGAAGACGCCCCGCGGGCGCGCAGGAGGCGCAGCTCCTCGCCGCGCGCGAGTGCGAGGGTCGAGAGGGCGAGGCTCAGCACCAGGACGCCGAGCAGCGCGATGATGAGCAGCGGCGCGACGAGCAGACCGCGCGTGGCGAGGACTGCTGTCGATGCCCGCTGCAGTGTGTCGCCGAGGCTTCCCAGGATGCGCGTGTTCTGCGCGCGCTGGGGATCCACTTCTTCGGGCAATCCACTCAGAGCCGCGCTCGCGCGCTGGAGCTTCGGGATCTCGTCGAGTCCGACCCGATCCGGCTCGATCTCCCACGTGATCCGCGCCGTGCCGGGAAGTCGGAGTAGGGCGTCGTCGGCGACGATCGCCGGACCGATCACGCCGTCGGTCTCACCGGATGCCACGGCCGTCTCGCCGTGCCAGGCGGGGTCCTGGGGGTCGTCGGCGGTCCACAGGCCCACGACCGTGAGTCTCTCGCCGTCTCTGTTCAGGGTGACGGTGTCGCCCACGCCGAGGTCGTAGCGCTCCGCCGCGGCGCTCAGCATCGCGATCTCATCGGGCGCACGGGGCCACTCCCCTTCCGCGATGCGGCCGAGATCGGGAACGCGCGCGTCTTCGAGCAGGCGCAGGTCGAGCACGTCTCCGGACGCCGTCGTCACCGCGGCGTCGACCTCGGCCTGACGGGCGATGGAGATGTCGGTGTCGAGGAACGTCGCCTGGATCGCTGCGCGGACCTCGGCGTCCTGCGCAGCGCCGTCTGCGGCCTGGAGCGCCACGACGCGAAGAGTACGGGCCGCCGGCTCCGCGTCCGCGAGGATTCGGGACGATCCGGCGGCGAGCAGCCGCTCGGACACCGCGTCGATCGCGCCGATGCCGCCGACGACGAGAGCCGCGACGAGCGCGAGCAGCGACAGTCGACCGATGTGTTCGCCGGCCCGCCTCACTGCAAACGTCATCGGTCCTCATCCACTGCACGCACTGCAGAACATCCTGGCCCGATCTGCGAACAGGCGCAATGCCGACGACGCAGAGCGGCTCAGCCTTTGCGCAGCACCTTGAGAACGCACTGCTCCTCGACCGTGAGGTACTTGCGGGGCCGCATCCGGCTCATCGCCCGGCGGACCGCGGGGATCGTCACGCCGTCCTCGAACGCGGCGAAGACGCGCGGGTCGATGTACGAGTCCTTCGTCACCGCAGGAGTGTTGCCGAGGCGGTCGGCCACCCGCGCCACGACGTCACGGACCACCGCGGCGTCTTCACCCGCGTCGCCCCGTTCGCGCTCGACCGCGAGCAAGGCGGAGGTCGCGAGCAGCGTGCCGCCCCACGTGCGGAAGTCCTTCGCCGAGAAGTCGCGGCCCATGTGCCTCTTGACGTACGCGTTCACTCTCCGGCTGTCGATGTCGTGGATGATTCCGTCCTCATCGAGGAAGCGGAAGATCTCGTGCCCTGGCATCTCGTTGAGCCGGCGGATCACGTTGACGAGTTGCGGATCGCGGACCGTCTTGACGTGCCGCTTCCCGCTCTTGCCGATGAAGTCGAAGGTCACGGCGTTCGAGGAGACGTCGGTGTGCTTGCGCCGGAGCGTCGTGATCCCGTAGTGCTCGTACTTCCGGGCGTACTCGGGATTGCCGACGCGGAAGAACTCCTGGTCGATCAGTTTGACGATGCAGGCGATGACCTTGTCCTCGCCGAGTCTGCGCCTGCGCAGGTCGTGATCCAGCTGCTTGCGCAGACGTGGCAGTCGTTCGGCGAACTCCAGCACGCGCGCGTACTTCTTCTTCTCCTGCCGCCGACGGTACGCGGGGCTGTAGAGGGCTTGGCGGCGACCTGCCGCATCGACTCCGCGTGCCAGCACCTTGGAGGACGAGGAGCGCGAGATCTCCACATCCGTCCAGGCCGGCGGGATCGCCAGGGAATCCAGTCTCGCGATCTCGCGCTCGCGCGTGATCCGACGCCCGGCGTCGCGGTACACGACGCGATCGCCGTCGGTCTCACGGGTGATGGGCAGTCGTGACATGAGATCCTCCCCGTCGGATGCTGCGACGCCTGGCCTTAACCAAGAAAACCCCCGCCTGAGCGGGGGTTCTTCTGTGGCTGGGGTACCTGGACTCGAACCAAGAATGGCGGTACCAGAAACCGCTGTGTTGCCAATTACACCATACCCCAAGGGCGAAACCTGAGCCTCGCACCGAGGTACTACTCTACCCGATCCGAACGTCGCCGCCAAAACGCCCCCGGCTCAGCGGACCTCCGGGCGCGTCGTGCGACTCAGGGCACGACACGCCGGTCGCGCCTAGGAGCGGAGAAGCGCGATCAATGCACCCAGGCGCTGCAGCGTGACGTCCTTGCCGATCAGCTCCATCGACTCGAACAGCGGCGGCGAGATGCGGCGTCCGGTGATCGCGACGCGCGGCGGCCCGTAGGCCACCCGGGGCTTGAGCTCGAGGTTCTCGACCAGCGCGGTCGCGAGAGCCTCCTGGATCTTCTCCGGCGTGAACTCCGTCACCGGCTCGAGCGCCGTGACGCACGCCTCGAGCACGTCCACCGCGTTGGCGGGCAGGCCCTTGAGCGCGTCCGCGTCGTACGAGATCTCGTCGGTGAAGAGGAAGCCGAGCATGCCGGGCACCTCTCCGAGAAGCTGCACGCGCTCGTGCACCAGCGGTGCTGCTCGGAACGCGAGGACCAGCTGCTCGTGCGTCGGCTCTTCGAAGAGCCCTGCAGCGGCGAGGTACGGGATCGTGCGCTCGGCGAAGTCCTTGACCTCCAGCATCCGGATGTGGTCGCCGTTGATCGACTCGGCCTTCTTCTGGTCGAAGCGCGCGGGGTTCGGGTTGACGTTCTCGATGTCGAACGCGGCGATGAACTCGTCCAGCGAGAAGATGTCGCGGTCGGGCCCGATCGACCAGCCGAGCAGCGCGAGGTAGTTGAGCAGTCCCTCATGGATGAAGCCGCGCTCGCGATGCAGGAAGAGGTCGGCCTGCGGGTCGCGCTTGGAGAGCTTCTTGTTGCCGGTCTCACCCAGCACCAGCGGCATGTGAGCGAAGCGCGGGACGAAGGTGGTGACGCCCGCCTCGATGAGCGCGGCGTACAGGGCCAGCTGACGCGCCGTCGACGGCATCAGGTCTTCACCGCGCAGCACGTGCGTGATGCCCATCAACGCGTCGTCGACGGGGTTCACGAACGTGTAGAGCGGGACGCCGTTCGGCCGCACCACCACGAAATCGGGGAACGACCCCGCGGGGAACGTCACCTCGCCGCGGATCAGATCGACATAGGTCAGGTCCTCCTCCGGCACCCGCAGGCGTAGGGCGGGCAGCCGGCCCTCCTCGCGGAAGGCGGCCTTCTGCTCGTAGGTGAGGTCGCGGTCGAAGTTGTCGTAGCCGAGCTGCTTCGCGCGCCCGTTCGCCTCGTTGCGGGCGTCGATCTCCTCGGCGTTCGAGAAGCTCTCGTACAGTGCGCCGGAGGCGAGCAGCTTGTCGATCACGCCGCGGTAGATGTCGTGACGCTGCGACTGGCGGTACGGCTCGTGGGGTCCGCCGACCTGCACGCCCTCATCCCAGTCGATCTTCAGCCAGGTCAGCGCGTCGACGAGCTGCTGGAAGCTCTCCTCGCTGTCGCGAGCGGCATCGGTGTCCTCGATGCGGAAGACGAGCTTGCCGCCGTTGTGTCGCGCGTACGCCCAGTTGTACAGAGCGGTGCGCACCATCCCCACGTGCGGAAGGCCGGTCGGCGAAGGGCAGAAGCGGACGCGGACGTCGGCGCCTGAAGCGGTCGTGGTGAGAGGATGCGGGGTAGCCATAGCCTCTCAATCCTACGCGTGCGGATGCCGGCTCAACCCACGCCGCCGACAGCGACGGCCGCAGTGTGCTCGAGCGCGACCCGCGAGCCGTTCGAATGCTCCGCGCACAGCTGGTCGAACGCCCGCGCGAACCGCGTTCGTTCGGCCGCATCGAGCGAGAGGTACAACGCGCCGGCGGAGGCGACACCGCCCACCGCCGAGCGCCAGAGCGCTTCGGTCTCCACGTGCCAGGTCCAGTTGTGCTCGCTCACCTCGACCCCACGCCACCCGCCGTCCGCGAGCATCCGTCCGAATCCTTCCGAGGTCCGCTCGAAGTCCTTGTCCGGCGCGAGTCGTCCGCCGGCGGGTGCCACGAGACCGGCGCGGTCGCTGACGCTCTGCCAGAACCACGACGGCGAGACGATCCAGATCGTGGCGACCAGCACGGCATCCGGCGCCGCGATCCGCCGGAGCTCGCGCGCCGCAGCACGCGGATCCGGCACGTGGTTGAGCACGAAGTTCGCCGTCACGGCATCGTGCACGGCGTCATCGAACGGCAGGCCGGGCAGCGCACCGTCGACCATCGGCACGCGTGGATGATCCCGTGCGGCGACGGCCCGCATCGACGACTCCGGTTCGCAGCCCGTGACCGACCAGCCGGCATCCATCAGTCGTGCCGCGAGCGTTCCGGTGCCGGCTCCGACATCCACCAGCCGACGGCCTCTCGCCGGTCCGAGCCCGCGCACGATCTCGTCGTGAGTCCCCTCGCACAGCGCGGCGTAGGAGGCGGCGTAGGCCTCGCCGACGCCCGCCCATGACTTCACGCCCTGGCCCGCCCCAGTGGCGCGAGCACGACGATCGCGAGGACGAGCACGGATGCCGCGATCCCCAGTCCCGAGTACTGGAAGTTCGAGAGCACCACGCCGGCAAGCACCGCACCGGCGGCGGCCGACAGGCTCATGAGCGAATCGCTGCGCCCCTGACGCCGGGTGCGCAGTTCCGGCGCACTCGCCTCGGTGAGCAGCGCCGCTCCGGCGACGGTGGCGGCGCTCCAGCCGAGGCCGAGCAGGATGAGCGCGACCATCACGCCCCACGCCTGATCGTTCACGAGGACGGCGAACGCGAGCGCTCCGGCGAGCATCGCCTGTCCGAGCAGTACGACACGCAGCCGCCCCCACCTGTCGGCGAGGATGCCGAAGACCGGTGACAGCCCGTACATGCCGGCGACGTGCATGGCGATCGTGAAGCCGACCAGCAGTGAGATGTCCGCGCTCGACGCATGACCTGCGTGCATGCCGTGCGCCATATGGGACAGATGGATCGGTGTCATCGCCATCACCGAGGCCATCACGACATGCGACCCGGCGATCGCGAAGATCGCATAGCGGGCGACCGTCGGGCGATCCGGCACGACGACGGGTGCTGAGAGGGATGCCGCGGCATCCTTCGCGAGCCGCTGCGCGGTCAGAAGCGGGTCTGGCCGCAGAGCGACGACATAGAGGACGAACGCCGCCGTCTGGGCGACCAGAGAGAAGAGGTAGGAGCCGGTCTGCGGCGGCATGCCGATGGCCTGGCCGACGATCTCTCCGGGGCCGAGCAGCAGCGGACCGGAGACCCCGCCGATCGTCGTGGCCCACACCACGACCGACAGGTCGCGTCCGCGGTGCGTCGGCGAGGCGAGGTCGGTCGCCGCGAAGCGGGACTGCAGATTGCCCGCGTTGCCGGCGCCGATCATCAGGATGCCGACGAGCAGCAGCGGGAAGACCCGCATCGCGGCGGCCAGGATGACGACGCCGATGCCGACCAGTGCGAACAGGTTCCCGAGTGTCAGTGCCCGCCTGCGTCCGACACGACTCGCGAGTCGGGCCAGCGGGATGGCGCACAGTGCGGCGCCGAGCGTGACAGCGGCCGTCGCCAGGCCCGACAGCGCATCGTCGCCGGAAAGGTCGGCCGCGAGCAGCGCTCCGAGTGAGACCGTCGCGCCGAACGCGATGCCTCCGAGCACCTGTCCGAGCGACAGGACGAGGACTGTCCGCCGCTGGATCGCCGCCTGGTCGAGAGCCGGCAGCGTCGTCATGCCACGGGTATGGCGTCGCGCACAGAATTGCGAAGGATGCCGAGACCGGAGACCTCGACCTCGACCGTGTCGCCTGCCTCGAACGGGCCGACGCCGGCCGGCGTGCCCGTGAGGATGACGTCACCGGGCAGCAGGGTGAACACGGCGGACGCGTACTCGATGATCGCCGCAACCGAATGGATCATGTCGCTGAGCGGTGCGTGCTGGCGCACCTCGCCGTTGACCCGCGTCTCGATCGTGGCATCCGTCTGGACGAAGTCCGTCTCGATGACGGGCCCCAGCGGGCAGAAGGTGTCGAACCCCTTGCCGCGCGTCCACTGGCCGTCCTTCTTCTGCAGGTCGCGCGCAGTGACGTCGTTGGCGACGGTGTACCCGAAAACGTAGTCGAGTGCGTTCTCCGCCGTGACGTTCTTCGCGATCCGGCCGATGACCACCGCGAGCTCGCCCTCGTGCTCGGTGCGCTCCGAGATCGTCGGACGGACGATCGTGTCACCGGGGCCGATCACCGAGGTGTTCGGCTTGAGGAACAGGAGCGGTTCCTCCGGTGCCACTCCCCCCATCTCGGCGGCATGATCGTGATAGTTCTTGCCCACGCACACCACCTTCGACCGAGGGATCACGGGTGCGAGCAGCGCGGCATCCGCGAGCGGCACGCGCTCGCCCGTGGTCTCGTACCCCGCGAACATCGGGTCTCCGGCGAGGACGACGAGCTCCTGCTCGTCGACGATGCCGTAGCGGATGGCGTCATTGTGGCTGAACCGAGCGATCTTCACCGCTCCAGCCTAGCCCGGGTACCGGCGCCGGTACGGGTGGGACGAGGTCAGGCGTCGAGGCGGTGGAGCCAGCCGTGCTTGTCCGTCGCCCGACCGTACTGGATGTCGGTGAGCTCCTCGCGCAGCGAGAGGGCGAGCTCGCCGGTGGGCTGCACATCCTCGAAGTCGGCCGTGACCAGTGCACCGATGGGTGTGACGACGGCGGCCGTGCCGCATGCGAACACCTCGACGATGTCACCGGACGCGACACCGTCGCGCCACTCCTGCAGGGAGACCGGACGGCGCTCGACGGTGTGGCCGCGATCCTCGGCGAGCTGCAGCAGCGAGTTGCGTGTGATGCCCTCGAGGATGCTGTCGGACTCCGGCGTGACGACGCGTCCGTCCTTGAACACGAACACGACGTTCATCCCGCCGAGCTCTTCGACATTGCCGTCCTGGTCGAGGAACACGACCTGGTCGCAGCCCTTGTCGTAGGCTTCGGCCTGCGGCAGCAGGCTGGAGGCGTAGTTCCCGCCCGTCTTCGCCGCTCCCGTACCGCCCCTGCCGGCACGGGCATGCGTCTCGGAGAGCCAGATGCGCACCGGTTTGACGCCGCCCTTGAAGTAGGAGCCCGCGGGGCTCGCGATCACGTAGTACGCGACCTTCTGCGCCGGGCGCACACCGAGGAACGCCTCCTTCGCGAACATGAACGGGCGCAGGTAGAGGCTCTGGTCCTCTCCTGACGGCACCCAGGCCCCGTCGACCGCGATGAGTTCGCGCAGCGACTGGAGGAAGTAGTCGGCGGGGAGCTCTGGCAGAGCCATCCGGCGGGCGCTGCGCTGCAGACGCGCCGCATTCTGGTCGGGGCGGAAGGTGTGGATCGAACCGTCGGCGTGGCGATAGGCCTTGATGCCTTCGAAGATCTCCTGGCCGTAGTGCAGCACGGCAGCTGCGGGGTCGAGCGAGATCGGGCCGTACGGCTGCACACGCGGTCGGTGCCATCCCCCGCGCGCCGACCAGCAGATGTCGACCATGTGGTCGGTGAAGATCGTGCCGAAGCCCGGGTTGGCGAGGGCTTCATCGCGCTGCGCGGCGGAGCGTGCAGCGAGGTTCTTGGTCACGGAGAACTCGAGCGGGGCGAGTTCGGTCTCGGTCGTTGTCATGTCACATCCTGCGTTCGTTGCGGGCGGCGTGCGCGTGGTCTCAGACTACGCCTGGAGCCGTGCGATGATCGCGTCGCCCGTCTGGCTGGTGGTACGGGAACCGGCCCGTGCTGCGATGTCGGCTTCGATCGCACGTGTGAGGCGATCGGATTCCTGCGCGAGCCCGAGGTGATCGAGCAGCAGGGCGACGGACAGGATCGCCGCAGTGGGGTCGGCCTTCTGCTGGCCTGCGATGTCGGGCGCCGAACCATGAACGGGCTCGAACATCGAGGGGAACGTGCCGTCGGGGTTGATGTTGCCCGATGCGGCGAGGCCGATGCCACCGGTGACGGCGCCTGCCAGATCCGTGAGGATGTCGCCGAAGAGGTTGTCGGTGACGATCACGTCGAAGCGGGAGGGGTTCGTGACCAGGAAGATCGTTGCCGCGTCGACGTGGAGATAGTCTACGGCCACGTCAGGGTGCTCGGTCGCCACCTCGTCGACGATGCGCTTCCACATGCCACCCGAGTGCACGAGCACGTTGGTCTTGTGCACGAGGGTGAGCTTCTGCCGACGACGCCCCGCCAGCTCGAAGGCGTACCGCACCACGCGCTCGATGCCGTAGGCGGTGTTCACGCTGGTCTCGTTCGCGATCTCGTGCGGCGTGCCGACCCTGATCGCGCCGCCGTTGCCGACGTACGGCCCTTCCGTGCCCTCGCGCACGACGACGAAGTCGACGTCGCCGGGATCGGCGAGCGGCCCAGGAGCTCCGGCATAGAGCTTCGACGGGCGCAGGTTGACGTAGTGATCGAACGTGAAGCGCAGCTTCAGCAGCAGACCGCGTTCGATGTTCGCGTCCTTCAGCCGCGGGTCACCCGGCGTTCCGCCGACGGCGCCGAGGATGATGGCGTCATGAGCCCTGATCGCGGCGAGATCCTCGTCCGTGAGGGTGTCTCCGGTCTCGAGGTATCGCGCGGCACCGAGCGAGAAGTGCGTCTTCTCGAACGTGACGTCACTGCCGGCGGTGACGGCGTCGAGCGCCCTCTCCGCCTCGGCGACGACCTCGGGACCGATGCCGTCACCGGGGATGACGGCCAGCTTCACGACACGCGACATTGACACTCCTTGCACCGGGATCGCCCGTGGCGCGACTTCGCGCGGGGGCACGTATCCACCAGCGTACTGGTCAGCGTGCGGCCTTCGTGCGCAGTGTGACGGCGGCGATCGTGCCGGCCCCCACGACCAGGACCGCGCCGATCAGCGAGGTCACCAGCACCCCGGAGTCGAAGGCGGATGCCGCGGCCTCCCACAGCGCCGATCCCAGCGCATCCGGCAACTCCTCGGCCGCGGTGTACGCCCCGGCGAGGGTCTCACGCGCGGCCTCGGCGACGCCGGAAGGAACGCCTTCCGGAACCACGAGAGCCGAGCGGTAGAACGCCGTGATGATGCCGCCGAGCACCGCCGTGCCCAGCACCGCACCCAGTTCGTACGCGGTCTCGGACACCGCGCTCGCGGCGCCGGCCTTCGCCGCGGGTGCGCTCGAGAGGATCAGCTCGTTCGAGATCGTCTCGGCGGCGCCGATGCCTATCCCGAGCACGACGAAGGCGAGGATCAGCGGGAGCGCACCGTGCCCCGCCGTCGTGAATGCGACGAGCAGGTATCCGACGACAGAGAATGCGAGGGCCGAAGGGACCAGGATGTGCGGCGGAACGCGGCGTGACACAGGGACGACGCTCAGCCCTGCGACGATCACGGCGAGCATTCCCGGCACCAGGGCGATACCGGCCATCATCGGCGACATCCCCAGGATCAGCTGCAGGTGCTGCGGCACGAAGTACAGGAACCCGACGAGCGCCACCACACTGAGCAGGTTCACCAGGATCGCGCCGGAGAACGACCCCCGACGGAACAGCGCCATGTCGAGCATCGGCGTCTTGGCGCGCAGCTGACGGCGCACGAACAGCCAGCCCATCGCGACGCCCAGCAGCGCCCAGAGCACGGCGGCCACCGTGATGCCGTCGACGGCCACGGCCTTGATCGCGTAGACCACCGGGATCATCGTCCCCATGGACAACGCGATGCTGATCGGATCGATCCTGCCCGGGGCCGGGTCGCGGCTCTCCGGAACCAGCAGCGGCGCCCCGACCAGCAGCGGGATCAGCACCGGCACGGCGATGAGGAAGACCGAACCCCATGCGAAGTGCTCGAGCAGGAACCCGCCGACGATCGGGCCGAGCGCCGAACCGGCGGAGAAGGCCGACGCCCACACGGCGATCGCCATCCGCCGCTGGTCGCGGTTCTGGAAGATCGACCGCAGCAGCGACAGGGTCGAGGGCATCAGCATCGCGCCGAAGAACCCGAGCAGCGCACGCGCGGCGATCAGAAGCGCTGCCGTCGGCGCGAACGCCGCGAGCACGGAGACCGCGGCGAACCCGGTGGATCCGATCAGCAGCATCCGGCGACGGCCGAACCGGTCGCCCAGAGTGCCCATCGTGACGAGGAGTCCGGCGAGCACGAGTGGGTACGCGTCGATGATCCACAGCTGCTCGGCGCCGGACGGCGCCAGCGCGATCGCGATCTCGGGCAGCGCGAAGCTCAGCACCGTGTTGTCGACCGACACCAGCAGCACGGGCAGCATGAGCACGACGAGCGCCAGCCACGCCCGTGCCCCCGCACGTGGTGCATTGATCCCGCTCGTCTCGACCCCGATCTGGGCCATCTCATCCTCTTTCGATAGTAAACCGTCCAGATGGTATAGTAACAGATATGGCCAGACCTCCCCTCGCTCGAGAGCGCGTGCTCGACGCCTTCGAGGAGATCCTCATCTCCTCTGGTGAGCGCACCGCGACCCTCGACGCCACCGCGAAGGCGGCCGGTGTGTCCAAGGGCGGCCTGCTCTACCATTTCGCCTCGAAGGACGACCTCACGACCGGCATGATCGAGCGGCTGATGCGTCTCGTCGACGAAGATCTGACCGAGATGAACGTCGCACCGGAGGGGCCCGTCGCCTATTACGTGCGCACCTCGGTCATGGAGAACGAGCCGCTCGACCGCGCGCTCATCGCCGTCTCACGGCTCGCGCAGGGCGGATCGAGCGCCGCCGGCGATGCACTGCGCGAGACCCGCAGCAGTTGGGCCGATGCGATCCGCCCTCGTGTGCGCGATCAGGCGTCGCTCGACCTCGTGCTGCTCGTCGGAGACGGGCTGTACTTCAACAATTCGCTCGACATCAACGGTCCGGACCGGCTGGTCCCCCGCGATCAGGAGTTGCGCGCGCTCGTCGAACTGGTGGTCCGCGCGACGTCCTAGAGTCCGGGGGCCCGTCCCGAGAGGATGCGTCGAGTGCGGCGCAGCATCGACTGCACGATCATCGGATGCAGCAGACTCACCGGCGTGAAATACACACGGCCCCGCCATCCGTGCAGGCGCACCACGGTCGTCACTCGGACCACGCGCGTTTCGGCGTCCACGCCGACCGCGCAGCGGAAGTCGAGATGGGCATCGTCGAAGCTCATGAGGGCCTCGTCTCCGACCACCTCACGAACCTCGAAGACACCGTCCGGCGCCGGACGGAGCCCCAGCAGCGACGCGAAGATCATCCGCACCCCGAACAGCGCCTGCACCGGCTTCGGGATCGATGCACGGGAGAACAGAGTCTCCGCCCAGACACGGGGGTCGACGCTCGCGTGCGGAGGTATCGGAATGAACACGACATCGCCGTGGTCGAACCGTCCCTCGCCGAACGCGAGGCTGGAGAATGCGGGCTCGTTCATGTCGGGCGCCGCATCATCCGGTCAGACCTCGGTGATCTCGATCGAACGGATCACCTTGGCGTCGATGGCCTCGCCGACCTCTGAGAGCAGCTCCTCGGGCACTCGGGAATCGACCGTCAGGACGGTGAGCGCCTGACCGCCGGCCTCACGTCGTGCGACCTGCATCCCGGCGATGTTGATCCCGGCTTCGCCGAACTTCTGGCCGTAGATCGCGACGATGCCCGGACGGTCCGTGTACTGCATCACGACGTGATGCGTCTCGATCGGCACCTCGATGTCGTGACCGTTGATCCCGACGATCTTCTGCACCATCCGGGTGCCGGCGAGCGTGCCGGCGACCGTGAGCACCGTTCCGTCGGCGAGGGCGCCGCGAAGCGTGGTGAGGTTGCGGTACTCGGGGCTCTCCTTGTCCACGATCAGACGCGCCTCGATGCCGCGCTGCTCGGCGAACAGCGGCGCGTTGACGTAGGAGACGTTCTCGCTCACGACGTTGGAGAGCACGCCCTTGAGCGCGGCCAGCCGATAGACGCTCACGTCGTAGTCCGCGAGCTCGCCGCGCACCTCGATGTCGAGACTCGTCAGCGCGGAGGTGGTGAGGCCGCTGAAGATCTGACCGAGCTTCTCGACCAGTGCGATGCCGGGGCGTACGAACGGATCGATCACACCGCCGGCGACGTTGACGGCATCCGGAACCAGATCGCCCTCGAGCGCGAGCTTCACGGAGCGGGCCACCGAGATGCCGGCCTTCTCCTGCGCCTCATCCGTCGACGCTCCGAGGTGCGGGGTGACGACGACGTTGGGCAGATCCAGCAGCTCCTGCGCCGAACCGCCCTCTGCCGGGGGCTCGGAGGTGAACACGTCGAGGCCGGCACCGGCGATCTCGCCGGCCAGCAGCGCTTCGCGCAGAGCGACCTCGTCGATCAGGCCACCGCGAGCGACGTTGACGACGTAGGCGGTCTTCTTCATGGCCGCGAACTGCTCTGCACCGATCATGCCCGTGGTCTCGGGCGTCTTCGGCATGTGGATCGTGAGGAAGTCGACCTCGGCGCCCAGCTCGTCCAGGGTGCGCAGCTCGACCCCGAGCTGCTGCGCGCGTGCGCTGGTGACGTACGGATCGAAGGCGACGATCTTCATCCCGAAGCCCTGCATCCGGGCGGCGACCAGTGCACCGATCCGTCCGAGGCCGACGATGCCGAGCGTCTTCTCGTAGAGCTCGGTGCCCGTGTACGCGCTGCGCTTCCACTGACCGGCGGCGAGTGAGGCATGCGCGGCGGGGACGTGACGCGCCAGGCTGAGGATGTGGCCGCAGGTGAGCTCAGCGGCCGAGATGATGTTCGATGTGGGCGCGTTGACGACCATGACGCCGGCCTTGGTGGATGCCTGGATGTCGACGTTGTCGAGTCCGACACCGGCACGCGCGACGACCTTCAGCTTCGGTGCGTGGCCGAGTGCCTCCGCATCGATCTTCGTCGCGGAGCGGACGAGTACGGCATCCGCGTCCGCCAGTGACGAGAACAGCGCCTCACGATCCGTGCCGTCGACCTGACGGACGTCGAAGTCCGGCCCGAGCGCCTCGATGGTCGCAGGTGAGAGAACTTCGGCAATGAGCACGACGGGCTTCGGCGCGGTTGTCTTCGGCACAGAGGATCCTTCGGGATGAGCGTGGGTACGCGCGGGTGGGGATCGATGCGCCGCACACCGTCGGGGCGCGATCGTGTCAACCTTACCCGAGCGTGCACGCCGTCCCGCGCCGTGTGACGCCGGTCAGACGGACAGGAACGAAGTGGTGAGCATGCTGAGGGCGGCCACATTCATCCAGAACACCGCGACGAGCGCCAGGCCGGCGATCATCGCGATCGTCAGCTCGCCGGCGGAGCGACGGCGCGCGAGCACGTACACGATGACGAACACGAGGATCGGGAACAGCACCGAGAAGATCAGCACGAACCACCCGTAGGCGTTGATCCCCGCCGGCGCGACCGTGAAGGTGTACGACAGGGCGTTCCAGACCGCATACGCGTAGAAGAGTCCGGCGAGCCCGACGACGATGCTCTTCCACAGCCCGAGCGGCTGCGCCTCGGAAACCGCGTTGTCCGTCATGCGCCCACCGCCCCTGTCATCACGAACGGCCACGGCACGAGCAGCAGCACACCGGCGAGGAGCCCGGCGACGCGCACCCAGGAGGCCGAACGCCTGGTCAGCACCCACGCGGCGCCGAACCAGAGCGCAGGAGCGAGCACGGCTGCCCACAGCGCGACCTGGTACATCACATCCGGGATCAGGAACATCGCGCTGCTCTGCAGCGTGAGCCCGCCGATGGTCCAGCCGACCGTGTAGAGCAGATAGATGCCGCCGACGATGCCGACGAGCAGCAGCATCGGCGTGCTGAGCGGTGCACGCTCGACCGGTTCGCTGATCGTGCCGTCGTCTTCGATCCGGCCCACGGTCTCACTGCGCCTGCCCACGGCGTTCCAGCCCCGCGGCAGCGCGGCCTTCTGCTCCGCTGCATCAGGGGCGGGCTTCTGCGTCGGCCGATCGTCATCGCCCTCCCAGCTGAGGGCGTCGTCAGCATCCGATGTCATGACCCCAGCGTAGCGAGCCCCCGCGGTGCCCGATATGCTCAGGTCGTTCACAGAAAGAGGGGAACTCACCGTGGCTGAGCGCAATGAGAAGGCCGTCGCGTCAGCGACGTCGGACGCCGACGGCGCGGCCGCGGCGGACTGGAAGCCGACGGCGGGCTCGAAGCAGAAGGCCACGACGCTGCGCTGGATCGCTGCGGTGCTCTGGTTCGTCGCCATCGCGGCCGAAGCCGTCGCGATCTTCTGGCTTCTTCGTCAGCGCGAGTTCGTCGGAGAGGACGGCGGACTCGTCCGCAACCCGGACACCGGCCTCCTCGAGGAGCAGAACGTCACCGCGCAGTTCCCGCAGTGGGCGTTCATCACCCTCATCGTCGCGCTCGTCGTCATCGCTGCACTGTCGATCACCGGCTCGATCCTCTGGAAGAAGGCGAACCGCCTCGACCCCGCGAAGAAGTCCGACAAGGTGCGCTTCTTCGTGCAGAACCAGCTCGGCGCGATCATCGCGGTGATCGCATTCCTGCCGCTGATCATCCTCATCTTCCTGAACAAGGACATGGACAAGGGCCAGAAGACCACGGCCGGGATCATCGGCGTCGTCCTCGCCCTCGCCGCCGTCGCGCTCGGCATCGATTACAACCCCCCGTCGGTCGAGCAGTACACGGCGGATCAGTCCACCGTCATCCAGCTGCTCGGACAGGACGAGGTCGTGTGGGTCGACGGCGGAAGCGTCTACCACGTCTGCGACGAGGTCTCCGACATCCAGACCGGCAGCGAGAAGCGCACCGGCACCACCGCCGAGGCCGTCGAGGCGGGCAAGATCCGTCTCACGCTGAAGTTCGCGTCCGAGCTCAACACGTGCGGGCTCGCCGTACCCGAGAACGCCGACGAGATCGCGGATGCTCTGCGCGCGATCCAGGGCGGCGCGACCGACACGCTGCTGCCCGCTCCCGTGTGGGCGGATCCGGCCGACGCCCCGATCCAGGTGGAGGATGCGGCGCCGGAGTCTGACACCGAGTAGTCCTACTCCCCCAGCGCCTCCACGAGGCGTTCCTCGGCCGATCCCAGATGCTCGGCCAGCAGGAGCGCCGCACGATCGCCGTCGCCGGCGGCCACGGCATCGAGGATCTCGGCGTGCTGTGCGGCGATCGCGTCCGCCGCGAGGAGCCGCCGTCCCTGCACCTGCGCCATGCACAGACGCACCTCGTCGAGCACGCTGCGGTACATGCGGGAGGTGCGTTCGCTGGCGATGCCGTCGATGAGTGCGGTGTGGAAGCGGAGATCGGGATCGACGGTCTCAGGGCTCGGCCCCTCGGGCATCCGCAGCAGCTGGGCGTTGGCGTCGGCGGCTGCGGCCGGCACGTTCTTCGACGCCGCCAGCTCGCGCAGCGCGGCGCTCTCGAGTCTGGTGCGCGTGCGGTAGACGTCGCGCACCATCCGCGGGTCGATCGAGATGACGCGTGCACTGCGATGCGCGGTGCGCACGAGCAGTCCTGACGAGACCAGCTGCTCGATGGCCGCCTTCGCACTGGGCCTGGCGACACCGAACAGCTTCGAGACCTTCGCCTCTGTGAGCGGCGTGCCCGCCGAGATCTCTCCGGAGAGGATGCGCGCGCGCAGCTGACGGGTCACGGCGTCGACGATGCCGACGACGCCGAGTGAGCGGTCCTCGAGGATCATGGCATCCAGCCTAAACGAGACTAGACTCCTCAGTATTCTTGTCAGACAACTTTGGGAGATCCGTGTCGACGACACTCGCGCACCCTTTGGACACCGCGCTGCTCGGCGCCGACACCGCGCTCAGTTCCCGCTCGATCGACCGCTTCGCCCGCGCCCACGACGCGTCGCACTACCTGCTGATCCCCGATGCCGTGCTCACCCCGGCGGACGCCGCTGGCGTCGCGGCCGCGTTCACCGCAGTGCGGGCGGCCGGACGCACGCTGACGTTCCGCTCCGGCGGCACGAGCCTGTCAGGTCAGGGCGTCTCGGGAGACATCCTCATGGACACGCGCAGCAACTTCCGCGGGATCGGTGTCGAGGACGACGGACGCGCGGTGCGCGTCGGACCCGGCGCCACTGTGCGGCAGGTCAACACCCGGCTCGCACGATACCGGCGCAAGCTCGGGCCGGATCCGGCGAGCGAGATCGCCTGCACGATCGGCGGCGTGATCGCGAACAACTCCAGCGGCATGGCGTGCGGTGTGACCGAGAACTCCTATCGGACCGTCGAGTCGCTGGTACTGGTCCTGCCGAGCGGCACGATCCTCGACACGGGCGCACCTGATGCTCTGTCGCAGCTGCAGGCGGCCGAGCCGCAGATCGCCGAGGGCCTGCTCGCGCTGCGCGATCGCCTGCTCGGCTCCCCCGAGGACGCCGAGTACATCCGGCGGCAGTTCGCGATGAAGAACACGATGGGCTACGGGCTCAACGCGCTCGTCGACTTCGATGATCCCGTCCGCATCCTCGAGCACCTGGTGATCGGTTCCGAGGGCACTCTGGCGTTCGTCGCCGAGGCCCGCTTCCGCACGATCGAGATCCGTCCGCAGATCGCCACGGCCCTGCTCGTCTTCGAGACCCTCGCCGATGCCATGGCGGCTCTGCCCGGTCTTGCTCGCCCCGAGTTCGCCGGCCACGGCCTCGCGACGATCGAACTCATGGATGCCGCGTCCCTCCGTGTCGCGCAGCGGCTCAGCGATGTTCCCGCCGCCATCGCGGGCATCGACGTGCAAGGCCACGCGGCATTGCTCGTCGAGGTGCACGCATCAGGTGTTGAGGAGCTCGCCGTCGCATCTGACGCGGCGCTGCACGAGTTCGACGCGCTGCCGCTGGCGGTCGTGCCGACGCTCACGACGGATGCTGCGGAACGGGCATCGCTGTGGACGGTGCGCAAGGGGCTCTACACGGCCGTTGCGGGTGCTCGCCCGTCCGGCACGACCGCGTTGCTGGAGGACATCGTCGTTCCCGTCGATCGCCTGCTCACAACCTGCGAGCAGCTGATCGCTCTGTTCGCGGTGCACGGCTACGAGGGTTCGGTGATCTTCGGCCATGCCAAGGACGGGAACGTGCACTTCCTGCTGAACGAGCGCTTCGACGACCCGGCGAGCATCGAGAGGTACCGCCTGTTCACCGCGGATCTCGTCGATCTCGTGCTGGCCCAGGGCGGGTCGCTGAAGGCCGAGCACGGCACAGGGCGGATCATGGCACCCTTCGTCCGTCGCCAGTACGGTGACTTCCTCACCGACATCATGTGGGACATCAAGCGCCTGATCGACCCGGACGGCATCCTGAACCCCGGCGTCGTGCTCTCCGACGATGCCGAGTCGTATCTGCACGATCTCAAGCGCGTGCCGACCGTCGAGAGCGAGGTCGACCGCTGTGTGGAATGCGGCTACTGCGAGCCGACGTGCCCGAGCAAGGACATCACGCTCACACCGCGTCAGCGCATCGTGCTGCGGCGCGACATGGCCTGGGCCGAGGAACGCGGCGACACCGAGCTGCTGAAGGAGTTGCGCACCGATTACGACTACGACGGCGTGCAGACGTGCGCGGTCGACGGCATGTGCGCCGTCGCGTGCCCTGTCGACATCAACACGGGTGACCTCGTGCGGAGGCTGCGCGCCGAAGAAGCCTCGAAGATCGAGGACGGCGTATGGGATGCCGCGGCGAAGAGCTGGGGCGCCGTGACCCGGATCGGCGGGATGGCACTGACCGTCGCCGATGCGCTCCCTGCTCCTCTGGTGACGGGCGTCACCCGCCTGGGCCGCGCTGTCGTCGGCGCGGAGACGATGCCGCTCTACGACGCGGGACTCCCCCGCGGTGGCACGAAGGCGCCGCAACCGACAGCACCCGCCGATGCTCGGGCCGTGTTCTTCGGCGCCTGCATCGGCACGATGTTCGGCCCGGAGGGCGAAGGACACGGTTCACGTGCGGCGTTGGGAGCCCTGCTCGACCGTGCCGGCATCCCGGTCGTGGTCCCCGACGACGCGGGCGGGCTCTGCTGCGGCACACCGTGGAAGTCCAAGGGGCATCTGTCGGGGTACGACCGGATGACAGAGCGCGTCCTCGCATCGCTCTGGGAGGCCAGCCGTCACGGTGAGCTCCCGGTGGTCTGCGATGCGGCTTCCTGCACGGAAGGGCTGCACGTCATGCTGTCGAAGTCCCTTGCCGAGTATCCGGAGTACGCGGGGCTCCGCATCGAGGACGCCACGACCTACGTCGCTCGTGAGGTGCTCCCCCGACTCGCCGTCTCACGCAAGCTCGACTCGATCGCCGTGCATCCGACGTGCTCGACGACCGCCCTCGGCGCGACGGGTGCGCTCACCGTGCTCGCCTCGGCGGTGGCCGACGAGGTCTACATCCCCGACGGTTGGGGATGCTGCGCCTTCGCCGGTGACCGGGGGATGCTGCATCCCGAACTCACCGAGAGCGCCACGGCCGTCGAATCCGCCGAGGTGTCAGCGGCGGATGCCGCGCGCGACGGCTTCGACGCCTTCGTGTCGGCGAACCGCACCTGCGAGATCGGCATGACCCGCGCGACCGGCAAGCCCTACCGTCACGTGATCGAGGTGCTCGAGGAGCTCACGCGACCCTGAGACGCAGAACGGGCACCCCGCGAGGGATGCCCGTTCTGGTGACGCGATGGGTCAGCGCGCAGCGCTGCCGTCGACGTAGTCCTCGTCCTGCTGCTTCCATGCGAAGAGCGAGCGCAGCTCCTTGCCGGTGACCTCGATCGGGTGCTGCTCCTCCTTGGCACGCAGCGCCAGGAACTCCTCGGCGCCGTTGTCCTGGTCGTCGATGAAGCGCTTCGCGAAGGCGCCGGACTGGATGTCGGCGAGCACGCCCTGCATGCTCTCCTTGACGCGCTCGTCGATCACGCGGGGACCGGAGACGTAGTCGCCGAACTCGGCCGTGTCGGAGATCGACCAGCGCTGCTTGGCGATGCCGCCCTCCCACATCAGGTCGACGATGAGCTTGAGCTCGTGCAGCACCTCGAAGTACGCGATCTGCGGCTGGTAGCCCGCTTCGGTGAGCGTCTCGAAGCCGGCCTGCACGAGGTGGCTCACGCCACCGCAAAGCACGGCCTGCTCGCCGAACAGGTCGGTCTCGGTCTCTTCGGTGAAGGTCGTCTTGATGACGCCGGCGCGGGTGCCGCCGATGGCCTTCGCGTACGAGAGCGCGAGAGCCCACGCCTGGCCGGAGGCATCCTTCTCGACGGCGATGATGTCGGGGATGCCACGGCCGGCGACGAACTCGCGGCGCACGGTGTGCCCCGGCGCCTTCGGTGCCACGAGGATGACGTCGACGCCCTCTGGCGCGTCGATGTAGCCGAAGCGGATGTTGAAGCCGTGTGCGAACGCGAGCGTCTTGCCCTCGGTGAGGTTCGGAGCGATCGACTCGGAGTAGATCGTGCGCTGGTGCTGGTCGGGCGCGAGGATCATGATGACGTCGGCCCAGGTGGTGGCGTCCGCGACGGACTTGACCGGGAAGCCGGCCTCTTCCGCCTTGGCTGCCGACTTCGAGCCGTCCTTCAGCGCGATCGCGACCTCGACACCCGAGTCGCGCAGGTTCTGCGCGTGGGCGTGGCCCTGCGAGCCGTAGCCGACGATCGCGACCTTCTTGGCCTGGATGAGGGACAGATCGGCGTCGGCGTCGTAGAAGATCTCAGTACTCACGTTGGTGTTTCTCTTTCCTTCTGGAGGTTCTATGGTCTGGGTGGTCAGCCGCGCAGGACGCGTTCGGTGATGCTCTTGCCGCCACGGCCGATGGCGAGCAGGCCGGACTGCGACAGCTCCTTGATGCCGAACGGCTCGAGCGCCCGCAGGATCGCGTCGACCTTGCCCTTGTCGCCGGTGACCTCGATCACCAGCGCGTCGGAGGCGTAGTCGACGACGGCCGCGCGGAACAGGTTCACGATCTCGATGACGTTCGAGCGGGTGGCGTTGTCAGTGCGCACCTTGACGAGCACGTGATGACGCTGCACGGACGTCGCGAAATCGAGCTCGACGATCTTGATCACGTTGATCAGCTTGTTGAGCTGTTTCGTGACCTGCTCGAGCGGCAGCTGGTCGACGTCGACGACAACCGTGATGCGCGAAACGCCAGGCACCTCGGTCACCCCGACGGCGAGGGACTCGATGTTGAAGCCGCGGCGTGCGAAGAGCCCGGCGACACGGGTCAGAAGACCGGGGGTGTCCTCGACGAGAAGACTCAGTACGTGGGTCGACATCGCTCAGACCTCCTCATCGAACGTGGGCGCATGGTCGCGCGCGTATTGGACATAGCTGTTACTGACGCCCTGCGGCACCATCGGCCACACCATGGCGTCGGCCGAGACGACGAAGTCGATCACGACAGGGCGGTCGTTGGTCTCGAGCGCCAGCTTGATCGCGGCATCCACTTCCTCTTCCTTCTCCACGCGGATCGCGAGGCAGCCGTACGCCTCGGCCAGCTTGACGAAGTCGGGGATGCGGATCGTGCCGTGACCCGTGTTGAGGTCGGTGTTGGAGTGACGCCCGTCGTAGAACAGGGTCTGCCACTGGCGCACCATGCCCAGCGAGGAGTTGTTGATGATCGCGACCTTGATCGGGATGTTGTTGATCGCGCAGGTGGCGAGTTCCTGGTTGGTCATCTGGAAGCATCCGTCGCCGTCGATCGACCACACGACGCGATCGGGCTCTGCGACCTTGGCGCCCATGGCCGCCGGGACGGAGTAGCCCATGGTGCCGGCACCGCCGGAGTTCAACCATGCGTTCGGACGCTCGTACTTGATGAACTGCGCGGCCCACATCTGGTGCTGGCCGACGCCCGCGACGTAGACGCCCTCGGGTCCGGTGAGCTCGCCGATCCGCTGGATGACGTGCTGGGGGGCGAGCAGGCCGTCCTCCGTGGGCGAGTACCCGAGCGGGAACTCCTCACGCAGGCCGTCCAGGTACGACCACCACTCCGCGATGTCCGGCTTCGCGCTGCCGACCGCTCCGCGGAATGCGGCATCCAGGTCGATCAGCACGTCGCGCACGTCGCCGACGATCGGCACGTCCGCGTTGCGGATCTTCGAGATCTCGGCCGGGTCGATGTCGACGTGCACGACCTTCGCATTGGGCGCGAAGTCCGCGGCCTTCCCGGTGACTCGATCGTCGAATCGAGCTCCCAGGGCGACGATGAGGTCGGACTCCTGCAGCGCGAGCACCGCTGGAACCGTGCCGTGCATGCCCGGCATGCCGAGGTGCTGGCGGTGCGAGTCGGGGAACACTCCCCTGGCCATCAAAGTCGTCACGACCGGTGCGCCGGTCGACTCCGCGAGGGCGAGAAGCTCTGCCGCCGCGCGACCGCGGACGACACCGCCGCCGACGTACAGCACCGGCTTCTTCGCTTCGGTCAGCAGGGCGGCCGCCGCCTGGATCTGCTTGCCGTGCGCCTTGGTCACCGGACGATAGCCGGGCAGGTCGATCTTCGGCGGCCACACGAACGGCGCCGACTTCTGCTGCGCGTCCTTCGTGATGTCGACGAGCACGGGACCCGGTCGCCCGGTGGAGGCGATCTCGAACGCCGCCGCCAGAGCCCCGGGGATGTCCTCAGGATGCTTGACCAGGAAGGAGTGCTTGGTCACCGGCATGGTGATGCCGACGATGTCCGCCTCCTGGAACGCATCCGTCCCCATCAGATGGCTGAACACCTGCCCGGTGATCGCCACGAGGGGCACGGAGTCCATGTACGCGTCCGCGATCGCCGTCACGAGGTTGGTCGCACCGGGACCGGACGTCGCGATAGCGACCCCTACCCGACCGCTCGCGGCGGCGTAGCCCTCCGCCGCGTGGCCAGCGCCCTGCTCATGGCGCACGAGGATGTGCCGAACGGTGTCATCGTCGAGGAGCGGATCGTAGACGGGCATGATCGTGCCGCCGGGGATGCCGAACACATCGGTGACGCCGAGGAGTCCGAGAGCACGGACGACGGCTTCTGCCCCCGTGATCTCCGGAGCGGCGGCCTTCTGGGACGGTGGCCGTGGAACGGCCGAAACAGAATCAGCAGTCATGTCTTTCCTTGGTGATCTGAGAAGTCGTCAGCAATCAGCCGACGAGGATCAACCGGTCGTCGCGCCTTCTGCAGCGGAACGCACGAGTCGCGAGTACTTGGCAAGAACGCCACGGGTATAGCGCGGGGGAAGCGGCTCCCAGCCGGAACGGCGGGAGGCGAGCTCTGCCTCATCGACGAGTAAGTCAAGAGAGCGAGCTGCGATATCGACCCGTATCAGATCACCATCGCGCACGAAGGCGATAGGACCTGCGTCCACCGCTTCGGGTGCTATGTGGCCGATGCACAGGCCGGTTGTGCCGCCTGAGAATCGTCCGTCAGTCAAGAGTAGTACATCTTTTCCGAGCCCCGCGCCCTTGATGGCCGCGGTGATCGCGAGCATCTCGCGCATGCCGGGACCGCCCTTGGGTCCCTCGTAGCGGATGACGATGACTTCTCCGGCGTTGATCTCGCCGTTCGCGACAGCATCCATCGCCGCGCGCTCACGCTCGAAGACGCGGGCGGGGCCCTCGAAGACCGTGGCGTCGAAACCGGCGGTCTTCACGACCGCGCCCTCCGGGGCGAGTGATCCGTGCAGGATGGTGAGGCCGCCCGTGGCGTGGATCGGGTTGTCGAAGGTGTGGATGACCTCACCGTCGATCGGCTGCGGGTCGAGGTCGGCGAGGTTCTCGGCCAGGGTCTTGCCCGTGACGGTGAGCGCGTCGCCGTGGAGCAGCCCCTCGTCGAGCATGGCCTTCATGATGACGGGGATGCCGCCGTGTCGGTCGACGTCGTTCATGACGTACTTTCCGAACGGCTTCATGTCGGCCACGTGCGGGACCTTGTCGCCGATGCGGTTGAAGTCGTGCAGGTTCAGGTCGACGTCCGCCTCGCGGGCGATCGCGAGCAGATGCAGCACGACGTTCGTCGAGCCGCCCAGTGCCATCGCGAGAGCGATCGCGTTCTCGAACGCCTCCTTGGTGAGGATGTCCCTGGTGGTGATCCCCTGACGCAGCAGGTTCACGACGGCCTCACCGGAGCGGTGCGCGAAGTAGTCGCGACGACGGTCGGCGGCGGGCGGTGCCGCGGAGCCCGGCAGGCTGAGGCCGAGCGCCTCGGCGACGGATGCCATCGTGTTGGCGGTGTACATGCCGCCGCAGGCGCCCTCGCCCGGTGCGATCGCGCACTCGATGCGCTTGAGGTCCTCTTCGCTCATGAGTCCCGCACGGCATGCGCCGACGGCCTCGAACGAATCGATGATGGTGACGTCCTTCTCGGTGCCGTCCGAGAGCTTCACCCATCCCGGTGCGATCGAGCCGGCGTAGAGGAACACGCTGGAGAGGTCGAGGCGGGCGCTGGCCATCAGCATGCCGGGGATGGACTTGTCGCAGCCCGCCAGCAGCACGGAGCCGTCGAGGCGCTCCGCCATCATGACGGTCTCGACCGAGTCGGCGATCACTTCGCGCGACACGAGCGAGAAGTGCATGCCCTCGTGGCCCATGGAGATGCCGTCCGAGACGGAGATCGTGCCGAACTGCAACGGGTAGCCGCCGCCGCCGTGCACGCCTTCCTTGGCCCCCTGTGCGAGGCGGTCGAGGCTGAGGTTGCAGGGCGTGATCTCGTTCCAGCTCGACGCGATGCCGATCTGCGGTTTGTCCCAGTCCGCGTCGCCCATGCCGACGGCACGGAGCATTCCTCGTGAGGTCGTGGCCTCGATGCCGTCGGTGACGACTCGGCTTCGGGGCTTGATGTCGATGGGCGCGTTCGAAGAAGGATCTTGCGGGGACATGACGGCAGTCTATTCCCGTCCGGCGACCCGCTCGGTCACGAGCGCCTCCAGAAGCGCAGCCATCTGTTGTGGGTTCTCCACACGCAGGATGGCGGCGCTCTCCCCCGGCCCGACCCGCACCCCGAGGTCTCCCGGTCGCAGCACGCGCATGGCGTCCTCGTCCGTGACGTCGTCGCCGGCGAACAGGATGCCGGTGGCGTCGAAGTGCTCGCGCAGTGCGTTCATCGCTGCGTCCTTGCCCTCGGCCCGTGAGGAGAACTCCAGCACACGATGGCCGGCCCTGCGGCGCCACTGCGGGAAGCGCTCGGCCATCAGGGCGTCGACCTCGGTGAAGACCGCCGCTTCGACTTCCGGAGTCGCCCGGCGCGTGTGGATGCCCATGCCGTAGGTCTTCTGCTCGAGCCGCACGTTCTCATAGCGGTCGACGATCGGCTGCGCGGCGGCCCAGAGCTCCTCGCGCGATCCATCATCCGCGGCGGCCTCCGGTGCATCGGCATCGCCGGTCCCCGGGAACCAGTACTGCGCGCCGTGCGATCCGGCGAGGGCGATGCGCGAGTCGGCCGTGTGCTCGGTGATCGCCTGCAGATCATGCAGGCTGCGACCGGAGACGAAGGCGATGAATGTGCCGGGGAGCGCCGCGAGCCGATCGAGCTGCGCCTTCACCTCGGGCAGCGCCCGTGCCGCCATGGGCTCGTCCACCAGCGGCGATGCGGTGCCGTCGAAGTCCAGTGCGATGACCAGGCGCGCAGTGCCCGCGATCGCCTTCAGAGCATCGTCAGGGGTGCCGGGGGTCCAGGTACGGGTCACAGCGTCTCTCCTCGGTGTCGGGTCACGGTCTCATGGGCGGGATGAGCGGGCGGCCGACAGCGCTTCCAGGAACGATGACGACCACGCGATCACGTCGTGCTCGAGCACCCGGCGCCGCAAAGAGCGCATCCGCTTTCCCTGCTCGCCGGGAGACATCTCGACGGCGGTGATGATGGCATCCTTCAGGTCCTCGATGTCGTGCGGGTTCACGCGCACGGCCTGACGGAGCTCATCCGCCGCCCCGGTGAACTCGCTCAGCACCAGCACTCCGCGATTGTCCGTCCGTGACGCGACGTACTCCTTCGCCACGAGGTTCATGCCGTCTCTGAGAGCCGTGACGAGCATGACGTCCGCCGCCAGGTAGAGCGCCACCATCTCCTCACGCGGGTACCCCTGGTGAAGGTATCGGATCGCGGTGTGCTCCATGGTGTCGTGGTCGCCGTTGATCCGGCCGACCGCGAGTTCGATCTCGTCACGCAGATGCACGTACGCGTCCACGCGTTCACGACTCGGGCTGGCCACCTGGATGAGGGTGACGTCCTCGACCTTCAGTCTGCCGGCCGCGAGAAGCTCGCCGTACGCCTTGATCCGGTGCCTGATGCCCTTGGTGTAGTCGAGGCGGTCGACGCCGAGCAGGATGCGCTTCGGGTTGCCGAGGCTCTCCCTGATCTCGAGTGCACGCGCCTGCACGTCCGGACGCGCCGCGAGTTCGAGATACGGGGAGGTGTCGATCGAGATGGGGAAGGCCTTGGCGATGACGGTGCGATCGCCGTTCTCGCCCGGCACCGCCACGGTGGTCGCCTTCACGTCGTACCTGAGGCGCCGCCGCACCGCGGCGAGGAAGTACGTGGCGTCCTGCGCGCGCTGGAACCCCACCACGTCTGCGCCGAGCAGTCCGCGCAGCACCTGGTCCCGCCAGGGGAGCTGCGCGTACAGGCCGTGCATCGGGAACGGGATGTGATGGAAGTACCCGATCGTGACGTCCGGCCGCAGCGCCCGCACCATCTCGGGCACGAGCTGCAGCTGATAGTCGTGCACCCAGACGGTGCCGTTCTCGGCCGCAGCCTGCGCAGCCGCCTCTGCGAAGCGCCGATTGACCGCGACGTAGGCGTCCCACCACTCGCGGTGGAACTGCGGCGGCGCGATGACGTCGTGATAGAGCGGCCAGATCGTGTCGTTCGCGAAACCCTCGTAGTACTCGGCGACCTCTTGCGCGCTCAGCGCGATCGGGATCAGCCGGATGCCGTTCGCCGTGAACGGCTCGAGCTCGAGATCCGCCTGGCCGGCCCAGCCGACCCAGGCGCCGTCGACCTGCTTCATGACCGGCTCGAGGGCCGCGACCAGACCGCCTGGCGAGGTGCGCCAGGCCTCTTCGCCGTCGGCGCTCACCACACGGTCGACGGGAAGCCGGTTCGCGACGACGACGAAATCTGCGGTGGTCATGGGTATTCCTCACGTCGACGGTCGGTTTCTCCCAGGCTATCGAGTGGAGGGCCCCTTATGGCTGAGGAACCAGTTCACGGCTCCGGCGGCGAACGTGATCGAGGCGGCGATCACCGGAAGCATCAAAGCCGCGGACGTTCCGACCGACTCGGCGATCTCACCCGCGACCGCCGCACCGAGCGACTGTCCGACGATGACGCCGGAGCCGAGCATCGTCATCACCGTCGTGGTTCTGCCGAGCGGGCTGCGTGCGGCACCGAGACTGAACTGGGTCACGAGCGTCGGCCCGATGCCTATGCCCATGATCGCCAGCGCTGCCGACATCGCACCGATCGTGTCGACGACGAGGAGCAGGAGCGAACCGAGCAGGAGGGTTGCGGAGAACACCGACCAGCGTGCACGCAGGGAGAACCGCGGCGGCAACCAGGCCACGCCGAGGGCGAGGATCGCAGACCCCACTCCCATCACGCCGTAGAGCAGCCCCGCCTGTTCGGGCGCTCCGCGGTCGGCCATGAACGAGGTCAGCGAGGTGAGCATCGTGCCGAAGAAGATCCCGACGCCGAGGATGCCGGCCACGACGACGAGCAGCGAGGGGCGAAACAGCTCCGTCACGCGCGACGGGGCGCGCCCGTCGGCGTCGCGGTGGCGGGAGACGTGCCTGCCGGTGGGGTGCAGAGCGAAGGCGCTCACGAACAGCAACGTGAGGGCGGCGGCGCCGACCAGCGGCGCCCACGGTGCGATCCACGACGCGAGCACTCCGACGATGAACGGGCCGAAGACGAACACGGTCTCGTCGGCAGCGGACTCATATGCCATCGTCCCGGAGAGCGTGCGCTGACGTGCGGCCTCCGGCATCCGCTCGGAGATGATGGTGACCAGTCGTGAGCGCGACATCGGCGCGCCCTGCGGTGCGGTGGCGCCGATGCCGACGGCGGACATCAGCACCACGACATTCGCGGCGTCGCTGTAGATGACGGCGGTGAAGACGACGAGCATCGCGGCATTCGCTACCGCGAGGGCGAGCAGCACGAAACGCTGACCGAAGCGGTCAGCCGCCGCGCCGAGCAGCGGCCCGAAGCACGCGGTGCCGATCCCGACCGCCGCGGATGTGAGGCCTCCGAGCGAGATCGATCCCCTGGCGGAGACGGCGACGGTGAGGACGCCGACGACCATCATCGCGAAGGGGAGGCGCGCGACGAAGGCGACGATGAAGTACGCGAGGCCGGCTTCGCGCAGCAGGTGGGACGGGCCGACGGTGTGTGTCTGGGTCATGACTCTCGCGCGTCCGAGGACGCGGGGATCCGGTGCCGCCGTTGTCCGCCGGGGTGCCGGCGGCCGGTTGATACACAGCTTCGGACGCCGAAGCGTCGCCTTCCATTCTACGCGTCTGCGGGTAGGTTGAAGGTATGCGCTACGTCTTCAGCACTGGACTTTTCGGAGCGATCTCCACGGGCGTGTCCCTGATCCGCGGCACTCGCGAGACGCCGATCACCTGGCGTGCGGCGCTCGCGTGGCTCAGCTGGGGCATCAGCCTCGCGCTCGCGATCGGCGCCGCGGTGGACATGCGCCGCGATGAGCGCGGCATCGAGGTCGCGGCGGACTCCCCCTTCGCCAAGGTGCAGTCGAAACGGTCGAAGAAGGAATCGAAGCAGCTCGAGAAGCGGCTCAAGGCCGCGCAGAAGCACTGACCCTGCGCTGCTTCCTGACACTGGCTGTCAACGCGTGAGGATGAGCGCCTCGCCCTGACCACCACCGCCGCACAGGCCGACCGCGGCCGTGCCGCTGCCGCGACGGGCGAGTTCGTGCGCCATATGCACGACGAGGCGGTTGCCGGATGCGCCGATCGGATGCCCGATGGCGATGCCGCCGCCATGGATGTTCACCACGTCACCGGAGATGCCGAGCTCAGAGGCGGATCGCGCCACGACCGCGCCGAACGCCTCATTGATCTCGACGAGATCGAGATCGGCGGCGGTGATGCCCTGCTTCTCCAGCGCACGCTCGATCGCCCGGGCAGGCTGCGCCTGCAGCGAGTTGTCCGGACCGGCCGTCTGCCCGCTCGCCCCCACGGTCACCAGCACCGGCCAGCCCTGCGCTTCGGCGTTCGCGCGCGTGGTCACGATCACCGCGGATGCACCGTCCGAGATCTGCGACGAGTTCCCCGCGGTGATCGACCCGCCCTCGGCGAAAGCCGCGCGCAGCGCTCCGAGCGTCTCGACTGTGGTCTCGGGACGGATGCCCTCGTCCTTCGTCACCACGACCGGGTCGCCCTTGCGCTGGGGAACCTCCACCTGCACGATCTCGGCATCGAACACCCCGGAATCGGTCGCTGCCGCTGCGCGCTGGTGCGAAGCCGCCGCGACGGCATCCTGCGACTGCCGGGTGAGTTCGTAGCGCTCGTTGTGACGCTCGGTCGACGCGCCCATGCTCTCCTTGTCGTACGCGTCGGTGAGCCCGTCGAAGGCCATGTGATCGAGCACCTCGACGCTGCCGTAGGTCCAGCCGTCGCGTGATCCCATGAGAAGGTGCGGCGCCCGGGTCATCGACTCCATGCCGGCGGCCACCACGGTCGTGGCGTCTCCGGTGCGGATCATGCGCGCGGCGTCGATGATCGCGGTGAGTCCGGACAAGCACACCTTGTTGACCGAGTGCGCGGGAACATCCCACCCGATACCGGCCCCGATCGCCGCCTGGCGAGCGGCGTTCTGCCCGGATCCGGCGGCGAGCACCTGGCCGACGATCACGGCGTCGACGGCGGAGGGATCGATGCCGCCCTGCGTCAGAGCGCCCTTGATCGCGAACGCGCCGAGCTGCGGCGCGGTGAATGACGCGAGCTGACCCTTCAGCCGCCCCTGCGGGGTGCGGGCCGCCGCGACGATGACGATGTCGGTCATGAGATCTCCTTGAGTTCGTCCGAGATGATCAGCGGAGGTTCAGTGGCGTCGACGACCTCCTGCACGCTCACACCGGGGGCTGTCTCGACCAGCACGAGACCGGCGTCCGTGACGTCGATCACCGCGAGATCTGTGATGATGCGGTGCGCCACTCCCCTGCCGGTCAGCGGCAGTGAGCATTCGTTCACGATCTTCGCCGAGCCGTCCTTGGCCACGTGCTCCATGAGGATGATCAGACGGCCGGCGCCGTGCACGAGGTCCATGGCGCCGCCGGGGCCCTTCACCATCTTGCCCGGGATCATCCAGTTCGCGAGATCGCCGGTGGCTGAGACCTGCATGGCGCCGAGGATCGCGGCGTCGATCTTGCCCGCGCGGATCATCCCGAAGCTCGTGGCCGAATCGAAGAACGCGGTTCCGGGCAGGGTCGTCACTGTCTCCTTGCCCGCGTTGATGAGGTCGGGATCGACGTTCTCCTCGGTCGGATACGGGCCGACCCCGAGAATGCCGTTCTCCGACTGCAGCACCAGCGTGACGCCCTCCGGCACATAGTTGGGCACCAGGGTCGGTAGGCCGATGCCGAGATTCACGTAGGAACCGTCGGTGAGCTCGGCGGCCGCGCGCGCGGCCATCTGCTCGCGGGTGAGTGCCATGGTCAGGCTCCTTCCGTCTTCGTGACAGTGCGACGCTCGATGCGCTTCTCGATGTCGGTGCCGACCTCGACCATCCTGTGCACGAACACACCAGGCAGATGCACGCGGTCGGGGTCGATCTCGCCCGGCTCCACGAGCTGCTCGACCTGCGCGATGCACACCCGGCCGGACATCGCCGCGAGCGGGTTGAAGTTGCGGGCGGCCTTGTTGAACACGAGATTGCCGTGCCGGTCCCCCGCCATCGCGTGCACCAGGGCGAAGTCTGTCGTGATGGCCTCTTCCAGGACGAACTCCTCGGACGTGCCGTTCACCTCGAACGATCGGACGTCCTTGACCGGTGATGCCACCGCGATCGAGCCGTCGGCGCTGTCGCGCCGCGGGAGTCCGCCTTCGGCGACCTGAGTGCCCACGCCGGTCTGGGTGTAGAACGCCGCGATCCCCGAGCCGCCCGCACGCAGCTTCTCTGCGAGCGTGCCCTGCGGCGTCAGCTCGAGTTCGAGTTCGCCGGAGAGGAACTGGCGCTCGAACTCCTTGTTCTCGCCGACGTAGGAGGAGGTCATCTTGCGGATGCGCTTCGCGTTCAGCAGGACGCCGAGTCCCCAGTCGTCGACACCGCAGTTGTTGCTGACGATGCTGAGGTCGGTGGTGCCCTGCGCGAGCAGAGCCTCGATGAGAGCGATCGGGTTTCCCGAGAGTCCGAATCCACCGACCGCGAGGGACGCGCCGTCCGGGATGTCCGAGACGGCCTCTGCGGCTGAGGCCCATTGCTTGTCGATCACGCAGCACTCCTTCGTGTGAGGTCTTCTTCCAGCATCCGCCTGTCACGTGCGCAATCGAAACGGCGTCTTGCGATGTGGGCGATTGTGCGGATAGCGTCCACATCATGAACAAGATGCCTTCAGTGCCCGGCGCGCAGGCCGTCGCGCGTGCCGCGAGTCTGCTGCGTCTGGTCACGGCGAGCGGTGAAGAAGGCGCGAGCCTGCACGAACTGGCGCGCTCCGCCGATCTGTCACGCTCGACGACCCACCGACTGCTGAGCGCCCTGCGCGCCGAGGGCCTCGTCGACCGCGACGACGAGACAGCCAGATGGATGCCTGGGCCCGAGCTGTTCCTCATGGGATCGGTGGCTGCCGCCCGATACGACATCACGGCGCTCGCGCGGGACATCGTGCGCTCGCTCGCCGTAAAGACCGAGGAGAGCGCGTTCCTGTCGGTGCGACGTGCGGATGAGACCGTGTGTCTGCTGCGGGAGGAGGGCTCGTTCCCGATCCGCTCCTTCGTGCTCAGCGAAGGCGTGCGATTCCCTCTCGGCGGCGCGAGTGCCGGCCTCGCGATTCTCGCCTTCCTCCCTGACCACGATGTGGATGCCTACTTCGAGCGGCATCCTGAGCTCAGCGAGCGCTGGGGTCGCACGCACGGCGTGAAACCGCTTCGCACCAGGCTCGCCGAGACCAAGGAGCGCGGGTACGCGATCAATCCGGGACTCATCGTGGAGGGAAGCTGGGGAATGGGCGCCGCGGTGTTCGATCGCGCCGGGCGTCCTGAGTGGGCTCTGAGCCTGACGGGCGTGGAGTTCCGCTTCGGCCCCGATCGGATCGCGCACCTCGGTCGCACATTGCTGGCGCACGCGCATCAGCTCTCGTCGCGCATCGCGAGCGCGAGGCGCTGAGGACACTGGATATCAACAGGTATATACTTCTTGGTATGCAACGTGACGAGATCATCCCCTCCATCGTCATCTCGGCTCATGCGCTCGCCCGTATCGCTGCGCAGCAGGCGCGCAACGAGGCGCCGTCAGCGCAGTGGAGGGTGCTCAGCATCCTGGAGCGTGAGGACGGCCAGCGCGTCGGAACGCTCGCGGCTGCCGCGCGCACCACGCAGCCGGGCATGACCCGGCTTCTCGGCGAGCTCGAGCGCGCCGGCCTGATCTCGCGCACGGCCGATGCCGCTGACTCCCGGGCGACCGTCGTGCACATCACGAACGCCGGAGCGGACGCTCTCCGAGCATGGCGTGACGAGTTCCGCGTCACCCTCGCTCCGCACTTCGACGACCTGGACGTCGTCGACTGGGCAACGCTGGCGCGCGCCGCGGAGATCCTCGCATCGCACAGCAGAGAGACCCTCCCGAGCAAGGGAGCCGGCGAGTGAGCGGCGGTACGGCGACCGCCTCGGTCTGGAAGCAACCGGCGCAGGTCTGGGCGGTCGCCTTCGCGAGCGTCGTCGCGTTCATGGGCATCGGGCTCGTCGATCCGATCCTCCCTGCGATCGCCGAGTCGCTCGAGGCGAGCCCCACCGAGACCGAGCTGCTGTTCACCAGCTATCTGCTCGTCACCGGCGTCGCGATGCTGTTCACCAGTTGGATCTCCAGCCGCGTCGGCGCCAAGGCCACGTTGATGATCGGGCTGGCACTCATCGTCGCCTTCGCGCTGGCGTGCGCGCTGAGCGGCAGCGTGGACGCCATCATCGGATTCCGGGCGGGCTGGGGCCTGGGCAATGCCCTGTTCATCTCGACGGCGCTCGCGACCATCGTGGGGTCCGCATCGGGCGGAAGCGGTGCCGCGATCGTGTTGTACGAAGCCGCTCTCGGGCTCGGCATCGCGATCGGTCCGCTGCTCGGCGGCCTGTTGGGCGAGCTCAGCTGGCGCGGTCCGTTCTTCGGTGTCGTCACGCTCATGGCGATCGCGTTCATCGCGATCCTCACACTGCTGCGAGGACCACGGGAGGTGCGTCGGCCTGTGCCCTTCTCGGCGCCGTTCACGGCTCTGCGCAGACCGGCCCTGGCGGTCCTCGCCATCACCGCACTGTTCTACAACATCGGGTTCTTCGTGCTGCTGGCGTTCTCGCCGTTCCCGCTGGGCTTCGGCGCCATGGGGATCGGCTTCACCTTCTTCGGCTGGGGCGTGGCGCTCGCGATCACCAGCGTGTGGGTCGCACCGTGGATGATGCGGCGCATGCGCCGGACCACTGTGCTCGTCACTGTGCTCCCGCTGCTCGCCCTCGATCTGATCATCGCGGGCCTCGTGGCGGAGACCGCACCTGCGCTCGTGATCTGCATCATCGTCGGCGGACTGCTCCTGGGTGTCATGAACACGGTGCTGACCGAGGCCGTGATGGAGGCGACCGACCTGCCGCGCTCCGTCGCCTCGTCGGCGTATTCGGCCGTGCGCTTCATCGGTGGAGCGATCGCACCTCCGGTCGCCGCATTGCTGTGGCACGCATTCGACTCGACGATGCCCTACCTCTTCGCCGCAGCATCGGTGCTGGTGGCGACGCTGACGATCATCCTCGGCCGCAGGACCCTCGCGCACATCGACGATCACCCGACGGATGCGGAGCTCGAGGACGCCGAGGCGATCACTGTCGGGGACGCAGGCTGAACGCCGCGCAGCGCACCATTCGGTACGGTTGCCCCATGAGTGAGACCGTGCTTCCCCCTCGGAGCATCATCGTCGTGCAGCACCTTGCAGCCGCGGGTGCGGATGTCGACGTGCGCGTCCTGCCCGATTCCGCCCGCACCGCGGCCCAGGCCGCCGAAGCGATCGGATGCGAGGTCGCGGCGATCGCGAACAGCCTGGTGCTCGTCGCGGACGGAGAACCGATCCTGGTGATGACCAGCGGTGGGCACCGCGTCGACCTCGACGTGCTGCGCGAGAGCATCGGCGCCGACGACGTGGCGATGGCACCGGCATCCGTCGTACGCGAGGCGACCGGCCAGGCGATCGGCGGTGTCGCACCCGTCGGCCATCCCGCACCGCTTCGCACCTACATCGACGAGGCGCTCTCGGACCACGCCGAGATCTGGGCGGCGGCCGGCCATCCTCACACTGTGATGCCGTTGACGTTCGAGCTCCTGAGGACCCTCACCAGCGGCGCGGTCATCGCCGTCGTGAGTTGAGCGCCGGAGAAGGAGCGGGAGAAGTCCGAATGCGAGACCGGAAGACCGTGGTGATCACGGGCGCCAGCGACGGGATAGGCGCCGCCGCCGCGCGGCGACTGCACGCCGACGGGCATGAAGTGGTCGTCGTCGGGCGTTCGCCCGAGAAGACGCGCGCGATCGCGGGAGAGCTGAAGGCGGACCATCTGGTCGCCGACTACTCACGGCTCGACGATGTGCGCGAGCTGGCGTCATCGCTCGCTTCGAGGCACCCGCGCATCGACGTCCTCGCCAACAATGCCGGCGGCATGTTCGGCGCCAGGACCGAGACCGTCGACGGTTTCGAGCTGACATTCCAGGTGAACCACCTCGCCCCGTTTCTGCTCACGAATCTGCTGCAGGACACGCTGATCACGAGCGGGGCCACGGTCATCCAGACCGCGAGCATCGCCGCCAGGCTGTTCGGCAGGATCGACATGGCCGATCTCGACAACAGGCGCGATTACACGCCGATGAAGGCGTACGGCGCGGCGAAACTGGGGAACATCCTGTTCACCCGCGAACTGCACAACCGCCTGCAGTCCCACGGCGTGAACGCGGCGGCGTTTCACCCAGGCGTGATCGCCTCGGCATTCGCTGCGGGTTCGAGCAGCAGGGCCATGGGCTTCCTGTACAACAACAGGTTCGCACGCAGATTCCTCGGCACGCCGGAGACGGGCGCCGACCAGCTCGTGTGGCTCGCCGAGACGGTTCCCGGCCAGGCATGGGTGCCCGGTCTCTACTACGAGAAGCGCTCCATCGCGGCGCGCGTGAACCCGCAGAGCACGCGCGACGACCTGGCGCACGAGCTCTGGGAGCGCAGCGCGGTGATGACAGGACTGAGGAGCTGACCGATGGACGCCCTGGCGGTCGGCCGCTGGCACATCGTCGAGACGAGCCTCTCGCTCTGGCGGACGCGGAGCGGCCCGGCGGTGACGTACGCGGCGCTTCCAGACGGTGCCCTCATCGACGTCGTCTCCTTCCGGACCAGGGGCGGTGCGCCGCGCCGGATCATCGGGATCGATCAGCGCTCACCCGACGGAGGATGGCGTTGGCGCGGCGTCGGACCTGTCACCCGGTTCGCTCACAGCGACTGGCGCTTCGTCGCGGGTGATGCCGTTGACGGCTGGGCCGTCACCGCGTTCGCACGCACGCCGTTCACGAGCGCGGGGATCGATCTGTACTTCCGCGAACGCCAGCCTTCGGAGGAACTCCTGGCCATGGCCCGCCGTGCGGCGCACGAGGACTCGTGGTCGGCGCGATGGGCATCCCAGCTGTTCCGCACGGCACGCTGAGGGCGGATCGCGGGCGCGGCGACGGGGCGCGGGCGTCATGAAAGCAGAAAAGCCTCGAAGACTGGCGAGAGTCTACGAGGCTGATCCGTGCACCCCCAGGGACTTGAACCCTGAACCCATTGATTAAGAGTCAATTGCTCTGCCGATTGAGCTAGAGGTGCGTGGCCCGGTTTCCCCGGCCGAGGAATTACATTACCAGTTTCGGAGCGTCATGCGAAATCGAGGCGGCAACGGTCCGGCACCGGCGACGACTATCCTGAAAGGGTGACCGACTCCCCCGCAGCCATCGATCTCGCGAGCGATCTCGCCCTCGCCTTACGACTGGCCGACGTCGCCGATGAGCAGTCCCTCCCCCGATTCGATGCGAGCGATCTGAGGATCTCCACGAAGGCCGATCGCTCGCACGTGACCGACGCCGACCTGGCGACGGAGCGCGCCATCCGCGCCCTCCTCGCCGAGGAGCGCCCTGCCGACGGCATCCTGGGCGAGGAGTTCGGAACCGAGGGCGACACCCGACGGCAGTGGATCATCGATCCGATCGACGGTACGGCGAACTTCATGCGCGGTGTGCCCCTGTGGGGCACGATGATCTCGCTCGCCGTCGAAGGCGTACCCCACGTCGGCGTCGTCAGCATGCCCGCACTGGGCAGGCGCTGGTGGGCCTCGACCGGCGCCGGCGCATGGACGGCGACGGAGGCCGGTCCCCGGCGCCTCGAGACCTCGGCGGTGTCATCTCTGGACGATGCGGCGGTGAGCTTCCAGAGCATCACGCAGTGGGCGGATGCCGGACACCTGCCTGCGCTGCTGCGCATCGCGGAGCGCGTGTGGCGTGACCGCGCCTACGGTGATGTCTACTCGTACATGCTTCTCGCCGAGGGGCGGCTCGAGATGGTGGCGGAGTTCGACGTCAAGGAGTACGACATCGCCGCCGCCGTGCCGATCGTGCGCGAAGCCGGTGGAACCTTCACCTCGTTCAGCGGCGTCGACACCATCGCAGACCGTTCGACCCTGGCCAGCAACGGCCTGCTGCACGACGCGTTCCTCGAACTCGCCGACACGGCGCCGAAGCCCTGACCCGAAAGCAGAGATGATCCGCCGCATATCCCTCGCCGCACTCGCGGCGGTCACGATCGCGCTGACGCTGTCGGCGTGCGCCGCAGCAGCCGAACCGGAGCCGACGCCGACGTCGACGCCCACCGAGACCGCCGCGGCGTCACCAGAACCGACTCCGACACCGACTCCGACACCGACTCCCGAAGAGACCTCGGGCGCCGCACCCACGTGCGAGACGATCATCGCGCCCAGTACCATCACGGCGCTGAGCGAGCACGGCTGGACGTACAAGGAGCACGATTTCCGCTTGGGCGAGGACATCGTCGAAGGCGGCATCCAGTGCGTGTGGGGCGACTACACGGTCCCTTCCGACCATGTCCAGGTGTTCGGATGGGCGCCGATCGATCAGGCGGCGTCCAGCGCCGCTCAGCAGCGACTCATCGCCGAAGGGTGGCAGCGCGCCGATGCCGACGGGCACGTGTACATCACCGAGAACCCTGAGACCGCGATGTCGCCCGATGAGGAGGGCTTCGGCATGACGTACGAGTTCGGCGACGGCTGGGTGACGGTCGCGGACACGAGGCGGAGTCTCATCCTCGTCGAGTTCGAGTGAGCCGGACCGCGACCTCGCCAGCGCACGAAGAAGCCCCCCCCTCCTGG
>NZ_JBLVOB010000006.1:127074-137262 GCF_053543555.1 Microbacterium xerophyticum | reverse complement strand
ACGGTGGGGGGGGCTTCTCCTGTGACAGCGGTCGTGGAGCTGGGGGGAATCGAACCCCCGTCCAACGCTGAGTATCCACGGCTTCTCCGGGCGCAGTCTGTGCAGACGTTCTACTCGGCTCCGACCTTTGTCACAGACACCTAAGTCGACGAGCCCAGCCTGGAAAGAGTCCCGTGTGACGTCCAGACGCCGTCACACAGCAAGATTCCTAGATGACGCCAGGATCCGTATCGGAATCACATACGGTCTGACGGACTATCGGGCTCGCTTATGCAGCGAGGGCGAAGTCGTTGCGCTTTGTTTCGGCAACTATTGTTTTGCAGGGGGCGTTCACGAGATAACCCTGCATCCTCGGCCCGCTTCACGTGAATTCACAAGCACTGTCGAAACCGATCAGCCCCGTGTGTCTTCTCTCGAAGGAACCACTGTCACTCTGTGGATTTATCACCTCGGCTGACGAATCACCCGAGCATCACAGGATACAACGGATTCGCGCCGCATGCTATTCCGACGCCGGGTGGGGATGTCGGCCCTGGCGTAGAGTCGCTCTCATGAGCGATGTCATCATCACGGTCCGCGGCGAGAACGAGTCACGCCTCACGCCGGAGCGCGCCACCATCCACGTCACGGTGCGCACCGAGGGATCCGATCGCACGTCGGTCATCGACCAGGTGATGCATCTGTCCGAGCCGGTGCGGACCACCATCGGCGAACGCAATGATGCCGGCACCGTCGTCGAGTGGACCAGCAAGCGACTCGCAGTGAGCGCGGAGCGCCCGTGGAACAACGAGGGCAAGCGCCTGGCGCTCGTGCATCACGCGAGCATCGACTTCAGCGCGACCTTCACCGATCCGACCGAACTGTCCGCATGGGTGTCCGACGTGTCGGCGTGGGACGGCGTCGAGGTGGGCTCCGTCGAGTGGGCTCTCACGCCCGAGACGCGCGCCCGTGTCGAACGCGAGGTCGCCTCCTCGGCAGTCGGCGTCGCCGTCGCCCGCGCCGAGGCCTACGCCGGCGCGCTGGGGCTCACGGAGGTCACCCCTTTGGAGATCGCCGACGTCGGGCTCATCTCGCAGGGACAGGCTCCCGGCGCGCCTCAGATGCTCAAGGCCCGCGGTGCTGCCTTCGCCATGGCCGATTCCGCGCCGACGATGGAATACGAGCCGGACGAGATCGTCGTCTCGGCGACGGTCGAGGCACGCTTCAGCGCGCACTGACCGTCGAGGCTCACACGGCGAACGGCGCCAGTTCCGCCGCGAGCCGCTCTGACACGTGGGCACGGACGTCCGTCCCCTTCTCACCGTGCTCCGCAGAAAGCAGCATCCCCGTCTCGTGGATCGCGGCGACCAGATCGCCGCGATCGTACGGTACGAGTGCGTGCACCTCCACTGCGGGCTTCGGGAGCGCCTCGTCGATCGCCGCCCGCAACTCTTCGATGCCCTCGCCGGAACGCGAGGACACGAAGTGCGCGCGGGGCTCGAGACCCTGCAGCACCAGTCTGTCGTCGTCCGAGATCAGGTCGGCCTTGTTGAAGACCACGATCTCGGGAAGATCGCGCGCGCCGACGTCACCCATCACGTCGCGGACGGTCTGCAGCTGCCCAGCCGGGTCGGGGTGCGATCCGTCGACGACGTGCAGCACGATGTCCGCCTCGCCGACCTCCTCCAGCGTGGAGCGGAACGCCTCGACCAGCTGGTGGGGCAGATTTCGCACGAAACCTACGGTGTCGGTGAATGTGTACACGCGGCCGTCCGCGGTCTCCGTGCGGCGCACCGTGGCGTCCAGGGTCGCGAACAGGGCGTTCTCCACCAGCACTCCGGCGCTGGTCAGCGCGTTGAGGAGGCTCGATTTGCCGGCGTTGGTGTATCCGGTGATCGCCACGGACGGAATCGTGTTGCGCTTGCGCTCGGCGCGCTTGGCTTCGCGTGCAGGCCCGAAGTCGCGGATCTGCCGACGCAGAAGCGCCATCTTGGTGCGGATGCGACGCCGATCCAGCTCGATCTTCGTCTCACCGGGACCGCGTGATCCCATTCCTGCACCGCCGGCGCCCACCTGCCCACCGGCCTGTCGGCTCATGGAATCGCCCCAACCGCGCAGGCGAGGCAGCAGGTACTCGAGCTGTGCGAGCTCGACCTGGGCCTTGCCCTCACGACTCTTGGCGTGCTGGCTGAAGATGTCCAGGATCACGGTGGTGCGGTCGATGACCTTCACCTTCACCACGTCCTCCAGTGCACGCCGCTGGCTCGGTGCGAGTTCGGTGTCGGCGATCACGGTGTCCGCACCGGTCGCGGCGACGAGGTCCTTGAGCTCCTGCGCCTTGCCCCGACCGAGGTAGGTGGCCGGATCGGGGTTCGGTCGACGCTGCAGCACCGCGTCGAGCACCACGGCGCCGGCGGTCTCTGCGAGGGCCGCGAGCTCGCGCAGGGAATTCTCGGCATCCGTCTGGGCACCCTGGGGATACACGCCGACGAGCACGACGTTCTCGAGCCGCAGCTGCCGGTACTCGACCTCTGTGACGTCCTCGAGCTCGGTCGAGAGACCCACGACGCGACGCAGCGCGTGACGATCCTCCAGATCCCACTGGTCGCCGTCGCGATCGGAGTACGCGGCTGTCGAGGAATCCTGCAGCGCCTGCGCGGCGCCGAACACTCGGGCCTTGGTGCGCGTCTGTGCACTTGCAAGCACGCGATCCAGCGTCTCGTCGTTGAGTGTCTCGTCTGTGGCTTTCGTCATCCTCTGCCTTCTGTGTCCGACGCCTTAAGCTTAACCCCGCTGTCCGGTACGCTCGCCGTATGGGGTCTGATCACTACTTCACTGCGGCCCCGGCAAGTGCGGAGAACCTGCGACGCATTCGAGTGACGCTCGCGGGCCGTGAACTCGAAGTGACCACCGCCGGTGGCGTCTTCAGTCCTGACCGCGTCGATGCCGGCACCGCAGTGCTCTTCGCCAGCATGCCCCCGCTGCCGCCGAGCGGGAACTTCCTCGACCTCGGATGCGGGTGGGGGCCCATCAGCATCACCATGGCGCTCGCCTCTCCGCATGCGACGGTGTGGGCGGTCGACGTGAATGAGCGCGCACTCGACCTCGTTCGCAGGAATGCCGAAGCTCTCGGCATCACCAATATCAACGCCGTACTGCCCGACGATGTTCCCGACGACGTCGTGTTCCGCACGATCCGCTCCAATCCGCCGATCCGGGTGGGCAAGAACGTGCTGCACGACATGCTCGAGAAGTGGATCCCGCGTCTCGACGAGCGCAGCGACGCATGGCTCGTCGTGCAGCGCAATCTCGGCGCGGATTCCCTCCAGCGATGGCTCGGCGCGACCTTCCACCCCGGCTACAGCGTCTTCCGCACCGCGACGGGCAAGGGCTACCGCATCCTCAAGATCCGCAGGCACGGCAACCCGCCCACGGAGCCGATCTCACTCGCCTGAGGGGGCGACCCGGCGCGTGCCACGACCGGGTGCGTGCCGACCCGGCGCATGCCGACCAGGTGCGTTCAGACCGTGGCGGTGCGGCGCAGGCTGTAACCCGCACCGCGGTGCTCGTCAGGGAGGCGGTCGCCCCGTCCGTGCAGCTTGTGGCGCAGGGTCCCCTGCACGTACTCGGTCTGGTACACACCGCGACGCTGGAGTTCCGGCACGATGAACTCGACGATGTCCTCGAAGGTGCCGGGTGTGATGGCGTACGCGAGGTTGAAACCGTCGACGTCGGTCTCCTCGACCCACTCCTGAAGGAAGTCGGCGACCTCCGATGGCGAACCGACCACGCGCGGTCCCAGTCCCCCGATGTTGCCGAGTCGCGCGATGTCCCGGACCTTCCACTCCTTGCCGTCCTCGCCGGCCTGCTGGAAGTTCGCGACGGTCGATTGGATCGCATTGCTCTTGACGTTGCCGATCGGCTCGTCGAGGTCGTACTGCGACAGATCGATGCCCATCCACCCGGACATGAACACCAGCGCGCCCTCATCGCTCGCGTACTGGAGGTAGTCCTCATGCTTGGCGTGCGCCTTCTCGCTGGTCTCGTCGGTGATGATCGTCAGCAGCGTGTAGATCTTGGCTGAGTAGCGGTCTCGCCCTGCCTCCTCGAGCGCGTCGCGGATGCGCTTCACCGTGCCCGCGAGCACCGTCTTGGTCGGTGCGGCGACGAAGATCGCCTCGGCGTTCCCCGCGGCGAAGGCGATGCCCCGTGGCGAGGCGCCGGCCTGATAGATGACGGGCGTGCGCTGCGGCGACGGCTCGGAGATGTGGATGCCGGGGACCGTGAAGTGCTCGCCGCGATGTCCGATCTCATGCACCTTCGACGGGTCGGTGAACACCCCGCTCTCGCGGTCGCGGATGACCGCGTCGTCCTCCCAGGACCCCTCCCACAGCTTGTAGGTGACCTCGAGATACTCGTCGGCCACGTCGTAGCGCTGGTCGTGCTCGAGCTGATCGTCATGACCCATGTTGCGGGCGGCGGAGGGCAGATAACCGGTCACGACGTTCCACCCCACGCGTCCGCCGGTCAGATGATCGAGGGTCGACATCCGGCGCGCGAACGGGTACGGATGCTCGTACGCGGTGCCCGCCGTCACGCCGAATCCCAGGTGCTCGGTCACCGCGGCCATGGCGCTGACGAGGAGGACGGGGTCGTTGACCGGCACCTGCGCACCGTGGCGGATGGCGGCCTCGTTCGAGCCGCCGTAGACGTCGTACGTGCCCAGCACATCCGCGATGAAGAGGCCGTCGAAGTGCCCCTGCTCCAGCAATCGTGCCAAGTCGGTCCAGTAGCCGAGCTCCTTGTAGCGCGCGGACTGATCGAGTGGATGCCGCCACATTCCCGAGGACTGGTGCGCGACGCAGTTCATGTCGAAGGCGTTGAAGCGGATCTGCTTGCTCATGTGCACCATCGTGCGCCACGGTGCGCGCCGACGGTACGTCGGGCGTCATCCGACGACTCATTCGTCGGCGGGATATGGACTCAGACGAGGTCGATGGTGCCGCTGTAGACGAGTTGCGCCGGCCCGGACAGCGCGACGTGCTCGCCGTCCTCAGCAGGGAACATCCGCACGCCGAGCGTGCCTCCGGGTACCTCGACGTTCCAGTTGTGCGGCGCGCGCTCCCCCGCCCAGTAGCGCACGGCGAGTGCGGCGGCCGCGACACCGGTGCCACAGCTCAGGGTCTCGCCCACTCCCCGTTCGAACACGCGCATCCTGACGTGCCCGATGCCGTCGCGCACGAGAGGCTCTCCGGGCACGACGAACTCCACGTTCGCGCCGCCCGGCAGCTGAGGCTCGAGTTCGGGGATGTACTCGAGCTCGAGTCCGGCGAGTTCTTCTTCGGAGGCGAGGGCGACCACGACGTGCGGGTTGCCCACGTCGATTCCGAGGCCAGGACGCGCGACGTCGAGGCCGCGGGCTTTCGCGAGGGGGTCGTCTCCGGACAGCCGCCAGCGGCCGAGATCGACCTGATATCCGGTACCGCTGCGCGTGACGTCCCGCACGCCCGCACGAGTGCCGATCGGCAGCGTCGTGCCCGGCTCGATCACGGCGAGACCGGCGCCGACGAGGTAGTGGGCGAAGACACGAATGCCGTTGCCGCACATCTCGGCGATCGATCCGTCGGCGTTGCGATAGTCCATGAACCACTCGGCAGCGGGCTCCTCAGCGAGCGCTGCCGCGCCCTCCGGGATCGCGGCGGAGCGCACGACACGGAGGATGCCGTCTGCGCCGATCCCGAAGTGCCGGTCGCACAGGACGGCGACCTGCTCGGGTGTGAGGTCCAGCTCGCCGTCGGGGTCGGCGATGATGACGAAGTCGTTGCCGGTGCCGTGCCCTTTGGTGAATGCGACCATGACTCCAGTCTAGAGAGGATCGACGCCCCTATTGCTCGTCGAGGATGAGGCGCTTGCCGGTGTTCAAGACGTCGAAGCGCTCATAGCCGAGTCGATCGTAGAACCCAAGTGCGGCGTCGTTGTCGGTTCGAACCATCAGCTGCACCTTCGGGCAGCCCATCTCGACCAGGAGCCGTTCCGCCTCAGCAACCAGGCCACGGCCGATCCCAGATCCGCGGAGTTCGGACGCGGATGCCAGGTAGTAGAGCCATCCGCGATGGCCGTCGTAACCGGCCATCAAGGCGCCCACGATGCGAGACAGGCTGTCGTGCGCGCCGGGAGCCTCGGCCACCAGGAACAGCTCCGGCTGGACCTTCAGTTTGCGTTCGATGTCCTGATAAGGGTCATTCCACGCTCGCGTGAGCCCGGCTTCGCGCCATAACGCCACGACCGCGTCCGTGTCACGCCGCTCGAATGTGCGAATCTGCCAGACCGTGCTGCTCCCGTTCACCCGATCGAGGCTAGCGAACAGAGCGGTCAGCCACGAATCACGCGATACCGCCCGCACATGAAGTCGCGGTTGCGCGCCACCTCGAGGAGCTCGAGATCGAGCGTTCGCGGAAGCAGCGGTGCGCCAGAGCCCAGAGTGACGGGCGCGAACTGCACCCAGACCTCGTCGAGGAGCCCCGCGTCGGCGAACTGTCCGGCGAGATCGCCCCCGCCGACCACCCAGAGGTCTCTGCCGCCGGCGGCCGCGGTCATCGCGGCGTGCACTTCGGAGATCGGGTCGCGGGTGAGAGTGACGTCAGCGCCGTCGGGAACCGCCAGCTCACGATGCGTGAAGACCCAGGTCGGCTGGGTGTATCCCCATCGACCCTGTTCGTGCTCGAGCACCCATTCATACGTCGACGCCCCCATCGCCAGGGCGCCGATCGTCTTCTCGAACTGCTGATAGGCCATCGGCCCGTCGGCATCGATGTCTTGCCTGAGCAGCCAGTCGAGTGAGTGCTCCTGCGTCGCGATGAAACCGTCGAGGCTGGATGCGGTGAAGTAGTGCGTGCTCATGACTCCATCATGAAGGCGGGCACCGACATTCGTCAGAGCAGGTGTTCGAGGTCGTCTCCGGGAGAGAGCCAGGTGAGCTCCGGATAGCGTTTGAACCACGACACCTGACGGCGCGCGTAGCGTCGGGTGAGCGACTGCGTCGCTGCGATGGCCTCGTCCTCGGTCAGCTCCCCCTTCACTTGCGCGAGCGCCTGCGCGTAGCCGATCGCGCGACGGGCTGTCGTGCCCTCCTCCAGTCCCTGCCGCCGCAGATACCGGACCTCGTCCAGCATCCCGTCCGCCCACATCCTCTCGACGCGCCTGTCGAGGCGCTCGACCAGCTCGGATCGCTCGGCCCCGAGGGCGAGGATGCGAGTGGCGCGATGCCAGAGCTCAGGCGCCTCCGGCAGAGCCGCTCCGTGGGTCTTCTCCCCCTGTTCCAGCACCTCCAGCGCGCGCACGACACGGCGCCCGTTCTTCCTGTCGATGCGTGCAGCAGTCGCGGGGTCCGCCGCCTCGAGACGCGCGAACAGCGCAGCGGCACCGTGCTGTTCCAGGTCGTGCTCGAGACGTGCACGGAGGTCGGCGTCCCGGGGCGGGAAGCGGAAATCGAAGATCACGCTGGAGACGTACAGCCCGGAGCCGCCCACCAGGATCGCATCGCCTCCGCGGGAGTGGATGTCCTCGATCGCGGCGCGCGCGAGTGGCTGGTACCAGGCGACGGCAGCCTCGTCGCGCACATCACGCACGTCGAAGAGATGATGAGGGATACCGCGCCGTTCTGCGACGGGGAGTTTGGCCGTGCCGATGTCCATGCCCCGATACAGCTGCATCGCGTCGGCATTCACGATCTCGGCGGGATTGCCGCGGTCGCGCAGCTGTTCTGCGAGGTTCAGCGCCAGGTCGCTCTTGCCGGTTCCCGTCGCACCGACGACCGCCCACAGGCGATTCACGACTCTCCTCGCCGCTTCGCCGAAACCCGAGGTCTCGGCCGGAACCCGGGGTCTCGGCGAGTCAGACACCGGCGCGAAGTGTGGGCAGGCCGAGCGACACCGCACGCGGCGCACCGGTGTCCCCTGCCGGCGCCGGGACGCCGCAGGACTCGGCCTGTGCGCGATCCCAGGCATCTCCGCCGCGCGTGCGCCGGATGCGCAGCGGCGCACCGCTCGGGTCGTCGGCGAGCAGGTGGAACGGCGCGCCGTGCGTGATCTTCACGGTCACGACGTCGCCAGGGCGCGGGATGTCGGAACCCTCGGTGACCTCGAAGTGCACGAGTCGGTTGTCTTCGGCTCGGCCAGTGAGGCGGTGGGTCTCGGCGTCCTTCTTGCCTTCGCCGACGGAGACCAGCACCTCGACCTCGCGGCCGACCTGCTTCTGGTTCTCCTCGAGCGAGATGCGCTCCTGAAGTGCGAGGAGCCGGTTGTAGCGCTCCTGCACCACTTCCTTCGGCACCTGGTCCTCCATCGTCGCCGCGGGAGTGCCCTCGCGGATCGAGTACTGGAATGTGAAGGCGTTGGCGAATCGCGCCTGTTCGACGACCCGCATGGTGTCTTCGAAGTCCTCGTCGGTCTCGCCGGGGAATCCGACGATGATGTCGGTGGAGATCGCGGCGCTGGGCATCCGTTCGCGCACACGATCGAGGATGCCGAGGAACTTCGAGCTGCGGTACGAGCGGCGCATCGCCTTGAGCACGCGATCGCTGCCGGACTGCAGGGGCATGTGCAGCTGCGGCATGACCGACGGCGTCTCCGCCATGGCGTCGATGACGTCATCGGTGAAGGCGGCGGGATGCGGGCTGGTGAATCGGATGCGCTCGAGGCCGTTGATCTCGCCCGCCGCGCGCAGCAGCTTGCTGAAGGCCTGCCTGTCGCCGAACTCGACGCCATAGGAGTTGACGTTCTGACCGAGCAGGGTGACCTCGATCGCGCCGTCCTCCACGAGCAGCCGGATCTCGTTCAGGATGTCACCGGGACGACGGTCCTTCTCCTTGCCTCGCAGGCTCGGGACGATGCAGAAGGTGCAGGTGTTGTTGCAGCCGACCGAGATCGACACCCAGCCACTGTGCGCGGAGTCGCGCTTGGTCGGCAGCGTGGAGGGGAACACTTCGAGGGACTCGAGGATCTCGAGCTCGGCGTCACCGTTGTGGCGCGCACGTTCGAGCAGCCCCGGCAGCGAGCCCATGTTGTGCGTGCCGAACACGACATCGACCCACGGTGCCTTGTCGAGTACGGCGTCCTTGTCCATCTGCGCGAGGCAGCCTCCGACGGCGATCTGCATGCCCTCCTTGCGGCGCTTGATCGAGGCCAGGTGCCCGAGCGTGCCGTAGAGCTTGCCCGCGGCGTTGTCGCGCACGGCACAGGTGTTGATGATGACGACGTCCGCCTCCGTGGCGGCCTCGGCGCGCACGTATCCGGCGCTCTCCAGGGAGCCGGACAGTCGCTCGGAGTCGTGGCCGGTCATCTGGCACCCGAAGGTGCGCACCTCATAGGTCCGTTGACGTCCGTCGGCGTCGACGGCCGCCGACGAGGCCTGGATGATCGTCGGTTCGCTGCTCAGGATAGTCATGGTGAACCCATTCTACGAGCGATCCGGCAGGGTCACTCCGAGTCGACGAACCGCACCCCGCTGGTCGCCTTTCCGAGGGTCGCCTCGCTCAGCGCGGTCCGCGCCGCGCTCATCGCCACTGACCCTCCGTAGCCCCGACGTGCGAGTTGTCCGGTCAGACGGCGCAGTGCGGTGTCGTATTCGAGCCGTGCCATCGAACGCGCCTTGGTCCGGGCGAATTCCAGCGCACGTTCGGCGTCGTCGTCAGGCAGGTCGCCGAGTGCCATGTCGATGACGTCTCGCGGAATGCCCCGCTGCGCCAGGGCCCGTGAGAGCGCGACGCGACCCTGGCCTTTGCGCTCGATCCCGGAGATCACCAGTTGCTCAGCGAGGATCGAGTCATCGAGGTATCCGCGACGGCAGAAGTCGTCGATCACATCGTCGATCTGCGATTGAGTGAGATCGTGGCCGCGCAGAACCTGACGCGCCTCGGAGATCGACAACGACCGCGCTCGCAGCTTGCGCACGAGAGACTCCTCGCCGGCGGTGCGAACCTGATCCGGGTCGGGTGACGACGGGTCGGGTGACGATGGGTCAGATGACGGCCGATCGGACACTGCCTCATCGCGATCACGATCCGTCTCGCGGCGATTGCCCGCGTCGACCGTCGTCATGTCGCGTCGTCGCGGCGATTCCTCCCCGCGCGTCGCCGGCAGCGCCGAAGCCGGAACGAGCTTCCCACCGAAGAGGGGGATCACGGGGGCGCGGCGCGCCTCGCCCCCGTGA
>NZ_JBLVOB010000006.1:124856-127054 GCF_053543555.1 Microbacterium xerophyticum | reverse complement strand
GGGGGGGCGGCGCGCCGCGCCCCCGTCTTCGACAGTCATCAGGCCGGACGACGCTGTGCGAGCTCGTCAGCAGTCTCAGGAGCGGCATCGTCGACCGCGCCGCCGATGCCGAGCTTCTGCTTGATCTTCGTCTCGATCTCCAGAGCGACGTCAGCGTTCTTGATGAGGAACGAGCGTGCGTTCTCCTTGCCCTGGCCGAGCTGGTCGCCGTCGTAGGTGTACCACGAGCCCGACTTCTTCACGAGACCGTGCTCCACGCCGAAATCGATCAGGCTGCCTTCGCGCGAGATGCCCGTTCCGTACAGGATGTCGAACTCCGCCTGCTTGAAGGGCGGAGCCATCTTGTTCTTCACGACCTTGACGCGAGTGCGGTTGCCCACGGCCTCGGTGCCGTCCTTCATCGTCTCGATGCGGCGGATGTCGAGGCGGACTGATGCATAGAACTTCAGCGCCTTACCACCGGCCGTGGTCTCGGGAGAGCCGAAGAACACACCGATCTTCTCACGCAGCTGGTTGATGAAGATCATCGTGGTGTTGGTCTGGTTCAGACCACCCGTGAGCTTGCGGAGCGCCTGCGACATGAGGCGTGCCTGCAGACCCACATGCGAGTCACCCATCTCGCCCTCGATCTCGGCGCGAGGCACCAGCGCCGCGACGGAGTCGATGACGATGAGGTCGATGGCACCGGAGCGTACGAGCATGTCGGCGATCTCGAGGGCCTGCTCACCCGTGTCCGGCTGGGAGACCAGGAGCGCGTCGATGTCGACACCGAGCTTCTTGGCGTACTCGGGGTCGAGAGCGTGCTCTGCATCGACGAATGCGGCGATGCCACCGGCGCGCTGCGCATTGGCGATCGCGTGCAGCGTCAGAGTGGTCTTACCCGACGATTCCGGGCCGTAGATCTCCACGATGCGGCCACGCGGGAGACCTCCGACGCCGAGGGCGACGTCGAGGGCGATGGAGCCGGTGGGAATGACGGCGACGGGCGCGCGCTCATCGCTGCCCAGCCGCATGACTGAGCCCTTTCCGAACTGACGATCGATCTGGGCGAGAGCCGACTCGAGGGACTTCTCGCGGTCTGCGACTGATGGCATGATGTGCTCCTGTTGTTCGCGTGGTGCCGCCTGTAGGCTGTCGCGGCCACCCCGGGTGGGGCGAACTCTCCGACAAGGCGTATGGCTTTTCGGCCTGTCATCACCGTACGATCGGCCTCCGACATTGCGTCGGACGCCCCACGAACCGGGGATGAGTTCACCTCGAAACCACTTGTGCAGAACGTTACGCGCACTTCGAACACATCTTCGACGACACGCCGAAGAGGCGCAGCCCGAAGGCGATCAGACCGACGAGCGCTGTGTCAGCGCCTGCGCGGTTCGAGCCGGCCGACGCCGTAGCGCCGCTCAGCCGGGACGTCCGTCTCCTCGCAGAGCGCGAGCCAGATCTCCCTGGGCGCGACGCCCTCATCGAGCGCTTCGTCCGCGGTGCGGTTGCCGAGTGCATCGAGCACGAGATCCGTCTTCAGCATGGAGGCTCGCGCGCCGAATTCGAGATCGACCGCGCGAAGGAACTCGCTGCGACGCATGAAAGCCCTACTCCGACGAACGCTGCGGTCAGTGCAGCGAGAGCTCGGGCTCGACCGAAGCGACGAGATCGTCCGGGACGACATCCGGGAACACCTGGATGCCCTCGAGCACGGAGATGCGATCGCCGACCTCACGCATGATCATCGAGATCGGGACGTCGAGCGCCTCCGCAACGGAAGCGAGGATCTCGCTGGACGCTTCCTTCTGTCCGCGCTCCACCTCGCTGAGATAACCGAGTGCCACAGAGGCCTTGCCCGCGACCTGCCGGAGCGTGCGCCCCTTCTGCAGGCGGAAGTCCCTCAGCACATCGCCGATTTCCTGTCGTACAAGAATCACCGGAACCTCCTCTCGATCTCCGTCACCGGAGACTCCTCCGAGTGGATCGCCAGTCTAACCCGACTCGCTGATGAAAAAACTACTGTTTCACGCTGTGCTTTCGGTGTGAGCACATCATTCTTCGGCACATCAATGACAACCATCCGACGGCGCAGCCTATTCCCGCAGCACTCTCGAGAGCGCGTCGATCGCGGCATCGACCGCCTGCGCTCTGATCGACGCCCGATCCCCGGAGAAGAGGAAAGCGAACGAGCGCACGTCCGTCGGCGGGGCGGCGCC
>NZ_JBLVOB010000006.1:113212-124808 GCF_053543555.1 Microbacterium xerophyticum | reverse complement strand
CGCCGACGTGCACTGTCCCCACCGGCTGCCCGTCCGGCGAATCGGGCCCTGCGATCCCCGTCGTGGAGAGCCCGACGTCTGCGGGCCTGCCCGCGATCGCGACTGCGGCGCGCACTCCCGCCGCCATCTGCTCCGCGACCGACGCGTGCACAGGACCGTGCTCGGCCAGAAGAGCGGCATCCACCCCCAGCAACGACTCCTTCACCGGTGTCGCGTACGCCACGACGCCACCGGACAGCACCGTCGATGCACCAGGAACCGAGACGATCTCTGCCGCAAGCGCACCACCGGTCAGGGATTCCGCGACTCCCAGCGACCACCCGCGCGCTCGCAGCGCGGCGACGAGGTCAGCGGCGCTGCTCACGCTCGTCCTGTGCGCGATCCGCGCACCTGTGACACGGCGTAGTCGATCCCGCTGACGACGGTGAGGGCCAGCGTCACGTACATCAGGACGTTTCCGATGCCGATCCACCAGTCCATGCCGATCAGTTGGTGAAGGGGCAGCAACCACCAGCCGAGCGTCACGCCCTGCACCGCCGTCTTGATCTTGCCCAACCACGCTGCGGCCACGATATGGCTGCTGGCGACCATGAACCGGTGGATGGTGATGCCCCACTCGCGGATGAGGATGAGGATGACGATCCACCACGGCCACTCCGCGAGGATCGCGAGCCCCACGAAACCTGCGCCGGTGAGCAGCTTGTCCGCGATCGGGTCCCAGAGCTTGCCGAAGTCGCTGACGATGTCGTACTTGCGCGCCAGATATCCGTCCACCCAGTCGGTGGAGATCGCCATGACGAACAGCGCGCCGGCGACCCAGCGGATCACGAGGTCATCCAGTCCGTACGTGCCGCCGAGCAGCAGCAGGACGAAGAAGATGACGGCGAGCGGGATCCGCGCGATCGTGATGGCGTTCGGCAGCTGCCGAGGAATCGCCATCAGTCGCGCCCCGTCAGACCCCAGGCGTCTTCGTCGCCCTCATCCTCATCGACCACAGGCAAGCCGCGGAACTGGTCTTCGATCGGATCGTGAGCCGGTTGCGGTACGGGTGGAGCAGGCGTCGAGGATGCGGCTCCGGGCGGATCCTCACCTCGGAGTTTCGCCATCACCGCAGGCAACTGCTCAGCGGTCACCAGCACGTCGCGAGCCTTCGATCCCTCCGACGGTCCGACGATCTCACGCGATTCGAGAAGGTCCATGAGCCGTCCGGCCTTGGCGAAGCCGACGCGCCGCTTGCGCTGCAGCATCGAGGTCGATCCGAACTGCGACGAGACGACGAGCTCGGCCGCCGCGAGCAGCACCTCGAGGTCGTCGCCGATGTCCTCGTCGACCTCCTTCTTCTTCGTCGGCTCGAGCGCTTCCTGCACATCGGCGCGGTATTCGGGCCTCGCCTGTGCCGTGACGTGCTTCACGACGGCGTCGATCTCGCTCTCCTCGACCCACGCACCCTGCAATCGGAAAGGCTTGGACGACCCCATCGGCGAGAAGAGCGCGTCTCCCTGCCCGATCAGCTTGTCGGCACCAGGACTGTCGAGGATGACCCGGCTGTCGGTGACGCTGGTAACGGCGAACGCGAGGCGCGAGGGCACGTTGGCCTTGATAAGGCCTGTCACGACGTCGACGCTCGGGCGCTGCGTCGCGAGCACCAGGTGGATGCCGGAGGCACGGGCGAGCTGGGTGATGCGCACGATCGAATCCTCGACGTCGCGCGGGGCGACCATCATGAGGTCGGCGAGCTCGTCGACGACGACCAGCAGGTACGGGTACGGCTTGAGCACGCGCTCGCTGCCGACCGGCACCTCGACCTCGCCCGCGCGCACGGCCTTGTTGAAGTCATCGATGTGGCGGAACCCGAACGATGCCAGGTCGTCGTACCGCATGTCCATCTCCTTCACCACCCATTGGAGGGCCTCCGCGGCCTTCTTCGGGTTGGTGATGATGGGCGTGATCAGATGCGGCACGCCGGCGTAGCTGGTGAGCTCGACCCGCTTCGGGTCGATCAGCACCATGCGCACGTCGGAGGGACGCGCCCGCATCAGCAGGCTCGTGATCATCGAGTTGACGAAGCTGGACTTACCGGAGCCGGTGGAACCCGCGACCAGGAGGTGAGGCATCTTCGCGAGGTTCGCGACGACGAAGTTGCCTCCGACGTCTTTTCCGACGCCCACCGTCAGCGGGTGGGTGCTCTTGTGCGCTGCCGCGGAACGGATGACGTCACCGAGGGCGACCGTCTCGCGGTCGGTGTTCGGGATCTCGATGCCGATCGCGCTCTTGCCGGGGATCGGCGAGAGGATGCGCACATCGTTCGACGCCACGGCGTACGCGATGTTGTTGCTCAGCTGCGTGATCTTCTCGACCTTGACGCCGTGGCCGACCTCGACCTCGTACTGCGTGACCGTCGGACCTCGTGAGAATCCGGTCACCTTGGCGTCGATCTTGAACTGCGACAGCACGCTCGTGATCTGCTCGACGATCTTGTCGTTCGCCTCCGAGCGGGCGACCGACGGCGGGCCGGCGCTGAGTACGCCGGGCGACGGCAGCGAGTACGGTGCGCTCGGCGCCTGGAGTCCGCGCTCCCCCGGCCCGTCGGTTCCGAAACCGGAGAGGCCCGGCAGCTCCGGCTGCTCCCCCGTGTCGCCCGAGTCGTCCAGAAGCGCGGTGCCGCCCTGGCTGCCGAGCGTGTCCATGACGCTCTGCACGTCGGTCAGGATCTCGGTCGCCGCATCCGTCGGATCCGCGACGATGACCGCCTGATCGTAGGCGGTGTTGTCCACCGGTCCGTCGCTCGGTGACAGCAATTCGGTGAGGTCCTGCGAACCGATCCCCTCGTCGGGGTCCTCTTCCCGGCCGGTCTTGTTGCGCCGCCACCACGGGAGGACATTCGGGTCGTCGTCCTCGTCGAAGGAGCCCTCCGCCTTGTCCGCGGTCGGCTTCTCGTCTGCGTCGGACTTCTCGGCCCTTTCGGCACCGAACATCCAGGCGTACAGGTCGCCGAGGCGTGCACCGATGCGATTCGGCGGGGTCTTGGTGATGATGAGGATGCTGAGCGCCGCCAGCACGCCCAGCAGGATGTAGGCGACGATGTCGGTGAGGTACGAGAGGGGCTCGCCCAGCATCCAGCCGAAGAGACCACCGGCAGCGCTGAGCGCCGGCATGCCGGCCTTGGGCTCCGGCTGCCCGCCTGCAAGGTGGCAGATGCCCGCGATGGAGAGGACGAACAGGCCGAAGCCGATCCCGATCCTTCCGTTGTCGTGCACGGACGACGGATGCCGGAACAGCCATCCCGCGAGGATGAGCAGCAGCACGGGCATCAGGAACGCCGTGCGACCGATCATCAGCCCGACCGAGTAGGCGCTGATGTTCTGAGCGATCTCGTTGCCGATGAAGAACCACTCGGTGACTGCGCCGAGGCACGCCAGCAGCACCAGCAGCAGCGGGAACCCGTCGCGTCGCTGATCCTTCTCGAGGGTCTCCGGGCCGAAGGCGCGGAAGAGACCCCCGACACCGTGAGCCAGGCCGAGCCACGCGCGCACGGCGACCGGGGGCTTGTCGATCTCGTCGATGTACTTCTTCGGAGTCGCCGGCAGCTTCTTGGTGGGGGCCGTCTGCGCCTTCGAGCGCGCGGGGGCCTTCTCAGACGCGCGCGAGGTCTTGGTGGTGCTCCTGGCCATGGTGAAAGCCTACGGCGAGGCGCCGACAAGCCGCGTAATGACGCGGCTTTCCCGCCGAATGGGCTATGCCTCGATGACGAGCGGAACGATCATCGGACGACGACGGAGCTTCTGGTTCACCCAGCGTCCGATCGTGCGTCGCACCACCTGCGAGAGGGCGTGCGTGTCACGGACGCCGTTGCCCGACGCCTCCTTGAGCGCCGCCACGATCTTCGGCACCACGTCGTCGAACACGGAGTCGTCCTCGGCGATGCCTCTGGCGTGGATCTCCGGGCCAGTGATGATGCGCCCGGTCGCGGCATCCACCACCACGATGATCGAGACGAATCCCTCTTCGCCGAGGATCCGGCGATCCTTGAGGTCGGCGTCCGTGATCTCGCCCACGGTGGATCCGTCGACGTACACGAAGCCGATGTCGAGCTGGCCGGCGATGTGCGTCTGGCCGTCCTTGAGGTCGATGATCGTGCCGTTGGAGGCGAGGATCGTGTTCGCCTCGGGGATGCCGGTGTCCTGCGCGAGCTTCGCATTGGCCATCAGATGCCGGTACTCGCCGTGGACGGGCAGCACGTTCTTCGGCCGGAGGATGTTGTAGCAGTAGATCAGCTCACCCGCGGCGGCGTGACCGGACACGTGCACCTTCGCATTGGCCTTGTGCACGACGTTGGCGCCGAGTTTCGTGAGTCCGTCGATCACACGGTAGACGGCGTTCTCGTTGCCGGGAATCAGGCTGGAGGCGAGGATGACGGTGTCGCCCTCTCCCACCTCGATCGCGTGGTCGAGGTTGGCCATCCGGCTGAGCACCGCCATCGGCTCACCCTGCGAACCCGTGGACATGTAGACGATCTTCTCGTCTGGCAGGTCACGGGCCTTCTTGTAATCGATCAGCACGTTCTCGGGCACCTTGAGATAACCGAGGTCGGCCGCGATCGTCATGTTGCGCACCATGCTGCGCCCCAGCAGAGCGACGCGGCGTCCGTTGGCGTGCGCCGCATCGAGCACCTGCTGGACCCGGTGCACGTGGCTGGAGAAGCTCGCGACGATGACCCGGCGGGGCGCCTTCGCGATCACCTGGTCGAGCACGGGGCCGATCGAGCGCTCCGTCGGGGTGAACCCGGGGACGTCGGCGTTCGTGGAGTCGACGAGGAACAGGTCCACGCCCTCCTCGCCCAGGCGCGAGAACGCACGCAGATCGGTGATGCGCCCGTCGAGCGGCAGCTGGTCCATCTTGAAGTCGCCGGTCGCCAGCGCCATCCCGGCGGGCGTGCGGATGGCGACGGCCAGGGCGTCGGGAATCGAGTGGTTCACCGCGACGAACTCGAGGTCGAAGGGTCCGACCTTCTCCTCCTGACCCTCTTTCACGGTCAGGGTGTACGGGCGGATGCGATGCTCCTTGAGCTTCGCCTCGACCAGCGCGAGCGTGAGGCCCGAACCGATGAGCGGGATGTCGCCCTTCAACCGCAGAAGGTAGGGCACCGCTCCGATGTGGTCCTCATGACCGTGCGTGAGCACGACGCCCACGATGTCGTCGAGCCGATCCTTGATGGGTTCGAAGTCGGGCAGGATCAGGTCTACGCCCGGCTGGTGCTCTTCGGGGAACAGGACGCCGCAGTCGACGATCAGGATCTTGCCGTCGTACTCGAAGGTCGTCATGTTGCGACCGATCTCGCCGAGACCGCCCAGCGGGATGACGCGGAGAGCGCCTTCGGCGAGCGGTGCGGGGGCGGAGATGGGAATGGACATTGGTGTCTCCTCAGTCGGACACTCGTCGTGCCCGTTCATGCTTATGGGCGCGCGGCGCGCCCGTCGTCTCAGCGCGTCGTGCCATGCACCTTCGGCAGCGCACCGCCGGCGGCCGCGTTGCGGTCGGGGCGGAAGTTCGAGAAATCGGCGCCGGGGACATCGGTGACGAGCGCGAGCTCGTCTTCGATGAGAGCGGCTTCCCACTCCTCCGGCCCGACGAGGGGCAGGCGGACGCGGGGGCTGGAGATACGGCCGAGGCCGTGCAGGATGTACTTCGCCGACACGGTGCCGGGGACGTGGGTCATCGTGGCGCGCACGAGCGGTTCGAGGCGCTTGTGCTCAGCGGTCGCGGCCGCGAGATCGCCCCGGTTCACCGCATCCACGATCGTGCGGTACGGCGTGGCCGTGATGTTGGCCGTGACGCCGATCAGGCCGGTGGCGCCGATGGCGAGGTGCGGCAGCGCGTTCGCGTCGTCGCCGGAGAAATACATCAGATCGGTCTGGTTCAGCACACGGCTGACCTCGCTGAAGTCGCCCTTGGCGTCTTTGACGGCGAGGATGTTGGGATGCTTCGCGAGGCGCAGGATCGTCTCGTACTTGATCGGCACGCCGGTGCGGCCGGGGATGTCGTAGAGGATGACCGGCAGATCGGTGGCATCCGCGACGAGGCGGAAGTGCGTGAGGATGCCCGCCTGCGTGGGCTTGTTGTAGTAGGGCGTGACGATCATGATGCCGTCGGCGCCGGCCTTCTCGCTGGCCTTGTAGAGCTCGATCGCGTGTGCGGTCTCGTTCGAACCGCCGCCCGTGATGATCTTGGCGCGTCCGGCGGACACGGACTTTCCGACCTCGACGAGCTTGAGCTTCTCGGGGTCGGTGAGGGTGGAGGTCTCGCCGGTCGTTCCCGTCACGACGATGCCGTCCGCACCCGCGGTGATGACGTCATCCATGTGCTTCTCGACGGCGGGCCAGTCGACTTCGCCGTCGGCCGTCATGGGAGTGACGAGCGCGACGAGAACCTGTCCGAATGGGTTACCCGAGTGCGTCATGGTTCCAGCGTATCGGTTCGCGTCCCGCTCCATCGCGCCGGACAGGTCAGTGGGCAGCATCGGCACGCCATCAAGACGGGTCAGACTCGTCCGCGTCTGGCCGCTCTGGCCGTCAGCGACGACGGCAGGATCCGCGTGAGTGCGACGACCGCCTTGTACCGCAGAGACGGTATCGACACCGCTCTGCCCGCGGCAGCATCGCGCAGTCCCTCTCGCACGACGTCCTCGGCCCGCAGCCAGCCGATCGCCGGCACTCCTTCGCGCCCTGGCTCGAGGCCCATGCGCTCGTGGAAGCTCGTGTGCGTGAAACCCGGACACAGCGCGGTGACCGTGACGCCGTCGCGCGCGTACTCCGCATTCGCCCACCGGCTGAAGCCGATGAGCCATTGCTTGCACGCGGAATAGGTCGAGCGCGAGATGAAGCCGGCCACCGAGGCCACGTTGATGATGCGCCCGCCACGACCGCGCATCGCGCCGAGAGCAGCGTGCATCAGCCTCATCGGCGCCTCGACGTGGATGCGCAGATGGCGCACTTCTTCGTCGATGTCGTTCTCGGCGAAGTGCAGGGGCAGCCCGAAGCCGGCGTTGTTCACGAGAAGATCGATCGGATGCCCGGGCTCGGCGATCCGCGCCGCCACGCGCTGCACGTCGGCTTCCACGACGAGATCGGCCACGAGGACATCCACGAGGACGCCGTACGTCTCGCGAAGCCCGGCAGCGAGCGTCTCGAGCGCATCCTCGGAGCGCGCGACCAGCACGAGGTCTGCCCCTCGCGCCGCGAGCTGGTGGGCGAACTCCGCACCGAGTCCGGCGCTGGCGCCGGTGATCAGCGCGGTGGGCATCAGCGTTCGTACCCGAGGAAGCGGAACCGGATGCCGGTGCGCGAGGTCTGCCACTCCCCCTCATCGACGAGGCGCCATCCGTCCTTGGACGGCGCATACGCGTCGCCGTCGACCTCGAGGTCGAGCTCGGTGACTTCGAGCCGATCCGCCTGCCCGATCACCTGCGCGAAGATCTCGGCACCGCCGATGATCCAGACCTTCTCGAGGCCTCGAACGGCATCGGCCACATCAGCGGCGCGGCGCGCTCCGTCCGATGTCCAGCCCAGCTGACGGGTGATGACGATGTTCTCGCGATCGGGCAGAGGACGGAACCGTTCCGGCAGGGAGTCCCAGGTCTTGCGACCCATCACGACGGGCGCGGTGAGCGTGATCTGCTTGAAATGCGCGAGATCTTCCGGCACGTGCCACGGCATCGTCCCCGATGCTCCGATCACGCCGCCGGCTGCCTCGGCCCAGATCAGTCCGACCCACGGGAGTTCGAGAGGCAATGCGTTCACACCGCCACCGCCGCACGGATCGGCGGGTGGTGCTGGTAGTCCTCGACGACGAAGTCGGAGAACTCGTAATCCAGGATCGATTCCGGTGTGCGCGCGAATCGGAGCGTCGGGTACGGGTAGGGCTCACGGTTCAACTGCTCGCGCACCTGCTCGACGTGGTTGTCGTAGACGTGGCAGTCGCCTCCGGTCCACACGAAGTCGCCCGGCTCCAGCCCGACCTGCTGCGCGATCATCATGGTCAGCAACGCGTAGCTGGCGATGTTGAAGGGCACGCCGAGGAACATGTCGGCGCTGCGCTGGTAGAGCTGGCACGACAGCTTGCCGTCGGCGACATAGAACTGGAACAGCGCATGGCACGGGGCGAGAGCCATGTCGGGGATGTCTGCAGGGTTCCAGGCGGAGACGATGAGCCGCCGTGAATCGGGAGTGGCCCTGATCTGGTCGATCACCTGTGCGAGCTGGTCGATGTGGCCGCCGTCGGGTGTCGGCCCCGACCGCCACTGCACCCCGTAGACCGGGCCGAGGTCGCCCTCGGCATCCGCCCACTCATCCCAGATGGACACGCCGTTGTCCTGCAGCCACTTCACGTTGGAGTCGCCGCGCAGGAACCAGAGCAGTTCGTATGCGATCGACTTGAAGTGCACGCGCTTGGTCGTGATCAGCGGGAACCCCTGCGACAGGTCGAAACGGATCTGACGGCCGAACACGCTCGTCGTTCCCGTGCCGGTGCGATCGTCCTTGTGCGTGCCGGACTCCAGCACATCGCGGAGCAGGTCTTCGTACGGCGTGGGGACGGCTGCGCTCATGTCTGCCACGATACCCGGGTCTCCGACATCGCAGGCGGATCCCGACTCGAGCGTCGCCCGTCATCCTGTGTCATATCCGGAGCCGTCCCCTCCTGCGCGGCCTATTCTCGGAACATGTCCGTCGACGCCGCACTCGCCGTCACCGCCGCCATCGTGGCGGTCGCGATCGTGTGCGGCCTGATCGTGCGCGCGCGGGACGGTCGACGGCGCTCCGGCGGACACCTCGTGATCCGGTCGGAGGATCTCGACGGCCTGAGCCTCGCAGGCTCGGCGACTCTGCTGCAGTTCAGCACCGAACTGTGCGCACGCTGCCCTCAGGTGCGCCGAATGCTCGGCAGCATCGCCGACGAGCACGCGGACGTCGCGCACGTCGAGATCGATCTGACGAACCGCAATGACCTCGCGACTCGATATCACGTGCTGCAGACGCCGACCACCTTCCTGGTCGACGCCTCCGGAACAGTGCTCTCCCGCTGGGGCGGAGTACCCAGCAGATCCGCCATCGACCATGCGCTCGGCGCGGTCCTCACCCCTCACACCCAGGAGTCGCGATGAGCGCACCGGAAGGCATCGACCCACGAGGACCCCGCTTCGCCGCCTCGATCACGACCGTTCTCCTCCTCATCGCCGTCGTCCTGAGTCTGATCGGGATCTCCACAGCGCAGGCCGACACCACCCTGGCGCAGCGTGTCCTCGATCCCGGATTCCTGCTCCTGGTCGCGATCGCGCTGCTGTTCCTGTGGGGCGTCGTATCGCCGCGCACGACGCCGTGGAGCGTGCTGTTCCGCCACGCCGTCCGCCCGCGCCTCGCTCCCCCGGCCGAGACCGAGGATCCGCGTCCACCTCGCTTCGCGCAGGGCGTCGGCCTGTTCGTCGTCACCGTCGGTCTCGTGCTGCATCTGGCCGGTGTCCCGTGGGCGCTGCCCGTCGCCGCCGCAGCCGCCTTCATCGCGGCGTTCCTCAATGCCGTGTTCGACTTCTGCCTCGGCTGCCAGATCTATCTGCTGCTGCAGCGCGCCGGCATCGTGGGTCGCACCGCTCGCGCCTGAGCCACCGGTTCCCCGCGAGGCGCCTGGTGGGTAGGCTGGCCGCACACCCCGCCACGACCTTTGGAGGAACCATGCCCGTCACCAGCGAAGCCACCACCACCTGGAACGGTTCTCTGATGGAGGGCTCCGGCAACGTCGCCTTCTCCTCCTCGAACCTCGGCACGTTCCCGATCAACTGGAAGGCTCGCAGCGAGGGCTCCGACACGACGACGACCCCCGAGGAACTCATCGCCGCCGCGCACTCGTCGTGCTTCAGCATGGCGCTCTCGCATGCCCTCGCCGAGAACGGCACCCCGCCGGAGCGCGTCAACACCACCGCGTCGGTGACGTTCAAGCCCGGCGTCGGCATCACCGGCAGCCACCTGAACGTCAACGCGACGGTTCCCGGCCTCACTCAGGAGCAGTTCCAGGAGATCGCTGAGGGCGCCAAGACCGGATGCCCGGTGTCTCAGGCGCTGTCGGGCATCGAGATCACGCTCGAGGCGACGCTCGCCTGATCGGGCTCAGCCGTTCGCCCTGGCGAGGCGGATGGCCGCACGGATGCTCGCCCGAGCGTCCTTGCGGCGTCCGGCTGCGTCTTGCACGACGCCGAGCCGATAGAGCGCGCGCCAATCGTCCTGCGCGGCATCCGCCTCGGTCGTGTAGCGCTGGATCAGCGGTTCCGCGTCGCCCTTCGCGATGCGGCCGCTGGGGGTGAGCGCTGTCTCGGCCGGCGGCATCCCGCCCTCGGCATCCAGTCTCGTGCCCAGGCGCTCCGCCTGAACGCCGAACTGGATCTCACGAGCGAGCGCCCACACGCCGATCAGGGGAAGCACGATGAGGGCGATCCCCATGGCGATCCCGACGGGTTCGCCGCTCGCGATGAGCAGGACCGCCTTCTGCCCCATGAGCACGAAATAGAGGATCAGCGCCGCCCCGATGAGAGCGACGCCGATGCGCGTCATCACGAGCGCGCCCTGATCCCGATGTCGATCATGTTCTCGAGGCCCACGAACACACCACGCGCGTCGAGCGCGAACGGGACCGCGAGACGGATGCCCGGCGCATACGCCTCGGCGGAGTCCACGGTGTCGTGAGTGAAGGTGAGTGATTCTCCTGGGCCGGAGAGGATGACGTCCTGTCGAGCGATCACGCCGGGGCGGCGCAACGAATGGATCGGCACGCTGCCGACCTGCTGCCCGCGCGCACGCTGGTCCGCGTGCGGGGCGCTCACGGGGCCCTGCTCCGCGCGCGCCGCTGCGATGAGCTCTGCAGTGCGGACGGCCGTGCCGCTCGGAGAGTCGGTCTTCGTGTCGCGGTGGGCCTCGACGATCTCGACCGATGCGAAGAAGGGTGCGGCGGCGGAGGCCAGCGCCGAACCGAGCACCGACCCGAGCGAGAAGTTCGGGATGAACACGGCCCCGGTCTCGGCTGCTTCGACCAGCGGACGCATGAGCGCGATGCGCTCCGCCGACCATCCCGACGTGCCGACCAGGACGTTGATGCCTCGTTCGACGGCCGCGCGCACGACGTCGACGCTCACCTGCGGGGTCGACGCGTCGACGACCAGGTCTGCGCCGTCGAGCTCTGACAGATCGCTCGAGGACGTGAGGACCCGGACGACATCGAAACCCTCGAGGTCGTCGATCACGCGTCCGATGATCGTCCCGAGCTTTCCCGTTCCGCCGACGAGTGCCACCTTCTTGCTCATGCCTTCAGTCTATTCAGCGGCCGGTGCGCCCTGGGCCAGGCCGGCTCGGCGCGGCGAGTAGCGTTGACTCATGCTCGAGTTGCGTCCGTCCTCGCCCGGCACTGCAGAGTCCCGCGCGATCCTCACCGAATACTTCGCCCTGCGCGCCGAGGAGTTCCCCGGTGGCGCGTACACCACCGTGTTCCCCGATCCCGCGGCGTTCGAGAGCCCGGCAGGCGTGTTCGTGCTCGCCGGCCCGGAGGGCGCGGCCGGGGG
>NZ_JBLVOB010000006.1:90538-113149 GCF_053543555.1 Microbacterium xerophyticum | reverse complement strand
GCGGTGGCATCCGACGCCTGGCGGACGGCGAGGCCGGCATCCGCTACGAGGTGAAGCATCTCTTCCTCAAGCCGGTCACGAGGGGCCAGGGCTGGGGACGCGCGATACTCGACGAGCTCGAACGGCGCGCTCGCGAGTGGGGCGCCGCCGAGCTCGTGCTCGACACTCATCACACGCTCGAGTCCGCCGGCCGACTGTACGCCCGCAGCGGCTTCGAACAGATCGAGGCCTACAACGACAACCGGAACGCGACCCGCTGGTACCGCAAGAGCCTGCGCTGAGCGATCAGCGCCGGCGCATCACACCGGAATGGGTTCGGGGAGTCCGGTGCGCAACTCGACGGGCAGATGCCCGAGCTCGTTGTGATTGACCAGCGTCCAGGGCCGGCCCTGCTTCTGGGCGATGACGGTCAGGCCGCAGTGCGCCTGGTTGAGCGTCATCCACCGCCACTCGGGGGCGCCGAGGACCTCACGAACGAACCAGGAGATCACGAAGTTGTGCGTGATCAGCACCTCGTGCACGTCGCCCTGCTTACGGACCAGGAACTCGTTGACGGCGTCAGCCATCTGCGCGCCGCCCGCCTCGACCTCGGCCTCAGTGACAGAACCGAAGAACGGCTCGTAGGCCGCCGGCGTCTCCTCCGTCATACCCGTGGGGACGCAGTCGAAGAGCAGCGCCGACGGCTCAGGCGTGACGGAGGGAAGTCGCTCTGCGATCGCCCGGGCCGTCTCGGTCGCCCGCAGCAACGGCGAGTGCCAGACAGCGTCGAGCGGGAGTCCGGACAGCCGATCGGCGATCAATTCCGCCTGACGCTGCCCCCGTGGAGAGAGGGGTCCGTCGTCGACACCGTGTTCGGCATCCTGATGTTCACCGTGTCTGACCAGATATATATAGTGCGTCACAACCCGCTCGCTTCGTCGCCAGCTTCCGCTGGGGCACTTCCACCCTAGCGGCAGATGCGCGACACGCCCGGGCTGATCCGGCGAGACTCAGTTTCCCGCGCGAGTGAGGTCGGCCACCTGCGTGCGCGACAGCGTGATGCCTGCGCCCTGCATGAGCTCCTCGACGTGCTGCGTCGCGAAGGTGTTGACGATCGGCGCGGCGATCGTGCGCTGCGCGAGCAGCCAGGCGATCGACACCGCCGCGACAGGTGCGGCGATCTCGGTCGCCACCTGGTCGAGCGCACGGAGGATCCGGATGCCACGACGGTTCAGATGCCCTCGCAGCTGTTCGCCGCGCACGCCCTGCGACATCAGCGCCTTGTTGCGGTGCCTGCCGGAGAGGAAACCGTGCTCGAGAGCGTGCGAAGGCGTGACGGCGAGACTCTGCGCGCCCGCGACGAGTCGCAGATCGCCCTCGAAGGCCTGACGGCGGATGAGGTTGTACGGCTCGTCGAGCACCTCGATGCGCGGGTAGCCTGCTGCGGCGAGGATCCGCGCCTCCACCAACCGCTCAGGGGCGAAGCCGAAGGCGCCGACCGCGTGGATCTTGCCCGCGTCACGCAGCCACTCGACCGTCGCCAGGGTGTCTTCCAGATTGGTCTGCTGATCGAGGGACGCATCGAGATGCAGCACATCGATCCGTTCGACGCCGAGCCTGGTGAGCGAACCTTCGACGGCGCGTACGAGATTCACCGAGCCCAGGCCCGGATTGTCGGCATGCGAGCCGATGCGCACGCTGAGCAGGCTGCGGTCGCGGTGCCCCCTCGAACGAAGCCACTGGCCGATGATGTGCTCGCTGCGACCGCCCGAGAACCCGTCGGCGGTGTGGATCGCATTACCGCCGAACTCGACGTAGCGGTCGAGGATCGCATGGCTGGTCTCGAGGTCGACGTTCCACCCGAACTCAGCCGCCCCGAGCATGAGCGGGAACGTCTCCATGCCGGTCTCACCGAGCGGAACGCGAATGCTCTCGCCCACCCCTGGACCGACGACCGGTATCGGTGCGGACGGATGCTCGAGGGAATGCTCCTGCAGGCTCGCCTGCTGATCAGCAGCACCTGTGCTGAACAGTCGCATCCTCATCACCCCCGCACATGTCCGATAGCTACGGCCTGCGTGATCCGTGTGCACCCCCCGGTGCGTATTTCGAGGGTAAGCGACGCCGGAGACAACTCCGACCATTGGCGGTAACACCCGGAGAACTTTGCATAACGTTTCGATCACATCGGATACGAAGAAGGCCCGGATCCCGCTCGCAAGGAGTGGAATCCGGGCCTGATCCGGATGGCTTACGCCTCGGTGGTCTCCGACTCGGCAGCGGCCTCGGCCGCCGGTGCCGCCTCAGCGGCGTCGTCGAGGACCGGCTCGAGCGACAGCTTGCCGCGGTCGTCGATCTTCGTGATCTTCACGAGGATCTTCTGGCCGACCGAGAGGACGTCGTCGACGTTCTCGACGCGCTTGCCACCGGCGAGCTTGCGCACCTCGGTGACGTGCAGCAGTCCGTCCTTGCCGGGCAGCAGCGAGATGAACGCACCGAACGACGCGATCTTCACGACCGTGCCGAGGAACTGCTCGCCGACCTCGGGGTTGGTGGGGTTGGCGATCGCGTTGACCTGCGCACGAGCCGCCTCAGCGGACGGCCCATCGGTCGCGCCGATGTAGACGGTGCCGTCCTCCTCGATCGAGATCTGCGCGCCGGTCTCGTCCTGGATCGCGTTGATCGTCTTGCCCTTCGGGCCGATCAGCTCGCCGATCTTGTCGACGGGGATCTGCACGCTGATGACGCGCGGCGCGGTGGGCGCCATCTCGTCAGGAGCGTCGATCGCCGCGTTCAGGACACCGAGGATCGTCAGACGCGCATCGCGCGCCTGGGTCAGCGCGCCGGTGAGCACGTCGGACGGGAGTCCGTCGAGCTTCGTGTCGAGCTGGATGGCGGTGATGAACTCGCTGGTGCCGGCGACCTTGAAGTCCATGTCGCCGAGAGCGTCTTCCGCACCGAGGATGTCGGTCAGCGCGGCGTAACGCGTCTGGCCGTCGACCTCATCGGACACGAGGCCCATCGCGATGCCTGCCACGGGTGCACGCAGCGGCACACCCGCGTTCAGCAGCGACAGGGTGGACGCGCAGACCGAGCCCATCGACGTCGAGCCGTTGGAGCCGAGAGCCTCGGACACCTGACGGATCGCGTAGGGGAACTCCTCGCGGCTGGGCAGCACCGGTGCGAGCGCGCGCTCGGCCAGGAAGCCGTGCCCGATCTCGCGACGCTTCGGCGACCCGACGCGCCCGGTCTCACCGGTCGAGTAGGGCGGGAAGTTGTAGTGGTGCATGTAGCGCTTGCTCGTCGTCGGCGACAGCGAGTCGATCTGCTGCTCCATCTTGAGCATGTTCAGCGTGGTGACACCCATGATCTGGGTCTCGCCGCGCTGGAAGATCGCCGAACCGTGCACGCGCGGGATGACCTGCACCTCGGCGTCCAGCGGACGGATGTCGGCCAGTCCACGGCCGTCCATGCGGACGCCCTCGGACAGCACACGACCACGGACGATCTTCTTCGTCAGCGACTTGTACGCGCCCGAGACCTCACCGGTCGCGGAAGCGGGGAGTGTCCCGGCCTCGACGGCGGAGGCGACCTCGGCCTTGACGCGGTCCTTGACCTCGTCATCGGCGCTCTGGCGCTCCTGCTTGTCGGCGATCAGGTAGACCTTCTCGAGGTCGGCGGTCGCAGAGGCGGCGATGAAGTCGTAGGTGCCCTGCTCGTACGCCGGGAAGACCGGGTACACGCCGGGAGCCTTCGAGGAGTGCGAAGCCATCTCGGCCTGCGCCTCGACGAGCTGCTTCAGGAACGGCTTGGCGGCCTCGAGGCCACCTGCGACGACCTCTTCGTTCGGCTTGACGGCGCCGCCCTTGATGAGGTTCCAGCTGTTCTCGGTGGCTTCGGCCTCGACCATCATGATCGCGACGTCTTCGGAACCGTCGGACTTCTTGACGACGCGACCGGCGACCATGAGGTCGAACACGGCCTCTTCGACCTGAGCCTGGTTCGGGAACGCGACCCACTGATCCGCATTCTCGCCCTGACCCGGGATGAGCGCCAGGCGCACGCCCGCGATCGGACCGGAGAACGGCAGACCCGAGATCTGCGTCGACGCGGAGGCCGCGTTGATCGCCAGAGCGTCGTAGTACTCACCCGGAGCGATCGACAGCACGGTGATGACGACCTGGACCTCGTTGCGGAGTCCGTCGCCGAACGACGGACGAAGCGGGCGGTCGATCAGACGGCAGACCAGGATGGCCTCGGTGGAGGGACGGCCCTCACGGCGGAAGAACGAGCCGGGGATCTTGCCGGCAGCGTACGAACGCTCTTCGACGTCGACGGTCAGCGGGAAGAAGTCGAATCCTTCGCGCGGGTGCTTCCCTGCGCTGGTCGCGGAGAGGATCATGGTCTCCCCGTCGAGGTAAGCCGCGACCGAACCCTGCGCCTGCTGAGCGAGGCGACCGGTTTCGAAGCGGATGGTACGAGTGCCGAAGCGGCCGTTGTCGAGAACGGCCTCGGCGGCAGTGATTTCAGGACCTTCCAAGAGGTCTCTCCTTCTTTGTTTAGACTCGTCCGTCCGTGTGACGGGCGAGATCATACGTCAGCGCGCACAATGCGGCGCGCGTACTGCACACAGCAGTCCACTGTCAGCCTACCAGCGCGCGTGGAATTCGCGGATGACCTGGACGCCTCAGCGGGCTGCGACGCTGCGCATGGCCGACGACCGGCCGATGTAGACGTAGTCATCGTGCTTGGCCACCCGACCGTCTCCGGCCACCCGGCCGCGCAGGCGCCGCCACACCCATGGCAGGGCGTGATGCTGCCACCACGCTGCGCGACTCGTGGAATCGACGTCGTGCAGGACCTGATCCAGCGCGCCGAGCGTGTCGGCGTGCGGCACGCCGAGCATCTCTCCTGCCTGGTAGGCGAGGAAGCGATGTCCGCGGCTGCTGAGGTGGACGAGGTCCTCGCCCCAGTTCGGTCTGGACGAGAGCACAGGGTGCAGGTCCGTGTCGATGAGGATGGCACCCGTGCGCTCCGCGATCGCGGCCAGTCGGCTGGCGAAGTCGGCGAACCGCCGCGTGAAGAGCCGCGCGGCCCGACGGTCGGGCAGGAAGGGCGTCACCAGGAGCACATCCGCGCCGTCGTCTCGCAGTGTGCGCACGACCTGCTCGACCTGCGCCGCCAGCGCGGCGACGTCGACGTGGGATTTCACGAGGTCGTTCGCGCCGATCAGGATGGACACGAGATCCGGCTGCAGCTCGCGCGCCCTGGCGAGCTGCTCCCCCGACACGTCGCGCACGCGCCGCGATCGCACGGCGAGGTTCGCATAGTGGAGGCCGCCGCGGGCGGCCAGCAGCAGCGCGAGACGATCGGCCCAGCCGCGCAGCGCGCCGTCGGGTGCGGGATCGCAGAGCCCTTCGGTCAACGAGTCTCCCAGTGCGACGTAGCGCTGCCAGCGGCGCCCCGATGTCGGACGCGCCGGTTCGGGCCTCCGGATGCGTGCGGCTCTCGTCCGCTGATCGAGATCGTGCAGTGCGCGGGCCTCCTCGAAGTGCCCCATCAACTGGTCGCACACCGCCTGCCAGCTGCGCCCCTCCACGGCGGCGCGTCCCGCGACGCCGAACGCCCGGCGCTTGCGGCCGTCACCGGCGAGGTCGGCCACTCGCATGCGGAGGTCGTCCAGGTCTCCCGGCCGGTACAACCAGCCGTCGATGCCCATCCGCACCAGGTCGAGAGGACCGCCGCGGCCCGTCGCGACGATGGGAACGCCACTCGCGTGGGCTTCCTGCAGGGTCTGACCGAACGTCTCGCTCTCGCCCGGATGCACGAAGATGTCGAACGACGCCATGGCGGTCGCGAGTGATTCCCCGTCGAGGTGTCCGAGGAACAGCGCATCGGTCAGTTCGGACTGCAGCCTCGCCTTCGACGGCCCATCGCCGACGATGACGAGACGCACACCCGGCATCCGATGCAGCACCCGAAGATCCTCGACCTGCTTCTCCGCGGCAAGCCGACCGACGTACCCGACGATGACCTCGTCCGGCGTCCGACGATTCAGCCGCTCGTCGCGCTGCGAAGGGTGGAATCGCTCGGCGGCGACGCCGCGTCCCCACCGGCGGATGCGGGCGACGCCGAGGTCGATCAGCTGGCGTTCGGACTCGCTCGACGGCGCCAGGGTCAGTGTCGCCCGGCGATGCAGCCGGACGATGTGGTTGCGGGCGAACGCCGTCGTGGCGGGAAGCCGGTAGCGCTCCGTGTACGCGGCGATATCGGTCTGGTACGCGGCGACGGCAGGTATGCCGCGGCTGGACGCCGCGAGTGCGCCGCGCCATCCCAACGCGAACGGCGAGGCCAGGTGCACCACGTCGGGGCGGAAACGTGCCAGCGATGCCGCGACGCGTCTCGTGGTCGCCGCGCCGATCCTGACGTTGCGGTACCCCGGCAGTGCCACGCTCGCCACCGGCTCGATGGGGGCCTCATGCATCACGGATGGGATGCCGACGGCATCCGGGGCGATCACGTGGGCCTCATGGCCCTCGCGCTCGAGGTGGCGCAGGATCTGCAGCACAGATCCCGTCACACCGTTCATGTGCGGCAGGAAGGATTCGGTCACGATCGCGACTCTCACGATCTCAGGATGACGCCACCGATCGCCGGCATCGGACAACGGCGGGCCCCACACCTGAGTGTTCACCTGTTGCATGACTGTCCTTCACCGGCTGTCCCCGATTCCGTTTCCGTTCACCTTGGACGCGCAGAGTTGTCGCGTGATTCCGGAAGCGCTGCTCGATGCGGCGACAGGTCCCTGGGGCCTCGCCGTCATGGCGCTACTCGTGTTCGGTGACGCGTTCCTCGTGGTCGTCCCCGGCGAGATCGCAGTGACGGCGCTCGGGGCGCTGTCGACGTCGACGGGCACGCCCCCGCTGTGGGCGGTGATCCTCTGCGCCGCGGCAGCGGCGGCCTGCGGAGACCTGCTGTGTTACGGGATCGGCCGGTGGGCTGGCCTGGAACGCTGGCGGTGGATGCGCAACGAACGTCTGCGGCGCGCGCAGCGCTGGGCACGCGGGCGGCTCGAAGCGGGCACGGCGGTGGTGCTGTTCACCGCACGCTTCATCCCCTTCGCACGGCTTGCGATCAACCTCGTCGCCGGAGCGACCCGGATCCCGTTCGCGCGCTACCTCGGCCTGGTCGTGCTCGCCGCGACGGGCTGGGCAACGTACCAGGCCGCCATCGGCGCGGTGTTCGCCGCGATCTTTCCCGACGCGCCCATCGTGTCGGTGCTGATCTCGATCGTCGTCGCCATCGGGCTCGGCGCATTGATCGACCTCGTCATCCGCCGGCGCTCCCGTGGGCGGAACCCGGTCGCAGCGAACGAGCCGTCCGAGTAGGCTGGCGTCATGAGCACCGAAGAAGGCGCGACCTCCTCGTCCGAGGAGATGAAGCGCAAGTTCAAGGAAGCGCTCGAGAAGAAGAACGCACAGCACCGCAACGGTGAATCGCACCTGGACGGCGACTCCGCCGTCCACGCGGCGAACGCACCGCAGACGCGACGTGAGTTCCGACGCAAGAGCGGATGACCACCAAGAGGGCCCCTCCCGACGGAGTGGCCCTCTTCCTCTTCTGAGGATTCGCCTCAGCTCTGAGCGCGTGCCTTCGCCCGCGCTTCCTTCGCCGCCAGCTCTCTCACCGCTGCCTCTTCCAGGCCCTGGGTGTCGACCGCGTCCGTCGCGGTGGACATCCCGTCGTGCGACGATCCGTCGATCATCGACTCGTCGAACGGTTCGCCGCCGCCGAGCACGCGTCGCGCCCGCTCCGGATCGATCTGCTTCGTCCAGGTGCCGATGAGAAGTGTCGCCACTGCGTTGCCGGTGAAGTTCGTGAGCGCGCGCCCCTCGGACATGAAGCGGTCGATCCCGACGATCACGCCGACCCCGTCGACGAGGTCTGGTCGGTACGCCTGCAGACCGCCGGCGAGCGTCGCGAGGCCGGCGCCGGTGACGCCTGCCGCGCCCTTGCTGGCGATGATCATGAACAGCAGAAGTCCGATCTGCTCTCCGATCGACATCGGCTGCCCCATACCTGCCGCGATGAACAGGGACGCCATCGTCAGATAGATCGCCGTACCGTCGAGGTTGAACGAGTATCCGGTCGGCACCGTGATCCCCACGACCGGCTTGGACACCCCGACGTGCTCCATCTTGGCGATGAGCCGCGGGAGCGCCGACTCCGACGACGACGTGCCGACGATGAGCAGGTACTCGCGGGCCAGGTACTTGATGAGCAGGAAGATGTTCAGTCGCGTGACGACGTACAGCAGCGTGCCGAGCACTCCGATGATGAACACGATGCACGTGACGTAGAACGCGACCATCAGAAGACCGAGGCCCCAGATCGCGGCGATGCCGGTCTTGCCGACCACGGCGGCGATCGCGCCGAACGCTCCGATCGGCGCGAGCCAGAGGATCATGCCGAGGATGCGGAACACGAGCAGCTGAAGCTGCTTCACCGCAGCCATGATCGGTGCTCCCTTGTCGCCGAGCCCCTGAACGGTGAAGCCGACCAGCAGTGCGATGAACAGCACCTGCAGAACGCTCTCACCCGTGAAGGCCGAGAAGAATGTCGTCGGGATGATGCCGAGGATGAAGTCCTGCGTGGACTTCGCCTCCGTGGTGGTCGCGTCGTACGACGCGCCGGCCATGTCCAGCCCGGTGCCGGGGTGGATGATGTTTCCCACGACAAGACCGATCGCCAGCGCGAACGTGGACATCAGCATGAAGTACAGGAGCGCGAGACCGCCGATCTTCCCGACGGTGGCCGCCTTCGCGATCGATCCGACGCCGACGACGATCGTGCAGAAGATGATCGGTGCGATCATCATCTTGATCAGCGAGACGAAGCCTTTGCCGAGCGGTTCCAGGCTCTGCGCGAACTCCGGCCAGATCAGGCCGACGGCCGCGCCGAGGACGACGGCGATGAGGACGGACACGTACAACCAGGTGTGCTTGTCCCAGGAGCGTTTGCCTTTTCGCCAGTTGTAGCCGGGAAGCGAGAAGCTCGTCGTGATGGCCATGGGTTACCTCCGTGATCATGAACTGCGTCGTCACATGACGTCCGGCGAAGCGCCGGGTGAACGGGTCTCACCCTCCCCCGGGTTCTCAGACGGCCACCATTTGTGGTCGTATTGGTCGTGGCCCGGCGGGCCGACGACGCAGAAGGAGATCGCGATGACGCGTTCTGAGCGCGGCCGCAGCGCGGCGTCCCACGTGTTCGTCGTCCTGCTCATCGCGGCGATCCTGGTGGGGGCCGTCGCCGCGTTGATCCTCGCTCTGCAGACCCAGCGCAGCGCACGGACCGAGGCCGAGAACCTCACCCGCGCGCTGGCGCAGACGCTCGCCGACTCACCGAGCGTCATCGAGGCCCTCGACGGCGATGATCCCGGCGCCGCATCCGCCGCACTGCAGCCCTACGCGACCGCGGTCGTCGATCATTCAGCCCTGGACTTCATCACGGTGATGACGCCTTCCGGTGTGCGCGTCACGCACCCCGACCCCACACGGCTCGGGGCGCTCTACATCGGCACCATCCCTCCGACACCGGACACTCTCACCGAGGAGTTCACCGGAACACTGGGCGCCTCGATCCGCACGATCACGCCGGTGCTGAACGCTGAAGGGGAAAGCGTGGGGTGGGTGGCGGCGGGCGTCACCGTCGAATCCGTGGCCGAGTCGTTCCTCGGACGTCTGCCGTCGGCTGTCGCGATCTCCGCGCTGATCATCGCCGCCGGCTCGCTCGGTGCGTACCTCGCACGTCGCTACACCCGCCGCATCGCGGGCGATCTGCCGGCTGGACGGGTGCGCGATGCCGTCGCGTCCTACGAATCGGTGCGCACACTCGGTGAAGCACTGCGCGCCCAGACGCATGAGCACGGGAACCGGATGCACACCGCGATCGCGCTGTTGGAGCTCGGGCGCACGCAGGAGGCGATCGAGATCCTCGCCGAGACATCGAGGCAGAGCCAGTCGCTCGTGGATCAGGTCACGGCCAGGCGAGACGGCGACCCGACGGTGGGCGCGCTGCTGCTGGGCAAGGCCTCTCAGGCGAAGGAGCGCGGTGTCGAATGGTCGGCCGACATCGCGCCAGACGCACCGCGCTCGGCACTCGCGCCGATGGACAGCATCGCCGTGCTCGGCAACCTCATCGACAACGCCCTGGATGCGGCCGCTGCGGCGCCGGTGCGCTGGATCCGGGTCGTGGTCGGAGCCGCGCCGGACGGCGGAGTGGTGCTCGAGGTCTCGGACAGTGGCGCAGGCGTTCCCTCCGCGGTCCGGGTGCAGATCTTCCGGCACGGGTTCTCGACCAAGCCTGCCGGCGCCGACGGCAGAGGTGTCGGACTCGCGCTGGTGCGATCGATCGTGGACGAGGCAGGCGGGACCGTGGAGATCATGGACGATCCGACGACGTTCCGTGTGACGCTGCCGGGTGCGCGTGGGCCGCATGAGGCGACGAAGGGGCGGATGCCGTGATCCACACGCTCCTCGTCGATGACGATGCCCTGACCCTGGAACTGCACAGGGACTACATCGAGCGCGTCGACGGCTACGCGGTCGTCGGGGAATGCAGCAGCGCCCGCGCGGCGCTCAATGCTCTGATCGAGAATCCTCCGCCGGAGGGCATCGACCTGGTGCTGCTCGACATGACGATGCCCGACGGTTCAGGACTCGATGTCCTGCGTCATCTGCGGGCACGCTCGATCCCCGTCGACGTCATCGCCATCACCGGGGTCCGAGACGCGGAGACCGTGCGCCAGATGGCCGCGCTCGGGGTCGTGCAGTACCTGGTCAAACCGTTCACGTTCGCCACCTTCAGCGAGCGCCTCGAGCAGCACCGCGCCTACAGCGCGAAGGCCGTCGCCGCGGCCGGTCAGGCCAGCCAGGCCGAGATCGACGCGCTGCTGGGCGCATCACGGCCCACAGGGAGCATCCGGGTACCGAAGGGACTGTCGGCCACCTCGCTGGCCCGTGTGACCGCGGCCGCCCGTGTCGCGGGGGTGCTGTCGGCGAGCGAGGCCGCCGAACAACTGGGGATGTCGCGTGTGGCGACGCGTCGCTACCTCGAGCACCTCGCCGATGAGGGCAGGCTCGAGCGCGCCGCCCGGTACCGCGGTCGTGGCCGCCCCGAAACCGAGTACCGGTGGCGCTGAGGGAGCTACTCCCCCGCGAGCCCGCCGAGCAGATGGCCGAAGGATCGGCCCTCGCCCAGGTAGTTCGCCGGATCGAACGGGTCCTCGACGGCCGCCGCGTCCTTGCGGGCGATGGCGTCCGCGAGTTCTCCTGCGCCCTTCTCCACCCGCTTCGCCAGTGGTGCGACGTCGTCTCCTGATCCACCCCAATCGCTGGACGCCGCGAACACTCCGGTGGAGACGGTCTCAGCGTGCAGGTAGGCGAACAACGGACGGATCGCGTAGTCGATCGCGAGCGAATGACGCGGCGTGCCGGCGTTCGCGCCGATCAGAACGGGCTTGCCGGTGAGCGCATCGGGATCGAGCACGTCGATGAACGACTTGAACAGTCCTGAGTAGCTCGTGGAGAAGATCGGCGTCACCGCGATCACTGCGTCGGCCGAGTACACCGAGTTGAGCGCTGATTCGAGAGCCGCCGGCGCGAACCCCGTGAGCAGGTTGTTCGTGATGTCGTGCGCGAGGTCGCGCAGCTCGATCACGTCGACGGTGGCCTCGATGTCGTGCTCGGCGAGCCGCTTCACGGTCTCGGCCGCCATGCGGTCTGCGAGCATGCGGGTCGACGACGGGTTGGAGAGTCCTGCCGAGATGACGGCGATGCGACGCTCTGCCATGATCATGCATCCTTCCGGCCGAGCCCGAACGCGGCGCCTGCGGGCTCGGGGGTGTCCTGGTACGGGGATCCTGCGGTGAGGTTGTCACCTCGATTGGCGCCCGGCACCGCCTGGCGGGCAGGCCCGTCGCCGTACACGGCCTTCACGCGGGCGGCATGGGTGGGGGCATCCGGCACCGTCGCCGGGCGGTTCGTGGTGAGTTCGCGGCGCAGAGCCGGCACCACTTCGCCGCCGAGGATGTCGAGCTGCTCGAGCACGACCTTGAGCGGGAGGCCCGCGTGATCGATCAGGAACAGCTGACGCTGGAAGTCGCCGAAGGTGTCGCGCATCGCTGCGTACCGGTCGATGACCTGCTGCGGAGAGCCGACCGTGAGCGGCGTCATCTCGGTGAAGTCCTCCATGCTGGGACCGTGGCCGTAGACCGGCGCGTTGTCGAAGTACGGACGGAACTCGTTCACCGCATCCTGCGACTTGGCCCGCATGAACACCTGCCCTCCGATGCCCACGATCGCCTGCTCCGGTGTGCCGTGCCCGTAGTGCGCGTAGCGCTGGCGGTACAGCTCGATCAGGCGCTGGTAGTGCTCCTTGGGCCAGAAGATGTTGTTCGCGAAGAAACCGTCGCCGTAGTACGCCGCCTGCTCAGCGATCTCGGGCGTGCGGATCGACCCGTGCCACACGAACGGTGCGACGCCGTCGAGTGGTCGGGGCGTCGAGGTGAAGCCCTGCACCGGCGTACGGAACTTGCCCTCCCAGTCGACGACGTCCTCGTCCCAGAGCTTGCGCAGCAGGGCGTAGTTCTCGATGGCCAGCGGCAGGCCCTGGCGGATGTCCTTGCCGAACCACGGGTAGACGGGGCCGGTGTTTCCACGGCCGAGCATGAGGTCGGTTCGTCCGCCAGAGATGTGCTGGAGCATCGCGAAGTCCTCGGCGATCTTCACCGGGTCGTTCGTGGTGATCAACGTCGTCGAGGTCGAGAGGATGATGCGCTCGGTCTGCGCGGCGATCGCGGCGAGGGTCGTCGAGGGCGATGACGACCAGAACGGCGGGTTGTGGTGCTCGCCGATGGCGAAGACGTCCAGGCCCACCTCTTCGGCGTGCCGCGCGATCGTCATCGCGTCCTTGATCTTCTGCCCCTCGCTCGGGGTCTCACCCGTGACGGGGTTCTGGGTGACGTCGCTGACGGTGAAGAGTCCGAACTGGATGCCTGAGGTGTCGGCGTGCTCGCTCATGGTGTGCTCCGGGTTTCTCGAGGCGGATGCTGTCTGCATGTCGCTTCTATTCAAATGCATGTATATGGGACAACGCAACCCACGCAACTTTATTCCCGGTCTGCCGTGGAACGGCCGGTAGCCTCGGAGGATGAGCACTGCCGCACAGACGCCCACGGGCCCGATCACCGGGGGCATGGCGCGGCCACGCAGACGCGTGCCCTTCTGGGACAACGCCCGATACGCGTGCATCGTGCTCGTCGTCCTCGGACACGCCATCCAGCGCCTCACCTACGACTCGAGCATCGCGATGGCGCTCTACCTGGCGTTCTACGCGTTCCACATGCCGGCGTTCGCGATCATCGCCGGGTACTTCTCGAAGTCCTCGCCGCCCACTCGCAAGCAGATGGCGAGGGTCATCACCGACATCCTGGTCCCGTACGTGATCTTCGAGCTGCTGTGGACCCTCACGAAGTGGCTCGTGGAGGGCCAGGCCGAACCCAACCTCACGAAACCGTCGTGGACGCTGTGGTTCCTGCTCGCCCTCGGGATCTTCCGACTGGTCCTGCCCTATCTCGCCCTGCTGCGCTGGCCGCTGGTGTGGAGCGTGCTGATCTCCGTGGGTGCCGGCTACCTCAGCAACGTCGACAGCACCTTCTCGCTCTCGCGCACACTGGGCTTCCTGCCGTTCTTCGTGCTCGGATGGTGGCTGCGGGAGCACGACCTCGTGAACCGCTTCCGCCTGATCGACTTCAGGCCCTGGTGGCTCCGCGCCGTCGCGCTGCTCGTCTTCGCCGCAGACGCGTACGTGGCGTGGACGTGGGTGGACCTGTGGGAGAGCATGAGTCTCGACAAGTGGTTCTTCTACAACGACACCTACGTCGACCTCGGGGGTGACGAGTGGTGGTCCGGTGGGATCCGCCTGCTGCTCATCGCGATCGGTCTCGTGCTGAGCGCCGCATTCTTCGTGCTGATCCCCCGTCGCGAGCAATGGTGGACGAAGTTCGGTCAGTACACGATGTACGTGTATCTGCTGCACTCGTTCGTGCTCTACCCGTTCCGAGAATCCGGCATCCTGCGCGACGCGGAGCCGACCTGGATCTGGTTGCCCACCGTGATCCTCCTGTCGGTGCTCATCGCCGTCGTGCTCGCGACGAGGCCGGTGCGGTGGCTGTTCCGACCGCTCGTCGAACCGCGTGCGCGCTGGCTGTTCTCCGATGCGCGACTCATGTCCGATGCCTCGCGCCGCGACGATCCGACAGGGTCTCGGCGCTCTCGCGATGGCTGATCAGTCGAAGGCGCTGCTCAGTCGAACAGCTCCGCGCCTACGTACGAACCGTCGCGCGCTCCGGAGGGGACGGCCCAGACACCCGAGCCGACGTGCCGGATGTACTCGTTCATAAGATCGGTCGACAGCGAGCGCTGCAGCGCGATGAACTGTTGGGGATCACGCTGGTACGAGAGGAAGAACAGCCCGGCATCGAGTCGTCCGAGACTGCTGTTGCCGTCGACGAAGTTGTAGCCGCGCCTGAGGATCCGCACCCCCGCGTTCTGCGACGGATGGGCGAGGCGCACATGGCTGTTCTCATCGATCGCGGCCTTCGTGAAGTCGGGGTCCGTGAACTCGTGCCCTCCGGACAGCGGCGCCCCCTCCCCCTTGTCGCGGCCGATGATCCGGTCCTGCTCGGCCAGGCGCACCCGATCCCATGTCTCGACGATCATCGCGATCCGCCGAGCAACGAGATAGGAGCCGCCTCGGAGCCACTGCGGCTCATCGGATGCCGCGACCCAGACATGCTCGTCGAGCGCGGCCGCATCGTCGGAGAGGATGTTCGCCGTGCCGTCCTTGAAGCCGAACAGGTTGCGCGGCGTGGCCTGATCGGTGGTCGTGCGCGAGGTACGGCCGAATCCGATCTGCGACCAGCGCAGCCGTGCGCGCCCGAACGCGATCCGGCTCAGGTTGCGGATCGCGTGGACCGCGACCTGCGGATCGTCGGCGCACGCCTGGATGCAGAGGTCTCCGTCGGACGTCCCCGGGTTCAGATCGTCGCCGAGGAACGCAGGAAGCCGTTCGAGGCCGGCCGGACGCCTGTCCGCGATCCCGAAGCGATCGCCGTCCGCGTTCTCGAACAGTGTCGGGCCGAAACCGATCGTGATGGTCAGGCCGCTTGCGCTGAGTCCCTGAGCCTCCCCGGTGTCATCCGGCGGGGTCTGCGCGTCGCCGCCCACCGCGCCCGTCGCGCTGACCTCGAGGCCCTGGGTCATGCGCGATGCCGCGTACGACCAGTCCTGCAGGAGCGTGACGAGGTCGTCACGGTCACTGCGGGGCATCATGTCGAACGACGCGAAATGCAGGTGATCCTGGACGGGAGTGGTGATACCGGCCTGATGGGCGCCGAAGAAGGCGAAGGGCGCGTCGGTCGCCGAGCGTTCACTCTCCCGGCCGATGGCGATGCCTCCGGCGAGTCCTGCGCCCACCCCGACGGCGAGGCCGGCCGCACCGCCGCCCAGCGCGAGTCCGAGCAGACCGCGACGACTGAGGCCGGTCGGCCGGGCCTGGTCGGCCGGCGGGGCCGGCTCGGTGTTCGGATCCCTGTGATCGCTCACGTCAGGAGAGCAGCGTTCCGGTCAACTGCGAGAGCGGCTCAGCCAGCGCGTTGAGCAGATCGGTGAGCTCGCGCTTGTCGTCATCGGTGAGCTCGCCGTATCCGATGAACCCCGACGTCAGTGATCCCTGTTCGGCGAGCGACTCCTCGAGAGCCGCGTACCCGGCGTCGATGTCGTCGACCAGCGCCGCGCCCTCATCGCCGGTGGATTCCGCGAAGTCGCGGACCAGATCGAACGCCATCCTCGATCCCTCGACGTTGGCGGCGAAGTCCCACAGGTCAGTGCCGGACCACCAGTCCTCCTCGCCGCTGATCTTCCCGGTCGCGACCTCGTCGAGCAGGGCGATCGCGCCGTTCGAGATGCCGCCGATGCCCTGTTCGTCGAGCGCGTCGAGGAAATCGTCGGAGTGCACGTAGTCGTAGAGCTCCTGCACGTCGGCGATGAGCTGATCGCCGAACTCGCCGCGCTGCTCGTTCGTCGACGGAGCCCAGTCCTGCCATGCAGGCGTCTCGGCGTCGGCATTGAGCGCATCCGCAGCGGGGATCCAGAGGTCCTTCTCGATGCGGTGGAAGCCTGTCCAGTCCAGTCCTTCGGCGACGGCATCCACTTCGCGGTAGTCGATGCGTGGATCGAGGTCGCCGAGCGATTCCGCGACCGGCTCGATGCGCTCGTAGAAGGCCCGGACCTGCGGGAACAGTGCGCGAGCGGTGTCGTCGTCGTTGGACTCGTACGCGGCGATGAACTCGTCGAGCGCCGGGACGAGCTGTCCGACCTGGTCCTTCACGAACGCGGCGTACAGATCGACGGCCTTCTGCTTCTGCGCGGCGTCCTCGCCTTCGACGGCAACGGCCTCACCGGAAACGGTGAACGCGGAACGTCCGACGCCGTCACCGATCATCCCCGGCTTGCAGACCGTGAAGTACTCGCCAGGCTGGGCGACGACGGTCAGCGTGCGCGACGCGGACGGAGCGATGTTCTCCACCTCGCCGACGATGCGCAGTCCGTCGGATGCGAGCAGGTAGAACTCGCTGACCTGACTGGAGTCGTTCGTGACCTCGAACGTCAGCGTGCCGCTGGTCGCCGCCGAATCCGATACAGCGCAGTCGGAGTCGGAGGACGAGACCTGCAGCGCTGCGGCGTCGGCGACATCTGCCTTCGCTACGCAGCCCGATAGGACGAGTGCGGCGGCGCCTGTGGCGGCCAGAGCACCGAGAAGTCGGGTCGGCATGGTCATGGTGCTCCTTGTGGTTCGGTGAGTGTCGGAGAGTTCGAGAAGTCGTCCCGCGCCGGGGCGATCTGCCGCCCCAGCGCCGAGCTGCGTGCGCCGACGATGCCCCTCGTGAAGAGCGAGCCGACGACGAGGAGGTAGACGAGCCAGGCCAGCACCTGGATCCAGGTCATCGCCGGCATGAAACCGACCGTCGCCTGGAGCACTGTGGCGAGCACGCCGCCCGGCGCGATGGCGGCGCTGACGTCGAACGCCCAGCCGAACGGGAAGGCGCCCCACCCGACCGCCACCGTATGGGTCAGAGCATCGACCGGAGCGGCATCGGAGAACGGACCGGGAATCACACCGGCCTCCTGCAGATCCATGACCGCGTAGGCCAGCACCCCGGCGGCGACGATGATGAGGAATCCGCCGGTCCAGAGGAAGAAGCGGCGCAGGTCCAGACGGACCGCCCCGCGTGCGATCAGAGCACCGACGAGCACAGCGCACACGAGGCCGAGCAGCGCGCCGAGCAGAGCGGCGGGTGCGTCGCCGAACGACTGCACCATGGACCACAGCAGCAGAGTCGTCTCGATGCCCTCTCGTGCCACGGAGACGAACCCGATCGCCACGATCGCCCACATCCCGCCCTGCGCGAGAGCACGGTCGACACCACCCTCGAGTGTCCGCTTCATGGTGCGTCCGGCCTTCTGCATCCAGAAGATCATCCATGTCACCATCGCCGCTGCGAGCAGCGAGAGGCTGCCGCCGATGATCTCCTGCGCCTCGAACGTGAGCGAGTTGGGTCCGAAAGTGAGGATCGCGCCGATGCCCAGCGCCAGTGCGATCGCGAGGCCGATGCCCGCCCACATGCGAGGCAGTACGTCGCCTCGGTCGAGCCTGCGGAGATACGCGATGAGAATGCCGACGACGAGCGCGGCTTCGAGTCCTTCGCGGAGCCCGATGAGGAAGGTGGCGAGCACAGACGGCGCACTTTCTGCAGGGATTAGGTAAGGCACTCCTTACAAGAAGAGATTAGCACCCTGCACAGGCGCCGACGGATCACTCGATTCGGATGCGCCGAGCCACGCGCACGATGTACCAGGCCAGGGCGACCAGCAGCAGCAGTTCGGCGACGATGTATCCGTAGTGCAGCCACGACTCCCCCGGATCACCGCCCGCGATGATCACATCGCTGCGGGCCGCCAGAGCGGGTCGGATCACGAAGCTCTCGACAGCCATGATGATCCACATCCCGCCGATCAGCATCCACCCGCCCCTCGTCTCGCGTGGGCGCGCCTGCGCGATGAGAGTGAGGATCACGAGAATCGTCCAGCCGGCCACGGACAACGCGATGAAGACCAGCCGACCGATACCGAGCCCGAGCGGCGTCGTGATTCCGGGCGCAAGGAACTTCAGAGGCGTCTCGATGAAGCTGAGCCCGACGATGAGCCCCATCCACAGAGCGGGCAACACGATACGCAGCGATATCCACAGTCGAGGCATGACTCCACGCTATAGCTGGTAACTCTTCGCAACACACGGCACACACGATGAGAACCCGCCGTACGCTCGGGTCATGGCTGAACTGAACCTCCCCGTCCTCGACCTCTCCCAGCTCGACGGCGGCCCAGAGGCGGCTGCGAGGTTCCGCAGCGAGCTCGCCGCCGCTGCCCCCGACGTCGGATTCTTCTACCTGACCGGCACCGGGATCGATCCCGCGCTCTTCCGCCGACTGCAGCAGGCAGCCCGGGACTTCTTCGCGCTTCCCGAGGAGCAGAAGCTCGCGATCGAGAACGTGCACAGCGCGCAGTTCCGCGGCTACACGCGCATCGGTGGCGAGCTCACTCAGGGCAAGGTCGATTGGCGCGAGCAGATCGACATCGGGCCCGAGCGCGAGCCCGTCGAAGGCGGCCCTGCGTTCAACCGCCTGATCGGCCCCAACCTGTGGCCGGAAGCGCAACCCGAGCTTCGGGTGGTCGTGGAGACGTGGCGCGAGCACCTCACAGGCATCTCCCGGCGGCTGCTGCGCAGCTGGGCGGAGGCACTCGGCGCCGAACCCACGCACTTCGACGCCGACTTCGGCGATCCCGCGAGTCTGCTGAAGATCGTCCGCTACCCCGGCACCGATGCACCGGAGCCGCAGCAGGGGGTCGGTGCGCACAAGGACTCCGGAGTACTCACGCTGCTCTGGGTCGAGCCGGGCAAGGGCGGCCTGCAGGTCGAACGCGACGGCGAGTGGGTGGATGCTCCCCCGGTCGACGACGCCTTCATCGTCAACATCGGCGAGATGCTCGAGTACGCCACCGGCGGATACCTGAAGGCGACCAACCACCGCGTGATCTCTCCCAAGGCCCCGGCGGACCGCATCTCGGTGCCCTTCTTCTTCAGCCCCGCGCTCGACGCGAAGCTGCCGCTGATCGAACTGCCGGCGGAGCTCGCAGACCAAGCCCGGGGCGTGACGGAGGATCCGAGCAACCCGATCCACAGTCTCTACGGCGAGAACGCCCTGAAGTCGAGGCTGCGTGCTCACCCGGACGTCGCAGCGATCCATCACTCCGATCTGCTGGCGGCTTCCGCCTGAGAATGCGGCACCGGCGCGCTCCGGCGCCGCATCCGCCCGCTCAGCGCGGCTGCTAACCGCCGAACTCGACGATCTCCTGCAGCGCCTGCAGGTGCGCCGCGAACGCGCGCTCTCCCTTGGCCGTCGAACGCACCCACGTACGGGGCCGACTCTCCGTCTCCCCCCTGCGCGTGGTGACGTAGCCGGTCACGTGCAGATGGGAGATGGATTTGCTGAGCGCCGAATCTCCCACCTGAAGGATTCTCGCGAGCGTCGCGAAGTCGAGCTCGTTCCCGTCGAGAAGTGCGGCCATGAGCGAGAAGCGGATCGGGCTCGCGAAGTTGTCGTCCAGGCGCAGTCGCGGGTGCGTGTCAGCCATCGCGCCCGTCCAGGAACGCACTGCCGAGATGCAGGATGAACGCCGCGGTCGCAGCCGCAGGGCCGAACACGAGCAACCCGGTCTCGCCCCTCGCCTGGAGGAGCACGATCGTCATGATGATCACTCCGGAGAACGCGAAGGCCGTCCATTGCGGCCAGGCCCAGACCGCTCCGAGCGCCGGAACCCGTTCGACGACACGCGTCACGGTCCACCAGGTCAGGTACCCGAGCATGAAGAGCATCCCCAGGAAGGAACGCAGGAGCTCATCGCCGACAGAGAGCACCCAGATACCCGCAGCCATGACTGCGCCCACGACGATCGTGGCCCATCGCGCTCCGATCGAGAGCCGTCTGCGTCTCGTGGCGAAGATCTCCGTCGGAGGAGCCGAGCGTCGAATGGCGCGAATCGCTGCGGCACCGAGAACGAGCAGAACAAGCGTCCCGGGGACCAGCCGCACGAGGAACGGGATCTCCGCACCGGTGACGCCCGCGAGGAAGGCGGCGCCGAGCACGACGACCAGCACGACGCAGAGCACGATCGCCGTCGTCCATGGCGCGGACACGCCGGATCCCATGATCCCGTATCCCTCTCGACGCTGAGTGGCGAGCTGGATCCACAGCAGGTACAGACCGACGAACACTATGAACGATGACGACGCGGAGGACTCGCCCATACCGATCGCGATGACCGTGACGTACACGGACAGGACGACGGCCTCGACCAACGCGAGTCGACCCGCGCCACGCCGATCGATGCGCGCCTCGCGGCGCGAGCGGACCGTCGCGACCTCTTCGAGGTAGGCACGTGCGACGTCGGAGCTCGGTGCGGGCAGCGGCGCCGCGCCGTCGATAGGTCGCTGGTCCACAGAGGCCTCCACATCAGCTTTCCAACTGGAAAGCGCTAGATGAGACCGAATCTACGGACTTTCCACCTGGAAAGCAATGAGCGCCGGTGCACCGACACACGACGAAGGCCGCCCCACACCTGGGACGGCCTTCGGAAGAAGTGCGATATTACGCTGGCTCAGTGCCTTATCGGCGAAGTCCGAGGCGCTGGATCAGCGAGCGGTAACGCTCGATGTCCACACCCTGGAGGTAGCCGAGCAGACGACGGCGCTGACCGACGAGCAGGAACAGGCCACGACGCGAGTGGTGGTCGTGCTTGTGCTCCTTGAGGTGCTCGGTGAGGTCCTTGATGCGCTGCGTCAGCATCGCGGCCTGCACCTCGGGGGATCCGGTGTCACCGGGGTGCGTCGCGTACTCTTCGATGATCGCCTTCTTGACGTCTGCTTCCAGTGCCATAGATTCGATCCCCTTTCACTCATTGCGCGGCGCCCTGCACCTGATGTGCGAGCTCTCTTTATCCGCGGCCGATCAAACGGCAACCTGTAAAGTCTACCAGCCTCGGCGCATGAGCCGGACCTCCACCGACTGCGACGCCGCGACGAGCCGATAGCCTCGACTCGTGCAGATCATCTTGCGGGATCGTCCCGAAGCCGACCGGAGGTCGCTGCGCGCGGTCGAGCCGTGAGCGGCGGTGCCCGCGGGTCTCTCATCGACCTGCGCCCGTTCCGTGCCAGCGGCGCTTTCACACGCATGTGGATCGGTTCGACGCTGGCAGGACTGGGTGGCCAGCTCACCATCGTCACCGTGATGCTGCACGTGTTCGAGTTGACGGCGCGCACGTTCGCCGTCTCGATGGTCGCCGTCGCCGGCCTCGTGCCGATGATCCTCGCCGGCCTCTACGGCGGCATGCTCGCCGACGCGTTCGACCGCCGCAAGGTCGCACTCATCGCCGCGATCATCACGTTCGCATCGACCGTGCTCCTCGCGGCGCTCACCTGGGGTCAGCTCGAGACGATCTGGTGGCTGTACGCGCTGAGCATGATCAATTCGGCAGCCAATTCGGTCGGCATGGCGACGCGGACGGCGATCGTGCCGCGCCTCATCCCCCGCGACCTCCTCGCCGCGGCATCCGCCTTGAACGGCATCACGATCGGGGTCATGGTGATGGTCGGACCGGCCCTCGCCGGCGTCCTGGTCGCTCTGACCGGCTACGGCTGGACCTACACGATCGACGTCGTGCTCATGCTCGCCATGTTCCTCGGACTGTGGACGCTTCCCGCTCTACGCCCGGAGGGCGACATCGTCCGGCCGGGCCTGGAGTCACTGGTCGACGGTTGGCGGTTCCTCACTCGCGCCGCCAACATCCGGATGCAGTACCTGGTCGACATCGTCGCGATGACGTTCGGGCAGCCACTGGCGTTGTTCCCGGCACTGGGAGCCGTCCTCCTCGGCGGAGGCGCGGTGACCACGGGTGCCCTGACCGCGGCCGTGGCGGCGGGAACCTTCCTCTCGAGCCTGTTCTCGGGTCGGATCGTCCGCTATCGCTGGCACGGCCGGGGCATCGAACGGGCGGTGCAGGCGTACGGTGCGGCGATCCTGCTCTTCGGAGTGGTGCTGCTGATCGCTGTGTGGTCACCCGCGGCGGACGAGACCCACGCGAACATCGCTCTCATCATCGCGGCCTGCGCAGCCCTTGCGCTCTCAGGAGCCGCCGACAACATCAGCGCTATCTACCGCAACACGATGATGCAGGCCTCGGTCCCGGATGCCATCCGCGGAAGGCTGCAGGGCATCTTCATCATCGTGGTCGCCGGCGGGCCCCGCCTCGGTGCGCTCTACGCCGGCACGCTGGCGACGCTCACCGTGCTGTGGTTCCCGCCGCTGCTCGGCGGCCTGATCGTGATAGCGCTCGTCGGCGTGCTCGTACGCCTCACGCCGAGTTTCCGCGCCTACGACGCAGAAGACCCCCGACC
>NZ_JBLVOB010000006.1:86914-90507 GCF_053543555.1 Microbacterium xerophyticum | reverse complement strand
GGTACGGGGTCTTCGATGACGACGATCAGTCCTGCTGCAGAGCGCCCTGCAGGTCGAGGTTGATCGTGATGTCCTTGCCCACGAGGACGCCACCGGTCTCCAGCGCGGCGTTCCAGGTCAGGCCGAAGTCCTCACGGTTGATCGTGGTGGTCGCCGACGCACCCGCCTTGTAGTTGCCGTACGGGTCGGTGCCGAAGCCGCCGAAGTCGAAGGCGAAGCTCACCGGCTTCGTGATTCCGCGGATGGTCAGGTCACCGTCGATGAAGAAGTCGTCGGACTCCACCCGCGCACCGGTGGAGACGAACTCCATGGTCGGGAAGTTCTCGGTGTCGAAGAAGTCCGCCGAGCGGAGGTGGCCGTCGCGGCCCTCGTCGTTCGTGTCGATGGAGGTGACGTCCACACTCGCTTCGACCTTCGCCTCGAGCGGGTTCTCCGGCGCGACGAGCGTCGCGCTCTTCATGCCGAACGTGCCGCGCACCTTGGAGATCATCATGTGACGGACACTGAAGGTGACCTCGCTGTGTGCGGGGTCGAGGACCCAGGTGCCTGCGCGGTAGCCGGGGATGTCGATCGTGGTCATTCGGATTGTCTCCTTGAATCGTGGGGGTCTCGTACGTTCACATCATGCCAACTCTTATGCGAGCGCATGTATTCCGAGATCACTGCACAAGATCTCAGCAAAAAGAAGAGGGCCCCCGTTCCGAAACGGAACAGAGGCCCTCGAGATCATCGCTCCGCTCAGCCGACGGCGACCAGGTCGATGATGAAGATGAGGGTCTTGCCGGACAGGAAGTGCCCCGAGCCGGCAGGGCCGTACGCGAGGTGCGGAGGAACGATCAGCTCACGACGCCCACCGATCTTCATGCCGGGGATGCCGTCCTGCCAGCCCTGGATGAGTCCACGCAGCGGGAACTGGATCGTCTCGCCGCGGCCCCACGACGAGTCGAACTCCTCGCCGGAGTCGTACTCGACGCCGGCGTAGTGCACGGTGACGGTGTCGCCGGGCTTGGCGGCCGCGCCGTCTCCCTCGATGATGTCTCTGGTGACGAGCTCAGTGGGAGCGGGAGCTGTGGGGGCGTCGAACTCGGGCTTTGTGCGATCAGTCATGACTCCATACAACCCGAGCGATCGGCGCCGGTCAACGCGACCGCGCCTGCTCAGAGCGAACACCCGGACGCGCTCATCCGGCTGCCGGCGCGGAAGGTATTGACACGATGCGGATGCCGGGTGCAATCTGAATACAGATCAACTCAGCGCCCGGTAGACATGCAGGCATCGCCGCAGCACCGGGCGCTGAGTCTTGGTATGGACGACCTGGTGGGCACCGGTCTCCCGACGCCAGGGCTCAGTACGCCAGCAGCGCCGCCCTTGTCGCGCGCGTGCGCGTGAGAAGTGCCCGCTCGTCGTCGGCGGCCAGTGGGTCTCGTCCGATGATCGCGCGCTGGCGAACAGCCGCGAGAGCGGCGGCATCCTTGATGAAGGTCTTCATCAAGGGACGGCGATCGCCACGGAGTCCCGCAGCCCACTTCATGCCCACCTTGCGACCCGCAGGTGTCGCGAGCATGGTGATCTCCTCCGGCGTGAACCATCCGGCGGCCGCGTAGTCACCCAGACGCTCCCTCGTGACACGGGCCTCCTCTCGCCGCAGAGCCACGATCGCGAGGATGAACCCGATGAACAGGGGCACCTGGAGTGTGATGTAGAGCGCGAAGAAATCGGCGAAAGTGGCCGACCCGTTCCAGAAGCCGTGCAGGATGATCGCACCGAGCAGACCCAGCAGGCCCGCGCCCAGGACTCTGCTCTTCGACGCGCTGCGGCGCGCGGCCAGCCCCATCGCGAAGCCGGTGAGCGCCGTGAACATCGCGTGCGCGAACGGCGAGAGCAGACCGCGCATCACGAAGGTCGCCGTGAGCTGCTCACCGCCGCCCTCGATCAGGCTGATGGCGAAGTACTGGATGTTCTCCGTGAAGGCGAAGCCACCGCCGACCAGAGCGCCGTACACGATGCCGTCGATCGGGCCGTCGAAGGCCCGCCGCCCGATCAGGAAGATGATGAAGATCCCGAGCCCCTTGGCGAGCTCCTCGACGATGGGCGCCTGGATCACGGCACTCACCGCCTCCGAACGCAGACCGAACGCGAGAGTCATGCCGATGTCGATGAGCAGCGTCAGGCCGACCGCGGCGATGGCGCCCCACGCGATCGCGAAGACGATCAGCGCCTTGGGCTCGGGTTCCCAGCGATCGATGATGTACACGCCCAGAAAGACGATCGCGAGCGGGATGAGTGCGAGTACGAGCCCCATCCCCGATGCCACGGCACCGAGCGCCCAGACGAAGTAGCCGATCAGGGCGACGAGTGCGAAGCCCAGTACTCCGAAGAGCCAGATCGACACCGTCCTGCCCTTCTTGGACGCCACCGGGAGGGTGGGCAGCGCACCCGCCGGGGCCGGAGCGGCAGGCGCGGGCGGCGAATAGTGCGTGGGCTGCGCGAGAGCCGAGGCGTATGTCGGCTGCTGGCTGAACTGCGGCGGCACGTACGGCGACTGCGAGTACTGCTGCTGCGAGTACTGGGGCTGCTGGTGCTGGGGCTGCTGGGACGGGGGCGGCGTGTATTGCGGCTCTGACGGTCCTCCGAATGACATAGCCAAAGCCTAGAGGTACCCTCACTCTGCTGCAGGCGTCCTGACGGTAGCGTAGGAGACATGCGTTTCGCCCATCTGCGTCGGCCAGACTCCCCCGATGCCCACCTCGCAGTGATCCAGGATGCCGAGGCCGTGCTGGTCTCCGATCTGATGGATCCGGCTCCGCTCACTCTCCAGCAGCTCATCGACGGCGGTGATGATGCCCTCGGCGCGCTGCGCACCGCACTCGATGAAGGCGCGGCACCCCGCCATCCGCTCGACGGCTTCGGCTTCGCGTCGGCGGTGCTCGATCCGCCGGTGATCCTCGCGATCGGGCTGAACTACGCCGCGCATTCCAGCGAGTTGGGGTTGAAGACCGACACCGCGCCGACCGTGTTCACGCTCTGGCCGAATTCCCTCACATCGCACGAGGCGACCACCGGGTGGCCCCGCACACTGAGCGAGTCGGTCGACTACGAGGCCGAGCTCGGCGTGCTGATCGGTCGCCCCGCGAAAGACGTCGGTGAGGCGGAAGCCCTCGATCACGTCTGGGGATACACGGTCGTCAACGACATCACCGCCCGGGACATCCAGTTCTCCGAGGCGCAGTGGTCGCGCTGCAAGTCCTTCGACGGGTTCACTCCGACCGGGCCGTTCGTCGTCACGGCGGACGAGATCCCCGATCCCCAGGATCTGCACATCTGGACCGTCGTGGACGGTCACACGGTGCAGGACGCGACGACCGGACAGATGGTCCGCTCCGTCGCGACTCTCATCGCGCATCTGTCGCAGTCGGTCACGTTGCGACCGGGAACGCTGATCTCCACCGGCAGCCCAGGAGGCGCCGGCTACTCCCGCGAGCCGCAGATCTTCCTGCGCGACCGGTCGACGGTGACCGTCGGAATCGACGGCATCGGCGAGCTCACCACGCACTGCCGCATCTACGACTGAGCCTTGGGGGGGGCCCCGCTCC
>NZ_JBLVOB010000006.1:61330-86878 GCF_053543555.1 Microbacterium xerophyticum | reverse complement strand
GGAGCGGGGCTCCACCGAAGATGATCAGATCTCGATCAGGCCCTCCGGCGGAATCACGGTGATCGCAGCGGTCACGGCCTCCAAGCCGGACAATCGCGCGGGCGAGAGCTGCTTGGTGACCTCTTCGCGCGACATGAGTCCTGCTTCGACGACGAGGTCGGCGACGTTGCGGTTCGTCAGCAGTGCGGTCTTGGCGAGGGCTGCGGCTGCGGCGTAGCCGATGAACGGCGTGAGCGCGGTGATGACGCCCACCGAGGCACCGACCATCGCGCCGAGGCGATCGGTGTTCGCCGTGATGCCGTCGACGCAGTTGACGCGCAGTGTCCACATCGCCTGCCGCATCCAGGTGATCGACTGGAAGATCGAATGCGCGATGACGGGCTCGAAGGCGTTGAGCTGCAACTGTCCGGCCTCGACTGCCATCGTCACGGTCATGTCTGCACCGACCACCGCGAACGCCACCTGGTTCACGGCCTCGGGGATCACCGGGTTGACCTTGCCCGGCATGATGCTCGATCCGGCCTGCTTGGCAGGGAGATTGATCTCACCGAGACCCGCCTGCGGGCCCGATGAGAGCAGGCGCAGATCGTTGCAGATCTTCGAGAGCTTGATCGCGTTGCGCTTCAGGGACGAGGAGAACGACATGAAGGCGCCGGTGTCGCTGGTGGATTCGACCAGGTCGGTCGCGGTCTCCAGATCGAGAGCCGTGATCTCGCGCAGGTGCTTGAGCACCGCGGGCGCGTAGTCGGCGTGCGTGGTGATGCCGGTGCCGATCGCGGTCGCACCCATGTTGATCTCGAACATCAATGAGGCGTTCTCGGTCAGACGACTGTGATCCTCGCCCAGTGTCGTCGCGAACCCGTGGAACTCCTGGCCGAGCGTCATCGGCACGGCGTCCTGCAGCTGAGTGCGTCCCACCTTCAGGATGTCGTGGAAGTCGACGGCCTTGCTCAGGAAGGATCTGCGCAGCAGATCGAGTTCGTCGAGCAGGGAGCGCAGAGTGAGCGAGAGGCCGATCTTCACGGCCGTCGGATAGACGTCGTTGGTGGACTGGCTGCGGTTGGTGTGGTCGATCGGAGACAGGAACTCGTAGTCGCCCTTCTCGCGTCCAGCCGCCTCCAGGGCGATGTTGGTGATCACCTCGTTCGCGTTCATGTTCGTCGAGGTGCCGGCCCCGCCCTGGATGACGCCGACCGTGAACTGATCGTGGAACTCGCCGTCGATCACCCGCTGCGCCGCGGCGTCGATGAGATCGGCCCTCATCGCATCGAGGGTGCCGATCTCCTTGTTCGCCCTGGCACTGGCCTGCTTCACCATCGCGAGCGCACGGACGAGATCCGGATACACCGAGATCGGTCGCTTCGTGATCGGGAAGTTCGCGTCTGCGCGGGCGGTGTGAATACCCCAGTACGCGTCGACGGGGATCTCCATGCTCCCGAGGGAGTCGGTCTCGGTGCGGGTCAGAGCGGGCGCGGCAGAAGCCATGTCACATCCTTGTGGGTGGTGGCGGATCAGGAACGAGGGGATGCGTCCAGTCTATGCCGCCGGTCCGCACCGACGGGTTCTGAGACGCCGCTCCGTCGTCCGATCAGTGGCCGATCACGATCACGAGGATGCCGCCGATCACGGCGACCGCGCACAGGGCGAAGCAGCCGTACGCGCCCGCGAGCGCGACGCGCTTCTGCCCATCGGTGAGCGGGCTCTTCCTCGCCGCCTTTGCAGCCTGCTTCGCGGCGCGCCTGGCTTCCTTCTCACTGATCACGGTGATCGCGTCGGTGAACTCCGCAGGGCTCACGACCGGTGCATGCCCGGCGCGGACGAGCAGCCGCAGACCGAGTGCGTAGAAGGTCACGATCGCCGTCGCGCCGATCAGAGCCGCGGCGAACACCTGCACGAAGGCGAGCCAGTCGATCTCGACGCTCATCGCGTACCGCCCTTCTTCGCCGCCTTCGCCTTCGCCTTCGCGTCGGCCTTCGCATCGGCACGGGCCTTCGCCTCGGCCCGCGCCTGTTCGATGCGCAGCTGTCGCCTGGTCGGCGGCGGCATGTCGGGGAGCTCGACAGCGAGTCCGGACTCGGCAACGTCGCTCATGGCGTTGTCAGCCGTCACCGCGTTGCGGCGCGAGCGCAGGAACAGGCCGACGATGATGACCAGAGCGAGAACGGCGTCGATCGCGACACCCCAGGTGCCCCACCAGACCACGAGCAGCGCCGCCACCGCACCGACCGCTGCCGCAGCGGGAAGCGTGAGCAGCCAGCCGATGCCGATACGGCCGGCGGTCCGCCACCGCACCGTGGACCCTCGACGACCGAGGCCAGAGCCGATCACCGACCCGGATGCGACCTGGGTGGTCGAGAGTGCGAAGCCGAGGGCGCTGGACGCGAGGATGGTCGCCGCAGTCGAGCTCTCCGCGGCGAAGCCCTGTGCGGGCTTGACGTCGGTGAGGCCCTTGCCCAGTGTGCGGATGATGCGCCAGCCGCCGAGATAGGTGCCGAGCGCGATCGTGAACGCACATGCGAAGATGACCCAGAAGTAGGGGTCCGCCTGGTCAGAGCTCTGCCAGCCGACGGTGATGAGCGCGAGGGTGATGACGCCCATGGTCTTCTGCGCATCGTTCGTTCCGTGCGCGAGCGCGACCAGGGACGATGTGAAGATCTGGCCCCAGCGGAAGCCGTCTCGGCCGTCCGGCTTGTTGTCATAGCGCCGGGTGATCGAATAGGCGATCTTCGTCGCGACGAAGGCGATGATGCCCGCCGTGATCGGCGCGATGAGCGCAGGGAGGACGATCTTCGAGAGCACCATCCCGAAGTCGATGCCGCCGAGTCCGACGCCGACCAGGGTCGCGCCGATGAGTCCGCCGAACAGCGCGTGCGACGAGCTGGACGGCAACCCGAGCAGCCAGGTGAGCATGTTCCACGTGATGGCGCCGATGAGTCCGGCGAAGATCACGGAGAGGAAGAGTTCGGCCCCCGAGTCCCTGATCGCGTCCTCGTTGATGATGCCGTGCGAGACGGTCTTGGAGACCTCGGTCGACAGGAATGCGCCGATGAGGTTGAGCACGGCTGCGAGGAGCACCGCGGTCTTGGGCTTGAGGGCACCCGTCGCGATCGGGGTGGCCATGGCGTTCGCGGTGTCGTGAAAGCCGTTGGTGAAGTCGAAGAAGAGAGCCAGTGCGATGACCAGCACGACGATGAGGGCTGCGGTTTCCACCGTTCGCTTTCGGTTGTGTGATTGGAAGAGAGCTGCCGACGTGATCGGCGTGATGAACGAAGAGTTCACCGTGGGTTTGACTTCCGTTAACCGGCCCCGATAAATCCTCGCACCCTGCCCGGCTCCGGTCAACTCGACCTGAGCTAGCGTGGAACGGTGACCAACGCCCCCATCGCAGCCCGCCGCGCCCACACCCGCACACATCACGGTGACACCTTCGAGGACCCGTACGAGTGGCTCAGAGAGAAGGATTCCGCCGAGGTCATCGGACATCTCGAGGCGGAGAACGCGTACACCGACAGCAGGACCGCACATCTCGAAGGTCTGCGCGAGACGCTGTTCCAGGAGATCAAGGGACGCGTGCAGGAGACGGATCTTTCGGTCCCGACGCGCAAGGGCGACTGGTGGTATTACAGCCGCAGCGAGGAGGGCTCGCAGTACGGCATCCAATGCCGCGCAGCGGCGGCGAAGGACGACTGGACTCCCCCGGTGCTCGAGCCCGGGGTCCCCGTCCCCGGCGAGCAGATCCTCCTCGACGGCAATGTCGAGGCGGAGGGCCACGAGTTCTTCTCGCTCGGCTCCTTCGACACGTCGGACGACGCGACCAGGATGCTGTGGGCGCCGGACTACGAGGGCGACGAGCTGTACACGATCAAGGTCCGCGATCTGGTCAGCGGCGAGACCCTCGATGACGAGATCCCGAAGACCGGCGGCGGCTTCTTCACTCCGGACGGCACGGGCATCATCTACACGACACGCGACGACGCCTGGCGTCCGGACACGCTGTGGCTGCACGTGATCGGCACGCCCGTCGAGGACGACGTGAAACTCTTCCACGAGAGCGATGAGCGCTTCTGGCTCGGCGCGGGGATCACGCGCAGCCGGCGCTACCTCGTGATCGGCGTCGGCTCCAGCATCACGAGCGAGGAGTACCTCGTCGACCTCGAGGGCGAGATCACGGCAGAGCCGCGACTCGTCTGGCCGCGCACCGAGGGCGTGGAGTACTCCCTCGAGCACGCCGTGATCGACGGACAGGATCGGCTGCTGATCCTGCACAATCAGGACTCCGTCGATTTCGAACTCGTCTCCGTCGCGGCGGACGATCCGCAGGGCGCACGCCGTGTCGTCATGGCGCACGAGGCGGGGCGCCGCATCCTCGGAGTCGACTGCTTCCGCGACCACGCCGTCGTCGGCTACCGCAGCGAGGGGCTCGAGCGGATCGGACTGCTGGACTACGCGGATGACGCCGTCGACGAACTCGGGTTCGACGAGCCGCTGTTCTCCGCGTGGCCGTCGGGCAACCCGGAATGGCACTCGCCCTTCCTCCGCCTCGGCTACACGTCCTTCGTCACCCCGAGCACGGTGTACGACCTGGATCTGGCCACTCGTGAGCTCGTGCTGCGCAAGCGACAGCCGGTGCTCGGAGGTTACTCGGCGGACGAGTACGGCCAGGAGCGGGCGTGGGCGACAGCGGACGACGGCATACAGGTGCCGATCTCATTGGTCTGGAAGAAGTCGTTCGGTGCGCCGGGAGAAGGGGTTCGCCCCGTCCACCTGTACGGATACGGATCGTACGAGCACTCGATCGATCCCGGGTTCTCGGTCGCCAGGCTCTCCGAGCTCGATCGCGGCGTGATCTTCGCGGTCGCGCATGTGCGCGGTGGCGGTGAGATGGGCCGCACCTGGTACGACGACGGCAAGCTGATGAACAAGCGCAACACCTTCACCGACTTCGTGGCGTGCGCCGAGCATCTCATCACCAGCGGTATGACGACCCCCGAGCGGCTCGTCGCGGAGGGCGGAAGCGCCGGCGGCCTGCTGATGGGCGCGGTCGCGAATCTGGCGCCGACACGGTTCGCGGGGATCCTCGCATCCGTGCCGTTCGTCGACGCGCTCACCAGCATCCTCGACCCCTCGCTGCCGCTCACCGTCATCGAGTGGGACGAGTGGGGCGATCCGCTGCACGACGCGGACGTCTACGCATACATGAAGTCGTACACGCCCTACGAGAACGTGCGGGACGGCGTCGCCTACCCGCGCATCCTGGCGATGACATCGCTCAATGACACCCGTGTGCTGTACGTGGAGCCGGCCAAGTGGGTCGCACGGCTTCGCGAGGCCGGCGCCGAAGACGTGCTGCTCAAATGCGAGATGGCAGCAGGCCACGGCGGCGTGAGCGGACGGTACAACGCCTGGAAGGAGCGTGCTTTCGAACTCGCCTGGATGCTGGACACCCTCGGTCTCGCCGGCAGCGCATCCACCGACTGATCAGGCCGCTCGCAGATCCGGCGCCTAGCATGGCGCGGGATGTCCGACAGCTCAACCAGGATCACAGGTCTCGACGGACTGAGAGGACTCGCTTCTCTCGCCGTCGTGCTCTACCACCTCTCGCTCATCGCACGTCCTGAGATGAGCGAGACGGGGTGGGCGTGGCTGACGCAGAGTCCGCTCAAGCTGCTGTTCCCTGGTACGGAGGCGGTTCTCGTCTTCTTCGCACTGTCGGGTCTCGTCGTCGCACTGCCTGCTCTGCGAACGGGTTTCACGTGGGCCCGCTACTACCCGTCCCGCCTGCTCCGGCTGTATCTCCCGGTGGTCGGAGCCTTGATCCTCGCGACCGTGCTGATCGTCGCGATCCCTCGGGACGCCTCTGCCATGCCCGAGGGTTCCTGGCTGCGCGACGCACAGGCGACCTCGGTCTCACCCGGTTCCTTTCTGGCGGAGGCATCTCTGCTTCCGGCGTCGTACGACATCGACAACGTGCTGTGGTCGCTGCGATGGGAGCTCTTCTTCTCACTTCTGCTCCCGGTGTTCGTGTGGCTCGCGATCCGTTTCCGCCGTGCGAGCGCGTACCTCGCCGTGCTGGCCGCAGTCGCCACCGTCGCCGGGCGGGTGCTCGACATCGACGCGCTCGTGTACTTTCCGGTGTTCCTGCTCGGAACCGTCATCGCCGTCAATCTCGACGGCATCCGCGAGTTCTCGCAGCGCCTGCACGCCAGGTCGCTCTGGCCGATCCTCGCCGCGGTGGCCGCGGTGCTGCTCATCGCCAGCTGGCTGGCACGACCGGTCGTCGGCGTCTACCCGGCGCCCGTCGAGGACGTGATCTGGGGGCTCGCCGGGGTGGGCGCGGCGCTCATAGTGCTGCTCGCGATCGTGTGGCCCTTCCTGCGCCGTGCGTGCGAGCGTCCGACGGCGCTGTGGCTGGGCAGGATCTCGTTCAGCCTCTACCTCGTGCACGCACCCGTCCTCGGGACATTGGGCTACCTGCTCGGCGCCGAGCGATGGTGGCTGGTGTGCCTCATCGGGCTGCCGCTGTCGCTCGGCGTCTCTGCACTGTTCTACCGGTGGGTGGAGCGTCCGTCGCACACGCTGGCGCGCCGAGTGGGAAGCCGCATCGCCGGGCGACGGAGCCCCACCGCATGACCACACGGTGACACCGCGCGAATGCTGCGTGACCGGCCTGTCAGCGCCCTGTCATCCACTGGATCCGCCTGCGTACGACTCCTGCGCGTCGCCGCACGCGCACGCGCAGCGGCTGCTCGCGCGCGGAGGCGATCCGCTTCGCGTCGAACGCCGCGCGCAGTTCCCGCGCCCACTGACGGGTCACCGCCGCCTCGGAGAACTCCGCGGCTCGTGACATCGCCCGCCTCCTCATGCACTCGAGACGGGCTGCCGGCATCGACTGGAGTTCGAGGATCCGCTCCGCCATCTTCCCCACGTCTCCCTCGGGGACGAGGAATCCATCGACGCCGTCGTGGATCATGTCCGCCGGGCCGTATCGGATGTCGTACGCGATCGGGATGCAGCCCGCGGCCATGCTCTCGATCAGTACGAGCGGGAGCCCCTCCGAGGTGGAGGTCAGAAGGCTGAATCCCGCGGTCTGGAAGGCCGCACGGGCGTCGGGGTCGAATCCTCGGAACCGGACGTGCTCCTCGACGCCGCGCTTCGCGACATGTGCGCGGATCTCACGCTCCCGCGGCCCGTCGCCGTAGAGATCGAGGCTGATCCGCTGATCGACCGCGTGCGCCCGCGTCACGGCATCCACTGCATGCTTCAGGCGCTTGCGGGTGTCCAAGGAGGCGACGACGACACCGCATGCGTCGGAACGAGGGCGTCCGGACGCCTCGAGGAGATCCACCTCGTTCGGGATCGCGCGGATCCTGGCTCTGACGTCGATGGCAGCGAGATCCTCCTCAAGGTCCGACCGCTGCCTCTCCGTCAGGACGACGATGTCGTCGAACTCCTCCGCCCGCCGCAGAACGGCTGCGCGCGACGCCCGCAACGTCCCCGCTCGTCCGCGCAGCCGGTGAGACGCGTGCACGATGTGGACGGTCGTCACGTTCTCCCTCCGATAGCCGGCGACGCACGGGGCAGCGGTCTTCGAATCGACCAGCAGGTAGCTGGTCTTCCCCGCCGTCAACCGATCGAACCACCATCGGTACAGACTCCACTTCGATCTCCACGACCGGATCGGAGTACCGTCCTCCGCGTACACAACGATGTGCCGCGTGTCGGTTCCCGAGCGCTCGGTGGCGAGCAGGGTTCCGTCACGACGGAACCGATCCACCGCGACCGGGCCGCCGTCCGCCTGAGAGCGCTGCCGGGCGATGACCACACCGTCGCACTCGGACACCACATCGTCTTCGGCAGGCGTGAGCGGCTCGACCGGGTCGGCCGCCGTGCCCTTCGCCCTCGGCGGCCGACGGCGAAGATCGTCCCAGAGGTTGCGGATCCGCACCCCCTCGATCAGTTCGCCGGCCGCGCGCAGTCGTGAATCCAGCAGGTGATAGTCGGCGCGATCATCGAGCGTGAGAATGTCGACGTCGACGCCGCCCAGCCGCTTGAAGGACCGCGAGCGTCGCAGCATGGCATTGGTCATGCCGCCGTAATGATCGCTGATCCCCCAGGTCAGGGCGAAGTGCCTGCCGTGGGGAAGACGTGAATCTGCGCGCATCATCGAAGCGACGATAGGCGGTCAGCATTCACCTCGCCTGTGGGTGCGCTGTGCGCTCGCTGAGCGCGGGCGATGTTCAGCCGAAGAGCGCAGCGGCCTCGTCGTAGCGGTAGCGCGGCACGGTGTTGAGCTCCCCGAGAGCCTCCTCGAACGGCACCCGAACGATGTCGGTTCCCTTCATGGCGACCATCTTGCCCCAGGCTCCCTCCATGATCGCGTCTGCGGCGTGCAGGCCGAGGCGCGTGGCGAGCACGCGGTCGAATCCGGAGGGCGAACCGCCTCGCTGGATGTGACCCAGGATCGTCGCGCGGGTTTCGATGCCGGTGATCCGCTCGATCGCGGGAGCGAGCTGATCGCCGATGCCACCGAGCCGCGGGCGATTGAAGGCGTCCAGACCCTTGTCGCTGAACGCCTCATCCATGCCTTCGAGCTTGAACCCCTCCGAGACCACGACGAGGGGCGCGCGACCACGATCGTGAGCGCTCGTGACCAGCTCGGCGATCTCGTCGATCGACATCGGCACCTCGGGGATGCAGATCACGTGGGCACCGGCCGCCATGCCGGCGTGCAACGCGATCCACCCCACGTGGCGGCCCATGACCTCGGCGACCATGCAGCGCTGGTGCGAGTCTCCGGTGGTGCGAAGCCGATCCATCGCGTCCGTGGCGATGTTCACCGCGGTGTCGAAACCGAACGAGTAGTCGGTCGCTCGAAGGTCGTTGTCGATGGTCTTCGGCACGCCCAGTACGTTGAGCCCGTCCTTCGACAACCGGTCAGCGGCTGCGAGGGTTCCCTCGCCGCCGATGGCGACGATGCCGTCGATCTTGTGCCCGTAGAGCGTCTTGGCGATGTTGTCGGCACCACCGCGCTCCCCCTCGTACGGGTTCGTGCGGCTGGTGCCCAGGATCGTGCCGCCGACTTTGGAGAGTCCCTTGACCTCGTGACGGGTGAGCGGCATGAAATCACCCTCGACGACGCCGCGCCATCCGTCGCGGATGCCGACGAACTCGAGGTCGTACGAGGTCGTGCCCTTGAGCACGATGCCGCGGATGACCGCGTTGAGGCCGGGGCAGTCGCCGCCGCTGGTGAGGATGCCGATCTTCATGCTGATGCCTTCGGACGTTTCGGGAGGGGGACGGGCGACGCTGCCTGCTCTCGACCCTAGTGGGCATCATCGACCGACGCCATTCAGCGGCCGCGAAAAACGATGATCTTGCGCCGCGATATGCGGCGAACGATCGATCTTCCGCAGACGCCGCGCCGAAGACCGTGAATCGCCGTCAAGAAGCGCGATTCTTTAGCGCTCGTGACGGCCCCCTCAGGCGTCGAGAGCCTGTCGCAGCAGATGCATGAGCGCGGAGAGCTGGACCGACTCGCTGGCCGCCGCCTCCACGGTCTCACCATCGAGAGCACGGGCTGCGAGGCCCTGCTTCTGATCGATGAGCTCGGCGATCTTCGTGTCGATCGTGTGAGCGGCGATGATCCGCCATGCGGTCACCGGCTCGTCCTGCCCGATGCGGTGCACGCGGTCGATGGCCTGCGTCTGCTCGGCTGCCGTCCAGCTCAGTTCCGCGAGGACGACGTTGGACGCCGCCTGCAGGTTCAGGCCGACGCCGGCGGCTGTCAGGGAGCAGACCGCGATCCCGACGCTCTCGTCGCCGTTGAAGTCGTCGATCGCCTGCTGGCGCGCAGGCGTCGTCTGGTCGCCCCGGATCGACACGTAACGGATGCCGGATGCCCTGAAATGGGCTTCGGCCTGGTCCATGACGTCGATGTGCTTGGCGAAGAAGACGACCTTGCCCACCGAGCGCTGCAGCTGAGCGGCGTAGTCCGCCGCGAGCTGAGCCTTGGCCTGACCGATCTTGCGCACCATGGTGAAGACGTTGTCTCCACCGGTTCCCGCCGCCTTCGACTCCTCCAGCTCGTTGTGGGCGACAAGACGGACGATGTCCTCGTCGATCTCGCCGGGCTCGAGGCCGCGATCGCCGCGTGCCTGAACGATGCGACGGTACTTGGCTGCGAGTCGCTCCCCCAGCTCGCGCTCGGCCTGGCGGATGCCGCGACCGAACTCGTCGTCCAACTGCACGGGCAGGTCGGCGATGAGCTTGTCCGGCAGGTCGGCCGCGACGTCCTTCTTCTTGCGACGGACGATGCCCATCGAAATCACGGCGTCGCGCGCCTCGGCGTAGAAGGCCTTGTCCGCCGGGGTGAGTCCTGTGTCGTCCAGCTTGCGCATGAGCTCGGCACCCGGCTTGTCGCCGGTGGTCCAGCCCAGGAAGCGCCAGATCGCGTCGAAGTCCTCGACGTCGTTGATCAGTGGTGTACCCGTGAGCGCCATCATGAGCGGATCGCGCGTGCGCTCGCGTATCCGCGACGCCAGCGCGAGCACGTTCTGCGAGCGCTGGGACGAGAGATTCTTGATGAAGTGCGCCTCGTCGACGACCATGCCCTTGAGGCCGATCGAGCCGAGCCACGACAGGTGCCTGTCGAGGATCTCGTAGTTGACGATGAAGACGTCGGCGAACGCGTCGACATCCGTGCCATCGCCCTGGATGACGGTGGCGCGGCGCTGCGGCGTCCACCGCTCGACCTCGCGGGCCCAGTTCATCTTCACGACGTTCGGGACGACCACGAGAAGCGGGTACGCGTCGGCGATGGACGCGGCGAGGACGGACTGAGCTGTCTTGCCGAGGCCCGGTTCGTCTGCGAGCAGGAAGCTGCGGTGGCCGTGACGCACGGATTCCAGGAACCGCGACTGGTGCACCATGACCTCGAGGCCCTTGGGCGAGACGTGATCGTACTCCGGCGTCGGAGGCAGCTCCATAGTCGCCGACGATCCGCCTGCACCGGTCTCGAACGCCTTGTACAGCGGACCCATGAGTTCCCAGTCGTCCAGCCTGCGCCGGGGCGCTGTCGGCTGGCGAGGGGTCAGATCCGGCGCGAGGAACGGGTTGGCGAGCTGCCTGGACTCCACGGCGGGCGGGATCACCTGGCGGTCGGCCAGCGCGGCGGGCACGACCGGAGCCTGCACGGGCGCGATGTCGGTGATGATGAGCTCTTCCGGTGCGAGCTCGGCACCGGACTCGAGCAGCCAGTCGCGGCGCATGCGCTTCGCGACGGGGCTCGTGGCCGAGTCGGCCTCGAGCAGCTGGATGAGGGAGGTGTCCCGTGCAGCGGTCTTCGCCAGTATCGTCGCGACGCCGTCGAGCCGCTTGAGCAGCTCGGCCCGAGCAGAATCGGTGAAGGCCGCGTCCGTCTTGACCCTGGCGCGCTCCTCGCGCACGAGGAAGGCGATCACCTGGAACTTCACGCGGTTCGTGGGTCCCAGCTTGCCGCGCTGCGCCTTGGCCTCGATCTCTCGGACCTTGCGCGCGAGGATCGGGATCAGCGGGGCCTCGTCATCACGACGCGACGTCTTCTTTCGCCGCGTAGCGGCGGTTGCCGTAGTCGGCATGCTCCTCCTGAGCGTGAGTACCGAATCGCCATGACAGGCGGTCCGTGCCGTACGTGTCGTCCGCGTGTGGCGCCAGCCAGGACGGTGCGAACGTTGTGCGGTCATCCTCGTGGCGCCGTTGTGGCGCTCCGCGGAAGAAGACCTGCCGTTAGTTTACGTCATCGCGGGGCGATCTCCGCCTGCACGCGCCCGTTCCTCGCAGTGCGGCGCATCACCAGCGCCGCCGCCGAGACCACGACGACGAACACGACCGACAGGACAGTGAACGCGAACCAGTTCGAATCGAGCGCCAGCACGGCTCCGGCGGAGACGACAGTGATGCCCGCGGCGGCGAGCTTGCCACCGAACTTCAGCCCGTGAGCGGGCCCGAACGCCGACGCCGTCGTCCCACGGGCCAGCAGCATGTCGGCGAAGGCGTCCAGCGCCGCCAGCAGCGCCGCGGCGTAGGCCATGGCGCACCCCAGCGCTCCCCACAGGTTCGGCGCCTTCGGGGCATCCGCGACGGCGAGTACGATCTCCCAAGGACTCACGGCGCAAGCGTAGCGCTGACGAGGTCCGAGCGGAATGCTTTTCGCCTACGTGCGCACTTCGCCTGTCAGCAGGGCGCGCGCCGCCACCACATCGGTCGCCATCTGCGCCATGAGCGCCTCGATGCCTTCGAAGGCCACCATGCCCCGCAGCCGTTCGGTGAACTCCACTGTGACATCGTGCCCGTACAGATCGAGCGCGTCGTGGTCGAGCACGTGCGCCTCGACCTGACGCACCAGAACGTCGTCGAAGGTCGGGTTCGTCCCGACGGAGACCGCCGCCGGGTATCGGGTCCTCGTGTCGTGATCCACGAGCCAGCCCGCGTACACGCCGTCGGCGGGGACGAGCGCGTCGACGATCTCGGACAGGTTCGCGGTCGGGAAGCCGAGCTCGCGTCCGCGCTTGAGCCCGTGGACGACCTCGCCGCGGACGTCGACCGGACGACCGAGCACGTCCCCTGCTGTGCGCACGTCGCCCTCGGCCAGCAGTTCGCGGATCCAGCTGGACGAGACCCGGCGCTCCGAGTCGTCCAGATACACGTCATCGACGACGTCGACCGTGAACCCGTACGTCGGCCCGAGCTCTGCCAGCAGCTCAGGAGTACCCGCTCCCCCGCGGCCGAAACGGAAGTCGCGACCGACGAGCACGGTCGACACGTGCAACGCGGCGACCAGGAACTCCTCGACGAACTGCTCCGGAGTACGAGATGCAAGGGCGCGATCGAACGTCAGCAGCAGGGTCGCATCGAGACCGAGCTCGCCGAGGAGCGCGAGCTTGCGCTCCACCGACACGACGTTCTCAGGGCAGATCTCCGGACGCAGCAGCGCCAGCGGATTGCGATCGAAGGTCACGGCTACCGCGCGTGCACCGGATGCCGCGGCATCCGCCTTCAGGCGCTCGATGACCGCACGGTGTCCGGCGTGAACGCCGTCGAACTTGCCGATCGCGACAACCGAAGGCCCGAAGTCGGCTGGCACCTCGCTCGGATCGCGGAAGACGATCACGCCTTCGCCTCCACCGGGAGTGCCGCGTCGACGGGACGGTGCGTGCGCAGCCACCAGATGCCGAACATGGGCAGCACCAGCGGAATGAACAGGTATCCGCGCCCGAAGACCGACCAGACCGAATCGTGCTGGAACAGCTCGGGCACGGCGAGGCTCAGGATGCCCACGACGACGACTCCGGCCAGTTCGAAGAGGATGGCGACCCACGCGATCGTGTACCAGCCACGACGGCCGGCGAGCACCAGCGCCAGAGTGGCGAGGATGTAAACGACGGCGGCGATCGCCGAGAGCGAGTAGGCGAGCGGCGCCTCATCGAACTTCCGCACGATCTGCACGAAGCTGCGACCCGTGGCAGCCAGAGCCATCACGGCGTAGACGATGACGAGGACACGGCCGATGCCGGTCATCCGATTGCGGGTTGCGGTGATGCTCATAGCATCCTCCATCCTAAGCGCGCGAGCCGCGCTCGAGCGCCGCGCATCAACCGATCTGGATGGTCCAGATCACCTGCATCCGCCACAGCATGATCGCCACGGCCAGCGCGACGACGCCGAGGATCACCGTGCTCCAGCGGCTGCGCTCCAGCAGTGCCCAGATCACGCCCCCGATCGGCAGGAGAGCGGCGGAGACGAGGTAGACCCAGAACTCCAGCAGATCGCCCGACGGCGGGTTCCCTGCGAACGGCGCGATGATCGCCATGATGATCTGCACGACGAGAAGCACTTCGACGAGCGCGAGCGCCCCCACCGAGAGGTCGCTCGGTCGCCGTCGGGCGAGCCCGGCGATGATGCAGAAGAGGCCGGCCGCGACGGCGACGACGATCTGGACGGTCGTGAACCAGAGGATCATCGTGCACTCTCCGGCATGTTCATCACACTCTTGAGATCCCCGCCGCGTTTCTCGACGATCCCGACGAGCGCACCGTCGGGATCGATGGCCGCAGCGAGCACGTCGTCGAGCCTCGAGGCCTGATCCTTGAGTCGCTTGCCGTGCCGAAGGTCGCGCGCATCGTCCTCGGTGACCGCGAGGGGCTGCAGGATCGACGCCGCGGCGTCGGCCGGAGTCAGCGTCGTCGCGCCCGCAAGCGAATCCAGCCCGACCGCGTCGACGACGTCGAACGGACCGATCCTCGTGCGACGGAGCGCGGTCAGATGCCCCCCGACGCCGAGAGCCTCGCCGAGATCGCGTGCGAGTGCGCGGATGTAGGTGCCCGAGGAGCAGTCCACGACCACGTCGAGTTCGATGACGCCTGCGCTGCGACGCTCCTCGATGACATCGAACCGCGACACGGTGACCTGCCTCGCCTTGAGTTCGACCTGTTCACCTGCTCGGACGAGATCATAGGCGCGACGGCCGTCGACTTTGATGGCGGAGACGGCGCTCGGCACCTGGGATATCTCGCCCGTGAGCGCGGCGATCCCCGCCCTGATCTGCTCGCCCGTGACCGCGGCCACATCGGCCGCATCGGCTGTGCGCGTGATCTCGCCCTCTGCGTCATCCGTCCCTGTCGTCTGACCGAGCCGGATCGTCGATGTGTACGTCTTGTCCGCGCCGACCACGTAGGTGAGCAGCCGTGTCGCGCCTTCGATCCCGATCACCAGCAGGCCCGTCGCCATCGGATCGAGCGTTCCCGCATGCCCGACCTTGCGGGTTCCGAACGCCTTCCGCGTCCGTGCGACCACGTCGTGGCTGGTCAGCCCGCCTGGTTTGTCAACGAGAAGAATGCCGGGTGCGACCATCCCCCCAGCCTACCGACGACCACGAGCGCGCCGGAGCGCTGCCACAGGGCATTCCGCATAGGCTGGCGAGGTGCCTGCGACCTCGACACCCTCCTCGCACCTGCCCACGCTGCTCGCGGACTGGTATCTCGCTGAGGCCAGGGACCTTCCGTGGCGTCAGCCGGAGTTCCATGAGCGGTTCGGCGCATGGGGCACGCTGGTCAGCGAGTTCATGCTGCAGCAGACACCCGTGACCAGGGTCATCCCTCATCTGGAGGCGTGGCTCGCCCGTTGGCCCACACCGACCGCGATGTCGGCGGCGACGCCCGCGGAGGTCGTGCTCCAATGGGCGAATCTGGGATATCCGCGCAGGGCACTGTGGTTGCACCGCGCCGCGATCGAGATCACCGAACGTCACGCCGGTGAAGTGCCGCGCGATGTGGATGCACTTCTCGCACTGTCAGGGATCGGCGACTACACCGCCAGGGCCGTGGCGGCGTTCGCATTCGGTGACCGGCATCCTGTCGTCGACACCAACACGCGCCGCGTCATCGCCCGTGCGATCGAAGGACGATCCCAACCCGGGCCGGCCGCACGTCGGGACCTTGTCGTCATGGGGGCGCTGCTTCCCGAATCGGATGAGGAATCCGCCGTGTTCAACGCCGCCATGATGGAGCTCGGCGCCACCGTGTGCACGTCGCGGACGCCGGGGTGCGGGCGCTGCCCGATAGCGGGCGACTGCGTGTGGGCCTCATCCGGATTTCCCGACACCGGGGACGAGCGCCGCAGACAGGCCAGGTACGAGGGCTCCGATCGGCAGGCCCGCGGTGCAGTGCTGAAGGCGCTGCGCGACGCGGTCGCCGGTGAGCTGCCGCTCGATGCGGTCATCCACGACTGGGCGGATGCCGTGCAGCGCGATCGTGCGATCGATTCCCTCATCGCGGACGGACTCGCCGAGGCGTCGGAGCACCTGCTCCGGCTCCCCCGCTGATCAGCCGCGGATCACTGCTGCTGGTCGTCCTCTTCGGAGCGCACATAGGGATCCGCATCGCCGGCGTGCGTGGCTGAGGAGGCGAGCCTGGCCACCTCGGCGTCACGCTCCTGCGCCTGACGGAGCAACGCCGTGATGTTGTCGGCGTTCTCGGGGAGCGCGTCGGGGATGAACTCGAGGGTCGGCACCAGGCGGGTGCTGAGCTGCTTGCCCACCTCGCTGCGCAGCATACCCGTCGCCGACGCGAGTGCGGCAGCGCTCGAGGCCCGCTCTTCATCGGTGCCGAGCACCGTGTAGAAGGCCGATGCGTGCTGCAGATCACCGGAGACGCGGACGTCGGTGATGGTGACGAAGCCGAGCCGCGGGTCGCGCAGACCCCGCTCGAGGCGCTCCGCCAGGATGACGCGGATGCGATCCGCCAGACGTGCCTGTCGTTCTCCAGCCATTTCCTTCTTCTTCCGTGTGACGAATGAGGGGCGCCCTCGGGCGCCCCTCATGAGTGATGCGATCAGCCGCGAGGCTTCTCGACCATCTCCGTTGTCTCGATCTCGTCGCCGATCTGGATGTCGTTGAACTTGCCGAGACCGATACCGGCCTCGAAGTCCGTACGCACCTCGGTGACGTCGTCCTTGAAGCGGCGCAGCGACTCGATGGCGAGGCCATCGGCGAGCACGACACCGTCGCGGATGATGCGGGCCTTGGCGTTGCGCGTGATCGTTCCCGATCGCACGATGACACCGGCGATGTTGCCGAACTTGGAGGAGCGGAACACCTCGCGGATCTCGGCGACACCGGACTGGATCTCTTCGAACTCCGGCTTGAGCATGCCCTTGAGGGAGCTCTCGATCTCGTCGATCGCGGAGTAGATGACCGAGTAGAACCGGACATCCACGCCCTCACGAGCCGCAGCCTCACGGGCCTTGGGGTCGGGGCGGACGTTGAAGCCCACGATGATCGCGTTGTCGATCGTCGCCAGGTTCACGTCAGACTCCGTGACAGCACCCACACCGCGGTGGATGATGCGCAACTGGACCGTGTCGTCGACCTCGATCTTGAGCAGCGATTCCTCCAGCGCCTCGACGGCACCGGACACGTCGCCCTTGATGATGAGGTTGAGCGTCTCGACCTTGCCCTCTTCGAGCGCACGGGTGAAGTCCTCGAGCGAGATGCGCTTGCGGGCCTTGGCCAGCAGGGCGTTGCGCTCGACCGCTTCACGCTTCTCAGCGATCTGGCGGGCCATGCGGTCTTCCTCGGTGACGATGAAGACGTCACCGGCGCGCGGCACGGAGTTCAGACCCTGCACCTGCACCGGACGCGACGGAGCCGCCTCTTCGACGGCCTCGCCGTTCTCGTCGAGCATCGCACGGACACGGCCGTATGCGGTGCCCGCGACGATCGAGTCGCCGACGCGCAGCGTTCCGGACTGGATGAGGACGGTCGCGATCGAACCACGGCCCTTGTCGAGCTTCGCCTCGATGGCGACACCACGTGCGGACTTGTTCGGGTTCGCGGTCAGGTCGAGGCCGGCGTCGGCCGCGAGCAGCACGGCGTCCAGGAGTTCCTGGATACCCGTGCCGGCACGTGCCGAGACGTCGACGAACATGACATCTCCGCCGTACTCCTCGGCGACGAGACCGTACTCGGTCAGCTGCTGACGAACCTTCGCCGGGTTGGCGTCGGGCTTGTCGACCTTGTTGACCGCGACCACGATCGGGACCTCGGCCGCCTGGGCGTGGTTGAGCGCCTCGACCGTCTGCGGCATGATGCCGTCGTCGGCCGCGACCACCAGGATCGCGAGGTCGGTGACCTGCGCACCACGGGCACGCATGGCGGTGAACGCCTCGTGACCCGGGGTGTCGATGAAGGTGATCGCGCGCTCGTGGCCCTCGTGCTCGGTCCAGACCTGGTAGGCACCGATGTGCTGGGTGATGCCTCCGGCCTCACCCTCGATGACGTTGGTCTTGCGGATCGCGTCGAGGAGGCGCGTCTTACCGTGGTCGACGTGACCCATGACCGTGACGACCGGCGGGCGGATCTCGAGGTCGTCCTCGCTCTCCTCCTCCAGCTCCTTGGCCAGGTCGAGGCCGAAGCCCTCGAGGAGCTCCTTGTCCTCGTCCTCGGGCGAGACCATCTGGATCTTGTAGCCGAGCTCCTCGCCGAGGACCTCGAAGGTCGCCTCGTCCAGCGACTCGGTGGCCGTGGCCATCTCGCCGAGGTTGAAGAGGATCGTGACAAGGGTTCCAGGCTGCACGGTGTAACCGGTCAGCGTCTCGATCTTGTCCGCGAAGTCGGCGATGGACGCGCCGCGGCGCATGCGGATGATCTCTCCGTTGCCGCGGGTGACGTTGACGCCACCGACGACCGGAGCCGACCGCATCTCGAATTCCTGCCGCTTCGCCCTACGCGACTTGCGCTGCTTGGACTTGCCGCCTCCCTTGCCGAAGGCACCTGCGGTTCCGCCACCGGGTCCACGGCCGCGGCCACCGCCGCCACCGGGGCGACCTGCGAAGCCGCCACCCGGACGAGCGCCGGGACCGCCGCCTGGCGCACCACCGGCACCGCCGGGACGGCCGGGGCCGCCGGAGCGCTGCTGGAACGGTGCACCACCGGGACGACCGGGACCGCCGGAGCGGGGAGCGCCGGGACGGGGCGAGCCAGGACGCGGTGCGCCAGGGCGGGGTGCCCCGGGGCGCGGAGCCTGCGGACGCGGGATGTTCCCCGGCGTCGGGCGCTGGCCCATGCCCTGAGCGGATGCGAAGGGGTTGTTGCCCGGACGGGGTCCGGTGGGGCGCTGCCCCATGCCCTGAGCGGACGAGAAGGGGTTGTTGCCCGGACGCGGGGCACCGGGCTTCGGTGCTCCCTTGTCATCGGACGGTGCGGCGGCGGCAGGCGCCTCCGCAGCAGGCGTCTCGGCAGCCGGAGCGGGCGCAGCGGCGACCGGTGCTTCGGCGGGCGCTGGCGCAGGTTCGGGTGCCGGCTTCGGGCCGGGCTTGGGTCCGGGGGTCGGTGCCTTCGGACCGGGCTTGGCCGCACCGGGCTTCGCCGCGGCGGGCTTCGCTGCAGCAGGCTTCTCCTCCGCCTTGGGCGCCGCGGCGCCGTCGGCCTCGATGGCCGCACGGAGCTTGCGAGCCACGGGGGGCTCGATGGTCGACGAAGGGCTCTTGACGAACTCGCCGAGCTCCTTCAGCTTTGCGAGTGCGAACTTGCTGTCGACGCCGAGCTCAGCGGCGATCTCGTGTACGCGTGGTTTGGCAGCCACAATTCTCCTGTCTGGGTCGGTCCACCCAGGCAGGGCAGACCACTAGTTGCGGACGGGTCTCATTTCGAGCCGTTCACTTTGTTTCCATAGCCATTCAGCCGTTTCTCGATGGTCTGCGTGTCCAGTGGTTCGGACACACGGAGGGCTCGTGCGAAAGCGCGGCGCCGCAGAGCGGCTTCCATGCATTCCCGCGTCGGATGGAGCCAGGCGCCCCTCCCTGTCATCGCGGCGCGCTCATCGATGATGAGGACGCCGTCGGTGACCACCACCCTGAGAAGAGCGGATCGGGAAGCACGCACGCGACAACCCACGCATGTTCGTACAGGTTCCATCTTACACTGCGCCGTCGGGTCCCGATTCCGCGACTCGACCTCAGTCCAGGATGCTGTCGGGCTGGATGTCGATCTTCGCACCGGTCAGCTTGGCTGCGAGTCGGGCGTTCTGGCCCTCCTTGCCGATGGCGAGAGAAAGCTGGTAGTCGGGTACGAGAGCGCGCACGGCCTTGGTGTTCGCGTCGAGCACGAAGGCGCTCGTGACCTTCGCCGGGGAGAGCGCGTGGGCGACGAAGGTGGCGAGGTCGACGTCGTGATCGACGATGTCGATCTTCTCTCCCGCGAGCTCCTCGGTGACGGCGCGGACGCGGCGCCCGAGTTCTCCGATGCAGGCCCCCTTGGCGTTGATCGACGGGTCGTCCGACCTGACGGCGATCTTGGTGCGGTGGCCGGCTTCGCGTGCGAGCGAGACGATCTCGACGAGCCCAGCGGCGATCTCCGGCACCTCGAGTGCGAACAGCTTGCGCACGAGGCCGGGGTGGGTGCGCGAGACCGTGATCTGCGGCCCCTTGAGACCCTTCGCGACCGCCGTGACGTAGACGCGCAGGCGAGAGCCGTGCGCGTAGTCCTCACCGGGGACCTGCTCCTCAGGAGGCAGGATCGCCTCGACGCTGCCGAGGTCGACGTGGATCATGCGCGGGTTCGGCCCCTGCTGGATGACGCCGGCGACGATGTCGCCTTCCTTGCCCTTGAACTCGCCGAGAACGGCTTCGTCCGCGATGTCGCGCAGGCGCTGGCTGATGACCTGCTTGGCGGCGAACGCGCCGATGCGACCGAAGTCGTCAGGGGTGGCGTCCTCTTCACCGATGATCGCGCCGTCGTCGTCCTTGACCGGCTGAAGCACGGCGACGTGCCCGGTCTTGCGGTCGAGTTCGACCCGAACCCCTTCAGGGATGGCGCCCTCTTCCGAGACGTGCTTGCCGTATGCCGTCAGAACGGCCTGCTCGATGATCGCGACGAGCTCGTCGAAGGGAATCGCCTTCTCCTTCTCGATCCCGCGCAGCAGCCCCAATTCGATGTCCATAACGGCCTCCCTATTCAGCTCTCGTCGCGCAGGTTCGCACGCGCGACATCCGTACAACGATACCCCGTGTACGCCGTCGCGTGACACTCTCGCATGCACGCGAGAGGCGATCGCCGGGAGTTCCTGGCGATCGCCTCTCGTCTCAGATCACACGCGGTACGACTGGATCACGGCCGGTCGCGGTGCGTTCGACACATCGCCGGGCGCGCTCGAGCCGTAGTCGGGGAACAGCGAGTTCGGAGCCTCGAAAGTGCCGTCCTCGCCCGGGTGCTGCACGGCGACGAAGACCAGCCCCTCCTTGTCGTGGATGACGGGTCCGCAGGTCTCGGCGTCACGCGGCACCGCGAGGAACTGCTGAACGTGCCCGCGCTCGGACCCGGTGAGCGGCACCTTGAACAGGCCGTCTGCGCGTCCGATCGTGCTCGGGGCGCCGTCGGTCGAGATCCACAGGTTGCCCTCCGAGTCGAAGGCGACGTTGTCCGGGCAGGAGATCGGCGACACGAGCTCCTTCGGGAAGCCCGCGAAGTAGGCGTTGTCGAAGGTGGCGGGATCACCGCACAGCAGCAGGATGCTCCAGCCGAACGTCGTTCCGGACTGACCTGCGGTCTCGGTGAGCTCGATGACGTGACCGTACCTGTTGCCGGTGACGGGGTTCGCTTCGTCGAGGGCCGTGCGGCCGGAGTTGTTCGTGAGTGCCACGTACACCTTTCCGGTGAGCGGATTCGGCTCGACATCCTCCGGTCGGTCCATCTTCGTCGCACCGACCGCGTCCGCGGCGAGGCGGGTGTACACCAGCACCTGCTCGGTGGTGAATCCGGGAACCGCGCTCTTGCCGCCCTGCGTCAGCGGCACCCAGACGCCTGTGCCGTCGAACGCACCGTCGGCGGGAAGCGATCCAGTGCCGACGATCTCGGCGGCCGGCGAGTTGCCGCGGAACGTCGCGACGTAGAGGTCGCCCTCGCTGAGCAGGTTCAGGTTCTTCTTCCGAGAGCCCGAGATCCGGTTCTTCGACACGAACTTGTAGAGATAGTCGCCTCGTTCGTCGTCGCCCATGTACGCGACGACGCGGCCGTCCTCCGCCACGTGCACGTTCGCGCCCTCATGCTTGAGACGCCCCATGGCCGTGTGCTTGCGCGGCGTGGAGTTCGGATCCTGCGGGTCGACCTCCACGATGTACCCGAAGCGATTGGGCTCGTTGACGTAGTCGGGGTCGTGGGCGTCGAAGCGCGGGTCGTAGGCCTCCCACCCGGTCGACGTCGACGTCGTGCTCGAGTTCGAGTAGCGCTTCTGCTCCGCGGTGTCGGCCGCCCAGGCGAAGTACCCGTTGAAGTTCTCCTCGCCCGACAGCACCGTCCCCCAGGGCGTCGTGCCGCCGGCGCAGTTGCCGAGGGTGCCGTGCACCCATCGGCCTTCGGGGTCCGCTGCGGTCTTGACGAGGTCCGACCCTGCGGCGGGCCCGGTGAGCTCGAACACCGTCTCGACCGTGATGCGGCGGTTGCGCCGGCCGTCGACGACGTACGCCCACGGCTCTCCGACCTTTCGACGGGCGATGTCCACGACCGACATCCCCTGGGCGGCCTTGTAGATCTCGCCGCGGCGCTGCAGTTCGGCCGCGTCGGTGGTGGCCGGGAACATGAGGTTCGGGTTGACGTACTCGTGGTTGTTCACGAGGACGCCGGTCTTGCCGCTCGGGTCGGGGATGATGTCGAGGTAGTCGCTGTTGTAACCGAACTGGCCCTCCTGCGCCTCGGCCGTCTGACCGAGGATGTCGAAGGCCGGCGTCCGCGAGAACAGCGGGTCGCCCCATCGGATCAGCGGCTGCCACGTGTAGCCGTCCGGCACGGTGAAGGCGTCGACATCGGCAGGCACGGAGGCGATCGGTCCGAAGGAGAGCCCTGCGGTTCCCGGCTTGCCGGTGGAGACGCCGAGGCCCCCGACGCCCGCGGCGCCCGGAGCGGACACCGGTGCCGCGCGGTCGACGCCGACGGCGATCGCGACGGCGGCGGCAGCGCCGAGGCCGAACAGCTGACGTCGGGAGAACACGGCCGAGGCGATCGAGCGGAAGTCCTGGTTCGCCGAGGTGTTGCATTCCGGCCCGAGGCACGCGTTCGCGCACTTCAGCTCGCAGGTGACGGCTGAGCGCTTGCCGCGCACGTGGTCCGCCATCGGAAGCGGGCGGCGGATGTGTTCTGCAATGGTCATCGAGTCCTCCTCATCGGGGTGCTCAGGTCAGGATCGTCGGCTCATGTGACCGGAGTGTGAACGGCCGCTGAACCGTTGCGACCGCAAGCCCGGCATCCGGAGGTCTCCGCGTATCAGCACCGTGTTCGTCGCCAACGGGTCATACGACGTCGATGCAACGGCCACTTCTCGGCTACCCGCGCACACGAACGTGAGTCACCCGGGCGATCCCGGAGCAACCCGGCCGATCGCCACGTCCTCCCGTCCGTTCCTCCTCGAAGGATCCACTCTTGCGATCACCACGATCACTCCCTGTGTCCCCCGTCGCACTCGCGGCACGATGTACGGCCGGCGTCCTCGCCGTCGGTCTCATCACGAGTCTGCTCCTCGGGGCTGCCGCCCCCGCCTCAGCGCAGTCCACCCCCGCCTCAGCACCCGCCGCTGCCGACGAAGGCGCAGACCTGGCGTCGCGCTTCACATTCGCCGTCCTGCCGGACACGCAGTTCTACTCGAGGTACTCCGCCGAGCAGTTCCAGCCCCGGTACGGGACCGATCCCTTCGCCACTCAGACGCAGTGGATCGCGGACAACGCCGACACGCTGCACATCCCCTTCACCGCTCACGTCGGCGACGTCGTCGATCGCGCCACTGTGGAGGCGGAGTGGCAGGCCGCGGACGCCGCCATGAGGAACCTGGAGCAGGCCGGTGCGCCGTACTCGATCCTCACGGGCAATCACGACGTCCTCGACAGCAACGACGCGCTCGTCGACACCGACTACGACCTGGCCGCCGAGCCGTTCCTGAAGTGGTTCGGCACCGAGCGCGCCGCAGCCGATCCTTCGTACCGGGGCAGCGACCCGACCGGCTTCAGCCGCTACCACATCTTCGAAGCGGAGGGCCAGGAGTTCATGGTGCTGACGCTCCCCTGGCGCGTCTCGGAGGCCACTCTCGCATGGGCCGATTCGGTGATGGCCGAGCACCCGACGGTGCCGGTGATCCTCACCAGCCACGAGGTGCTCAACGTCGAGGCTGACGGCGCGACCCCTCGCGAGACGGAGTACGGCCTGATGCTCTGGGACAAGCTCATCGCGGGCAATGACCAGATCTTCCTCACCTTCAACGGCCATTTCCACGGCGCGTCACGGCTGACGAAGATCAACGACTTCGGCCACGAGGTGCACGAGGTGCTGATCGACTACCAGATGGCGTACGAGGGCGGAAACGGCTATCTCGGCCTGCTCGAGTTCGATCTGACCAACGGACGGATCGAGGCTCAGACCGCGTCACCGTGGGTGGTGTCCAAGCCGCAGGAGACGCTCACCAGTTACGACCAGCCGTTCCTCGAGGGCACGCAGCAGCAATACGGCATCGACATCGACTTCACGGAGCGCTTCGCCGGTTTCAATCCGACCTTCGGTGATGGAGCCACTCCTGACGAGCCGTCTCTGACGCAGCGGGCCAGAGACCTCCTGCTGGACGGCTTCGAGGGTCCAGACCCGATCTCCACCGAGCTGCCCGGCGACGAGCGCGACTTCGTCGAAGCGGCCGGTACGGTCGCCCACTGGCGCTTCAACGGCCTGGACGGCGTGGTCGACGCCGATGCGGTGGTCGAAGACGTCGCAGGCGACAACGACCTGCGTCGAGTCGATCCCGCGTCGACCGACGCGGTCGGAGCCGAGTGGGGCGACGTCACCGTCGAGAGCGCCGATGTGCACGGCTTCTCGTCCGACGGTGCGGCCGTGTGCTTCGCGGACTCCTCCGCGACCCGCTACAGCTACCTGACGACTGCGGCGGACGCCGCCGTCAACGACGTCGACCTCTCCGATGGCTACACGATCGAGACGTTCGTGAAGCTCGACGCCGATTGGACCGCGTCGCAGAACGGCTGGTCCAAGGCGCTGGTGCGCAGCGGTAACCGCTCGTGGACGGAGATGCCGCCCAGCCAGTGGGACTACACGGCATCGCCCACGGCCCTCGGCATCTCGAACCTGCGCGAGTTCCAGTACTCCAGCCTCTCCGCAGATGCTTCCAAGGGCGACCGAGTGAACTGGTCGGGTGAGATCATGACCGGGAGCTGGTCCCACGTCGCGATCGTGAACGACCCCGACACGCAGACCACGACGATGTACGTCGACGGTGCACCAGTGCTCCGCAACGCCGTCGACACCGTCGGGATGACGTGGAACGAGGGGATGCCATGGATCCTCGGCGCGGATTGGGTCGATGACGCCGCACGCAACGGCTGGCACGGGTGCATCGGCGAGACGCGCATCATCGACCGCCCGACGACACCTGCCGAATGGCTCACCCAGCGCGCTGATCTGACCGGGCTGCAGATCTCCTCGGCGCCCACAGGGACGCTGCCTGCCGGAACCGAGTCCGTCACCTTCGACGGCACCGGCCTGCCAGGGGCCGATGTACGGGTCGACACCACGGCGCCGGTGGCGCAGGACGCGGTCGAGACCGTCGCCGCGGCGCAGGCCGCACCGACCTCGAGCACCACGGTCGTGGACCAGGACGGCCGCTGGACGCTGACGCTCACCGGGCTCTCCGCCGGCTCCTACGACGCACAGCTCACGCAGTCACTCGGTGCACGCGCATCGGATCCTGTCGCGGTGCCGTTCTCCATCGCCGCAGCCGCAGAGCCGACTCCGACTCCGACTCCGAGCCCCACCGCACCGGGCGAGGACGGCGGATCGGGACCGGCTCCCGGAAGCGGCGGCGGCACAGCGGAGGGTGAACTGCCCGCCACCGGCCTCGACCAGAGCGTCTGGATGACTCTGCTCGCGCTGGGCGGCGCGCTGCTCGCCGCCGGTGCTGCGATCGCCGTCCGCGCGCGTCGGCGCATGCGCGGCTGACCGGCTGACACGACGAAAGGTGGCCTGCATCCGCTTCA
>NZ_JBLVOB010000006.1:33118-61299 GCF_053543555.1 Microbacterium xerophyticum | reverse complement strand
ATGCAGGCGACCTTTCCCGTGGCTTCAGGCCGCAGAGCCGAGCGCGTTGATCGCGTCGATGAGCCGGTACAGTCCGCCGACCTCGCGCTGGCGCAGGCGCAGCGCCAGCCGCGGCAGCTCCACGCGGTCGTTGTCCGCCTGCTCGATCGCGTGGGCGCCGATCAGCTCGATCCGACCATCGACCAGCAGTGGGGCGAACTCGGCGTTCAGTCCGTCGATCTCGGCATCCGTAGGCGTGTTCTTCAGCCGCAGGATCAGCACGTCGTCCACCCAGCGCAGCGAGTCGTAGTTGCGCCAGAAGCCGGTGATCTCGGCGACGGCCTCCTCGGCGGAGTCCGTCACGAGCACACGGTCGAAGTCGTCGGCCGAGATGACCCGTGCCGGGATCAGGCTCTCGACGATGAACCTCTCGAGCCCCTTCCAGAACGTGCCGCCTGGCTGGTCCAGCAGCACGATCGGCATCGGCTCGGCCTTGCCCGTCTGCTGCAGCGTCAGCAGCTCGAACATCTCGTCCAGCGTGCCGAAGCCGCCGGGGAGGCAGATGAACCCGGTCGATTCCTTGACGAGCATGAGCTTGCGGGTGAAGAAGTACTTCATCTCCACGCGGTGCGTGTCATCGGCGACGACAGCATCCGGCTTCTCCTCGAAAGGAAGACGGATCGACACGCCGAGCGCCATCTTCTCGCCCGCACCCTCGGCAGCGGCCTGCATGATGCCCGGCCCTGCGCCGGTGACGACCATCCACCCGCGCTCGGCGAGCACGGATGCGACCGAGCGCGCCTGCACGTAGAGCGGGTCGTCCTGAGTCGTGCGTGCCGAGCCGAAGACCGTGACCTTCGGCACATCGGCGTACGGCCGGAACAGACGGAACGCATCGCGCATCTCGACGAGCGCGGCCGACGCGATCTTGAGGTCGAGCCGGTCGGTGTCCTCCTGGCCCAGCAGGATGCCGGTGCTGAGCATGCGCCGGATCAACGAACGGTTCTTCGTGATCCCGGCGTCGGCCATGATCTCGTCGACCGCCGCGGTGAGTTCGTCCGGCTGCGAGTCGCTCATGTCAGGACGTCAGTCTCGCGATCGCATCATCCAGCGAAAGCGCGTCGCGCTCCCCCGTGCGGCGATCCCACAGCTCCACCTGGCCGTCGGCAGCGCCGCGCCCGATCACGAGGACCCTGGGGATGCCGACGAGTTCGGCGTCGCCGAACTTCACACCCGGCGACACCTTCGGACGATCGTCGTAGAGCACGTCGTATCCGGCGGCCTCCAACGCGGCGGAGGCCTTCTCCGCGACGTCGTACGCGATCTGATCACGACCCGCCGCGACGACGTGCACGTCGAACGGTGCGACGGATGCCGGCCAGATGAGGCCCTTGTCGTCGTTGTGGAGCTCGGCGATGATCGCGAGGATGCGGGTGATGCCGATCCCGTAGGAGCCCATCGTGACGGTGACGAGCTTGCCGTTCTCGTTGAGGACCTTGAGCCCCAGCGCCTCGGCGTACTTGCGTCCGAGCTGGAACACGTGGCCGATCTCCATGCCACGGGCGAGCGAGACCGGGCCCGATCCGTCCGGTGCGGGGTCGCCGTCGCGGACGTTCGCGATCTCGACGATGCCGTCGGCCTCGAAGGCGCGGCCGGCGACGACCGAGTGCGCGTGCTTCTGGTCGATGTTGGCCCCGGTGATCCAGCGGGTGCCCTCGGACACCCGGGGGTCGACGAGATAGCGGATGCCGGTGGCGGATTCCTCACCCAGGACGGCGCCCGTCGGCGACCAGGGGCCGATGTAGCCCTTCACGAGGAGCGGGTTGTTCTCGAAGTCGTCGTCGGTCGCAGTCGTGACCTCGGCGGGGGCGAACGCCACTTCGGCGCGCTTCTCGTCCACGTCGCGGTCGCCGGGAAGACCGACGATCACGAGCTCACGAGTGCCATCCAGGTGAGTCAGCGCGAGGACGACGTTCTTGAGCGTGTCCGCTGCGGTGTACTCGCCATCGAGCACGGCGTTCGAATGCGCGACCAGGGTCTGGATCGTCGGTGTGTCAGGCGAGTCGAAGACCGTCGCCTCGGGGGCGTCGTCGTACGGGACGGCGTCAGGGACCGCGGTCGTGAACGCCTCGACGTTCGCAGCGTAGCCGCCGCCGCTGCGCACGAACGTGTCCTCACCGACGGGTGTCGGGTGCAGGAACTCCTCGCTGCGTGATCCGCCCATGGCGCCGGCATCCGCCTGCACGATGACGTACTCGAGGCCGAGGCGCTGGAAGATGCGCTCGTAGGCGTCGCGCTGCGCCGTGTAGCTCTCGTCGAGGCCCTCGTCGGAAGCATCGAACGAGTAGGCGTCCTTCATGGTGAACTCGCGTCCGCGCAGCAGGCCGGCGCGGGGGCGGGCCTCATCGCGGTACTTGTCCTGGATCTGGAAGATCGTCAGCGGCAGGTCCTTGTACGACGAGTACAGGTCCTTCACGAGCAGCGTGAAGGCCTCTTCATGGGTGGGCGCGAGCAGGTAGTCGGCGCCCTTGCGGTCCTGCAGGCGGAACAGCAGGTCGCCGTACTCGTCCCAGCGACCGGTGGCCTGGTAGGGCTCGCGCGGCATGAGGGCGGGGAAATGCACCTCCTGCGCACCGGCGTTCGCCATCTCCTCTCGGACGATGGTCTCGATCTTCGCCTTGACCTTCAGTCCCAGCGGGAGCCAGGCGAAGATACCGGCGGCCTGACGGCGGATGTAGCCGGCGCGCAGCAGCAGCTTGTGACCGATGACCTCCGCTTCGGCGGGGTCTTCACGGAGCGTGCGGAGGAAGAATTTCGAGAGACGAGTGACCACGCGTCAAGTCTAGTGACCGTGGTCACTCGTTCTCGGACCATCAGTTCAGCGCGCGGGTACTCGCGGGGATGACGCCGTCCGCATACAGGCTGGTCGCGACGTCCTGCACCGCGGTGAGCGCGACGCGCTGGATCATCGGACCGTACGAGATGCGCGCAACCCCGAGCGCCTCGTACTCGGCGGCGGTGAGGGCGCCGGGGAGGCCGATGACGCTGATCTTGCGCTCGCCGATCCCCTCGACGAGCTGCCGGGTGACGTCGGCGTCGAGGATGCCGGGGACGAAGACGCAGGTCGCGCCGACGTCGAGGAACGCACGGCCGCGCTCGATGGCATCCGCGATGCTCTCCTCGACCGGTCGGTCGCCCCCGCGGACGAACGCGTCGGTGCGCGCATTGAGCGCGAACGGCACGCCTTCGGCCTCACCCGCCTTCACGATCGCCTCCATCACCGCGACCGACTCCGCGAGCGGCTTCAGTCGGTCCTCGACGTTCGCGCCGACGATCCCGGCGGCGATCGCGAGACGCGTAGTCTCGCCGGCGTCGTCGTAACCGTCGTCGAGATCTGCCGACACGGGAAGATCGGTGGATGCCGCGATCCGGCCCACCATGTCCAGCATGAGCTCGCGCGGGATCTGGCCGTCGGCGTACCCGAAGGTCGCGGCCATCGAGTGCCCGGCGGTGGCAAGGGCGGTGGTCTGCGAGACGTCGGCGACAGCCTTCGCCGAGATCACATCCCACACGTTGACGACACGGAGGATCTCCGGTGCGTTGTAAAGGGCGACGAGGCTCTGAGCCTTCTCTGCAGCGGTCATGTCTCCACGCTAATGCCGTGGATGCGGACGCGGGGCGGCTTAGGGTGAAGTCATGCCTCAGCGTCGATCACACATCGCCCCTTCCGCCGTCGAGAGCGAACTCGCCGCCGCGCTCGCGGCGCTGCGCGAAGACCTCGACGCGCCGACCGAGTTCTCGCCCGAGGCCGTGGCCGAAGCCGACACCGCCACCGCACCGGACCCCGAACTCGATCTGCGAGACGTGCCCTTCGTCACGCTCGATCCGCTGGGCGCCAAAGATCTGGATCAGGCGATGCACCTCGCCCGAAACGGTTCGGGTTTCGAGGTGCGCTACGCGATCGCGGACGTTCCCGACTTCGTCGATCCGGGTGGTGCCGTGGATGCCGCGGCCCGTGAGCGAGGCCAGACGCTGTACGCCGCTGACGGGTCGATACCGCTGCACCCGCGCGCGCTCAGCGAGGATCGCGCGTCTCTGCTGCCCGACCAGGACAGGCCGGCCCTGGTGTGGACGTTCGAACTGGACGAGGCCGGAGCGGTCTCAGAGTTCCGGCTGGAACGCGCACTGATCCGTTCCCGCGCGCAGCTCGACTACGAGAGCGCCCAGGAGTCGCTCGACCGCGGCGAGGAGAGCGCGCTGTCGCTGCTTCCGGTGATCGGCGGCCTGCGCCAGAAGCTCGAGGCGCAGCGCGGTGGCGCCAGCCTGAACCTCCCCGATTCGGAGGTCGTCCAGCGAGAGGACGGGACCTACGGCATCGACCGCCGGCATCCGCTGCCCCTGGAGGACTGGAACGCGCAGCTCTCGCTCATGACGGGTATGGCAGCGGCGACGCTCATGATCGACGCCGGAGTCGGCGTGCTGCGCACGATGCCGGAACCGGATGAGAAGGCGTTCACCGCGTTCCGCCTGCAGACAGAGACGCTGGGCAGGCCGTGGAAGAGCGGCGAGTACGGCGAGTATCTCCGCTCGCTCGATCGCGACGACCCGCTCACGCAGCCGGTCCTGGAAGCGGCCGCATCGCTCTTCCGCGGCGCGGGATATGTGACGTTCGACGGCTCGGTCCCCGATGACCTCGAACAGGCGGCGATCGCCGCGCCCTACGCGCACGCCACCGCTCCCCTGCGGAGACTCGTGGATCGCTGGGCGCTCACGATCTGCCTCGCGGTGTCTCGCGGTGAGCAGGTGCCGACCTGGGCGCGCGAGTCGCTCGACCAGCTGCCGGCGCTGATGCAGGAGTCGGGCCGGCGCGCCTCCAGGCTGAACGCCGACACCGTCAACCGCGTGGAGGCTGCTCTGCTGGCACCGCTGGTCGGTTCGACGGTCGAAGCGACGATCATCGAGATCCGCGAGGATCGCGCGACGATCCAGATCGCCGACCCGGCGGTGACGGCGTCCGCTCCCCTCGCCTCGAACGCGAAGCCGGGTGACACCGTGCGATTGCACCTGGTCCGTGCCGACATCGGCAAGGGCGAGGTGGAGTTCGCGCTCGCCGGGTCACCGGTGGCGGGTCGTTGACGGCCTGTTGGCGGGATGCCGGCGTGTTCATGACGTGGTGCCGGCGGGAGGTGTGAGGCGAGCATGAATTCCGTGAACAAGACACGAATCATCGAACTCCGACAGGCCCAGGGCTGGACGCAGGAACGGCTCGCGAACGAGAGCGGCGTGGGCATACGCACCGTCCAGAGGCTGGAGGCGGGTCAGGATGCGAGCCTGGAGACCCTCTCGCTGGTCGCCGAAGCCCTGCACGTGCCAGTGCGGGATCTCTTCATCGAGATCGACGGCGAGGCGCTGAGCAGCCGGGTGGACTCTCTGGAGGACCGCACCGAACAGCAGCAGGCTGCGCGTGACCGGATCAGCGGGGCGTGGCGGTGGCTGTACATCGGCGTCGGCGTCGTGCTGACGCTCGTCGCCTTCACGTTCCCGCAGGGGCTGGTGCTGTTCCTCGGGTACTGGGTCGGCGGCTACATCATCCTCGTCGCGATCCGCCGGATCTATCTGGAGCCCCACCTCGACGAGAAGTACCCGCTCTCCCGGGCGAAGGAATCGCGACGGGCACGGCGGGCGCGTGAGAATGCACGGTCCTCAGCGGAAACCTGAGATCTCACCCGCGACGCGTGCAGCCGGCGGACGACGCAACATCCGCGAAACACGGTCCTGAGACGATGTCCACATGTGGCGCATCCGTACCGACGATCTCACCGGAGACGCGATCCGTGCGCTCGTCATCGAGCATCTGACGCACATGCGGAGCCTTTCCCCCGCGGAGAGCGTGCACGCCCTCGATGTCGCGGCGATGCGTGAGCCCGGCGTGACGATGTTCACCGCGTGGAACGATCGAACGCTCGGCGGAATGGCCGCCCTGAAACGCCTGGACGCTCACCGCGGAGAGTTGAAATCGATGAGGACGACCGATGCAGCGCGCGGACGAGGAGTCGGACGCGCGCTGCTTCGGCACGTCGTGGACATCGCGCGGGCGGAGGGACTCGCCTCGCTGTCACTCGAGACAGGATCAGAGGACGAGTTCGCCGCAGCGAGAGCCCTGTACGCCAGCGAAGGCTTCATCGAGTGCGGGCCGTTCGCGGACTATGTCGACGACCCGCTCTCGGTGTTCATGACCCGAAGCCTCTGACGCGGTCGGGGTCAGTTCGTGGCTGGAGCAGCCGATGTGTTCATGACCAGCAGCTGCGGGTCCGACAGGTCGAGCGCGACACGGATGCTCGAGAACGCCGACAGCGCATCGACGTGCGTGCCGCCGCAGGGGATCACCGCCACGCCGTCGGGCAGATCGCAGCGCCAGCGCCGATGATCGATGATGCGGGGCCCATCGATCTCGATACTGCTCGGCGCGGCTGACGCCACCCATGCCGCGAGCTTCGCGTTGATCGCCTCTTCACGCGCCGCCAGCGTCTCTGCGAACGCCTCGGTGTCGAAACCTGCCTTGCGCAGACTCTTGCCGAGACGGTACTCGTCGACGCTGCCGTCTTCGTGGATGCGGCTGGACTGGTTCGCGCGTCCCTCGAAATCAGGATTGCCCAGGGCATCGACGCCCGGTTCCTTGCGCCAGAGCTCAGCCACTGCGAGATCCAGCGCCAACGAGGCGAGATGGCAGGCGGTGTGCCCGCGGCTCAGTCCCGCTCGTCGGTCGGAATCGACATCGAGGCGAACCGTGGAGCCTTCCGCGAGTCCTTCCGGCGCCGCGCCGTCGAGCGTGTGGGCGACGAGCCAGGTCCATCCCTCCGCGCCTCGTTTGACGGGGATCTCCGCCCCGACGGCGAACTCTCCCGCATCGCTGAGAGCAGCCATCACCGCTTCGGTGACGGTGGCATGCTCATCGCCGAAGCTCAGCACACCGGCATCCCCGGGTTGATCCGGCCAGGTGTGGTCCACCGGATGGAACGGCGTGGTGTCCACGACGACGACGCTGCCCTCCGGCATCCGCTCGATGCGTGTGACGATGCCTTCGCCGCTGACGGCACCCGCCGCGAACGTGACCTCCGTCGCCGCCATCAGTGAGCCGGCGGAATCGTGAAGCTCGCCAGACGGTCACCGGCGACGACGAAGATGCCGTCGGACTCGCCGTTGAACACGCGGCTCGACCAGCCGAATCGGATGCGCGTCGTGTCGCCTACGGTCTCCGCAGAGAGCACGGTCATCTTCGCGCCGGCACCGATGGCGTCGGAGTCGGCCCAGGCGCGGACGCCGTCCCGGCCGCTCTTGACCGTTCCCCAGTCGCTCACGAATCCATCGGGTACGAAGGCCCCGACGAACGCGTCGGTGTCCGCGTCGTTGATCGCATCGACGAATGCCTGCGCCGGAGCGGGAAGTGCGGTGTCAGCCATCATGTCCTCTTCAGTCGGTCTCGTATTCGCCCGTGATGCTCACGCGCACGGTGATCTCAGGAATCGTGAGTTCATCGCTCTGGCCCGCGGCAGCACCGCGCCCGCCCTGAGGTGTGTAATCGGCCTTCTCGGTGATGCGCTCGACGCTGCTCACGTCGGACCCGAGCGCCGCAGCGAAGTCATCCGCCTTGGCACGCGCGTCGTGCACCGCGGCCGTGCGGAGCTCTTTCGTGACACGTTGCTTGGTCGCGTCGGTCAGCGCCCAGGAGGTCGCGACCGTGGCGCCGAGTGCGCTCAGCTCGGCGACGGCATCCGCGACGAGCGAGAGCCGGCCGAGCTTGACTCGAACCGTACCGCTCGTGACGTGATCCTGGTGCTTCTTGCCGTCCTTGTCCGACCACGTGCGCACGTTCGTGGCGAGCGGGTCGACCGAGTGCCACGTGGCGGCACCCGCTTCCCGCAGCTGCGCGGCATGGTGTGCGATCCGGGTGTGCACCGCCGTGCCCTGCGTGATGGACTCGGCGCGATCGCGATACGCGACCGCGACCTGTGCCGTCAGCGTCGCCCTCTCGGCGCGCAGATGCCGCTCGCCGCGGCCTTCCACCGTGATCAGCGTCATGAGCGCATCACGCCGTGACGACCTGCGCGGTGCCGAGCGGCGCCTCGGGCCCCATCTCGGCGGCGATGCGGTTCGCCTCCTCGATCAGGGTCGCGACGATGTCGGCCTCAGGGACGGTCTTGATGACCTCGCCCTTGACGAAGATCTGGCCCTTTCCGTTGCCGGACGCCACACCGAGGTCGGCTTCGCGTGCTTCACCGGGGCCGTTCACGACGCACCCCATCACCGCGACGCGCAGCGGGACCGTCATGTCCTTGAGGCCTTCGGTCACGTTGTCTGCCAGCGTGTACACGTCGACCTGCGCACGGCCGCACGACGGGCAGGAGACGATCTCGAGCTTGCGCTCGCGCAGGTTCAACGACTGCAGGATCTGGTGGCCGACCTTGACCTCTTCCGCCGGCGGGGCCGACAGCGAGACGCGGATCGTGTCGCCGATGCCCTCGGAGAGCAGGATGCCGAACGCGGTCGCCGACTTGATCGTGCCCTGGAAGGCGGGTCCGGCCTCGGTGACGCCGAGGTGCAGCGGCCAGTCGCCGCGCTCGGCGAGCAGACGGTAGGCCTTGACCATCACGACCGGGTCGTTGTGCTTGACCGAGATCTTGAAATCGTGGAAGTCGTGCTCCTCGAACAAGGACGCCTCCCACACGGCGCTCTCCACGAGTGCCTCCGCAGTGGCCTTGCCGTGCTTCTGCAGGATGCGCTTGTCGAGCGAACCGGCGTTCACACCGATGCGGAGCGAGACTCCGGCAGCCTTCGCCGCCTCGGCGATCTTGCCGACGTTGCCGTCGAACTCACGGATGTTGCCCGGGTTGACACGCACGGCGCCGCAGCCGGCGTCGATGGCGGTGTAGATGTAGCGCGGCTGGAAGTGGATGTCGGCGATCACCGGGATCTGGCTCTTCATCGCGATGATCTTCAGCGCATCCGCGTCGTCCTGGTGCGGAACCGCGACGCGCACGATCTCGCAGCCGGAGGCGGTGAGCTCGGCGATCTGCTGGAGCGTGGCGTTGATGTCGGTCGTCTTCGTCGTGGTCATCGACTGGACGCTCACAGGTGCATCGCCACCGACGAGCACCTTTCCGACGCTGATCTGCCGGGACTTGCGTCGGGGACTCAGGACTTCGGGGACGCGCGGCATCCCAAGATTCACTGCAGGCACAAGACCAGGTTACGCCGCCCGGGTCGTCGGAGGCTGGAACCCGGCTCCATGCGGCCCGGTTTCGGATGCCGCGACGTCTGAGCGGGCCGCGCACTGTGATAGTTTCGGCGCATGCTCGCGAACTTCACCTGGTGGCCCGCCTCTTAGGCGGTGTGTTCGCGTTCCCACGAATCCAGACCGCCTCCGGGGCGGTCTTTTCGTGAGCCGAGCCGGAGCCCTGCACAGGAGACATCGATGACCGATACCGCAGCCCTGCTCGACGCACTCGTTCAGGACCCTGACGCGTCCTTCGTGCTGATCGCTCGCGACGGCGCTCAGAGCGTCGAGGTGCTCACCGGAGACGTCGAGGACGTCGATCTGCTCGCAGACATCCCGCTCTCCGCCGGTGGGATCCCGCGTGAGGTCTTCGCGACGGTTCCGTATCGGCAGGTGCGCGAGCGCGGCTTCGAGGCGCAGGACGACGGCACTCCCCTGCGGTGCCTGGTCGTCGACCGGCACGAGCATCTTCCCCTTCACGAGGTCGTGGAGTCGCTGCCCCAGGACACCGTCCCGTTGAAGGATGCCGGTTTCGACATCAGCGATGAGGATTACGCCGAGATCGTGACGCGGGTGATCGCCGATGAGATCGGTCGTGGCGAAGGGGCGAACTTCGTCATCCGCCGCGACTACACCGCCACGATCGACCTCGGTCCTGGCGATGCCCACCGTGCGGAGCGGACGGCCGCTCTCACCTGGTTCCGAGCCCTGCTGACGCATGAGCGCGGCGCCTACTGGACCTTCGCCGTCATCACGCCCGGTCACATCGCCGTCGGGGCGAGTCCGGAGGCGCACGTCGTCGCGCGTGACGGCATCGTGACGATGAATCCGATCTCCGGGACGTTCCGTCACCCCGCAGGCGGGGCGACCAAGGACACACTGGTCGAGTTCCTCTCCTCCACCAAGGAGACCGAGGAGCTCTTCATGGTGGTGGACGAGGAGCTGAAGATGATGAGCGCTGTCTGCTCCGACGGAGGCCGGATCACGGGTCCGCATCTGAAGCAGATGTCGCGGCTCACGCACACGGAGTACATGCTGCGCGGTCGGAGCAGGCTCGATCCGCGCGACATCCTCCGCGAGACCATGTTCGCCCCGACGGTCACGGGCTCCCCGATGCAGAACGCCTGTTCGGTGATCCGCCGGCACGAGACGAGGCCGCGCGGCTACTACTCCGGTGTCGCTGCGTTGTTCACGCCGAACGCCGACGGCGGCCACGACGTCGACGCGCCCATCCTGATCAGGACGGTGTACCTGCAGAACGGTGAGCTCCGCGTGCCGGTCGGAGCCACGCTCGTGCGTCACTCGGATCCGTTCGGTGAGGTCAGCGAGACCCACGGCAAAGCTGCCGGTGTGCTCGGCGCGATCGGTGCGATCGCACGCGACGTCGTGGCCGAGACCAAGATCGATCCGGATGCTCCCGCCGCCGAGACGACCCTTGCCGACGATCCCGACGTCGCCGAGTTGCTGAGCTCGCGCAACTCGCGCCTCGCGGAGTTCTGGCTGAACCCCCAGGAGGACGGTTCCGCGGGGCCGTTCGCCGGGCGCCGGGCGCTCGTCATCGACGCGGAGGATCGCTTCACGACGATGCTCGCCCATCAGCTGCGCCACCTCGGACTCGACGCGACGATCGTGCCGTGGAGCGACGTCTCCGATTCGGACGTCGACGCCGCCGAGTTGCTGGTCGCCGGCCCCGGACCGGGTGACCCTCGCGATGAGAGCATCCTGCGGGTGTCCCGCATGCGCGAGATCGTCGCGCGTCGGCTGGCAGCCGGTGCGCCTCTTCTCGCCGTGTGCCTCAGTCATCAGATCCTGGCAGACAGCTTCGGCATCGAACTCGCACCGCTCACGACGCCGCACCAAGGACTGCAGAAGATCGTGCCGGTGTTCGGCGAGGACGCATCGATCGGCTTCTACAACACCTTCACGGCTCGAGTGACGCCAGGGACGAAGGTCGCAGGTTCAGCCGAAGTGTCCGCCGACCCTGTGACGGGCGATGTCTACGCGCTGCGCGGCCCATCGTTCGCATCGGTGCAGGGCCATCTCGAGTCGATCCTGTCCCGAGACGGCATCCGCACGCTGGAGCGTCTGATCACCGACGCATTCGCCTGATCAACGACTCGAAGACCTGTCACCGGGTGTTCCAGGCGGGTTCTCGTTCTCGTTCGTGTTCGGTGTTGAGGGCTTTGTCGACGGCTTGGTAGTCGTGGTGGGGTGAGCGCCATTTGGCGTAGGGGTCCCACCATCCGGGTCCGCGGATCTCGGGGAGTCCGTCGCGCATGCGGATCTTCCAGATGCCTTCGTCGAGAGTTCTATGGTGGTGCCAGCACAACGGGACGCCGTTGCTGGTGTGGGTGGGGCCGCCGCGGGCGTGTTCGTGCACGTGGTGGATCTCGCACCATTCGGCGGGCACGTCGCATCCGGGGATGAGGCATTCGCGGTCTCTGAGCACGATCGCCCGCCGTTGGGTCGCGTTGAACAACCGCGCACTCGTGCCGATGCCCACGATCGCCCCCTTCTCATCGAACAGCACCCGTTGCACACCCCCGGCGCACCCGGCATGATCGGCCGCACCGAGGGGGACGTCGTATCCGGCACCTTCGACCCTGGCCCGCCCGGTGCGGTGGGCGAAGTCGGCGGCGGTGACGGAGACGACCAGGGTCGGTGCGGCACCACCCAGTGTCGGCATGCCCCCGGACGCGGCAGCGACCATCAGGACCGTCGCGAACGCGTCATGACGCTTCTGCGCGTGCGTGCGCAGATCCGCCAACTCCACCGGCGGCGATTTCGCTTTGTGCGGTTCGAGCCCGTCGGCACGATCCGAATACTCCTCCGCCCCGTACTCGGTGCTGTCACTGGAGTACTTCGCCGCAAACCCATCGTCACCGCCGCCGTTGACGTCGCCGCCATCGTCGTCACCGCCGCTGCTGTCGCTCTCGTCGGTGTCCCTGTCGCTGTCGGTGTCTCTGTCTCTGTCGCCGGCGCCGCGTTCTCCGTCCCCATCATCGGTGGGGCGGAAGCGCACCGTGGAGCCGGAGGCTTTGTCTTCGGCTTTCGGGTTCATCAGCGCATCGATGAGTTTCTGCAACTGCGCCGCGACCTCCGGCAACAACTCTCCCCGCACCGGCACAGACCCGTCCCGCAGCTTCCCGATCGTGAAATGCCGGCGCCGCTTCCCGGCCCGATCCGACGGCTCCGCCCCATCCGGATCCAACCGCGCCACGATATGCGCCGCCAACGCGGCAAGCTCATCCGTCGTCGGCGCCGGCGCCCGCTCCCCGGATACCGAACCATCCAACGGCAGCCCGCAAGCGAAGCGTGCGAGCACCGCATCCGCCGCCCACCGGTCCGCGGCCCCGATCCGAGACGCCTTCAACAGCGGGGTCGTGCATGCCAGGAACCCGCCCACCGACAAGACCCCGTCCGCGAGCGCCGCCGCCAACTCCGGAAACTTCCCCGGCAACACCCCACCCGAGGTGAGATCCGTCTCCCGGTGCACGGCCCCCGCCGCCGCCACGTACCGCCGCGCGGTCGGCCCATCCACGAGCAGCGTGCGCCGCAGCACCTCGGCCGCGTCACGGCATCCCGCCCGCGTCGACAACCGCCCGTCCCGCTCGCACTGATCCCGATCCACGATCCGCTCCGTGACCGCCACGACCGCACCATCCACCCGCCGCAACACGCGACCCAACACCCGGATCGCATCCAACAACTCCGCATCACCGGCGAAACGCAGACCATCACCCGCAGCAGAAGAACCCATCGCCTCGGCCAACAACCGATCGACACCCTCCAACTCATCCGCCAGTGATCTCATACCCCCATTCAACCCAGGGCCACCGACATTCAAACCCCAGGTCAGGAGCTATTCACGAACCGTGGAGAACCACCCGATATGGCTGGTCTGTGGAGGACGAGTCGAGCACTCGGGCGCACCGTTCGCACGATGCACGCGACACCCTGCGTGTTCACCACCCACCAGAGCGATTCCTGGCGCGACCATACGCTCCCGCCGCGGAGCGGCATCCCGGAACGCTAGCCGAGCAGATCCACCGGGTTCACGACATCCGCGATCATCAGCAGTGCACCCATCCCGATCAGCAGCACCGCGACGACCACCGTGAGCGGCACGAGCCGCGTGGCATCCACAGGAGCGGGAGGCGGGCGGCGGAACAGCTTCGCCCAGGCGCGCCGTATCCCGTCCCACAGGGCCACGACGACGTGCCCGCCGTCCAGCGGCAGCAGCGGGATCAGGTTGAAGACGAAGAGCGCGATGTTGAGCGACCCCAGCAGGTTGAGCAGCACGACGAACCTGTTCAGCACAGGAGCGTCCGTCGCCGCGACCTCACCCGCGAGGCGGCCGACGCCGACCACGCTCAGCGGACCGTCGGGATCCCGGTCGGACCCGGTGAACAGCGACACCCCGACGTCCCACAGCTTCACCGGCAGGGTCGCGATCAGGCCGACCACCCGCCCGACGTTCTCGCCGGCGAGTTCCGGACCGACACCGATCGGCTGCGGCACATAGCCCATCTGAGACAGCATTCCGACGTAACCGACCTCGGCGATGATCTGCGTGCCGTCCTCATCGAGCAGCGGCTGCCCTGACGCATCCGTCAGTTCCCGCTCGGCACGGATGGGCGTGATCGTCAGATCGACACGCTCACCGTCTCGCAGCACGACCAGGTCGAGGCGTTCCCCCGGAGCCGCCTGCACTATCTCGGTCGCTTCTGCGAACGTCGACACGGGCGTTCCGCCCACCGAGACCAGCACATCCCCCGGGAGCACCCCTGCCTCCGCGGCCGGCGTCGCCGGATCGCCCGCTTCGCACTCGGTCTGCGACGTGCCGGCGGGCAGCACGCACTCGTTGACCCCGGCGATCGTCGTCGTGCCCTGCTGCAGCCCGATACCCGATGCGAGCACCGTGAAGATGATGACGGCGAGGATCAGGTTCATGACCGGACCGCCGAGCATCACGACGATCCGTTTCCACATCGGCAGTCTGTAGAAGACGCGTTCCTCCGCGCCCTCCGCGATCGTCTCGTCGTTCGCCGAGCGGGCGTCCTGGACGAGCGTGCGGAACAGTCCGCGCACAGGCTTGCCGTCGGACGCCGGATACATTCCGGACATCGAGATGAAGCCGCCGAGCGGCAGCATCTTGAATCCGTACTCCGTCTCGCCGATCTTCTTCGACCACAGGCGCGGACCGAAACCGATCATGTACTGCCCCACGCGCACACCGAAGAGCTTGGCGGGCACGAGATGTCCGATCTCGTGCAGACCGATCGACAGACCGAGTCCGACCAGCATGAACAGGATGCCGGCGATGTACAGCAGGATTTCCACGTCCCCACGCTACTGCGCGCGGACTAGGAATCCGCCGCATAGGGTGGAGTCGTGACCTCTCGGCAGCTGCGACTCCTCCGTGGAGCCGCCGCATCGTCGATCGCGACGATCATCGCCGCCGTCTCGCACACGATCGGCGGCGGGGCTCCCCCGCACCCTCTGCTCGTGATCGCTCTGAGCGTGTTCCTGACGCCGCTCGCGGCACTTCTGGTCGGACGCACGTCCCGCGTCGGCCGCCTGAGCGCTGCGGTCGCTGTCTCGCAGACGATCTTCCACGTCCTCTTCGTCGCGCTCGGCGCCACAGCCTCGGCCACAGCGGCGACGGGCCACCACCATGTCCTCGCCCTGGACCCGCTCTCGTCGACAGTCGCCCCTGACGCCGGCATGCTCGGCGCCCACGTCATCGCCGCCGCTGTCACCGTCGCGATGCTCTGGCGGGGCGAACGCCTTCTGCGTCTCATCAGGGACTGGGTGCGAGCGGCGCTGCGCGCACGGATGCCGCGGCCGCACACCGGCTGGCTGCCTCCTGCTTCGCTCGCCACCTCGGCGCGTCGATTCGTCTCGAGCATCCGCACCGGTGACATCTCGCTGCGCGGGCCACCCGCCTTCTCCCGCGGCTGATCAGCCGCACGTGCTCAACGCCGTCCGAGACCACACCGGCTCACGGCATCCATCCGCGGATCGAACGCGCCGTCGGCGCGCCCGCACGCAGAATCTGATCTGCACAGGAACACAGGAGAAACTCATGTCCCGAATCACCCGCCGCGGCGTCGTCATCGCCGCCCTCGCCACCGGTCTCGTCCTCGCCGCGCCCGCCGCGGCCCAGGCCCATGTCGGAGTCAGCCCCGACGCCGTCGCACCTGGCGCCTCCACCGTGCTGAACTTCGCGTTCACCCACGGTTGCGAGGAATCACCGACCACCGCACTGCGGATCACGATGCCAGAGGGGCTGGCGTCGGTCTCCCCGACCGTCGACAGCAACTGGGACATCGCGATCGAGCGCGCCGACAACGGTCTCGTCTCGGCCGTCACCTACACCGCGCTCTCCCCGATCCCGACCGGGCTTCAGGGCGTCGCGAGCATGGCGGTGCAGATCGCCGACGACGCCCCGGAGTCACTGGCATTCCCCGTGGAACAGACCTGCGAGAGCGGAGTGAACGAATGGGTCGAGATCGCCGAGGACGGCGCCGACCCGCACGATCTCGAATCGCCCGCGCCGGTGGTGACCGTCGCTGCGAGCGGCGAGAGCGCAGCGGATGCCGCGCACACCGGCCACTCGGATGCCCAGGAGCAGACGTCGCAGCAGACATCCGACTCATCCCCGGTGGGCACGATCCTCGGCGGCGCAGGACTGCTGGCCGGCATCGCCGCCCTCGTGGTCGCGGTGCTCGCGTACCGACGCGCGGCCTGACCCATCGTGCGGCTGCGAGAGGCGTGCCTGAGCGCGTCCCTCGCAGCCGCTCGTGAGATCATTGTGGTGCCATGTCGACCACACAGCCCAGCCTTCCTCCCGTGCTCCGCCCCGATGCTCCGCCACAGCGGAATCTGACGGATCTCGCCACCCGCTTCGCCACCGCCACCCGCGGCGACACCAGCGGGGTCATCCTCACCGGCATCACTCTCGCGACCGCCGATCTCCGCGCCGGAGAGGCGTTCGTCGCCATCCAGGGCGTGAATCAGCACGGAGCGGTGTTCGCTCCCGCAGCCGCGGAGAAGGGCGCCGTCGCCATCATCACGGATGAGGCCGGCGCCGACATCGCGGGCAACATCGGTCTGCCGATCGTGATCGTCGACGATCCGCGTGGCGTGCTCGGTGCGCTCAGCGCCTGGGTCTACGGCACCGGAGCCGAGGACGATCTGCCGCTGCTGTTCGCGACCACGGGCACGAACGGCAAGACGAGCGTCTCGCACCTGCTGGAGGGCATCCTCGACCAGCTCGGCGTCGTCACCGGGCTCTCCTCCACTGCCGAGCGGCACATCGCCGGCGAGGTCATCGTCTCCAGACTGACCACACCCGAGGCATCCGAGATGCACGCACTCCTCGCGCTCATGCGCGAGCGCGAGGTCGAAGCCGTCGCCGTCGAGGTGAGCGCGCAGGCCCTGTCGCGCAAGCGCGTCGACGGGCTCGTGTTCGATGTCGCAGGTTTCACGAACCTCAGCCACGACCACCTCGACGACTACGCCGACATGGAGGAGTACTTCGCAGCGAAGCTCCCCCTGTTCAAGCCGGACCGCTCCAGGCGCGCCGTGATCTGCCTCGACTCCGCCTCCGGCGTCGACGTGGTCGCCGCCGCCGAGGTCCCCGTCGTCACCGTGGGCACCCCCGCGATCGCCGCCGATGCGTCCGTCGCGGCCGGCGCGGACTGGGTGGTCACGATCGACGAGGAGCGTCAGCGCGGTACTCGTTTCACGATGACCGGCCCGGAGGGGCGCACCCTCACCACGGTCGTACCGGTGATCGGTCCGCACATGGCGGCCAACGCCGCCCTCGCGATCGTCATGCTGCTCGAGGGCGGATACGACTGGGAGCGCATCACCGCGGCCCTCGAGCGCGACGGACGCATCGAAGCGTACCTGCCGGGGCGCACCGAGCTCGTGTCCGGCGACAGCGGCCCCGCCGTGTTCGTCGACTTCGGGCACTCACCCGATGCGTTCGAGAAGACCCTCGCCGCGATCCGTCGCGTCACTCCCGGGCGCACGCTGATGCTGTTCGGAGCCGACGGCGACCGCGACGCCACCAAGCGCCACGACATGGGTCGTACGGCAGTCCTGGGCAGCGACATCCTCGTCGTCACCGACCACCATCCGCGCTTCGAAGACCCGGAGTCGATCCGCGCCACACTCATCGAGGGCGCGCGGATGGCACGTCCGGATGCCGATATCCATGAGTACTCCCCGCCGGAGAAGGCGATCATCGCCGCTGTCGGCCTCGTCGGCGACGGCGACGCGATCCTCTGGGCCGGCCCCGGCCACCAGGACTACCGCGACATCCGCGGCGTGCGCACCCCGTACTCGGCGCGCGAGCTCGCCCGCCGTGCGCTGCGCGACGCCGGATGGCCTGTGCCAGAGCCGCACTGGCCGGTGCCGTACCCCGACTGAGTCGGACGAGACGTCACTGCCGCGCGATCAGACGATCCGCTGTCGCCCGCGCCCAGGCCTCGGCCTCGGCCAGCGACTCGACGGTGAGCCGGTCGGGCGCTTCATGGGTGTCGACCACCCTCGCGATCGTGTCGACGATGCCGAGGAATGACAGCCGACCCTCGTGGAACGCGTCCACCGCCTGCTCGTTCGCCGCGTTGAAGACCGCGGGGAACGTGCCGCCGGCGCGCCCCACGCTCTTGGCCAGGGCCACGGACGGGAACGCCGCGTCGTCGAGCGGCTCGAAGTCCCAGCTGCCGGCCTTCGTCCAGTCCAGCGGACGACCGACCCCGCCGATCCGGTGCGGCCAGTCCAGCGACAGGGAGATCGGCAGGCGCATGTCGGGCGGGGACGCCTGGGCGATCGTGGAGCCGTCGATGAACTCGACCATCGAGTGGACGATCGACTGCGGGTGCACGACCACCTGGATGTCTTCGTAGTCGACGTCGAAGAGCAGATGCGCCTCGATGACCTCGAGGCCTTTGTTGACCAGTGTGGCGGAGTTGGTCGTGACCATGCGCCCCATCGCCCAGGTCGGGTGCGCGAGCGCCTCGGCCGGCGTGATCGTCGTCATCTCGTCGCGCCGGCGTCCACGGAACGGCCCGCCGGATGCTGTGACCACCAGTCGCCTGATCTCGGAATGCGTCCCGGAGCGCAGCGCCTGAGCGAGCGCGGAGTGCTCGGAGTCGACCGGCACGATCTGCCCCTCGGCGGCCGCCGACTTCACCAGCTCGCCACCGACGATCAGCGACTCCTTGTTGGCGAGGGCGAGCGTTCGTCCTGCCTTCAACGCCGCGAGCGTCGATCCGAGCCCGATGGAGCCCGTGATCGCGTTGAGCACCACGTCGGCCTCGACGTCGCGCACCAGTTGCTCCGCCTGCTCGGCGCCGAGCGCCGTGTCCTCGACCTGGAACTGCTCGGCCTGGCGGCCGAGCGTCTCCGCATCGCTGCCTGCGGCGAGTCCGACCAGTTCGAACCGACGAGGGTTGGCGCGGATCACATCCAGTGCCTGAGTGCCGATGGAACCGGTGGAGCCGAGGACGATGATGCGACGCATACCGTCAGCCTATTGCGCGTGCACGGCCTTCGCCGTGAGGGCGGTCGCCTATGCGGCGGCCGGGTGCATCGTCGCGAGGATGTCGATCACGAAGACCAGCGTCTGGCCCTTGAGGTCCTCCTCGTTGATCTCGCCCTCGCCGTACCCTGCCGCCGGCGGGATGACGACCAGCACCTGAGAGCCGACCTTCTGCCCCGCCAGCGCCTGGACGAACCCTGGCACGTAGCCGTTGCCCTCGCTGGTGATCGGCGCGCCGTTGGCCCATGAGGAGTCGAACGTCTCGCCGCTCTCCCAACCCACTCCGTGGTACTGGAGCAGCGTCGTGTCGCCCTCGCCGACGGCGATGCCGTCGCCCTGCTTGAGCACCGAGATCTGCACCTCGGTGGGAGCGGGCGCATCCGGGATCTCGATCGTCGGGGCTCCGTCGTCGTCGAGCGTGACCGCCGGCATGCCTGCGACCGGAGCCTGCTCCTCGCCCCATGCCGCGGTGGGCACGATGTCGAGCACGTCGAGGATGTAGTACTGCGCTGCGGCGTCCTCCGTCGTCGGGAAGACGATCGACAGTCGCGAACCGACGCTCGCGCATCCGATGAGCTGTCCGAGCGGCGCATCGGCCGTGAGCGCGGCCGGAAGAAGCTCACCGTCCGTGTAGCCGGCATCGCCGAGGCGCTCGCCGGTGTCGCCGTCGAATGCGCTCAGTGCGTAGCTGACGTAGTCGCCCTCGGCGATCGTGTCGCCGTCGCCCTCGCTGACCACGGTGCGCTCCGCGGCCTCCACCGTCTGTCCCAGCTCGAACGTCGCCGTCGATGCGCTGCCGAAATCGCCATCGACCGTGACGCCGTCCGAGGCGTCACCCGACTCGACTGCCGCCGAGCAGAGGGCGGCGGATGGCGCCTCGGTCTCGTCGCCTGTCGAGCCCTCGGTTCCCGTGCATCCGGCCAGCAGCATGGTCGCGACGGTGATGGTGGACAGAGCGATGAGCGGACGATTGCGCACGGTGGGACCTCATGATCGTGGGGAGGGACACTCCATACTGTCGTATTCGCCTTTGCCCGCGCTGAGAGGCGCGCACGATCGGCGCGCTCGGAACAGGGCCGGTCTCATTCCATGTGTGGCATGGATCGCGGAGTAGCCTGATCTGATGACCTCTGAGCAGTCTGCCGTGCCCGAGCCGACCGAAGACTCGGATCAGGAGCAGGCAGCCGACGAGGCATCCGTCCCCCGCAAGGCAGGGGCCACCTATGCGTTGGGTCGGGCGATCATCGGATCGCTTGCCCGCCTCGTCTACCGTCCGCACGTCGAGGGACGCGATCGCGTCCCCCTGGACGGTCCCGTGATCTTCGCGAGCAATCACCTGTCGTTCATCGACTCGATCGCGATACCGGTCGCCGCCCCTCGCCCCGTGCACTTCCTCGCCAAGTCGTCGTACTTCGAGGGGACGGGGTTCAAGGGAGCGGTCATGCGCACCTTCTTCCAGTCCATCGGTGCCATCGCGGTGAATCGAGGCGCAGGGCAGGCCGCCCTCGACGCACTGGACCAGCAGCGGCGGCTTCTCGACCAGGGGCTCGCCGTCGCTCTCTATCCGGAAGGCACCCGCTCCACGGACGGTCGCCTGTACAAGGGCCGCACTGGAGTGGCCTTCCTCGCCCTTCAGACCGGGGCACCCGTGGTACCGGTCGGACTCATCGGCACGGACCGGGCCATGCCGAAGGGCGCCAGGATGCCGTCGCTGAGCGAGCGGATCACCGTGCGCTTCGGCGAACCGATCGACGTGACGGTGCACGGCCCGGCCGGCAGCGGCAAGGCGAGGAGACTCGCGACCGACCAGATCATGACGGCCATCCACGCGTTGAGCGGTCAGGAGCTCGCCGGCGTGTACAACGAGCCACCCGCCCAGGGGCCGATCGAGAAGATCAAGCAGGCCCTTCCGCACGAGCGGCGGTGACGTTCGCCTCATGGCGGACCGGGAAGTTCACCGAGTTCGCGATGAAGCACATCCGATGAGCGTCCTCGTGCGCGCGCTCGGCGGCCTCGATCATCGACTCTTCGGCCACGACCACCTCTGGCCGCAGCAGCACATCGGTGAAGGCTCCTCCGCCCTTTCCGTCCTCGCGCATCACGCCGCTCGCACGGTCGCGGTACGACACGACGACGACCCCTGCAGTCACGCACGCATGCAGATACGACAGCAGATGGCACTCGGAGAGCGAGGCGATCAGCAGGTCCTCCGGGTTCCAGCGGGTGGGGTCGCCTCTGAAGGGTCTGTCCGCTGAGGCCAGCAGCTCCTGCTTGCCGTCGATCTCGATCGTGACATCCCTGGAGTAGTCCCGGTACCCGCTGGTCCCGGTTCCCCGATTGCCCTGCCAGGTGGCGGTGAGTTCGTACCGATGTTCGCCGATCGTCATGCGCTCAGTCTGACACGGTGCGGCTCGGCACCGGCGAAGACGTCGGCGCTAGGCTGGACGGGTGCTGGAGACTCTCACTGTCGCGGATGCTGTCGAACTCGCCGTCGTCGAACGCAGCGGATTCATCGAATCCCGCCATGCCGGATCGGCGATCGTGCTCACACCGGACGGCGACGTCGTCAAGCGGCTGGGGAATCCGGACGCGCTGATCCTTCCTCGCTCCAGCCTGAAGCCACTCCAGGCGGTGGCCTGCGTCACGGCCGGCGCCGAACTGAGCGGTGCCCAGCTCGCCATGTCGACCGCGAGCCATACCGGCACCGACCGCCACGCCGATGTCGTCCGCGAGATCCTGACCGCGGGTGGACTGACGGAGGACGACCTCGCATGCCCGCCCGCATGGCCGAGTGATTCCGCGAGCCGCGACGAGCTGATCCGCGAGCACGGGAGCGCATCGCGCATCCGGATGAACTGCTCTGGCAAGCATGCCGCGATGCTGCGCGCATGCGTGGCGACCGGCTGGTCCACCGACGGATACCTCCACACGGCGCATCCGCTGCAGTCGCACATCCGTGAGGTGGTCGAACGTCTCACCGGCGAGAAGATCGCGCACACAGCCGTCGACGGCTGCGGAGCACCGGTCCACGCCATCACGCTCGCCGGGCTGGGCCGCGCCATCCATCGCATCGGGTCGGCGTCCGAGCGCTCCCCCTTCGCCCTGCACCGCGTCGCAGGCACCCTTGTGAGAGCGGTCAAGGAGAACCCCTGGACGATCGAGGGCCCCGGTCGTCCGGACACGATCGCGATCGAGACGCTCGGGGTGTTCGCCAAGAGCGGCGCGGAGGGCGTCACCGTCATGGTCGCTCCCGACGGTACGACCGTCGCGCTCAAGATGCTCGACGGCAGCGCACGAGCACTCACGATCGTCGCCGCGACGCTGCTCGCTCGCGCTGGAGCGCTGAGCGAGGCCGATCTGGCGACGCTGTCCAACGCACTTCCCCTCGCCGTCCTCGGCGGTGGGAGCGACGTCGGGATGATCCGTCCCGGCGCCGCCGTCTGATGCCCTGACCCGGGGCAATGAGCCCTCAACGCCGAGGGAGAAGAGGAGCCACGATGAGGATCAGCGTCCCCACCGAGGTCAAGAACAACGAGTACCGCGTCGCTCTGACGCCTGCGGGCGTGCACGATCTGGTGCGCTCCGGCCACGAGGTCTTCGTGCAGTCCGGAGCGGGTCTGGGCTCGTCGATGCCGGACACCGAGTACGCCGACGCCGGTGCGACGCTGCTGGACGATGCTGCGGAGGTGTGGTCGCGCGCCGAGCTGCTGCTCAAGGTGAAGGAGCCGATCGCCGGCGAATACCAGCACTTCCGCGACGATCTCACGCTGTTCACCTATCTTCACCTGGCTGCGGATCGTCCGCTCACGGAGCGGCTTCTCGCCGACCGCGTGACGGCGATCGCCTATGAGACCGTGCAGCTGCCCGGCGGCGGCCTCCCCCTGCTCGCGCCCATGAGCGAGGTGGCCGGGAGGTTGGCTCCCCTCGTCGGCGCGAACACGCTGATGCGTTCCAACGGTGGACTCGGGCTGCTCATGTCGGGCGTGCCCGGTACACGGCCTGCGACCGTCACCGTGATCGGCGGCGGCGTCGCCGGCGCGAACGCAGCCGTCATCGCGAGCGGGATGGGTGCGGACGTCACGATCTTCGACACGAACATCCCGCGCCTGCGCACGCTGGACGATCACTTCAGCGGCCGTGTGAAGACCGCCGCTTCCAATCCGCTGGATCTTCGTCGCGCCGTGATCGACTCGGACCTCGTCATCGGGTCGGTGCTGATCCCCGGGGCCCGCGCGCCGAAGCTCGTCACGAACGAGATGGTCGCTCAGATGCGACCTGGCAGCGTGCTCGTCGACATAGCCGTCGACCAGGGCGGCTGTTTCGAGGACACGCATCCGACCACGCATGACGATCCGACCTTCCCCGTGCACGGCACCGTGTTCTACTGCGTGGCGAACATGCCAGGGGCGGTGCCGAACACATCGACGTCCGCGCTGACCAACGCCACGCTGCCGTACGTGCGCCAGATCGCGGCGCGCGGATGGCAGGACGCGTTGAGCGCCGATCCCGCGCTCGCCGGCGGACTCAACGTCGCGAACGGCGCCGTGATCAACGACGGTGTGGCCGTCGCGCACGGTATGTCGGCCCAGTCGGTCGACTCCCTCATGTGACGTCGAGTGCGGGGATGACCACACGCCGCGGGGCCAGTCCATCGTGCATGGACCATGCCCGACCGGCGTGCGGCCTCGCGTAGGGCGGCAGCTCGCGAGTGCCGGCGAAGGTGCGCAGCTCTGCCGCGCATTCGGCGAGGAACAGCATCTCGCCCTCGAGCCGGATGCGCTGCCACAGCGTCCATTGCCGCTGCCAGCTGTCCGCATCACCGACCAGGATCGTCGCCCTGTCGGAGGTCTGCACCGGCTCCTGCCCGTGATCCTTGACGAAGGACACGACGTGATCCGGATACGCCTCTCGCAACCGCTCCACCACCCGTCCTGCGCCGAGCGCGATGACACCGACGACTCGCGCGATCGGCATCCAGCGCTCGAGGCGGTCCCGGACGACGGTGCCCCCGCCCGCCGGTGGATCCGTCCAGGCGATCTGCACCTCGTGCTGTCCGAGTCTGCCTCGACCGGCGGGACGGTCACGGCGGTAGGCCTCGGCGTCGCCGCCCGCGGCGAGATGCTCCATCTTGGTGCCCATTCGCAGCAGCATCCGCGAGGGCAGCGCCTCGATCACCCGAGCGGTCTGTCCGGATGCGCGACCGGTCGTCACGACCACCGTGCAGCCGCGCGCCGCAGCGGAGCGCACCAGCTTCTCCATGCGCTCGAGGAACGCCTGCCCGTATTCCACGGGGAACGCCGCGACGAGCTGATCGAGGTCGTCGCACAGGACGAGCGCAGGAGAGCCGCCCGCGGCGTCGAGGACGTCTTCCAATGCGTCCCATGCGCGTTCGGGGTCAGGTCCCAGGAACACCGGATCGGCCTGCGCCGCGAGGACCCTCAGCACCGACGTCCGCCCCGAACCGCTTCCGCCGACGACGGCCAGGCCGCGGTCGGTGCCGGGCCTCAGCAGCATCGGGGTCTGGCGCTGCCGCTCCGGCTCGTCCGTGAGTCCGAGCAGCAGCGACGCGCCTGGCGGGTGGGCGATGGCGAGCTCGTCGAGATCGAGACGAGCCGGAAGGGCAGGAAGCCACGGGCTCGCCGGTGCCGCAGCATCCGGCCAGCGAGCCCCGATCCCTCGTAGATCGGCCGCACCGGTGAGCGCCACCCGCACGGCGATGGCGGTGGCGTCCTGCGGGCGTCGGACGAAAGCGAGCCCGCGTGAGGCCGCACCTCCGGGCAGTTCGGCTGCATCATCCGATCCGATCACGAGCCGGCTGTCCGACGCTTCTGTCACCCGGAGGCTCACCCGCAGCGGACAGTTGGCGGCGAGCCCGTCTCGAATCACCCCGGCAGCGCGTTGCGTCCCGAGGATGAGGTGCATGCCGAGCGCGCGCCCGCGAGCGGCGACGTCGGTGAACACCGCACCGAGGTCGGGATGCTCCTGCAGCAGCGCCGCGAACTCGTCCACGACGATCACGAGCCTGCCCAGCCTCCCGCCCGCCTCGGTGATGCTCCTGGCTCCGATGTCCGCCAGTGCGGCCTCGCGGCGCCGGAGCTCCGCCGTCAGGCTCTCCACACCGCGCCGTGCTCCCTCCTCGTCGAGGTCGGTCATCACCGCCGCCACATGCGGGAGGGCGCGCAGCGGGTCGAACGCGGTCCCTCCTTTGAAATCCGCCAGGACGAACGTCACCTCGTCGGGTGCGTGAGAGCGTGCCATCGAGGAGATCCATGTGACGAGCAGCTCGCTCTTACCCGACCCGGTCATCCCCGTCACGATCGCGTGCGGCCCGTCCTCCACGAGATCGAGCACGACGTCCGCGCTCTCCGAGCGGCCGATCACCGCCACGAGGCCGGAGCCTTCCGCATCTCCGGGCCGTGTCAGCTCCCCCAGTGCGACGCCGTCCGGCAGATGCGCGGACTGCCCCTCCCGTTCGACGCTGCCGGCGGCGATCGCCACCGCCTGAGCGCGCGACAGGCACTCCACCGCGACGTCTTCGACGCCGGCGGCGGTACGCAGTCGAGCGCCGCCCGGATCGGAGAAGTCGATGACCGTCGTCACACCCTCCGGCACATCCTGGCCTGCATCGCAGATCCGAACCTGCGCCGCAGCATCGACGGAGCCGTCACCGTCGCCGGTCACGACGGCAAGGCGCCACGCCCCACGACGAGCTCGCCCGGCGTGCGGGAACCCGGAGAGCCCCAACGGCTCGAGTCCGTCTCCGACGAGCGCGAGCTGCGCCGGAGCGTGCCGCAGGCACATCTGCACGATCAGAGCCCTGGCAGCAGCAGCCACCACCGGCGCCGGTCCGCGCAGGCATATGCCGCGCCCCAGTGCGACGCTCACCGGTACGTCCGACACCTGTGCCGCGCGCTTCCTGAACGCACGTGCCCGTTCGCTGTCATCGCCGGTCACCCTGAGCGCGCTGCGTCCGGCACCGGAGCCGATCACGACAGGAGTCGATTCGTCTATCGCTCGAAGGTCTCTCAGCGGGGCGTCCCTGAGGCACGCTGCCGCGTCGGGATGAGCACGGCGCAGCTCACGGCGCTCGCTCTGATGCCGGCGCAGCAGGTCCTGCTCTGCGCGGCGCCAACCCGCGGTCTCATCGGCGGCCGCCGCGCGCCGCTCCCGACGCCGGATGCGCAGCCCGTCGAGCAGCGAGGCGGCGATCATCAACGGGCCGAGCGCCGCGAAGCAGAGCGAGAAGATCGAACCGGTGATGAGCCAGAGGACGACACCTGCCGCGATCGGCACCACGGCTGCCAGCACAGGGATCGGCTGACGTCGGGGCTCCGGCGCCGAGACGGGGAGCGTGAGAGGTTCGAGGTCCATGACCTCATTGCACGGCATCCGCGGCCTGCAGATGCCGTTCTCCACAGCTCCGGCGGACTATTCGGCGGTGTCCTCCGCTGTGGAGGACGACTGCTCCGCGGCCTCGTCGGTGGCGCGATCGTGTCCGGTGCGCTGCACCTGCACGATGATCAGCGTGACATTGTCGCGCCCGCCGTTCTCCAGCGCTGCGGCCAGCATGGCGTCGACCGCCACTGCGGGATCGTTCTCCTCCCGCAGGAAGTGCTGGATGCCGTAGTCGGTGAGTTCTTTGGTCAGGCCGTCCGAGCAGATCACGAACCGATCGCCGTCGAGCACCTCGATGCCGAGGTAGTCGGGCGGCGTGAGCTCACTCGCTCCGACGGCGCGGGTGATGACGTTGCTGTACGGGTGGCTCTCCGCCTCTTCCGCACTCAGTCGACCAGAGCTGATCAGTTCCTGAACCACGGAGTGATCGGTTGTCACCTGCACCAGCCGCTCATCGCGCAGCAGGTAGACACGGGAGTCGCCGATGTTCAGCGATATCCACCGCGGCTCGTCCTCGGTCACCTCGAAGAAGACTCCGGTGAGGGTTGTGCCGGTGCCCTCGTCCGTGGTCTCCGGGTGCGCGGCGATGTCGCTCACGGCCTGCTCGAGAGCATTCTCGATGGCGGACGTGCCGACATCGCCCGAGTCCACGACCTCCTGCAGGCGAGCGATCGTGCTCTGGCTCGCGATCTCGCCACCCGCGTGCCCGCCCATGCCGTCGGCGACCACGAACAGCGGGAACTGGGCCAGGAAAGCGTCCTGATTGTTGTCGCGTCGAAGCCCGGTATCCGTCACTCCGGCCCAGGTCAGAACTATCTCGCCGCCATCCGGGGCCGCGACGCGATGGGTCTGCGTGGACGTCTCAGACAAAGGGTTCCTCCGGATTGGATGCGGCGATACGGGCGGCCGCAGGATTCTCACACATCGTAGTGGAACTGCGTCATACCTGCGCGCCAGGGTCGGCGGGCAGAGGGAAGATCCCGTCGATGAGATCGAGGTCGTCGGCGGTCGGCGTCCAGGCGTCCGCGGCGCTCGCATTCGCCTCGATCTGAACCGCCGAGGTCGCCCCTGCGATGACGCTGGAGACCGCCGGCTGTGCCAGAAGCCATCCGAAGGTCGCCTCCAGCATCGTGATGCCCCGCTCGGTGCAGAAATCCCGGTACGCGTCCAACGCGTCCCACGGGGCGTTGTCCCACACGTGCCGGCGCGCGGACATGATCCGACTCGCCTGCGGACCGCCTTCGCGCGAGAACTTGCCCGTCAGCAGTCCGTTGTGCAGCGGGAAATAGGGGAAGAACCCGAGAGCGTGGCGTTCGACGGCCGGCAGCACCTCTCGTTCGGCGGCTCTGGCCAGCAGAGAGTAGTGATTCTGCGCCGAGATGAAGCGCCCGCTCGAGCGCAACCGCGAGGTGAGCTCGGCTTCGGTGATCTGCCACCCTGGGAGATTGGAGTGCCCGTAGTAGCGGATCTTGCCTTCACGGACGAGCTCATCGAGCGCATCCGTCGTCTCCGCGATCGGGGTCTCCGGATCCGGAAGATGAAGCTGGTACAGGTCGATCCAATCCGTCTGCAGACGATGAAGCGACTCCTCTACCGCGCGTCGGATGTAGCGCCGCGATCCGCGTCCGCCGGGGAAGTCGTACCCCATGTCGCGCCCGTGCCCGAACTTCGTCGCCAGCACGATCCGATCCCGACGGCCCTGCAGGGCCTCCCCCATCAGCGACTCGCTGAGCCCGGGGTCCTTGCCGTACATGTCAGCGGTGTCGAAGAAGGTGACTCCGTTCGCGATCGCCGCGTCGATGACCTCTCGTGCACCGTCCAGCGTCTCGGTCGCCGTACCTGCACGACCGAAGTTGTTGCATCCGAGACCTGTCGAAGAGACGAGGAGACCGGAAGCTCCGACCCGACGCTGCGACATGACCATGTGTCCACGCTATCGGACTATCGGTCCGATACGACGAAGGACCCCCGATCTCG
>NZ_JBLVOB010000006.1:0-33023 GCF_053543555.1 Microbacterium xerophyticum | reverse complement strand
GGGGGTCCTTCGTCAGCGCATCAGGCCGGTGGCTGCGTCGGGTCCGTCGGCGGCGCGGGAGGCGCTGCGGGCGGTGCCGGCGGAGCCGCGGGCGGCGTCGTCGGTGCAGCCGGCGGGGTGGACGGTGCCGCGGGCGGCGCGGACGGAGCAGGCGGCGGCGTCACTGGCGACGCGGGCGATGCCGGCGGCGTCGCGGGCGCTGCCGGCGGCTGGTAACCGGGCGCACCTGGCTGCTGGTAGCCCGGGTTGGGCTGCTGGTACCCGGGAGCCGGCGGCTGGTAGCCCTGCGGCGGTGCGTAGCCCTGCGGAGCTGCACCGTAGCCGGGTGCGGCACCGGGCGCGGCCTGAGCCGAAGGCTGAGCCGGGATGCCGTCCCACGTGGTGCGGTCACCGAAGAACGCGTTGCCTGCCCACGGCGCCGGCGGGATCTGAGGGTTCCAGCGCGACTTGTCGAAGGCCATGATTCCGAGCCAGACGATGGAGAGGAAGATGTAGAGGACGACCCAGGCGCCTTCCTTCTGCAGCTTCTGACCGACGCGGTACGCCGCGAGGATCATGAGCACGGCCGCCGCGAGGATCACGAGCTGCCCGATGAAGGGAATCCAGCCGAGCAGCAGCGATGCGCCGACCCCGTAGAGGATCAGCCACGGGCTGAGGTCGCCGAGCTTGAGGAAGATCATGCTGTTGTACACGGGGACCCACGCGCGCCACTTGCCCTGCACGCCGGCCTTCTCGAAGATCTTCATAAGGAATAGCGAGGTGAGGACATAGCCGACGGCGGCGAACAGCAAGCTGACGAGTACGGTCACAACAAGAATCCCGGCGCTCATGCCGGAGTAGTCGGAATAGTCGGAATACATGAGACTCACATTCCTTTTGACAGAGGAAGCGTACCTCGCCCCCCGAGAACGAAGCCTTCGCTTCGCGCATTGGCCATGGTAGCGGGGTCATTCGTCCCCTGGCAACGACACGCGCACCGGGCACGTCATGCGCCGCTGCGGCGTTCAGGACGCTGTCACGAGCTCGACGACGCCCGCCTGCGCACCCCGTCGCATCATGATGGGTCGCGCTGCCGCCCAATCCAGGAGGCTCGCCAGAGAGCGCACTCGCGGTCGGTCCTCCGCCAGAGCGCGCGCCAGTTCGCCCTTGGCCTTCTTGTTGAAATGATTGAGGGCGCGTCCCTCGGCGGTGACCACGCGCACGTACGCCGACGGTACGGATGCCGGTACCGGTCCGAGCGCGACATAGGCTTCGCTTCGCAGGTCAAGGACGAACGGCGGCGCCTCCCGCGCCATCGCCTGCGAAGTCGCGTCGGCCCAATGACGACGCAGCGGCGCGACGCCGGGCAGCGATGTGCCTGCGGCGAGTCGATACATCGGGATGGCGTCCAGTGCGGCGATCGGGCCGAACGGCGCCGAATGTATCCACACGTGACCGTTCAGCCAGCGTCTCGCCGCCGCATCCAAGGACGCGGCATCCAGCGCATCGTAGAGAACGCCCGTGTACCGATCGACCGCGGCCATGGTCGGCGCCGAACGCAGCGCGGCGTTATGGGCGATGTCGTCGAGCTGGCGATCGCTGAGCTTGTGCACGCGCCGGGCGGCAGCGGGATCAGCCGCGAGGGACACGAGGGCGGTTGTCACGGCATCCCGCTCGGAGGCCAGGGCGGACAGTGCGAGTTCCTCGATCGACAACGGTGCGCCGTCGCCACCGGGGCGCTTCGTCTCAGAAGGCGGCAGAAGGATCTTCATGAGCTCCACGAAGTCGGGCCCGTGCCGGTTCGGACGGGTCGGAAGGGCAGACGGGAACGCGCCCACCCGCCAGCTCGAGGCTGACAGATGAGCGCGTCCGTGATGAGCGTGTTCAGGCGATGAGTGCCGCGTTGCCCGCGACGATCGTCAGCTGACTTCCCTCCATGGAGAGGAAGCCGTCCTGAGCGTTCGCGAGCACCTTGGTGCCGTCGGCCTGCGTGATGCGAACCTGACCCTCGGCGAGGATCGCCAGGATCGGCTCGTGACCGCTCATGATGCCGATCTCGCCCTCGACGGTCTTGGCGACGACAAGCGTGGCCTCTCCCGTCCAGACCTCCGCGTCCGCGGAGACGAGGCTGACCTTCAGCGCCATGATCAGCCGTTCTCCTTCTGGAGCTGAGCCCAGCGCTCTTCGACGTCGGAGATGCCACCGACGTTGAAGAAGGCCTGCTCTGCAACGTGATCGAAGTCGCCCTTGGCGATCGCGTCGAACGACTCGATCGTCTCCTTGAGCGGAACCGTCGAGCCCTCGACACCGGTGAACTTCTTCGCCATGTAGGTGTTCTGCGAGAGGAACTGCTGGATGCGACGTGCACGCGACACGACGATCTTGTCCTCTTCGGAGAGCTCGTCGACACCGAGGATCGCGATGATCTCCTGCAGTTCCTTGTTCTTCTGGAGGATCTGCTTGACCGTCGTCGCGACGCGGTAGTGGTCCTCGCCCAGGTAGCGGGGGTCCATGATCCGCGACGTCGAGGTCAGCGGGTCGATAGCGGGGTACAGACCCTTCGACGCGATCTCACGGCTGAGCTCGGTCGTCGCGTCGAGGTGCGCGAAGGTCGTCGCCGGAGCCGGGTCGGTGTAGTCATCGGCGGGGACGTAGATCGCCTGCAGCGAGGTGATCGAGTGACCGCGGGTCGAGGTGATGCGCTCCTGGAGGAGGCCCATCTCGTCAGCGAGGTTCGGCTGGTAACCCACGGCGGAGGGCATGCGGCCCAGCAGCGTGGACACCTCGGAACCCGCCTGCGTGAAGCGGAAGATGTTGTCGATGAACAGCAGAACGTCCTGCTTCTGCACGTCACGGAAGTACTCCGCCATCGTCAGGGCCGAGAGGGCGACGCGCAGACGCGTTCCCGGCGGCTCATCCATCTGACCGAAGACGAGGGCAGTCTTGTCGAAGACGCCCGCCTCTTCCATCTCGGCGATGAGGTCGTTGCCCTCACGGGTGCGCTCACCGACTCCGGCGAACACCGACACGCCACCGTGGTTCTGTGCGACGCGCTGGATCATCTCCTGGATGAGGACGGTCTTGCCGACACCCGCACCACCGAAGAGGCCGATCTTTCCACCGAGCACGTACGGCGTGAGGAGGTCGATCGACTTGATGCCGGTCTCGAACATCTGGGTCTTCGACTCGAGCTGGTCGAACGGCGGAGCCGAACGGTGGATCGGCCAGCGCTCCGTGATCTCGATCTGCTCGCCAGGCTCGGCGTTGAGCACCTCGCCGATGACGTTGAAGACCTTGCCCTTGGTGACGTCGCCGACGGGAACCGAGATCGGCTCGCCGGTGTCGCGCACCTCCTGGCCGCGGACGATGCCGTCGGTGGGCTTGAGCGCGATAGCGCGGATCAGGTCGTCGCCGAGGTGCTGTGCGACCTCGAGCGTGATCTCCGTCGACTCCTCGCCGATGACGATGGTGGTCTTCAGCGCGTTGTAGATGTCAGGAATCGAGTCGTGCGGGAACTCGATATCGACGACCGGGCCCGTGACGCGTGCGACGCGCCCGACGACCGCGGTCCCAGCCTCAGCTGTGGCGGTGGGGGTCATATCTTCGTCTCTTTCTTGATGGTCTATTTGCTCGAGAGGGCGTCGGCGCCGCCGACGATCTCAGCGATCTGCTGCGTGATCTCCGCCTGACGCGCGTTGTTGCGCAGGCGGGTGTAGTCAGTGATGAGTTTGTCGGCATTGTCGCTGGCGGACTTCATCGCCTTCTGCGTCGCGGCCTGCTTGGCGGCCGACGACTGCAGCAGAGCGTTGAAGATGCGGCTCTGCAGGTACACCGGCAGGATCGCATCGAGAACGGTCTCGGCATCCGGCTCGAACTCGTAGAGCGGGTACACCGCTCCGCTCGGCTCAGCGGCTTCGGTGTTCTCGACGATCTCCAACGGAAGCAGGCGCACCGTCTCCGGCGACTGCGTCATCATGCTGACGAAACGGTTGTAGACGAGGTGGAGCTCGTCCACGCCGCCATCCTCACCGCCGCGGTTGAACGCTTCGAGCAGCGTGGCCGAGATCTCCTCAGCCGTCTTGAACTGCGGAGTGTCTGTGTCGCCCGTCCACTCCGCAGCGGCCTTGATGCCACGGAACTGGAAGTATCCGACGGCCTTGCGACCGACGAGGTAGTACACCGGCTCGCTGCCCTGAGAACGGATCAGCTCGCCCACTTCCATCGCCTCGCGGAGGATCTGCGAGTTGAAGGCACCCGCGAGTCCGCGATCGGAGGAGAAGACCACGACGGCGGACCGGCGGATCGTCTCCGGCTCACGAGTGAGCGGGTGGTCGACATTGGAGTACGTCGCGACGGCGGAGACAGCCTGCGTCACGGCCCGAGCGAAGGGCGACGACGCGCGCACGCGCGCCATCGCCTTCTGAATGCGCGAAGCCGCGATGAGCTCCATCGCCTTCGTGATCTTCTTGGTCGTCTGAGCAGAAGAGATCTTCTGCTTGTAGACCCTGAGTTGAGCGCCCATGTTTCAGTACCTCACGCGATTACGCGCGACGACCCTTGACGATCTTCTCCTGGTTGACGTCGTCCACATCCTGGGCCGCGTGCTCCTCGTTGCCCACGGCGCCGATGGACTGGCCCTTGCCGCCCTGGAACTCGAGCAGGAAGGCATCGACCTGCTTCTCCAGTTCGGCAGCGGTGTCGTCATCGAGGACGTTCGTCTCGCGAAGGGTGTCGAGCACCTTGGTGTTGCGACGCAGGTGGTCGAGCAGCTCCCGCTCGAAGCGCAGCACGTCCGAGACCTCGATCGTGTCGAGCTTGCCCTTGGTACCGGCCCAGATCGAGACGACCTGGTCCTCGACCGGGTACGGCGAGTACTGCGGCTGCTTGAGCAGCTCGGTCAGACGAGCGCCTCGGTCGAGCTGACGACGCGAGGTCGCGTCGAGGTCGCTCGCGAACATCGCGAAGGCCTCGAGCGAGCGGTACTGCGCGAGCTCCAGCTTCAGCGTTCCGGAGACCTTCTTGATGCTCTTGACCTGAGCGTCACCACCGACTCGCGAGACCGAGATACCCACATCGACCGCCGGACGCTGGTTGGCGTTGAAGAGGTCGGACTGCAGGAAGATCTGACCGTCGGTGATCGAGATCACGTTGGTCGGGATGTACGCCGAGACGTCGTTCGCCTTGGTCTCGATGATCGGGAGGCCCGTCATCGAACCGGCACCGAGCTCGTCGGACAGCTTCGCGCAACGCTCCAGCAGGCGGGAGTGCAGGTAGAAGACGTCGCCCGGGTATGCCTCGCGGCCCGGCGGACGGCGCAGGAGGAGGGAGACGGCGCGGTAGGCCTCTGCCTGCTTCGACAGGTCGTCGAAGATGATGAGGACATGCTTGCCGCTGTACATCCAGTGCTGGCCGATCGCGGATCCGGTGTAGGGCGCGATGTACTTGAAGCCGGCGGGGTCCGAGGCGGGAGCGGCGACGATGGTGGTGTACTCCATCGCTCCGGCGTCCTCGAGCGCGCCCTTGACGGAGGCGATCGTGGAGCCCTTCTGGCCGATGGCGACGTAGATGCAGCGCACCTGCTTGTCGACATCGCCGGAGGCCCAGTTGTCCTTCTGGTTGATGATCGTGTCGATCGCGATGGCCGTCTTACCGGTCTGGCGGTCGCCGATGATGAGCTGGCGCTGACCGCGGCCGACGGGGATCATGGCGTCGATGGCCTTGATGCCGGTCTGCATCGGCTCGTGCACGCTCTTGCGCTGCATGACGCCAGGCGCCTGCAGTTCGAGCTCGCGGCGGCCTTCGGAGGCGATCTCGCCGAGACCGTCGATCGGGTTGCCGAGCGGGTCGACGACGCGTCCGAGGTAACCGTCACCGACGGCGACCGAGAGGACCTCGCCGGTGCGGCGAACTTCCTGACCGGCCTGGATCCCGGCGAAGTCACCGAGCACGACGGTGCCGATCTCGCTCTCGTCGAGGTTCAGTGCGAGGCCCTGCGTGCCGCCTTCGAACGTCAGGAGCTCGTTCGCCATGACGCCGGGCAGGCCCTCGATGTGCGCGATGCCGTCTGCCGCGTCGATGACGGTTCCGACCTCGGTCGCTGCGGCGCCGGTGGGCTCGTACGCAGCGGCGAAGTCCTTCAGCGCGTCACGGATGACGTCGGGGCTGATCGATAGTTCTGCCATTGTCTTCCCTTTGTATTGAGAGAGTCTGCGCGGTTCCCCGCGCGAAGTCGTATTAGCCCGCGAGCTTCTGTCGAAGATCGGCGAGCCGCGCGGAGATGCTGCCGTCGATGATGTCATCGGCGATCTGCACACGCAGTCCGCCCACGACGGTGGGGTCGATCACTTCATTGATCGAGACCTGGCCGCCATAACGCGCGGCCAGGGCGTCGCCGAGGCGCGTGCGCTGCGCAGCGGACAGCGACGCAGCCGTGCGCACCGTGGCGACGATGCGGTCGCCCTGCGCCGAGACGATCTTCATCGCGCGGTTCAGCAGCTGACGTACGCGACGTCCTCGCGGCTGACGGACGAGCGATGAGACGATCAGCGTGGTGGGAGCACTCGCCGTACCGCCGATCAGCTTCTCCACGAGTCCGCCCTTCGCCGCATCGTCACCCAGTCGGGTGCCGAGGGCGAGTTCGAGCTCGGGGTTGGCCGCGATGACACGGAGGAAGGAGAACAGCTCCCCCTCGATGTCGGTGGCCGGCTCGGCGATGGCGGCCGCGCGGATGGCGAGTTCTTCGATCCCCGCGACGAGGCCGTCCTCATCGGACCACCTCTGGCCGACCGCGGCCGAAAGCACCTGACGCGTGGTGTCCGACAACCCGCCGAAGACCTTGGCGACGACCTGCTCGCGCAGGCCCGCAGGAGCCGCGGGGTCGGCCAGCGCGCCGCTCAGCTGACCGGATTCGCCCACCAGACGCGCCACGGTGAAGAGCTCACCGGCCGTGTCGAGGGTGACGTCCTTCGCCTGAGCGAGGGCCGCCGTCGAAGCCGCGAGTGCCTGAGTGGTCGCGCTGCCCATTACTTGGCCGCCTTCTCTGATGCCTCGAGGTCTGCGAGGAAGCGATCGACGACTGCGGTCGCACGAGCGTCATCCGAGAGCGTCTCGCCGACCACGCCGCCGGCGAGATCGATGGCGAGAGTGCCCACCTCGGAGCGGAGGGCGACGAGCGTCGTCTGACGCTCGGCCTCGATCTGCGCCTGAGCTGCCGCGGTGACGCGTGCGGCCTCGACGGTCGCGGTCTCCTTGGCCTCGGCGACGATCTTCTTGCCGTCCTCACGGGCGGCCTCACGGATCTCACCGGCTTCGGTGCGCGCCTCGGCGAGCTGACGGGTGTACTCCTCGAGAGCCGCCTCCGCCTGCTTCTGCGCTTCGTCGGCCTTGGCGATGTTGCCCTCGATCGCGGCGGACCGCGCGTCGAGCATCTTCGCCACGTTCGGAAGCGCGACCTTCCAGGCCACGACCAGGATGATGACGAAGCAGACCGCGGACCAGACGATGTCGTACATCGCCGGAAGAAGCGGGTTGTGCTCCGCCTCCTCGGCTGCGAGCGTGACAAGAGCGTTCAGCATCCTGTCTCCTTACGTGTGGGTGAGAGGATCAGTAGCCGAAGAGGAACGCCACGCCGATACCGACGAACGCGAGCGCCTCGGTGAAGGCGATACCGATCCACATGGTGCCCTGAAGCTTGCCGGACAGCTCAGGCTGGCGAGCGATGCCCTCGATCGTCTTGCCGACGACGATGCCCACACCGATGGCCGGGCCGATGGCTGCCAGGCCGTAGCCGACGTTGGCGATCGAGCCGGTGATGTCGATGTTGATGGCTGCAAGAACCGAGTTGGGATCCACAGGTGTTTCCTTTCATTGAGGGGAGCTGGCGCGCCCCGATTAGTGTTCGTCCGCGACTGCGAGCTGGATGTAGACCGCGGTGAGGATGGTGAAGACGTACGCCTGGAGGAAGGCCACCAGGATCTCGAAGGCCGTGAACGCGAAGCCGAAGGCGAGTGTGCCCGCTCCGAGAACCGTCCAGAAGCCGCCCATCGAGAAGATGAAGAACTGGGTCGCCGCGAAGAACAGCACCAGCATGAGGTGGCCGACCATCATGTTCATCAGCAGTCGCAGCGTGAGCGTGACCGGCCGGACGATGAAGGTCGAGATGAACTCCAGCGGCGCGACGATGATGTACAGAGCCGGCGGAACCCCTGGCGGGAAGAGCGAGTTGCGGATGAAGCCCCATGGGCTCTTGCGCAGCCCCGCGTAGATGAAGGTGACGTAGCTGATGACGGCGAGCATCAGCGGCACGGCGATGATGCTCGTGCCCGCGATGTTCAAGAACGGTATGACGCCGGTGATGTTGAAGAACAGCACCATGAAGAAGATCGTCGTCAGCAGCGGCAGGAAGCGATCGCCGTCCTTCTTGCCCATCATGTCGTGCGCGACGTTCACACGGACGATGTCGAAGAGCATCTCGATGACGCCCTGACCACGGCCGGGGATCAGCTTGAGCTTGCGCGTGCCGAGCCAGAGGATGAGTACGACCACGATGGTCGCGAGGAACTGCACAAGGTGGATGCGGTGCACCGAGAGCGGGCCGATGCTGAAGAGGATCTCCGGGAAGAACTCTGCGATCGACGGTGGGTGGAATTCATCCGTTGCGAGACGGACGAGGAGGCTCGCGGCGTGAGTCAACGTTGCTCCAGCTTCGGGGCATCGACCTAGATCGACGCGACGATTGAGTGGGGAGTTCTAGCTGGATCGGAGCATCTCGCATCACGCGAGAGCTTGCCCAGCGAACCCGGAATCAGACTATCAATATTTTTCCAGGGTCACGAATCCTCGCGGTCCTCCGGATTGGTTTCGGGCAGAGACACTTCCGAGACGTACGGCATCCGCATCCGTGTGAAGACCACGGCGTCGATCACCAGGCTCACCACGATCCCCGCGACGAGCGACAGGAAGATCACCAGCGGGACGACCCAGTCCTGACCGCGCAGGATCACGATCGCGACGACGAAGACGACGAGCTTGAACAACCAGCTGCCCATGACGATGCCGAAGAAGACGGTCGCGAACATCTCTTTGCCGTACCAGCGGTTCGCGATCAGGACGCTCAACGGCGTGAGGGCGAGGAAGACGATGGCCAGGGCGACCCCGGCCAATCCGCTCCACAGCCCGTCGGAGCCTGCCGTGAGGAACCCGATCCCGCCGCTGAGGACGACGAGCACGATGGCCGCGACTCCGGTCCAGATCAGCACTTTCCGGAGCATCGAGTTGATCGCGGGCGTCTGGCGTTGTGGTGTGTCGCTCATCGGGTCTCCGGGGAAGGTGTCGGCTCGGTGGGCGCTCGCTGAGCGCGCGTGGTCGGAAGAAGTGTGACGACGAGGCAGGCCGCGACGCCGATCACACCGAAGGCGACTCCTGGAAGGTACTGACCTGGCCAGTCCTCCCGCGAGCCGATGTACATGAGCAGGACGGCCAGCGAGATCACTGCCGTCCATGCGTAGAAGATCAGCACGGCATCGCGATCACGATGACCGAGATCGAGCATCCGGTGATGCAGGTGCTTGCGATCCGGCGAGAACGGCGACTTCCCGGCCCGCATGCGCCGGAAGACGGCCAGCCCGAAATCGAGCAGCGGGAGCATGACGACCACGAGGGGAAGCAGGATCGGGATGAATGCGCCGAGCAGCTGCGAGCGGCCGAACTCCTCCGGATCCATCGCGCTCGATGACATCTGGCCAGTGAGCGCGATCGCCGACGTCGCCATCAGAAGGCCGAGCACCAGGGCGCCTGAATCGCCCATGAACAGCTTGGCCGGACTCCAGTTCAGCGGAAGGAAGCCGATGCAGGCGCCGATCACGACCGCGGCGAGGAAGGAGGCCAGGTTGAAGTAGCTGCTCGTGCCGGTGTCGCGAGTGAGGATGTACGAGTAGGCGAAGAAGACGCCGTTGGCGATGAGGCATACGCCTGCGACGAGCCCGTCGAGGCCGTCGATGAAGTTGACGGCGTTCATCACGACGACGATCGCGAACATCGTGACGGCGATGCTCACCCAGCTGGAGACGATGACCATCTCGCCGAGGGGCAGGGAGAGGATCTGCAGTCCGCCGAACACCGTGATGATGCCCGCGGCGAGGAACTGCACGCCGAGCTTGATGAACCAGTCGAGGTCCCACAGATCGTCCATCACCCCGATGATGGCGATCAGCAGCGTCGCGCCGAGCACGGCCCACATCGTCTGGGGCGGCACCCACATGATGCTGAAGAAGGGATTGGCGGCGGAGACGGCGATGGCTGCGGCGATGCCGAGGAAGATCGCCACTCCCCCGAGTCGCGGCGTCGGAGTCGTGTGGACATCGCGTTCCCGGATGCCGGGATACAGCTTGAAGCGCAGGCTGAGCTGCCAGACCACCCACGACATCACGAGCGTGACGGTCGCCGTGAGGATGATCGTGAAGAGGTACTGCTTCACGCCGCGCCGTCCGGCGCGTCGAGCAGTTCACCGACGACGCCGCGCAGCTGCTTCATCGTCACCGCCCCCTCGCGCAGAAGCCGGATCCGTGGCTCAGCGGTGGCGGCGCCGCGTCGCACGAGCGAGGTGGCGTCGATGATCGTGGACGCCACTCCGGTCTCGCTCATGCCGCCGTCGAGATACACCGAGACACTGTCTCCCAGCATCTCCTCCGCGTCCTGCGCGGAGATGGCTGCGGCCTTGCCCGTGAGGTTCGCGCTCGAGACGGCCAGGGGGCCGGTCTCCTCGAGCAGTTCGAGCGCCACGCGCTGGTCGGGCATCCGCACCGCGACGGTGCCGAGCGTGTCGCCCAGATCCCAGGCGAGCGAAGGCTGGGCTGGAAGGACGATCGTCAGCCCGCCCGGCCAGAACTCGTCGACGAGTCGTTGGACGGGCTCGGGGATCTCCTCCACGAGCGCCGCGAGCGCGGCCTGACCTGCGACGAGCACCGGCGGCGGCTGGTCCCTGCCGCGGCCCTTGGCGTCGAGCAGTCTCTGCACGGCGGCGGGCGTGAAGGCATCGGCGGCGACCCCGTAGACGGTGTCGGTGGGCATGACGATGAGCTCGCCCCGGGCGATGGCCTGACGAGCATGGCGCATTCCGGCGAGCAGCTGTGCCTCATCGCGGCAATCGAAGACAGAGGACATGACCCCACCATTCTAGGTGCACGTGGGCGCGGCCGCCTGCGGGCGTCAGGGGCGCAGCGCCGTGGTCGCCCTGTCGCGGTGCGTGAGATCGGGATGGGTGCGCGGGACGCGCCAACCGTCCGCGGTCAGCAGAGCGCGGATCGCCTCGCCCTGGAGCTCCCCGTGCTCGATCACGAGCATCCCGCCCTGGCGCAGGAGCGCCAGCGCTCTGCGGCTCAGCACGCGCACGATGTCGAGGCCGTCCGGCCCGCCGTACAACGCCATCGCCGGATCGAACAGCCGCACCTCCGGATCCCTGGGGATCGCGTCATCCGGCACATACGGCGGATTCGAGATCACGACGGATGCCGTGCCGTCGAGCTCCACGAGCGAATCGGCGAGATCGCCCTGCACGAGCGTGAGGTTCGCCGCCGACGCGGTGTTCCGGGCGGCCCACTCGTACGCCTCGGGTGACAGCTCGACCGCGAAGACCCTGGAGTGCGGCACCTCGGTGGCCATAGCCAGGGCTATCGCGCCGCTCCCCGTGCACAGATCCACTGCGATCGGCTCGGGATCAGGAGCGTGGGAGAGCGCGTCGATCGCGAACTGCGCCACGGTCTCGGTCTCCGGCCGCGGCACGAACACGCCGGGGCCGCCGGCGAGTTCGAGGTGGCGGAAGGGCGCGAGCCCCGTCAGATGCTGCAACGGCTCGCGCGATGCACGACGGACCACGAGTGCATCGAGCGCGTCGACGTCGTCCTCGCCGATGCGGTCGCCGCGCACGATCGCCGCCTGCACCTCTCCCCTGCGCATGCCGCTGACGTGAGCGGCCAGCAGTTCGGCATCCACGAGCGGATCGGGTACACCGGCCGCGGCGAGACGCTCTGCAGCGGCACGGACGACGGCAGCAAGGGTCACTTCGGCCATCCTCTCAGCGTACGGGGCACTGCGGCGCCGCCCGACACAATGCGCCGACGATGCATCTGCTCGAATAGGCTGGCGGGTGCAACGTTCCGCGAACGAAAGGCCTCCTCATGTCCGGCATCCATTCCGACATCACGACCGCATTCGGCAACACGCCGCTGGTTCGGCTGAACCGGGTCACCGAGGGCGTCGGGGCCACCGTTCTGGCGAAGCTCGAGTACTACAACCCCGCCTCCAGCGTGAAGGACCGCATCGGCATCGCGATGATCAACGCGGCCGAGGCCTCGGGCGAGCTGAAGCCCGGCGGCACGATCGTGGAGTCGACCAGCGGCAACACCGGCATCGCGCTCGCGATGGTCGGAGCGGCGCGCGGCTACAAGGTCATCCTCACGATGCCCGCGTCCATGTCGAAGGAGCGCCGCGTGCTGCTCAAGGCCTTCGGCGCCGAGATCGTGCTCACCGACCCGACCAAGGGCATGAGCGGCGCGATCGAGGAGACCAAGAAGATCGTGGCCGAGACACCGGGCGCCGTGTGGATCAAGCAGTTCGAGAACGCCGCGAACCCGCAGATCCACCGCGAGACGACCGCGCAGGAGATCCTCCGCGACACCGACGGAGACATCGACATCTTCGTCGCCGGCGTCGGCACGGGTGGTACCGTCACCGGCACCGGACAGGCGCTGAAGGCCGTCAAGCCGGACGTGCAGGTCATCGCCGTCGAGCCGAAGGACTCCCCCGTGCTCACGGAGGGGCACCCCGGGCCTCACAAGATCCAGGGCATCGGGCCGAACTTCGTTCCCGACGTGCTCGATCGCGACGTCCTCGACGAGGTCATCGCGGTGGAGTTCGACGAGTCGCTGCGTCTCGCCCGTGAGCTCGCCGCCAAGGAGGGCCTGCTGGTGGGGATGTCCTCCGGAGCCGCCGTCTCCGCGGCGCTTCAGGTCGCATCGCGTCCGGAGAACGCCGGGAAGACCATCGTCGTCATCATTCCCGACACGGGTGAGCGCTACATCTCCACTGCGCTGTTCGAGGATCTGCGCGAGAGCTGACCTGCAATGGGCATGATCGGGCGAATGCGCGAGGACGTCGCAGCTGCGCGCCTCCGCGACCCTGCCGCACGGAGCGGACTCGAGCTGGTGCTGCTGTACCCCGGGCTGCACGCGATCTGGTGGCACCGGGTGTGGCACCGGCTCTGGCAGCGCGACCTGCGGCTGCTCGCGCGCGCAGGTTCGCAGATATCGCGCTGGCTCACCGGCATCGAGATCCATCCGGGAGCCAGGATCGGGCGGCGATTCTTCGTCGACCACGGCATGGGCGTGGTGATCGGCGAGACGGCGGAGCTCGGCGACGACGTGATGCTCTACCACGGGGTCACGCTGGGCGGCCGTACCCGTGACGCGACCGGAAAGCGGCACCCGACACTCGCTGACGGCGTGGTCGTCGGAGCCGGCGCGAAGATCCTCGGACCGATCACGGTCGGTGCGAACACCGTCGTCGGTGCGAACGCCGTCGTCACGAAGGATGCCCCGAGCGACAGCATCCTCGTCGGCGTACCCGCCAAGGCCCGTCGTCGCAGCACTCACGACGACTTCTCCGACCTGCGCGTCGTGTCCGACTACTCGATCTGAGCAGAGCGGCCGATCAGCGCCTGCGGCGCTCCTTCACCTGGCGCTTGAGGAAGATCAGCGGCAGCAGCACTGTGCCGAGCGCCGAGACCAGCCACACGATGACCGAGCCGAGCAACCAGCCGGTGACGTCGACGATGCGCAGTCCGCCGATCGGCAGCAGCACGACGACGATCAGCGCCACGAGGGTCGAGAAGATGCCGATGCCTCCCATGAGTACGGGGGCGTAGCGATCCGCGAGCTTGGCGATCCAGGGGCTCAGCACGCTCTGCAGGACCGCGAAGATGACGATGCAGATGACGAAGCCCCACCACTTGTCCCATTGGATCTGGAAGCCGGGCAGCACGAGATCGGCGACGATGAGCCCGATCCCCGCCGAGACGAGATAAGTGAGCGTGCGGAACAGGAGCGTGATCACGCCCCGATCCTAGCGCTCGGGTCGCGCGATCAGGTGTCCTGGCCGACGGCGGCGAGCCGCGCCTCTTCGTCGGCGGAGATCGCCGACTCGATGATGGGGTCGAGAGCGCCGTCCATCACCTGATCGAGGTTGTACGCCTTGAAACCGGTGCGGTGGTCCGCGATGCGGTTCTCCGGGAAGTTGTACGTGCGGATCCGCTCGGATCGATCCATTCCGCGGATCTGCGACTTGCGCGCGTCGGATGCCGCGGCATCCAGTTCTTCCTGCCGCTTGGCGAGGATGCGTGCGCGCAGCACGCGCATGCCTGCCTCACGGTTCTGAAGCTGCGACTTCTCGTTCTGCATCGAGACCACGATGCCGGTGGGCAGGTGCGTGATGCGCACGGCGGAGTCGGTGGTGTTCACCGACTGCCCGCCGGGGCCCGATGAGCGGTACACGTCGATCTTGAGGTCGTTCTGACTGATCTCGACCTCGTCGGGCTCATCGACCTCGGGAAAGACCAGCACACCCGTGGTGGAGGTGTGGATGCGTCCCTGCGACTCGGTCGCGGGGACCCGCTGCACGCGGTGCACGCCGCCCTCGTACTTCAGATGCGCCCAGACGCCCTGTGCAGGGTCGGTCGAGGAGCCCTTGATCGCGATCTGGACGTCCTTGTAGCCGCCGAGGTCGGACTCGTTGCGGTCGAGAAGCTCTGTCTTCCAGCCCTTGTGCGCGGCGTACTGCATGTACATCCGCAGCAGATCCGCGGCGAACAGCGCGGACTCTGCGCCGCCCTCCCCCGCCTTGATCTCCATGATCACGTCACGGGCATCGTCGGGATCGCGAGGGATCAGCAGCCGACGCAGTCGCTCCTGCGCGTGCGCGAGCCCTTCTTCCAGGCCCGGCACCTCCTCGGCGAAGGCGTCGTCCTCCTTGGCGAGCTCGCGAGCGGCGTCGAGATCCTCGGCCGCCCCCGTCCACGCGTCGTAGGCCGCGACGATCCGGCTGAGCTCGGCGTAGCGACGATTGACACGTTTCGCACGCGCCGCGTCGGCGTGCACCGCCGGGTCGGAGAGCTCCTCCTGCACCCGGCGGTGTTCGTCGATGAGGGCCTGGACGGATTCGAACACGCCTATGCTCCGGTCAGCGTCGGATCAGCGGATGTTGTTCTCGTGGCTGTGGCTGGAGCCACCCGCGGCGGGTGCCGGCATCGACTTCTGCATCTGCACGAGGAACTCCACGTTCGAGTTCGTCTCCTTGAGCTTGCCGAGGACGACCTCGAGAGCCTGCTGCTGGTCGAGCCCGGCGAGGGCGCGGCGCAGCTTCCAAGTGATCTTGACCTCGTCGGCCGACAGGAGCATCTCCTCGCGGCGTGTGCTCGACGCGTTGACGTCGACGGCGGGGAAGATGCGCTTGTCTGCGAGCTGACGGGACAGACGCAGCTCGCTGTTGCCTGTGCCCTTGAACTCCTCGAAGATCACCTCGTCCATCTTGGATCCGGTCTCGACGAGCGCGGTCGCGAGGATCGTGAGCGATCCCCCGTTCTCGATGTTGCGTGCAGCGCCGAAGAAGCGCTTGGGCGGGTAGAGCGCCGAGGCGTCGACGCCGCCGGTGAGCACGCGACCGGATGCCGGCGCGGAGATGTTGTACGCGCGGCCGAGACGGGTGATCGAGTCGAGCAGCACGACGACGTCGCGCCCCAGCTCGACGAGGCGCTTGGCGCGCTCGATCGCGAGTTCGGCGACGGTCGTGTGGTCTTCGGCCGGGCGGTCGAAGGTCGAGGCGATGACCTCGCCCTTCACTGTGCGCTCCATGTCGGTGACCTCTTCGGGGCGCTCGTCGACCAGGACGACCATGAGGTGGACCTCGGGGTTGTTCTGGGCGATGGCGTTGGCGATCTGCTGCAGCACGATCGTCTTGCCGGCCTTCGGCGGAGCGACGATCAGGCCGCGCTGGCCCTTGCCGATCGGTGCGATCAGGTCGATGATGCGCTGCGTGAGCTTCTCGGGGGCCGTCTCCAGGCGCAGGCGCTCCTGGGGGTACAGCGGCGTGAGCTTGCCGAACTCGACGCGCGTGGCCGCATCTTCGACCGACAGGCCGTTGACCGAGTCGACCTTCACCAGGGCGTTGTACTTCTGGCGGCCCTGCTGCTCGTTCTCGCGGGGCTGCTTGATGGCGCCGACGATCGCGTCGCCCTTGCGCAGGTTGTACTTCTTGACCTGGCCGAGCGAGACGTAGACGTCGCTGGCACCGGCGAGGTAGCCGGTGGTGCGCACGAAGGCGTAGTTGTCGAGCACATCGAGGATGCCGGCGATCGGGATGAGGACGTCGTCCTCGCCGATCTCGGTCTCGAACTCGTCCGAGGTGGTGCCGCCGCGGCGCTTGTTGCGCTGACGCCCGCGGCCGTTGCCGTTCTCATCATCGGAAGACGCGCCGCCGTTCTGCTGCTGCGGTGCATCCTGACTGCTGCCACGACCGCGGTTGCGGCTGCGGTTGCGGCCACGGCCACGGCCGGTGCCCTCTTCGCCGTCGCTGGACTCGCCGCCGTTGCTGTCGCCGGAGTCCGGCTTCGCGGCCTGCTGCCTGTTCTGCGACTGCTTGTTCTCGGCCTGCCCGGATTCGGTGCCCTTGCCCGCCGTCTTCTCGTCCGACGCGGCATCCGCGGGCTTCTCGGCAGCCGAGCTGTCGGAGGCGCCGTCGGCTGCGGCAGTGTCTGGCGCGGGTTCTGTCTTCTTGGCGCCGCGGCGGCCGCGGCCCGAGGTCTTCGGCGCAGGCTCTGCGGGCGCAGCGTCTGCAGCCGCATTCTCGGCCGACGCGGACTCGGCGGGCGCGGTGCCGGAGTCGGCCTGCTGTGCAGCGGTGCCCTCCGCCTCTGCGGGTGCGTCGGCGGCGGGCGCGGCGTCCGCCTTCTTCGCGCGGCTGCGGCGCGGAGCCTTCGCCTTCGGCGCGGCAGCCTCTGCAGGCGCGTCGGCGGCGGGCGCTGCCTCGGCGGCAGGCGCTGTCTCAGCGGCAGGCGCTGCCTCAGCGGCCTGGGCGGCCTCCGCCTTGGCGGCCGCGGTTGCGGTGGTCGCCCGTCGCGGCGCACGCTTGCGCGCCGGTGCCTTCACAGGTGCGGTGGTCTCGGAGGCAGCGGTTGCAGCCTCTGGTGCGGCAGCGGTCGCCTCTGTGGCGGTCGATGCCTGGTCGTTCTGGGTCTCGGAGAAATTCTCCACGAGTACTCCCTCATATGTCATGGGAAAACGAGCATGTCTCGCGCACAACGGGTGCTGCGCGCGATCGCACGGGCAGATGCTCGGCACCTGCCGGCCAGGACCAGGAAAGAAGTTCTGGCGGTTGCGTGCGGATCTCGCAGAATTGCGATGGGGGCCAGATTCACGAAATTACGTGGAGCCCTCCGCTCGATCCCTTACTGTACCACCACGCACGTCGACGGCCAGCATGAGCGCCTCCCACGGGGTGTCGACGGCGGATGCCGCGAGATCGGCCGCCTCGAGTCGCCTGCCGGGTCCGTCGGCGAGGACCAGGACGCTCGGTCCCGCACCCGACACGACCGCGGCGAACCCCGCTTTCCGCAGGGTCTGCACCAGGGCGTGCGTCTCGGGCATCGCCTCCGCGCGGTAGTCCTGATGCAGACGATCCGCCGTCGCATCGAGAAGGAGCTCCGGGCTCTGCGTGAGCGCGGCGATGAGCAGTGCCGAGCGGGACACGTTGAAGACGGCATCCTCACGCGACACCTGCGGCGGCTGCAGCGATCGAGCCAGGACGGTCGACATCGTGCGCTCGGGAACGAGCACGAGAGGTGCGACGCCGCGGTGCACGAGAAGCTTCTTGTGCTGCGGGCCGCGCTCCCCCGTCCACGCGATCGTCAGACCGCCGAACAACGCAGGTGCGACGTTGTCCGGGTGTCCCTCGAGCTCGGTGGCCAGGCGCAGCAGGTCGATGTCCGTGAACTCGACCTCACCCTCCAGCAGACCTTTCGCGGCGAGCACGCCCGCTGTCACTGCGGCGCCGGAGGAACCGAGCCCGCGGCCGTGCGGGACGCCGTTGCGAGCCTCGATCCGCAGACCGGGCATCACGCGCCCCGCGTCTTTGTAGACGTGCTCGATGGATCGGACGACCAGGTTCGACTCATCCCGCGATATCTCGGAGGCGCCCGATCCCGTCACGTCGATCTCCAGGCGGTCGTCGTCGAGAGCGGAGACGGTCAGCTCGTCGTAGACGCTCAGCGCCAGCCCGAGCGTGTCGAATCCCGGACCGAGGTTGGCGCTCGTGGCGGGGACCCGCACCGTGACGGAACGCCCCTCAGCCACCATCACTCGCCTTCCACGCGCAGCACCGACACGACGCGTTCGACGACCGTGCTCGCGGCCAGCTGCGCGACGGTGTCGCTGAGCGCTCGCTCCGTGGCCTTGTGCGTGCCGATGATGAGACGTGCGGTCGTGTCCTCCTCGCCCTCGCCCTCGACGGTCTGGACGACCGTCGCGACGGAGACTCCGCCTTCGCTCAGGATGCCTGCGACCGCCGCGAGGACACCCGGCTGGTCGTCGACCTCGAGCGTGATCTGGTAGCGCGTGATCACATTGCCGATCGGGACGGTCGGCAGGTTCGCGCGCGTCGATTCGCCCACGCCCACTCCCCCTGCGATGTGCCGACGGGCCGCGGAGACGACGTCGCCGAGCACAGCGGAGGCGGTCTGCACGCCGCCGGCGCCCGCGCCGTAGAACATCAGAGAACCTGCGGCCTCGGCCTCGACGAACACGGCGTTGTTCGCACCGTGCACGGCGGCGAGCGGGTGCGTGCGTGCGACCAGTGCCGGATACACCCGTACCGAGATCGACTCCGCGCCGTCGACATCGAGACGCTCGCACACGGCGAGCAGCTTGATGACGAACCCGGCGGCTCGTGCCTCCTCGATCATCGACGGCGTGATCTGCGTGATGCCCTCTCTGTGCACGGCATCCAGCGGTACAGCGGTGTGGAAGGCGAGGGATGCCAGGATCGCGGCCTTCTGCGCGGCGTCGTAGCCCTCGACATCCGCTGTGGGGTCGGACTCTGCGTATCCAAGCCTCTGCGCATCGGCGAGCACCTCACCGAAGTCGGCGCCCTCACCGTCCATGCGGTCGAGGATGTAGTTCGTGGTCCCGTTGACGATGCCCATCAGGCGCACGACGCGGTCACCGGCGAGCGAATCCCGCAGCGGACGGATGATGGGGATCGCTCCGGCGGCCGCGGCCTCGTAGTAGACCGAGGCACCGACCTGATCGGCGGCCTCGAACAGCTCGGGCCCGTGGGTCGCGAGCAGCGCCTTGTTGGCCGTGACGACATCGGCGCCGGAGTTCAGGGCGAGCAGCAGGTTCTGACGAGCGGGCTCTATCCCGCCCATCAGCTCGATCACGATGTCGCTGCCGACGATCAGGCTCTCCGCGTCGGTGGTGAACAGTTCCTTGGGCAGATCGACGTCGCGCTTCGCGTCGACGTCGCGCACGGCGATACCGGCGAGCTCAAGGGCTGCTCCTGACCGATCGGCGAGCTCCTCGCCGTGCTGCAGCAGTATGCGCGCGACCTGCGATCCGACGGCACCGGCGCCGAGCAAAGCCACTCGCAGCCGTCGGTACTGCGCCGAACTGCTCACCTGGGGATGGGTCATCGTGCTCCTTCATTCGTGCGGATACCCGCATCCCGTGCCAGCAGATCGTCGATGCTCTCGCCGCGCACGATCACGCGGGAGCGACCGCCGGAGACGGCGACGACGGGCGGGCGAGGGACATGGTTGTAGTTGCTCGACAGCGGGGCGCAGTAGGCGCCGGTCGCCGGGACGGCGAGCAGATCTCCCGGCGCGATGTCGGCGGGGAGGTACTCGTGGTCGACGACGATGTCGCCGGATTCGCAGTGCATGCCGACCACACGGGTCAGAACGGGTTCACCGGAGCCTGCGCGCGACGCGAGACGGGCGGAGTACTGCGCGCCGTAGAGCGCTGCACGCGGGTTGTCGCTCATGCCGCCGTCTACGCTGACGTACAGGCGGCTCGCACCGGATCCCAGACGCACGTCCTTGGTCGTACCGACCTCGTAGAGCGTGACACCCGCTGTGCCGACGATCGCACGTCCGGGCTCGAACGCGAGCTGCGGCATCGGGATGCCGCGCGACGCGCAGCCGTCGGCCACCGCTGTCACGATCTGGGCGGCGAGCTGCTCGATCGGGGTCGGGTCGTCCACGCTCGTGTAGGCGATCCCGAAACCCCCTCCGAGGTTCAGCAGAGGGATGTCTCCGCCCGCGAGCAGCTTCTGGTGCAGTTCGAGCACACGCGATGCGGACTCCCGGAAGCCTGCGACGCCGAAGATCTGTGAGCCGATGTGGCAGTGCAGCCCGATGAACTGCAGTGCCGGCAGTTCTCGGATGCGGGCGACAGCGATCTCGGCATCCGCGAACGTCATGCCGAACTTCTGATCCTCATGGGCCGTCGCCAGGAAGTCATGCGTCTCCGCATGCACGCCGCTGTTGACCCGGACCAGCACGCGCTGGACGATGTCGGCGCGCTCGGCCGCCGCCGCGATGCGCTCGATCTCGATCGCACTGTCGACGATGATCGTGCCGATGCCGACCTGCACGGCCCGCTCGATCTCGTTCACGGACTTGTTGTTGCCGTGGAAGCCCATGTTCGCGGGATCCACTCCGGCTGCGAGTGCGACCTCGAGTTCGCCCCGGGAGCACACGTCGACGCCCAGACCCTCCTCGGTCACCCAGCGCGCGATCGCGGTCGAGAGGAACGCCTTGCCCGCGTAGTAGACACGCGCCGAGGTCTCGTGGCCGGCCGCGGCGGTCGTGAAGGAGTCGCGGAAGGCGCGAGCGCGAGCGCGCACTTCGTCCTCATCGAGAACCAGCAGCGGCGTGCCGTGGGCTCCGGCGAGAGCGGTGGCGGACATCCCTGCGATCGTGAGCACATCATCGTCGTCGCGGTGAGCGGACGAGGGCCAGACGGACGGTGCCAGCGCGTTGGGGTCTTCGGGCACGTCGAGCCACTCGGGGGCGAGCGAGACAGCAGAAGAATGCACCACACACCAATCGTCGGGAGGGATCCTCGGGCAAGATCGCGCCATGCGAGGCTGCCCCGATTCTAAGGCAATGACCACGCGCCACCCGTACGCGCAAGCCCCTCGCAGACTCAGATCACGATTCATTACGGTGAAGGCATGAGCACTTCGCGAACCGATGACCCGGTGCACGAGAAGAAGTCGGGCGGCATCGCCGGACTGGTCAGGACCGTGACCGCATGGATACTTGCGAGGAAGATCGCACGTGCCGCGCTGCTCTACTCGGAGCGGCGCGGCCCGATGCTCGCCGACAGCGTCACGTACCGCGCACTGTTCAGCGTCTTCGCGGGGCTCCTGCTCGGATTCTCGATCGCCGCGATCTGGCTCGCGGGCAACGACGAGGCGTGGGATGCGATCATCGCGGCGATCGACTCGGCGATCCCCGGTCTCGTCGGCGAAGGCGGCGTCGTGAAAGACCCTTCGGCCATCGATGCGGTGGGCGGGCTGTCGGTCGCCGGGATCATCTCGCTCGTCGCGCTGATCGGCGCGGCGCTCGGCGCGATCGGATCCCTGCGCACGGCGGTGCGCACGATCGCGGGAGCGGTCCTCGACGACGTGTTCTGGCTCTGGGTCGTGCTGCGCAATCTCGCTCTCGCGATCGGCATCGGGCTGTCTTTCCTCGTCGCAGCGGCGGTGACATTCGTCGCCCGCATCGGTCTCGGCTTCGTGAGCGATCTCCTCGGAATGCCGTCGGATGCCGTGGCCTCGGTCTGGGGAATCAGGATCGTGTCGCTTCTCGTCGTCTTCGCGCTGGACGCGCTGCTCATCTACGGCGTGTTCCGGATGCTGTCGGGCCAGCGGGTCTCGGCCAGGGTCATCTGGCCCGGCGCGCTGCTCGGCGGCCTGGGGCTTCTCGTGCTCCAGGAGCTGTCGAGCCTGTTCGTCGGCGGTGCCACCTCGAACCCGCTGCTCGCGTCGTTCGCGTCGCTGCTGGCGCTGCTGATCTGGCTGAACCTCAGCGCGCAGGTCATGCTGATCGCGTGCGCGTACATCGTGACGGGAGCCGAGGAGGAGCATGATCGCGTCTCGGCCACCGAGGGCGCCCGCACATTCGCACAGCGGCGGGTGAGGCGTGCCCAGCAGGACGTGCGCATCGCGACCGATGCTCTCCGCGCCGCTGAGAAGGCTGAGGCCGCGGAACGAGGCGCCTAGGGGCAGACGCCGTTCTCCTGCAACGCCCCGTCCGTCACGATCGCGCCGTCGACCTGGACGTCCACGACGACCTCGTCTCCCTCCACGGCGAGGCCGGTCATGGTGAGTCCAGCCGGAAGCTGATCGGCGATGCAGATGCGCTGCGTCTGCGTCAACTGTTCGGCGAACGATCCGAACCGGTCCGCGATCTGCTGGGCATCCAGTGTGGTCCCCGCGACCTGCAGCGAGACCGGAGTGAGCAGCAGCTCGCCGGATTCTGCACCGGGGGTGACCGTCAGTGCGAGCGGCAGGGAGATGCCGAACACGGCGAGGTTGCCCGACACCGTGACGTCGGGCTCCGCGAACACGACCGAGTCGATCGGCAGCTCGGATGCCGCGATGAGAGGGGTGAACTGTTCGCCGTCGAGTCGCACGGTGCCCCGCGCGTCGGTGAGGTCTCCACCGCGCAACGGGATCCCCGTTGCTGTGACGTCGGCGGCACCGGTCACACCGCCGATCGTGACGGAGTCAGTGGTGAGGTGCAGCTCGTCGAGCCGACCGCCGATCAGCTGCGGCAGGAGGATGCCGGATGCGTCGACGTCGAGCTGCTGGTCGGCCGGGAGTTCGAGCTGCTCGATGACGATCCCCCGCACGATGCCGGGAAGGACCGCGCGGGCGATGAACTCCGCGGCGATGACGAGCACGGCGAGCACGACCACGACCACGAGAAGGACCCACGGCCAGCGAGCGCCTCTACGCTTCGGAGTCTCAGAGGCGGCATCTCTCGGGAGGGCCAGTGTCGGATGCTCCGTGGAGTGATCCGGATAGGGCCGCGTGGGATTGTCATCACTCATGGCACCATCCTGCCTGCTGCGGCGACGCGCGTCACATGCGTTCGGGGGCGGACACGCCGAGCAGGCCCAGTCCGTTTCGCAGCACCTGCCCGGTGGCGTCGTTGAGCCACAGGCGCGTGCGGTGCACACTCTCGATAGGAGCATCGCTCAGCGGCGTGACACGGCAGTTGTCGTACCAGCGGTGGTAAAGACCGGCGAGCTCCTCGAGGTAGCGGGCCACGCGATGCGGTTCGCGAACCTGCGCGGAGAAGGCGACGATGCGGGGGAACTCCTGCAGCGCGCCGAGGAGCGCGGACTCCGTCTCATGCGTCAGCGTCTCAGGCGCGAACTCCGAGCGATCGACGCCGGAGTCGGCGGCGTTGCGACCGACGTTGTGCGTACGGGCGTGCGCGTACTGCACGTAGAAGACGGGGTTGTCGTTCGTGCGCTTCTGCAACAGCTCCGGGTCGAGATCGAGCGGCGAGTCCGCAGGAGAGCGCTCCAACGAGTACCGCAGAGCGTCGGTGCCGAGCCACTCGAGCAGGTCGTCCATCTCGATGATGTTGCCCGCGCGCTTCGACAGCCGCGCACCGTTGATCGACACCATCTGCCCGATCAGGACCTCGACGTTCTTCTGCGGGTCCTGGCCTGCGGCCCCCGCGATCGCCTTGAGGCGGTGCACGTAGCCGTGGTGATCAGCGCCCAGCAGGTAGATCTTGTTCTCGAAACCGCGGTCGCCCTTGTTGAGGTAGTACGCGGCATCGGCGGCGAAGTACGTGTACTCGCCGTTGGAGCGGCGGATCACACGGTCCTTGTCGTCGCCGAAGTCGGTCGTGCGGACCCAGACGGCGCCATCCTCGTCGAACACGTGGCCCTGCTCTCGGAGGCGGTCCACCGCCTGATCGATGAGGCTGGTGCCGGCGGCATCCTTCGCATGGAGCGTGCGCTCGGAGAACCAGACGTCGAAGGGCACGTTGAAGCGCTCGAGGGAGCTCTTGATCTCGGCCAGTTGGAACTCGTAGGCGAGGTCCTCGGCGACGGTGAGCTGCTCGGCATCGGGCAGTTCGAGCAGATCGGAGCGCGCCTCGACCACGCGCGTGGCGAGCGCGGCGATGTACTGGCCCGGGTACCCGTCCTCGGGGGTCGGCTCGCCCTTCGCCGCAGCGATGATCGAGCTCGCGAAGCGCTGCATCTGCGCGCCGGCATCGTTGATGTAGTACTCGCGGATCGCGTTCGCGCCGCTCGCGAGCAGCAGGCGGACGATCGAGTCGCCGAGAGCCGCCCACCGAGTGTGGGCGATGTGCAGCGGCCCCGTGGGATTCGCCGACACGAACTCGACGTTGACGCTGACGCCGGCCTGCGAGTCGTTCGTGCCGTACGCGGCACCCGCATCGACGATCGTCTTGGCGAGAACGCCCGCGGCGGCGGCATCCAGTCGGAAGTTGATGAATCCCGGACCGGCGACCTCTGCGCTCTTCACACCGTCGACCGCGACGATCTCATCGGCGATGCGCTGGGCGAGCTCGCGTGGGTTCGTCCCGAGCTTCTTCGCGAGCCGCATCGCGATGTTGGACGCCCAGTCGCCGTGGTCGCGGTTGCGGGGGCGCTCCAGCGCGATGTCGGCGACATCGAGACCCAGCGCCTCGTCGGGTCGCAGGGACGCGGCGATCGGCGAGACGACGGCGAGGAGGGCTTCGGCGAGAGTGTCGGGGTTCATATCCCGTCAAGTCTACGGCGCGTCGCAACCCGGAATTTTCCGTTCGAGCCGTCGTCGCTTACCCTCTTGCCATGGCTTCGGGGAGGATACGGCGGGGCGCCCGCACGACGGTGCTGTTCGTCGCGCTCGCGGCCGCCGTCACAGCGGTCGTCCTCGGTGTGTGGCGACCGTGGGTTCCTGCGCCCGCGGAGTCGGCGATCGTCGCCTCAGAGGAGGTCGTCAGCGTGGCTCCCGCACCGCTCGCACTGCCCGAGCATCCGAGTGTTCTGGTCTTCGGAGACTCGTGGACCTACGGCTCAGCTGCCAGCGATCCCACGCTCGGGTACGCCTACCTGCTGTCGGACCTGCTCGACGGCGACACGACGGTGGACGGGGTCCGAGGAAGCGGATATCTGAAGCCGGGCGTCGACGGTCCCACGTTCGGGGAGCGGATCGCCTCGCTCGATCCGGCGCTCGATCCCGACCTCGTGCTCATCCAGGGGTCCATCAATGATCGGGCCTCTGGTGTCGCGGGGTATCGCGAAGCCGTGGCGGCGGCGTGGGATGCGCTGGCCGCGATGTATCCCGACGCCACGATCGTCGTGCTCGGCCCTGCGCCGCATCAGCTGCCTGTGGGCGACGCGACGGCGCGCATCGATCACGATCTCGCGGCACTGGCCGGCGGACGGGGCTGGTGGTACATCTCCCCCGTGCAGGAGGAATGGATCAACGATCAGAACTACTTCGATGTGATCGATGTCGACCTCGGCAACCGGCATCCGTCCACTGACGGTCACCGTTACCTCGCCGAGAAGGTCGCCGCGGCGCTGGCCGAACTCGTAGCCGCTCCGGTGACCGAGGCCGGCGAGGCGGAGACCTCACCCGAGCAGTGATATTGTCGATCGGTACGCCTCCGTAGCTCAGTGGATAGAGCGCCGGTTTCCGGTACCGTAGGTCGCAGGTTCGACTCCTGTCGGGGGCACAAAGGGTTCATCCGCAGAATCCGTCGATACGAAGTAGGGGCGCCTGTTCTCAGGGGGCCCTTTCGTCTTCCCTGCTGCGTGTCGGTCGCCGTCCACGGGCGTAATGTCCTCGAGCTCACGCTCTACGATGGAACCGACGTTCCGACACCCATCACCAGCACAATCGAGGTTCGAGACTTGCAGTACATCTCCACGCGCGGCGGCACACTCGGACAGTTCAGCGACGTCCTCCTCGAGGGGCTCGCCCCCAATGGCGGTCTCGCCGTCCCAGAGACGCTGCCTCACCTCAGCGCGGACGACCTCGAGCGACTGCGCCCGCTGAGTTATCCAGAACTCGCCACGGAGATCATCGGCCTGTTCGCCACAGACATCCCGCGCGAGGACCTCGCCCGCCTCACTGCTGCGGCGTACGGCGACGGGAAGTTCGCCGCCGACGAGATCGTCCCCCTGAGCCAGATCGGCGAGGGCATGACACTCGTCGGTCTCTCCGAAGGCCCCACGCTGGCCTTCAAGGACATGGCGATGCAGTTCCTCGGCGAGGCGCTGGAGTACGTGCTGGAGAAGAACGACAGGGTGCTGAACGTGCTCGGCGCGACCTCGGGCGACACCGGCTCCGCCGCAGAGCACGCCCTCCGCGGCCGTGACCGCGTCTCGATCTTCATGCTCTCCCCGCAGGGCCGGATGAGCGCATTCCAGCGTGCACAGATGTACTCGCTGCAGGACGAGAACGTGCACAACATCGCCGTCGAGGGCGTCTTCGATGATTGCCAGAACCTCGTCAAGCGCCTGGCGACCGACCTCGACTTCAAGCGCGCCCACAGCCTCGGCGCCGTCAACTCCATCAACTTCGGGCGCATCTCGGCGCAGATCGCCTATTACGTATGGGCATGGCTGCGCGTCACCGACGCGGTGGCCGACAGCGAGCGGGCGCAGTTCGAGGTTTCCTTCGCGGTGCCATCGGGCAACTTCGGCAACATCCTCTCCGGCCATTACGCGAAGAGCATGGGCGTGCCGATCCGCAGACTGGTGCTCGCGTCGAACGAGAACAACGTGCTCGACGAGTTCTTCCGCACCGGTCACTACCGGCCGCGCAACGCCGAGAACACCCTGGCGACTTCGAGCCCCTCCATGGACGTCTCGCGCGCCTCGAACCTCGAGCGGTTCGTCTTCGACCTTCTCGGTCGCGACCCCGAGCGCACTGCCGCGGCCTGGCACGAGCTCGAGGAGCGCGATGAGATCGACCTCTCCGGCGAGCTGAACAGGTTCGAGTCGGAGTTCGGGATCGTCAGCGGCACGAGCACGCACGAAGACCGCATCGCGACGATCCGTGAGTTCTCGGCGAACAGCGGTGTGGTCCTCGACCCGCACACCGCCGACGGTGCCAAGGTGGCCGGAGCTCACGTCGAAGCCGGCATCCCGATGCTCGTTCTCGAGACCGCCAAGCCCGCCAAGTTCGCAGACTTCATCATCGAGGCGCTCGGAACCACAGTCGCACCCGATGCTGCCACTCAGGCGATGCTCGATGCTCCGCCGCGCGTGACCGAGATGCCGCACGACGAGCAGCAGCTGCGCGCCTACATCAGCGAGCGCGCCCTGCGCTGACCCTCAGCCGGAAGGAGGAAAACGCATCTTCCGCGCGCTCGGAGCATGCGTTTTCGTCCTTTCGACCGGTCAGGAGCGCGATTCGAGAGCCCTATTCTCGGAGCATGGGCGACAAGACCGACTTCAAGAGGACGATCGACGCGTACCGCGCTCGCAAGGGCCGATTCGACATCATCGACGTGCCAGAGCTGAAGTACCTCATGATCGACGGGCACGGCGACCCGAACACCGCCCCTGAGTTCACTACGGCCGTCGAAGCGCTCTACCCGCTCGCCTACGCGCTGAAGTTCATCAGCAAGCGCGAGCTCGACCGCGACTACACGGTCATGCCGCTCGAGGGGCTGTGGTGGGCGGACGACCATGCGGCGTTCACCGCCGCTCGCGACAAATCGCAGTGGGACTGGACGCTGATGATCATGCAGCCAGAGTGGATCGATCACGAGTTGTTCGCGGATGCCGTCGCCACCGCCGCCGCGAAGAACCCGGAAACCCGGGTTCATGACGTGCGCTTCGGCTCATATGTCGAGGGACCATGCGTGCAGACGCTGCACGTCGGGGCGTTCGACGACGAGGCTCCGCTGCTCGCCGAGATGCACGACGTGTTCATCCCGCAGAACGGTCTGCGGATGACCGGCAAGCACCACGAGATCTACTTCAGCGATCCGCGCAAGGGCGATCCGGCCAGACGTCGCACGATCCTCCGTCAGCCGGTCGCCGCCGCCTGAGACCGATCAGTTCACGGCGACGGCGATCGCGGTGACGACGATCGCCAGCAGCGGCAGCCCACCCTGCATCGCGGCAGACTTCGCCATCTTCGGATTGGACAGCACCAGCACGAGCGCAGCCGCGAGCATCATCCCGGTGCCCGCGAACACGAGGGTGAGACCGATCGTCGTCAGGCCCGAGAGCAGGAGCGCGATGCCCAGCAGCGTCGCGAGCGCGAGGAACAGGTTGTAGAAGCCCTGGTTGAATGCCAGCGGCTTGGTGGTCTCGGCATCCGCTTCACTGGCCACGCCGAAGATCTTTCTCGTCTCGGGCTCCGTCCAGCGCAGCGACTCGAGCGCGAAGATGAACACGTGGAAGGCGGCGGCCCCCCCGCGAGGACCAGACCGAGGATGAGCATGGGCTGATTCTCCCACCCCGTCGCCTCAGATGAGGAAGATCGGCAGCAGACCCGGATTATGCGCGTGCACGAGCACCGCGAAGACCACCGCGTCGAACAGCAGGTGGACGGTCACCACGTACGCCAGCGAGTGCGTCTTGAGGAAGATGTACCCCTGCAGCAGCGCGAACGGGATGGTCAGCAGAGGTCCCCACTCTCGATAGCCGAGCTCCCACAGGAATGACACGAAGACGATCATCTGCAGCACGTTCGCGAGCGCATCGGGGAAATGGCGGCGCAGCAGTGCGAACACCGTGCAGATGAAGAACAGCTCGTCCCAGATGCCCACCGCGCCCACGCCGACGAAGAGTCTGGCGATCAGTTCCGGGGTGTCGACGACCGGCCAGTTCAGATACACGCCGCTCGTGATGAAGTAGAACGGCAGGATCAGCCAACCGAGCACGAGCACTGCCACGAGCCAGCCCCACTGCAGGCGCCCCCACCGGCGGTGCGTGCGCCACGGGAAGCCGATCGCCCTGTCGCGATACACGAACCGCGAGATCACGTAAGGCACGGCCACCGCACCGCCCAGAGCGAGTGTGAATCGCAGCATCGCCATGTTGTCGAGTTCAGCGGCCAGCGGAATCACGCTGACGATCAGCAGGCCGAACGCGATCAGCGAGAGATCCCGGGTGAGCGAGGGGCCGGATGCCGTCGCGGCGCCCCGCTCGATCAGCCAGGCTCCACCGACACCGGCCGCGAGCAGCAGCCACCCCAGCCACGGCCACTGGATGACGAAGAACGCCGGTGCCGCGAGGCACACCAGGAGGGCGGGGGCGAGCTTTGACAACGCCGCGGCCGAGGCGGGCGTCATGCGCGCGTCTTGCGCCGGTACACGAGGTCGCGGATGTCGCGGCCCTTGGCGATCCCCTTGCGCTCGAAAGCCGTCATGACCCGTCCGTCGAAGCGATCCGCCCAGTCCCCCTCGAACGCGCGCTCGAACAGCGGTTCGGCATCCAGCACCTCGCGCATCTGCAACGCGTAGTCCTCCCAGTCGGTCGCGAGTCGCAGCAGACCACCGTCCGCCAGTGCGCGCGCTGCGGCGTCACCGAAGCCCTGGCGCACCAGCCGACGCTTGGTGTGACGCTTCTTGTGCCAGGGGTCGGGGAAGAAGATCCAGACCTCGGACACCGCCCCTTCCGGCACGTACGACGCGAGCACTTCGGGCGCATTGGCCTCGACGAGTCGAAGGTTCCGCACTCCCGCCTTGTCGGCATCGAGCATCGTGCGGGCCAGGCCCGCACGGAAGACCTCGATGGCGAGGAAGTCGTCGTCCGGTCTTGAGGTGGCAGCCGAGATGATCGCGTGTCCCTGACCCGATCCGATCTCGACGAACAGGCGTGCATCCCGGCCGTATTCGATCGCAGGATCCATGCGTGCGTCGGCGTGGACGCTCGTGGAGGCGATCCCGCGCGGCACATCCAGCAGGTATCGCGGAGCGAGTTCTTCGAAGGCGCGGTCCTGTGCATCCGACATCCGCCCGCTCCGGCGTACGAACGAGACCGGTTCTTCACGGAAGACGGGGGTTTCGGGCATGCCTCGATCTTAACCGGCGGGTATGCGTTCAGCGCCCGGCAGGCTCGGTGACGAAGTCGATCAGCTCCTCCACACGACCCAGCAGAGCCGGTTCGAGGTCGCGGTAGGTGTGGACCTTGCTCAATATGTGCTGCCAGGCACGGCCCGTGTCGCCCTGCGTCTCGTGCGGCCACCCGAACGCGCGGCAGATCCCCGTCTTCCAGTCCGTTCCGCGCGGGATCTCGGGCCAGCGGGAGATGCCGAGGGTCTTCGGCGTGACGCACTGCCACACGTCGATGAACGGGTGGCCGACGATCTTCAGATGACGGCCGTGCGGGCCTCGCAGGATCGCGTCGGCGATGCGCGACTCCTTCGATCCGGGAACGAGATGGTCCACCAGCACGCCGTAGCGGCGCGTTGCACTCGGGGGTTCCTGGGCGAGCAGATCGTCGAGCTTGTCGACGCCCTGAAGGAACTCGACGGCCACGCCCTCGACTCGCAGGTCGGCGCCCCACACCTTCTCCACGAGCTCCGCGTCGTGCTTGCCCTCGACGAGGATGCGGCTGGGCAGCGCCACACGAGCGCGTTGGTCGGCGACGGCGAATGAGCCGGATGCCGTGCGCTTCATCGTCTGCTTCGCCGCGGCCGGCGGCGCGAGGCGCACGGGCTCTCCGTCGATCAGGAAACCGCCACCGAGAGGGAACAGTCGTTTGCGGCCCACGCGGTCCTCGAGCTCGACATGCCCCGACTGCACACGCGTCACTGCTCCGCAGAATCCGTCGTCCGCGACCTCGACGACCAGGTCGTGTTCGGCGGCGACGGTCGGAACGGGCTTGGCGCCGCGGTTCCGCCATCCACTTGCGAGCACATCCGAGCCGTACCTGTCGTCCATGCCTTCCAGCGTATGTGCCTGCTCAGCGCTTCCCGGCGGCGACACAGACTCTTTCCCTAGAGTCGCTATCGTCGGTCGCCGGTAGTGAATAGACTCGATGCGCACGGGGGCTCTGAGCCGCCTCGGAGGGAGCACAATGCGGACTCGTATGACGGTCGTGCTGGGGTTGATCGTGGCGATGTTCGCTTCGGGTTGGGTGGCATCCTCGGCTGTCGCGACGCCTCCTGTGACGTTGAGCTCCGAGTTCGTGACGGATGAGGCCGGTGTGCTCAGCTCCGGCGAGCTCGATGCAGCCAACGCGCGTCTCGGAGACCTGGCCGCGGCGAACGGCGGCGATCTGTACGTCGTGTTCGTCGATGAGTTCACAGACCCCGAAGACAGCGTGGCGTGGACCGACCGAGTGGCCGCCGACAACGGACTCGGCCCCGATCAGTATCTGATCGCCGTGGCGATCGACGCAGGACAGTATGCGATCTCGGCCGATGCCGGCGGGCCGTTGGACGACAGTCAGATCGATGCGGTCGTGCAGGCCATGGAGAACGGTCTGCGCGCGGGCGACTGGGACGGCGCGATCATCGCGGCCGCTGACGCCTTCCCAGGGCAGGGCCAGGGCGGCGACGCCGGCGGATTCATCGGCATCCTCATCGCACTCGTCGTGGTGGCGATCATCGTCATCGTGATCGTGATGATCGTGCGCTCGCGCAGGAAGACGAAGGATGCAGCCCGTCCGGCCGTGCCCGATCCGAACGATCCCTTCGCCTCGGTGAGCGACGACGACCTCGCTACCCAGGCCGGCAGCGCCCTCGTGCAGGCTGACGATGCCATCACGTCGAGCCGTCAGGAGGTCGGCTTCGCGGTCGCGCAGTACGGCGAGGACTCGACGGCCGCATTCACGCAGGTGGTCGAAGCCGCACACGCGAAGGTCTCCGAGGCCTTCGCCCTCAAGCAGAAGATCGATGATGAGGTGCCGGACACGGCGGAGCAGCGTCGGGCCTGGCACATCCAGATCATCCAGCTGTGCGACGCGGCGGACGACCTGCTCGACGAGAACGTCGAAGCCTTCGAACAGCTGCGAAAGCTCGAGGCCGAAGCGCCGCAGGCGCTCGAACGTCTCACTGCACGCCGCGCGGCGGCCCAGCAGGCCCTCACCACGGCGCCGGCCGCTCTGGCCGCACTGTCGCAGGAGTACGACGCGGCAGCCCTGTCGACCGTCGCCGAGAACCCGGCCCAGGCGCAGCAGAGGCTGTCGCTCGCCGACTCCGAGATGGCAGAGGCGGCCCAGCTCATCGCCGCCGGCAAGAACGGTGAGGCTGCCTTCGCCATCCGCACCGCGGAGGCGGCTGTTCAGCAGAGCGAGGAGCTCGTCGCGGCTGTGACGAACCTCGGCGCGAACCTGTCGACAGTGGAAGAGCAGGCACGCGCGCTCATCGCAGACCTCGAGGCGGACCTCGCCGCCGCAGCCGCGATGCCCGAGGCCCAGACGCAACTGGCGCCTCTCATCGCCCGCACACGGACCAACATCGACAGCGCGCACACGAGCCTTCAGACCGCGCAGCGCAATCCTCAGCAGGTGCTCGAGACGCTCGACGCGGCGAACACGCAGATCGACGCGGCGCTCGGCCAGGCTCGTGAGGCCTCTGCGCTCGCACAACGCACGCAGCGCATGCTGCAGCAGAAGCTCGCCCAGGCCCAGGCGCAGATATCTGCCGCCACCGACTTCATCACGACCCGTCGCGGTGCGATCGGTGCGACGGCCCGTACCCGTCTTGCGGAAGCGAACGCGGCGTATGCAGAAGCCGTCGCAGCGCAGGCGACGGGTCCTGCCCTCGCCACCGAACGCGCCACCCGCGCTGCGAGCCTCGCCGCCGAAGCCATCTCGTACGCCCAGAGCGAGGTCTCCTCGTTCAACAACGGCGGCTGGGGCGGCGGCGGATGGAGTGGCGGCGCGAGCAGCGGCTGGGGCGGCGGCGGCAGCAGCGGCCTGGGCGGCGACATCCTCGGCGGCATCCTCGGCGGCCTGCTCAGCGGCGCCGGCTCGAGCCGCGGCGGCGGC